>JAZKCH010000008.1:0-86459 GCA_040388215.1 Pseudomonadota bacterium | reverse complement strand
TCGCCACCGGGGCGCTGCACCGTGTCGGCGCCGACCATGTGGTCGTACTGCTCCCAGATCCAGCGACGCGAGGCGATGTCGGGCGAGCCCATCAGCGTGAGCAGGTCGGCGGCGATGTCGCTGCTGTGCGGCGCGTTGGCGAGCGGCGCAGGCTTGGGCGTCGGGACGTGCGGGCGATCGTAGAGCGGTGCCTCGTCGGCGAGCGGGCCGAGCGGGATGTCGCAGACGGTCTCGCCCTTGAACGTCAGGACCATGCGGCCGGTGTCGGTGACGCGGCCGATGACCGCGAAATCGAGCTCCCACTTCTTGAAGATCGCCTCGGCCTCGGCTTCGCGGCCGGGCTTGAGGACCATCAGCATGCGCTCCTGCGATTCCGAGAGCATCATCTCGTACGGCGTCATGCCCGTCTCGCGCTGCGGCACGTCGTCCATCGTCAGCTCGATGCCGACGCCGCCCTTCGACGCCATTTCCACGGCCGACGAGGTGAGGCCCGCGGCGCCCATGTCCTGGATCGCGACGATGACGTCGGTGGCCATGAGTTCGAGACACGCTTCGATCAGCAACTTCTCGGTGAACGGATCGCCGACCTGCACGGTCGGGCGTTTGGCGTCCGAATCCTCGCCGAAATCGGCCGAGGCCATCGTCGCGCCGTGGATACCGTCGCGGCCGGTCTTGCTGCCGACATAGACGATCGGATTGCCGATGCCGCTCGCGGCCGAATAGAAGATCTTGTCCTGGTCGGCGATCCCGACGGTCATCGCGTTGACCAGGATGTTGCCGTCATACGCCGAGTGGAAGTTCACTTCGCCGCCGACGGTCGGCACGCCGACGCAATTGCCGTAGCCGCCGATGCCGTGGACGACGCCCGAGATCAGGTGGCGCATCTTGGGATGATCCGGCCGGCCGAAGCGGAGCGCGTTGAGGTTGGCGATCGGCCGCGCGCCCATCGTGAAGACGTCGCGCAGGATGCCGCCGACGCCGGTCGCCGCGCCCTGGTATGGCTCGATGTACGAGGGGTGGTTGTGGCTCTCCATCTTGAAGATCGCCGCCTGATTGTCGCCGATATCGACGACGCCGGCGTTCTCGCCGGGGCCGCAGATGACGCGGGGGCCCTTGGTGGGCAGCTTCATCAGGTGGATCTTGCTGGATTTGTAGCTGCAATGCTCGGACCACATGACCGAGAAGATGCCAAGCTCGACCATGTTCGGCTCGCGGCCGATGGCGCGCAGGACGCGCTCATATTCTTCGGGGGACAGGCCGTGGTCGGCGACGATCTGCGGTGTGATCTCGGTCATGGGGCGCAGATAGCGGCGCGGACGGTCCGCGTCACCCTATGTCCGTCAGATTCATATGTTGGTGTCGAGCAAACCGTTACGCGCCCAGTCCATATAGGTTCTGGCGCGTTCGTTTCGGACCCAATCGCGCTGGACTCGGCAGTCTGCCTGTGAGGAACTCCAGTAATGGATCAGCATGGATCCTCAGGAGGAAATACTCATGACCGAACCAGTCGGATATTACCAAGTAAAGCTGCTAGTTCAGCACGGTGGATTCGCCGGTGCGCCGGTGCTTCATCTCGATCTCGGCGTGAATGCCGTGACCGGGCAGGTCGCGGGCTCCGCGCAGATCACGCAGGCACTGCCGCCACCCTATGGCACGACGATCATTCCTCATATCACGGGGGCGATTCTGCATACCGGATTCGGGCACGACACGCTGCTGGTGCATCTCACCGGGCAATATGTCGTGTCGGTACCGCCACCCGCGATCGGATCCTATCTCGCCCACTTCAGCGTCGCGCTGGCGGTGACGAAGGACTGGAACGGCAAGGGATCGTTCGAATATAACGGCCACGTCATCACCGATTGCACGGTGAAGAACGTCTCGAAGACCTGAGGCTATACGTAAGGCGGCTGCGTATAGCCCTTGGGGCTGAGCGTGAAGATCTCGCAGCCGTCTTCCGTAATCCCGATCGAATGCTCGAACTGCGCCGACAGCGAGCGGTCGCGCGTCACAGCCGTCCAGCCGTCGTCGAGCAGCTTCACGTCAGGGCGGCCGATGTTGATCATCGGCTCGATCGTGAAGATCATCCCGGGGCGGAGTTCGGGGCCCGTGCCGGGCTTGCCGACATGGACGACTTCGGGGGCATCGTGGAACAGCCGGCCGACGCCGTGGCCGCAGAAATCGCGGACCACGCCGTAACGGTGCTTTTCGGCATGGCGCTGAATCGCGTTGGCGACGTCGCCCATGCGGTTGCCGGGCTTCGCCTGCTCGATGCCGATCATGAGGCACTCATAGGTGACTTCGACGAGGCGGCGCGCTTTGATCGGCACGTCGCCAATCAGATACATCCGGCTCGTGTCGCCGTGCCAGCCGTCCAGCAAAGGCGTGACGTCGACGTTGACGATATCGCCCGATTTCAGCGTCTTCTCGCTCGGGATGCCGTGGCAGACGACATGGTTGATCGAGATGCAGACGCTGTGCGTGTAACCGCGATAGCCGAGCGTCGCGGGGACGCCGCCGCCGCGCACGATGAAGTCGTAGATCAGCCGGTCGATCTCCGCGGTGGTCACGCCCGGCACCATGTGCGGCACGATCATGTCGAGCGTCTCGGCAGCAAGGCGACCCGCCTTCATCATGCCTTCGAAGGCGGCGGGGCCGTGCAGCTTGATCGCGCCGGTGCGTGCGTCGGGCTGGTCCGAGGTGACGGTTACATATTCGGTCATGACGCGCGATATAGCGTGGCGGGCGCGCTTTTGCGAGGCTATGCGAGGGGCATGGTAGAGGAACGCATCTGGACGGCCGCGCTGACGATCATCGGTGATGAGATCCTGTCGGGCCGCACACAGGACAAGAACGTCGCGCAGATCGCGGCCTGGCTCAACGTGCAGGGCATCCGCCTCGCCGAAGTGCGCGTGGTTGCCGACAAGACCGACGCGATCGTTGAGGCCGTCAACATCTTGCGCGCCCGCAACGATTATCTGTTCACGACGGGCGGGATCGGGCCGACCCACGACGACATCACGGTGGACGCGATCGCCGAGGCGCTGGGCGTCGCGGTCGAGCATCATCCGCGCGCAATGGCGGTACTGGAAGCCTATTACGAAACGCGCGGCGGGCTGACCGAGGCGCGGGCCCGGATGGCGCGCGTGCCCGTCGGGGCGGACCTGATCGACAACAAGGTATCCGGTGCGCCGGGTATCAAGATCGGCAACATCTTCATCATGGCGGGCGTCCCGCACATCACCGCGGGGATGCTCGATGCGCTGACGGGCACGCTGGAGGGCGGCCGCCCGGTGGTATCGAAGACGATCGGCTGCTGGGTCGCGGAGAGCGAGGTCGCCGACATCCTGCGCGATGCGGAGAAAACGCACGAAGGCGTCGCGATCGGCAGCTATCCGTTCTTTCGCGATGGCAGGACGGGCGCGAACTTCGTGGTGCGGAGTTCGGACGAGGCGCTGGTCGACCGCTGCCTCGCGGACCTGACGCGCGATCTCGAAGCGACCGGCCGGATCGTTACCGCACAGGGGATCTAAGCTGTTCGAAGGTCTTCCCCTGGCCGGGAGGATTAAAGGCCCCGCGCATCAGGCGCCCCATTCGGGGCCTTCGGGATCGGGATAGAATGCGTCCGGATCGAACGGCGCCGCGCGGACGCGTGACCGGGCTGCCAATTCTCCCTCCACGAGGTCCGGCAATGTCGGCGCACCACCGCCGAAGCGGATGCGGACATAGCCCATGCTGCCGACCAGCGCCTGGAACACCACGACATGGTCCTCCTGCTGCATCCGCCGCCCGATCAACGGTGCGCGCTCGGCAGAAACATATCCCACCTGCACACCACGCGCGCTGAACACGGCCACGGCATTGGCATCGTGCGGGTTCTTCGGTTCGCGGCGCAGGGCGACCGGCTCGCCGGGTGCGCACACCAGCAGCTCCATGCGGCGGTTGCTCCTGCTGCGGTCCGTGTTGGGAAAGTCGATGCCGACCACGCTAAGCGTTAATTCGTCCATGCGACATGCTAGGCGCGTGAAGCGAAGATCGGAAGTATCGGAGCGGTCCAGTACGACGCTTCATTGTCGCCGCGTCCCCGGAAAGGCGCTTCATCGTCGGTGCGGACGGCAGCGCGGGGTGTGTCGAATCACCGATTGGAGCAGATATTCTTGCCGCTAAGGCATTGAAACGGGGCGGCACCGAAATGCCGCCCCACCGACTCAGTTGCTGTCGGAGTTATCGTCGTCGTTGTCGATCGCCATGTACAGACCGCCACCAACGGCCACGGCTGCGAGAGCGACGATGAGCAGACCGGCGCCCGAAACCTTGCTGTCTTCGGTGGTCGAGGTGCCGGCGCGGACCGACTTTGCAGCCGAAACGGTTGCGGCCGCGTTAGCGGCAACTGGCATCGCTGCTGCGGCGATTGCGGACACGGCGAGAATGAATTTACGCATTTAAGAAACTCCCTTTTTACACGAAACGCTCGACTATTAGCTTTGAGCTAAACAGTGAAGAACTAATTAATGTTAGCCTAATTGTTACCGATTTAGGTTTATTTTTTGTGTCGCAAACTTCCCGAGCCGCGCGCCTCGGGGCTGCCGGCCCCAGCCGTCACCGTCTAGCGTGCGGTCGAAGCCGAGAACGGACGGTCCTTCGTCGTTCTGCCCCACGATCTGTTCGGCTGTGCGCCCATCACGAACCGCAATTCGCCGCCTTGCCGGATTTCGTCGTCGCGCAGATAGCTTCGGGTCAGCGGTCGGCCATTCAGCGTGACCGACCGGATGTACGGGTTGGCATCCGAAAGATTGTCCGTCCGAATCGCGAACTGCTTGCCGCCGGGAAGTGCGAGCGTCGCCTGCGACAGGAACGGGCGGCCGATGACGTATTCGTTCGATCCCGGCGCGACCGGATAAAAGCCGAGCGCGGTGAACACGAGCCATGCGGACATCTGGCCGAGATCGTCGTTACCGCTCAGTCCCTCGGGCTTGGCGCCATATTGGCTCGCGACGATCTGCCCGAGTCGTGCCTGCGTCCGCCAGGGTGCACCCGCGTAATTATAGAGATAGGCGACGTGGTGGCTCGGTTCGTTGCCGTGGATATACTGCCCGATCAGCCCGGCGATATCCTCCGCATGGCTGTAATCGACCTTCGAATTGTCGAAGTCGAACATAGCGTCGAGCTTCTTCACGGTCTTCGCATCGCCGCCGAGCAGCCGGAACAGACCCGCCTGATCCTGCGGCACGAACCAGCTATATTGCCACGCATTGCCCTCGGTATAATCCGAGCCATAGTTGATCGCGGTCGGATCGAACGGCGTCCTGAACGCGCCGTTCGCGAGCCTCGCGCGCAGCCAGCCGGATTTCGCGTCGAAGCTGTTGCGCCAGTTCCCCGCGCGCTTCTCGAACCGCTCGGCGATGTCGGTCTTGCCCATCCGCCGCGCCATCCGCGCGATCGTCCAGTCGTCATAGGCGTATTCGACCGTCTTCGACGCCGCCTCCGGCTCCTTGTCGATCGGGACGTAGCCGCGCTGGATATACTCGCCGAGCCCGCCATAGGAGGCGCGATCGGCGCTCGCGACCATCGCCTGCAACGCGGCGTCCGCGTCGAAGCCGCCGATGCCCTTCATATACGCGTCGGCGATGACGGGGACCGCGTGATAACCGATCATCGTCCACGTCTCGCGCCCGGCGAACTGCCAGACCGGGAGGATGCCGTCGGGGCTGTGCTGCTGGCTGGCGATCAGCGAGCGGACGATATCGGAGTTGGTCTTCTCCGGCTGGATCAACGTCAGCAGCGGATGTTCGGCGCGGAACGTGTCCCAAAGCGAAAAGGTCGAGCGGACCGTGAAGCCATCGGCCTTATGCACCTGATCATCCGGGCCCCGATAGCGTCCGTCGCTATCGCTCCACACGCTGGGGGCGAGCAGGCTGTGGTACAGCGCGGTCGCGAAGATCCGGCGCATCGGTGCCGCCGCCTCGAACTTCACCGCGCCGAGCGCCGTATCCCAATCGCTTCCAGTCTTGGCACGGACCGCGTCGAAGCCGCCGGTCTCGCTGTCCAGATTGGCGAGCGCCCCGGCTTCGTCGACCCCGGAGATCCCCACCTTCACCTCGAGCGGTGCGTCGAGCGGGCCGAAATCGAGCCGCGCTTGGAGCGCTTGGCCGAGTTTCTCCGCCAGCGCATCGCTGCCGCGTCCTGGACCCTGGAAGCCCTTGTACGGAATGTCCTTCTCACGGTTGACCAATGCGTGGCCGACCAGCGGCGCCGAGAACCGCATCGCGAAATAGAGCTTCCGCCCAGGGGCCCAGCCGCGCGTCTCGCGGAAGCCGGTGA
The DNA here is from genome assembly GCA_040388215.1 of Pseudomonadota bacterium. Taxonomy (GTDB): domain Bacteria; phylum Pseudomonadota; class Alphaproteobacteria; order Sphingomonadales; family Sphingomonadaceae; genus Sphingomonas. The sequence goes on along the minus strand of JAZKCH010000008.1, from coordinate 80,138 downwards.
GCACGCCATCGTCGCGCAGATGCAGTCCCGACCACAGGATCTTGCCGGGATAATTATAGAGCGAGGACCGAAGATCGACGACGAGGTGCGCCGCCTTGCCTTTGGGGAAACTGTAGCGATGCACGCCGATCCGCGTGCCCGCAGTCATCTCCGCACGCACGCCGGGACCCTCCAGCGTTACCGCGTAATAGCCGGGCTTGGCGACCTCGGTGGCATGCGAAAAGCGCGAGCGATATCCCGGTGCGTCGGGCGTGCCGGGGTCCATCGGCACGGTGTCGCCCGACACCGGCATGACGAGGATGTCGCCGAGATCGGAATGCCCTGCACCCGAAAAATGCGTGTGGCTGAACCCCTCGATCGTCGGATCGTCGTAGCGATAGCCGGAGGCATGGCCGTAGCAGGTGCGGATGACGCACGACGTATCGGTATCCGGCGATAATTGGACCATGCCGAACGGTGCGACCGCGCCCGGGAATGTGTGTCCTTCGCCGCCCGTCCCGATGAACGGATCGACCGCATCGCTCGGTCTGGCCGCGTTCTGGGCGAAAGCGGACCCCGACAGGCTCGATAAGGACGTGCCGATCAGGGCAACCGCAAGGCATGATCGTTTGAAAGCCGACATCGAGATCACCCGTACGGAGGAAGGAAAGAGGTCGGACAGCGCGCACGCACCGAAGATGCCGCCGTCTTCGCTGGCGTCGTAAGACTTCGCCGCCATCGCTGAGTGGGTTCGAGCATGCGCAGGGCGCCGTCCAATCGCGCGCGTTTATTCGGATCGCGATCAACTTTTCGTCGAACGAAAACAGTATAGCTGCGCCCGGCGAGATCGCTTTGCAAGCTTGCAAAAGGTCGCGAGGGCGCGATGGTTGCCGGATGAACCATAATCTGCACGCGCCTCCTTCCTCCGCGGTCGGGTCGTCGGCCGGACTAGATGTCAGCTCTTGCGCAACCGCGGAAGAGGATTAGAACATCAAATTGGATAATTCAAACGAGCAGTTTGGGGCGGGGGAACAAGTGATGGTCTTGATGACGGATCGACGAGCCGTGCGCGACGTCCACGACCACATACTGCGCTTGCTGCCCGCGCCCGACAAGGATCTGCTCGCATGACCCAGCAGCGCGCGCCACGCCCTCGGCTATCGACCTCTAACCTGTCGCATCCTCTGCTGCGGGCCATGCATCCGGCCATGTCCCCGGATCGCCGCGCGTGACGGAGCAGACGCCGCCGCGCCTGTCGGGCACCAATCTCGAACGTGCCGCGGATCACAATCAACGCGTGACGCTCCACGCCATCCGGCTCGGCAAATCGCTGACGCGCGTGGATCTGGCGCGGATCACGGGCCTGACCGGGCCTGCGATCGCGAACATCACGCGCCGCCTGTTGCAGGAGGGCATGATCGAGGAGGCGGGGCAACGCCGTGGCGGGCGCGGACAGCCGCCGACCAAGCTCGTGGTCCGGCGCGACGCCTGCTATTCGATCGGCGTCAACATCGACCGCGATCACATCACCATCGTGCTGGTCGATTTCTCCGCCGAGATCCTGGCGCGCAAATCGATCGAGATCGACTTCGCCTTGCCCGATGACGTCCGCGATCTGTTTCGCGGCTCGGTCCGCGCCCTGCTGAAGAGCGCGAAAGTCGACCCCGCCAAGCTCGTCGGGATCGGCGTAGCGCGGCCGGACGATCTGGGACGGGTTGCGCTGCCGGGACGTCCGGCGGCCTATGCCGCGTGGGATGGGATCGACATGGCGACTTTGTTCGAAAAGCCGCTGTCGCTACCGGTGTTCGTCGAGAACGATGCTGCCGCCGCAGCCACCGGCGAGATGCAGCTGGGTCTCGGGCAGAACTATAGCAGTTTCTTCTACATCCTCGTCTCGTCGGGCCTTGGCGGCGGTTTCGTCGCGGACGGCGCCTATGTCCGCGGCGCGCAGGGGCGCAGCGGCGAACTCGGCTTCATGACGACGGGGCCAGGGACCGGGGCGGGAACCGGGGCAGGGACAGGGACAGGCGGTCGAGAGACCGTGCAGACGCTGGTGTCGCTGTCGGGATTGGCGGCGCATCTGTCGGGTTCAGCGTTCGCTATCGGCGACGTGCTCCACCAGGCCGCGTGGAGCCCCGCGGTCGAGCGCTGCCTCGACGAGTGGGTGGAACGCGCGGCCCGGACGCTGTGCACGCCGCTCGACGCGATCAACTGCCTGATCAATCCGGCGGTGATCCTGATCGGCGGGCGTCTTCCCAGCCGACTCGTGGAAAAAGTCGCGGACCGGGTGAATGCGATGATCCGCGACGCGACCGACGCACCGCAGATCGCTCCCGTCCGCCGCGCGGCGTTGTCGGAGGACGCGCCCGCAGTCGGCGCGGCGATCCTGCCGTTCAGCCATTTCCTGCTGCCCAAGGCCGGCGCGCTCTGGAAGGATTCCGCGCCCGCGGACTGACTCCGCGCGCCGACGTATACGTCAGCCAGTTCCAGTCCCCGCGATGATTTCCCACAGACTTTCCCAGCGCCGACACGCTGATGGTCGAGTTACGGCCATCTCGGTCCAAAACTAGCCGAACAATCTATTTGACAATTTGCTTTTACAATTGGCAAATAGCGGCGTCGAGACTGCACGCCGACAGGATCCGATTCAACCGGACGGCCCAACCGAAAACGGTGGGCAGGCGCGCTATTCGCAGGGGTAAGCGAGGGGGCGCAGGCGTCCTCGCGAGGAAGAGGAAAGTCTGATGACCGTAAGCAAAGTCTCGCGTTCAAGCATCGTGCGTGATCGTTTCCGTCGGCCATGTCTGCTGGCGACGGTCAGTCTTACTGCGGCCTTGGCGAGTACCGCCCACGCGCAACAGGCCGCGCCGCCGGTACCGCCGACGGTCGTCGCGCCCCAGGCCGACCCCGCAAATCCGCCCCAGCCGACCACGCCTGCACCCGGCACGACTGCGCCCGCCTCGACCGCAACCGCGGAATCCGGCCAGACTGCCGGCACCATCCAGCCCGACGGCGCGCCTCAGGCCGACGGCGCCGTTCAGGCTGACCAGGCCGGGCAGGACATCGTCGTCACCGGCTATCGTCGTTCGATCGAGAAGAGCCTCAATCAGAAGCGCGAAGCCAACGCCTTCGTCGACGTCATCACCGCCGAAGACGTCGGCAAGTTCCCCGACAAGAACGTCGCCGACGCCTTGCAGCGCGTTCCCGGCGTCGTCATCACCCGCGACGGCGGCGAAGGCAGTCGGGTCAGCATCCGCGGCCTTCAGTCAGGCCTGACGCTCACCCTGCTCAACGGCAATTTCCTGGCCGGCGCCGACAGTGGCGAGCCGCAGCGGTCGTTCAACTATGTGCTGCTGCCGTCGACCTTCATCGCCAGCACCGAAGTCTATAAATCGCCCGAAGCACGTCTCGAAGAGGGCGGCGTCGGCGGCACCATCATTCTCAACACGCGGCGGCCGTTCGACGTGCCGGCCTGGTCTGGCTTCGTCTCCGCCGAAGGCACCTATTCGGACACCACCGAGAAATACGAGCCGCAGCTTGGCGGGCAGGTGTCGTGGAAGAACAAGGAGGAGACGTTCGGCCTGCTGGTCGGCGGTGTCTGGCAGAAGCGCACCAACCGCGAACTGCGCAGTTCGTCGGAGAGCTGGCTGTGGTGGAGCGATCGCGACGCGCAGGGCAATGTCCTGAAGCCCGCGACCGACGTCAACGGCAAGGCCTTCGAGAACAACGACGCGATTTCCTACTGGCCGGGCCAGGGCACGACCGCGCGCGATGGCACGCATTATTCGGGCTATTGGGCGCCGCAATCGGTCAACGCCGAAGTCTTCGACCAGGAGCGCGAGCGGTACGGTGTTCAGGCCACCGCACAGTTCCGGCCGTTCGACAACGTCACCGTCACGTCGAACTATTTCCGGTTCGGCTATACCAGCAACTACACCTCGAACGTGCTCAAGATCCCCGAATGGGGCTATGACAACTTCTTTACCGGCGCGACCTTCGACAAGAGCGGCACGATCTTCCAGTCGGCGAACTTCGCGGTCCCGGCGGCAGGGACGGGCTGTCTCGCCCGCGCTACCCCGTGCACGATGGAAACGCCGCAGATCGCCGGTACGTACAGCCGCGAGAAACAGGTTTCGAACACCTTCGAGACCGAGGTCAAGTACAGCCAGGATCGCTTCGATGCGGTCTTCAAGGTCGGCAAGACCAAGGCGAGCGGCGGTCCCTCGGTGCGCTTCGGCGTCGCCGCCAAGCCGCGCCTGACCACGCCAGGCCAGGAGCAGAACGGCAATCTGGTCAGCAACTGGGACATCTCGAACGGCATCGCCGATTTCCAGTTCTCGCCCGAATTGCAGCAGAATATCCGTAACGGCATCGCGCAGATCGACGTCGGCTCGACGGGGTCGAGTTTCGTCAACAGCGATCTCGGCCAGCGTTATGCGCAGCTCGACCTGACGCGACGGTTCGACGGGTTCCTGAAATCGGTCCAGATCGGCGGCAAATGGCGCGATCTCAAGATCGGCCGCGAAACCGGTCGCAACGACTGGTATGCCGATCCGGCGACGTTGCTCCGCTATCAGGATACCGCCGCGGGCGCCGTTGCGCGTCCCGAATTCTTCTACGCAAACCAGATCGGCAACATCAACGGCGGCTTCAACGCCAACGTCGTGCCGGGCATCGATTTCGAGCAGTATCTTAACTACCTGAACTCGACATATGGCAAGGCCGTACGCGTGTACGAGCCCGATTTCGTCTATTCCCTGGGGGAGCGGGTCTTCGCCGGTTACGCGCAGGTGAACTTCGGAACCGGCGGTCTTCGCGGTAACGTCGGTCTCCGCATGGCCAACACGAAACAGTCGGGCAACACGTCCGATCGCCTGCAATATCTCAACGATTACTGCGTCAACGGACCCGGTGGCGCGGCCGATCCCAACCGTCCGCTCGGCCCCGACGGCAATTGCCAGGTGCTACCGCTCAGCGTGCGCGAGACGATCGTCAACACCCGCGCCGATCAGTCGAAGACCTACACGGACTGGCTGCCGAGCTTCAACGTGTCGTACGAGGTCACGCCCGATCTCCTCGTCCGCGGCGCGGTCGCCAAGGTCATCGCCCGGCCGTCCTTCGCGGATCTCGGTTCACAGCGCTCGCTCACCTTCCGCTCTGATGCCTATGCGTTCGATCGCGGCCAGTTCGGCGAGTTCGCCGGCTGGTCGGGCAGCGGCGGCAATTCGGACCTGAACCCGTTCTCGGCGTGGCAATATGATCTCGGCATCGAATGGTATTTCCACCGCGGTTCGGTGCTCGGCGCGACCTTCTTCCGCAAGGACGTCTCCGATTTCGTGGTGCCCTTGGTCCTCAACGTCACCCGCGACGTCAACGGAACGCAACAGCTGATCCAGCCCTATTCGACGGTCGCGAACGGGTCGAACGCGCGGTCGCAGGGTGTCGAACTGTACGCGCAGCACACGCTGCCCTTCGGTCTCGGCGCGCAGGTCAACTTTACCTACAATGATACGTCGGTCGCGGACGTCACGCTCGACGGCCAGAAGGTCGGCTCGTCCGCCTTGGTCGGCAGCGCCAAGACGCAGGTCAACGCGTCGGTGTTCTACGAACACGGCAAGGTGCTGATGCGGGCATCGTACAACCGGCGCGGCGAAGTCGTCGGCGGGTTGCAGTCGGGCCTGAACGAATACACCGATCCCTATGCGCAGGTCGATCTCAACGCGGCGTATGCGCTGACCGACCGGCTGAACCTCACCGCCTCGGTGATCAACCTCACCAAGGCCGAGGAAAGCCGCCATCTCGGCAACGATACGAAGGACCGCTTCACCTACCGGAATTACTTCGGTCGCCGGGCCTATGTGGGCGTCTCGTTCAACTTCTGATGACCTGGTGTGATCGGCTCTTGTCTCGGGTGGCGCCTTCGCGGCGCTACCCTCTCTTTTCTCGCGGCGCCACGTCGAAGGGCGTGGGTGAAACGCGCGGGCGGCGCGGGGTTCGGATCGCGCTGACCGCGTCCGCGCTGCTGATGTGCGGGCTGGCGAGTGCGTCGAACCCGATCGTTCCCGGCTGGTATGCCGACCCCGAAATCCGCGTGTTCGCCGGCCGCTACTGGATCTATCCGACCTATTCGGATCACTACGGCAAGCCCGACGTCACCAGCCGTTTCTCGGCCGCGCAAAAGCTCGCGCGCCAACGCAAGACGGTCCGTCCGTCCTACGGCATGCAGACCTTCTTCAATGCGTTCTCGTCGCCCGATCTGGTGCACTGGACCAAGCACGACCACGTGTTCGACGTGCGGAATGCGGCCTGGGCGGCCTATGCGATCTGGGCGCCGTCGGTGATCCAGGCGAATGGCCGCTATTATATGTTCTTCAGCGCCAACGACATCCAGAGCGATGCCGAACTGGGCGGGATCGGCCTCGCGGTCAGCGACCGGCCGGGTGGTCCGTTCAAGGACGCGATCGGCAAGCCGCTGGTCGGCGCGTTCCACAACGGCGCGCAACCGATCGACCCGTTCGCGTTTCGCGATCACGATGGCCAGGTCTATCTGTTCTACGGCGGCTGGAAGCATTGCAACGTCGTCCGCCTGAGCGCGGACATGAAACGCATCCTGCCGTTCGCGGACGGTTCGAAATACAAGGAAGTGACGCCGCCCGGCTATGTCGAGGGCTCGTTCATGATCGAGCGCAAGGGCGTCTATTACCTGATGTGGTCGGAGGGCGGCTGGACCGGCCCGGACTATAGCGTCGCCTATGCGACGGGGCCGGGACCGACCGGACCGTTCACGCCGCGCGGCAAGATCCTGTCGCAGGACCTTCGCATCGCGCGCGGGGCCGGGCATCATTCGGTGGTCAACGTGCCGGGTACCGACGACTGGTACATTGCGTATCACCGCCGCCCGCTCGACACCGATCGCGGCGAACACCGGCAGATCGCGATCGACAGGATGGTCTTTGCCGCCGATGGTCGGATCGAGCCGGTGGTGATGACCGATGCGGGCGTGACGCCGCGACCGATCGGCGTGCAGAAGCCGACACAATCTTCAGGGAGAGCGATGTGAGAAACAGGGTGATCGCCAATTTGCGCGGTACGGTAGCGGTGATCGCGTCGCTCGCCCTCGTCGCGCCCGCGCCGATACTGGCTCAGACCAAGGCGACGGCCGCCGCGTCGGCAAACGGCGCGATGCAGCCGCAGGACCAGCCCTCGGTCGATCTGGTCAACCCGCTGATGGGGACCGATTCCGACTACACCTTGTCCTATGGCAACACCTATCCCGCGGTGGCGGTGCCGTGGGGGATGAACTTCTGGACGCCGGTCACCGGAAAGACGAACAGCGGCTGGGGCTACACCTACGACGCGAACAAGATCAACGGTATCAAGCAGACGCACCAGCCCAGTCCTTGGATGAACGACTACGCCGCGTTCTCGCTGATGGCGACGACCGGTGCGCTGAAGGTGAAGGAGGACGAACGCGCGTCCTGGTACAGCCACAAGGCGGAGGACAGCCGGCCGTATAGCTACAAGGTCTATCTCGCCGATTACGACGTGACCGCGGAGGTCGCGCCGACCAACCGCGCCGCACAGTTCCGCTTCACCTTCCCGCAGACCAATGACGCGCACATCATCCTCGATGGCTATGCCGGCGGCTCGATGGTCTCGATCGACAAGGCCAAGCGCCGCATCACCGGCTATGTCCGCAACAACCACGGCGGCGTGCCCGACAATTTCCACAATTACTTCGTCGCCGAATTCGATCACGACTTCACCGTCAGCCAGACCTGGGACGGCAAGGGGCAGGTCACCGCGACGCCGACGCGCCAGGGCGATCATGTCGGTGCGGTCGTCAGCTTCAAGACACGCAAGGGCGAGCAGGTCGGCGTCAAGGTGGCGTCGTCGTTCATCAGCCTCGAACAGGCCGAGCGAAACCTGCGCGGCGAGATCGGCGGCGACGGGTTCGAGCAGACCAAGACGAAGGCGAAGGCGATCTGGCAGCGCGAGTTCGACCGCGTCCAGGTCACCGATCCCAATCTCGACAACCGCCGCATCTTCTATTCCGCGCTGTACCGCATGCTGCAATTCCCGCGGATGTTCCACGAGGTCGATGCCAAGGGCCAGACCGTCCATTACAGCCCGTATGACGGCAAGGTGCACCCGGACTTCCTCTACACCGACAACGGTTTCTGGGACACGTGGCGCGCGGTCTTCCCGTTCTTTGCGCTGATGTATCCCGAGCGCGACAGCGAGATCATGCAGGGGCTGGTCAACACCTACAAGGAGTCCGGCTGGCTGCCCGAATGGGCCAGTCCCGGCCACCGCGACGTGATGATCGGATCGAACTCGGCGAACCTGATCGCCGACGCGTATCTGAACGGCGTGCGCGGGTTCGACGTCGAGACGCTGTACCAGGCGATGGTCAAGAACGCGACGACGTCGCAAGGGAGGCCGGTCGACAAGAAGGGCAAGGTCGTCGGCGCGGTCGGGCGCGAGGGCGTCGAATATTATAACCGCCTCGGCTACGTGCCGTATGACGTCGGTATCAACGAGAATGCCGCGCGCACGCTCGAATACGCTACCGCGGACTTCTCGATCTCGCGGCTCGCGGCGGCACTCGGCAAGACCGAGGACGCGAAGCTTTACGCCGCGCGCGCGCAGAATTACCGCAAGCTCTACGACACGCAGAGCGGCTGGATGCGCGGTCGCAACAAGGACGGGAGCTGGTCGACGCCGTTCAGCCCGTACAAATGGGGCGATGCGTTCACCGAGGGGAATGCGCTGCATTACAGCTGGTCGGTGATGCAGGACGTGCAGGGGCTGGCCGACCTGATGGGCGGGCGCGAGGCGTTCGTGAAGCGGCTCGATTCGATCTTCACCACGCCGCCGATCTTCGACGACAGCTATTACGGGCAAACCATCCACGAGATCCGCGAGATGCAGATCGTCGACATGGGGCAATATGCGCACGGCAACCAGCCGATCCAGCACATGACCTATCTCTACGACTGGGCGGGCGCACCGTGGAAGACGCAATATCACGTCCGCGACGTGATGAAGAAGCTCTACTCGCCCGCGCCCGATGGTTATCCGGGCGACGAGGACAACGGCCAGACCTCGGCGTGGTACGTGTTCTCCGCGCTGGGCTTCTACCCGGTCACCCCCACCGTCGGGCAATATGCGATCGGCAGCCCGCTGTTCCAGACCGTGAAGCTGACGATGCCGGGCGGCAAGACGCTGACGATCGAGGCGGCGAACAACGGCCCCGGCAACGTCTATATCCAGTCGGCGAGCTTCAACGGTACCCCGCACGACAAGCCTTGGCTGACGCGCGCGGCGTTGCAGCAGGGCGGCACGCTGCGGTTCGTGATGGGGCCGACGCCGAACACCGCCTGGGGTGCGGCAAAGGCCGATGCGCCGTTTTCGATGAGCGCACCGGTGGCGGGACGATGACCATGGAGACCGGAATGCGCCTTCGTCGACGCGACGTCATGACGGGCGCCGCCGCGCTGGCCGTAACCGCCAGCCTCCCGCGCGCTGCGTCCGCCGCTGCCGCCGCGCCACTCGTGAGCAAGCGACCGCCACGCGGCCAGCGCCGCTTCGTCAGTCCCGCGGTCGAGGCCGAGATCGCGCGCGTGAAGGCGAAGATCGCCGACCCCGAACTCGCCTGGCTGTTCGAGAATTGCTATCCGAACACGCTCGACACCACGGTCAAGATCGGCACGGTCGATGGCAAAACCGGGGGCAAGCCCGACGCGTTCGTCATCACCGGCGATATCGAGGCGCTGTGGCTGCGCGACAGTTCGGCGCAGATGCAGACCTATGTGCACCTTGCGCCGAAGGATGCCGGCTTGCGCCGCGTGTTCACCGGGCTGATCGCGCGACAGGCGCGGTGCATCCTGATCGACCCTTACGCCAACGCGTTCATGGATGATCCGACCGCCAAGTCGAACCTCGGTGCGCGGACCGACCAGACCGAGATGAAGCCGGGCGTCGCCGAGCGAAAGTGGGAGATCGACTCGCTCTGCTATCCGATGCGGCTCGCGCACGGCTATTGGAGCGCGACGCGCGACAAGACGCCGTTCGACGATCTCTGGGCAAAGGCGATGCGCCGTGCGGTCGCCACCTTCCGCGAACAGCAGCGCAAGGACGGCAAGGGCCCGTATCATTTCCAGCGTTTGAACGTCTCGCCGACCGAGACGCTGATGTTCGAGGGCTATGGCGCGCCGACGCGGAAGGTCGGCCTGATCCATTCGATGTTCCGCCCGTCGGACGATGCGTGCCTCTATCCGTTCCTGATCCCGTCGAACCTGTTCGCGGTGTCGGCGCTGCGCATGCTGGCCACGGTCCAACGCGAAGCGCGCGGCGATATGGCGGGCGCCGCGGATAGCGAGGCGTTGGCGACCGAAGTCGAGGCGGCACTCCGCAAGCATGGACGTATGCCGGAGGGGCAGGGCGGCGAGGTCTGGGCGTATGAGGTCGATGGCTTCGGCAACGCGATCTTCATGGACGATGCCAACGTGCCGAGCCTGTCGGGCCTGCCGCTACTCGGCGCGGCGGATCGCAGCGATCCGCTGTTCCGCCGCACCGCCGCGCTCGCGTGGAGCGGTCGCAACCCGTATTTCTTCACTGGTACCGCCGCGCGCGGGATCGGCGGCCCACATATCGGGCTCGACATGATCTGGCCGATGTCGATCATCACGCATGCGATGAACAGCGACGACGACGCCGTGATCCGCCAGTGCCTGACGTGGCTGAAGACGACACACGGCGGCACCGGTTTCATGCACGAATCCTTCAACAAGGACGATCCGGGCAAGTTCACGCGCAGCTGGTTCGCCTGGGCCAACGGGCTGTTCGGCGAGCTGATCCTCGACCTCGAGCGGCGTAAGCCCGCCTTGCTCGCCGCCCGCTATTAAATGCCCGACCGGAGACAGACGATGACCACCGCCAACCGCCGCCAGGTGCTCGCCACCACCGGGCTCGCCGGCCTCGCGGGCGTCCTGCCCGCCGCATCACAAGCGCAAGGCCAGCGCCCGATCGCGGGCAAGCCCGATCTGTTCGTCGGTACCGGTGGGCACGGCCATACCTATCCCGGCCCGTCGTTGCCGTTCGGGATGGTCCAGCTCGGCCCCGACACCGACAACAGTCGCTGGGATGCGTGCTCGGGTTATCACCAGGACGATGGCTCGATCATGGGCTTCAGTCACACGCATTTGTCGGGCACCGGGATCGGCGACATGCTCGACGTGCTGGTCGTGCCGACGCGCGGGCCGTTGCAGCTGAAGCCCGGTGCGCTCGGCAAACCCGAAGACGGGTATCGCCAGCGTTTCACGGACGAACTCGCCGAGCCCGGCTATTACCGCGTGAAGCTCGAATCGGGCGTGCTCGCGGAACTGACGGTGACCGAGCGGACCGGCCACCACCGTTACAGCTTCCCGCAGGGGCCGGGGCATATACTCGTCGACTTCGCGCACATGATCCTCGACGTTTGGGACAAGGGGACATTGATCGACGAGGCCTCGCTGGCGCTGTCCGCCGACGGGATGCTGACGGGCAGCCGCCGCGTCCACCGTTGGGCGAAGGGCCGGCGCATCCATTTCGCGATGCAGCTGTCGCGCAAACCCGACCGCGTCCAGTTCTTCGGTGATGACGACGCGCCTGCACCGGTGGATGCTAAGGGCGTCACCGGCAACCGCCTGAAGGTCGCGTTCTTCTTCGACCAGGCGGGCGGCGCGCCGATCCTGATCAAGACCGGCATCTCCGCGGTCGACGTCGCCGGTGGCAAGGCCGCACTCCAGGGCGAAGCCACAGGCTGGCAATTCGACACCGTCCGCCGCTCGGCGGCGAGAACGTGGCAGGCCGAACTCGACCGCGTCCGCGTCGATGGCGGTACGCCCGAACAGCGCACGATCATGGCGAGCGCGCTGTATCACGCGTTCCTGTCGCCGACGCTCTTCACCGACCGCGACGGCCGCTATGTCGGGCTCGACCGCAAGGTGCATCAGACGACCGCCGCCGAACCCGCGTTCAGCACCTATTCGATGTGGGACACCTACCGCGCGCTGCATCCGCTGCTGACCCTCGTCCAGCCCGACAAGGCGGCGCAATTCACGCGCGATCTCGTTCGCCAGACCGTACAGAGCCCGACCGGATCGCCGGTCTGGCCGTTGCAGGGCGTCGAGACCGCGTGCATGATCGGCTGGCATTCGGTGTCCGTGCTCGCCGAAGCCTGCGCCAAGGGGATCAAGGCGGATTACGCCGCCGCGTGGCCGCAGATCCGCAGCCGTGCGTTCGATCGCAATTTTCCCGACATCGACAGCACGCTCGGCCGTGGCTTCTATTACGACCTCGGTTTCGTCCCCGCGGACAAGACCTGGGAGTCGGTCAGCCGCACGCAGGAATACGCCTATGACGACTGGGCGATGGCGGTGCTCGCCGAGGCGGCAGGCGCCAAGGCCGACGCCGCCGCGCTGCGCAAGCGCAGCCTCAACTACCGCAACGTCATCGATCCCAGGATCGGCTTCGCCCGGCCGCGCTTCGCCGATGGCAGCTGGTGGGCCGATTACGATCCGATCCAGCTCGGCCATAACCCCGAGAAACAGCGCGACTATACCGAGGCGAACGGGTGGCAGGCGACGTTCCTCAACCAGCACGACGCCTATGGCCTGATCGCGCTGTTCGGGGGCGATGCGGGGTTCGTGACGAAGCTCGACGCGCTGTTCACCGCGCCGTCGACGCTCCCCAAGAATGCGCCGCCCGACATCACCGGGCTGGTCGGCCAGTACGCGCACGGTAACGAGCCGGACCAGCACGCCGCCTATCTCTACGCCTATGCGGGCGCGCCGTGGAAGACGCAGGCGATGGTGCGTCGCCTGTTGACCGAGATGTACAAGGCCGAGCCCGACGGCGTCATCGGCAACGACGATTGCGGCCAGATGAGCGCGTGGTTCATCCTGTCGGCGCTCGGATTCTATCCGGTCGACCCGGTCAGCGGCGTGTATGTCTTCGGCTCGCCGCTGTTCGACGCGGCGCAAGTCGATCTCGGCCAGGGGCGCACGTTGCGCGTCGTCGCGAAGGGCAATGCGCCGGCCAGTCCCTATGTCCAGTCGGTCCGCTGGAACGGCAAGCCCTGGACGCGCAACTGGATCGCGCACGCCGACGTCGCCCAGGGGGGCGAACTGGAGTTCACGATGGGACCGAAGCCGTCGTCGTTCGGCACGGCAAAGGCCGACCGTCCGCCGTCGTTCGAGCAGAAACCGCGATAGACAAAAAGACGCCTCGGGAACGACGTTCCCGAGGCGCTGAACCGTTCGCCGGCAAGGGGGGAGCCGACGAACTCCCCTCGCTATGACGCGGGCGGGGACAAGGACGGGGGCGCATCCGCAACGGCGCTCCCCCAATTCGGATTGGGTCTGGCACCCATGATCAGCTCCAGCCGGGCGCCATCCTTGACGTCGGCATGGCTGAACCAGGGTTTCGTCCACGGCTTGCCGTTCAGCGTCGCCGACTGGATGTAGATATTGGTCGGCGAGTTACCGCGCGCGACGATCTCCAGCGTCCGGCCGTTGCCGAGCCGGATAGCCGCCTCGTCGAACATCGGACTGCCCAGCACATAGACGTCGCTCGACGGATCTACCGGATAGAAGCCCATCGCGCTCAGCGCATACCAGGACGACGTCGCGCCCTGATCGTCCATCCCGGGATAGCCATAGCCGGACGCATCGCTGCCATAGAGCGTGTCGAGGATACGCCGCGTCAGCGCCTGCGTCTTCCACGGCTGGCCGCTCCACGCATAGAGGTACGGCGCGTGCTGGTCGGGCTGGTTGCCCTGCACGTACTGGCCGATCAGCCCCGTGCAATCGCGGCAGATATCGGTCGGCGTATAGGGCGTCGCAAAGAACCGATCGAGCTTGGCGTTGAACGTCGCGCGTCCACCAAGCGCGGTGGCGAGTCCCTGCACGTCGTGCGGGACCAGCCACAAGGTCGACCAGCCCGAAGCCTCCTTCATCATGTGGTTGTAATAGGGTTCCTGCGGATCGAACGGCGCGATCCATTTGCCATCGGCAGTGCGGCCCCGAATGAACCCGCTCGAAGGATCGAACACGTTGCGCCAGTTGGACGCGCGGGCGCGGAACAGCTTTGCGTCGTCGGTCTTGCCGAGCCGCTCGGCGAAGTCTGCCAGCGCATGGTCGTCCCACGCATATTCCAGCGTCGTCGCCGCGCCGGCCTTGCCGCCGGCATAGGGTGGGCTGGGATTGCCCGGTGGAATCTCGTCCGCAATCCAGCCGTTGCGCTGATATTCCGCCAGATAGCCGCGCGGGCCTTTTGGATCGACCGCGTTGCGGCGGAGGAACTCATACGCGGCGGCATAGTCGAACGCGATGCCGCGCTTCCACGCGCCGAGATACAGGAACACCGCGTTGTCGCCGTGGAACGAGGTGTTCATGTACCCCCGCTCGCGCGCCATATCGAGTTCGGAGCGCATCACGTTCTGGACCAGCTCGGGCTCCATCAGCTCCAGCAGCACGATCTGGTTGCGCCCTGTATCCCAGAACGGCACAGGCCCGTACCGGTCATAGGTCGCGGTCTGGATCTTGCCGTTGGTGTCGGTGAAGCGCTCGCCCTTGTGCGCCAGCAGGCGCGGGCTGGCGAAGGACTGGAACAGCGTCGAATAGAACAGCATCCGCTGTTTGGGCGTACCGCCCTTCACATGCACGCGGTTCAGCAACGCGGCCCATGTGTTCGCCGCCGCCTGGTGGACGCCCTCGAAATTCCACCCCGGCTGTTCCTGTCGCAGGCGTCGTTCGGCGTCGGCAAAGCTCTGGCCGTGTGCGATCTTCACCAGCACCGTCTCGTCCTGGCGGGTGGTGAAGTTCAGATAGGTGCCGGCGAAGCTGCCGGTGATCTTGCGCGATGCGGGAACGACGTCCTTGTCGCCGATGCCGTAGCCGCGGCCATTGCCGGGCGACTTGCGGAACGTGCCATAGCCGCTGAACGGCTTGGAGAATTGCGCGACGAAATAGCGGCCGTCGCGCGCATCGTCGTCGCCGCGCTCGGCGGCGATACCCCGCACCTGGGTGTTGCCGACGACCTCGACCTCGCCGCCGCGGCCGGGCAGGTTGAGGATCAGGTGCGATCGCTCGCTGGCCGGAAAGGTGAACCGCATCAGGCTGGTCCACTGCGTCGCGGTCAGTTCCGCCCGAGTCCGGAAGGTGTCGAGATAGACCGAATAATAGCCCGGTCGCGCGACCTCTTTCGCCTTGTCGTAATAGGCCTGGGTATAGGCCGGCGGCACCGTCCAGTCGCCCACCACCGGCATGATGATCGGTTGCGCCCGCGCGCCATAGGACGGCCCGCCGCCACCGGTGAAGCCGATCATCGTCGGGCTCGGATAATGATAGGGCGTCGCCACCCCGGTCGGATAGGTCACCTCGACGTTGACGTTGACCGGCGCCGCCTCGACCGAGCTGTTGGGCAGTCGCGCACCGGGCGAGGTGATCCCCGAATAGACCGGTTCACCCGGCGGTGGCGCATTGCCGATCAGTTCGGGGCGATCGAGTGGCGCGGTGCCGACCAGCGGGTTGGCTTCCTCGACCGGCGACTTGTCCGATCCGGTAGAATGCTGGCCGTTCACCGCACCGACGGGCGTCAGCATCAGGATCGCAGCGATCGCGGTGGTTCGCCGCGCGAGCGACAGGCTGCGGGACCCATGCGAGGGCGGGGCAGGGCGTCTTGTATCCGTCACGGGGCAATCCTCCTCCGCCGCCGGGTCTCTGTACGAACCGCGTGCTGCACCCCGATAGTTTATTAAAGTAATTTGATTGTCAATAAGGACAGGCAGCCTGCCATACGTTCGGAGTTCGGCCCCCGACCGTCCCGCCCCCCGCGGTGCACCTTGCCTGCGAACTCCGTTACGCGGATTTTTTGTGCTTGCCGCGTGTTGCAGGTCGGGCCGTACTGTTTCGGACGATCAGTTCGTGGTGCAACGTCACGTGTTGCGAGGGGCTGTCGATGCCGCGCAGGATATCGACGAGCAACTCGACGGTGCGGCGGCCGATCATGCCCTTGGGCTGCGCGATCGTGGTCAGCGGCGGCTGGAAATAGCGCGCGAGCGGCAGGTCGTCGAAGCCGATCACCGAGACGTCTTTCGGACAAGACAGTCCCGCGTCGCCGATCGCACTGAGCGCGCCCATCGCCATTTCGTCGCTGAAGCAGAAGAGGGCCGTCACATTCTTTGCGAGCAGATCGCGGGTCTGGTCGACGGCGGGGCCGGCGGAATAGTCGCCGATGCGGATGTGCAGGCTGTCGCGCAGGCCGGCACGGGTCGCGGCATCGATCGCCCCGGCGAGGCGGTCGCGGCTGATCGGGCTGATTTCGGGGCCGGTCACGACGCCGATTGTGCGATGACCGAGGCCGATCAGATGGTCGATCGCGTCGGCGCTCGCCGCGGCGTTGTCGATGTGGACGCTGGGGACGCCCAGATCGGGGCTGTATTCGCAGCCGTTGACGATCGGCGCGGCGCTCCCCTTGCGCGCTAGCAGCGGGCCGAGGCTGGCGGGCAGGCGGTGGCCGAGAAAGATCAGCCCGTCGACCTCGCGGCGCGAGAGCATGTCGGCATATTGGTCTTCGACGTCCGGATCGTGCCGCGTGTCGCCGACCACGACCGAATAGCCGGCATCGCGTGCGGCCTCCTCGGCGCCGCGGATGACGCTGGCGAAGAACGCATTGGAGATGTCGGGGACGGTCAGCAGGATTTTCGCCGCGCGCAACGTCCGCAGGCTGCGTGCGGCGACGTTGGGCGCGTACCCCGTTTCGCGCACGACGGCGAGCACGCGCAGGCGCGTATCCTCCGACACTTGTTCGGGCCGGCTCAACACGCGCGACACGGTTGCGGTAGAGACGCCCGCGAGTGCGGCCACTTCGATGATCGTCGGCATGAGGGTCGTCATGGATGCCGTCGTCGGCACTGTCGATATATATCCGATGTAATCCTTTACATTCGGATCGAGGCTCCGTAGCTTCGCGGTCGACAAGCAGGCAAACTGCGATCGGAGAGGTAGCGAATGGCGCTTGCAGATACTGGGCCCCAGGCCACGACCGGCGGCCTGCTAACCGGCCGCCTGAGCGCCATGATGTTCATGCAGTTCTTCGTATGGGGCGCCTGGACCGTGACCCTCGGCCTCGTCATGCAGACCGTCGGGATCGGCAACCTCATCGGCAACGCGTTCTCGGTCGGGCCGATCGCGTCGATCGTCGGGTCGTTCCTGCTCGGCATGGCGGCGGCTCGGTACGTCAGCCCGCGGATGCTGATGGTAATCCTGCACCTGGTCGGCGGCGTGCTGCTGTTCGTGCTGCCATCGCTGGTGACGCCGGAGGGTGGGCGGACCTTCGTCTGGCTGCTGCTCTGCTACATGATCCTCTACATGCCGACGGTCGGCCTCGCGAACACGATCGCGCTGAAAAGCTTCGGCGAGCGGACCGATAAATTCCCGTTCGTCCGTGCGTTCGGTACGCTCGGCTGGATCACCGCGGGGCTGATCATCGGCTGGGCCGGCCTGTCGGCGAGCCCTGAGATCTTCCGCGTTGCGGCGGTCGTCTCGATCGCACTGGGGCTCTACAGCTTCACGCTGCCGAACGTCACCGCGGACGCGCCGCGCGACGAGAGCGTGCTCCGCCAGGTGTTCTGCGTCGAGGCGTTCGGGTTGCTCAAACAGCGCGCGTTCCTGATCTTCATGACCTGCGCGACGCTGATCTCGATCCCGCTGGCGATGTATTACGCCTACGCCTCGCCCTATGTCGGCGCGACCGGCATCAGCAATGTCGGCGGCACGCTGGCGATCGGGCAGATGTCCGAACTCGTGTTCATGTTCTCGATGCCGTGGCTGTATCGCCGGTTCGGTGTGAAGCCGCTGCTGCTGGTCGGCATGGCCGCATGGGCGTTGCGCTACGCTCTGTTCGCGATCGGTGACGGCGGTTCGTCGATCTGGGCGGTGTATCTCGGCGTCGCGCTGCACGGCGTGTGCTATGATTTCTTCTTCGTCGCCGGCGCGATCTACACCGGCACGATCGCCACGCCGAAGGGGGTGAACGCGCAGGCGCAAGGCATGCTGACGCTGTTCACCTACGGCGTCGGCATGCTGCTCGGGTCGCAGATCGGCGCGCTTCTGTATGCGCAACTGCCCGCATCGCCGACCATCGCCGACTGGCAGCATATGTGGTGGTATCCCGCGATCGCCGCGGCCGTGATCGCGCTGCTGTTCCAGTTCACCTTCCGCGACGACACCAGAAAGAGTGCAGCATGACCGGCATGAAGGGCCCCGGGATATTCCTCGCCCAGTTCCTCGGCGACGAGGCTCCGTTCGATTCGCTCGACGCGCTGGCCGAATGGGCGGCGAGCCTCGGTTATGTCGGCGTCCAGATCCCCTGCAACGCGCAGTTGATCGACCTGAAGTTCGCCGCCGAGAGCAAGACCTATTGCGACGATCTTCGTGGGCGGCTGGCCAAGCACAAGATCGAAGTCACCGAACTGTCGACGCATCTGCAAGGCCAGCTCGTCGCCGTCCACCCGGCATACGACACGCTGTTCGACGGCTTCGCGCCGCCCGAAGTCCACGGCAAGCCCGCCGAGCGCCAGCTTTGGGCGGTCGAGCAGGTCAAGCTCGCGGCGAGGGCCAGCGCCAACCTCGGGCTGTCGGCGCATGCGACCTTCTCGGGCGCGCTGGCGTGGCCGTATGTGTATCCCTGGCCGCAACGCCCCGCCGGGTTGATCGAGGAGGCCTTTGCCGAACTCGCGCGCCGGTGGACGCCGATCCTCGATGTGTTCGAAGAGGCGGGTGTCGATTGCGCGTTCGAGGTGCATCCGGGCGAGGATCTCCATGACGGCGCGACATGGGAACGCTTCCTCGCTGCGGTCGACAACCATCCGCGTGCGCGCCTGCTCTTCGATCCGTCGCATTTCGTGTTGCAGCAGCTCGACTATCTCGACTTCATAGACCGCTATCACGAGCGGATTTCGTGCTTCCACGTCAAGGATGCCGAGTTCAACCCGACCGGGCGGACCGGCGTGTACGGCGGCTACGAGAACTGGGTCGACCGCGCCGGCCGGTTCCGCTCGTTGGGCGACGGGCAGGTCGATTTCTCCGCGATCTTCAGCAAGATGGCGCAGTATGGCTATGACGGCTGGGCGGTTCTCGAATGGGAGTGCGCGCTGAAGCGGTCCGACGACGGCGCCCGCGAAGGTGCGCCGTTCATCCGCGACCATATGATCCGCCTGACCGAACGCCCGTTCGACGACTTCGCCGCCAGCGGCATCGATCGCACCTCGATCCGCAAGTTGCTCGGGTTGTCGGAGGAGCAGGCATGAGCCGCCTTCGTCTCGGCATGGTCGGCGGCGGGGAAGGGGCCTTTATCGGCGCGGTCCACCGGATGGCAGCCGCGCTCGACGGCGACTGGGACCTCGTCGCGGGGGCGTTCAGCACCGATAATGGGCGCAACACGCGCACCGGCGAGTTGCTTGGACTAGATGCAGCGCGCGTCTACCCGTCGCTCGATGCACTGATCGCGCACGAAAGTACGTTACCCGCGGACCAGCGCATCGACGCACTCGCGGTCGTCACGCCGAACCATTTGCACGCGCCGATGGCGATCGCCGCGCTGGACGCCGGCTTCCACGTGTTTTGCGAAAAGCCGATGGCGATGAGCGTCGTCGAAGCCGAAGCGATCGCCGCAGCCGCCAAGGCTAGCGGCCGCCACTTCGCGCTGGCGTTCACGTACAGCGGCTATCCGATGGTCGAAGAGGCACGCGCGCGGATCGAGCGCGGCGATTTCGGCGCGATCCGGCTGGTTCAGGTCGAATATCTGCAAGGCTGGCTCAGCCAATCGATCGACACCGACGGCAACAAGCAGGCCGAATGGCGCACTGATCCCGCCCGCGCCGGGCTTGGCGGCTGTCTCGGCGATATCGGCACGCACGCGTTCCAGCTCGCCGAGCATGTCTCCGGCCTGTCGGTACACTCGGTCTCCGCAGACCTGACGACGCATGTCCACGGTCGTCGGCTCGACGACGACGTCAGCGCGCTGCTCCGGTTCGAGAGCGGTGCACGCGGCGTGCTCAAGGCGACGCAGGTCGCGGCAGGCGAGGAGAACGGGCTTCGACTGCGCATCCACGGCGAACGCGGCGGCTTGGACTGGTCGCAGATGGAACCCAACACGTTGACGCTCCGCTGGCTCGACCGCCCCGCCGAGATCGTGCGGACCGGTGGCCCCGGCATGCTCGACGCGACCGCCTCGCTGGTGCGTACACCTGCCGGTCATCCCGAGGGCTATATCGAGGCTTTCGGCAATCTTTACCGCGCGTTCGCCTCGGCGATCCGCGGCGATCAAGACGGCCGCTGGTTTCCGGGCGTGACCGATGGCCTGCGCACGATGCGCTTCATCGAGGCAGTGATCGCCAACGCCGGCGCGGACCACAAATGGACTTCAATAAATCCGGGAGAGAATGAATGAAGCTGCTCATGGCTCTGGTCGCGGGAAGCATCGCGGCAGTTGCGGCAGTCACGGTCTCAGCGCCGACCACCGCGCAATCCACCGGGGCTGCACCGCCGGCCTTCGCCGCGTGCCGCGCCTGCCACACCGTCGTGAAGGGCGGCAAGAACGGCATCGGCCCGAACCTGTACGGCGTGGTCGGCCGTGCCGCCGCCGCGACGCCCGGTTTCAACTACTCGCCCGCGATGAAGGCATCGAAGCTGCGCTGGGACGAGAAGACGCTCAACGAATATCTGACCGCGCCGCAGAAGAAGGTGCCGGGCACGCGCATGCCGATCGCCACCCCCGATCCTGCCAAGCGTGCGGCGATCATCGCGTATCTCAAGGCCGAGGGCTCGAAATGATGGTAATGGTCGCATGACGCTCTCCCGCAGAAATCTGCTCGGGGCCGGGCTCGCAGCGGGCGCCGCCGCGTCGCTGGTGCCGGGCATGGCCGCAGGGCAACGCCGCAGCTCGAACGCAGCGCGCTTTGCGCTTGGCTACGCGCCGCACGAGGGCAGCTTTGCCAGCCGCGGTGGACGGATCGAGCAGATCGCCTACGCCGCGGATCAGGGCTTCACCGCCTGGGAGGACAACGAGGCGGCGACGCGCTCGGTGGCCGAGCAGGAGCAGATGGCCAAGGCGCTTGCGCAGCGCGGCATGACGATGGGCGTATTCGTCGCCAGCATGCCCAAATGGTCGAAGTCCAGACCGCTGCTCGGGGCGATCGACGGTGCCGAGCGCGAGGCGTTCCTCGCCGATATCCGCGCCTCGCTCGACGTCGCCAAGCGCCTGAACGCCAAGCGGATGACCGTCGTCACCGGCTTCATGGACCCGAAGGTGCCGGTGGATATCCAGACGGCACGCGTGATCGACATCATGCGTCGCGCCGGCGACATCGTCGCGCCGTCGGGTGCGGCGATGGTGATGGAACCGCTCAACACGCGGACCAACCATCCCGGCGTCTATATGCAGACGATCTCGCAAGGTTACGCCGTCGCGCGGGGTGCCAACAGCCCGGCGGTCAAGGTGCTCGCGGACCTGTATCACGAGCAGATCCAGTCGGGGAACCTGATCCCGACGCTCGACACCTGCTGGAACGAGATCGGCTATATCCAGTTCGGCGACAATCCGGGCCGTAACGAGCCGTCGACGGGCGAGATCAACTTCAAGTCGATCGTGAAGTGGCTGAAGGCGAAACGCTACACCGGCGTGATCGGCATGGAACACGGCAATTCGATCGCCGGCCGCGCAGGCGAGGATCGCCTGATCGCCGCCTATCGCGAAATCGACGCAGTATGACGGGGATGGGCATGAGGGAAACGGGGATGAGGGAAAGACGCATGAAGACCTGTTTGATGGCGAGCGCTGTCACGGCGATCGCGCTGATGACGACGACGCCAGTCGCGGCCCAGGAAAAGCCCGGCTTCACGGACACGCCAATGCTGCCCGGCGGCCAGTGGCGCGTCCATGATGCCGACCGCCCCGCGCCGATCGTCGTCGCACCCGCCGCGACTCCCGGCGGTCCGCCTGCCGACGCGGTCGTACTCTTCGACGGGCGTACGCTTGACGCGTGGAAGCCCGATCGCATCGCGTGGCCGATCGCAAACGGCGCGCTGACGATCCCGTCGCGCGCGAAAAGCGGCGGCGAGAACAACCTCGTCTCGAAACAGAGCTTCGGCGACGTGCAGATGCACCTCGAGTTCCGTTCGCCAAACCCGCCGACCAAGACCTCGCAGGATCGCGGCAACAGCGGCATCTGGTTCATGCAACGCTACGAATTGCAGATCCTCGATGGCTCGCAGAACCCGACCTATGCCGATGGCACGGTCGGCGCGGTCTATGGCTGGAAACCGCCCCTGGTGAACGCCGCGCGTCGTCCCGGCGAATGGCAGACCTACGACATCGTGTTCGAACGACCCCGGTTCGCCGCCGACGGCAGCCTGCTCCGCCCGGCCTACGTCACCGCGCTGCTCAACGGCGTGCTCGTCCAGAACCACCAGGCGATGCTCGGCACGACCATCTGGCGCAAGGTGGCCAGTTACACCGCGCACGCCGATGCCGCGCCGATCCAGCTTCAGGATCACGATTCGCCGGTATCGTTCCGCAACATCTGGGTCCGTCCGCTGCCAGAGGCGGCGATCGCGCAGGACCTGAAGAAGGACGGTAAATGATCGATCGCAGAACAGCACTCGCCGGCGTCGTCGCCATGTTCGGCACCGCCTTGTACGCGCCGATCGCACGCGCCGCCGGTGTCGGTCAGGCGCCCGGCGCGGCTGCGGGCATCCCCGTCATCAGTGAAGGCCCGCCCAGCGTCGCGGTGTTCACAGCCCCCCAGCGCGCGCTGATGACCGCACTCAGCGAACGTGTGCTGCCGACTACCGACACACCGGGCGCGATCGCCGCGGGTGTCCCGGCCTATATCGAGAAGCTGCTCGCCGATTGGGCCGCCACGGCCGACCGCGTGCCGATCCTCGCCGGGCTCGACGCGATCGAGGCGCGCAGCCTGAAGGACTATAAGGTCGCCGGCGCCAAGGCGACCGCGGCGCAGCAGGATGCGTTGCTCACGCTGGCGATGAACGACCAGATCCCGTCGGGCGGCGTCTTCTTCGAGGCGTTCCGACAGCTCGTCATCACCGGCTATTACACGTCGGAAATCGGCATGACGCAGGAGCGCGAATATCTGCCGGTGCCGGGCGAGTATAACGGCCAGTTCCCCTATTCTCAGGTCAACAAGGTGTATTCCGCATGATCCTCAGCCGTAGAACCCTGCTCGCCGGCTCCGGTGCGGCTGCAGCGCTCGCGTTCGTGCCGACCGCGTCGGCCGCCCAGTTGAAGGCGATCGGCCTGCAACTCTACACGATCCGCGACATCTTCTCGAAGGACCCCGTCGGCACGCTCGGCAAGGTCGCGAAGATCGGCTACCGCGAGGTCGAGTTCGGCGGCGGCGGCTATGACGGCATGGATCATGCAATGCTGCGCCGGACGATGGACAAGCTCGGCCTGACCGCGCCCTCGGTGCATATCGGCTACGACGCGCTGTTGAAGCAGTTCGACCAGTCTGTGACGATGGCCAAGACGCTCGGCGCGACTACCGTCGTGCTGCCGTACATGACCGACGAGCATCGCAACGAGGCGGGCTGGGCCGCGGCGCTGCCGAACTTCAACAAGTTCGCGACCGACCTGAAGAAGGCCGGGCTGGGCTTTGTCTATCATAACCACGATTTCGAGTTCACCACCAAGCCGGGCGGCGTCAGCCTGTACGAGCGGCTGCTGAAGGAGACCGATCCCGCGCTCGTGAAGCTCGAACTCGATCTCTACTGGGCTCTGCATGCCGGCGAAAACCTCACGACGCTGATCGATCGGCTGTCGACGCGCCTCTACGCCTATCACGTCAAGGACATGCGCCCCGACCGGAGCATGACCGCGGTCGGGCAGGGTACGATCGATTTCGCCGCGCTCTTCAAACTGAAGGGCAGCGCCGGCGTGCGGCATTTCTACGTCGAGAACGACGAGGCGCCCGCGCCCTATCTACCCGACATCACCACGAGCTTCCGGACATTGCGCAGCCTGCGGTTCTGACCGGGCAAATGTCTGACCACGTGCGTTTCTAAGTATTAGGAGAGGAAGATCATGGCTGAGACCAACAGGTTCGACGCGATCGTGATAGGTTCGGGCGTAAGCGGCGGTTTTGCTGCGAAGGAATTGACCGAGAAGGGCCTTCGCGTCCTGATGCTCGACCGAGGCAAGATGGTCGAGCACGCCGAGGGCTACACCTATGACGGCAAGCCCGCCTATGAGGTGCCGGCGCGCAACATCATGCCTAAGGCACTGATGGAGAGCGATTATTTCATCGGCAAGCATGGCTATGTCCAGCCCAGCAACCGTGAGTTCCACAATGACGACCGGCTGAACCCGTACGCCTATGACGAGGGCAGCAAATTCTACTGGATCCGGCCCGGCGCGGTCGGCGGCAAGTCGCTGATCTGGGGGCGCTGGTGCTTCCGCTGGAGCCCCGCCGATTTCGAGGCGAACAAGCGCGACGGCATCGATGGCGACTGGCCGATCCGCTATGACGACGTCGCGCCGTGGTACAGCTATGTCGAGAAGTACATCGGCGTCTCGGGCTCGCGCGAGAACCTCGCCTATCTGCCCGACAGCGAATTCCAGCCGCCGATGCCGATGAACGTCGCCGAGAAGTGGCTGAAGCAGGGGCTCGAGAGCAAGTTTCCCGGTCGGAAGCTGATCAACACTCGGCTGTCGAACATGACCGAGGACAAGCCCGACCAGAACCGCACGAAATGCCAGTTCCGCAACCAATGCGGCAATGGTTGCTCGTTCGGCGCCTATTTCTCGACGCAGGCGGTGACGTTACCGGCTGCCCGCGCGACCGGTCGCCTGACGCTCAAGTCGGACTCGGTCGTCACCAACCTGGTGTACGACGCGGCGCGCAAAAAAGTCACCGGCGTCCGCTACATCGATGCGAAGACCGGCCAGGCGGAAACCGTCAACGCCGACCTCGTCTTCCTCTGCGCCTCGGCGATCGCCTCGACGCAGATCATGCTCAACTCGCGCGCACCGGGCAGCGACCGCAGCTATTTCGACGAGAGCGGCACGCTCGGCCGCTATGTGATGGACCATATCTTCCGCGTCGGGATCGAGGGCGACATTCCCGGGATGGAGGAGTTCATCGAATTCGGCCGACGTCCGGGCGGCGTCTACATTCCGCGTTTCCGCAACAACGGCGGCGACGAGGGTGTCGGTTTCAAGCGCGGCTATGGCTATCAGGGCAGCGCCTATCGCAACCCCGCCGCGCCGGTCGGGTTCGGCGCATCGATGAAGCAGGGCATGCGCAAATACGCGCCATGGCGGTTCAGCATGGGCGCGTTCGGCGAATGCCTGCCCTATGCAGATAACAAGGTTTCGCTCCACCAATCGAAGGTCGACCGGTACGGCGTCCCGCTGGTCCGTTTCGACGTGACCTTCCGCGACAATGAACTGAAGATGATGACCGATGCGCGCGCGCAGGGCGAGGCGATGTTGAAGGCCGCCGGGCTGACCAACGTCAAGAGCAGCGAGAAGGAGCACGTCCCCGGCGACGCGATCCATGAGATGGGCGGCGCGCGCATGGGCCGCGATCCACGCACGTCGGTTCTCAACGAATGGAGCCAGGCGCATGCGGCGTCCAATCTCTACGTCACCGACGGTGCGCAGATGGCCTCGATCTCGTGCGTGAACCCGTCGCTGACGTTCATGGCGCTGACCGCGCGCGCCGCGGACCACGCCGTCAAGCAGATGAAGAAGGCCTGACGACCAAGACCTTGGGGGCGGTGTATCGCAAACCGCCCCTAAGACACGGGTTGCCAGCGCGCGCGGCTCCGTATCCGCAAGTATGGGCCTCGATATTCCGATCAACGCATCGGGCGCGGTAGCGCACGGCGGATCGACTATTCCCTAGTCGGAATTTGCAGAGTCTTGATCGAGGTCGTTGACGGCGCGCTGAAAAGCTCTCTGTATCGCTTCCGTAACGAAGATCGACCGCTCTTTCGCCTCCGGCTGGATTGGATCCGCGATGCCAGGCCTCGTGACCACAGGTGCGCCCGCGGAAGCGGGGCCGCAGGGCGAGTATTCTGCCGCGTGTGACCGGGAGCGTATCCACCTGCCCGGCTCGATCCAGCCGCACGGCATGATCCTCGTCGCCGACCCCGTCACGCTCAGGATCGTCGCCGGCGCCGGGGAGATCGAAACGCTGCTCGCACCGCACTGGCTTGGGCTGAATCTCGACGAAATCCTCCGCCATCCGATCTCCGCGCGCCTCACCGATCCTCCCGGCCCCGACCCTGGCGTCACGTTGCGCCAGATCGAAGGGATCGACGCGGTTTTCGATGCCACCATCCACCGGTCGTCGATTGCGATCATCGTCGAACTGGAACCCGCGCCCCCGACGATGCCGTCGCCGATCGAGATGCTGGCGGCGATGGAGAACGCCGCCGCGACCTTCGAGCACGCCTTCGGACTGCGGGAATTGTGCGAGCGCGCCGCGCGGATCTTCCGTCAGGTCACCGGGTTCGACCGGGTGATGGTGTACCGCTTTCACGACGACGGCACCGGCGTCGTCGTCGCGGAGGATCGCGATCCGGCATTGCGATCGTTCCTCAACCAGCATTTCCCCGCTTCCGACATCCCGCGCCAGGCCCGTGCGCTCTACGTCCGCAACCGGGTCCGCGTCATTCCCGACATCGCCTATGAACCGGCGCCGCTGCGGCCGTTCGGCAACGATGCGCTCGACATGAGCGACGTCGCCTTGCGCAGCGTTTCGCCCACCCATCTGCGCTACCTCGCCAACATGGGCGTCGCCGCGTCGGCCTCGGTGTCGATCGTGCGCGACGGCGCGCTTTGGGGTCTGATCGCCTGCCATCACCCGACCCCGAAGCTGCTCCCGCTGCATGCCCGCATGGCGTGTCGCGCGCTGGCGGGAAGCCTGTCGCGTCAGATCCATGCGAAGGAGGATGCCGAACTCTTCCGCGAACGCATCCGCCTGCGCACCGCCGAGGATGCTGTCATGCTGCGGCTCGGCAGCGACATTTCGCTCACCGGGCTGTTCGCGATCGCCGGCGACGATCTTGCCCGGATGCTCGGCGCGGACAGCTTTGCGGCGGTTCGCGGCGCGGAGTTGTTCGTCGCCGGACGATCGCCGCGGCACGCCGACATCCGCAAAATTGCCGCGCACGTCGTCGATCTCGCGCGGACGGTGCCGTTCGCGACCGATCGCATGGCCGAATATTTGCCCGACGCCGTCGCGTGTCAGGATCTCGCAAGCGGCATACTCGCGGTGACGATGGCGACCGAAGAACCCACCATCCTGCTCTGGTTTCGCGCCGAACAGATCGCGGTGGTGAACTGGGCGGGCAATCCCCAAAAGGATGTGCCCGTCGATCCGCACACGCCGCTGACGCCGCGCGCCTCGTTCGAGATCTGGAGCGAGGCGGTCCGCGGACGCTCGGCGCCCTGGACGCTGTTCGAGATCGAGGCGGCGGGGCGGCTCAAACGGACGATGTACGATGCGCGCCAGCACCGCCGGCTGTTCGAGATCAATCGCGAACTCATGGCGACGATCGCCGACAATGAGAGTCTGTTGTTGCAGAAGGATTATCTGATCAAGGAGGTCCATCACCGGGTGCAGAACAGCCTGCAACTCGTGTCGGCGTTCCTTGGGTTGCAGGGCCGTGCCGTCGGCGACGCGGTCCTGACCTCGCATCTGATCGAGGCGCAGCGCCGGCTTTCCGCGGTGGCGATGGTCCACCGCCGGCTGCATTCCGACGAGCATCTCCAGGCGATCGACCTCGCGCGCTACATCGGCGATCTGTGTACCGAGATCCGGTCGACGATGGACGGATCGTGGGGCGCGCAGATCCAGCTCGATCTGGTGCCGATCCTGATGTCGACCGACCGCGCGGTGCACGTCGGCTTGATCCTCACCGAACTCGTCATCAACGCCAATAAATACGCCTATGCCGGTGGCTCGGGGCCGATCACGATCGCGCTGGAGCAGCAACAGGCGCGGTTCCTGTTGATCGTCGCCGACCGTGGCAGTGGCAAATCGGGGCAGGGCATGGGGTTCGGATCGCGGATGCTCGCGTCGATGGTCGCGCGGCTCGCGGGAACGATGGCCGAGACCGACAATTGTCCCGGCCTGCGCGTCACGATCGCCGCGCCGATCGGCGAGCCATAGAAGTATCTTCGCGGCGCCTCCATCGCGGTGTACGGGGGCGCACCGCTCGCCGGTCCGATCTTCGCGCAGCCTGTCGCGCGCTGTCGGTGGTGGCGATACGAGAGCGGCGATCGAACCGGAGTTGCATGTGGTGGATGGTGCGGGAAAGACCTGGGACGGCGCGATCGTTCGCAAATGGCTGGAAAGTCGCGTTATCGCCGCGCGGTCCGATCAGGTGGTCGCGGAGCGCGCCGGGCGGGATAGCCAGGACGATTGTGACAAGGCCACTGCCGAGGAAATGGTCTGCACACTGATGAAGGCCAAGCCCGCGACGAATGACCAGGCCATGTTCATGGACGATCTGCGGACGCTGCTCGACCGCGACGAGTATATCTGGCGCGGCGTGTATAACGACACGCGCTTCGACCGGCACGTCCGCACCTTCATCAAGAAGCTGATCAAGATGGCGAAGGCGAATGACGGGTTCGAGAATACCACCCATTATCAATGATGTGATGTCGCCTTCGAGAGCCGAGACGGCCGGGGCGGTTACACGGCATCCTACTCTGCTCGACCGGGAGTTCGTGCTTTCGACTGCGAAAGCGCCCATATCGACATGTCGGGATAGCCGCCGGCACGGGATGATCGCCGACCGGATCGCAAAGAAAGCCGCTGCTGCAACCCTATGAAATCGACCGAAGAGACTTTGGAAGAGCTTGGCTGGAATGCGTTTTTCAGCGAGCAGGTGTCGCCCGACGAAGCGCTGCTGTGTCATCCCGTCCGGGTGATGGCGGTCCATCGCGGCAAGATCGCGGTCGCCGGACTGGGTCCACAGCGGTTCATCACCCCCTATATTCCCGGTGCGCTGCCGACCGACGATCACCCGACGGTCGGTGACTGGGTGCTCGTCGATGGCGCGACGGTGGAGCCGGTGCGTGTCCTCCAGCGGATGAACCTGTTCAAGCGGCGCTCGCCGGCCGATCCGCGCAGGGATCAGATGATCGCGGCAAACGTCGACACGGTGTTCATCGTCGCCTCGTGCAACCAGGATTTCAGCGTCGCGCGGCTCGAGCGCTATCTGGTGTTGGCGCGCGAGGTCGGCGTGGACCCGGTCGTGATCCTCACCAAAGCCGACCTGACCGACACGCCCGACGTGTTCGCGGACGCGGCGCGTGCGATCGAGCCGGGCTTGCTCGTCCAGACCGTCAACGGCCGCGATCCAGCCGACGTCGCCGGACTGGCGGCGTGGTGCGGCCCCGGCAAGACCGTCGCCTTTCTCGGCTCCTCGGGCGTCGGCAAGTCGACGCTGGTCAATTCGCTGCGCGGGTCCGACAGCATCGCGACGCAGGCGGTTCGCGCGCATGACTCCACCGGCCGCCACACCACGACGGTACGCGAGATGCACCGCCTCGATCATGGCGGCTGGCTGCTCGACCTGCCGGGAATGCGAGAGCTGCAACTGTCCGACGCGGCAACCGGCATCGCCGAGGTCTTCGACGATTTCGCGCTGGCGGCGCAGGACTGTAAATTCTCGGACTGTTCGCACGGCGTCGAGCCCGGTTGCGCCGTTCGCGCCGCGATCGAGGCGGGGACGCTGACGTCCGAGCGGTTCGATCGCTGGCGCAGACTGGAAGCCGAGGAAACCGCAAACTCGGCCAAACTTACCAAGCGTCGCTCACGCTAGCGGGCTCGGATAGGCCGGATCGACGCTCAGTTCACACCGCCAATTGAACGCCCCTCTACGTCCTGCCGGACTCTTCCCGGAGTCCGGTCTCATTGGCGGGCCCTTTTGATCCTCCCCCGCAAGGGGGAGGTGGCTGGCCCTTGCCAGACGGAGGGGGAGGTAAGCGATAACCGCTGTTCCGTGGGCCTCCCCCTCCGTCGCCTACGGCGCCACCTCCCCCTGGCGGGGGAGGATTAACGGGTGCGTCGGATCGCCGGTGTCTGCACGACGATCGTGGCTTGCGTCCCGTTGTGGAGGGTGAGCCGGCGTGTCACGCCGGTCATGAAGACCTTACGGCTGCCGCAAAATCGAAAACTTGGTCGGCGGGACGGTAGACCGCCCAACAAGTCGGGGGCCATCCCCTCCGAGCAAGCGCACCACCCCGGCGGAGGCCGGGGCCCAATTGGAAAGGCCGTCGTAACGGAGCGCAGCGTGGATCAGCTGCGTTTCCCAATTGGACCCCGGCCTTCGCCGGGGCGGTATTTGTCGGGAAGGGACAAACGCCTGACAAATTTTGGGTGACACAGAAGTTTCCAGACTGCCGCGACCCTTAAACGACTGTCGATCTACCCGAGTCCATATCGATGCTCATTCAAGCACTGCCGCTGCTTCCTGTCATGCCGGGCTCGTTCCGGCATCCACAGGGCAACGAAATCGAGTGGACGTGGTAGGCGGAACGCTTGCCCCGCACCAATCGGCGGTCATCCAGACCCCATGCACCCGACGGACGACACCAGCGGTCGGCGCATGGTCCCCGTTACCGCTCCGTGGTGGCCCCAACACGATCGCTCGAACCGACCGCGATCAGCGTCGGCGCATCGGCCACGAACCGGTCCAGCACGCCGTCGGCGACCTTGATCGGACCATCGAACCGGGTCGCACCCGGGATGGTCTTGATCGCCGCCGCCTCGCTGGCGAGCCGCTTGGCGTCGGCGAAATAACGGTCCGCAGCGCCGCTGTCCCGGTTCGCAGCGTCCAGCCCTGCAGCGGTCAGCTGGAGCGCGCGTCCCCAAAGCTGCATCGCGTCGAGCCACGGTCGCGACTGCGCCGCGAAGCCGGGGTCGATCGTTCCGGAGCGGATGATGTCGGGTGCGTTGGCGATTTCGTTGGCACGCTCGGTCAGGTCCGCGATCGCCCGCTGCCGGGCCGCCGCATCGCCATCCGCCAGTGCCTCCCGGACCACATCGAGCGCCGCCTTCAGTCGCGGTGCCTGCTCCTGCCAGGGCTGGCTGCCAAAGGTCGGCGCCATGTGCTGCGTATCGAAGAAGGTCAGCAGCGCCGCGGTCGCCCGTGCGTCGCCGCCCGCCAGTTCACGCGCGGAGAAATGCCAGGTCCGCTCGGCGTCGTACGCCGTGTCGTTCCAGCCGAACGCCGCGACGCCGGTCACTGCGGGGCGGCTCGGTGCCTCCTGGTTCATCGGGTTCGACAGGATGCCGGTCAGTTCGCCCGACAGTCCGGCTTCGCGGCGCGCATAGGGCGCCAGCAGCAGCCGGCCGGTGGTCTGCGCATAGTCGTTGACCGGATAATTGTCCCATAGCAGCGTCTTGCGGCCGAACGCCTTGGTCGCGGCCTTGGCGTCGGGGATCGAGATGGCAGGCGGAACGACATCGGTGCCGGTCCACTGGACGACGATCCGCGGGTCGAGATGCTTGCGCAACGCCGCCTTGTACGGGGTTTCCTTCGCATCATAATATTCGGTCGGCACCATGATCAATGCGCGCGCGCCCGGATCCTTGGCGCTCAGGCCAGCCTGTACCGCGTTGAGCAATTGCGCCTGCGCAACGCCGGCGGCCTCCGCGCCCGAGGGGCCGAACGCGGTCTTGTCGCGTTCGCAGTTCCACTTGGTGTATTCGATGTCGTCGAGCGCGACGTAGAAGCTGCCGACGCCGATCGCCCGCAACGCGTCGAACTTGCGTTCCAGCGCTTGCACGTCGGCGGGGTCCGAGAAGCAGACCGACGGCCCGGGCGAGACCGCGTAGACGAAGTCGACATGGTTGCGCCGCGCGGTCTGCGCCAGCGTGCCCAGCGACGACAACGTCGCGGCGGGATAGGCCTCGCGCCACCGATCGCGCGCGTACGGATCGTCCTTCGGGCTGTAGACATAGGTGTTCGCCTTCACCGTGGCGAGAAAGTCGAGATGCTTGGTGCGATCCGCCATCGACCAGGGCGCGCCGTAAAAGCCTTCGATCGTGCCGCGGATCGGCATTGCAGGGTGATCCTGGATCACCAGCGCTGGCAGGCCGGGGCGCCGGGCGAGCTGGCGGAAGGTCTGGGCCGCGTGGAACAGGCCGTCGGCGTCGTGACCGGCGAGCGTTATTATACCGGCGCCAGCTGCGACGGTGGCAAACGTGTAGCCCTCGGCGTGTGTGTCGAGCGTGGTCTTGCTGCGGTCGAGCGCGTCGCGGACGAGGGCAGTGTCGCCGGTGCCGAGCACGATGTGCGGGCGGTCTGGCGTGGCGGGGACGCGCTTGGCGGTGGCGATAGTGGCGACGCCTGCGGTGGCAAGAATCTGGCGGACGAGCGCGACGGTCTCGGGTTCGGTGCCGGGCGCGACGACCAAGACGACCGAGCTGCCGAGCGTGAGATTGCCGGTGCCGAGGTTGATCGATGTTGGGGTCGGGAACAGCGCCGGTAACGTCACGGACTGCGCCGATACCGGGCTCGCGCCGATGCCCGCCGTCAGGCTCGTCATCGCCATCAACAGCGCGGAGGCGCCGATCTTGCCGTTGCAGTACATCGCTCAGCTCTCCGGTATCAAATTGGTATTGTCGTAGACGTGTACGGGGATGTCGGGATGACGGCAAGCGTGCACGCGTCGCAACGTCGCCATTCGCGCCTCAGCGGACAAATCGTACTGATTGAGATCAGCGGGGGTGCGGTCGGACTGCGGGACGGCTGATTTTACCGCCTCATCCACGGGTCGAACGGCCGCGGCGGTATCCGTGCGGCGCGCGCTCCTATTGTGAACGCGCCGAAAGCAGGATAGCTAAACGCCGGATTGGAACAGAGTAAGAACCAGCAGCCCTCGCGTGACGAGGATGCCGACCGCGTCGCTGCGATCGCCGCATTTGTACGCTCGCTCGATGCCGCCGATCCGTTCGTGGCGATTTTCAACGATGCCAATCTGCCGATGGCGATCAGCGATCCGACGCTTGTCGACAACCCGGTAATTTATGTGAATTCCGCATTCGAACGCCTAACCGGCTACCCCCAACCCGAAGTTGTCGGTCGAAACTGCCGCTTTCTCCAGGGGCCTGAAACAAGAGCGGAGGACGTCGCGCGCATCCGCGAGGCTGTGGCCAAGACCGAGCGGATCGAGGTCGACCTTCTCAATTACCGCAAGGACGGGACGCCGTTCTGGAACCGTCTCCTGGTGGCACCGGTGTTGGATCAGAACAGGCAGCTTCGCTATTGCATCGCGTCGCAGCACGACGTGACGCTCGAGCGCGAGACTCTCGTCAATCTGGCGGCCGAGCAGCGCGAACTCGAGGCATCCGCAGCCGATACGAAGGCGCAGCTCGCAGACAGTACCGCGCGTCTCGACTTCGCACTGAAGGCCGGACGGTTGGGCTCGTGGACGTATGATCCTGGTGGTCGGCGCCTTGATGCATCGAATGGTTGCAAGATCGTGTTCGGCTACGCGCCCGATTCCGCGTTCGGCTATGCGGAATTCGTCGCAGCGATCCATCCCGACGACCGCGCGCAGGTGCTGGCGGCGATCCAGGCGACCGTCGACACCGGATGCGACTATGATATCGAGTACCGCGTAGTGACGGGCGAAGGCGAGCTCCGCTGGGTCGCGGTGCGCGGCGAATTGCTGACCCGCGCGGACGGCACGGCGCTGACCATGACCGGCTTCTCGACCGACATCAGCGAGCGCAAGCGGGTCGAGGAACACCGCGCCTTGCTGGCCGGCGAGCTTACGCACCGGGTCAAGAACACGCTCGCGACAGTCAGCGCGATCGTCAACCAGACGCTGCGCGATGCCGTCTCGATGTCGGATGCGCGCGACACGATCGGCGCGCGGATCGGCTCGCTCGCGATCGCCCACGACCTGCTGCTCCGCGATGAGGTGGACGGCGCGACGATCGCCGATATCGTTTCGGGCGTCATGGCGCCGTTCGACGACGGTCGCGGACGTCTGTTTTCGGTCGACGGTCCCAATATCCGCCTCGAGCCGCGGGTCACGCTCGCGCTGTCGATGGCGCTCCACGAACTGGCGACCAACGCCAGCAAATATGGCGCGCTAAGCACCGCCGGCGGTCATGTCTCGATCACGTGGAGCGTCGGGATCGGCGACGGCGGCCGGCGCCTCGCATTCGCCTGGGAGGAATCGGGCGGACCGACGGTGATCGCACCGACCCGTACCGGATTCGGTTCTCGGATGATCGAACGCGTCCTGGCGCAGCACATGCGCGGCACGGCGAAGATCGAGTATCGCAGTACCGGTGTCGTCTTCGTCATCGACGCACCGCTGTAAGTGGCCAAACCGGCCGCGCTGACGACACCGGACGGACGGTATATCGTCGTGCGCGAGCGGCTATGGCGCGCGGCCGATCCCGGTCTGTCGGAGGCCGATCGGACCCGCCACGTCGCAGCCTTGATGGATGGCCGTCGCAGCGTTGCGAGTGCGCGGCGGGCGGGGGATACCGTTGCGGAAAAGGTGGCGCATGCCGCCGTCGACGCGGCCAAGCACGCGTTGGGCGAGCGCGGACCGACATGGTGGACCGATGGCGCGCCCGATCTGAATCGGCATATGGTGCGGACGACGTCCTACGCATCGTGGTTCGCGACGGCGGCCAAGCCGTCGGGCGAAACTGGATGATTATCCTTCCGTGGCACAGCGGGCAGGGAAGGAGTTTACTGTAACGCGTCTTGTGCCTGTCGCATTGTAAGCGGCGACGAGGCCGGACATCGTTGGATTTCGCGATAAGGTAGTAGCAACGGGCCGGTGCGAACCGGCCCGTTTTACTTACGCCTTTTTCCGCGCACGCTTCGGACTTGCGGCGGCGGCAGTATCTTCGTCCTCGTCTGGCGAGTCTTCTCCAGCTTCGGTCAGAGCTTCGCCTAGCGCCTTGAGCTTTTCCTGCGACTTGTCGGACTTGTCGGCGATCTTCGTCGTCGCGGTCCCGAGACGGTGCAGCAAAGCATGAACGCGATCAGCGTCAGGCTCACTTTTTTCGAGCTGCTTTCGGAGCGAAGCCAGATCGCGCAAGATTCCTTTTGCCCCGGGCGTATCGATGTCGGCCAACGCGGCCTCCCAATCCTCGACCATGTTCGCGCCCTTGTCGGGCTTGGTCCCGTCCAGTCCACGATTGATGGCGTTCATCGTTCCTGCAAATTTCACGGCCATGTTCATTCTCTCCAAAAGCCATTCGCTGGCAACTTCCAACGAAACGCCAGGCTGAAAATGTCCTCGGGAAACGTGCCGATCTCGATCAATATATCCTGGATTAATCAACGGGATACTGCACCTGTGGGTACAGGATCCCGTCACACGAGACTATTCCGTCAGGTCGGTGAGGAGCGAGCGATAATAGGTGATCGCCAGTGGGATGTTGTCGATCGGCGTGCGCTCGTTCAGGCCGTGGCTGAAATCATCGGATTGCTTGATGAAGGTCGGGCTGACTCCGTAGCTGGGTACGCCGACCGAGCGGTACCACATTGAATCGCTGGCTCCGGCCGACATGCTCGGGAATACCGGTACGCCGGGACGGATCGCGCCCATCGCCTTCTTGACGGCCCCGGTCAGGTCGGCCCGCAGAGGAGAGGCGTCGGTGGGGTTTGAACCTTCGGTGACGTCGCTGAACTTCACCCCCGGATCGGCGGCAACTTTGGCGAGTTCGGCCATCACGGTCGCGGGTTTCACGCCGGGGAAGATCCGGCAATTGATGTTCGCGGTCGCACGCTGCGGTAGGGCGTTGAGCGCATGACCGCCGTTGATCATCGATGTGACGCAGGTCGTGCCGATCTGGCCTACATACCCCGGATTGGCGGCAAGCGTCTCGATCGCCTTCTGGTCCTTCGGGTTGGCGGCGAAGGCGCGCATCGCCGCACCGATCTCGGGCGTCTGGCGCGGTGCGACACCCTCGAAATAGCCCTTGGTGATCGGCGACAGCTGCGGCGTGAAGCGATAGTCGCCGATCCTGACCAGCGCGGCGGCAAGCTGGTTGATCGCGTTCACTTTTCGCGGTGCGGACGAGTGGCCGCCGGCGCTGGTCGTTTCGAGCTGGAAATCGGCATAGGTCTTCTCGGCGGCGCCGATCGTGAAATACTCGGCCTTGCCGTCTTCGCCGTACAGCCCGCCGCCGCCATCGATGTTGAGCGCCATCTCGGCGTTCTTGAGCCGGTCGGCGATCAGCGCGGACGTTTTCATCACCGTTTCCTCGTCACCCGACAGCGCGAGGACGATGCCGCGCTTGGGCTTGTACCCGGCCTTCTTCATGTCGAGCAGCGTGGCGATCGCCAGTGCGGCGTCGAGCTTCATATCGGTTGCGCCGCGGCCGTAGAGATAGCCGTTCTCGACCACCGGGACGAACGGATCGCGCTGCCAGTCGGCGGGCTTGGCCTCGACGACGTCGATATGGCCGGAGAGGACGATCGGCTTCAACGCCGCGTCGCTGCCCTTCCACGTCGCGACCAGATACGCGGTGTCGTCGACCGGCGTGACCGTCACGTCACTCGCCGCGAAACCGCCACCGACCAGCACGGACTTTAGATAGGCGGCGAGCTGCGGCGTCTGGT
This sequence comes from Pseudomonadota bacterium, assembly GCA_040388215.1. Taxonomy (GTDB): domain Bacteria; phylum Pseudomonadota; class Alphaproteobacteria; order Sphingomonadales; family Sphingomonadaceae; genus Sphingomonas. The sequence continues at coordinate 43,464 of JAZKCH010000008.1, read as the reverse complement.
TGCCGGGCCCGCGGACGCTGCGAAACGCGATCATCTTCTTGGCGATATCGAGCCCGTTGGCGGCGGCGGTCTGTGCCTGCACCGAGGCGGGGAGGGCGGTCATCGCTGCCGTGCAGGCTAGAAGCAACTTGAGCTTGGACGTCATCATCATCTTTCCTCGGAGAAAACTTTCCTCCCCCGCCAGGGGGAGGTGGCGCCGGAGGCGACGGAGGGGGAGGACGACGCAACAGCCGTTATCCCTTTCCGCCCCCTCCGTCAGGCGGCCGCCTGCCACCTCCCTCTAGCGGGGGAGGATCGCAACGAGCCATTCTTAGAACTTAGCCCCCGCGCGCAAGCCGATCGTTCGCGGCGTGCTGGAGACGATGTAGGTGCGCTGCGAACACGTTCCGCATTGCTGGAACCGCGACAGTTGCGCGCGTTCGTCCCAAAGATTCTGGACGAACAATTCAAGCGTATAGCCCGACAGGTCCGCGCCGATCGAGGCATTGGCGGTCGTGTACGCCTTCAGCCGTCCCAAGCTGGCGGCCTGGATCGTTCGGATGTCGGACGACGCCGAACTCTGATGCGCGACCAGACCCTGGATATAGGCCTTGGCAGTGCCGATCGGGACGCTGTAGCGAGCGGTGCCGCTGGCCTTGAACCTCGGGGTGATCGGCAGGCGAGTCCCCTTGTCGGCGAGCGGCGTTTCCCCGGCCGCGCAGACCGGCCGCGAACACAGATCGTTGCGCGTCTTCGCATCGGTGTAGGAGGCCGCTGCCGTCAGCGACAGTCCACCGGTCGAGTAGTTTGCATCCGCCTCCGCGCCCCTGATCCGCGCGTTCGGCCCGTTCTGAATGATCGTAAAGCTATTGAGGCCGAGGAACGAGAACTGGAACTTGTCCCACGCCTGCTGATAGATCGACGCATTGAGCCGGAGACGATCGAATAGCGTCGTCTTCAGGCCGAGCTCGTAATTGGTCAGGAAGTCCGCGTCATACGGTGCGACGTCGCCACGGCGGTTGATCCCACCCGGCCGGAAACCGCGTGAGAAGGTGGCATAGGCCATGACCGTGTCGCTTGGCTTGAAGGCCAGGTTGAAGCGGTAGGTCGCGCCCTGTCCCTGCGTCTTCTTCGGGATCAGGCCGGTGGTCGTGTAGGTCGCCAGATTGGTACACGGGGAGCCCGAAACCGCGGCGGGTAGCAGCGTGGACGTGTCACCGCCGCTCCGATAGGCTTCGCGCAGGGTTTGGCCGTTGGCGAGATAGCAGCCCGCGACGCCGGTCAGGCTGCTGCCGGCGGCGTTGAACGGCAATGCGGTGAACGGCCGACCATCGTCCGGATCGACCGCGGGATTGCGCCCGAACCCGTAGAACCCGATCAGCGAATTGTCGTAGATGTACGCGCGGCCGCCCGCTGTCGCGGTCAGGTTCGGCAGGATGTCGAAGCTCGCCTCGCCGAACATCGCGTAATCCTTGTCGACGCGCTTCTGCTTGGTCAGCCACAAGGTGCCCGGCGAGCCGTTGACCGATACCGCCGTGCCGAGATTGGCGATCTGGTAATCCTGGAAGATGTCGTTGGTCTGGCGCTGGTAGAAGGCACCGGCGACAATCCGGAACCGGTCCTCGACAGGCGACGCGACGCGCAATTCCTGGCTGGTCTTCTTGAAGTGATCGGTGCCGATGATCTTCTGCCGTGGATCGATCGTCCGGCCGGCATTGTCCTGGTAATAGAAATAGCCGGCGAGCCCCCCGACCGAGGAATAGGCCGAGTCATACGCTTCGGCATAATCGGTATAGTCGCTCGACGTGTACGTCTTCCGGTCGAGATACGCGCCGGCATAGGTGACGTCCCAGTTGCCGACCTTGCCCTCAATCGTCAGCGCGCCCTGGATGAAGCGATCGCGGCGGAATTCGGGGAAGAAATGCTGGAGCTGGAGGTCGCCGACCTTCGGGTCGTAGCCATAGGTGCCGTGGTTGCGCTGTTCCTGATACAGGACGGTCGGCGTCACGGTCCAGTTGCTGTCGAGATCGACCTTCAGCGCGGCGCGGCCGCCATAGGTCTCGGTATCGTTATAGTTCTTCTTCACGAACGCGGCGTTGTCGACGACGATGCCGCCATTTGCCGACGTGCAGGAGGTCTTGGTCGGTTCGGGCAGATAGCTGCGGCACCCGGCGACGTTGTCGATGAAGCCGGCATCGCGCTGATAGAAGCCGACAACGCGCAGTGCCGCGCTTTCCGACAGCGGCATGTTGAGCATGCCTTCGATCTTGCTGCCGATCCCACCCGACTTGACGCTGTTCACCTCGCCGTCGACGCGGCCGTAAAAGTCGCTGGTGTCGGGCTTGTTGGTGATGATCCGGATCGTACCCGCTTCGGACGACGCGCCGTACAGCGTGCCCTGCGGCCCGGCGAGGCTCTCGATCCGCGCGATGTCGTAGATATGGACGTCGAGCGTGCCGCCGATCGTCGTCACCGGCTGTTCGTCGAGATAGGTGCCGACCGAGGGTAGCGGGCCGGAGTGATTGCCGTCGCCACCCGACGCGACGCCGCGCATGTAGACGACGGTCGAGCCGGGCTGTGTCGTCTGAAACGATACCGACGGCAGCAGCTGCGTATATTGGTTGAAGTTCGAGATGTTGAGATCGTCGAGCCGCTTGGTGCCGATCGCCTGGATGCTGATCGGGACGGCCTGGATATTCTGGTCGCGCTTCTGTGCGGTGACGACGATGTCGCCTTCATATTCGCCGGCCTGTGGCGCGGTCGCGTCCGGTGCGGTGACAGCGGCAGGCGCGGTTTGCGCGAGCGCAGGCGCGGCGATGGCCGACGACGCCAGGAGCGACGCGATCACGACGCGACGATCGATTATGTGCATGCTCGTTGCCCCCACGACGATTTGTGTCCGCAACGTGTGTTGCGGCGCAACAAACGTCAAACGATGCTTCGCGGGGCAAAACATTTTATGACGCATCCGTGACGTTTTCGCCACGGGTCACTTGGTAGCCGGGATCCTCAGCGCCGATCGCAGTGGCCCGAGCCACTGGTCATAGGGACGCCAGGCATCGACGCCGTCGCGATTGATCGGCCGGCGCACCTGTTCGGAGCTTGCGGTCCGCACCGCGCGCTCGGTCTCGTGGAAGGCGAGGCAGGCGGGCTCGAATTCAAGGCCACAGGCGGCGAGCAATCCGCGGACTTCGACCTCGGTATTCTCGATCAGGGCTTCGTGATCGACGCGGTGGACGCGACCCGGCAGCACCGCGTCGACATGCGTCATCAGCCGGACATAGTCGGTGTAATAGCGGCCGAGATCGTCGAGCGAATAGCTGAAGGTCTGCCCCCGCGCGTAATGTTGCTTGAAGTTCGAGAAGCAGCAATCGAGCGGATCGCGGCGTGCGTCGATGATCCGCGCGTTGGGCAGTGCGAGGTGGATCAGCGCGATATGCGCCCAGTTGTTGGGCAGCTTGTCGATGAAGAACGGGCGATCGGTGCGCCGCTGGATCGCGGCACGACGCAGATAGTCTTCGCCGATTTCGCGCAACGCGTCGGCGGACAGCGCCTCCAGACCCTGCGGATAGTGGGCGATGCGACGTGCCAACGCCGGCATGTCGGGCAGCTCGGTCGTCCCCTCGACCATGCTGTGGCTGGCCAAAATCTGTTCGATCAGCGTCGAGCCCGCGCGCGGCATGCCGAGCACGAAGATCGGGTCTGGCGCGGTCGACCCGTGATCGTGCCGAGCCGCAAGAAATTCGGGCGTCAACAGCGCGATGCTGCGATCGACGAACGCGCTCGTTTCGTCCGCATCGTAGACGATCCGCGTCCGGCGGAGCGCGTTGCCCGCCGCGTAATGCGCAAACGACTGCACCGGATCGCGGCGGTCCTCGAACGCCTTGCCGAGCGCGAAGTCGAGATGAAAGCGGTCTTCGTCGTCCAGATCGTCGCGCGAGAGGGCCGCCTCCATCGCCGCGATATCATCGTCGTCGAACCTTACCGTCTTCAGGTTGGCGAGGCTCCACCAAGCGTCACCAAGCGTCGGCAGCAGCGACAGCGCGCGGCGATACGCGGCGATGCCGTCGTCGCGACGCCCGACGGTCTTCAGCATATGCCCATAGCTCAGCCACACGCGGGGCTGACCGGGCGCGTCGTGCAGGACCTTTTCGTACAGCGCGATCGCGTCCTCGAACCCGCCGAGCCGACCGAGCGCGGCGGCCTTCAGGTTCGCATGCCCCGGATTGTCGGGCTCGTCGGCGATCACCGCATCGAGCAACGTCAGCGCTTCGGGCGCGCGGTTTTGACGGTACAGCACGAGCGCGAGGTTCGCGCGCGCCGCGGTGAAGCCCGGCGCCAGCTCGACCGCGCGCCGCAGCAATGTCTCCGCATCACCGTATCGGCCGATCCGTCCCGCCAGTTCGGCCAGCATCCGGATCGCGCGCGCATCGAATGGATCGCGTTTGAGATAGGACTTCAGCAGCGGCTCGGCGACGTGGAGCTGATTGTCGTGCAGCGCCAGCGCGGCCTGCATGAGATCGCTCGACCAGCGCGGATTCGGAGCGGATGCCATGGCGGATGACATTCGGGGCGGGCGATGCCGCCGTCAAGCCGGGCAAGCTGGGCTGTCGTCAAACCGGTGAGCGGCCGCGTCCGGCGCGCTCATGGTACCTAACCGCGTCGACGTTCGGTTCATGTACTGAGCAGCCAAACGCGTATCGACTGTCACACAGGGTTAAGATGGCGGTCGTAGCGCGCCGAGTATGACACAGAGAACGGCGAGATTGTGGTCGCGGAGCATGGTTGCGCGGCTGATGGTGCCGGTCGCGATCATGCTCGGGCTGGTATGCATATTGGGATTGATAGGGCTGGGGACGCGGGGCCGCGTCCAGACCGCGCGCGATGCTGCCAATTCGGGCCAGGTCGTGCGGATCCACCTGATCGAAATCCGCTCGCTGAGCCGATCGCTGCAGCGCGATGCGCTCAACCTCCTGCTCGAACGCGATCCGCATGCGTTGAGCGTGATCCACGGCAAATTCTCGACACGGTCGCGACAGATGCGCACCCAACTCGCACAACTCGTCCGCAACAAGGATGCACGTCTGACCGCGCACAGCCGGTATATTCTCAGCCAAGTCCTGGTCCTCGATCGACTGGCGATCGTCGCCGGCGAGGCAAGCCGGGGCAATCAGGCCCATGCCTGGACGATCTTCCGCAGCGACGTGCGTCCCAACGAACGGATCGCCTCGACGATCGCGGATACGCTGATCGCCGGGCAGGAAGGCGAAGTCGCCCGGCTGTTCCGGCATGCCTATGAACTGGAGCGGCAGGAGGTGATGATCAGCGCCATTGCCAGTATTCTGCTATTTTCCCTGGCAGCCGGCGGTACCGTCGCAATCGTCCAGCGCACTATCGTTAGGCCGCTGCTCGATATCGAGCGAACGATGGCGGTTATCGCGAGGGGAAATGCGGACGGCCGCACGCCGCATGGCGACCGGCGTGACGAGATCGGACGGATGTCGCGTGCGATCGAAGTGTTTCGCGCATCGGTCGTCGAACGTGCCCGGCTCGAAGCCGAGAATGCGGGTCAGCGGATGGCAAAGGTCGAGCGCGACCGCCAGCTCGAATCCGCGCGTCGCGTCAGCGAGGACGCGGAGGTCGAGCGGAATAGGGTCGTCCGACAGGCTGCCACCACGCTGGAGGACGAGATCGCCGACGTGATCGCACGATTGCGCGGCTCAGCTACCCAATTGTCGACGACTTCGGGTGACCTCGAAGATCATTCGACCGGTGCTACCCGCGAACTGGGCGATGTCGGCGTCGCGGTACGCCGCGCGATCGACGGAGCGACCGACATCGCGGCGGCGACGACGCAGTTTATGGACGCGATCCGCCAATCGAGTGAGAGTACGCGGTCGACGGCCGATCTGAGCGCACAGGCTGCAGCGCGTGCCGCGGATCTGACCAAGGCGATGACCGACGTCCAGAACGACACCCGCGCGATCGGCGCGATCGTCGGGTTGATCGGCACGATCGCCGCACGGACCAAGCTGCTTGCTCTGAACGCGGCGATCGAGGCGGCGCGGGTCGGCGAGGCGGGCAGGGGGTTCGCGGTCGTTGCGGGCGAAGTGAAGATGCTGGCTACGCAGACCGCCGAGGCAACCGCTGCGATCGCCGATCAGATCGCCGGGGTGCAACGTGGCACCGAGGCCGCGTGCGCAGGGTTGATGCACATCCGGGCGATGGTCGAAGATATGGCCCTCGGTGCCGACGATCTTGCCTCGAGCATTGGCGAACAGGCGCAAAGCGGTGAGACGATCAACCGCAATGTCGATGGCGCCGCCACCGATCTGGCACTGATCGGTCGCCTTGTCACCGATGTCTCGGTCGCCACCCGCGGCGCCGCGAACATGGCCTCGCAGGTCCGCATCGACTCGCGCAGGATCGAGGACGGTGCGTCTTCGATCGACGATGCGTTGTCGCGCTTCTTTGGCCAGCTTCACAGGACCTGACAGGGCTTGATTCGGCCTGCGCTCCGCGCTGTGCTGGAGAATTAGACAGGGATTATCCGTGTGTCATCGGTAGCGGGTCTCGATGTTCGGGGCTCTGGAGCACGGCAATGCATTTGGTAGATCACGCTGTCTTCTCGTCGAAAATACCACTAGAATTTTCGTTCTTGGCAGTTGGAGAGTTTATTCAGATGTATTTGCCATGACCTTATTCGCTCTGGCGCGTCAGTCGAAGCTCATCGCGAGACTCTTCGGAGCTGAGGATGAGGTCTTGCTCGAGGCTGTCACGGCTTTCGAGCAGCCGCGACACTTGGTCGACCTCGCCGCTTCTAGTCTTTTTGCACCGGCTTATGGTGCCGTAGGTGGCTATCCGGGGCTAAGGGCCAGCTTGCCGCGCGAATACATAAAGACCGTCGTAGAGGCACTCGCCGGTCCAATTTCCGAAGCATTTTCGCTGGGGCGCATCAGGCCTGTCAAGGCGGAGGGGGCGTTCTCGATCGTGACCCTGCCCGACGATGCGCTGACCGCTGTACAGCGTGCTCCCCATGTCGATTCTACCAACCCCAACCAGTTCGCGATCCTTCACTATCTTTGTGATGAAACATTTGGTGGCACCGGATTTTATCGGCACCTGGCAACCGGTTTTGAAACGCTGAGCGACGAGCGGCAATCGACGTACAAGGATAGTAGGGCCGGCGAAGGTCTTGCAGTGGGATACGTCACGGACGGCGCGCCGTGGTTCGCGCAGACCGCGCGGGTATCGGCGGGATTTAACCGGCTGGTCGCCTACCGAAGTTGCGTGCTCCACTCAGGACACGTGCCTGAATTGGCCTCGCGCAGCGCCAATCCGCGATTGGGCCGATTGACCGCGAACGTTTTCGTGACGTTTGCCCCGACGTCCTAGCGAGCGTTGCGCCGACGTGCGCATGGACGCGCGCGGCACTGTCGCGGCCGTCCGCGGTCAGTCGTGAGTGACGATCGGGACCAGGGAAGGGCATGTTTGCGACCTCCCTTGCAGCGTCATGATGTCGCCCGCTCGATCGCGCACCAGCTCGGTATCAGCGACGGTCGGTTCCAGCCGATTAGCCAGCGGTCATTTTGCAAACGATTGCGACTATCGAGCAAACCGGCTCTCTATTATCAAAATTGGTTTGTTTAATTCCCGACCTGGTAGTCCTGAGGCACCTTCCAAGCTACCCGTGTAAACATAGGTTAGCAGGTATTCCGTGCCGTTGCTTCGTCTGGGAAGAAAACATCGCAGCGGTTACGCGCCGGTGAGACGGAAATTGTTATCTGATTACAATGATCCATCGATTTCGGTTCAAGTGCGACGAAATATAGTTTGACAACCTCTAATGATGCGGTAGCGGTAACATGAGCCGGGGGAACACCGGCCGCACGTTTGGCGACCAGGGCCGCCGCAAAGGGAGAGTGATTATGAGAGGACGGACCTTCTTGGTCGCGCTGGGGCGCACGACCTCGATCGGAGCGATGGCATTGTGCTTGGCGACGCCAGCCACGGCGCAATTGGGTGCTGGCATCGATGCGAATGCACCGGCAACCAACGCCCAGCCAGGCAGCGAGACCTTGCCCGCCACGGCGCAGGTGAACGCGCCGAGCGATGCGGGAGAAGCTGCTGAAAATGCTAACGATATCATCGTTACGGGGGTTCGCGCGTCGCTCAATCGCGCGATCGACATCAAGCGAAATTCGGCGGGCGTCGTCGACGCTATTTCGGCCGAGGATATCGGCAAATTCCCCGATACCAACCTCGCCGAATCCCTCCAGCGCATCACCGGCGTGTCGATCAATCGCGTGAACGGCGAAGGGTCGCAGGTCGCCGTGCGCGGCTTCTCAGGCGATTTCAACCTGGTCACGGTCAATGGCCGCCAGCTTCCCGCGTCCAACGTCGATACCAGCGGCGGCAATGCGTTCGCGCGCGGCACCGGACGATCGTTCGACTTCCAGAACCTTGCGTCCGAAGGCGTCAGCACGCTGGAAGTCTACAAGACCGGCCGCGCGACCGTACCGTCGGGTGGCATCGGCGCGACCATCAACATCGTCACGCGCAAGCCGCTCGACTCGCGCGAAACCGGGTTCAGTGGCTCGATCGGCGGCAAGGCGCTGTACGACAGCTCCGTCGAGGACGCCGAATCCAAGAAACATCGCGTTACGCCCGAGGCTTCTGGCATCCTCAACTGGAGCAACGAGAACCGTACGTTCGGCGCATCCGTATTCGGCAGCTATCAGCTCCGCGAGTCCGCGTCGGTCAGCTCGAACCCGAATTATTGGAACGTCGTTCCGACCGCCACTTTCTTTGGCAGTACGACCTACATCACCCCGACAACGGTGATCACCAACAAGCCGACGGCGCCGTATGTGTTGATCCCCAACGACAGCCGCTATGCCCTGTCGGAGAACCGTCGCGAGCGCATCAACGGTCAGGCGGTGCTGCAGTTCAAGCCGACCGACACGCTCGAGTTCACGGTCGACGGCCTGTATGCACGCAACAAGTTGCGCGAGCAGCGCAGCGAGCAGACCAACTGGTTCAACCGGCCATTCAACCAGGTGACGTTCGACAACAACCCGAAGATGGCGAGCGCGGTCTTCATCCAAGAGAACGAGAATCCGGTTAAGGACGAGGGGTTCGAGCAGCAGCAATACGCGACGCAGACCGAACTGAAATCGCTCGGCGCCAATGCGAAATGGGAGTTCGCCGACCATCTGACCCTGACGCTCGACGGTCATCACTCGACCTCCAAGTCGACCCCAGACAACACAAATGGCACCTCTGCGACGCTGTTCTCGCTTGGTGCGCCGGTGATCGCTTCGCACTCGGTGGATTTCACTACCGGATTTCCGCAACAGGCGCAGGTCATCAATGATCGGGTAAAGGGCAACGGCAACGGCATCCTCGACATCGGCGATACGGGTACCCAGGTGGCGCGCACGATCACGTCGCGTCAGAGCCAGCGTATCAACGAAGGGCGTGCGCAGGTCAGCTGGGATCTGGGCGAGGGCAGCCGTTTCGATTTCGGCGGCAACTACATCGACACCAAGATGCAGTCGAGCAGCCAGCAGACGCAGCAGACGCTTGGCGATTGGGGGATCGGCGACACGGGCGTTCCCGAGAAGATCGCGGGCAAACTCCTGTCGACCTATTGCCTGACGTGCAAGTTCGACAAGTATAACCCGAATGCGTCGGGAGCATCGCTGGTTGCGTTCCGCGGCAATGCGGTCGATCTGCTGAACATCTTCCAGCCCTATTACCTCGACATCGACTCCAAGCTTCCGGCTGGCGTCGCCAAGACGCATCAGGTCTCCGGCAGCGGCAACGTGAACGACAGCGTCAGCGAAAAGACCTGGGCGGTATTTGGTCAGTTGACATGGGCGGGCGAGATCGCCGGTCATCGTGCCAATCTGCTGATCGGTGGACGATATGAAAGGACCAAGTCGCGCTCGATCGCGCTTCAGGCCGTGCCGACGGCGGTGATCTGGACCGCGGACAATGACTTCTTCGTGCAGGTTCCGAACGAGACCAACCTCGTTCCCGGCGGCGGCAGCTACAGCAACCTGCTGCCGTCGGTCGACTTCAACGTCGAGGTCGCCCGCAATCTGAAGGCGCGTGTGTCGTTCGGTCGGACGCTGGCGCGCGCACCCTATGGCAATCTGTTCGCCACGGCGACGGTCCAGCAACCGCCGCGCCCGACGGTATTGGGCGGCGTCGGCGGCGGTACCGCACAGAATCCGGCGTTGCTCCCGCTGGTGTCGGACAATTTCGATGCGTCGGTCGAATGGTATTATAAGCCTTCGAGCTTCTTCTCGGTGGGCTTCTTCGACAAACGCGTTCGCAATTTCATCGGCACCGGGATCACCAACCAGAACCTGTTCGGGCTGCGGGATCCCACGTCCGGTGCGGCCGGGACATTGTCGGGTACCGCGCTGTCACAGCTGAAGAACGGTAACTTCGACCAGTCCGACGTGAATTTGTTCACCTACACCGCGCTTCTCGTTCAGAACGGCGGCAACGTGGCGGCGGCGGATGCGACCTTCCGGGCAAACGCCACGGGGACGGCCGTCAATCAGCAGTTCGCCGATGCGATATCGGCGGCCGTGGACATCACGGCCAACGCCAATGATCCGTTGTTCATCCTCGCGGTGTCGCAGCCGCTCAACAATCGCGAAGGCAAGATCCACGGCTTCGAAGTGGCGTGGACGAACTTCTTCGGCAATACGGGCTTCGGCTTCGCGGCGTCCTATACCAAGGTGGACGGCAACGTGAACGTGGATCCCTATGCGGATCCCACCGTGAACATCTTCGCGCTGACGGGCCTCGGCGATAGTGCGAACGGTACGCTGATCTATGACAAGGGCGGGCTCTCCGCGCGCGTCGCGTACAATTGGCGCGCCAAGTATCTGCAGGCGACGAACCAGGGCGATGGCCGCAATCCGCTGTTCACCGCGGCATTCGGGACGCTCGATGCGAATATCAGCTACGACGTCAACGATCATATCGCGTTGTCGCTCGAGGCGATCAACCTGACGAGCGAAAGCGTCAGGCAATATGCACGGTCGAAGGAGAATCTGGTCTTCGCGCAGGAACTGAAGCCCCGCTATCTGTTGGGGGCGAGGTATCGCTTCTGATCGTCGGCGACTGAAACGGAAAGGATCGCGGTCCGCCGCGGTCCTTTTCCTTTTGAGCGCGGCCGATGCCGTGCTGTAACACCATGCCAGGCGGCTGTAATCGCGCCGTTACTCCAGCCCGCGATCGTGAATATATGACCCGTGTCTTGTTGAATAACGTCGAGCATGCCGACCTGCGCGTCGCGATCCGCCCCGGTGCGGAGTTCGGCGATGCGGTCAACCAGCTTCCAATCTATCCCTCGGAATTCGAAGAGGCGCAGCGCTCCTTTCCGATCGTCTTTCGCCGGGAGGAGGGCGTCATTCAGGCCTATGCTCTGCTCGGTCTCGATCGCGACGAGAATCTGTTCCTGGAGGATGGATGCTGGACGAGCGACTATGTGCCGGCCGTGCAGCGCCGGGGACCCTTCTCCGTCGGCATCGATCGCAGCAGGTCCGACGAGGCGGGGCAGGGAGATCCCCTGGTCTATATCGACTGCGCCGATCCGCGCGTCGGCGCAGACGATGGTCTGCCGGTCTTTCTCGAACACGGCGGCAATGCGCCACTCCTCGATCATATCGCGAGCGTGTTGCGCGTTCTTCATGAAGGAGTGACGAGCGCGCCGGCGATCTATGCCGAACTGGAGGCGGCCGGGCTGCTGCAACCGGTCGACATACAGATCAGCCTCAGCGAGGAGGACGGCTATGCACTGCCCGATCTTCTCACGATCGATCAATCCGCGCTGGCGGACCTTTCGGGAGAAGCGCTGGAGCATCTGCACCGGAGCGGCCTGCTGCGTGCCGCCACGATGGCAGCATCCTCGCTGGGCAACATCCAGCATTTGATAGACCGCAAGAATCGCAGACTGTTGCCGGCATGACATCGTTTGGCGCCAGCCGGCCGATCACCCACCGCACCGTGCGGGAGATCGACGCAAAGGGTGGGGGCGCGGATGATTTTGCGGCGCTGATCGCCGGCAACGAGCCGGTGGTCTTGCGCGGGCTGGCGCATGATTGGCCGCTGGTCGAGGCAGGGCGCCGTACGCCGCAAGCGGGTGCAGAATATCTCCTGTCGTTCTACAATGGGCGTCCGGCGGCGGGCTACACCGCGCGCCCGGAAGTCGGCGGACGTTATTTCTACGACGAGACGCTGACGCAACTCGCCTTCGACCGCGAACGCGTTCAGCTCGACGAGTATCTGGGCCGCATTCTCGCTGCGTCAGGCCGATCGGACACCCCCTCATATTATGTCGGCTCGACCGATCTGGACGGCTATTTCCCCGGGTTCACGAGCGCCGGCAACGACCTTGCGCTGACCGATCGCTGTTTTGCGCGTGTCGTGAAGAGCATCTGGATCGGAAACCGCACGACCGCGGCCGCGCATTACGACATGTCGAACAACATCGCCTGCGTGGCGGTCGGCGCACGGCGCTTCACGCTGTTTCCGCCCGAGCAGGTCGCGAACCTCTACCCGGGGCCACTGGAGCCCACGCCGGGAGGACAAGTGGTCTCGCTGGTCGATTTTCGCGATCCCGACTTCGCGCGCTTCCCGAACTTCGCCCACGCCGTCGAGGCGGCGCAGGTGGCGGAGCTCGGGCCCGGTGACGCGATCGTCTACCCCGCGCTCTGGTGGCACCATGTCGAGGCGCTGGCCGACTTCAACGTCATGGTTAATTTTTGGTGGAACGACGCGCCGGCCTATCTGGATTCACCGATGAACACGGTGCTTCACGGTATGCTGAGCCTGCGAGACCGCCCCGATGCCGAGAAGAGGGCGTGGGCGGCGCTCTTCGATTATTATCTTTTCGGACCCGCCGATCGGCCGTCCGCGCACCTGCCCGAAGCAGCGCGGGGGCCGCTCGCTCGCCTCGACGAAACCGGCGCGCGGCGGCTTCGGGCGATGCTGCTGTCTCGACTCAACCGATGATGGAGACGATGTGCGTGGATAAGCGGAGCGTACGAAGGGTGGTCATCGCCGGCGGTGGCACGGCTGGCTGGATCGCGGCGGCGGCGCTCGTGAAGCAACTCGGACCGCTGCTCGATATCACCCTCGTCGAGTCCGAGGACATCGGAACGGTCGGCGTCGGCGAGTCGACGATCCCGACCTCACGCACCTTCCATAATTTTCTCGGTATCGACGAGCAGGCGTTCATGCGCGCCACGCAAGCGAGCTTTAAACTGGGAATCTCGTTCGAAAACTGGGGGCGGCAAGGCGAGCGCTACATCCACTCTTTCGGTACGATCGGGCGGGCATCGACATGGATGGGGGATTTCCACCATCTCTGGCTGCACGCGCGCGAGCGTGGCCTCGCAGAACCGCTGGGCGACTATTGCTTCGAGTTGAAGGCCGCCGACGCTGGGCGGTTCGCGACCGGGAAGGACGCCCGGATCAACTATGCCTATCATCTCGATGCGGGGCGATACGCGCGCTTTCTGCGCGAGTTGTCCGAACCTGCAGGCGTTCGCCGCGTGGAGGGCAAGATCGAGCGCGTCGAGCAGAATGCCGAGACGGGCTTCGTCGAGACGCTGGTCCTGGAGTCCGGCGTGCGGATCGAGGGCGATCTGTTTCTCGACTGCACCGGCTTCCGAGGGCTGCTCATCGAACAGGCGCTGCAAACCGGCTATGACGACTGGACGCAGTGGCTGCCAACCGACAGTGCGATCGCGGTGCAGACCGCGTCGGTCGGACCAGCCGTGCCGTACACGCGCGCCATTGCGCACGAGGCGGGGTGGCGCTGGCGCATCCCGCTCCAGCACCGCGTCGGCAACGGGATCGTCTATGCCCAAGACTGTATGTCCGACGACGAGGCGCGCGCAAAGCTGCTCGCCAATGTCGAGGGCGAGGTCCTGACCGAACCGCGCGTGATCCGCTACCAGACGGGGGCGCGGCGCAAGGTGTGGAACAAGAACGTCGTCGCGCTCGGCCTTTCGAGCGGCTTCGTCGAGCCGTTGGAATCGACCAGCATCCACCTGATGAAGATCGCGATCACGCGGTTGATCCAGCTTTTTCCGTTCGACGGGATCGACGACGCGCTGGTCGATCGCTTCAACATGATGTCGCGCCGTGAATCCGAAGGCGTGCGCGATTTTATCATCCTCCATTATCATCTGAACCAGCGCGAAGAGCCGCTTTGGCGCCGTTGCCGCGAGATGCAGGTGCCGGATACGCTCGCCGAACGGATCGCGCTCTTCCGCCAGGATGCGCAGGCCTATCAGGCATCGGAAGACCTGTTTCGCGTCGATAGCTGGGTGCAGGTGATGCTCGGCCAGAACCTCGAACCCCGCGCTTTCCATCGCATGGGACGGATGATTTCGGACGCGAATCTGAGCCAGGCGTTCAAGGACATCCGCACCGATATTGCTGGCCGTGTCGCCAAGCTGCCGACGCATCAGGACTTTCTGAACCGGTATTGCTCCGCGGCGTAGAGGCTTGGTTCGGTCGTCGAGTGCGCCGTGGACGGGTGCCAAAGCCGCGCATTTGCCGCTCGTTCACCAGAATGATCGGCGGGCGGGCTTTGCTATCGCCGCACGGGCGCCGCGCGGGGCAATCGACGAAACGGTGCCATGCAGTACCGTCTGTCATCTACTCGCGCCTCGCCATTGCCTGTTTCCAATTGAGGCGTCGCGGAGGGGACGCCGTCTCGTTACGGCTGGGGCATGAGGATTGCCCAAGCCATGCGACTGGACGGCCTGAAGCACGCTGGAAAGAGCTTGAGGTCCGTCATATTGTTTTGAGCCTCTTCGATTGAAAGACGAGTATATGACAGTGGTTTCGGACGCCGGGAGCTTCTCGCACGAGACAGGCATGACGGCGTTGCGGTATGACGTGCTGATCGCCGGGGCGGGGCATGGCGGTGCGCAGGCGGCCGTAGCGCTGCGCCAGGCCAAGTTCGAGGGCAGCATCGCCCTGCTGGGCGACGAACCGGAGTTTCCCTATGAGCGGCCACCGCTGTCCAAGGAATATTTATCGGGCGAAAAGAGCTTCGCGCGGATTCTGATCCGACAGCCCAATTTCTGGGACGAGCGTCGCGTCGCAATGCTGCTTGGCCAGCGCGTGGTACGGGTCGATGCGGATGCACACCGGGTCGATCTGACCGATGGTTCGACGATCTTCTACGGCAAGCTGATCTGGGCGACCGGCGGCGCGGCGCGGCGGCTGAACTGCGTCGGCCACGACTTGGCCGGCGTCCACAGCGTGCGCACCCGCGCGGATGTCGATCGCATGCTGGGCGAGCTCGATACGACCCGGAATGTCGTCGTGATCGGCGGCGGGTATATAGGGCTCGAGGCGGCAGCCGTGCTCGCCAAGAAATTCGACAAGCAGGTGACCGTGCTCGAAATGCTCGACCGGGTGTTGGCGCGCGTCGCCGGAGAGCCGCTGTCGCGCTTTTACGAGGCGGAGCACCGCGCCCACGGCGTCGAGGTGCGGCTGGACGCGCGGGTCGACTGCATCCTCGGCGACGGTCGCGTGGCCGGAGTCCGTATGGCGGACGGAGAGATCCTCCCTGCTGACATGGTGATCGTCGGGATCGGCATCGTTCCCGCGGTCGAACCGTTGCTCGCGGCCGGCGCAACGGGCAGCAACGGCGTGGCGGTCGACCCCTATTGCCGGACCAGCCTCCCCGACATCTATGCGATCGGCGATTGCGCACTCCACGCCAATGCCTTTGCCGATCACGCCATGATCCGGCTGGAGTCGGTGCAGAACGCGAACGATCAGGCCAATGTCGCGGTCAAACACATCCTCGGGATCGACGAACCCTATCATGCCGTGCCCTGGTTCTGGTCGAACCAGTATGATTTGCGCCTTCAGACCGTGGGGCTCTCGATCGGGTTCGACGAGACGATCCTGCGCGGCGATCCAGCCAACAGAAGCTTTTCGATCATTTATCTCAAGAACGGTCGTGTCGTCGCGCTCGACTGCGTCAACGCGACCAAGGACTATGTGCAGGGCAAGGCGCTCGTCACAGGTCGCCTCGCCCCGGACAGGGCCAGACTCGCCGATACCCAAATCCCCCTGAAGACGATCGCGCTCGAAGCAGTTTGAGAGCGGACGTCGATCCGGTTCAACCTCATGGCTGGCGGCACGGAAGATCGGGCAGCCCGCGGCGCTCGATGGCGTTCGGATCGATGGCCTGAGACCGGTAATGTACGTGGGCGACGCGCCGTCATGCAGTCCGCGTGAAATCATACGGGGAAACGGTTTGAGTCCCGCGCTGTAAAACCGGAGAAATTGTGCCGAGTTCCGGTCTTGTCGAGCGCACTTTATCGCGTTCGTCGAGGTCGAACAGGCAATCCGGAGGGCATGATTTGTAAGGCCAATATTTCACCTAGATCATTGTCTTGTAAATAAATATTCAACTGGTCTGATCATGAAGGCGTAATTCAGGTGTCTATCGAGTAGTGTTAATAGTGCGGGACTTGCACCTAAAAATAAGTAAAACAGAGATAAGTGCGATAGTTCAAAAAATGCGTGCGCGTCGGGGATTGCCTAAGTCATTGGTAGATGACAGTACTACTTTGCCGCGACAGGTAAAGCATTGCCAAGATGCCTTCATGCTGCGGCGGTGGACTGGTTGGGCATCCCGCGCAGCGCGTGTGTAGGTAAGTTGGGGGAACGAAGATGCGCAGAATGATCGAGATCGCTACGACATTTGGTCTTATCGCTGCTTCGGGGGTTGCCGCGGCCGCGCCGACAGCGAACGCGCCACATCTCGGCGTTGCGGCTGCATCGCAAGTCGGCTCGGAGCCTTCTACCGGGCCGGTACGCGGGGTGCCCGGCGGGGGCTACATCGCTGCTGCGCTTCTTGCCGGGGTCGTCGGTGTCGCCGTTCTCTTGTTCACGCAGAATGATGATGCCGATAGCAACTGAACCTGCTTAGCTTCCGGTCGTGGCGCCTATTGTGGCGGTAGCCGCGCGTGGTCGTATGCAACTGCGTGGGCGACCGATAACGCGTCGGGAGAGCACGCGACCGCCGGGGCGGCAGTGTGCCGATATGCTGACGAACCGCTCGGCGAACACGTACGCAACTAGCCGTCACTCCCGGCGCATGAGACAAGGTTCGTCACTGCCCAGTGGGATCCGTCGGCCGTCGCGGACGAGGCGCTTGCGAGAGGCGCGCACCAGACGGAAACTTGTCGTGTCCTATCTCGGTGCTCTCTGCCACTTTCGAGTACCGCAATTACGATGATCGGGTTGCGCGAACCGGCGCGATCGGCGGACCGGCTGGTTGCGAATACGCTGGGCACAGTCGGACAGCCGACGTCAGCGTCACGCCATTCCGGAAGATCGCCGGGAGATACCGCGGCGATCACTTTCAGCCGGGGATGCCCCAGTTGGCGTCCTCGTTCGCCGCCTTCGCCGTGCGGACCAGATGCTCGACATAGTTCTGGAAGACGGGAACCGTGAAGGTCACCAGTGTCGGCTCGCCCAGAGGTTCCTTGAACGTCAGCACGACGAACCGTCCGCCTTCCTCATCGAGGACAAGGCCGGCTTCCATCGCGCCGGGGCCGCTCGGGGTGATAATCGTTGCTGCCATGTCAGATACTCGTGGGCGGGGTCTGGACTGCCAGTAGCGCACCGCGCTTCCGTGTCCAGCGTGGTGGTCTACGATCGCCGCAGATCCTTGACTTCGAGCCACGTGATCGGTCGATCGCGACCGGCGCACTTGATGAACAGGCCTTGCGATGCGGCATCGTCATATTCGTCGAACGCCTCGATCATCTCCTGCAGCGATCCGGTCGCGACGGCTTGCTCGACTTCGGCCTCGTCGTCATTGGCCGCGCTTTCCCGCAGCAGTTTGGCGGGCATGTTCCACATGGTCTTCAACACGAAATTGCCTCCGGGCCCCCGGTAGATGGCGGTCGTGGTCCATGTGGACGGCGGCGTCCAGACCGCCGACATCGCGTATGCGCTCGCCCTGTTGTTCAACGCGACGAACCGCACTTCGAAGGCTGGCTGCGCACCGTTGCAGCTTTTCAACGCTATGAAAGGACGCAGGGAATCAGTGCGGCGCTTGAGATCGCAAACTTACCTGTCGCAAGAGGTGATGCTCCGACACACGCGCTGCCGGCAGGAATCGCTCAACGACAAGAAGGCCGACGGCGCGTACCGTCTATACCGTCGGCACAGCGCTACTCAGCCGACAGCGGGGCAATGGGCTCTATCGGCGCGGGGTACTTAGCGGCTTCGATCGGGGTTTGGTCGATATGCGATCACCAAGGTCGAAAAGGAGGCGCGGGTACTTCCAAGCCACCCGTCGCGTGTCCGGGTTGCCCAGGATTGGTTTGCGGCCGGCGAAGGCGGTGTCGGCATTGGGCAGGCGCTACGCCAGTTTCTACTGTGTGATCGATCGTGGTCCGACGTCAGGGCATCGCTTTATTGATCGGCAACGACGGGGAATTTTTTCTACTCCAAATAGCTGGTGTTCTGCTTTGTTTTTTGGACCACTAGTGGGGGCCGGCTTGCAGTGGATCAGCGTTCAGATCGGCGTGGCGACAGGCCCCGCGAGTCCCCGATCTCGAGCCAATAACCATCGGGATCCTGCGCATAGATCTGGCGGACGCCGTCGAACCGGACCTGCATCGTGCTCGGCTTGCCCGCGAGGTCGGTCCAGACGAGTTTGTGTCTGTCCAACCAGGCGGTGACGGTGGCGAGATCGTCGACGTGCAGCGCCAGATGCTCGTTCCGGTTCGACGTCTTCGGTGCGGTGCGGCCGTCGAGGATATGCAGCGCCAGCCCGTTGCCGAGGTCGAGCCAGCGGCGGTTCTTGAGCGGCGTCGGGATGATCCGCAAACCGAACGCCTCATGGTAGAAGGCTGCGCTGCGATCGATGTCTGCCGCCTGGATCGCGACATGCTCGGCTTTCGCAGGACGCGCTACCGCCGCCTGCGGTGCCGCCAGTATGAGAAGAACGGACTGCACGATCATGAGCGGTGATCCTCTGAACAAGTGGGAGTGTACGGACCGATGGCCAGGCGGTCGTCATCGGCTCCTGCACGATGTCAGCTCGGTTTCGCATCTTCCAGGTTCGGCAGCAGAAGGTGGACGATGCCGAGCGCGACGAAATAGGCGATGCCGGCCCAGATGAATACCGGGACGTAGCTGCCGACCGTTTCGAGCACGTGCCCGACATAGCGCGCCATGATCATCCCGCCGACCGCCCCCGCGGCACCGCCGATTCCCATGACGGACGCGACCGAACTCTTGGGAAAGGTGTCGGAGACCATCGTGTACAGGTTCGAGGACCAGCCCTGGTGCGCGGCAGCGGCAACGCCGATGATTGCGACTGCCGCGAACAGGCTGGAGACGGTGCTGGCAAGCATGATCGGCAGTACCAGTATCGCAGAAGCCAGCAGCGCCAGCTTGCGCCCGGCGTTGACGCTGTATCCGCGCTTGATCAGCGCCGACGACAGCCAGCCGCCGCCGATGCTGCCGACGTCCGCGAGCAGATAGACCGCGATCAGCGGCGGGCCGAAGGTCTTGAGGTCGAGGCCGTGGCGTTTGGCAAAGAAGTCCGGCAGCCAGAACAGGAAGAGGTACCAGACCGGATCGGTCAGGAATTTTGCGACGACGAAGGCCCAGGTGCCGCGATAGCGGAACAGGCGACGCCACGGGATCGGCGCGGTGCCAGCATCATTGTCCTGATCGGCGCGGATATAGGCAAGCTCCTGCGCTGAGACCCGCGGGTGATGTTCGGGCGCGCGGTAGAAGATCAGCCACGCCGCGAGCCACACGAACCCTAGCATACCCGTCACGATGAACGCCGCGCGCCAGCCGTAAGCGAGCGTGATGATCGGTACGACGATCGGCGTGGCGATCGCGCCGACATTCGCGCCGGCGTTCAGGATGCCCGCCGCCAGCGCGCGTTCCTTCTTCGGAAACCATTCTGCGACCGACTTGATCGCGGCCGGGAAGTTCGCGGCCTCGCCGAGCCCCAATGCGAAGCGGGCGATCGAGAAGCCGCCGGGGCTGCGGACGAAGGCATGGAACAGCGCGGCGAGGCTCCACACCGTGATCGCCGCGGCATAGCCCATCTTCGAGCCGATCTTGTCGATGATCGGCCCGCAGGCGAGCAGGCCGATCGCATAGGCCGCCTGGAACCAGAATACGATCATGCCGTAGTCGACCTCGGTCCAGCCCAGTTCGCCCTGCAACGTGGGCTTGAGGATGCCGATGACCTGGCGGTCGATGTAATTGATCGTCGTCGCGAAGAACAGCAACGCGCAGATGACCCAGCGGACATTGCCGCCGGCCTTTTGCGGGCCGGGATCCGTCGCCTGTGTTGAACCGTCCACGCTCGCTCTCCCCTCGCGGTTTGCCCGCTTTATCGTCTGTCGAATACAGCCAGTGTATCGGCGAGTATCGCGCGGTCCTGCAGGCGCGGACGCCAGATGCCGGCCAGCAGACCGCGCTTGCCGACCACCGCATCGACCACGCGGATACGCTGGCCCACACGGTCATAGTCTGGCCGCGCGACATTCGCCGGTAGCCGGTCGATCGTGGCGGCGGACAGCCTCACACGCGGTAGGCCCGGCGCGCGAGACCGACGGTCAGCTCGTGCGCAAGGTCGGCCGCTTCCCAATCCGCCAGCCGGTGTTCGGCGACGAGGCGCGCGAGAAACGCGCAATCGACGCGACGCGCGACGTCGTGGCGTGCCGGGATCGACAGGAACGCGCGCGTGTCGTCGTTGAACCCGACCGTATTGTAGAAGCCGGCGGTCTCGGTCGTCATCTCGCGGAAGCGGCGCATGCCTTCGGGGGAATCATGAAACCACCAGGCGGGGCCGAGACGCAGGCACGGATAGTGCCCGGCGAGTGGCGCCAGTTCGCGCGCAAGGGTTGATTCGTCGAGCGTGAAGAGGATGATGGTCAGGCTCGGATCGTTGCCGACCTCGTCGAGCATCGGGCGCAGGCCGTTCACGAAATCGGCGCGCGCGGGGATGTCGGCGCCGCGGTCGCGTCCGTGGCTGGCGAACAGGCGGGCGTTGTGATTGCGCACACTGCCGGGATGGATCTGCATGACCATCCCGTCCTCGATCGACATGCGCGCCATCTCGGTCAGCATCTGCGCGCGGAACAGTTCGGCATCGGAGGGCGTCGGGTCGGGACCGATGACGCGTTCGAACAATGTCGCGGCGGCGCCCGGATCGAGGTTCGCGGTCTGCGCGGTCGGATGGCCGTGATCGGTCGCGGTCGCCCCCGCGGCGCGGAAGTCGGCGCGACGCTTGCGGTGCGCGGCGAGATAGCCGGGCCAGGTCCAGACATCCTCTCCGGTCAACGCGGCGAACCGCTCCATCGTCGGCCGGAACGCTTCGTGCTCGACGTCGATGACGCCGTCGGGACGATAGGTCGTCACGACGCGGCCCGTCCAGCCGGAGTCGCGGATCGCACGGTGCGCGTCGAGCGGATCGTCGGCGCCCTCGGTGGTCGCGAGGAATTCGATCCCGAACCGCTCGAACAGCGCACGCGGGCGAAACGCATCGGTCGCGAGCCGTTCGGCGATGCCGTCGAAATACAGGTCGCTCGTCGAGGCATCCAGCGCCACGTCGAACCCAAGCACTTCGGCAAAGACGTGATCGAGCCACGCCTGCGACGGGGTGCCGCGGAACAGATGGTAGTGACTGGCGAGCGTGCGCCAGGCTTCGCGCGGATCGGTATCGGGCACGCCCTGTCGCGACGGAACGCCGAGCCGATCGAGCGCGATGCCCTGGCTGTAGAGCATCCGGGACAAATAATGGTCGGGTGCCAGCAACAGGCTGGTCGCGTCGCGCCACGGTTCATTCGTCGCGAACCAGCGCGGATCGGTATGCCCGTGCGGCGAGACGATCGGCAGCCTGGCGATCTCGGCATACAGCGCACGTGCGATCGATCGCTGGTCCGGGTCGCTGGAGAACAGCCGATCGGGCGAGAGGCGGAGCGGGCGGCTCAAGCGCGCGCGGCCATATATGCGATCCCGCGCTCGAGACCGCGTAGTTCGGCAAGGCCGCGCATCCGCCCGAGCAGCGAATAGCCGGGCAGCGTGTGCTTCGAGAGGTCGTCGAGCATCTGGTGACCATGATCGGGACGCATCGGAATCGAGCGGCCCTCGCGCGTCTGCAAGGCATGAATGGCGGCGACCAGCGCGACCATGTCGGCATCACCGGCAAGATGCGCGGCCTCGTGGAAGGCATCACCGGGTTCGCGCTGGACCGATCGCAAGTGAAGGAAGCCGATCCGGTCGCCAAGCCGCTCGATCATGCCAGGCAGGTCGTTGTCGGCACGGGCGCCGAACGAGCCCGCGCAGAAGCACAACCCGTTGGAGCGGTTGGGCACCCGCGCGAACAGCGTCGTGACATCGGCCTCGGTACTGACCACGCGGGGCAGGCCGAACAACGCGAAGGGCGGGTCGTCGGGGTGCACTACCAGCCGCATGTCGAGCGCGTCGGCCAGCGGGCAGACCGCTTCCAGGAACGCGATGTGATTGGCACGAAGTCCCTCGGCATCGATCGCGTCATATTGCGCCAGCGCGTCGCGGAAGCGGTCGGCGGTGAACGTCTCCTCGCTGCCGGGGAGCCCTGCGATGATGGTCTTTTCGAGCAGGCGGCGAGCGTCCGTATCCATGGCAGCGAACCGGCGGCCGGCGCTTTCGACCAGCGTAGGGGAATAATCGCGCTCGGCGCCCACGCGTTGCAAAATATGGATGTCGAAAACCGCGGCTGCCTCAAGCTCGAAGCGAAGCGCACGCGCGCCGTCCGGCATCGCCCACGCCAGGTCGGTGCGGGTCCAGTCGATGACCGGCATGAAGTTATAGGTGACCGTGCGAATGCCGCACGCGGCCAGGTTGGTCAGGCTCTGCCGATAATTGTCGATCAGCCTGTCCCGCTCGGCGCCGCGTGTCTTGATCGCTTCGTGCACCGGCAGGCTCTCGACCACCGACCAGACGAGCCCCGCCGCCTCGATCTCGGCTTGCCGGATGGCGATCGCGTCCTGTGCCCAGACGTCGCCATTCGCGATCTCGTGCAGCGCCGTCACGATGCTGGTTGCACCAGCCTGGCGAATATCGCGCAACGTTACCGGGTCGGAAGGGCCGAACCAGCGCATCGTCTGAATCATCGGCGTTTCGATCATCGGCACCTAGAATCCTCCCTCGAGTGCGCGGACCTTGTAGCCTCGCTGCGTTTCATGCCTGTTTAGCAATCAGGAATCTATTAGGCCAGAAGCAATCAAGTGGTCAGGCCATTTTGTAGGACGAGGATCGGCAGATGATAGCTCGCACTCGAATAAAAATGGGTGCGCCACGATACCGCGCGGCGCACCCTTAGTTTTGGTCGACATCGGCAATGGGGGCGCCGATGTCGACGGGGGGAAGGGAATAGTCAGAACTGGAAGTTGACCGCCAAGGCGTAGGTGCGACCGAAATAGGAGGTGTAGAGGGGGTCCTGGCGTGTCGTGTCGACGGTCAGGCGGTTGGTCTCGTTCGTGATGTTGGAGACCTCGGCGATCAGCTTGATGTGCTCGTTCAAGTTGTACGAGGCCGATGCGTCGACGAAGATCGAGCTCGCGTTCGACGTCGAATCCGCATCGACCGAGCCGCTCGGAACCGCCGTCAGGAACGCCGCGCGGTAGTTTACCGTGGATCGGATGCTGAACTTGTCATCCTCGTAATACAGCGTTCCGCTTGCCGTTTCCGGCGACAGCCCAACCAGCGGCGCGGTGCGGGACAGCGTCGGCGATATGACGTAGTTGATGTTCGAACGGACGCGCGTGAAGTTGCCAAGTGCACCGAAATTGCGGAGCACGCCGGGCAGGAAGGTGAAGGGCAGCTGGACGTTCACCTCGAACCCGCGCAGCGGCCCGCCCTCGGTGTTGTTGCTCCGCTGGACCGTGAACACGTCGGTCGGGCGCAACTGCGTACCGTTGAGCAGCGTCAGCGGCAGGCCAATGTCCTGGAACGCGACCGCCTGGCTCGTCGTCTGGATGTAGCTCTCGATATTCTTGTAGAAATACGCGACCGAGATCAGCGAACCCTTGGCGAAATACCATTCGAGCGCCGCGTCGAACGTATTGGCGCGGATCGGTTCGAGGAACGGATTGCTGAACGCGGCGGTCTGGATGACGAGGTTTGCGGAGCCTGCGGGAATCAACTGGCCGTAGGCTGGCCGTGACATGACCCGCGCAACCGAAGCGCGCGCGATCAGATCCGGCGTTATGTCCAGCGCGAGGTTCGCCGATGGCAGCCAGTCGTCATAGCTGCGGCTGACCTCCGATATCACGAACCGCGAGGGATAGAGCGACCCGGCGGGGGCGGCCGAGGTGATCGGACCATAGGTGCTGAGGCTGGTATGGACGTAGCGGACGCCGGCATCGCCGCGTAGGGCAAAGGGCAGGCTGTCGGCGGTGTTGAACTTCACCATGCCATAGCCCGAGGCGTATTTCTCGGAGACGCCGCCAAACGTGCCCTTTGCGCATTCGATGCTGCAATAGACGTAGCTGTCGAGGCCGACCGCATCGCGGAACTTGTCCGGATCGATCGAGACGAAATCCTGCAACAAGCCGTCCAGGTTACTGCCGACGCCCTTCGTCACATTGGTCAGGCTCGCGAGCGTGACCCCCGTCGGCAGGGCGAGCGGCGTGTTGGTGGCAAGCTGCCGCTCGCGCGCGGTATATTTGTTCGTGCGATACTGGCCGCCGACCTGGAGCGTGAAGCCCTGTGCCGCCTCCCATTCGCCGTTGAGTTCGAAGGTCTTGCTGGTGATCGTGTTGCGGCGGATGAAATTCGACAATTGTCCGCGCTGGTCGCCGTTCGCGAGCGGCGGCCCGTATTGGAACAGCGCGGGATTGGTCGTGTCGATCCCGTAGCCGATCTTCGGAATGTCGGGATTGTCGCGAAAATCGATCGAGAAATTCCGCGTGTCGTTCGCATCGATCGCGACTTGCAGGCGGTCGACATCGAGCCGCGACTGGTTGATGCCGGCCAGACCGTAAACCCTAATCGTGTCCGAAAAGCGCTGGTCGAAGTTCAGATTGACCTGGCGATAGGTCGAGGTGAACTTCTCCTGCTGCATTTCCGACCGCAGGTCGACGCCGTCGAACAGGCCGTGGACCAGCGACCCGTTATCGTCGACCTCGATCTCGCGGACCGAGGTCAGGGGCTGGCCGTTGTTCGAGATCGCGCGCCCGAACGAGCGCGCATCGAACATCTGGTCTAGCCGGTCGACCTTGAAGCGCGAATACAGGCCGTCGAGCGATATGTCGGTATTCGCGCTGGGCTTCCACTGCAGCGTCAAGGTGCCGGCGAGACGCTCCTGGTCCTGGCTGCTTTTCACCGGGCGCGGCAGGCGCGGCAGATAGACACCGCCGCCCGGGCGACCGTTCACCCCGGTACGGCTCATGATATAGTCATAGGCCGCGGCGGTGCTGGTACGCGGATTGCCGGTGCTGCAATTGTTGGCGTCGGCGCCGATCGGCGTGCCGTTGGGCTGGGTATAGCCGCCGACGGGGCTGTTCGTCGCGGCCCCACGATAGCTGTAGCCGACGGGCGTGCAGAACGGGAAGATGACGCCGGCGTTCGCAGTGCCGGCGGGCTGTGCCTGGCCGTAAACCGTGGTCGGCACGACATCGACCGCCGAATAGGCATATTCGTCGATATGCCGCTTCGAATAGGCAATGCTGCCGAGGATGCCGAACGTGTCGCCGAACTTCTTGGAGACGAGCGCGGACAGGCGCGGATCGGCCTTTTTGCTGATGTCGTTGTAGATGCCGCGCGCGGTACCGGTGAGGACGAAATCCTTTTTCTGGTCGAACGGCTTGGGCGCGCGAAGATCGACGGTCGCGCCCAGCGAGCCTTCCTCGACATCCGCGGACAGCGTCTTGCGGACCGAAAGCGCCGAGAATATCTCGGTCGGGAAGGTCACGAAGTCGAACGAGCGACCGGTCGCGACGCCGCCGCGGATGTCGCTGCCGCTGACCTGCGACACGCCTTCCATCCCGTTGATGCGCACGCGCGTGAACTGCGAACCAAGACCGCGGACCGAGATGTTCCGGCCCTCGCCGCCGTCGCCGCGCGAGAGCGCCACGCCGGGGATGCGCTGCATCGATTCGGCAAGGTTGGAATCGGGGAATTTGCCGATATCCTCCGCAACGATGCTGTCGATCGCGGCTGTCTCGTTACGCTTCTGGTTCAGCGCGTTGTTCAGCGCGGCACGAAACCCGGTGACGACGATGTCGGCGTTGTCGGCGTCCGGTGCGGCCTGGGCCGGGGTGGCGGGATCGGGCGGGCTCGTCTGACTGTCCGCAGGCTGCGGCATCTGGCTGCCCGCGGTCTGCTGGGCCATGACAGGCGCGGCGATGAATAGGCTGACGATGCTCGTCGAGATAAGCAGTTTCCGCTTATCGAAGCTCTTACGGCTCAAAGACCCTCTCCCGATAGGCCGGGCGCGCTGCGTTGACGCTTCCCGACATTGTGCCGCCCTAGTTTCTAAGGTCGGCGTAATTCGTCAGGTATCATTGCTGTTTTAATATGACAATGCGGAATCATTTGGTCAGGCAGATTGTTTGACCACTATGTTCGAGCGCTACTGCTATCGTGCTGTGATAAGCCGAATATACCGGCAGGCGTCTTTCGGGGGTGGCGCGGTCGTCGTCGGGTTAGACTGAGCGCCGAGCCAAGGCGCGGCGGCGCTGGTCGGTAGCAGCGCGCGCGCGCTCGACGGCTTCGGTCTCGGTAACGTCGAGCAGATGATCGATCACGCGCGCAAGATGATCACGCATAGCGTTGCGGGCGTCGATCGGCGAGCGGGCCTCCAGCGCACTCAGGATCCGACCATGTTCGATCATGCGGTTCTCGGTGCCGAGGCTTCCCGCCTTGGCGAGCACTTCGCGCGCCAGCGGTGAGCGGAACCGCATGTCCCAGAAGTCGGTGACGGCGGAGATGATGACGGCATTGCCCGTCGCCTCCGCGATCGCGATGTGAAAGCGACGATCCGCGTCCTCCGCCGCCAGCGTGTCGTCCTGATTCATCTGCCCCAGCAGGCCGCGTAATTCGAGCAGTTGCTGTTCAGTTATCTCGGTCGCGGCGACCGCGGCAACCTCGCCTTCGAGCATGCGGCGTGCCTCGGTGATCTCGAACGCGCCGATGTCGAGCTCTTTTTCCGAGTCGTTCGACGAGGAGGCGAGCACGAACACGCCCGATCCCTTGCGAGCCTCGACCATGCCCTTCATCTCGAGCGCGATCATCGCCTCACGAATGGTCGGGCGGCTGACCTGGAACCGCTCGGTCAGGTCGCGTTCGGCAGGCAGGCGCGCGCCGACCTGATATACGCCGGCCGCGATGTCCGCGATGATCGCCTGCACGATCTTGCGATAGAGTTTACCGCCGCCTTCAGTGCCCTGCATTGGATTCCTCGTTCGATACGCGCCCGCCCGAGCGTTGGTGGCACCTGTTACATCGGGCTGCGTAAAGCATCGACAAGCCCAGTGCAGCCGAAAAGCGCGCACTGGTCGGATTAAAATGCCTTACAATCCTGTTGCATGTGGCCCGACCACAATTTAAGACCTGGGTCAGGAGAGGCCGTACGACAGCGACATGTCGGCGGCGAACGATGCGAGACGACCGGACCCGTCCGGATAGGGTTGCCCGACCCGCGCTCGCAGAAAAGAGAAAAGGGGAGGCGAATGGCTCGAGCGCTCGCAATTCTGACCTTGGCGGCCGTGCCGTTGATGGCGCAGTCATCGGTCAATGCTGCACCGACGCAGCAATCCTCCACCCATCAGGCGCCCGCTCATCAGGCAAAGGCGCCGTGGCGCGATGTTACTCCGCGCGCGGGACTGGCCGGCTGGCGCGCGACCGGCGGCAAGGCGAGCTATGCGTTCGAGAATGGCGAGGTGATCGGACGTGCCGAGCCGGGCAAGACCAATAGCTGGCTGGTATCCGAGGCGCAGTATGGCGACTTCATCATCGAATTCGATGCGAAGACCGATCCGTCGCTCAATTCGGGCATGATGATCCGCGGTCAGAGCCGGCCCGATTACCGTGACGGCGTGGTATACGGCTATCAGGCGGAGATCGATCCGTCGTCGCGCCGCTGGAGCGCCGGGCTGTACGACGAGCAGCGCAGGCAATGGCTCTATACGCTGGGGCGTAACGAGGCCGCGCGTCAGACCTTCCGTTCGGGCGACTGGAATCACTACCGTGTCGAGGCGATCGGCACCCGCCTTCGAACCTGGATCAACGATGTACCCGCCGCCGACGTCGTCGACGACCTCGACGCACGTGGCTTCATCGCCTTCCAGGTCCATGCGATTCCCGATGCAGAGGCCGCACGGCATCCTGAAGTGCGGTTCCGCAACGTGCGGATGATCACGGACTCGCCGGCTCGGTTCGCGATGCCCGCGACGGCTCTCCCGGAACAGGGATGGCTGACCAATCGCCTGTCCGCGGGCGAGCAGCGCGCCGGTTGGAAGCTGCTGTGGGACGGCAAGACGGGAACCGGCTGGCGTAGCGTCGAGGGTCAGAAATTTCCGGCATCGGGTTGGTCGATGGCCGACGGTGCGTTGCGCGTCGAAGGGGGCGGCGGCGATATCGCGACGACCCGCGACTACCGCAATTTCGAACTGTCGCTCGATTTCAAGCTGACGCCCGGCGCCAATAGCGGGATCAAGTATTTCGTCGATGCCGGCCTGCTCACAAAGGGCGAGTCGATCGGGTTGGAATACCAGTTGCTCGACGACGAGCGGCATCCCGATGCCAAGATGGGGCGCGATGGCAACCGGACGCTGGGATCGCTTTATGACCTGATCGCCGCGAAGAATCTCTCCGATCCCGACAGCCCCGGCAAGCGTATCAATCCGCCGGGCTCGTGGAACCGTGCGGTGATCGTGGTGCGCGGCGCGCATGTCGAGCATTGGCTGAACGGCTTCAAGATGGTCGAGTATGACCGCGGATCCCCGGCGTTCCGTACGCTGGTGGCGCAGAGCAAATATGCCGGCGTGCCTGGTTTCGGCGAAGGCAAGCAGGGCCCGATCCTGCTGCAGGATCACGGCGACCGGGTCGAATTCCGGTCGATCAAGCTGCGCGAACTCTGAGGGGGATGGATCGATGGACCGTCGGACGATGATCAAGGGTGCGGGCGCCACGGTAGGGCTGGGGCTCGGCATGGCGATGAGCGCGCGCAGCTATGCGCGGATCAAGGGCGCCAACGACCGGCTCAGCGTCGGGATCGTCGGCGTGAACGGGCGTGGGCAGGCGCATATGGGCGCGTTCACGAAGGTGCCGAACGTCGAGATCACGCATTTCTGCGACGTCGATTCGGCGGTTCTGGCCAAGCGCGCGGGTGAGTTTGCGGCGCGGGGCAATCCGGCGCCCAAGACCGAAGGCGATTATCGCCGCCTGTTCGACAACAAGGCGCTGGACGTCATCACGATCGCCACGCCGGACCATTGGCACGCCAAGCTCGCGGTCGACGGGATGAAATCCGGGCATCACGTCTATTGCGAAAAGCCGATCGGCATCGCGCCTGCCGAGGGCGAGGCGATGATCGCCGCGCAGAAAAGCACCAAGCGTGTCTTGCAGGTCGGCAACCAGCAGCGATCGAGTCCCGAGACGCGGCAGCTGCTCGCGCTCGTCCAGGCCGGCGAACTGGGCGATGTCTACGAGGCGCAGACCTGGTACGCGAACAATCGCAAGACGATCGGCAACGGGCATGTGACGACGCCGCCGGCAAATCTCGATTGGGACATGTGGCAGGGACCACGGCCGCGCGCGCCGTACCGGTCGAACCTGGTCCCGTATAACTGGCACTGGTTCTGGCAATACGGGACCGGCGAGCTCTGCAACAACGCGATGCACGAACTCGACGTCGCACGCTGGCTGATGGGCCTGACCTATCCGAAAACCGTCTCTGCGCAGGGCGCCAAGCGCTTCCATGCTGGCGACGATTGGGAAATGTACGACTCGCTCGCGCTGGACCTGAATTACGACAATGATCGGGTGATCCGCTGGAACGGCCAGAGCTGCAACGCGATGCTGACCTATGGGCGCGGACGCGGCGTCCTGCTGCTCGGCACCAAGGGATCGGCGGTGGTCGATCGCAACGGCTTCGAACTTTACGACCTCGCGGGCAAGTCGATCCGGCAGGTAATGGCCAAGGCGACGTCGGAGACGACCGGCACGGTCGGCGAGGGCATTCTCGACGTCTATCACGCCGGTAATTTCGTCGACGTGATCCGCGGCCGCGCCTCCGCGCTCAATTCGCCGATCGCCGAGGGACATATCAGCACGACGCTCTGCCATCTGGGCAACATGGCCTATCGCACGAACAGCGTGCTGACCGTCGATCCGACGACCGGCAAGCCGAGCAGCGCCGAGGCGATGAAGCTGTGGTCGGTCGCGTATCAACCGGGCTGGGAGGTCAAGGCCTGACGTGAGCATCGCCGCGCAGGTCGAGCGCTTCGTTGCGATGGGAACGCGGGTCGAGCTGCACGTGTTCGGCGGCGGGTTTGCGGATGCGCTGGTCGCGGCGCGGCGCGCGGTCGAGGGCGTCGACGATGCGTTGACGATCCATCGACCGTCGCCGACGACCGCCATCAACGCCGCGCTTCTCGTCGGCCGGGACGTGGCGATCGACGATCCGGTGCTGATCGATGCGCTGATCGCGATCCAGGACGTTCATGCGCTGACCGACGGGCTGTTCGATCCCGCCATCGACCAGCGGTCCGGCGGGGCGGGATGGGGCGACGTAGTGTTCGATCCGCGCACGGCACGGATCGCGGCGACGCGACCGCTCGCGCTGGATTTCGGCGGCTTCGGCAAGGGGTTCGCGCTCGACCGGGCCTGCGCGGCGTTGCGCGATGCGGGCGTCGTCTCGGCGTGTCTCTCGGCGGGCGAGAGCTCGCTGGCGGTGATCGGCGAGCATCCGCTCGGGGGTGGCTGGCCGTTCGCGATACCGCATCCGATGGTCGACGGCGCGGTGCTGCTCGAGCTCGAACTGCTCGACGAGGCGCTGTCGATCTCGACGACGGTGGGCGCGGGTACGCACGGCCCCGAGCGTGCGGCGATGATCCGCCCTGGCGACGGGGCGATCGTCACCGCGGCACGCTGTGCGGTGGCGATCGATCGCAGCGGTGGCACCGCGGAGGCGCTGAGCACCGCGCTGCTCGTCGCCGACGATGATCGCGCGCGACGGCTGCTGGACGGTGGGCCGGCCCGGCGTTTTCTGTATGATCTTTCCCAAGAGGCGGCGCCGACCGTCGACGTAGCGAGGATGCACGCGGCATGACCGACAAGGATTTCGACCTCACGCGGCGATCGTTCATCGACCGCGTGATGATGGCAACCGCGGGTGCTGGGATGGCGGCGGCTGCGCCCTGGGCTGTTTCCGCGGCGTCTGCGGCGGGTGCCGATCCGGTGAAAACCAACCCGGTCCGGCTCGGCGTGATCGGCACGGGCGACCGCGGCCGTACGCTGATCCAGAACATCGCCAAGACGCGCAACTGCACGGTCGTGTCGATCTGCGATACCTATGCGCCGCACCTGGCGAAGGCCCAGCAGTGGGTCGGCCCGACGACGCGCAGTTTCAGCGATCACCGCGCGATGCTCGACGCGGGCGGGATCGATGCCGTCGTGATCGCCACGCCGCTCCACCTGCACGCACGCCACAGCTTCGACGCGTTCGATGCGGGGCTGCACGTGTGGTGCGAAAAGGCGATGGCACGTACGATTGCAGACTGCGGCGCGATGGTGAGCCGCTCGCAGGCCGCGAACAAGGTGCTGCAAATCGGCCACCAGCGGATGTTCCACCCAACCTATCTCAACGCCCTGAAGCGCGCCAAGGCCGGCGAGATCGGCTCGCTGACCCAGATCCGGGCGAGCTGGCACCGCAACAATGCCTGGCGTCGCGCGGTGCCTGCCGATGCGACCGATCGCCAGATCAACTGGCGCCTGTACCGCGACAGCTCGGCCGGGTTGATGACCGAACTGGCGACGCACCAGCTGCAGGTCGGCAACTGGTTCTTCGACGCGGCGCCGACGCGGGTGATCGGCTCGGGCAGCATCTGTTTCTGGAAGGACGGCCGCGAGGTCTACGACCATGTCGCGCTGATCTACGAATATGCCGGCGGGCGGAAGTTCATCTACACCTCGCTGCTGAACAACGCGCGCTACGGCTGCGAGGAGCAGATCCAGGGCAGCAAGGGCACGATCGAGCCCGAACTCGGCCGCATCTATCAGGAGGTGCCGGCCAAGGTGCTGGCGCTGCAGCGGATGCAGAAGGACGTCGCGCGAGGGCACAAGCGCACCGTGCCGATCGGCGGCGCCACCTGGTTCCCGGAGCTACCGGTGACGACACCCGGCGAGTCGCTCGGCTGGGGCGAATATGACGAGACGATGTTGCAGTTCGAGGGGTTCGGTGCCGCGGTGCGTGCGGGTAAGCCGCTGCCCGGCCTGTTGCGCCAGGCGTATCAGGCGAGCGTCGCATCGCTGCTCGGTGAGCAGGCGATGGACCGCGGCGAGGCGATGAGCTGGCCGACGAATCTGGTTGCGATCTGACAAGGGGAATAGCTGTGACCGATACCAACCGACGCGGGATTCTGGGACTTGGCCTGACCGCCGGGCTAGCCGCCGGGTTTGCCGCCGACGCGTTCGCGCAATCCGCCACGCGCGGCGACGCACCGACCGAAGGCGCGGTCGCGCGTCCGGTCCCCGAGGCTAAATACCGCCTGCCGTTCGCGGTGATCGGGATGGATCACAACCATATCTACGGCATCACCGATGCGATCATCCGCGGCGGCGGCGTGCTCACCATCTTCTACGCGACCGACCCGAAACAGATCGCGATGTTCCAGAAGCGCTACGGCGACGTGAAGCTCGCCCGGTCCGAGCAGGAGATCCTCGACAACCGAACGATCAAGCTGGTGTGCAGCGCGGCAATCCCCAGCCTGCGCGCACCGCTGGGCGTCCGGGTGATGCGTGCGGGCAAGGATTACCTCAGCGACAAGGCGGCGGTGACGACGCTGAAACAGCTTGCCGACGTCCGCCGCGCGATCAAGGAGACCGGGCGCAAATACGGGATCATGTATTCCGAACGGCTCGAGGTGCCTGCCGCGGTGATGGCGGGGCAGCTGGTTCATGACGGCGCGATCGGGCGCGTGATCCAGACCGTGAACCTGGCACCGCACCGGCTGTCCGCTGCAAGCCGCCCCGACTGGTTCTGGGACCCGGCGCAGAATGGCGGCATCCTGACCGATGTCGGCAGTCACCAGGCCGACCAGTTCGTCTACCTGACGGGCAGCAAGCGTGCGCAGGTGCTCGCCTCTCAGACCGGCAATTTCGGCAATCCCGCGCATCCCAAGTTCGAGGATTTCGGCGACATGATGCTGAGCGGCGACGGCGGTTCGGGCTATGTCCGGGTCGACTGGTTCACGCCCGACGGCCTGCCGACCTGGGGCGACGGCCGCCTCTTCATCCTCGGCACCGAGGGCTATATCGAGCTTCGCAAATATGTGGACATCGCGGGGCGGCCGGGCGGCAACCACCTGCTGATCGCCGACAAGAAGGGGACGCGCTACCTCGATTGTTCGAAGGTGCCGTTGCCGTTCGGGCCGCAGTTCGTGACGGATATCGTCGAACACACGTCGGTCGCGCAGGATCAGGAGGGTGCGCTGCTCGCGGCCGAACTCGTGCTGACTGCCGAGGCACGCGCGACCCCCGCAAGACGATGAACCGGTGGAGGAGCGGATCGGCAAGCGCGTGGCGGCCCGCCGCGTCGCTGTCGTCGATCGGTTTCGGCCTCGCGCTGGCCTCGCT
The DNA here is from genome assembly GCA_040388215.1 of Pseudomonadota bacterium. Lineage (GTDB taxonomy): Bacteria > Pseudomonadota > Alphaproteobacteria > Sphingomonadales > Sphingomonadaceae > Sphingomonas. The sequence goes on along the minus strand of JAZKCH010000008.1, from coordinate 9,594 downwards.
GGCGTCGGTGGCGCAGGGACGGGCCGGGGTTGGGGTCGGTCAGGATCACTTATCGCTCAGCCAGTATGTCGACCCGCTGCTCGGTACGGGCGATGACGATCAGGGCGACACGATCCCCGGTCCGACGCTGCCCGCCGGATCGATCCACCCGAGCCCGAACACGATCACGTCGACGACGAGCAATGCGGGCTATGATCGCGACGCACCGCTGAGCGGGTTTGCGCAACTCCATACGCAAGGGTCTGGTGGCACGCCGAGCTACGGCACGTTTCTCGTCTCGCCCCAGACCGGCACGTTGCAGACGCGGGAAGCCGATCATCTCTCGCCAAAGCGGAACGAGAGTGCCGCGGCCGACGGCTATTCGGTGACCCTGACGCGCTATGGCACCGACGTGGAGATTGCCCCGGCACACCATGCCGCGCTGTACCGGTTCACTTTTCCCCGCTCCGGCTCCCGGTCCGACGATGCGCACCTGCTGTTCGACGTCACCCGCAAGATCTTGGGCCAAATGGGGAGCGCGGGGTCCGACGTGACGCTGTTTCCCGACGAAGGGAAGATCGTCGGCCGGGTCCGCACAAAGAACTACTGGTCGCCCGCGCAGGTCGATATCTGGTTCGTCGCAAAGGTCGATGCGAAGCCGACCGCGTGGGGCGTCGAGCGATCGAACGTGCGGCAGGCAGGCGCGACCAGCGGCAGCGCGCCCGCCGATCAGCCGCTGCGCGCCTGGTGGACCTTCGGCAGCACAGATCGAAAACCTATCGAGATGAAGATCGCGGTCTCGTTCGCCAGCGCGCAGCGTGCAGAGGAGTTGCTCGAGCAGGACATACCCGGCTGGGATCTGGCCGGTGTCCGGATGGCGGCGGCCAAGGCTTGGAACGACGCCCTGGCACGCATCACGATCGAGGGCGTCGGCAAGGCAGATCGCCGCCGGTTCTACACGTCGTTGTATCACAGCACGATCCAGCCCCGCGATCGATCGCAGGACCAGGTGGAAAGCGAGCGGACGTCGCCGCTCTATGACGATCACTACACATTATGGGATACGTACCACACGCTCTATCCCCTGATGTCGATCGTCCGGCCCAAGACCTATGCGGGCGTGATCGGATCGTTCATCCGGACATGGGAACGCTATGGCGCGGCCGATACCGCGTTCATTTCCGGCCGCAATTTTCATATCGGGCAGGCGGGCGACGAGGTCGACAACGTGATCGGCGAAGGCTTCCTGCGCGGCGTGGCCGGGGTCGACTGGACGAAAGCCGCCGATGTCGCCCTGTTCAACGCGTTCGAACGGCGCCGGCCACGGTATCTCGTCGACGGCTATTTCGCGGTCGACGATCGCAGTCCCGAAGGAACGCCGCAGCGGTCGCGCTCGGGTTCGGCCACCACGGGCATGGCGCTCAACGACTATTACGCGGCAAGGCTGGCGGCGGGCACGGGCCGTCCGGACGAGGCGGCGGTGTTGGCGAAGCGGGCGGGCAACTGGCGTAACGTCTGGGACGCGAATGCCCTGAGCGATGGATATACCGGCTTTGTCGGCCCTCGTTTTGCCGACGGGCGTTTTCAGCCCAACGATCCCAAGCTGGGCTGGGATGGAAAGACCCACGACAATTTCGGCTTCTACGAAGGCACGGGATGGATTTATTCCTACGCGCCGGTCCACGATGTGCCCGGCATGGTCGCGATCATGGGAGGGCGAGAGGCCTTCACCCGGCGACTGCAGCACGCCTTCGATGTCAAGCTGATCGATTTCACCAACGAGCCGTCCTTCTCAACGCCGTGGCTCTTCAGCGACGTCGGTCGGCCGGACCTGGCGAGCTATTATGCCGATGTCGTCTTCAGGCGGTTTACCGCGAACGCCTATCCCGGCGACGAGGACAGCGGCGCGATGAGCTCGCATTATGTCTTCAACCGCATCGGGCTGTTCCCGAAGCTTGGCAGCGATCTCTATTATCTTCACGCGCCGCACCAGCCGCGTACCCGGATCACGCTCGAGAACGGGCGGACCTTCACCATCGTCGCGCGCGGGCAGGGGGCGGATACGCGTTACATCCGCGCGGCGAGGCTGAACGGACAACCGCTCGACGTACCGTTCCTGACGCAGGCCGCGATCATTCAGGGCGGCATGCTGGAACTCGAGCTGGGTCGCACGCCAAACCGCTGGGGACGATCGGCTTCGGTGCTGCCGTAATACGCCGCGATCGAGGCCGGAATCATGTGCCCGGCCCCGGCCCCGGACCCTGCGCCGGCCCGTGCGTCGTCAGGGGCGGCGACGTGTGCCGGACTGCGGCACGGTGGTCGGTTCGCCGGGGACCACGGTCTTGGGTGCAGCGCTGAGCCGGCGGATCAGATCGGTTTCGGCCTTGCGATACGGCGTGCCATCGGCGCGGAAGACCTCGTGGAACCAGATCGTCGGTTCCTCCATCACATACGGCTTTTTCCAGCTGTCCCAGGGCAGGCGGGTCTGCGTTTTCCCGTCGACGAACCCCCAGTTCATCATGGCGACATTGTACCGCTTGGCGATCGGCAGCGAGCCGTCGAACGTCGATCCGTTGCCGCGCGCCATATATTCGGTGCACAGGATCGGCCGGTTGTACGGCAATAATTGACGCACGCGCGCCTCGAACGTTTCGGGCCAGCTGTAATCGTGGAACGTGATCACGTCGGACTGGCCGAGCTGGAGCTTCTCCATCGGCGACAGCTTGCCACCGGTCGGAGTCCAGTCGTCATGCTGCCACACGCCCGAGGTCAGCGGCTGCGACGGGTCGGCGTCGCGCGCCCAGTCGAACGCCTGCGCCAGAAGCGCCCGGACGAGCGGTTCCTTGCCCTCCTGACCCTTATACTGGTCGGCGCCATTGTCGGGTTCGTTCCAGACATCCCAGCCCAGGATGCGGTCGTCGTTGGCGAACGCGCCGACGATCCCCTGCACATACGCCTTGTACGCGGGGTAGCGGCTCCGGTCGCGCAACCCCGGCAGGCCCGGACCCTGCACCCAGCCCGAATTATGCACGCCGGGGATCGGCGGATGCTGTGGCCCGAGCTTTGGATCGGGGTCCCAGCAGCTGTCGAACAGCACGAACAGCGGACGGATACCGTGTGCGTGCGCGATCGTCAGGAATTCGTCGACGCGGCGCTTGAAACCGTCGGGATCCTGGACCCAGAGCTGGTCGTGGAGGAACACGCGCATCGTGTTCATGCCGATGCCTTGGGCGAGCCCGAGTTCGTAATCGATCCGCTTGGGATCCCAAGTCGAGGCCTGCCACATCTCGAGCTGATTGATTGCCGACGCGGGTGTATAGTTTGCGCCCACCAGCCAGGGTTGCTTCGCGTACCAATTGGCGGCTTGTGCTTCGGTCCAGCGCGGTCGGGCATCGGCGCTACCGGCGGTCAGTACACTCGTCGCCGCAAGCGCGGCCAGTAGTACCTTCTGCATGTCGTTTTCCTCCCCTGTTCCTGTTTTTCGGTGATTAGCCTGTACGGCACGACGTTGCGACAGGACTGGCTGGGGTTCAACCGGATCGAGGGGACGCAGGGTTGGTTCATCGCGTCCGGACCTGTGGCTCCATGACGCTAGCGTCGCCGATGCGATAGGCCTGCCCGCTCTTGCCGGTCACCGTGGCATCGAAGAAAGAGCATGACGAGAATCGCATCCCCGGCTGGTTCGACCGGAGTTCGAAACCGCGCGCCGACACCGGATCGACGTCACGCGCCATACGGTGCTGGTCGGGCGTCACCGCAACGCCGGCGATTCGGATGTGATCGTGGCCGCATGCGAAGATGGTCTGTTCTTGGCGCGTGCGGCTGCGGTCGCCGACCGGGTAGGCCTATGGAGATCGAAGACCGTTCTCGCCACATGCCCCATTGCCCCCGTGTTCGGTCCCGCGAAGTTTCCATCGCCGTGGCTCGACGGGTTGACATAGGTCGGCCCGTCGATGGTCGCGCGGTAACCGACCGTCGGCGGCTCGCTCCCGTCGAGCGAATAGGTCGCCATGGTCGTCACCGTGCCCGGAAGGCCGATGTGGCGATCGGGCTGACATCGCGCAGCGCGACCGATGCGTTGGGGGCGTCTTTTACACCAACGACCTGACACAGCACCTGTCGAAACCGGTGGTTTAGCCGTGGAACACGTTGCGGCCGTTGTGCCGGAGGTAACATGATCCAAGCGCTTGGAGCACGGCAACGGCAAGCGGCGACGATCGGTATCCTGCAACCGGATCCCTGGCCTTGCGACGGATGCGTCCGTCGTGAACTGTTGATGGACATAGATCACCCGTCTCGCGGCGGCAGGAAGGTGGGCTGGCACCGCTGCATGAACTGCGTTCACCCGTTCTTCTCGAAGGACGGGCGCTGCCCGAGCGTGTGCGGCGAGGTAGCGCAGATCACGACCAAGTTTCGAAGTTCCGGGCTCGGTCGCTGAAAGTCGCCACGCGAGGCAAAACTGCGCGTTTCTCGTTAAATCTAACGACGGCCGCAGCGCGGCTGACCTTCTACAGCCTGACCCTGCGCAGCGCCTTAAACCGTCAAGCGTGAGGGTGGCTGTGAGGGAAGGGTGCCCGGTGCGCTGCTAGAAATGCAGCAAAACGCAAACGCCCCATCGCGCAAGCCACGCCGATGTGTCGTGCAGGTAGCTGTTATCACTAAGAAAATGGTGGACGCACTTGGGCTCGAACCAAGGACCCGCTGATTAAGAGTCAGCTGCTCTACCAACTGAGCTATGCGTCCATTCCGGGGCGGTTTTGAGTGGCGCCCTGGTGTGGCGCCCCGCTGCTGGAGGCGCGCTGTTAGCAGACTCATCGGGACCCGCAACCCCCTTTTCGTCGATCCGAGTCCGTTTTCGTCAAATACGCGGTCTTTTTACGGATTAGGCCGATTTTCGACCTACCAGCCGACCGTCTTGCGGTTTTGGCGGTCGATCGACATCAGAATGCCAAGGCACAGCAGCACGGTCATCTGCGCCGAGCTGCCGAAGCTCACCAGCGGGAGCGGGATGCCGACCACGGGCGCAAGACCCATCACCATCATCAGGTTGATCGCGACGTAGAAGAAGATCGTCGTCGACAGCCCCGCGGCGGTCAGCCGGCCGAAGCGGGTCTGCGCACGCTGGCCGACCTCGATCCCCCAGCGGATCACCAGCAGGAAGGCCAGGATCAGCAGGCAGCCGCCGACCAACCCCCATTCCTCCGCCATCGTCGCGAAGACGAAGTCGGTATGCCCCTCGGGAAGATAGTCCAGGTGGCTCTGCGTGCCCTGGAGGAAGCCCTTGCCCCAGATCCCGCCCGAGCCGATCGCGATCTTCGACTGGCTGATGTGATAGCCGGTGCCGAGCGGGTCGCTTTCGGGATCGAGAAAGATCAGGATGCGGTTGCGCTGGTAATCGTGGAGCAGGAAGTTGATCGAGAGCGGGATCGCCACCGCCGCCGCGATCGCGCCGCCGACGAACAGCCGCAGCGGGATGCCGGCAAGGAACATCACCGTCGCGCCGCCTGCGCAGATCATCAACGCGGTGCCGAGATCGGGCTGGAGCATCACCAGCGCCGCGGGGACGCCGATCAGCATTGCCGCGGGCCAGATCGCGCCGAACCGCCGCGTCTCGTTGGGCGGGAGCATGTCGTAGAACTTGGCGCAGGCGAGCACGATCGCCGGTTTCATGAATTCGGAGGGTTGCAGGCGGATGAAGCCGAGGTCGAGCCAGCGTTGCGACCCGCCCGACACTTTCCCCAGCACCTCGACCGCGATCAGCGAGACGACGAGGATCGCATAGGTCGGCAGCGACCCCGCCTTCCAAACGCTCTCGGGGACGTAGGAGAGCCCGATCGCACCGGCCAGCAGCACGAAGAAGCGGATGCCCTGCGACAGCGCCCACGGGTGCAGCGAGCCGCCCGCTGCGGAATAGAGCACGACCTGGCCGAAACAGCCGATCGCGACGACCAGCAGGATGACCATCCACGGCAGCTTGGCGAGCGGTTCGGGGACGATACGGTTCATCGCGTGCGCTCGGTACGGTTCATCGCTGACACTCGGTGCGGTTCACGGCTGGCGGTCCCTTGAATCATCTTCGGCGACGGTATTGCCGGGCGTGGTGAGGGCTTCCTGCGTCGCGTTGGCCATGTCGGTGGCGTTCTCGACCGCGGGGGCGTCGCTGGGGACGATCGCGTCGGTCTTGGTCGCGATTGCGGCAGGCGGCGCGGACTGCGCCTTGCGGTAGGTCTCCGCGGTCGCCGCCATGCGCGTGCGGATGTCGCCGCCCCAGGTCGGTTCGACCTCGGCGAGCGATTTCAGCGCGCGCTCGCGGTCGAGCATGTAGGTCATGATGTCGCGGCCGATCATCGGCGTGTCGAGATTGCGCACGGTGTGGCCGTTATGCTCGAGCACGACCGCGAGCGCATAACGCGGGTTATCGGCGGGCGCGAAGCCGATGAACAGCGCGTGGTCGCGCATCTTGAATGGCAGCTGGCCGTTCTTGAGCACGCCCGAGCGGCGCTCCGCCATCGTGATGCGGCGAACCTGCGCCGTACCGGTCTTGCCCGCGATCGCCACACCCGGGATCAGCAGCTTGGCCGCGCCGCCGGTGCCGCCCTGGTTGATCACGCCGAACATCGCATCGCGAACGCGCGCGAGATGCTCGGAATCGATCGCGAGGGCAGGGGAGTCGCGGTGAACCTGGGCAGCGAGGATGCTCGGCTGCAAAGCACGGCCCGACGCGAGCCGCGCCGCCATCACCGCGAGCTGCAACGGGTTGGCGAGCACATAGCCCTGGCCGATCGACGCGTTGAGCGAATCCGCGACGGTCCAGTCGTGCTTGTACTTCTTCAGCTTCCACGCCGGATCGGGCACAGTGCCGTAGCGCTGCGTCGAGAAGGGCAGGTCGAATTTCTGGCCAAGCCCCAGCGTGCGCGCGATCGGCGCGATCGCATTGTAGCCGACCCTGCGCGCCATCTCGTAGAAGTAGATGTCGCAGCTCTGCATGATCGCGTTCTTGAGATCGAGCGGACCGTGGCCGCTCTTCTTGTGGCAGTGGAACACGCTGGTCCCGAGCCGCATCGCGCCCGAACAATTGACGCGCGTCAGCGGATCGACGCCGGCGTTCATCAGCGCGAGGCCGTTCATCGGCTTCACGGTCGAGCCCGGTGGATACAGGCCCTGCGTGACCTTGTTCATTAGCGGCACGTGGTCGTCGTCGCTCAGCATCTGCCATTCGAGATGGCTGATCCCGTCCGAAAAGCTGTTCGGATCATAGGCCGGCATCGACACCATCGCCAGCATCTCGCCGGTGCGGGTGTCGAGCACCACCACTGATCCGGAGTTGGTGCCGAGCCGCCGCGCGGCATATTCCTGAAGCCCCACGTCGATCGTCAGCCGTGCGGTTTTGCCGGGGACGTCGGGTTTGGTGGCGAGTTCGGCGACCAGCTTGCCGCGCGCGGTGACCTCGACGCGCTTGGCACCGGCGACGCCGCGCAGTTCGGGCTCGAGCATCTTTTCGAGCCCGTCCTTGCCGAGCTTGAACCCCGGCGTGACGAGCAGCGGGTCACGCGTTTTCTTGTACTGCTCGGCGTTGGGCACGCCGACATAGCCGGTCAGGTGCGCGACCGCGGCGCCCGCCGGATAGCTGCGCGCGAACCCGCGCGTGGGCGCGACGCCGGGTAGTTCGGGCAGCCGGACGCTGACCGCGGCGAACCGCTCCCAGTCGAGATTCTCCGCGACCTGGACCGGCTGGAACCCGGCCGCGTGCTCCAAGTCGATCGCGATCCGCTCGACTTCCTCGGGCGGCAGCTGGAGGATGCGGCCGAGCAGCGGCAGCACGCGCTCCTTGTCGCGGAGGCGGTCGGGGATGATGTCGACGCGGAAATCGGTGCGGTTGTTGGCGATCGGCACGCCGTGGCGGTCGACGATCCAGCCGCGGCGCGGCGGCAACAGCGTCATGTTGACGCGGTTGCTCTCGGACATCGCCGTGTAGCGCTCGTTCTGCGCGACCGACAGCCACGCCATCCGCCCGGCGAGCAGCAGCCCGACGCCGCCTTGCGCCGCGCCCAGCATCCAGGCGCGCCGCGAGAAGCTGTACGCCTGCGACATCTCGGTAACGATCCGCGGGGTATTCCTCATTCGGCGCCGCGCTTGTTCTGGATCGCTGCGACGATGCGCGCGGCGAGCGGGAAGGTAAGGATCGTGACGGCGATCTGCGCGATCAGGATCGTGTCGACATGCGCGCCGACCGGTACCGCGATGAAGCGGCCGACGATGATGCACAGCGCGATCAGCCCGCTCGCGATCAGCCAGTCCTGCCAGTGATCGCGAAACGCGAGGCGCTGTTCGATCATGTCGATCGCGACGAACGCCAGCGACCAGAGCAGCACCGAACTGCCAAGCGGCTGCCCGCTGACGAGATCGTCGAAGAAGCCAAGCGGGGCGGCGGCCCAGGGCCGGAAGGCGAACCGTGCGAGCAGCCGCCATGCGAGCAGCACGACCAGCCCGAACGGCGGCAATAGCGGGATCGTCGCGATCACCGGGATGATCGTGACCAGCGACCCTGTCATCACCGTCAGCCACGGGATGATCCGGGCGCGGCTGGCGGGGAGCTTGGTCTCGAACGGCTTGTAATCGACGCTGTCGACGACGCGCGGCCGGCTCATTGCTGCGCCACCGGACGAGGCGGGGGCACGGGCATGAACATCCGCTCGACCAGCGCGAAGTCGAGCGTGTCGGGATCGGCGAACGCGCGCGCCATCACCGAATCCGAACCCGCCTTGGTCACCCGCGCGACCGGCACGCCCGGCGCGTAGATGCCGCCGGTACCGGTCGTCACGAACAGGTCGCCCGCGTTGAAGCGGACGTTGGTCGCGTTGACCGAGCGGATGTCGATCATCCCGTCGCCGCGCCCCGCCGCGATCGCGGGCATGCCGTCGCGCGTGCGGCGGACGGGGACGATGCTGTCGCCATCGCTCAGCAGCAGCACGCGCGCCGCGTTGGGTCCGGTCTCGACGACACGGCCGATCAGTCCGTCAGGGCCGCGTACCGGCATGCCGGGCTTTACGCCGCTCCACCGGCCTGCGTTGAGCAAGGCATAGCGCCGCCAGCTCGACGCGCTCGAACTCACCAGCCGCGCGGTCACGACGGGATCCGGCGAACGGTCGCGGATCGCCAGCAGCGAGCGCAACCGTCGATTGTCGTACGCTATGGTCCGCGCGCGCATCAGCAGGGCCCGCGTCCGCTCGCGATCGGCGCGCAACGCGACGTTCTCCTGCTTCACGAAGAAATAGTTGCCGATCGCATCGGGGATACCCGAGATCGACGAGCCGACCGTGGCGAGCCCCGTCGAGACCGGCGTCGTCACCCCCGCGACGCCCATCCGCAGCGCCGAAAACGCGGGCGGATTGAAGATCGACGCGACTAGCAGCACCAGGCCCACCACCGCACCAGCGACGGCGAGCACATAGCCCATGAACACACCATATTGCCGACGCCGGGAAAACCCCGTGCGCCGGTCGCGGGCTGGCGCCATGCGCCTGTCCCCCTGTCTCGGGCGCCGGCGAACCGCGAGGGCCAGATCCCCCGCGACTCGGACGACGCGATTTCGTGTCCGCGTGTCTTAAAGCAAAA
>JAZKCH010000007.1:0-11186 GCA_040388215.1 Pseudomonadota bacterium | reverse complement strand
AGCAGCGCGCGATACCGCGACGGGGTCCAGCGTCGCGCCGGCATCAATCGATCGAAAAACCCAGACATGGGACGGTGATCTAGATCACGAGCCCCATTCCGTCACCCCAGGCCGCGTGCCGTGCCGGCGGCTTGGAGCAATTTGTCCGAGCGGCCGTTTCCCATGGATACGTCCGTCGCTCGATCGAGGAATGCGCATGAAGAGATGGTCGTGGGTCCTGCGCCGGATCGTCCGGAAGATCTGGTTTCGCGCCGCGGTCATCAGCCTGTTGAGCGTCGTGCTGGCGATCCTGTCGGGCGCGATCGTGCCCTATCTTCCCTATGCGTTCGGTGCCGATCTGGGCCAAGACGCGGTCGGCACGATCCTGCAGATCATGGCGTCGAGCATGCTGGCGGTGACGACCTTTTCGCTGACGGCGATGGTCAGTGCCTATTCGTCGGCGACGCAGCTGGCGACACCGCGCGCGACGCAGTTGCTGATCAACGACCCCACCTCGCAGAACGCGTTGTCGACCTTCCTCGGCGCGTTCGTCTTCTCGATCGTCGGGATCATCGGCCTCCAGACGCACGCCTATGGCAACGAAGGGCGGATCATCCTGTTCGGCGCCACCGTGCTGATCGTCATCTGGGTGGTCGTCACGTTGTTGCGCTGGATCGCGCACATCACCGCGTTCGGCAGGATGTCCGACGTTATCGACCGGGTCGAGAATGCCGCGGCCGAAGCGATGACCGACTTCGCCGCGGCTCCGTATCTCGGCGGGCGCCCTGCGATCGCGGTGCCGGCCGAGGCGCGGTCGATCCGCGGCGAGACGACCGGTTACGTCACGCATGTCGATGTCGCCGCGCTGGGCGCGATCGCGACGCAGCGCGGGATCGTCATCCATGTCGTCGTACTACCGGGCGCAATGGTCCACCCGCACCGCGACCTGCTGCGAATCGAAGGCGCGGTGGACGACGCGCTGCGGACGCTCATGCTGCGCGCCTTCACGATCGAGCGGCATCGCTCGTTCGACCAGGACCCGCGGCTCGGACTGATCGCGCTGTCCGAGATTGCGAGCCGGGCGTTGGCGCCCGCAACCAACGATCCTGGTACCGCGATCGAAGTGCTCAACGCGTTGCTGCGGGTGCTGCTCAACCTTCCCGTCGATCAGCCCGACGCGGTAGAGATCGACGAGCTGCCACCGGTCTATCTGCCGCGCCCGACGATCGAGGAGATGCTGACCGATGCCTTCCGCCCGATCCTGCGCGAGGGAGGCCAGGAAGCGGAAGTCACGATCCGGCTGACCGTCACGCTCGCTGCGCTTCATGCAGCGTTGCCCGCGGCACGACACGACGTCCGCGCACTCGCCGATCATTGCCTGGAGCGCGCGCGCCGGATGATGGACGACCCCGACGATCTCGCCGCGTTCGAAGCCGCGCATCGCACACACTGGGGCGATCGCGCCGACTGACCCGCAGGTCGGACATCAGAAACCGGCGGCGGCGAGCTGTGATCTGAAGCTCAGCCGATCATGCTCGGAGATCGGCGGCAGCTCCCGCGCATGCTTGCCCTTGCGGAGGCGGGCCCGGTCGTCCGCGGTCGGCTCTACGCGGCGAACCCGGACCGCGGCCGGGCCACCTGCGCGAACCCCCAGTTGCTCGGCCGCGCCACGCGACAAATCGATGATCCGTGCGCCGCCCGCGAACGGGCCGCGATCGTTGATCCGCACGATGATCCGCCGCCCGGTATCGAGCGCGGTGACCTCGACATAGGTCGGCAGCGGTAGCGTGGTATGCGCCGCGGTCGTCCAGTCGGCGCGGAACCGCTCGCCGCTCGCGGTACGCTTGCCCGATTCCGATCCGTACCAGCTCGCGTATCCGAGCACGTCATAGGCGGGATCGACGGCAGGTACATAGGTCGCGCCCCTGACGCGATAAGGGCTGCCGAGCTTGACCGGGGCGTCGCTGACCGGACGATAGGATCCGCCCGCACACCCGGTCAGGGCAAGCAGGCCGAGGCAGGCGGTGCCGATCGCGGTTCGCATTAGGGTCGACATGGGTATCCTTGTCCGTCGGGCCGGTGCAGGCATGGGCTCCGGCAAAAGCGTCATCGCCGCTGATAGAAGATGTGCGACCGTACGGTCGCCACCTTGACCAGCGACGACCGCCAATAGGGCACCAACCAGTCGGTGTGATAGTGCGTCGCGCGGCCGACCGGCGCGTAGACATAACCGGCTAGCGCTCGGCGTGCGGCACGGCGCGCCTGATCCCATCCGTTGCGTTCAGGCCGGCGCGTCTGCGATCCATCGCAGGTGAACGAGAACTGGCACCCGGTGGTCCGGTTCGATCCCTGATAGACGACGCCGCAGACGGTCTTCGGAAACCCCGGTGCGCGGACCCGGTTGAGCACGACCTGGATCACCGCGCGCTGTCCGTCGCGGTCGCTGCCGGCTTCGTATAGCGCGACGGTGGCGAGGCATTCGGTCGCCTGTTCTCGCGCCGCGAGGCCGCCGCGGAACTGGAAGCGCTTGGCGACCGACCGGCGGGTCGCGGCGATCGGGATCAGTGCGTTGGACGCGCGGGCCTGCGCCATGGTGAGCCGGTGCGGGCGTCGTAAATCGGTGCTCGCGGTCGGCCAAGGCAGGTCGGTGAGCGAACCGCAGATTACCGCGAACACGATCGCGGCACCGAGCAGCAGTAGCCAGTGTTCGGAGGATGGCCGTCGTGGCGATCCGTGGGAGCGAGAGCGCACGGCAGGAGATCGAGCGCGTCGCTTGGGCATCCCCTTCGCCATACCCTTGATCCGGCGTCAGGGAAATGCGGCATGACGCGCGGATCGGAACAGCGACGCTCTACAGTCCGTAGGCAGTCGCCGCAGTGCCGCCGAAGATGCGGGCGCGCGCGTCTGGACAGGCGCGCGTGACGAAGTCATCGATCAGGTCGTGAACGGCCTGATACTCTGCGGCGAGGCGACAGACCGGCCAGTCCGAACCGAAGACCAGCCGGCCGGGCCCGAAACACGCGAGCAGATGATCCAGATACGGCGCGATCCGATCCGCGGTCCACGCCGTGTGATCCGCCTCCGTGACCAGTCCCGACAGCTTGCACAGGAGCGTGGGCGCACGCGCCATGTCGGCGATCGCATCGGCCCAGGGTTGCCAGCCACCGACCGCAATCGCGGGCTTCGCGCCGTGATCCAGGATCAGCTGCCCGTCGCGGACCTGGTCGATACCGACCAGATCGACGAACCGGCGGACGTGCCCCGCCTCGCGCGGCTTGACGAGGATGTCGAAGCTGAACCCGCGTGCCAGCGCCGCGCGGACGCCGCGCACGAACGCCGGCGTCAGCAGGAAATCGTCCGCCGGTTCGTCCTGGAGCATGTGCCGGAAGCCGACCAAGCCGGGAACCTGCCGCAATCGATCGAGCCGGTCGGCCACATCGTCCGCGGCGAGATCGGTCCAGCCCACCACGCCCACGATGCGCGGCGTCTCCGCAGCGAGGCGAAGCAGCGCATCGGTCTCGGCCTCGGTCTGCTCGGCCTGCACTGCGATGCACCCGTCGAACCCGGCGCGATCGAGCAACGGCATCAGGTCCGCCGGTACATGATCGCGCGCCAGGACGCCGCCGCGCTCGATCCACGGATGCGCGGCCGGCGAATAGGTCCAGAAATGCTGGTGTGCGTCGATCCGCATCAGGGATGGCCGAACAAGAAGAACGATTGCATCATATCTGCGCCGTCTATTGCCACCGCGCGCGTGTCGCAATCGCGCGACGCGTCAGGCGGCGGTGACCGCCGGCATGAAGATATAGCCGTTGCCGCGTACCGTCCGGATGATCTCGACGGCGTCATAAGCGAGCAGCTTGCGACGCAGTCGGCTGATGTTCACGTCGATCGTGCGTCCCCGCGCCCTGTTGTCGGTGCGGCCCGACTGCATGATCATATCGTCACGCGAATGCACCGTCTGCGGCTGTGACACGAACACGTTGAGCAACTGGAATTCGCCATCGGTGAGGCGGACCATCGTTCCGTCGGGCGCACAGAGCGTCCGCATCCGGCAGTCGAGGGTCCAGCCGGCAAACCCGAAAACCGTACCGCGCGCGGACGGCACCATGCGCTCCGCGCCGAGGTCCACATTCGACATGATGCCGGTGCTCGTTCCAGCGGACGCGGCACCGCGCCGCCGCAGCACCGAACGGATACGCGCCAGGATCTCGCGTGGGCTCGAGGGTTTGGTGACGTAATCGTCCGCGCCCAGTTCAAGCGCGACAACCCGGTCGACTTCGCTCGCCAGCGCAGAGAACATGATGATCGCAGGGGCGGTACCGCTACGGGTCAGCGTCCGGAGCACGGACAGGCCGTCTTCGCCGGGCATCATCATGTCGAGCACGATCAGATCGCAGGGCGACCGGCCCAATCGGGCGCGCAACGCCGCACCGCTCTCGACCGCATCGGCACGCAGCCCGTGATCGACCAGAAATTCGGTGAGCAGTTCGCGCAGGCCCGGATCGTCGTCGACGATGACGATCCGGGCGCTGCCGTCTCCGATTCCCTCGCCGAACGGATGGGTGCCGCCTTGATACCCGCCTTCGTGCGAGGCGGTCGGCGCGGAGCTGGGGAGGCCGTGGTGGAGTGCGATCATGGCAAACGTCATGGATCGCCCGTTTGTCCGGGATATGTCCGGGTGTTACACAGAGCGTAGTATCAGGGGTCCGGCGCGATACCGTGCGCGGTGATCAGAGCGTCAACAATGAGGGAGGGGCCTGCAACGTCGGTTGTCGCATGCCCCCTCCCCCCGGACGTAGGGCTTTAAATCACCCCCCCTAGAACTTGACGTTCGTGCTCACGAAGAATGCACGGCCATAAGGATCGTAGGTGGAAGGATAGGTGTTCGCCTGTTCCTGGTTGTCGCCCAAGATCGGAGGCTTCTTGTTGAACATGTTGTTGACGCCGACCGACCAGGTGAAACCTGGCTTCACCTCGAATGCGGTCGTCAGGTCGAAATAATTGTACGCCTTGATGTGGTTGACCGAATAGTCGCCTGAATCATCGTCCACCGCGGACAGGTACCGATAGAGTACCGACACCGTTACCGGTCCGGTCGAATAAGTCGTCCGCGCCGAAACACGCCATTTCGACCGTGGATTATCGCAGGTGACGCCGAACTTGCCGGCGCAGTTAACCGTCAGCTCCGGTATAGCCACCAGCGGGTTTTTCGTGAAGGCGATCAGCCGTGTTCCGCTGACGCGGAAGTCGAGCTTGCTCGTCGCGCTCCCGAACGCGCCGAAATTCAACGGCATGCCATAGCGAGCCTCGAAATCGACACCGCGCGTGGTGACATCGCCGGTATTTGCAAGCGTGTTGACGGCATCCGTGATCGCATAGCTGTTGGCGTCGCGTGGTAGCGACGCGCAATAGCTCGTATCGTACGGCGTGTAGTTGTTGCCGACGTCACCGTAGCACGCCCTGATGAGATTGCTCGTGCCCACGTTCGCGATGTAATTGGCGATCTTGATCTTGTAATAATCGGCCGTGAACGAGAAGCCGGGGAGGAAACGCGGCTGCAGGACGATGCCCGCGGTGTACGTATCCGAGGTCTCCTCCCGCAGTGCCGAGTTGCCGCCTTCGACTGTCTGGATTTGCGTGCTGCCACCATCATAGGCGGTGCCGATCAAGGATGCGGGAACGCCGGTCGAGAGGCAGCTTGCGTTCAGGTTGGTGTTCGTCACCGCGATCTTGGTCGTGCAGGGATCCGTTGCTGTCGGGAAATTCTGCGACGCACCACTGTAGAGATCGCTTACGGTCGGCGCCCGGACGGCCCGCGAATATTGGCCGCGCAGCGCAATATCGTCGATCAGCGACCAGACGACGCCACCCGAATAGGTGTTTACCGATTTGGCCGCGGTCGAATAATAGGAATAGCGATACGCGCCATTCACTTCGAGCTTCTTGATCAGCGGGATATCGGCGAGCAACGGCACCGCGACTTCGGTATAGGCTTCCTTCACGTCGTATCCGCCGCTCAGCCCCTCGCCCCCGTTGAAGCCGACCACGTCGCCCGATGACAGCGCGAAATCGGGACTATAGGCGCCATGCTCGCGGCGATACTCGGTACCGAAGACGATGCCGACCGGGCCTGCGCCCAGATCGAACAGGTTGCGGTTCGAGATCGACGCACTGGCGACCTGCTCGCTGATCGTGCTGGAGTTCTGCGTCGGAATCGAGATGAAGTCCGCCGCCGCCGCGCTGATGTTGCCCACACCGAAGATGTTCAGCGGAACACAGCCATTGCTGCTGTCCGAACACACCAGATTGCCGCTGGAATCATACGTGGTCTTCAGCGCCTGCAATACGCGGCTGCGCGAAACGTTGCCGGTCTGGGTCTCGACCGAACGCGTACGCGAATAGCTGTAATACGCGTCGTAGTTCCAGCCGCCACCGATATCGCCATTGGCGCCGAGCACGGCACGATAGGCCGTGTTGTCATTGCTGGACACACGCGCGCCGACCTCGGTCAGGCGGCGATAGATCGTCGACGTGACATAGCCGTCGCCATCCTTGTCCTCGCTGCGCAGCAACGCCTGCGACGTCGGCGATAGGAACGACGAATCGACGTCGAGCTGCACCGAGCCGGTGAACGGCGTCGGCGCGAGCTGGTTCTTGACGCGGTTGTTGATCAGCTGACCTTCGGCATAGACGTTGAACGCCTTGCTGACCTCGTAATGCGTCTGCGCGCTCATCAGGAACCGCTCCTGCGGAACCTGCAGATAGTTGGACGGCGCATAGTTATAGGCGTCGGTCGATGCGGTGTACGGCGTATAGCTGCCGTCCGTCTCGAACTTGCGGTTGACGCCTCCGATCGCGAACCGCGTACCCTCGATCGAACCCGAACCGCCGGCGATCAGGTTGCCGTCACCATCGTCAACGAGCGCCTGCTTCGAATAATCGCGTGCCGACTGGAGGATGCCGTTGCGCTTGGTGTAATCGAAATAGATCGTCGCGTTGCCGCGGCCATCCTCGAAATTGCCGCCGAGCAACAGATTGCCGTTGAAATTGCCGCCATCGCCCGCCTCGTTGATGCGATAGTTCGCATTGGCCTGAACGCCGCTGAAATCCTTCTTCATCACGAAGTTGACGACGCCCGCGATCGCATCCGAACCATAAACGGCCGAACGGCCACCGGTGACGATGTCGACGCGCTCTATCAGTGCGGCCGGGATCGTGTTGAGATCGACCACCTGGTTCGAATCATACGCGACGTACCGCCGGTTGTTGACCAGCACGAGCGTTCGGGTCGCCCCGAGCCCGCGCAAATCCGCGGTTGCTACGCCGCCGCCGGGATTGTTCGAAGCACCGGTGGTGCTCGGGATCAGCTGCGGCAGATCCTTCAGGACGCTCTCGACGTTGATCTGGCCCGACAACGCGATCTCCTTGGCGCTGATCACCGAGATCGGCGAGGCCTGCTTCAGGCTGTCACCACCGAGACGCGAGCCGGTCACGACGATCGTCTCGCCATCCTGCGGTGCTGCCTGCGCGGTGTCCGTATCGGGCGATGCAACCGGCGATGCCTGATCCGCGGTCTGGGCCCAGACCGGCGTGGCGATTCCAAGCAGTAGCGTAGACGCCAGAAGGCGCTTGCGAAAATCCAGACGCATGTCGATACTCCCTGAACCGCAATCCCATGTATTGCGGCATTTTTGTGCGATTACGGATTGGTTCCGTAGCCCACATCTGAAGCGCAGCTGAATTTTCGACAATCGCTAAAGTGTCTTCGAACCGTCATCGCTGGCATGTGTTGTATGGTCGGCACGGTTTATCACCGCACGTTGCTGATTTTTACTTTTAGTAACTGCTATATGTCATGCGATTAACATTCCGAACGCCAGCGAGACAGATTTCGGACGGTGCGCGCCGACTGCTGGGTATCGCGGTTGGCCGGTATTGAACGAACCGCACGACGGCGCTAGCGGCACGGCATCATGCCGATCCCCACCAACGCCCCCAAGCCCTTGAACTGGCTGCGACCTTTGCCGGGGCTGCGGATCCTGACACGCGGCGACGTGCCGATCACGCGCGTTCAGATTTATGGCCAGCGGTGCAGCGGGACCAACCTCGTCACGCGCGCGATCGAGGCGAACATGCCCGGCGTCGAGATCACCGAGGCGTTCGGGTTCAAGCATTGGTTCGTGCCACCGCAGACGCTGTTCGTGAAGGATACGCTGGTGCTGGTGGTGGCACGCGATGCGTATGACTGGGCGCGCAGCCTGCACCGCCAGCCTTGGCATGCGCACCCCGAGCTGAAGGCCAAGCCGTTCGACGCGTTCATCCGCAGCGACTGGCACAGTTATTGGGACGATCATTTCGGGCACATCGAGCCCGGCCATCCGATGCATGGCGACGAGATGCTGCACGAACGCGATCCTGAGACCGGCGAACGCTTTGCCAATTGCATTGCCAAGCGGACCGCCAAGCTGCGCCATTGGTCGTCGCTGACCACTCGCGCGCACAACGTCGCGCTGCTCGGCTATGATGCGTTCGCGCGCGATCCCGCGGCGTTCGTGAACGCGCTGGCGGCGGCGACGGGGATCGAGCTGTGCGAGCCGTTCGTGCCGATCACGAGCTACAAGGGGCAAGGTCATGCACCATATGTCCCGACCGCGTATCCGGATCTGGCGGCCGAGGATGCAGCGCATATCGAGGCGTGGCTCGATCCGGAGATCGAGGCGGCGTTCGACTTGTCGACCCACTACGCGAAATCATACTGATCGACGTCAAGCGCGTTTGCTCGCGGTATCGGTAATGTGATCCGCATGAGCCAACCGATCACGTTCTTCATCCATCACCAGGGCCGCGGCCATGCGAACCGCGCGATGGCGATTATCCGCGAACTGCCACCCGAGCGCATGGTGACGATCCTGACCGCCAAGCCGTCGCTGTTCGACGGGTTCGAGCGGCCGATCACGATCGCGGCGCTGCCCGACATGATCGGCGCGCCGGTGCCGACGCCGGGGCTGTTCGCACAGGCCACGCCCGAGGTGATGCACTGTGTCCCGCTCGGGGTGGCGAAGACGCGGGCGACGATGCGGACGATCATCGACCATCTCGACGACATCGATCCGGCGCTGTTCGTGGTCGACGTCTCCGCAGAGATCGCGTTGCTCGCGCGGATCGCCAGCGTCCCGGCGATCAGCATCCGGATGCACGGCGACCGGCTCGATCCGGGGCATCTCGGCGCGTATCAAGCAAGCGTCGGCCTGCTCGCACCCTTTGGCGAAGCGCTAGAGCAAGGCGACACACCAAGCTGGGTGCGCGCGAAGACGTGTTACGCAGGCGGCCTCTGCACGACCGTCGATCCGGTGCCGACCAAGGCCGAAGCGCGTGCGAAACTCGGCCTTGATCCGAACCAGGAGATTATCGTCGTACTCACCGGCGGCGGCGGCGCGGGCACGCCCTATGCGCCGCTGACGATGGCGGCGCGGGCGGTGCCGGATGCGCTGTGGCTGGTGCTGGGGCCGGTCCACCGCGAGGGACACGAAACCGATTTCGGCAATCTCGTCGAGCGCGGCTGGGTACCCGGCGTAACCGACCACATCGCTGCGGCGGACGTGGTGATCGCGTCGGCGGGCGACAACACGGTGCACGAGATCGCGCGCGTCGGGCGGCCTTATGTCTGTACGCCCGAATGGCGGTATTTTGGTGAGCAGACGCGCAAGGCAGAGCGACTTGCGGAACTGGGTGCGGCGGTTGCGCTTCCGGCGTGGCCAGGCGCGCTGGCACCATGGCGCGGGATCCTCGATGCGGCCAAGGCACTCGATCCGGCGGCACTTGCCGGGCTGTACGACGACGACGCGGCGAAGGTGGCGGCGGACTATCTGGAAGGGCTGGCGGTTTCCCTGTGGGCGACGGGATAAGGATCAAGCATTAGGGCCAGTCCTGTTCATTCTCCCCCGCCAGGGGGAGGATGAAGATGCTGCACGTCATTTTGCGTTGCTTAGCTGACACATACTTTGCAGCATCTCAGCTGAACAATACCTCCGGAGGCATCTTCGACTTAGCCACTTCCTCCGCAGTCGGCTCCCGTAAAACAGTGATCATATCTGCATTCCAAGCTATCAGCCCGCGCTCGGCAAAGTGCCCGAGCCAATACTCCATGCACCACCGCCCCCAGGTCGCACGAAACAGCCGCGCGTTACGGACGATAGCGTCGAAATGCTGGTAGGCCGGCGTGTGGACGACGTGATGCTGGTGATACGCCCGCGCGCCGCCGATCCACCACATCGGCACACCGGCACGCTCCAGCCGTACGGCGAAGTCGGTTTCCTCGCCGCCATAGCCGACATAGCGCTCGTCCATGCCCCCTGCCCGCGCCCAGTTCGTAGCGGAGAGCGCAAACGACAGGCCCCAGAGTTCGCCGTGGCTAGGCGTAGGCCGAATTTCGTCGGGCGCGATCGGCGGCTTGGCGGGGTGCCGCACGCCGATCCGGTCGAGTGCATCGATGTCGATCGCGCCATCGATGGCCCCCGCCGGGAGATACAGCACCTCACCGAGCCGAATGCCGCCGGGCCAGCCTGCCGTCTCGGCGTAGCGCGCGACCAAGGTCGGCGACGGCACGCAATCGACGTCCAGGAAGATCAACTGCTCGCCGATCGCCGTCGCCGCGGCACGGTTGCGGGCAGCGGCCAATGGCATCTCGTCGCCCTTGACGAACACCGTACGCACGGGAAAATCGGTCGCCGGCAGACCGGCGTGCGGCGTGTCCTGCATATACGCGATCACCAGTTCGTCAGGCTTGCGCGTCGATGCGTTCAGCCCGGCGATCAGGTTGAGGAGATGCGCGCGGCGGCCGCGGACCAGTGTCAGGACGCTGACACTCACGACGCCTGCTTTATCTGCTCGCCATGGGCGATCGCAGCGCGGAAATACGCCACGCCTTCAATCACCCCGCGCGCATGATGGCCGACCGCGATATAGCCATGCGCGAGGTCGGCGCGCTCGCCGAGGCCATCCGAGTAATTGCCGACGATGATCGCGTGGCGCGACGAGCGCAGCATCTCGATATCGTTGCCGCTGTCGCCTGCGACGATCACCTGGCGCGGTTCGAGGCCGAGGCGGCGGCGGACGTGCTCGACCGCCGTCCCCTTCGATGCGGCGTGCGGCAGGACGTCGAGATAGCGGCCATGGCTCTGGATGATCGAACAGCTATGGCCGTG
>JAZKCH010000006.1:0-418649 GCA_040388215.1 Pseudomonadota bacterium | reverse complement strand
TGCCCGCCTCGATCAGCGCGGACGCCGACATGCCCTTGGGCAGCGCGATCACGCGGTTCTCGACCGAGCCATCCTCGCTGACCAGCACCGCGAGCGCCTGTTCGGGCGACAGCGCGACGAACGCGATCTGGCGCAGTTTCAGTTCGCGCTTGGGCACCATCACCAGCCCGGCGCACGCCGATAGTCCCGACAGCGCGAGCGTGGTGGCAGCAAGCGCTTCCTCGACCGGGCCACCAACGCCGGCGCGTGCCTCGATCGTCTGGCGCTCCTCGAACGACGGCTCCATCGCCTGCATCATGCCGTCGACGAACAGCCGTAGCCCGCGATCGGTCGGCATCCGCCCCGCGCTGGTATGCGGGCTGGCGAGTAGCCCCAGCCCTTCCAGCTCACCCATCACACCGCGAATCGAGGCGGGCGAGAGGCTGAGACCGGTCAGTTGCGCGATGGTCTTCGACCCGACCGGCGTGCCGCTGGCGAGATAGCTGTCGACCACCGCACGAAAAATGTCGCGCGCGCGATCGGTCAGTTCGGTGACGGGGGGCGTGGCCATCGCTTTGATCTAGGGCGGATCCGGCGTCGTACAAAGGGGGAATGCGCGCCGACACCACCCGCTCCCCGCGCCGTCATCCTGACGAAAGTCAGGATCCAGAGCCACGGAGGACAGCACTCGGTAACTCTGGATCCTGACTTTCGTCAGGATGACGGGCTCTTTCGTCAGGATGACGGCGGTGGTTGGACTGGCGAGCGACCAAACGAAAGGCTAGGCAGCGGCAATTACTCACTTCCGTTAGGATACGACTATGCGCCCATCCGGCCGCGCCCCAGACCAGATGCGTGCGATCACGATCGAGCCGCGCTTCACCAAGCATGCCGAGGGTTCCGTCCTGATCGGCTTCGGCGACACCAAGGTGCTCGTCACCGCCAGCGTCGAGGAGAAGGTGCCGCCGTTCATGCGCGGCAAGGGCGAAGGCTGGGTGACCGCCGAATACGGCATGCTCCCGCGCGCCACCAACACGCGCAACAACCGTGAGGCCGCCAAGGGCAAGCAGTCGGGCCGCACGCAGGAGATCCAGCGGTTGATCGGGCGTTCGCTCCGCGCGGTCGTCGACCTGAAGCTGCTCGGCGAGCGCCAGATCGTGATCGATTGCGACGTGATCCAGGCGGACGGCGGCACGCGCACCGCGTCGATCTCGGGCGGCTGGGTCGCGCTGCGGCTCGCGATCGACGGCCTGCTGGCGAGCGGCAAGCTGACCGCCGACCCGCTGACGCAGAAGGTCGCGGCGATCAGCTGCGGCATTTATCAGGGCAATCCGGTGCTCGACCTCGACTATATCGAGGATTCGGGCGCGGATGCGGATGCGAACTTCGTGCTGCTCGAAAACGGCAATATTGCCGAGGCACAGGCGACCGCGGAAGGCGCGACCTATGACGAGGAGGCGCTGCTTCGCCTGCTGCGTCTTGCGCGGATCGGTTGCACCGACATCTTCGCGGCCCAGGCGAAAGCCGTCGCCAAGTGAGCGGCGAGGGGAAAGAGCCGCAGGCGATCCGCAAGCTCGCCCCCGGCAAGCTGGTCATCGCCAGCCACAACAAGGGCAAGGTCCGCGAGATCGCCGCGTTGCTCGAAGGCCGCGGGCTCGAAGTCGTCTCCGCCGCCGACCTCGACCTGCCGGAGCCGATCGAGACGGGCACGACCTTCTTCGCGAATGCCGAACTGAAGGCGCGTTCAGCCGCCGATTTGTCGGGCTATCCCGCGCTCGCCGACGATAGCGGGCTGTGCGTCGATGCGCTGGGTGGTGACCCGGGCGTCTACACCGCCGACTGGGCGGAAACGCCGAACGGTCGCGACTGGATGATGGCGATGCAGAAGGTCGAGGACGCGGTCGCCGCCAAGGGCCCCGACGTCACGCGGGGCGCGCACTTCGTCAGCGTGCTGGCACTCGCATGGCCCGATGGTCACGTCGAATGGTTCGAGGGCCGTGCCGAAGGTACGCTGACCTGGCCGCCGCGCGGCAATGTCGGGTTCGGCTACGACCCCGTGTTCGTGCCGCTCGGCTACGACCAGACCTACGCCGAACTGCCACACGAAACGAAGAACGCGATCAGCCACCGCAACGAGGCGTTCAAGCTGCTCGAAGCCGCGGTGTTCTGAGCGGCCCGGCGGGGGACGACCCTCGCCGTCCTGTCATCCTGACGAAAGTCAGGACCCAGGGTAACGGGGGTTGCCCTTGATTGCTCTGGGTCCTGACTTTCGTCAGGATGACGGAGGGGTGTGGTTCAAACTGCAATCGCCTGCTTCACTGGCCAGTTCACCGCCGGCAAGGCCTCGAACGCCGGTTTCGCCAGCAGATACCCCTGGATATACCGCACGCCCAACGCACGCAGGGCGTCATACTCGCCCTCGGTCTCGACCCCCTCGGCGATCACCGAAATCCCCAAACCCGCACACATCCGCAACATCCCCTCGACAATCATCCGCCGCGGCAGGCTGGTGTCGATGTCGCGGATCAGCTCCATGTCGAGCTTGATGATATCCGGCTGGAACCGCGCGAGCAGGTTCAACCCCGCATGCCCCGCCCCGAAATCGTCGAGTGCGGTCCCGAAACCCATCTTCTGATACGTCGCGATGATGTTCGCGACATGCGCCGGATCGAGCATCTCCTCGTTCTCGGTGAACTCGAAGATCAGCCGATCAGTCGGCATCCCCACCGCCCCCGCGGTCTTGAGCGTCAACTGGATACACGCCGCCGGCGAATAGACCGCGTTCGGCAGGAAATTGATCGACAGCCGTGCGGGCGTATCGAGCAGCCCCGCCTTCACCGACGCCTCGATCGCGCGCACCCGGCATTGCTGGTCGAACGCGTACAGGTTCTCCCCGTCGACCTGGCCAAGGACGCTCGCCGCCGACTGCCCCTCGGGACCACGCACCAGCGCCTCGTAGGCGAAGACCGTCTCCGTCTCGACGTCGACGATCGGCTGGAACGCCATCGAGAAGGCGAACGACAGGCCAGCGCCATCACGACATCCGACGCAACCGATACGGGGGACATCGGGTTGGGGTAGTGGTTTCATTAAAGTAAGTTAGGCGGAAACCACTTAATAAAATACCACCGCTCCAGAACTACCAGCTTGCTCCAGATCAGTAGGCGCGTTCGCCGAACACGTTGCCGGGGGGCGAATAGCGGCACACCAGATAGTCGTCAGTCTTGTTGCTCGCCATCGCGCAACCGACCTGGGTCGAGCCGCGCCACACGATCTGCGTGTAGTGCGCAACGTCCTCGAATTTGCCGGTGCGGCTGAATCCAGGCGTAGGCATGTTGATGAAATCGCGCTTCTCGGCGACCCAATGTCCCATCATTTCGGTGTACGCATAGGCGTAGCGTGTGCCGGTCCACAAATTCTCGCCCTCGCGCGTCATCCCCTGCGGTTGCGGCGCGTGCGCGAATTTCCGCGTGCGCGCCATCTCCTCGGCATAGGCGCGCGCGGTGGTCGCCAGCGTGTCGCTCCAGGTCAGCGGCGCCACGCCAACGGCAGCGCGCGCGGCGTTGTGGCCGTCCATCATCGCGGTCTTGAGCAGACCTGCCCCGCGCGATGCCGGCGCCATCGATTCGCGCGGCTCGACGACGCGCTCGGGGCCCTGCGCACAGCCCGCCAGCAACAACGCCCCGATGATCGCCAAACCCATCCGTGCCGTCATTGCGCTTCCTTCGACCGCTCCGTGCGACCATATGCGCGAGATAATGCCCGTCTTCGAAACACCAAGCCCCCGCTCTGATTCCTCGGGCGACCTCGCGCTCTACGTCCATTGGCCGTTCTGCGTGTCGAAATGCCCGTATTGCGACTTCAACAGCCATGTCCGCGAGGACGTCGACCAGGCTGCTTGGCGCGCCGCATTGCTGACCGACCTCGACCACGAGGCGCGGGTACTGCCGGGGCGGAAGTTGCAGTCGATCTTCTTTGGAGGCGGCACGCCGTCACTGATGCCGCCCTCGACTGTCGCCGCAGTGCTGAACGCGGCGGAGAAGGCTTGGGGGTTCGCCGACGGGATCGAGATCACGCTGGAGGCGAATCCGTCCTCCGTCGAGGCCGCGCGGTTCGCCGACCTGGCGCTGGCGGGCGTGAACCGAGTGTCGCTCGGACTGCAATCACTCGACGATCAGGCGCTGAAGTTCCTCGGCCGCGCGCATGACGTGAACGAGGGGCAAGCCGCGCTCGCTACCGCGCAAAGCGTCTTTCCCCGTGTAAGTTTCGACCTGATCTACGCGCTCCCCGGGCAGCGGCTCGACGACTGGCGCGCAGAACTGGCGCGCGCGCTAAGCCTTGGGACGGAGCATCTCTCGCTGTATCAGCTGACGATCGAAGCCGGCACGCGGTTCGCGACGGAGGCCTTGGCGGGACGGATCGTGATCCCGGACGGGGACTCGGCGGCCGACCTGTTCGAGGCGACGCGCGCCGATACCGCCGCTGCGGGACTGCCTGCGTACGAGACGTCGAACCATGCACGGCCGGGGTCGGAGAGCCGGCACAACCTCGCTTACTGGCGCTATCAGGATTACGCCGGGATCGGGCCGGGCGCGCATGGGCGACGCGGTGGACTGGCGACGGTGCGACGGAAAAAGCCGGAGAACTGGCTGGCCGCGATCGAGCGCAACGGCCACGGCATGGAGGTGGAGGATCCGCTCTCGCCTTCGACGCGAGCGACCGAGGCTTTGCTGATGGGGTTGCGGTTGGCGGAAGGCGTGGATCTGGACCGGATCACGGCGCTCAACGCGGGCGTGGTCCCGGTAGACCTGGCGGCGGTGGCGCGGTTGCAAGAGCTAGGGCTGATTGTACGCACGCCGGGGCGTCTGCGGGTTACCGAAGCGGGCGCACTCTTGCTGGATGCGATCCTGCCCGAGATCGTCACCGCGTAAGCCACGAACCAGCCCCGTCATTCCCGCGAAGGCGGGAACCCATACTGGCTGGCCGTGCGATGGGATCGCAGCCGGCCGAGTATATGGATCCCCGCCTCCGCGGGGATGACAGGAATAGGAAGCTTTACTTCCCGAACCCGGTCGGCGCAGGCGAAACCACCGTGGTCGTGCCGCCGCGGATTTCCTTCACTTCCAGCGCGCGCTCGGCGACGTTGTCCTTGCCGAAGCGGAACGCGCCGTCGATGCCGGCAAAACCGTCGCCATCCCGGAGGCGGTTGACCGGGAACGGCGTGCCGGGCTTCCAGTCGCGCGCGATGCGGACCGTCAGCAGGACCGAGTCGTAACCGAGGCTCGACAGGCGGTACGGCCCCGCCCCGAACCGCGCGCGGTATTTCGCGGCGTATTGGCGGTACAGCGTGTCCGAGACGCTGGCGTACCAGGCGCCGGACAGTGCGGGCTTGGCGGCGATGCTGGTGTCGGAATTCCAGAGTTCGGTGCCGAGGATGCGCGTCGACGCTCCGCCGCCGCGCTTGACCATCGCTGCCGCCGAGGCTGCTGTGGCGCCACCGTCGGCAATCAACACCGCGTCATAAGGGGCCTTTGCCGCGAGCCGCGTGACTGCGCCCGAGATGCCACCGGGGCCACGCGCGTAGGTCTGGAGCGAGACGACCTGACCGCCGGTGGACTCGACCGCGCGCAGGAACGCGGTCGATGCGCGTTCGCCGTACAGGCCATTGGGGACGAGGCCGGCGAAGTTGCTGACGCCGCGCTCCTTGGCGAAATCGACGACGCGCGCGATCGACTGGGTCGGGACATAGCCCATCAGATACGCGCCGTTGCCCGCCACGCCGAGATCGTTGGAGAAGCTCAGCACCGGGATGTTCGCGGCGCGCGCGATCGGCGCGACTGCGCGGACGTCGTCGGCGAGAAGCGGGCCGAGGATCAGCTGCGCACCTTCCGCGATCGCGCGCTGGGCGGCGGCGGCGGCACCGGTCGCGGTGTCGTAGTTGGTGATCCGGACGCGCTGGTTCTGCGTGTCGAGCAGCGCGAGCATCGTCGCGTTGGCGATCGAGGTGCCGACGCCGGCGTTGCTGCCCGACAACGGTACGAGCAGCGCGACGCGGTTACGCTCGGCATCGCGCGGGATACCGGTCTCGACGCCGATGTCGGGACGATCGACGGGACGCGTGGTCGGGCGCTGCTGCGACGGCTCGACCGGACCGCGTGGAACGATCGTCTGGCACGCGCCGAGCAGGCACGCTGCGGCAAGGGTCGCCCATCGCCCTGCGGTACGTGCCGATTGCCCTATCGTCGTCGCGTCTGCCATGACCGTCCCCATGAACCCTGAAACTCTTCTCGATCCCGGCCTCTACATCGTCGCGACCCCGATCGGCAATCTTGGCGATCTATCGCCGCGCGCCGCCGACATCCTCCGCCGCGCCGACGTGATCGCGGTCGAGGACAGTCGCGTGACCGCCGGGCTGCTCCGCCATATCGGCACGAAGACGCCGATGGTGCCGTATCACGATCACAGTGCGGAAGGCGTTCGGCCAGCCCTGATCGCGCGGATGGCGACGCAGGCGGTGGCGCTGGTGTCGGATGCAGGAACGCCGCTGATTTCCGACCCCGGCTTCAAGCTGGTGCGCGATGCGCGGGCCGCGGGGCATCTGGTGGTGACGATTCCGGGCCCGTGTGCGGCGGTGGCGGCGCTGACGCTGGCCGGGTTGCCGACCGACCGGTTCCTGTTCGTGGGGTTCCTGCCGTCAAAGCTGCACGCGCGCGCGGAGGCGATCGCGGAGGTGGCGCCGATCCGCGCCAGCCTAGTAATGTACGAGTCGGGGCCACGGTTGGGGGCGTGTCTGGCGGCGCTGCTCGAAGGGCTCGGCGACCGCGAGGCAGCGGTGACGCGCGAGATCAGCAAGAAGTTCGAGGAGGCGGTGACGGGGACGCTGTCGACGCTTGCTGCACGCTATGCGGATGCGCCGCCGCGGGGGGAGATCGTGATCGTCGTCGCGCCGCCGGGCGAGGCACCGCCGGCGAGTGCGGAGGATGGCGATGCGGCGCTGGTTGAGGCGTTGACGCGATTGTCGACAGGGCAGGCTGCTAGCGAGGTGGCGAAGAAGCTCGGCCTCGATCGCAAGGCGCTGTACGCGCGGGCGCTGGACTTGAAGCCGAAGGCCTGATCTCCCCCCCGCTTGCGGGAGCGTTCGGGGGAGAGCATGCCACGGACGTGCCGCCCCCGCCCTCCCCTAGCCCCTCCCGCAAGCGGAAGGGGACGCACGACCGAAAGGCTGCGGAGGCGACCGGACGTCGCGGCGAGCGTCTGGCGGGGTGGTGGTTGCGGTTGAAGGGTTGGAGCATCCTCGATCGCCGCGTGCGGACTCCCGCGGGCGAAGTCGATCTCGTCGCGCGGAAAGGAAACCTGATAGCGTTCGTCGAGGTAAAAACCCGCGCGACCGCCGCCGAGCTCGACTTCGCGATCGACGAACGCCGCCTCGCGCGCGTGGCAGCAGCGGCAGAGTATCTGATGCCGCGCTATGCCGGACCCGGCGACGATATCCGCGTCGACGTCATCCTGCTCGCCCCCGGCACGCGCCCGCGCCATATCGAGAATGCGTGGATCGGGTAATGCCGCCACGCGGGATACGGAAGCCACAAGCTATCCGTCATCCTGACGAAAGTCAGGAGCCAGGGTGACGAAGGGCAGCCCTTCATGGCTCTGGATCCTGACTTTCGTCAGGATGACGGGGTTAAGCATGCCACGCCGCCCGGTGACTTCGCACCCGCCCGCGCCTACATGCGCTCGACCGAACAGAAGGAAGACGCATGAGCCTCACCGTCGCCGTCCAGATGGACCCGCTCGACAGCATCAACATCGCCGGCGATTCGACCTTCGCGCTGATGCTTTCGGGGCAGGATCGCGGGCATAAGCTGTTCCATTACTCGGCCGAGGATTTGAATTACCGCGACGGCAAGGTCTGGGCGAAGGCGCATCCGGTCACCGTGCAACGCGTCGTCGGCGATCACTTCTCGGTTGGCGAACCCGTGAACCTCGATCTCGGCGACGAGGCGGACGTCGTGCTGATGCGACAGGATCCCCCGTTCGATCTCGGCTACATCACCGCGACGCATCTGCTCGAGCGGGTCGCCGACAAGACGCTGGTCGTGAACGATCCTGCGCAGGTGCGGAACGCGCCCGAGAAGGTGTTCGTGCTCGATTACCCGCAGTTCATGCCGCCGACTTTGGTCACCCGCTCGCTCGACGAGGCGCGGAAATTTCTCGCGGAGCACGGCGCGATCGTCATCAAGCCGCTCCACGGCAATGGCGGCAAGGCGATCTTCAAGGTCGAGTCGGACGGCGCCAATCTGTCGGCGCTGATGGAGGTCTTCAACATGACGTGGCGCGAGCCGCACATGGTGCAGGCGTTCCTCCCCGACGTGGCGAAGGGCGACAAGCGGATCGTGCTGATCGACGGCGAAGTCGCGGGCGCGATCAACCGCCTGCCGGGCCAAGGCGAGATCCGCTCGAACCTCGCGGTCGGCGGGTCGGCGGAGAAGTCGGAGCTGACCGACAAGGAGCGCGAGATCTGCGCGGTGCTCGGGCCGGAACTCAAGAAGCGCGGGCTGTTGTTCGTCGGGATCGACGTGATCGGCGGCACGTGGCTGACCGAGATCAACGTGACGTCGCCGACCGGGATCGTCGCGATCGAGAAATTCGATGGGACCGACGTGGCCGGCATGATCTGGGATGCGATCGAGGCGAAGGTCGCGGCGCGATAGTCGAAGCGAGGATACCACCCCGGCGGAGGCCGGGGCCCAATTGGAAAGGTCGCAGTAACGGAGCGCCGTCCTCCGTCATACCCCTCCCCCAATTGGGCCCCGGCCTCCGCCGGGGTGGTATGAGATGAGGCAGTGGAACCCATCCGGCGTCCCGGCAGTATCTCATTCCCATGACCGCATTCATCCTCGATCTGATCGCCTGGGGCGGATATTTCGGTATCTTCCTGTTGATGGCGCTCGAGAATATTGTCCCCCCGGTGCCGTCCGAAGTCATCATGGGGCTCGGCGGTATGGCGGTCGCGCGCGGCGACATGACCGTCGTTCCGCTGATCGCCTGGGGCACCGCGGGGTCGGTCGTCGGCAACTATTTCTGGTATTATATCGGCCGTAATATCGGCTACGAACGCTTTCGCCCCTTCATCGAACGCAATGGCCGCTGGCTGACGATGGAATGGTCCGACGTCGAGAAGATCCACCGGTTTTTCGTCAAGCGCGGCGGGTGGGTCATCTTCGTGTTTCGGTTCATGCCGACCTTCCGCACCGTCATCTCGCTGCCCGCGGGGATGACGCGCATGCCGATCTGGCAGTTCGTGATCTGGACCGCGGCCGGCAGTGCGATCTGGAACACCGTGCTGGCCTATGCCGGCATCCTGCTCGGCTCGCATTTCGAGGAGCTCGACCGCTATGTCGGGCCGGTCGCGGTGGCGACGTTCGTCGTCATCATCATCGGCTATGGCTGGCGAGTCCTGACCTGGAAACCCAAGGGGTAAACGCGCCCTACGCCCTGGGGTGCGCGTTGCGGTAGACGTCCATTAGATGCGCGGCGTCGACCTGCGTATAGACTTGCGTCGAACTCAGGCTCGCATGCCCCAGCAACTCTTGGAGGGCGCGAAGATCCGCCCCCCGCCCGAGCAGATGCGTCGCAAAGCTGTGCCGCAGCGCATGCGGCGTCGTCCGATCTCCCAGCCCAAGCCGTACCCGCGCCGCCTGTACCGCACGACGGATCATGACCGGCGACAGCGGACCACCCTTCGCGCCGCGGAACAGCGGTTCGTCGCGCGAGACCGGCCACGGCGTCTGCGAGATATAGGCCTCGATCGCCGCCCGCACCTGCGGCAACAACGGCACTACGCGCGTCTTCGCGCGCTTGCCCGTTACCCGGATCGTCTCGCCGAGCGGCAGGATATCGCCGCGCAACGTCAGCGCCTCGCCGATCCGCAGCCCCGCCCCGTACAGCAGCAGCAGCACGGCCCAGTCGCGCGCACCGATCCACGGTTCGGCCGCATCGTCGGCGACATCTTCGGCCAGCGCGACCGCTTCGGTCGGCGAGATCGGCCGCGGCAGGCCCTTCTTGACGCGCGGCCCGCGGATTCGCGGCTGCTCCGCGCCATCGTTCGCCCAGGCCAGGAACCCACGCACCGCCGACAGTTCGCGCGCCGCCGAAGCGTTCCCGAGCCCCGCATCGCGCCGCTGCGCCAGATAGGCCCGCAGATCCGTCGCGGTAACCCGCGCCAGCGTGCCACGATCGACGCGCTCGCCCCAATGCCCGACCAGGAACGCGGTCAAACGCTCCGCCGAGGCCTGGTACGCGCGGACCGTATGCACCGACCGCCGGCGATCGCGCGTGAGATGCTCGGCCCAGCGCATCGATGGCGGCAAGGGGTCGGTCCTGTCCATTGACTGGACACTAGCGCGTTCGAACGACAAAGAAAATTAACGCACCCCCTATATTGAATCACCATGTCACCCACCGACTCGACGATCGATATCTTTTCAGACGAAACACGGCGGGTGGCGGCGCTGCATGCATTGTCTTTGCTCGACAGCGAACCCGAGCGCGAGTTCGATGCGCTCGTCGCGCTGGCCGCCGAAATGCTCGATTGCCCCACCGCGTTACTGACACTGGTCGACAGCAAACGGCTCTGGATCAAGGCCGCGGCGGGCGGCGAACGCGGTGAGATCAGCCGCGATATCGGCATGTGCGCCTACACGATCCGTAGTGAAGACCCGCTGGTCATCGAGAATCTGCGCGACGACACGCGATTTACCAAAAACCCGCTGGTCATGCCGTCGAATGGCGCGCGCTTCTACGCCGGCGCACCGATCCACGCGATCGACAGCCTCGGAGAGCGGCAGGCGATCGGCTCGATCTGCGTGATCGATACTGTACCGCGCAGCCTGAACGACGCCGGCCGCCGGGCGCTGGTTCATCTCGCCACGCTCGCCGAGACGACCATCGCCGCCCGCGCCGCCGCGACCCAGGCGATCGCGATCGCCACCACCGCCGATCGACAGACCGCGACCCTCGCGCGTCAGGATCGCGTCTTCCGCCAGGCGGAACGGATGGCCGCGATCGGATCGTGGCGCCTATCGCTCGACGACAAGCGCGTCGAATGGTCGGACGGCGTCTATCGGATCTATGGCCTGCCGATTGGCGACATGCCCGACATGGCGGTCGCGATGGAATTCTATCCGCCGCACGCACGCGAAGAGCTATCGGCGCTGCTTGACCGAGCGAGCGAGACCGGCGAGCCTTTCGACGTCGAAGTCGATTTTATCACCGTACAGGGCGATCCCCGCCGCGTCCGTGTACTTGGCGAGCGCGAAACCCTGGAAGGCAACCCGGTCGGCCTGGTCGGCGTGTTCCAGGACGTGACTGAGCGCCATGCACTGGAGACCACGCTGCGGCGCTCTGCCGATACCGATTCGCTCACGGAAATCGCAAATCGCGCCGCGTTCGATCGCGCGCTGGAAGCGGCGATGACGCGGGCACATACCCATGGCGCCCCGCTGTTGCTCGCGCTGGTTGATCTGGACGGGTTCAAGGCGATCAACGACACGCTCGGCCATACCGCGGGCGACGACGTGCTACGCGGAGTCGGCCGCGTGCTGCAGGCGCCGTGGCTCAAGGGAAGTTTCGCCGCACGGCTTGGCGGCGACGAATTCGGACTGATCATCGAGGATCCGGGTATGATCGCTGTACCGGATCATATCCGTGCCCGGCTCGAAGAGGCATTGCGTTTCCCGATCGCGCTCAATGGGCTGGCGATGGTCAGCGCCGGGACGGTCGGCATGGCCACGCTAGAGCCCGATTGCCATTCGATCCGCGACTTCGTCCACCGTGCCGACACGACCCTGTACCGCGCCAAGCGCATGCGGATCGGCGAACGGCGGCGCTCCGACAGGCGTAACGCGGCCTAGGATCGGCCCGCCGTGATCTCCCCCTGGCGAGGGAGGGTTTCAGCATTGAAGCTTGCTCCTCCTGTATCCGCAACAAGCGCGTAGGCGGTTCACGCGGAGTCGATCTGCCCCCATATACCGAGACGATGTCGTCCCGTGCCCGTGTCCTGATCCTCAACGCCGCCCTCGGGCCGCTCGACTACCGCGTGCCTGCCGGCATGGACGTTGGGCCGGGCTCGATCGTCGTCGCGCCGCTCGGGCCTCGGCAACTGCTCGGCGTGGTGTGGGAGGCCGAGCGGATGCCGTCCGATGCGGAGGTCGGCGACAACCGGTTGCGCAACCTGCTCGCCGTCGCCGACGTGCCGCCTTTGGGCGCGCCGTTGCGGCGGCTGGTCGAGTGGACCGCCGATTATTACCTCGCGCCGGCGGCGTCGGTGTTGCGGATGACGCTCGCCTCGACCTCGGCGCTGGAGGGCGCGCGGACGGCTATCGAGTACCGTTCGACCGGAGTCGTGCCGCCTCGTCTGACGCCGCAGCGGGAACAGGCGTTGGAGCGGATCGGCGATCGGCAGGGGCTGATCCGTGAACTGGCGACGCTGGCGGAGGTCAGCGATGCGGTGATCCGCGGGCTGGTGAAGGTCGGGGCGATCGAGGCGGTCGAGGTGAGTATCGACGTTCCCTACCCCGTGCCCGATCCGTCGCATCACGAGCCGGTCCTGTCCGACGACCAGCGCGCGGCGGCGGATGCCTTGGTTGCGGGGGTGGCGGAGCATGCGTTCCACCCGACGCTGCTCGACGGCGTTACGGGATCGGGCAAGACCGAGGTGTATTTCGAGGCGGTGGCGCAGGCGATCCGCGATGGGCGGCAGACCTTGGTGCTGCTCCCCGAGATCGCGCTGACCGAGCCTTTCCTCAAGCGCTTCCACGACCGGTTCGGGTGCGAGCCGATCGCGTGGCATTCGGGGCTGCGCTCGACCCAACGGCGACGCGCGTGGCGGGCGATTGCCAGTGGCGAGGCGCTGGTGACGGTGGGCGCGCGCTCGGCACTGTTCCTGCCGTACCGCGATCTCGGGCTGATCGTCGTCGACGAGGCGCACGAGACCAGCTTCAAACAGGAAGAGGGTGTGCATTATCACGCGCGCGACGTGGCCGTGATGCGCGGCAAGTTCGAGGGGTGCCCGGTGATCCTCGCCTCCGCCACGCCGGCGATCGAGACGCGGCAGCAGGTCGTGACCGGACGCTATGCCGAACTGAAGCTGCCGGGGCGGTTCGGCGCGGCGGAGATGCCGACGATCGAGCCGATCGACCTGATCAAGGAGCCGCCCGAGCGTGGCCGCTGGCTCGCCCCGCGGCTCGTGAAGGCGATGCAGGCGACGCTCGAGCGGGGGGAGCAGTCGCTGCTGTTCCTCAACCGGCGGGGGTATGCGCCGCTAACCTTGTGCCGGACGTGTGGGCACCGGTTCCAGTGTCCGAACTGTACGGCGTGGATGGTAGAGCATCGGCTGACGCGGCGGCTGGCGTGCCATCATTGCGGGCACGCGGAGCCGACGCCGCGCGTGTGTCCGGAGTGCAAGGGCGAGGATACGCTTGTTGCATGCGGGCCCGGTGTGGAGCGAATCGCGGACGAGGTGACGGCGCTGTTCCCCGAGGCGAAGACGGCGGTGGTGACGTCGGACACGATCTGGTCGCCTGCGAAGGCGGCGGAGTTTGTCGGGCGGATGGAGGCGGGCGATATCGACATCGTCGTCGGCACGCAGCTGGTGACGAAGGGGTATCACTTCCCGAACCTGACGCTGGTCGGCGTGGTCGATGCGGATCTCGGGCTCGACGGGGGCGATCTTCGCGCGGCGGAACGCACGTTCCAGCAGATCCGGCAGGTGTCGGGCCGCGCGGGGCGGGGCGAGAAGCCGGGGCACGTATTCATTCAGACGCACAGTCCGGGGGCGCAGGTGATGCAGGCGCTGATCACCGGCGATGCGGATGCGTTCTATGCGGCCGAGACGGACGCGCGGAAGGATGCGGGGGCGCCCCCATTCGGGCGCTATGCGGCGATCGTGGTGTCGTCGGAGGACCAGGGTTGCGCGCACGATACGGCGAAGCTGGTGGGCCGGAGTGCGCCCGAGGTCGAGGGCATGCAGGTCTATGGGCCTGCGCCGGCGCCGTTGGCGATGTTGCGGGGGCGACACCGGTATCGACTGCTGGTCCATGCGCGGCGGGCGCTGGACGTACAGGATGTTATCCGGGAATGGTTGGGGAAGCTGGAGTGGCCGTCGAAGGTGCGGGTAACGGTGGATGTCGACCCGTATAATTTCTTGTAGCAGCGGGGGCTCCCGCACCGCACAGCGCCACCACCCCGGCGGAGGCCGGGGCCCAATTGGGGGACGCCGGTGATATGCGCCTCACCTCGTTATCTCGACCTTCCCATTTGGGCCCCGGCCTCCGCCGGGGTGGTAGTAGGTAACGAAGCAGTGTGTTCAGTTCGTCCGCTTACTCGCCCGCGTGTTCGGCGAGGACGGTCAGGCCCTTGGCGTTGACCTCGGCGAAGCCGCCCTTGATCGCGATCACCTCGGGGGTGCCGTTCTGCGTGCGGTATACCTGCACGCCGCCGTCGCGGACCGTCGACATGAAGGGCGCATGGCCTTCGAGGACGCCGAAATCGCCTTCGGTGCCGGGGACGACGACCATGTAGACCTCTTCCGAGCGGACGAGCTTTTCTGGCGTGACGAGTTCGAAATGCAGCATGTCTATCTTCTCACTCCCTCCCCTTCAGGGGAGGGTCGGGGTGGGGGAGTGCGGCAGGCGCGACGCTCGCGGTCAGGCCCCACCCCAACCCTCCCCTGAAGGGGAGGGAGCAGTTTGGCTTAAGCCTCGGAAGCCATCTTCTCGGCTTTGGCGACGGCTTCGTCGATGCCGCCGACCATGTAGAACGCCGCCTCGGGCAGGTGATCATACTCGCCCTCGACCACCGCCTTGAACGACCGGACCGTGTCCTCGAGCTGGACGAACTTGCCGCTGATGCCGGTGAAGACCTCGGCGACGTGGAACGGCTGGCTCAGGAACTTCTGGATCTTCCGCGCACGCTGGACGGTGAGCTTATCCTCTTCCGACAGCTCGTCCATGCCGAGAATCGCGATGATGTCCTGCAGCGACTTGTACTTCTGCAGCGTCGACTGAACGGCACGCGCGGTGTCGTAATGCTCCTGGCCGACGACGCGGGGCTCGAGCAGACGCGAGGTCGAGTCGAGCGGATCGACTGCCGGGTAGATGCCCAGCTCGGAGATCGCACGGTTGAGGTTGGTCGTCGCATCGAGATGCGCGAACGACGTTGCCGGCGCCGGATCGGTGAGATCGTCTGCGGGAACGTACACGGCCTGCACCGAGGTGATCGACCCCTTGTTGGTCGACGTAATGCGCTCCTGCAGCGCGCCCATGTCGGTCGACAGCGTCGGCTGATAGCCCACGGCCGACGGAATGCGGCCGAGCAGTGCCGAAACCTCTGCGCCCGCCTGCGTGAAGCGGAAGATGTTGTCGACGAAAAACAGCACGTCCTGGCCCTCGACGTCGCGGAAATACTCGGCGATCGTCAGGCCCGACAGCGCGACGCGAGCGCGTGCGCCTGGCGGCTCGTTCATCTGGCCGAACACCAGCGCGACCTTCGAGCCTTCCGACTGCGGATTGCCGTCGGCATCCTTGGCGATGACGCCCGCGTCGAGGAACTCGTGGTACAGATCGTTACCCTCGCGGGTACGCTCGCCGACGCCCGCGAACACCGAGGTGCCGCCATGGCCCTTGGCGATGTTGTTGATCAGTTCCTGGATCAGCACGGTCTTGCCGACGCCGGCGCCGCCGAACAGGCCGATCTTGCCGCCCTTCGCGTAAGGCGCGAGCAGATCGATGACCTTGATGCCCGTGACCAGGATCGCGCTCTCGGTCGACTGGTCGACGAACAGCGGCGCCGAGGCGTGGATCGGGGCGGTCGTCTCTGCGCCGACCGGACCACGCTCGTCGATCGGCTCGCCGATGACGTTGAGAATGCGGCCGAGCGTCTTCGGGCCGACCGGTACGCGGATCTGCGAGCCGGTGTCGGTGACGGTCTGGCCGCGGGTCAGACCCTCGGTGGCGTCCATCGCGATCGTGCGAACGGTGTTCTCGCCGAGATGCTGCGCGACCTCGAGGACGAGCCGGTTGCCGTTATTGTCGGTTTCGAGCGCCGACAGAATGGCGGGCAAATTGTCGGGGAAATGCACGTCGACGACGGCACCGATCACCTGCGAGATACGGCCGGTGTTGTTCGTGGCCTTCGAGCTGCCCTCGGTCGGGCGGATGTCTTCAGCGGCGGTTGCCATCACACTATCCTTGGGTCTTGTTGTTGGCCGGGCTGGTAGCCGGAGAACGGGTAAAAGTCACGTCGATGCGCTGAGGCGCACCGTTGGTCGAAGGCACGGTCGCGACCTTGGCCGGCGCCGCATCGAGCGGCTGGCCGAGACGGATCGCGCGCAAGAGGTCTGGCGACGCCTTGATCTTGAAGCGGCCGAGAAACTCGCCGACGGTCTGCGCGAGCCGCATCCGTGCGGTCGTCGCGTCGACCGGGTCGGTCAGCGTCAGCGCATAGGTCACGGTGTCGATCGCCGCGGCGGTCTTGCCCGCGACAGCGACGGACGTCGTGTTGGGCTTGGCCGTGTTGGAATTGGAGAACATCCGCGGCTGGCCGGTCGCGATGAAGCCGCCGTCCTTCGCCGCATAGTCGCCCAGCGCAAAGCCCGCCTGATTGATCGCGCCGACCGTTTCCTGCGGAGCGCCGAACAGCCGATCCCAGCCCGACAGCGTCGCGACGGAGGCGGTCTGCGCCGCCTCCTGCTCGCGCACCGACGGTGCCGGCTTGCCACAGCCTGCCAGCATCGCAGCAAGGGTCAGGGCGACCGCGAGCCTCATTTCAGCGCTTCGGCACCCGAGATGATCTCCACCAGCTCGGTCGTGATCGCGGCTTGGCGGGTACGGTTATACTGGATCGAGAGACGCGTGATCATGTCGCCGGCATTGCGCGTGGCGTTGTCCATCGCGTTCATGCGCGAACCTTGCTCCGACGCTGCGTTTTCGAGCAGTGCGCGGAAAATCTGAATCGCGACGTTGCGCGGCAACAGGTCGGCGAGGATCGCTTCCTCGTCGGGCTCGTACTCGACCACGGCTTCGGCGGGCGCGTTCGGTTTGGCCTCGGCGCCCGGGATCGTCGACAACGGAATCGGGATGATCTGGATACCGGTCGGAACCTGCACCAGCGCCGAGACGAACTTCGCGTAGAACAGATGCGCGACGTCGAACTGACCTTCGCCAAAACGCTTGATCAGGTCCTCGGAGATCTCCTGCGCGTCGCTGAACGCGAGCTTCTTGATCTGGCTCATCTCGTGATCGGCGAGGATGTCGTTCGGGAAGAAGCGCTTGATCACGCGGCCCTTCTTGCCGGCGACGTAGAACTTCACAGTCTTGCCCGCGGCGATCAGCTCCTCGGCCTTGCGACGAGCCGCGCGGACGATGTTGGTGTTGAACGCGCCCGCCAGGCCACGCTCCGACGTCGCGATGACGATCAGGTGGACCTGGTCCTTGCCGGTGCCCGCGAGCAGCGGCGATGCGCCCGGCGCAATGCCGACACGCCCTGCGAGGCTTGCCATCACCGCTTCGAGACGCTCGGCATACGGACGCCCGGCGACCGCCGCGTCCTGCGCACGGCGCAGCTTCGCGGCGGCGACCATCTTCATCGCCTTGGTGATCTTCTGCGTCGACTTCACCGAGCCGATGCGGATCTTGAGGGCTTTCAACGACGCCATTTAGTTTCCTACCTCGTCATCCCAGCGAAAGCTGGGACCTCGTGCCGCAGACCGCTCGCTTGCGGCCTGAGACCCCAGCTTTCGCTGGGGTGACGGTCAATTACGCTGATTATGCAAACGTCTTCGCGAACGCTTCGAGCGCTGCCTTCAGCTTGTCCTTCGCCTCGTTACCCAAATCGCGGGTATCGCGGATCAGCTTCAGCACGTCGGCATGGTTCGCACGCATGTCGGCCAGCAGCGCCTGCTCGTAGCGGGTCACGTCGGCGACCGGCACCTTGTCGAGATAGCCGCTGGTGCCGGCGAAGATCGACACGGTCTGCTCCTCGAACGGCAGCGGCGAGAACTGCGCCTGCTTCAGCAATTCGGTCAGACGCGCACCGCGGTTGAGCAGCTTCTGCGTCGACGCATCGAGATCCGACCCGAACTGCGCGAATGCCGCCATCTCGCGGTACTGCGCCAGCTCGAGCTTGATCGAGCCCGACACCTTCTTCATCGCCTTGGTCTGAGCCGCCGAACCGACGCGGCTCACCGACAGGCCGACGTTGATCGCCGGACGCACGCCCGAGAAGAACAGGTCGGTCTCGAGGAAGATCTGGCCGTCGGTGATCGAGATCACGTTGGTCGGGATGTACGCCGAAACGTCGCCCGCCTGCGTCTCGATGATCGGCAGCGCGGTCAGCGAGCCGCCGCCGTTCGCGTCCGACATCTTCGCCGCACGCTCGAGCAGACGGCTGTGGAGATAGAACACGTCGCCCGGATACGCTTCACGGCCCGGAGGACGACGCAGCAGCAGCGACATCTGGCGATACGCGACCGCCTGCTTCGACAGATCGTCGTAGCAGATCAGCGCGTGCATGCCGCGATCGCGGAAATACTCGCCCATCGCGACGCCCGTGTACGGCGCGAGATACTGGAGCGGTGCGGGGTCCGACGCGGTCGCAGCGATGACGATGGTGTATTCCATCGCGCCGTTCTCTTCGAGCGTCTTGACCAGCTGGGCCACGGTCGAGCGCTTCTGGCCGATCGCGACATAGACGCAATACAGCTTCTTCGACTCGTCGTCGCCGGCGTTGGCGATCTTCTGGTTGATGAACGCGTCGATCGCGACGGCGGACTTGCCGGTCTGGCGATCGCCGATGATCAGCTCGCGCTGGCCACGGCCGACGGGAACGAGTGCGTCGATCGCCTTGAGCCCGGTCTGGACCGGCTCGCTGACCGACTGGCGCGGGATGATGCCCGGTGCCTTCACTTCGACGCGGCTGCGCTCGGTGGTGTGGATCGGGCCCTTGCCGTCGATCGGGTTGCCGAGGCCATCGACCACGCGGCCGAGCAGCTCCTTGCCGATCGGCACGTCGACGATCGTGCCGGTGCGCTTGACGATGTCGCCTTCCTTGATCTCGGAATCGCTCCCGAAGATCACGACGCCGACGTTATCGGCCTCGAGGTTGAGCGCCATGCCCTGCACGCCGTTCGAGAATTCGACCATCTCGCCAGCCTGGACGTTGTCGAGGCCGAAGATACGCGCGATGCCGTCGCCGACGCTCAACACCTGGCCGGTCTCGCTGACCTGGGCCTCGGTGCCGAAATTGGCGATCTGATCCTTGATGATCTTCGAGATTTCTGCGGCGCGGATATCCATTAGCTTAGCCCTTCATCGCGTGCGCGAGAGTGTTGAGACGCGTCTTGATCGACGAATCGATCATCTGGCTGCCGACGCGGACGACGAGTCCACCCAGCAACGATGGGTCGACGCTGAGGTCGACGGAAACTTCACGGCCGACGCGCTGGCGGAGCTGATGCTTCAGCTCGATCACCTGCTCGTCGGTCAGCGGATGCGCGGACGTCACCTCGGCGGCGATCTCGCCGCGATGCTGCGCGGCAAGTGTCCGGAATGCCTTGATGATCTTCGGCAGCGCGCCCAGCCGGTGGTTCTCGGCGAGGACACCGAGGAAGCTCTTGGTGGTCGCATCGACACCGAGCTCGTCGGCGACCGCGGAGACCGCCTTCACCGCGGCGCCACGCGACACCATTGGGCTGACCGTCAGATTGCGGAAGTCCTCGGACTGCGCGAGTGCGTCGCGCACGTTCGCCAGGCTCGACTCGACCGCATCGATCGTCTTCGCGTCACGCGCGAGTTCGAACAGGGCCAGCGCATAACGCCCGCCTAAGCTCGCCTGAATACCGCCGGATGTCTCCACGGAACCTCTATCCTCGCCTGCAACGAATAACCGACCCAAAGGAAGAGAGGGCGCGAAAGCACCTCTCCTGGGACGCGGCGCGGTTAGCATCGGGTTGTCGGATTGGCAACCCGGCGGGAGGGTCGGGGGGACGGGTTTGTGACTGTTTTGTCATTCGTGTCGAGGCGGCCACCCTTCCTATGTCATCCTCGCGAAGGCGGGGATCCCTATCTCCGGACCCAGCGCTTTCGCCGCACGGCCTGCCACTATGGGTTCCCGCCTCCGCGGGAATGACGGTATTGGACAGGCGTTACGACCAATCGACGAGGACGAGAGAATGACCGGCACGATGGAAACGATGACGATGTCCGACGGCGCGAGCGTCGCGGTCTATCACGCACAGCCGACCGGCGAGCGCCGCGGTGGTCTGGTGCTGGTGCAGGAAATCTTCGGCGTGACCGACCACATCCGTGATCTGTGCAACGAATACGCCGCCGACGGCTACGAGGTCCTCGCCCCCGCGCTGTTTGACCGCGAGCATCCCGGCTTCGAAGCGGACTATTCGGGCGAAGGCCTCGCCCGCGGTGTCGAACTAGCGCGACAACTCCACCCGTTCGACCTGTCGCTGAAGGACGTCCAGACCTGCATCGACGCGCTCGCCCCCGCCGGGCCGGTGTTCGTGGTCGGCTATTGCTATGGCGGCTCGGTCGCGTGGTTCGCCTCGACCAAGCTTACCGGCGTCGCGGCGGCCAGCGGCTATTATGGCAGCATGATCCCCGCCGCGGCGGACGAGGAGCCGAAGGTACCGGTGATCCTGCACTTCGGTCGCCACGACCACGGTATCCCGATGGAGGGCGTCGAGCAGGTGATCGCGAAGGATTGGCCGAACGCGACTGTGTATGTCTACGAAGCGGGCCACGGGTTCAATTCGGACCGGCGTAAGGATTATCACGAGCCGAGCGCGGATTTGGCGAAGCAACGCACGCTGGACCTGTTCCGCGCGAACGGGGGCTGACCCGCCTTCCCTTTGGCACCACCCCGGCGAAGGCCGGGGCCCAATTGGAAAGGTGGCAATAATTGAGGGATGTGCTCCGTTAGCGACGTCCCCCAATTGGGCCCCGGCCTTCGCCGGGGTGGTGGCTCTGATAAAAGGCCTTGGCGCAGGCTGGCGCTAAAGACGTAACGGCAGCCCCCGCCGCGTTGTTCTCCCGCAAAGGCGGGAGCCCAGTCTGGGTCCCCGCCTTCGCGGGGAAACAACTCTTTGTCGCTCTCCCGAGATCACTCCCCCGGAAAATCCGCCCCAAGGCTGTCAGCCTTATGCGCCTCGATCTCCTTCAACCGCTCGGCCAGCTTCTTCGTCACCGCGTCATACCCCCAGGCGCCCAGCACCAGATGCCGCGGCGGGTTCGCGTTCTCGGTCAGTGCGATCATCGCCTCGCCAGCCCGCACCGGATCGCCCGCCTGTGTCCCGCTAACCTCACGCGTCCCATCGAGCCGCTTGCCCGCAGTCTCGGCATAGTCGGCGATCTTGACCGGCGTCTGCTTGAGCGAACGCCCAGCCCAGTCCGTGCGGAACGGCCCCGGCTCGACACACGTCACGGCGATCCCGAGCGGCTTCACCTCGGCAAGCAGCGCGTCGGACCAGCCCTCGACCGCATGCTTCGACGCGGCATAATAGCCTGACCCCGGGAACCCGACTTGACCTGCGACCGAGGTGATGTTGATCACATGCCCGCTCTTCTGCGTCCGCATTACCGGCAGTACCGCACGCGTCAGCGCGAACAACCCGAACACGTTCGCATCGAACTGCGCGCGGATCTCGGACTCGACGCCCTCCTCGACCGACGCCTGATAGCCGTAGCCCGCATTGTTCACGAGCACGTCGAGCCGCCCGAACTTGGCCTTGGCCTGCGCCACCGCATCGTCGATCTGCGCCTGATCGGTCACGTCGAGCGACACCGCCAGCGCACGATCCTCAGCACCCTCCGCAAGATCGGCGACGCGGTCCGCATCCCGCGCGGTAACCACCGCACGCCAACCGCGCGCGAGGACGAGCTTGGCGAGTTCGCGACCGAAACCGGTCGAGCAGCCGGAAATGAACCAGACGGGCGTGTCGGAGGCCATGAGACGTCTTTCGTTATGGGGTATGCGTGGAGGAACGGCTGGCCCGGCGATTGGCTCCGCTTTGACCGCAAGCCACGGGATGCACCCGCGGCGACAGCGCCTATAACCACGCGATGATCACCGCCCCTGCCCTCGACGACGACATCGCCTGGACCGCGTTCGAGACCCGCGACCGCGCGTGGGATGGCCGGTTCGTCGTCGGCGTCAAAACCACCGGCATCTACTGCAAGCCAAGCTGCCCCGCGCGCCACCCCAGGCGCGAGCACGTCACCTTCCACCCCGACCCGGCCAGCGCCCGTGCCGCCGGCTTCCGCGCATGCCTGCGCTGCACGCCCGACGAAGTCGGCCGAGACCGCACCGCCGTCGCCGCAGCCATCGCGCTGCTCGAAGCCGCCGAAGACCGCCTCTCGCTCGACACGGTCGCCGCAAAAGTCGGCTACGCCCCGCACCATTTCCACCGCCTGTTCAAGCGCGCCACCGGCGTCACCCCCGCCGCCTACGCGCGAGCGCTCCGCACCGGCCGCGCGGCCAACGCCTTATCGGAGGACTCGACCGTGACCGAAGCGATCTACGACGCCGGCTATTCCGCCCCCAGCCGCTTCTACGAGGCCGACGCGAAACGGCTCGGCATGGCCCCCAGCGCCTGGGCCCGCGGCGGCGAAGGCGTCACGATCCGCTGGACGGTCGCCGACACGAGCCTGGGCGCGCTGTTCGTCGCCGCGACTGACAAAGGCCTCTGCCGCGTGTCGTTCGACGAAGACGCCGTTGAACTGCACCGCCGCTTCCCCAACGCCACGATCGAGCCCGGCGACGCGGCGCTTGCGGACCTAGCTGCGCAAGTCGTCGCGGCGGTCGAATCCCCTGAGCGCGATCAAGACCTCCCGCTGGACGTCCGCGGCACCGCGTTCCAGGAAGCCATCTGGCAAGCGTTGCGCACCATCCCGATCGGCGAAACCCGTACCTACAGCGAACTTGCCGCGCTCGCCGGCCGCCCCGCCGCGGTTCGCGCCGCCGGCACCGCCTGCGGCCAGAACCCGGTGTCGATCGTCATCCCCTGCCACCGCGCGCAGCGGATCGGCGGCGCGCTCGGCGGCTATGCCTACGGGCTGGATCGCAAACGGGCGCTACTGGCGACCGAGGCTCAGCGCGCCGACTTGCAGGAATAGACGAGCTTCTCGTTCGGCAACGGCGGCAATACCGCCCGCACCGCAGCCTGCTGGCCCGCAAGCCGCGCCAGCGCCGCATCATCCATGTTGCAGACGTTGGGCACGACACCGCGCGCGGTCCGCGCCGCGGTCATCCCGGCCGCCGACAGCAGATAGCGCGTGTTGGAATAGACGCGTGTGGCCGGATCGAACGACAGGACGGATACGGTCTGCTCGGCGTCGGGCACCAGCACGCGGTCCCATCGACCGTTCGCCTCGACATATTGCGTCTTGCCGTTGACGCAGCCCTTCGCCCCCCAGTCGATCGGCACGTCGTCGCTGGACGATATCGTGATCCGGCTACGCTCGGGGATGAGCGTGCACATCAGCTTGCCGAGCGCCGCATCGGGCGTCGAGATCCGCGTCTTCGGCAATGCGGACAGCGGCACGTCGACCTCGCCCGATGGCCGCAGCACGAACACGATAATCGCGACCAGCACGCTCAGACCGCCGACGCCGAGCGCCCACACCGCCTGCCGCCGCTGACCGCGCGATTCGAGCAGCCCTGCGCTCCCGATCA
The DNA here is from genome assembly GCA_040388215.1 of Pseudomonadota bacterium. Classification (GTDB taxonomy): domain Bacteria; phylum Pseudomonadota; class Alphaproteobacteria; order Sphingomonadales; family Sphingomonadaceae; genus Sphingomonas. Next base: position 394,931 of record JAZKCH010000006.1, on the reverse strand, counting down.
CCAGCGCCCCCGCCACCAGCAACAGCCCGGCGATCGCCATCACGTTCTCGCGGCTGCGCGACGCCTCGGTGCGGGCCTTCTCCAGCGCAACCTCGCGTGCCATCGCATCCTGCGTCGCGGCGTCACGCTTCGCGGACGCCGCATCGGCGGTGGCCCGCGCATCCGCGTCGGCATCTTGCCGCAGGCGATCCTCGATCGACGTGCACCCCGTCCCGATCGACGCATAAGGCTGTTTCGCATCGCGCAGGAAGCCCGCAAGCTCGGTATCCGCAATCGCGAACCCGAACGTCGAGTCGCCCTCTTCGCCGCGCGTGATCGCCGAGTTCACGCCGATCACCCGCCCACAGCGATCGAGCAACGGCCCGCCCGAATTGCCGCGTGCGATGCTCGCCGTGTGAAGCAGTACCTCGACATTACTCAGCACACGGCGGCCCGAGAGCACGCCCTCCGACCGCACCGGCGTCATCGGCCGGATGTAATCCGCCGCCGACCGCGCGGTTGCCAGATCCACGTTCCCCGGGAAGCCAAGCGACACCACCGCGTCGCCCTCGCTCATCGGCCCGGTATAGAGCGCGCTCGGCGGCAGGCGCGCGCCGGTGAACTCGATCAGCGCCAGGTCGCGCTGCGAATCATACGCGATCACCTTGCCCTGATAGGATTTCGTGCCCTCGGTCGGCACGATCCCGACGACGACATTGTCGGGATAGCGCTCGGCGAGATCGACGACGTGCGCGTTGGTGACGATCCGGTTGGGCGCGATCGCAAAGCCGCTGCCATGACCGAACCCGACCACCTGGTCGTCGACCACCGCGATCGTCACGACGCGCACCACGCCGCGCCCGGTGGCGGCGATGTCGTCGGCCGAGGCGGAACTCGCCAACCCGAAAGTCAGCGTGAGAAGGAGGAGCAGGCGGATCATGCAGCAGCCTTCGGGGAGTTCTTGACCGCGATCAACCCTCGGCACTCACGAGACGACATCCGCCATTCCGGTTTGGTTAGCGAATTATCAAGCCTTCGCGCTTAACCCTCTCCGCACTTATCCAGGGATTTGGGCATGAGCGCATTCGGGCGTCGTAATGGCATGAGCGGGGGGCAAGCGGCCCGGCCCGCATTCGGCGTCGCCCGTCCTATGCAGGGTGGTGGCCCCGCGCCACGGTCCGAACCCGAGGGCGGGTCGCAATTCCCGCCGATCGAATCGCTGCCGATGCCCGGCGAATCCGACGGCTTCGGCCCCGGCACGATGCCCGGCACGCAGATGGACGCGATGCAGCGCCTGTCGGACCGCCAGAACGCAAGCGGCGAGGCGGGCAACAGCCGCGTCGAGGGTTTCGAGCAGTCGATCCACAAGATCAAGGAACAGGTCCTCCCGCGCCTGCTCGAACGCGTCGATCCGGAAGCGGCGGCGACGCTCGGCAAGGACGAACTCGCCGAGGAATTCCGCCCGATCATCGGCGAAGTGCTTGCCGAACTGAAGCTGACGCTCAACCGCCGCGAACAGTTCGCGCTGGAAAAGGTGCTGGTCGACGAACTGCTCGGGCTCGGGCCGCTCGAGGAATTGCTGGCGGATCCGAACATCACCGACATCATGGTGAACGGGCCGGAGCAGACCTATGTCGAGCGCAAGGGCAAGCTCGAACTCGCGCCGATCCAGTTCCGCGACGAGGAGCATCTGTTCCAGATCGCGCAGCGGATCGTGAACTCGGTCGGGCGTCGTGTCGACCAGACTTCGCCGCTCGCCGATGCGCGCCTGAAGGATGGCTCGCGTGTCAACGTGATCGTACCGCCGCTGTCTTTGCGCGGTACCGCGATCTCGATTCGTAAGTTTTCCGCCAAGCCTATCACGCTCGACATGATGGCGGGCTTCGGCAGCATGTCGCCGAAGATGGCGACCGCGCTGAAGATCGCCGGCGCCTCGCGCTTCAACGTCGTGATCTCGGGCGGTACGGGTTCGGGCAAGACGACGATGCTCAATGCCTTGTCGAAAATGATCGACCCCGGCGAGCGCGTGCTGACGATCGAGGACGCCGCCGAGCTCCGCCTGCAACAGCCGCACTGGCTGCCGCTCGAAACCCGGCCGGCCAATCTGGAGGGCCAGGGCGAAATCTCGATCCGCGATCTCGTCAAGAACGCGCTGCGTATGCGGCCGGACCGGATCATCCTCGGCGAAATTCGTGGCTCCGAGTGTTTCGACATGCTCGCGGCGATGAACACCGGTCACGACGGATCGATGTGCACGCTCCACGCCAACTCCCCGCGCGAGGCCTTGGCGCGCATGGAGAACATGGTGATGATGTCGGATATCAAGGTGCCGAAGGAAGCCATCTCGCGGCAGATTGCGGACTCGGTCGAGCTGATCATCCAGGTGAAGCGCCTCCGCGACGGTTCGCGACGGGTGACCAACATAACCGAGGTGATCGGCATGGAGGGCCCGGTGATCGTCACGCAGGAGCTGTTCAAGTTCGAGTATCTGGACGAAAGCGCCGATGGGAAGATCCTGGGCGAATACCGCTCGATGGGGTTGCGGCCGTACACGCTGGAGAAGGCCAAGCAGTTCGGGTTCGATCAGGCGTATCTTGAGGCGTGCCTCTAGGGGCGTCGCTGATTGCGCTCACTTCGTCGACCCTAACTTCTCCGAATAAGCTGGCCACCCCAACAACGGCCAACACCCCAGCAAAGATCACCACCCCGGCGGGGGCCGGGGCCCAGTTGGAAAGGTGGCAATGACAGAGCGCCGTCCGCGGTCATCACCGTCCCCCAACTGGGCCCCGGCCTCCACCGGGGTGGTGTCCTGTTGAGCGTTGCGCGCACCACGGATTGATCTTCGCCCGGCTCGTCTCGCTAGTCAGGCAGAGCTGATTTAAGCAAGCGCACGCCCCTTCTACCGTTCCCCGCGAACGTGGGGGTGCAGGAGGCACACACCCACCGCCTGTATCCCTGGACGTCTGCGTTCGTGACAGAACAAATATTGTTGCGCTGAAGCAGGCATAACTCGATCAAGATAAAGAGCGCCGTGCCAAGCAGATACTCCCTGCAGGCAGCGTTCCGCATTGATCTCCACGTGGTCGCCACCCCGCCCCGGCAAAGCCCCCGCTTGTACCCGCCCCCCGACTCGCTAGGGGACAGCGCCACATGCGCCGTGTCCTTTTTGCTCTCGTCCCGCTGATCGCGGTCCTGTTCGTTTCTGCACGTGAGCCTGCGTCTGCGCCGGCGTCCACCAATTCCGCTGCCTCTGCTCCCGCCGTCTCCCCCGCCGCGCGAGACCGCGGCGTCTATCATCTCGCGACCGACGCCGAAGCCCGCTGGATTCCGTTCGACCTGACCCCCGGCAACCAGATCCGCTTCTCGATGCAGCTCGATGGCCGCGACGTCACCGCGATCCTCGATACCGGCGTCAGCTACACGTTGCTCGCCAAGGCCTCCCCCGCGCTCGACACCGCCAAGCTGGTCGCCGGCGGGAGTGCGACCGCGATCGGCGGATCGGTCGCGCTCGGCTGGATGCCGACCCGCACGGTCGCGCTCGGCGGTCTCGCGCGGACCGGTGGCGGCGTAACGGTCGCCGACCTTCCCGCAATCGCCACCGGCAGCGCGTCCGCAGTCGACCTGCTGGTCGGCGCCGACATGCTCGCCGGCCATGCGCTCGACATCGACTATGCCGCCAAGCGCTTCCGCCTGATCCGCTCGGGCCGCCTCCCGTTCAAGGGCGAGACAGCACCCTTGCGCGTCTCCACCGAACGCAGCGTCTACGAAAGCGCGCTCACGCTGGGCAACCGGCGGCTCGCGCCCATCGTCGTCGATACCGGTGACGGGTCCTCGGTCACCGTCACCGCCGCCGGCTGGCAGGCGGCCGATCTGAAAGACCTGCGCGTCACCACCGCGATCGCATTCGGGCTCGCGGGACCAGCGGTGAGCGGCCTCGCGATCGTCCCCGATCTCCGCGTCGGCACGATGACCGCGCGCGCCACCGAAGTCCGAATCGAGCCTGCAGGTGGCTTCTCGCAGGCGATCGGTACTGCCGGTCGGATTGGATCGGGCTTCCTCCAGAATTACCGCGTTCTGCTCGATCCGGGCGCACGCCGCATGGTGCTCAGCCGCGGCCCGAAGGCCGATACGACGCCACTCCGCTCGACCAGCGGGTTGCTTGTCGGTGCCGAACCGGATCGACTGAAGGTCCTGCACGTCATGCGCGGCGGCCCAGCCGCTGCCTCGGGCTGGAAGGACGGTGACACGATCTGCGCGATCGACGGCGTACCGATCCCGACCGATTATCCCACGAGCCCGCTCGCGTCATGGTCGGCCGGCACCCCCGGTCGCGTCGTCATGCTCGCCTTGTGTGACGGAACGATCCGCCCTCTGACACTCAGGACCTTTTACTGATGATGCGTCATCGCTGGGCGAGTGCGCTCGTCCTTCTGCTCGTCGCCTTTGCGATCCGCAGCCCGTTCTTCGGCAACCCGGTGATCCATAGCGACGAGCAATTCTACCTGCTCGTCGGCGATCGACTGCTGCAAGGCGCATGGCCGTTCGTCGACATCTTCGATCGCAAGCCGGTCGGGCTGTTCCTGATCTTTGCCGCCATCCGCAGCGTCGGCGGCGACGGCGTGCTGATGTATCAGCTTGCCGCGACGCTCGTCGCCGCTGCCACGGCGTGGCTCGTCGTTCGGATCGTCGATCGTCTCTCCCCCGACGACGCGAGCCCGGTGGCGAGCCTCGGCGCGGGGCTGGTCTATCTCGTCTGGATCATCGTGTTCGACGGTGCGGGCGGACAGTCGGCGGTATGGGGCAACGCCCTGATGGCGGCGGCTGCGCTGCTGGTGCTCGATACGACGCGCGGCCACCGGCATATCAGCATGCGTGGCGCAGGAGCGATGCTGCTGATCGGCATCGCGATGCAGATCAAGTACACTGCCATGTTCGAGGGGATTTTCTTCGGCCTGACGCTGTTGTGGACCGCGCATCGCAACGGCCGGTCGATAGGCCGGTTGGCCGCCGACGCCAGTTTGTGGATCGGCGCAGCGCTGCTCCCGACCGCACTCGCCTGGGCCGTCTATGCCGCGGCGGGCCATGGCGATGCCTTCGTCTTCGCCAATTTCCTGTCGATCTTCGGGCAGCAGGACGATGACACGGTCAGGTCCAATCTGTTGAAGCTGCTGGGCGGTGCAGCCCTGAGCCTGCCACTCGCTTGGCTTGCATGGCGTGGGCGGCAGGCGGGCAGCTTCGCGCTTGGCTGGGTCGCGGCGGCGGTGATCGCGCTCCTCATCATGCACACGTTCGAGCTGCTCTACATTCTGCCGCTCGCGCTGCCGCTGTCGGTTGCCGCGGGCACGGGGCTGAACGGCCCGACAGCGCGGAAGACCATCTTTCGCCTGACTGCCGTTCTGGTCTTCGGTGCGCTCTCAGCCACCATCCTGACGACCATCCGCATCGGACGCCGCGGCAATGCACGACAGATCGCGCAACTCGTCCAACTGATCGGCCAGCAACCGCGCGGCTGCATGTTCGCCTATGGCAGCGAACCGATCCTTTATTTCCTCACGCGATCCTGCCTGCCGACGCCCTATATCTTCCGCAGTCATCTGGGCCAGACCACCGAGTCGCATGGTACGGGAATCGATCCGGTCGTCGAAGTCACGCGGCTGCTCGCGGCACGTCCGGGCGTGATCGTCGTGCGCGCGGCCAAACCGAGCACCAGCCTCGCAACCCAGGCGCTGGTACTTCGCGCAATCGCCGCACGCTATCGGCTGGTCGGCTCCGTGAAGATCGGTGGGTTATCGCAGAGCGTCTATCGTTTGCGGACCGCCGCCCCCCGAAGCGCAGCGCCAAATCTCAGCTTTTGAAAGCCAGTCCGATCGTGACGGCCAAAGCGATCAGCGCGAGCATCTGAACAGTCGGCCAGTCTACCCAGCCGACTGAGTCCGGGTCGCGTCGCCGTCGCCGGCGTCGCTCGCCGAACCCGGCCAGGATCGCCAAAGCGGCCAAGCCGCCGCTCGCACTCCACAATACCGGCCCCATCGTCCAGCCCGATCCGTCAGCCGAGTTTCTCGACCTTTTCCTGCAATTTGGCGAGTTCGGTGCGTAACGCCGCGATCTCGTCGTCCTTGCTGGCGGCGGGTGCGGGCGTGGCCGGATTCATAGCCTGCGCGGCGACCGTGGCCGGGTTCATCGCCTGCGCGGCGACATCGAACATCGCCAGATTGCGCTTGGCCATGTCGGCGAACGGCGAGTTCGCGAACGCACCCTCGACGGCGGACTTGAACTGGTCGTGATTGCGACGGAAGCTGTCCATCGACGCCTCGAGATACCCCGGGACCATCGTCTGCATCGAATCGCCGTACATCGAAATCAGCTGGCGCAGGAAGTTCACCGGCATCATCGTCTCGCCGCGACTCTCCTCCTCCATGATGATCTGCGTCAGGACGTTGTGCGTGATGTCCTCGTCGGTCTTCGCGTCGACCACCTTGAAGTCGCGGCCCTCGCGGGTCATCGTCGCGAGATGATCGAGCGTGATGTACGATGAAGTCTCGGTGTTGTAGAGTCGCCGATTGGCGTATTTCTTGATGATGACGATTCCGTCGGCAGCCGGTTGCTTCTTCATGGATCCCCCGTCTTATGTTTGAAACGGAGGCTACAGTCTTTGATGACGCACCGCAACAAGGTCCGAGGCCCTTACCCTTATTCCTGTCCGTGCTGCGCAGCGAGACCGCAGCATCGCCCGATCGGATGGCGCGCGCGCTAGCCGGATTGCGTGCGTATCAGAGCGCGCCACGAGAGCAGCGCGCCGATCCGATGCCCGCGATCCACAGCGCAGGTCGGGTTTCGTTGCGCGATTACGGGGGCAGCGGGCGCCCCGTCGTGTTCGTCCCGTCGCTGATAAATCCGCCCGATATCCTCGATCATTCGCCCGCGACTTCGCTGGTGCGATGGATTGCCGCGCAGGGATTTCGCGTCTGGCTGGTCGACTGGGGATCACCCGGCAGCGACGATCGCGACCTCGATCTGGCCGCGCATGTCGAGCGCTTGCTGGTCCCGTTGCTTCAGGCGTTGCCCGAGCCGCCGGTGCTGGTCGGCTATTGCCTCGGCGGCACGCTGGCGCTGGGCGCCGCCGCGATCACGCCTGTTGCGGGGGTCGCGACGATCGCCGCACCGTGGCATTTCGCGGGTTACGGCGAAGGCCGTCCCACGCTCGCCGCGACCTGGGCCGCGGTCCAACCCGCGGCCGCGATGCTCGGCCTGCTCCCGATGGAAATCCTGCAAGCCGGCTTCTGGCAACTCGACCCGGCCCGCACGATCGCCAAATACGAAGCGTTCGCCGACCTCGCTCCCGACAGCGACGCGGCGCGTGCGTTCGTCCGACTCGAGGATTGGGCGAACGCCGGTGCCCCCCTCCCCTACGCCGCCGCCGCCTCGTTGTTCGAGGACTGCATCGCCAAGGACCTCCCCGGCAAAGGAAAATGGACGATCGCCGGCACCCCGGTCGATCCGCTCGCGCTCGCCTGCCCGACCGTCGAGTTCGTGTCGCTGAGCGACCGCATAGTCCCCGCCGCCACCGCGATCGGCGTTGCCGACCGCCGCGATCTTGGCGCAGGCCATGTCGGCATGATCGTTGGCCGCTCTGCGCGCGCGCGCCTTTGGGAACCGCTCGCCAACTGGATCGCCGCGCTCGACTGACCTACAGGGGGTCCAAACATAGAGGATCCCGACATGACCGACCCACGCCCCAACGACGTCGTCATCACCGCCGCCAAGCGCACGCCCGTCGGCAGCTTCCTGGGGGCCTTTGCCACCACGCCAGCGCACGAACTCGGCCGCATCGCGATCGAGGCCGCGCTCGAACAGGCGGGCGTCGCCGGTGAAGACGTCTCCGAAGTCATCCTCGGCCAGGTCCTCACCGCAGCCCAGGGCCAGAACCCTGCGCGCCAGGCCTCGATGGCGGCCGGCGTCCCCAAGGAAATCCCCGCCTGGGGCGTCAACCAGGTCTGCGGCTCCGGCCTGCGCGCCGTCGCACTCGCCGCGCAAGCGATCCAGACCGGCGACGCGACCATCGTCGTTGCGGGCGGACAGGAGTCGATGTCGCTGTCCGCGCACGCGCAGTCGATCCGCGGTGGCCAGAAGATGGGCAACCTTGCCCTCGTCGACACGATGGTCAGCGACGGCCTGACCGACGTCTTCAACGGCTATCACATGGGCATCACCGCCGAGAACCTCGCCGAACAATACCAGGTCACGCGCGGCGAACAGGACGCCTTCTCGGTCGCCTCGCAGAACAAGGCCGAGTCAGCGCGCGGCTCAGGCCGCTTCAAGGACGAGATCGCCCCCGTCACGATCAAGGGCCGCAAGGGCGATACCGTGGTGGCGGATGACGAGTACATCCGCGCCGGTGCGACGATCGAGAGTGTCTCCGGCGTGAAGCCTGCGTTCAAGAAGGACGGCACGGTCACCGCTGCCAACGCCAGTGGCCTCAACGACGGCGCCGCAGCGCTCGTGATGATGCGCCGCGACGAAGCAGAACGCCGCGGCTCGACCATCCTCGCGACGATCAGGAGCTGGGCGTCGGCCGGCGTCGACCCGTCGATCATGGGCATCGGCCCCGTCCCCGCCACCCGGCGCGCGCTGGAAAAGGCCGGCTGGACGCTCGCCGACCTAGACCTGATCGAGGCTAACGAAGCCTTCGCCGCGCAGGCCCTGTCGGTCGGCAAGGAACTCGGCTGGGACGCATCGAAGGTCAACGTCAATGGCGGCGCGATCGCGATCGGCCACCCGATCGGCGCCAGCGGTGCGCGCGTCCTGACGACGCTGATCTACGAGATGCAGAAGCGCGACGCGAAGAAGGGTTTGGCGACGCTGTGCATCGGCGGCGGCATGGGCATCGCGATGTGCATCGAGCGTTAAACCCGCTTTGGTAGCAATGTGACGCTAATGTCACATTACCGAACAAAACCGATGATTAGACAGCGTTTAGATGAACCTAACCTTGCACAATCTCGCCATACCCGTTTGTATTCGGCATCAAAATTACAAACGGGGCAATTTCAACGATGAACATACATCGCCTTCTCGGCGCCACTGCGCTCGTCAGCGCACTGGCCGGCCTTCCCGCCTACGCAGCAGCGCAGACTGCGCCGGATACCACGGCGCAGACGGCTAGCGACGACGCCGCGGCATCGCGCGACCTGGCACAGGCGGCGCCCGCTGAAGATACCGCCGCGCAGGAAATCACGGTCACGGGTTCGCGCATTTCGAACCCCAACGGCCAGTCGACCGCGCCGATCACGTCGATCAGCGCAGTCGAACTGCAGCAGACCGGCAACATCTCGGTCGGCGACGTCCTGAACAACCTGCCCGCGCTCGCCAACACGTTCAGCCAGCAGAACTCGACGCGCTTCCTCGGCACGTCGGGCCTGAGCCTGGTCGATCTCTACGGCCTCGGCACGCAGCGTACGCTGGTGCTGGTCAACGGCCGCCGTCATGTCGGCGCCGACATCCTGAACAACGCAGTGTCGCCGGACGTCAACACCTTCCCGACCGACCTGATCGACAGCGTCGACGTCATCACCGGCGGCAGCTCGGCGATCTACGGGTCGGACGCGATCGCGGGCGTGGTCAACTTCAAGCTGAAGCAGAACTACGAAGGTCTGGTCGCACACGGCCAGGGCGGCATCAGCCAGAAGGGTGACGCAGGCTCGTATTACGGCAGCATCCTGGCCGGCAAGAACTTCGCCGATGGTCGCGGCAATGTCGCGGTCAACCTCGAATATGCTCGCCAGAACAGCTTGTACGCTTCCCAGCGCAAGGATCTGCGTACGGCGAACGGCTTCATCGTCGTCGACACCGATCCTGCTGGCACGCCGAACGGCAGCGACGGCATTCCCGATCGCGTATTCTACCGCGACATCCGTCCGGTCACGATCTCGAACTCCGGCACGATCCTGTTCAACGGTCGTAGCGGCACGGGTGCAGGTCGCTGCGGTCGTGACTCGACCAACGCAGCATTCGACTGCCCGTACTTCTTCCGGCCCGACGGCACGCTGGTTCAGCAGACGGGCGCGCGCGCAGGCCTGTCGCCGAACGGTTCGCTGATCGGCGGCAACGGCGATACGCTGCGTGAAGGCCAGCTCGTTCAGATCCTGCCTCAGCTCGATCGCTACTCGGCAAACCTGATCGCGCATTTCGACGTTTCGGACGCGTTCGTCCCGTTCATCGAGGCGAAGTACGTTCGGACCAACTCGGTCGGCCAGGGGAGCAGCGGTCCTGCGTTCTTCCAGGGTTCGACTCTCGATGGGCTCTACGAGCGCCCACGGTATGACAATCCGTATCTGACGGATCAGGCCCGTGGCGTCATTGCGCAGCAATACGCGCTCGCCGGTCTGCCGCTGACCGCCGCAACGCGCATTCCTATCCGTCGCAACCTCCTCGATCTCGGCGTTCGCACCGAAGAGGCCAAGCGTGAGACCTACCGGATCGTCGGCGGCGTGCGCGGCACGTTCAACGGCGACTGGAAGTACGAGCTGTCGGGCAACTATGGCGAGTTCAAGGAACGCACCAAGGTTCTCGGCAACCTGAACGTCCAGCGCTTCCTGCTGGGCATGGATGCGGTCCGCAATGCGGCCGGCCAGATCGTCTGCGGTTCGCAGATCGATGCGACCCGCGCCAACCTCGGCCTGACCGGCGGCCCCGATGCCGGTGGCAACCCTGCGGTTCTGGCGGCCGATATCGCCGCTTGCCAGCCGGTCAATCCGTTCGGCCAGGGCAACATCTCGCAGGCTGCGAAGAACTACGTCCTTCAGGACACGGTCTCGGTCGGCAAGATCACGCAGCTCGATCTCATCGGCTACATGTCGGGTGACACGAGCCAGTTCCTGACCCTGCCGGGCGGCCCGGTCCAGTTCTCGGTCGGCGGCGAATATCGTCGTGAGACCGCGTCCTTCCAGGCCGATCCGCTGGTGGCGTCCGGCTACACCTTCTACAACGCGATCGCGAACTTCAATCCGACCTCGTTCACCGTGAAGGAAGCGTATGGCGAGCTTCGCGTGCCGTTGCTGAGCGACATCACGCTGATCAAGGAACTGACTCTCAGCGGTGCCGGCCGCGTCTCCGACTACAAGGGTGCAGCCGGGACCAACTACACCTACAACGCCGGCGTAGACTATTCGCCGGTCGCCGATCTCCGCTTCCGTGCACAATACGCACGGGCCGTGCGGGCGCCGAACCTGCAGGATCTGTACTCGCCACTGGGTCAGAACTTCGCACCCGGCTTCGTCGATCCTTGCGCAGCGCGTCAGATCGGTACGGGTTCGTCCACGCGTGCAGCAAACTGCGCGGCGGCCGGTATTCCGACCACGGGCGCCGGTGCGTACGACTACATCTACCAGTCGTCGCTTGAGATCCAGAGCGGCGGCAACCCTACGCTGAAGGTGGAGAAGTCTGACTCGTACACCTACGGCGGTGTGTACCAGCCGAGCTACGTTCCAGGCCTGACGCTGTCGGTCGATTACTACAACATCCAGGTCAACGACGTGATCACGGCGCCGAGCGCGCAGGCGATCGCCAATGGTTGCTACGACGCAGCAAGCCTCGACAACCAGTTCTGCGGCCTCTTCCAGCGCGTCGCAGCCGGCGCAACCGGCCCAGGTGGTGAGGAAGCGTACCGGATCATCGAGGGTAGCCTTCAGCAGACGACGCTGAACTACGCCAAGCTGAAGGTTCGCGGCATCAACACCGATCTGAGCTACACGCGTCGCTTCGGCGAGAACAAGAACGTGTCGGCCCATTTCATCTGGACGCACGCGCTGCAGAACGACTCGTTCCTCAACCCGACCGATCCGAACCGTGCAAACCGTCTGCTCGGCGAAGCCGGTCAGCCAAAGGATGCGTTCAACGTCAGCCTGAATGCCAGCGCAGGGACGCTCTATGTCGGCTATCAGTTCCGGTATCTGTCGCGGATGAACCTCAACACGTATGAGGACGTCAACTCGCTGCAGGGCCGTCCGCCCGAGAACGCCGACTATGCCGACATCCTCTACTACAAGTCGGTCACCTATCATGACCTGCGCCTGGGCGTGAATGTCGAGGGTGGTTCGAACTTCTACTTCGGCGTCGACAACCTCACCAATACGCGTCCGCCGCTCAGCTCGACGGGTATCGGTGCCGGCACCGGCATCTACGAACCGGTTGGTCGTCGCTTCTATGCGGGCTTCACCGCAAAGTTCTGATCATCGCTATCCGATGATTATCTGGGGGTCGGCGAGTTTCGCCGGCCCCTTTTTTTGGGGATAACCCGCGGCTTTCGGATAAGATCGCCGCATGGACCGCAAAATGCCCCTGATCGAAGCCGACCGCTTGCTTGCCGCCGGACACACCGCACAAGCCGTATCGATCGTCACGGCCGCCGCAGACCAAGGCGATGTCGACGCGCTGTTCCGGCTGGCCAGCTGGAACCTGACCGGTGGCCCGCTCCCCCGCAATCTCGGTCGCGCACGCGCGTTGCTGCAGCGCGCGGTGGCTATCGGTCATGTAGATGCCGCACTGCTGGAAATCGCACTGACCGCGAATGGCTCGGGAGGGGCTGCGTCTTGGCAATCGGCGCGGCGTTTATTGGCGGTTGCCGCACACAACGATCCCGTTGCGGCCCAGCAATCCGCCCTGCTCGACGCGATGACCTTGACCGCGGATGGCCACCCTGTGTCCGAACCGGCCTCGGTGACGCTCGCCACTCAGCCCGAAATTCGCCATTTTCCCGCGCTTCTTACCAGAGAGGAATGCGCCCATCTCGCCAATGCAGCGAGCGACCTGCTTGCCCCTGCGGTCGTCGTCGATCCGCGCACCGGGCGCAACGTCCCCCACCCGGTCCGGTCGTCGGATGGCGCGGTGATCGGGCCGATGCGCGAAAGCCTGGTTGTCCGCGCGATTAACCAGCGGCTCGCCACCATCACCGCGACGGACATCGCGCAAGGCGAGGCGTTGACGATCCTGCGCTATCGGCCAGGACAACAGTTCCGCCCGCATTTCGACGCGATCGGCAACGCGCGCAACCAGCGCACGAAAACCGTGCTCATCTATCTCAACGAAGGATTCACCGGCGGCGAAACCCAGTTCCCGAAACTTGGGGTGACGATCCGTCCAAAAGCCGGCGACGCGATCGCGTTCACCAACACGTTGGCCGACGATACGACCGATCCGCGATCGCTGCACGCCGGACTTCCCGTGACGCAGGGCGTGAAGTGGCTGGCGACGCGGTGGATCCGACAGAGCCCGTTCGATGCCTGGACGGGACCGGAAACGCCGATCGGGTCAGCCGGGCGACCATAGCCGATCGAGCCGTCGGCCGAGCGCGGTCAGCAATTCATATTGCGACATCCCGGATCGGGCTGCGGCGCGCGGCAGGTCGGGATCGAACGCGATCCAGTCGCCTTCGCGCAATGCCGCGACGTCATCGACGCGTATCGCGACCAGGTCCATCGACACGCGGCCGATGACCGAGAGTTCGATCCCATCAACCCACGCTGTGCCGCGATCCGAAAACCCGCGGAAATAGCCGTCCGCGTAGCCGAGATTGACGATCGCGACATCGGTGTCGGCGGGCGCGGTCCAGGTCGCATTGTAGCCGACCGTTTCGCCAGCGCGGACACGGCGACTTTGCAGGATCTGTGCCTCGATCGTCACCACTGGCCGGATCGCTGCTGTCAGATCGCCGCGCGGGATACCGCCGTACAATGCCAGACCGGGACGGGTAAGATCGAACGCATAGCCTTCGAGCGCGATGCCGGCGGAATTGGCGAGGCTCATCCGCCGTGCCGACGTTTTGCCTGCCAGCGTGGCGAATCGATCGCGCTGCGCCGCATTCATCGGCGAGTCCTCGTCTGCACGGGCAAGGTGACTCATCAGAGTCTCGATTTCGAGACCATCCAGCAGGCCCCCGGCAATGTCGTCCACCGAGACGCCGAGGCGGTTCATGCCAGTGTCGACCATGACGTCGCAGGGGCCGCCGCCCGCGGCTTTCCAGCGGGCGACCTGGCTTGGCGTATTGAGCACCGGGCGGGCGAAACCGGCTGCGGCGGCGGCCATGTCGTCTTCGCGAACACCGTGGAGCACGGAGACCGTCAGGCCCAGAGGCGCGAGTTCGGCGGCTTCCTGCCAGTTCGAGACGAAGAAGTCGCGACAGCCTGCGTTGGCGAGCCGGCGCGCGACTTCGATCGCGCCGAGGCCGTAGCCGTTTGCCTTTACCGCCGCGCCGCATGCCGCGGTGCCGCTCATGCGGTCGAGCGTCCGCCAATTCTGGACGAGGGCGTCGCCGTCGAGGCGCGAGCGGAGCGGGGCGGGAATGTCGATCACCCGGCGCGGGATAGTGCCGCGGGCTCCGCGCGTCGATGATCTTTCACCCCGCCGGCCACGGCTTAGCTCCGTTTCACCGGGTGCGTCGCTCAGCCTAGCCGACCTCGATACGCCCGACCGGGACCAGCAGGCGGCGACCTCCGTCGTCGAGCGGCGCTACGCGGACGCCGAACACGCGGGCGAGCATGTCCGCGGTCATCACCTCGGCGACGGGACCGAACGCAACGCACCGCCCCTCTGCAATCACCAGCGCGTCGTCGGCCGCGCGCTGCGCCTGGACGAGGTCGTGGAGTACGATCGCGACCCCTGCCCCGCCGCCCACGTAGGCGCGCAGGCGGGCGAGCAGGTCGATCTGGTGCGAGGGGTCGAGGCTGGCGAGCGGTTCGTCGGCGAGCAACCAGTGCGGCTCGCCTGCCAACACCCGTGCGAGCAGGACACGGGCGCGCTCGCCGCCGGAGAGTTCGCCGACCGGGCGATCGGCGAGATGCGTGGTCTCGGTATCGTGCATCGCGCGGTCGACGGCGGCGCGGTCTTCGGGTGACGGGGCGGCATGCGCGCCGAGGTGCGGCAGGCGACCGAGCGCGACGACATCACGCGCGACGATGTTCCAGTGGACCGTCGCGTCCTGCGGGAGATAGCCGATCGCCCGGGCTCGGGCGCGCGGGTCCATCGTCGCGACGTCCTGCGTGTCGAGCCGGACGCTGCCGGTGCTGTGACCGACAAGCGCGGCGGCGGCTTTCACCAGCGTGCTCTTGCCGGCGCCGTTGGGGCCGAGGATCGCGGTGACCCGGCCGGGACGCAGATGCGCGGACACATCGTGCAGGACGGTGCGCTTGCCGAGCTTCACGCTGAGCGCGTCGATGATCAGATCCATGCGCGGCCTCGTTCCCTGACCAGCAATCCCAGGAAGAACGGCGCGCCGATCAGCGCCATCGCGACGCCGAGCCGGACTTCGCCTGCGCCGGGTGCGAGGCGGACGAGGCTGTCGGCGGCGAGCACGAGCGCGGCTCCACCGAGCGCCGAGGGGAGCAGCAAGGCGCTCGGGCGATGGCCGAAGATCGGGCGCAGCAGATGCGGCACGACGAGGCCGACGAAGCCGATCACGCCCGTCACCGCGACGCCGGCGCCGACCACCAGACCGGTGCCGAGCACGACCAGCCACCGCACCCGGCCCATCCTTATGCCGAGCGACCGCGCCGCCGCCTCGCCCAGCGACAATGCATCGAGCGAGCGGCCGGTAAGCATCAGCAGGACGCCGCCGAGCAGCATCGGCGGTAGCGCGAGCTTCAGGTCGTCCCAGCCGCGATCGGTCAGTGCGCCCATAATCCAGTCGATCACCTCGGCGACCGCATAGGGGTTGGGCGCGATCGAGATCAGAAAAGCGGTCAGCGCGCCGGCGAGGCTGGCGAGCACGGTGCCCGCGAGGATGAAGGTGATCGCGCTCGGCGACCGCCACGTCAGCGCGGCGAGCAACGCCACCGCGCCCCCTGCCCCGAGCATGGCGGCGGCGAAGATCGCGGGTCCCGACCCGAGGCCGAAGATGATCGCGGCGACCGCGCCGAGTGCTGCGACCGACGATATGCCGACGACGGCGGGGTCGGCGAGCGGGTTGCGGAGATAGCCTTGCAAGACCGCCCCCGACAGCCCGAGCGTGGCGCCGAGCGCGAGCCCGAGTACCGCGCGTGGCAGGCGGAGTTCGAGAATGATCCACCAGCGCGGGTCGCTCGAGAACCACGCGTCGAGCGGCACCCAGACTTTCCCGCAGCCGAGCGACAGGCCGAACAGGAGGACCACCAGCAGGCCAAGGGTGATGAGTTTGGGCGTGCGGGTCATTAGAACGCCTCCTCGTCTGCATACGCGCCACACATAGCCACTTCCCCGGCGAAGGCCGGGGCCCAGTTGGGGGACGATCGTGACTGCGGGCAGCGCTGCATTACTCCAGCCTTGCCAACTGGGCCCCGGCCTCCGCCGGGGAGGAACACGGACGGTAAGGCGTTCGCAATTCCAAACGCTCGCATCACAGCCCCGCCCGTATCGCGGCGAGGCGTTCGAGCGCCGGTGGAATGGTCGGGCCGCCGCAATTGATAAGGACGCGCGGGAAGACGGCTTGCGGCGTATGCGGCAGCAAGCGGCGGCGCAGGGCAGTACCGCGGCTCGCACGCTCGGGGGCGATCACGATGGCCGGCGGCTGCGTCACGATCGTCTCGGCGGACAGCGTGCCAGTATGCGTCAGGCCGTAGCTCGCCGCGGCGTTGCGGAAGCCGACACGGGTCATCATCTCGTTCAGCAACGTGCTCCCCCCGGTCGCGAGATCACCGCTTATATAGAGCAGCGCGCTCGGCTGGGGTCCATCCTTGTGGTTCCAGCGCACCATCGCACGGTCGATATCGGCATTGATCCGCGCGCCACCCGCGGGCGCGCCGACCGCATCGGCGATCTGCGTCACCTGCGCCTGGCTCTCCGCAATCGAGTCGGGAATACCCAGCAACAACGTCTTCAGCCCAGCGCGGGCGTAAGCCGCCTGCGTCGCCGGCGGGGTATAGGTGCTGGCGATGACGAGGTCGGGATGAAGCGCGATCACTTCCTCGGCGGTCCCGGCGATGCCGCGAAACCGCCGCGCGACGCTCAGCGGGATCGAGGTCGCGGCCGGATCTTGCGAATAATGGCTGATCCCCGCGATCCGCGATACAGGCAGGATCCGGACCAACACCGAATCCACGCACGGATTGGTCGAGACGATCCCGCCGCCGCCCGCTCCGGGACGTTGCGCGCAGCCCCCGAGCAGCAGCGCGAGCAGGATCGCCCCGCGCCTCACTTCAGGCGCAACCGCACGCCGCCATACGCCGCGCGGCCGTAATTCCCGTAGCCTGCGATCGTCTGGTAGCGCGCGTCGGTAAGGTTATCGACGCGGCCGTACAGCGCGATCCGGTCGTCGATCGGCACCTCGGCGCGGACACTGGCGAGCGCATAGCCGTCGAGCCGCGTCGTGTTGCCGGCATCGTCGAAGCTGTCGCCGACCAGCGACACCGTGCCGCCGACCGAGAGCCCGAACGCGAACCGGTAGTCGGCGTTGACGCTCGCGGTCTGCTTCGGGCGACGCGCGAGGTCTTTGCCGTAATTGGCGCCGATCGCGCGGTTCTCGGTATGGATATAGCTGTAGTTGGCGGTCAGCGTCAGCGCATCGACCGGGCGCAGCGCGAGCGTGAATTCGACGCCATCCGCTTCGGCACGCGCGATGTTCTGGTACGTGAAAGTCCCCAGATCGAAATCGATCTGGTTGCGCGTTCGACGGTTGAAATAGGTCACGCCGACGCGCGCCCGGTCGTCGAGGAACGCCTGCTCGATCCCGATATCGAAGTTCCGCGCCGTCTCCGGGTCCAGATCGCGGTCGCCATATTCCGAAAAGAGCTGGTACAAGGTCGGCGCCTTGAAGCCTTCGCCATAGCTGGCGCGAACGGTGGTCCCGGTTCTTAACGCCAGCGCCGCGTTCGCGCCGAACGTCGTATGACTACCGAAATCCTCATGATCGTCGTTGCGCACGCCGCCGGTGATGGTGAGGATGTCGAGCGGCTTGACGATCAGCTGGCCATAGATGCTGGTGATGCCGGTGTCGGCATAGGTGACGCCGTCGTTGAAGCGGCTGTTCTCGCGCTCGACGCCCGCGACGATGCGGACCTGATCGAGCGGGCGAAAATCGCCCTGATATTCATAGCGCTCGCTGCGACCACGGCCGATGAACGACACGTCGCCGCCGGGTTGCGAGAAATTGTCGCGGTTGATGTCGGCGATTGTGAACGCGACGCGGTTGTTGAACCGGCCATCGGCAAAGTTCGCGTGAAGGCCGGCATAGCCGTAGAGTTCCTGCGTGGTGCCGTAGGCGAGGCTGTCCGCGACCAGGAATGTCTTAGGGTCGAAACCATCGTCGATTTCGACTTTGCTGTCGGCGAAATAGCCGCGCAGGTCGAGGCCGATCCCGGGCGCGAACTCGACGCCCACCCGTCCGGTCGCGCCATATTGGCGATAGCCGTCGCGCTCGGTGCCGCTCGCCGCCGACGAGATGCCGTCGGTCTTCAGATACCCGCCGGTCAGCGATCCCGACACGGGGCCGGACTTGCCCGAAACGCCCGCGCTTGCGAACATGGTGTCGGCATAGCCATATTCGGCGTTGGCGCGCGCTTGAATACCTTCGGTCGGTGCGGCGGTGATGATGTTGACGACGCCGCCGATCGCCTGGCTGCCCCATGGCACCGAGTTCGGCCCGCGCAGCACTTCGATCCGCTCGACCGAACTCGACAACAGGTTGCCGAAATCGAAGCCGCCACCGGTCGAGGCCGGATCGTTGACGCGCACCCCGTCGATCACGACCAGCGTCTGGTCGGCCTCGGCACCGCGGATCCGCACGCCGGTCAGCGCACCGAGCGTGCCGTTGCGCGTGACGGTGACGCCGGGCGTGGTCGCGAGCAGATCGGACACGACGACGGTCTGGCGACGCTCGATCTCGGCGCGGTCGATCACGGTTACCGCTTGGCCGATCTCACTGGCAGGCTGGGCAACGCGGCTCGCGGTCACGACGAGTTCGGGGGCGTCGGTATCGGGCATGTCCTGGGCATAGGCCGGCGATGCGATCGCCGCGGCGCTCAGGAGAAGGAAGAATTTCGTCATGGGCACGTCCTGGCAGAACCGCCCACGACCATTCGGGAACGGCAGACGTCTCTCGCTCGAGGAAACCCGGTTGCACCGGAGCACTCGTCCGCGCCGGAGAACCCGCCCGCGCAGTGGATCGACCGTGAAAGGCAGGTCTCCTGGCTTCCGGGTCATTGCCTCCACCCCGCCTTCCCAGGTCGAGACCCAGTGGCGTCGTTGGGGTGGCCGCTAACCGGTCACAGTTGCGGGGACAGCGCCGGTCTTGCGGATGAGGATCGTGACGACCCGGCCCGCGCACCGACTTCCCTTTTGATCCCGTCGCCGGGAACCCTTCACAGGATTGGCATTAGTCGCGCGTAGTGCACGGGTCAACGTGAGGCCTACCATCCTCCCCCGCCAGGGGGAGGTGGCTGGCGCTTGCCAGACGGAGGGGGAGGAATGCGATATCCGCTGTGGCGTGGTCCTCCCCCTCCGTCACCTGCGGTGCCACCTCCCCCAGGCGGGGGAGGATCGAACGCGCGTTCACCGCCCCCCGTAGCGCAGCCCCACCCAGATCATCCGTGGCGTGGCGCGTTCGACGATGTTCGCACCACTGATCCCCGCCTCGACACGCTCGTCGAACAAATTCTCCCCGCGCACCTCGGCGACCAGCGAGCGCAGGATCGGCAGCGCGGCATAGGCGTCCAGCGTCGTCGCGGCCCCAAGCACCCGCGTATTCTGGTCATCGTCGAACTGCCGACCGATATGCCGCACGGTCAGCGACAACGCCGCCGCATCGTGCCGCCAGTCCACTGTCCCCGACACCTGGTCGCGCGGAGTCTGCGCCGGACGCAAACCGTCGAGAGCGGCGGTGATCCCCGAACCCTCGACCTTCGAGTTCGTGTGCGACCAGGATGCCTGCACGCCCAGCGGACCCGGCCGGTACGATGCATCCAGTTCGAACCCATGCGCGCGGATCGCATCGAGATTCTGGCGGACGCGGTAGGTCGCCACCCCCGGCAGCACCTGCGGCGGGTTGGTCGTTGTGACGTTGGCGATCGCATCCTTCAGCCGGTTGTAGAAATAGGTCGCGGCGATGCTCACGCCCGGCGCAGGCGTCAGCGTGACGCCACCCTCGACCCCCGTCAGCCGTTCCGGCGACAGCAACGCGTTCGCCGCGGTCGCATCGTTGCCAACCCGGAAAGGTCGATACAGTTCGTTGAGCGTCGGGAGGCGCCACCCACGATACCCGGCCGCGCGCAGCGTGATTGCCTCGACCGGCTGATACGCTATGCCCGCCCGCCCGGTCGTCTCGCTGCCGTCGCGGTCCGCATAGCGCAGGTTGGTCAGCGCCGTGCCGGTCGCCAGCGGCCGTTCCGTCAGATAGCCGCCATCGATCGACCACCAGTCGACCCGCCCGCCAAGGCTGAAGGTGACGTCGCCCGCGACCAGGCTCCCATCAGCGAAGACCCCGGTCGTCGTCGTACTCCCGCCAGCCTCGCGCCGCCGCGTGGGCGCCGCGTTGACGAACGTATAGAGTTCCTGCGTCCTGCCGCTCACATCGCGGATATCCGCGCCCAGCCTGAGCGTGATGCTCTCGCCAAGCGGCGGCGCGATCTCGATCCGCCCGCCAAGCCCGGTGGCGGGAGTATTATACTGGTTCAGCGACTGGATCGCGGTCGTCCGCGCGGCATTGATACTATTGAAGCTGCTCGCGAACGCGCGCGTCTGCAGATACGCCAGCGCCGAATAGCCCCAGCGCCCGCGCCCGATCAGCCGAACGCTCGCATCCGCCCCCTCGCTCTTGTTGTCGGTAAAGTCGCTCCCCCGGTCGCGCCGATCGGTGAAGGCGCTCGCATTCATCTGCAATTCGGTCTTCGCGTCGATCCCTACGACGGTCCGCAGCGCGCCAGACGCCTGCTCGTACGGCGCGGCCCGATCGACGATCCCGCGGCTTTCCTCGACGGTCGGCGTAAAGCCGTCACCGCGCGCGTACGCCCCCGACACGGTCGCAAACCCCGACCCGCGCACCAGCGCCGCCGAGCCCTGCGCATCGACCGAATCGCGGCTGCCATAGGCGACGCTGCCCTGGAACGGCGTCAGGTCGTCAGGCGTCGCGCTCTCCAGTTCGACCGTTCCGGCTAGCGCGCCCGGCCCCTGGTACCCGCTCCCGCCACCGCGCGTAACGCGGATGCGCCCGAGCCGCCCCGTCGCATAGGCCGGAAACGCGACCCAGCCGCCGAACGGATCCGCCTGCGGCACGCCGTCGAAGATCAGCAGCGCGCGACTGGAGGCATTGCCGCCGATCCCGCGCAGCGAGATGCCCTGGCTGGTCGGGTTGGCACTGCGCGAGTCCGAGCGACGAAACTGCTGCAACCCGGCCACGTCGGCGAGCACGCTCTCCAGCCTGTTGCTTGCATTCGCCTGAATCCGGTCGCGCTCGATCGTGACGATATCATAGGCGCGATCGCCCGGCGCATCCGCCAGCCCGCGCCCGGTGACGACGATGTCAGGCGCGGCGTCGGTCGGCGCCACGGTCGATTGGGCAAGGGCACTTCCCGACGAGAACAGGATGCAGGCGAGCGCGGACAGCGGAGTGCGAATCATCGGCACCGCATGACAGCTTTTCACGTTGTCTGAAAAGCCGGCCGGAGGTCGCCTGGAAATATATCACCGACGAGTCCGCCGACCCCGCGCATTGGGCAAGCGCCAAGACGCCCTATATTGGCGGAAACCTCATCGATGCGAGCGTTCGATATCGGTGGAGGCCTGCGTTCACGCTGATGGGACATACCATGACCGACTATAAGAAGACCGACGAAGCCATCGCCAAGCTCACCCCCGAGCAGTTTCACGTGACGCAGCAGAGCGGCACCGAACGGCCGGGAACGGGCGAATATCTGAACACCCGCGAACCGGGCGTCTATGTCGATATCGTCTCCGGCGAGCCGCTGTTCGCGTCGGCCGACAAGTTCGATTCGCATTGCGGCTGGCCCAGTTTCACGCGGCCGATCTCGCCCGTCCACGTTACCGAGCTGCACGATCGCAGCCACGGCATGGTCCGCACCGAAATCCGCTCGGCCGGCGCCGACAGCCATCTCGGCCATGTGTTCGACGACGGCCCGCAGGATCAGGGCGGACTGCGTTACTGCATCAACTCCGCGTCGCTTCGGTTCGTGCCGCGCGACGAGATGGAGGCGCAGGGCTACGCCGCCTATCTCGATCAGGTCGACGCGGCGGGCTGACGGCACGGCCAGCGGTACGAGGGCATGACACGGGACGGCGCGCACCATCGGTGCCGTCCCGCAATTTCGGGAAGAGGTCGGCGAGCGTCGAAGGCCGCAGGGTGCGAATGATCGGGGTGCGGGTTGGAACAGCGTTCCGTGCGGACTGTTCCCCTTACATGCGTCCCTCTGCCAGCGACTTTGATCTCTCGGGATCGCGCACCGACTTCGAGCCCCGCCCCTCGTTCCCAAAGGACCCTCATGCCGATCCTGATGACCGAAGATCTCGCCTTCGCCTATGCCGATACCGGCCCGCGCGATGGCTCCCCGGTGCTGCTGATCCACGGCTGGCCCGACGACGCGTCGACCTGGGACGCGGTTCTGCCCGCTCTCCACGACGCAGGATTGCGGACGATCGTACCGACGCTTCGTGGCTTCGGCGACACGCGATTCATCGGCGATGCGCCACGCACCGGCAACAGTGCGATCCTGGCGATGGACATGATCGCGCTGATGGACGGGCTCGGGATCGAGACGTTCATGGTCGCGGGGCATGACTGGGGCTCGAACACCGCAGAGGCACTCGCGGTCGGCTGGCCGGACCGGGTCGCGCGGATGGCGATGCTCGCGACGCCGCCACGGCTCGGCGGCATGCCGACGCCGCCGTTCGAGCAGGCACAGCGCCAATGGTATCACTGGTTCATGGCCACCGCGCGGGGCGCGCAGGCAGTGCGCGACGATCATAAGGGCTTCGCGCATATCCATTGGGTGAACTGGTCGCCGCCCGGCTGGTTCGACGAAGCGACGTTCGCGCGCGTCGCCGCATCGTTCGAAAACCCGGACTGGGCGGCGGTGACGCTGCACAGCTACCGCGCGCGCTGGGACGAGGCCAAGCCCGATCCGCGCAGCCAGTGGCTTGAGGACAAGGTGAAGGCAACCGCCTCGCTGTCGCTGCCGACGCTGTATTTCCAGGGCGAGGTCGACGGCGTGAACCCGCCCAGCGTTAGCGCCGCGGTGCCGGCGAAGTTCACCGGCCCGTTCGCCTTCGTGACGCTGCCCGGCGTCGGCCACTTCATCCAGCGCGAGGCACCCGAAGCGGTGTCGCGCCATCTCGTCCGGCTCTTCACCGGCGATCCCGCCACCTTGGCGGCGGCTGCGGACCAAGGCCCAGCCATATCGAGAGCGAAGCCCTATCTGCTAGGGGCGGCCGCGATCGGCGTCCTGGCTACCGCAGCGATCCGTATCGCGCATGCGCAGGCAAATGCGGCGAGCCCGCTAACCAAAGTCGCGGGATTCGATCATCAGGTGACGGGCGTCACGGTGACGGCGGACGGCCGCCGCTTCGTCAATTTCCCGCGCTGGACCGACGACGCGCCGATCTCGGTCGCCGAACTGCTGGAAGACGGCTCGCTCCGGCCCTATCCCGATGACACATGGAACAGCTGGCGCAACGCGCGGGCGAACGAACTGCCGGTCGGGGACTATTTCGTCTGCGTGCAGTCGATCGTCGCCGATGGTCACGGCAATTTGTGGGTGCTCGATCCCGGCGCCCCCGGCAATGAGAAGATCCTCGAAGGCGCGCCCAAGCTGGTCCAGATCGACCTCGCCACCGACCGCGTCGTGAAGGTCATCCCGGTGCCGCTCGACGTCGCTCTGCAGGGCACCTACCTCAACGACATCCGCTTCGCGCCCGACGGCAGGACCGGCTACATCACCGATAGCGGCACACGCGGCGCGATCATCGTCGTCGACCTCGACTCAGGCCGATCCTTCCGCGCGCTGGATGGCCACGGATCGACGCAGGTCGACAAGGCCGTCACGGTCGAGACCGACGGTACGCCGCTGGTCCGCCCGGACGGTCGTCAGCCCGCCTTCGCCGCCGACGGCATCGCGATCTCCAACGACGGCAAGACGCTCTATTTCCAAGCGCTCACGGGGCGGACGCTCTACGCGATCGACACGGCCTTGCTGCGCGACGGCGTCAGCGAGGCGGACCGCGCCGCCGGCGTAAGAACCGTGGCGCATACGCATGTCGCGGACGGTCTCTGGATGAGCAAGACAGGCATATTGTATCTCACGTCGCCGACCGACAATGCGATCACGCGGCTGGTCGGCGACCATGTTGAACCGGTCCTCACCGACAAGCGCCTGCGCTGGCCCGACACCTTCTCCGAAGGTCCCGATGGTCGCATCTACGTGACGGCAAGCCATATCCAGGACACCAACTGGTTCAAACCCGGCGCGCCCGAATCGATCCGGACCGAGCTCTTCGCATTCATGCCGGACGCCGGTCACGCGACCTGACTGTCATTCCGCCCTGTGGCTGCTCCGCGCGGCAACAGGGCAACAGGAATAATTCAAAACGTAAAAAACGCCGCTCGCCCATCCATGTGCGCATTTCTTACTTTTGCGGCTCGCCGTCGCCACGCCCGCTCTTGCCGCCCGGGTCGATGACCGCGCCGCAACGGCGATCGCGAAGCCACAGGAATTGATCGTCAGGGTGTCGGGCGATATCCAACTCGACTGTACCTCCTCACAGCAACACGTCGACGCCGTGGATCATCAGCCCCACCAGGCCGCCGACGATGGTCCCGTTCACGCGGATATATTGCAGGTCACGACCGACCGCGTTCTCGAGACGGCTGGTGATCGTGTCGGCGTCCCAGCTGCGGACTGTATCAGAGACAAGCTTGACGATGCCGTCGCCATAATCCGCCGCTGCCCCTACCGCCGCGCGGCGCACGAAGCGGTTGATCGTGCGCGACATCCGCGGGTCGTGCTGCAACGTCTCGCCGAGCTGGCGCAGGATGTCGCCGAGCTTGCCGGCCATAGCGCGCTCGGGGTCGCGGGCGATCGCGAGGAGTGCCCCGCGCGCCTGTTCCCACAGGCCGTCGAGCCAGCGCTGCATCGCCGGGTTGTCGAGCAGGTCGTTCTTCATCGTCTCGACGCGATCGCGCATGCGGCGGTCGTATTGGAGATCCCAGGCTAGGCGATCGAGCCCTTCTTCCGCCTTCAGGCGCAAGGGATGCTCGGGATCCTCGGCCATCTCGGCGAGCAGCTTGTCGAAGCCGCTGATCAGCTTGTCCGCGACGGTCGTGTCGAGACCGGTCCAGCGCAGGATCGAGCCGGCCTTGTCGTGGACCATCGCGCGGACGAGGTGATCGTTTGCCGCGAGCGTCTTGGCGGCCCAGCGGATCGCGCTTTCGAGCAGCGGCGCGTGGCGGCGCTCGGCGATCGCGGCCTTTAGCAGCTGGCCAAGGATCGGCGAGACTTCGGTGGCACGCAGGCGCGCGCCGATCCCGGCCTTGACCATCCCGCCGAGCCGCGCCGGATCGAGCCCTTCGAGAACTTGCGCGACCAGCTTCGATGCGCCCTGCCGGAAGCGGCCCCCTGCCCCCTCGGGCGGATCGGTCAGCCAGCGGGCGATCGCGCCGGCGACGTCGAGGCGGCGGGTGCGTCGGGCGATGACGACCGGGATCAGGAAGTTCGCGCGGAGGAACTGTGCGAGCGTGTCGCCGATCCGATCCTTGTTGCGCGGCACGATCGCGGTGTGGGGGATCGGCAGCCCGAGCGGATGGCGGAACAGCGCGGTGACCGCGAACCAGTCCGCCAGACCGCCGACCATCGCCGCCTCCGCGAACGCGCGGACGAACCCGAACGCCGGGTGGACGGGGACGAGCGCACGGCTGACGAAGAATGTCGCGGCCATGAACACGAGCAGGCCGGTGGCGACGATCCGCATGCGGACGAGCGCCGGCGGGGGGGCTTCGCCGGCCGGGCGCATACGGGGTAAAAGCGTCATGCCCGTAACAATCCCCGGGCGCCCCGAATGTTCACGCGCGAGCGGCGGTTCGGGTGCCCGGGTGAAGGGGAGCGTGGCGTAGGACGCTCACTCGGCGGGTTGCGTGCCGTCACCGTGATCGCGGCCGTGCCCAAGCTTGCCGGTCGCCGGCCCGAGCAGCGGCCCCGGATTGGGCCCGGCGATCCCGATCACCTCATCGCCATTGTCGCCCGGACGATAGGTGAGCAGGCGACGACCGAGCCGCGGCCCGACATAGCGCTCGATCCCGACCGCGAGGCTGAACGCTGCGGGAATGATCAGCAGCGTCAGCATCGTCGACAGCGCGAGGCCGCCGATCACGACCGTGCCCATCGGCGCGCGCGACGACGAATCGCCGCTGAGCGACAGCGCGGTCGGCACCATGCCCGCGACCATCGCGACCGTGGTCATCACGATCGGCTGCGCACGCTTGTGCCCGGCATCGATGATCGCGGTGAACGCGTCGACGCCCTTGCTCATCTCGTCGAGCGCGAAGTCGATCAGCAGGATCGAGTTCTTGGCGACGATCCCGAGCAGCATCAGCAGGCCGATATACACCGGCAGCGACAGCGGCTGGCCGGTCGCCCACAGCGCCAGCAGCCCGCCGAGCGGCGCTAGCAGCAACGAGCCCATGTTGACGAACGGCGGCAGCACGCGGCGGTAGAGCAGCACCAGCACCGCGAACACGAGGAAGGTACCCGCGATCACTGCGGTGATGAAGTTGGTGATCATCTCCGCCTGCCACTTGCTCTGGCCGAGCGTGAGTTCGCTGACGCCGACCGGCAGATTCTTCATCGCGGGCAGCGCGTGAACCTGCTTCATAGCGTTCGAGATAACGACGCCGGGTGCGAGATCGGCGCCGAGCGTGATCTGACGCTGCTGGTTGACGCGGTCGATCTTGGTCGGGCCGGAACCGAGCCCGATATCGGCGACCAGGTTGAGCGGCACCGAGCCACCCGATGCGGTCGCGACGGGCAGGTTCTGGATCGTCGACAGGCTGGTCCGTGCCGACTGATCGAGCGCGACGCGGATCGGGATCTGGCGATCGGAGAGCGAGAAGCGCGCCGAGTTCTGGTCGATATCGCCAAGCGTCGCAATCCGGATCGCCGACGACAACGCCTGCGTCGTCACGCCGAGATTGGCGGCGAGATCGAAGCGCGGGCGGATGACGATTTCCGGGCGCTGCATGCCGCCCGACACGCGCGGCGCGGTCAGCGATTTCAGCGAGCCCATCTCGGCGACGATCTTGTCCGCCGCCTGCTGCAGCTTGGCGGGATCACTGCCGCCGAGGACGATCGTCACGTCACGCCCGCTGCCGCCCCAGCCCGACTGCGACCGGAACGAGACGCGGGCATCGGGTATCGCGGTCATCTGGGGTGCGAGCCGGCGCTCGAAATCGACCGACTTCTCCTTGCGGTCTGCGCGCAGGTTAGCAGTCACGGTACCGCTGCCGACCCGCGTGCGGGCGTAGACGGTAGCGACCTCAGGCTGCTGGCTGAGGATTTCACCGACCCGTGCGACCACCGCATCGGTCTGCGCCAGCGTGGTACCGGGCACCATCTCGATCTGTGCAGTCGAATCGTCCTCGTCGCGGGTCGGCTGGAACTGCGACGGGATGACAGTGAACATGAACAGCGTCAGCGCGAACGCGATCACGCCCGCGCCGATCGCCCACATCCGGTGATCCATCACGCGGTTGAACATTTTCCGCATGCCGCCGCGCGCGCGCCATGCCGCGGCCTTGCGGCTGTCGAGCGTCCAGTGGAGCGTGCGGACATACCAGTCCATGATCTTGCCCTCGCCGTGGCTGGCATGGCCGAACGATTTGAGGAAATACGCCGCGATCATCGGCGTCACGAGACGCGCGACCGCAAGGCTCATCAGCACGGCTGCGACCACCGTCAGGCCGAAATTCTTGAAGAACTGCCCCGCGATACCAGGCATCAGCGCGACCGGCATGAACACCGCGACGATCGCCATCGTCGTCGCCAGCACGGCGAGACCGATCTCGTCGGCGGCATCGATCGAGGCCTGATAGGCGGATTTGCCCATCCGCATGTGCCGGACGATGTTCTCGATCTCGACGATAGCGTCATCGACCAGCACACCCGCGACCAGGCTGAGCGCAAGCAGCGTCATCCCGTTCAGGTCGAAGCCGAGCAGATCCATGAACCAGAAGGCGGGGATCGCCGACAGCGGGATCGCGAGCGCGGAGATCGCGGTCGCGCGCCAGTCGCGCAGGAAGATGAAGACGACGATGACGGCGAGGATCGCGCCTTCGATCATCGCGTGGATCGCGCTTTCATACTGCGCTTCGGTATAATCGGTGCTGGTGTAGCGCTGGACGAACTTGACCGACGGATTGCGCTTTTCGAGCGCGCGCAGCTTCTCGACCGCGGCGTGATAGACGGTGACGTCGGACGCGCCCTTGGCACGCTGAAAATCGAAGGTAATCGCCTGCCGCCCGTCGACCGTCGCACGGCTGCGCTGCTCGGCGTAGAGATCGCGGACCTGCGCGATGTCCGCCAGGCGCACGGTGCGGCCATTGCCGACGTTGATCTGGGTCTGGCCCAGATCGGCGGCATCGCGCGCATTGCCGAGCACGCGGATCGACTGTTCGGAGCCGGCGATCTCGGCACGACCACCCGCCGCGTTCAGGTTGACCTGACGCAACTGCGCATTGACCTGGCTCGCGGTCAAACCCTGGCTCTGGAGCTTGAGCGGATCGAGGATCACGCGAATCTCGCGGCTGACACCGCCGTTGCGGCTGATCGTCGCCATGCCGGGGATCGACAGCAATTCCTTGGTGACGGTGTCGTCGATGTACCAGGAGAGCTGTTCGACGGTCATGTCGCTGGTGATCGCCGCGAAGCTCGCGACGTCGTTGCCGCTGGTATTCGCGCGGTACACCTGCGGCTCGAGGATACCCTCGGGCAGGTCGCTGCGGATCTGCGCGATCGCGTCGCGGACATCGTTGACCGCGCGGTCGATCGGCGTGCCGATGGTGAGCTGGATCACCGTTTCCGAATTGCCTTCGGTAACGGTCGAGTTGATCTCGTCGATGCCCTGGAGCGAGCGCACCGCCGCCTCGACGCGCTGCGTAACCTGCGTCTCCATCTCGGTCGGCGCGGCGCCCGGCTGGTTGACGACGACGATCGCGATCGGAAAGTCGATGTCGGGATCGCGGTTGACGTCCATCCGCATGAAGCTGACGATGCCCGCAAGCATCAGGGCCAGGAAGAGCACGATCGGCGGAACCGGATTGCGGATCGACCAGGCCGAGATGTTGCGGAAGTTCATGAGCTCAGCTCGCCTTTTTGGTGATCGGCTTGACCGTCTGACCGGGGGCGAGGAAGCCGCCCGCGGACTGGACGACGCGCTCCGAGCCGTCGAGCCCGCCGGTGATCGTCACGCCGGCATCGGACACCTGGCCGATCTTCACGTTGCGCCGAATGATCTTGTCGCTCGGTCCGACGATGTAGACGTAATTGCCCTTCTCGTCGCTCTGCAGCGCCGAATCGGGAAGCAGCGGTGTTTGCGATACGCCACCGACGATCGTCGCCGCGGCGAACCCGCCGGGCCGCAGCGCGGGATCGTATTTGACCGCGATCCGCGCAATGCCCTGACGGGTCTGCGGATCGATCACGGGCGATACCTGCCATACTTCGCCGGGGTAACCCTGGGTGGTGCCGACGGGCACGACGGTCGCACGCGCGCCGACATGCAGTCCGGCGAGATCGGCTTCGCTCAGCTGCGCGCGCATCTCCATCTGGCCACCCATCGCCATCCGGAAGAGGACGCCTGCCGATGGCCCCACGATCTGCCCGGCTTCCACGCCGCGGGTCAGTACCAGACCGGCGGCGGGGGCGCGGATATCGAGCCGGCCGTTGCGTGCACGCGCTTCGCCGAGCGTCGCCTGCGCCACCTTCACGCGCGCCGCCGCCGCATCGCGGGTCGCGGCCTTGCGCTGGAGATCGGCCTTCGAGATGAAGCCGCGGTCGACGAGCTGCTTGGCGCGATCGAGTTCGGCCTGCGCAATCGTCTCGTCCGAGCGCGCGACGCTGACCGAGGCGGCAAGCGACGCCGCGGTCTCGTTCTGGACCGAGCGATCGACCGTCGCGAGCACCTGGCCCGCGGCGACCCAGGTGCCGGGTTCGACCAGCACGCGCGTGATCATCCCGCCCTCGCCCGCGACGCCGACCGGCATTTCGCGTCGTGCCGCCAGCGTGCCGGTTGCCGAGATGGTACGATCGACTGACTGGCGACCCGGTACGACCACCGACACGGTCGGCAGCTGCGACCCGGGCGCTGCCGCCGCGGTATCCTTCTTGCCGGACTTGAACGCATAGACGGCGGCCACGATCGCCAGCACGAGAATCACGGCGATGACGATATTGCGACGGCGATGCGAGGGTGCGCTATAGTCCGGCAACGCCAGCGGCTCGTCGCTCTCGCTGCCGACCATCTTCGTCTCGTAATTCATGCGCGTCACAATCCCACTTTCGACCGGTCTTGTCTCGACCCGCTTCGCCATTCGCACGCTGTGTTATCTGAATAAGTCACCGTGCTCAAGCCCCTCGACGAGCACGGACTCGAAGACATGCTTCGAATCCGATCTATCCGCAATGACGTTCGAAGAGTTTGCGGGACGTTCAGCTTGCGTTGACCTGATCGGCGCGACACGCAGACACATCGTTACCCGGGAGAATATTATGAAGACCGCCTCGTTCCTCACCGCGCTCGCCGCCGTCGCCTTGCCGGGAGCCGGCGCCATGGCGCAGACCGCGCCGACCACGGTCGAGCCGATGGTTCCGGCCGCGGGCACCGTGCTCGACGTGACCGCAGAAGGCCGCACGACGCGCGTACCCGATCTCGCGACGATTCGCGCAGGCGTCGTCTCGCAGTCGCCGACCGCCGCCGCCGCACTCACCGACAATGCGCAGCGGATGACGAAGGTGCTGGACGCGCTGAAGCGGGCCGGCGTGGCGCCGCGCGATATCGCGACCTCGTCGGTCCAGCTCTCGCCGCAATATCGCTATGCCGACAACCAGCCGCCGGTCATCACCGGATACCAGGCGACCAACACCGTCTCGATCCGCTTCCGCGACGTGGCAAAGTCCGGCACGATCCTCGATGCGCTGGTGGCGCAGGGCGCGAACCAGATCGACGGACCGAACCTGTCGATCGACAAGCCCGAGGCAGCGCTCGACGAAGCGCGGGCCGACGCGATCGCGCAGGCCAAGCGCCGCGCCGATCTCTACGCAAAGGCGGCCGGGCTGCGGGTAGCGCGGATCGTCTCGATCGCCGAATCGGGGCAGGACACCGGCGGTTCGCCGCAACCGATGATGGCGATGATGCGCGGCGCGATGGCCAAGGACAGCACGCAGATCGCGCCCGGCGAAAAGGACGTGACGGTCACGCTGTCGGTGCGGTTCCTGCTGAACTGACGGGTTTACGATCCTCCCCCGCCAGGGGGAGGTGACTGGCGCTTGCCAGACGGAGGGGGAGGAAAGGGCAACATCTGCTCCGTGTCCTCCCCCTCCGTCACCTTCGGCGACACCTCCCCCTGGCGGGGGAGGATCGCAAGGGAGATGCGGCAAACAACTCACGCACGAAAAAGGGCCGCCCGGTTGCCCGGACGGCCCTTTTACTTCGCGTGACGATGCGAACTCTTAGCGGACGCTACCGCGACGCACGAGGTTCACGATCGCGAGCAGGACAACCGCACCCAGCAGCGAGACCAGGAACGAGGTCAGCGTCAGCGGTGCGTTGTTGATCGAACCACCCGACAGGACCAGGCCGCCGATGAATGCGCCGACGATGCCGACGACGATGTTCAGGAAAATGCCCTGCTGCGCGTCGGTGCGCATGATCATGCTAGCGATCCAGCCGATGACGCCGCCGATGATCAGCCAAAGAATGAGACCCATGATATTTTCCCTCCGTTGAACCCGTATCCGGGCGATGGCGGAAAGACGAGCGAGCGGCGTTTTTTGTTCCGCCCGCGTTTTGAGTTTTAGATCTCAGTACTTTTGTTGACGCTCGTACAACGACTTATAGTGCTGGATGCGTGTGACCCTAAGACCCGGCATGCCAGACCGGTCGATCGCACGCTGCCAACTGGCGAATTCCTCTACGGTCAGGCCATAGCGCGCGCAGACATCGTCGACGCTGAGCAGCCCGCCGTTAACCGCGGCGACCACTTCGGCCTTGCGCCGCACCACCCACCGCGTGGTGCTGGGCGGTGGCAGCGTGTCCAGCGTCAGTTGCTCGCCCAACGGCCCGATGACCTTGCCGGGACGGATTTTCTGGTTCTCGATCATTTGAAACCTCTGATCGGGGCGGGGGGCCCCCTCTCGATACGCACACACGACACATAGTCGCAGGATTTGAAGATCGGCTGAAATGCCACGGTAAACCGCATCTTCATTCGTCCTTCCACCGGGTTAACGCCGTTGCCATCGGGCCGTTGAACGCACCGTGAAGCGGCGCGAACAATTTCGGATCGATCGTCGTTCGCGCGAAGCTGGCCTGCACCGCCGCAGTCGGGCTCGCCGCCTGCCGGGCGGCGATACCGACGATCAGGACAGCGAGATCGCCCGGTAGAACGGTGACCTCGGCATCGCGATCGAAACGGGGAAAACTCAGGTCCAACGGGATACTCGCGACAACGTCTGGGAAGCCCGGTGTAGCGCGAGGGGGTGAAGGGACCGTAAAACTCGGCGAAAGAGTTCGTGAACTTGTCGCTTTTTTGCAATCGCTGGTCGCGTTTTTCCATCGACTCGTCCTGATCCACGTTAATCAGTGCATCTTTTTGCAACCGCACGCCGTCGCGCTTATGTGGTGACCATGGATCAGACCGATTTTCAGCTCGGGCCCTCTGCCGGTGCAGGCGCGGCCGGAAAGCGCATCGTCGTAGCGATGTCCGGTGGCGTCGACAGTTCGGTCGTTGCCGCGCTCGCGCATGCCACCGGCGCCGAGACGATCGGCGTGACGTTGCAGCTCTACGACCATGGCGAAGCGGTCGGCCGCGCTGGCTCGTGCTGCGCCGGCCGCGACATCCGCGACGCCCGTGCGGTGTGCGACCGACTCGGCATCGCGCATTACGTGTTCGATCACGAGACGAGCTTTCGCGAGCAGGTCGTCGACAAGTTCGCCGACGAATATCTTGCCGGCCGGACGCCGATCCCCTGCGTCCAGTGCAACATGGGGCCGAAGTTCACCGACCTGCTGAAACTGGCACGCGATCTCGGCGCGGATTGCCTCGCGACCGGGCATTACGTCCGCCGCGTCGAAGGCACGCACGGCGCCGAACTCCACCGCGGCGCCGATCCGGCGCGCGACCAGAGCTATTTCCTGTTCGCGACCACCCAGACGCAACTCGACTATCTGCGCTTTCCGCTCGGCGGCCTGCCCAAGGCGCGCGTGCGCGAGATCGCGGCAGAGCTCGGGCTCGGCGTCGCGTCGAAGCCGGACAGCCAGGACATCTGCTTCGTCCCCGATGGCGATTATGCCGGGTTGGTGAAGAAACTGCGGCCCGAGGCGGCGGAGACGGCGGGCGATATCGTAGATCTCGGCGGGGCGAAGCTCGGCGAGCATCGCGGGCTGATCCACTTCACGGTGGGACAGCGTCGCGGGCTGGAGATCGGCGGCAGTCCCGAGCCGCTCTATGTCGTCCGCGTGGAGCCCGCAACGAAGCGAGTCGTCGTCGGCCCCCGTCGCGCACTCGCAGTCGAGGCGGCGCGGATGACCGACATCAACTGGCTCGGCGGCGACTTCACCGGACCCCTAACCGCCAAGGTCCGGTCGATGGCCAAGCCCGTCCCCGCCCGCCTGGTCGGCGACCGCGTGGTGTTCGATGCGCCCGAATACGGCGTCGCGCCGGGCCAGGCGGCGGTGCTCTATGCCGGCGAGCGCGTACTCGGCGGCGGCTGGATCGCGGAGACCGAAGCGGCACTCGTCGCCGCCTGACGCGTGCCCTTTGCGGGCTTGGTGCGTTGAGGCGGCATGGATATCGAAACCTTGCGCCGCCAGATGGAAGCCGCCGCCGCCGCGATGGACTTCGAAACCGCGAGCCGGTTGCGCGATCAGATCAGCGTGCTGCGCGGCGGCGGTGACGTCGCCGACACCGCCGGACTGACCCGCCAACAACCCGGCGCGATGGGCCTCGGCACCAGCCAGCAACGCATGACGCCGCCCCCGGGCTGGGTGAAACCGAAAAAGCCCGATCCGATGACCAAGGGGCGCAAGCGGTAGGCGCGCTGATCACCCTTCGGGAATCACCTCTGGAGAAGAGCACCACCCCGGCGGAGGCCGGGGCCCAGTTGGGAAACGAAAGTTGGCGGATGCTGCGCGTCGTTACCACGACCTTGCCAACTGGGCCCCGGCCTTCGCCGGGGTGGTAAACATTCTACCGGGATGAACAGTCTAGCTGCGCCAAACCTCAAGGCAGCAAAAACGTACCCTCGATCGTCGTCACGCACGATCCACCAAGGACCACCCGATCCCCCTCGAGCCGACACGAAAGCTTCCCGCCCCGCGCACTCGCCTGATACGCCGTGAAGCTGTCCCCCAGCGTCGGCGCCCAATACGGCACCATCACCGCGTGTGCCGAACCCGTCACCGGATCCTCGTCGATCGCATAGTACGGCGTAAACACGCGGCTCACGATGTCGGTCGCCTCCCCCCGCGCAGCGACGATCGCGACGATCGGAAACTTGGCCAGCGCAGCGAAGTCCGGCTTCAGGTCGCGCACCACGCCCTCATCCTCGACGATCACGAGCGCATAGCCCTTCTCGTGCCACAACGTCTCGACCGGCGACTCGACGTTCAACGCCGCGACGATCTCCGGGATCGCCTTCGGACTCGGTTCCCACGCCGGCAATTCCAGCGTATACCCGCCATCCGCCCGCGCGACCTCGAGCATCCCCGCCTGCCGAGTCCGGAACCGCACCCGGTCGAGCGCGGTATCCGACGACAGCACGAAATGCCCGCTCGCCAGCGTCGCATGGCCGCACAGCGCGACCTCCGCGCCCGGCGTAAACCAGCGCAGGTCGAAATCCACGCCCTCGTCGTCCGACGCAACGATGAACGCCGTCTCGCTCAGGTTGTTCTCCTGCGCGATGTCGAGCAGCACGGCGTCGTCGAGCCAGGCCGACAGCGGCATCACCGCAGCCTGGTTGCCGCCGAACGGCGTGTCGGAAAACGCATCGATCTGCGCGAACGGTATTCTCATATCTGAAGCCCCTTAGACGCGCTTGCCGAACCCCGAGCGGGTTATACCCGCTTGCCGAACCAATGCGGCGTCACGTCCGCCTCGACCAGCGGATTATCGGTATCGACATGCCCTTCGGGATCGAGGTGGATCAGCACCTCAACCTTCGGGAACGCGGTACGCAAATTGCGCTCGACCGCCTCGACGATGTCGTGCGCGTTGGCCACCGTCAGGTCGCGCGCGACCTCCATGTGGAACTGCGCGAAGTCGTGGCTCCCCGACCGCCGCGTGCGGAAATCGTGAATCCCGCGGATGCCGGGCTGGCGCGCGGCGACATCGAGGAACTGCGACCGCAGATCCTCCGGCCATTCCTTGTCCATCAACTGGTCGATCGCGTTCGACGACGCCGAGAACGCCCCCCAAGCGAGCCACAAAGCGATCACGATGCCGAAGATCGGGTCCGCGCCGCTCCACCCGACATATTGATCGAGCACCAGCGCGACGATCACCGAGCCGTTAAGCAGCACGTCCGACTGGTAGTGGACGTTGTCCGCGAGGATCGCGACCGAGCCGGTCTGGCGGATGATGCGGCGCTGATAGGCGAGCAGGAACACCGTCGCGACGATCGCGATGACCGACACGCCGATGCCGAAATCGGCGCCGGTGGTCGGCTGCGGATCGCCGAACGCCAGGATCGCGCGCCATGCGATGCCGACCGCCGACGCGGTGATCAGCATGACCTGGAACAGCGCGGCGAGCGCCTCCGCCTTGCCGTGGCCGAACCGATGGTCGTGATCCGCCGGCGTCGCCGCGAGCCGCACGCCGTACAGCGTCACCAGCGACGCGAGCAGATCGAGTGCAGTATCCGCAAGCGACCCGAGCATCGCCACCGACCCCGTCGACCACGCCGCAAAGCCCTTAAGCAACAGCAGGAAACACGCCATCGCAACGCTGGCGAGCGCCGCGCGGGTTGCAAGCGGGATGATCCGGCGGCGTTCGTCCTGGGTCATGGGAACAACAATCCTTCGCTCCAGGCGCCGTCCTGACGCGTAAACAGCCGGCGTTCGTGCAGGCGATGCGCACGGTCCTGCCAGAATTCGATCCGCGTCGGCGTCACGCGGTAGCCCCCCCAATGCGGTGGCCGCGGCACGTCCTGGCCCTCGAACTTCGCGGTCATCTCGCCAAAGCGCTGCTCGAAGGTGTCGCGACTGTCGAGCGGCCGGGACTGCTCCGACGCCCACGCGCCCAGCTGCGAATCACGGCCACGCGAGGCGAAATAGGCGTCCGACTCTTCGTCCGTCGCCCATGATACCGGACCCTCGATCCGGATCTGCCGGCGCAGCGATTTCCAGTGGAACAGCAGCGCCCCCTGCGGATTGACGGCCAGTTCGCCCGCCTTGCGGCTCTCGCGGTTGGTGTAGATCACGAAGCCATCGGGGCCGTGCCCCTTCAACAGCACCATGCGCACCGAAGGCCGCCCCTCAGCATCCGCCGTCGCGAGCGCGACCGCATTCGGGTCGTTCGGCTCGGACTGCTTGGCCTCGGCGTACCAGCTATCGAACAGCGTGAAGGGATCGTCTGACATGCGCGCGCCTTAGCGGGATTTGGCGCGGAACGAAACTTTGGAACGACTCTACCGTGCCGATGATTGACCCAGGTAATCGAATCGTTTCCGCAACGAAGGGACGCCAAGTGGCAGCACGCGCATATTGGCAGGGGCAGATCCGGCTGGCCCTCGTCTCGATCCCGGTCGAGATCTATTCCGCGACGAAATCCGGCGCGGCGGTGTCGTTCAAGCAGATCCACGAGCCGTCCGGCCAGCCGATCCATTACGACAAGGTCGTCACGGGCGTGGGCCCGGTCGACGCGGACGAGATCATGAAGGGGTATGAGGTCTCGAAGGGCGAATACGTGCTGCTCGAGCAGGACGAGATCGATGCGGTGAAGCTGGAGTCGAAGAAGACGCTGGAACTCACGCAGTTCGTCGACGCGAGCGAGATCGACGTGCTCTATTACGAGAAGCCGTATTTCGTGGTGCCTGCCGATGATCTGGCAGAGGAAGCGTTCATCGTTTTGCGCGAGGCGTTGAAGCGGACCAAGAAGGTCGGGCTTGGGCAGTTGGCCATGCGCGGACGCGAATATGTCGTGAGCCTGAAGCCGTGCGGGCGCGGGATGGTGCTGGAGACGCTCCGCTACGCCGACGAGGTGCACAAGGCGCAGGGCTATTTCCGGGATATTCCCGACGACAAGCCGTCCGAGGAACTGCTGGAACTGGCCGAGGCGCTGATCGGGAAGCGAAGTGGGGATTTTCACCCGCAGGAGTTCCACGATCGGTACGTCGACGCGCTGAAGGACCTGATCGAACGCAAGCGCAAGGCGAACGGGAAGAAGATCATCGAGGACAAGGATACTGGGGCAAAGACCGGCTCGAATGTGGTCGATCTGATGGCGGCGTTGAAGAAGTCGATGGAGAAGAGCGGGGGGACGACCGAGAAGGCGCCGGCGAAGAAGACCCCCGCCAAGCGCGCGCCGGCCAAGGCAGCGGCCAAAGCGCCCGCCAAAAAGCGTGCATAGCGCCGCCGCCCCCCTCACCGTCATTCCAGCGAAAGCTGGAATATTCCGGTTGGCGAGGTCGCCCTTGCCGCACCAGAGCCCAGCTTTCGCTGGTATGACGTATATTTGGGCCCCCCGCCCCGTCATCCCAGCGAAAGCTGGGATCTCCCCGTTGCAGACCTTCCCCCTGCGGCGCGAGGTCCCGGCTTTCGCCGGGATGACGAAGACGGGATGCCATTGATGGCCACGCCCCCAGATCCCCTCGCACTCTACAATTCCAAGCGAAACTTCACCAAAACCGCCGAACCCGCGGGCACGCTAGCCCCCGGCAACGGCAACAGCTTCATGGTCCAGAAGCACGACGCCACCCGCCTCCACTGGGACTTCCGCCTCGAAATCGACGGTGTCCTGAAAAGCTGGGCGGTCACCCGCGGCCCCAGCCTCGACCCCAACGAAAAACGCCTCGCCGTCCGCACCGAGGACCATCCGCTCAGCTACGCCACCTTCGAAGGCACGATCCCCGCGGGCGAATATGGCGGCGGCACGGTGATGCTGTGGGACCGCGGCACGTGGTCGCCGATCAAGGGCAAGTCCGCCAAGGATCTCGACAAGGGCCACCTCCACTTCGTCCTCGATGGCGAGCGGATGAAAGGCGAATGGCTGCTGATCCGCCTGAAGCCGCGCGCGAAGGAGAAGCGCGAGAACTGGCTGTTGCGGAAAATCGACGACGCCGCGGTCGGCGGCACGGACACGCTTGTAGAAGAAGCGCTGACCAGCGTCTCGACCGGCCGGACTATGGTAGAGATCGAAGAGGGCAAATCCTCCCCGGCACGGGGAGGGGGACCAGCGAAGCTGGTGGAGGGGGCGGGCCGCAAGAGTACCACGCGGAATAAGGGGGACGATCGGGGCAAGCCCCCCTCCACCCCCGCGAAGGGTCGCGGCGGTCCCCCTCCCCGTGCCGGGGAGGATTTTCAGGACCTGCAACTTTGCACTCTCGTCGACGCCGTCCCCACCGGCTCCGCCTGGCTCCACGAAGTAAAATACGACGGCTACCGCGCGCTAATCTCCGTCGCCAACGGCAAGGCAAAGGTCTTCACCCGCACCGGCCTCGACTGGACCGAGAAGTTCGCCGCGATCGCCGCCGCCGCCGCCAAGCTCCCGGTAAAATCCGCGCTGATCGACGGAGAGATCGTCGCGTTCAAGAACGGCCACCCCGATTTCTCGACGCTGAAGGACGCCATCTCCGCCGGTGGCGACATGACGCTGTTCGCGTTCGACCTGCTCGCCCTCGATGGCGAAGACCTGACCGGCCTCTCCAACCTCGACCGCAAGGCGCGCCTCCAACCGCTGATCCCCGAGGACGAGGACCGCCTCCGCTACTCCGACCACGTCATCGGCGCAGGCGAGCAACTGTTCGAGACGATGTGCCGCGAAGGCCTCGAAGGCATCGTCTCGAAACGCGCCGACGCGCCCTATGTCGGCAAGCGGACCAAGGCGTGGCTCAAGGTCAAATGCACGCACCGCCAGGAGTTCGTGATCGTCGGCTGGCTGCCTTCGGACAAGAACCGCGGCTTCAAGTCGCTGCTGCTCGGCGTCCGCGAGGGCAAGGGCTTCAGGTATGCCGGGAAAGTTGGCACCGGGTTCGACCAGGCGCTGATGGACGACATCCGCGACAAACTCGACGCACTCGACCGCAAGACGCCGACGGTCGATGCGCCGAAAGCGGCGGTCCGCGGCGCCAAGTGGGTGACGCCGAAGCTGGTCGCCGAAATCGCCTTCGCCGAGGTCACCCCCGACGGCGTGCTCCGCCATTCGAGCTTCATCGGCCTGCGCGAGGACAAGGCGGCCAAGGACGTCGTCGCCGAAACCCCCGCCCCGCTGCCAGACGTAGCCGAGGGTGCCGCACCGGAAACCAGCATAAAGGTCAGCAGCCGCGACCGCGTGCTCTTCGACAAGTCGGACGTCACCAAGGGCGACCTCGCGGACTATTACGTGGCGGTGTCGGGCATCATGCTGCCGTTCGCCGCCAACCGCCCGATCAGCCTCGTCCGCTGCCCGCAAGGCCGCTCGCGCGCGTGCTTCTTCCAGAAACACGACGCCGGCAGCTTCGGCGACGCGGTCCACAAGGTGCCGATCCGCGAGAAGGACGGCTCGACCGAGGACTATCTGTATGTCGACGACGCGGACGGGCTGGTCGCGTGCGTGCAGATGGGAACGATCGAGTTCCACGGCTGGGGGTCGTCGAATGCGGCCTTGGAAAAGCCGGACCGGCTCGTGTTCGATCTCGATCCCGACGAGGGGCTCGACTTCGGCGACACGAAGAAGGCGGCCGAGCATCTAAAGAACCAGTTGGCGGAATTGGGGCTGGTCAGCTTCCCGATGCTGTCGGGCGGCAAGGGTGTCCACGTGGTGGTACCGCTGACTCCGGAGGCGGAATGGCCGGCGGTGAAGGACTTCGCGGATCGCTTCGCGCGGGCGATGGCGGGGGCGGATCCCGACCGGTTCGTCGCGACGATGGCTAAGGCGAAGCGCAAGGGCCGGATCTTCATCGACTGGCTGCGCAACCAGCGCGGGGCGACGGCGGTGATGCCGTATTCTGCGCGAGCTAGGGCGGGCGCGCCGGTGGCGGCACCGGTGTCTTGGACCGAGTTGCGGGATATCGAGACGGCGGCGCGGTGGGGTGTGAAGGATGGGGCCGAGTTGATCGCGCGGGCTGGGTCGCGGGCGCTGGCGGGGTGGGGTGTCGCGGATCAGGTGTTGCCGGATTTTTGAACTGCCCCCTCCACTAGCACCACCCCGGCGAAGGCCGGGGCCCAGTTGGAAAGGTGATCGTAACGGCGCGATGCCCTTCATTATCGCCGTCCCCCAATTGGGCCCCGGCCTTCGCCGGGGTGGTGGTTTTTGGAGGCGGCAGTTCGCCCCCTTACTGGCCCCTCGCGAACGCGGGGGGCCAAGGTAACTGCACGCAGCGCTTGGGATTCCTAGGCCCCGCGTTCGCGAGGGAACGGGAGTTAGCAGGCAGTCCAAACGACAATTTATGTTGCACCGCCGCGTCGAAAGGTGAAACACCGCCGCCTGTATTCGGGGGCTTGAGGCATTGGACACGGCGACGCAAACCGCGCCCCTTTTCGACGCGATGATCCATGCCGAGCGCTGGATCGCCGACTATTGCGCGCGCAGTACCAGCGCCGACGTGCTCTGCGAGGATGCCGACCCCGCCTGGGCGGCGATGTTCGCCGAGCTGGCCACGGTCGCTTCGGACGACCTCGGCCACATCCGCGAGCGCGTCCAGCGCCACGCGGTCGACATCGGCACCGGCTTCCGGATCGCCGACGAACCCGATGAGCGCCCCTGGCCCGTCTCCCCCGTCCCGCTGCTGATCGAGGCCGGCGAATGGGCCGGCATCGAACGCGGCGTCATCCAGCGCGCGACGTTGATGGAGACGGTGATCGCCGACCTCTACGGCGAGGGCAAACTGGTCGCCGACGGCCACATCCCCGCCGCGCTCGTCACCGGCAGCCCGTTCTTCCTGCGGCCGATGGTCGGGCTCGACCCACCCGGCGGCCGCCATCTCGATTTCATCGCGATCGATCTCGGGCGCGGCCCCTCCGGCGAATGGCGCGTGCTCGCCGATCACCTCCGCGCCCCCGCCGGCGCCGGCTACGCGCTGGAGAACCGCATCGCCGTCAGCCGCACGCTCGGCGGGTTGCAGGATCGGCTCAACGTCCAGCGCCACGCGCCGTTCTTCGCCGCCTTCCGCGCCGGGATCGCAGCGATGTGCAAGCGGACCGATCCGCGGATCGGGCTGCTCACGCCCGGCCGGTTCAACCCGAGCTATCCCGAACAAGCGCATCTCGCGCGCTATCTGGGGCTGTTGCTGGTCGAGGGGGCCGATCTCGCCGCGCTGGAGGACAAGGTGTATGTCCGGACGATCGGCGGGCTGAAGCGCATCGACGCGCTGTGGCGACGGCTCGACCCGCGGTTGCTCGATCCGCTGGCGTTCGACACGCATTCGCAGATCGGCGTGCCCGGGCTGATCGACGCGTACGCCGCCGGCAACGTCGTGTTGTCGAACGCGCCGGGCTCGGCCGTACTCGAGGCGCCGGCGTTCTCCGCGTTCCTGCCGCAGCTCGCGAAATCGCTGCTCGGCGAAGACCTGTTGCTGCCCAACATCGCGACGTGGTGGTGTGGGCAAGATGGCGCGCGGGCGCAGGTCGAGGCGAATTTCGATCGCCTGCTGATCGGCCCCGCGTTCCACGCACGCCCGCTCGGCATGACCGGCGGCCCGACCACCGGCGCCGACATCACCGGCGGAGACCGGACGCGCCTGCTCGCCGACATGGCGAACAGGCCGCAGGATTATGTCGGGCAGGAACTGGTCCAGCTCTCGACCATGCCGGTCGTGGTCGGCGACGCGCTGGTCCCCCGCCCCTTCACCCTGCGCGTGTTCGCGGCGCGTAACGGCGACGGCGAATGGACTGTCCTCCCCGGCGGGTTCGCGCGAATCGGCGAGCATCCCGACGCGCGCGCCGCGGTGATGGGCGAGGGCATCTGGTCCGCCGACGTCTGCATCTATGGTGCCGAGCCGGTCGCGCCCGTGTCGCTGCTGACTGCCGCGGACTCGCTCCAGGTGCGGCGCAATCCGGGAACATTGCCGAGCCGGGTGGCGGACAATTTCTACTGGCTCGGGCGCTATCTGGAGCGCGGCGAAGCGTTGCTCGGTGCGATCCGCGTGATGCTCGGCAATTCGATCGACGTCGACGGGGGGGCGGTGTTGTCTCCCACCACGGTCGGCAAGCTGGTCGGACTGATCGTCGGTGCTGGCAGCGCGCCGCATCCTCCGTCGCTGCGCCGCGCCGACCTCACCGCGTTGGCGCGGACCGCGATGGAAGACGAGCGCTGGCAGTCGATCCTGACGCTCAACCGCCATGCGCGCGAGATCGGCGAAGGCTCGCGCGATCGGTTGTCGGCGGACATGGTGCGGTTGCTCGAGGCGCCCTTCCCGACGCATCGCGGGATGCTCGAACGCGCCGGCTCGCTGCAACGGCGGTACGCTGCAATCGCGGGGTTGTCGGCCGAGCATATGGGGCGGACGGCGGCGTGGCGGTTCCACGATCTCGGCCGGCGGATCGAGCGGGCGATGGCGATGGCGCGCGCGATCCGGTTGTTCGGGATGCCGGGCGCGTCGCCGGACGATCTGTCGGTGCTGCTCGACCTGGCCGACAGCCAGATCAGTTATCGGCAGCGCTATCCGACCGGGATCGCGCGCGTACCAGTGATGGATCTGGTGGCGCTCGATCCGGGCAATCCGCGCAGCCTCGCGTTTTCAGCGGAGCGGATCGCGGCGCGGTTGGCGGAACTGCCGGTGCTGAGCGACGACGAGATGGCGGAGCCGCAACAGGCTCAAGCGACCGGGTTGCAGGCGATCGTGATGACCGCGACCGCGGCGGAACTGGATGCAGAGACGCTGGGGGATATCGAGCGGCGCTTGGGTGCGGTGTCGGATGCGCTGGCGCGACGGTATTTCCTCCAGGGTGCCGAACCCTTGCGGACGAGTGGGCTGACGCTGGCGTGAGGGTAGATCTGCAAATCCTGCCCGCCATGGGGAGGGGGACCATGCAGCGCATGGTGGAGGGGGCTCTCCACCAGCGTATCCTTCGTGGCGCCCCCCCTCCACCACCAGCAAGCGGCTGGCGGTCCCCCTCCCCGTGCCGGGGAGGATCTTCATGATCTACGACATTCGCCACGTCACGACGTTCGATTACGGCGCGAGCGTCAAGTTTGCGCGGTGCAATCTGCGGTTGAAGCCGATCGACTGGCCGGGGCAGCACCTGGATTCCTACACGCTGTCCGTGCATCCGGCGGGGCGGACCAGCGCCGCGCGCGCCGAAGCGGGGCTCGCCAACGTTACCCGGCTGGTGGTCGACAGCCCGGTCCGCCACCTGACGATCGAAAGCCGGTCGCGGATCACAGTCGATCGGCTGATCCCCGTGCCCGACGCCAGCGATCCGACGCTCGCCGAGATCGCGGCGATGGCGCGGGCCAGCACCGATCTGTCCGCAGCGAGCCCGGCGAACTACATCTACCCCTCCCCGCTGATCCCGCTCGACCAGGCGATCGCGGACTATTGCGTAGTCGATCTCGATCCGTCGCGGGGGGCGCTGGAGGCGGGGATCGCGCTCACGCGGCGGATCCAGGAAGAGTTCGAATTCGACGCGGATGCGACGCTGGTCGATACCCCGCCGCACGAGGCGTTCCTTCAGCGCAAGGGCGTGTGCCAGGATTTCGCACAGATCATGATCACGGGTTTGCGCGCCGCCGGCCTCCCTGCAGCGTACGCATCCGGGTACATCCGCACGATCCCGCCCGAGGGTCAGCCGAGGCTAGTCGGGGCGGATGCGACGCATGCCTGGGTCTTGCTGTGGTGCGGGCCGGTGCGCGGCTGGGTCGGGGTCGATCCGACCAACGGGATCTGGATGGCGAGCGATCACATCGTGATGGCAGTCGGGCGGGACTATGCGGAGATCGCGCCGGTCGACGGCGTGGTGCTCGGGTCGGGGGCGCAGAACATGGATGTGAGCGTAGACGTCGCGCCGCTCGAGTTTTCGTAACGTTTCGGAAGGTCTTTCTCCCCTGCAAGGGGAGGTGGCTGGCGCTTGCCAGACGGAGGGGTGATGCCCTCTCAATGGCGGGTCACCCCTCCGTCAGCCCAAGCGGGCTGCCACCTCCCCTCATAGGGGAGGATCGGGCCAACCTTACCTCTTCCCGTCGTGCGGATTCGGATACGAGCCGCCACCGCTCTCGCCGCCCTGCCCCTTTGCCGGCGCGTCGTTCACACCGTCCTTCTCCTTCGCGCCATTATCGTCCTTGGGCACGCCCTGCATCGGTTGCTTGTCGGTCATCGTCGTCTCCTCTCACGGCATCAAACACCCCGCGCGCAATTGCGTTGCGC
This sequence comes from Pseudomonadota bacterium, assembly GCA_040388215.1. GTDB lineage: Bacteria > Pseudomonadota > Alphaproteobacteria > Sphingomonadales > Sphingomonadaceae > Sphingomonas. The sequence continues at coordinate 350,220 of JAZKCH010000006.1, read as the reverse complement.
GGGCGCTCCCCCCACATAGACGCGCAAGTAAGAATGGGGACGTAAGTGGCCGATCCGTACAAGACTCTGGGTGTAGCGCGCGACGCGACCGAAGCCGACATCAAGAAGGCGTACCGCAAGCTCGCGAAGGAGCTTCATCCCGATCGCAACAAGGATAATCCGAAGGCGTCGGAGAAGTTCAGCACCGTCACCAACGCGTACGACCTGCTGAACGACAAGGACAAGCGCGCGCGGTTTGATCGCGGCGAGATCGACGGCGACGGCAACCCGGCATCGCCGTTCGGCTTTGGCGGCGGCGGCGGCGGGCGACCGCAGCCCGGCGGCGGATTCCGCAGCGAGGGCTATGAGTCCGGCGCCGGCGGGCCTGACATGAGCGACATCTTCGAGGGCCTGTTCGGTGGCGCGCAACGTGGCGGTGGCGGCGGGTTCTCCGGCGGATTCGGTCGCAGGCCGCAGCCCAAGGGGGAGAACGTCGCGTATCGCCTGCAAGTCCCCTTCGTCGAGGCGGCGACGCTGGAGCCGCAGCGCGTGACGCTGTCCGATGGCAAGACGCTCGATCTCAAGCTCCCTGCCGGCGTCGAGAGCGGCACGCAGATGAAACTCGCCGGCAAGGGCGAGCAGGGTCCGGGCGGCGCTGGCGATGCGATCCTGACGATCGAGATTCAGCCGCACAAATTTTTCACGCGCGATGGCGACGACGTTCGACTGGAACTCCCGATCACGCTGGCCGAGGCAGTCCTGGGCGGTTCGATCAAGGCGCCGACGGTCGACAAGCCGGTGATGCTGACGATCCCCAAAGGCACCACCTCGGGCAAGACGTTGCGTCTCAAGGGCAAGGGTTTCCACAAGAAGGGCGGCACGCGGGGCGATCAGCTCGTCACCCTCATGATCGACATTCCCGCAAGCGATGCGGCGCTGACCGCGTTCGTCGAAAGCTGGGAAGGACGCGAGGCGGGGAACCCGCGGGGGTCCATGGGCGTCTGAACGCCTTGTGAACGACAGTCCCCTATCGCCCGAAGCGCGCGCCCATGACCATGGCGCAGCCCGTACCCGTCTCAATCGCGGCATGGCAAAGGTCAGGCCCGGCAGCTATGCGTTCGAGGTATTCAAGCGCGCGGCGATCGGTGTGTTCAACGACGGGTTCATCCACGCCGGGAACCTCGCCTATCTCGCGCTGATGACGGTGTTTCCGTTCTTCATCGTCGCCGCAGCGATTTTGTCGCTGTTCGGGCAGAGCGTCGAGACGGTGCGCGCGGTCGAATCCTTTCTGAACGTGCTGCCGCCCAATGTCGGCGACCTGTTGCGCAAGCCGATCGCCGACGTGCTCGCCGCGCGGACCGGGTCGCTGCTGTGGCTCGGCGCGCTCGTCGGCCTGTGGACGGTCGGCAGCTTCGTCGAGACGATCCGCGACATCTTCCACCGCGCCTACGGGATCAAGGCGACCGCGCCGTTCTGGAAATCACGGCTGGGGTCGTCCGCGGTGATCATCCTGTCGGTGGTGATCGCGCTGCTCTCGTTCCTCGTTCAGGGTATCCTGACCGCGGCCGAGCAGTTCATCTATCGCCTCGTCCCCTTCGCGCAGGACGCGGCCGGGTGGGTCGGTCTCTCCCGTCTTATCCCCGGCCTGCTCATGTTCGGCGCGCTATACCTGCTATTCTATTCGGTGACGCCGTCGCGCTATCGCTATTCGAAGTGCCGCAAATGGCCGGGTGCGCTGTTCACCACCGCCTGGTGGGTTAGCGCGACCGCATTGCTGCCGGTGATCCTGTCCCGGCTCGGCGGCTACGACCTGACCTATGGCAGTCTGGCGGGCGTTGTCATCATGCTGTTGTTTTTCTACGTCATCGGGCTCGGGCTGGTATTCGGTGCGCATCTCAACGCGGCACTGGCGGAACCACCCGAAACAACGCTAGAGCAACCCGCTACGGATATGCAGGTATAGGCGGGGATGGCGTGAACGGTTTGATGGCGGGCAAGCGTGGGCTGATCATGGGCCTGGCGAACGACAAGTCGCTGGCCTGGGGGATCGCCAAGAAGCTGTCCGAGGCAGGCGCGGAGCTCGCGTTCAGCTATCAGGGCGAAACGATGGAGAAGCGCGTCCGCCCGCTCGCCGAGCAGCTTGGCGTCGCGCGGCTGTTCGATTGCGACGTGTCGGACATGGGTGCGCTCGATGCGACCTTCGACAAGCTCGCGGAAGAGTGGCCGACGATCGACTTCGTGGTTCACGCGATCGGTTTTTCGGACAAGAACGAGCTGCGCGGGCGGTTCGTCGATACGAGCCTCGACAATTTCCTGATGACGATGAACATCTCGGTGTATTCGTTCGTCGCGGTGGCGCAGCGCGCCGCCAAGATGATGACCGAGGGCGGTTCGATGCTGACCCTCAGCTACTACGGCGCCGAGAAGGTCATCCCGCATTACAACGTGATGGGCGTGGCGAAGGCGGCTCTGGAGACGAGCGTGCAGTATCTCGCGGTCGATCTCGGCCGCGACAACATCCGCGTGAATGCGATCTCGGCGGGCCCGATCAAGACGCTGGCGGCGAGCGGGATCGGCGACTTCCGCCTGATCTTGAAGTGGAACGAGCTGAACTCGCCGCTGAAGCGCAACGTGACGATCGACGACGTCGGCGGCGCTGGCCTGTACCTGCTGAGCGACCTGGCTTCTGGCGTGACCGGCGAGACGCATCACGTCGACGCCGGCTACAACGTAATCGGCATGAAGGCCGAAGACGCCCCCGACATCGCACTGGCATAAACCGAGAGCGACCGCGTCGACCTACCCCTCTCCCTTCAGGGGAGAGGGAGGGGCCCATGCGAAGCATGGGAGGGTGAGGGAATGAAACGGCCACCCGGCAACGCCCCACGCGATCGTCAACGCGATGCGCGAAAGATGCCATCCGAACCCGAACACCGGCTATGGCAAGTCCTGCGCAACCGTCAGGTCTGCGGCCTGAAGTTTCGCCGACAAGTATGGCTTGGCCCCTACATCGTCGACTTCCTCTGTGCCGAAGTCCGGTTGGTCATCGAGGTCGACGGCGACACGCACGCCTCGCCTGAAGCACAGGACTATGACAAACGGCGAACCGCGCTAATAGAGACCGAAGGCTACCGGGTATGCCGCTTCGGGAACGATGACGTGATGACCAATATCGATGGCGTGGCTGCGACGATTGTTGCGGTCGCCAACGAACCCTCACCCTCCCACCGCGTTGCGGCGGGCCCCTCCCTCTCCCCCAAGGGGAGAGGGTTTTGAGCTTTAATACGTTCGGACGGCTTTTCCGCTTCACGACCTGGGGTGAGTCGCATGGGCCTGCGCTCGGTGCGGTGGTCGATGGGTGCCCTCCCGGCATTCCGCTGAGCGAGGCCGATATCCAGCCTTGGCTCGACAAGCGTCGCCCGGGGACTTCTCGTTTCACCACGCAACGGCGCGAGCCCGACACGGTACGCATCCTCTCGGGCGTGTTCGAAGGCCGCACCACCGGCACGCCGATCAGCCTGATGATCGAGAATGTCGACCAGCGTTCGAAGGACTATTCCGACGTCGCCAAGGCGTATCGTCCCGGCCATGCCGACTATGCCTATGACGCGAAATACGGGTTTCGCGATTTCCGTGGTGGCGGGCGCTCTTCCGCGCGCGAGACTGCGGCGCGCGTTGCCGCCGGTGCGGTCGCACGGCTCGTCGTCCCGCAGGTCCGCGTCCGCGCATGGGTCGAGGCGATCGGTGGCGATGCGATCGACCGTGCGAACTTCGACGATGCGCAGATTGACCAGAACCCGTTCTTCTGCCCAGACGCCGCCGCCGCCGCCCGCTGGGAGATACTCGTCGATGCCGCCCGGAAGTCCGGCTCTTCACTCGGCGCGGTGATCGCGTGCGAGGCGACCGGCGTGCCCGCAGGCTGGGGCGCGCCGCTCTATGCCAAGCTCGACTCCGAACTCGCGTCGGCCTGCATGAGCATAAACGCGGTCAAAGGTATCGAGATCGGCGACGGGTTCGCCGCCGCCGCGCTGTCGGGCGAGGCCAACGCCGACCCGATGCGTCCGGGCGTCGATGGTCCGGAATTCCTCGCCAACCATGCCGGCGGCATCGCCGGCGGGATCGCGACCGGCCAGCCGATCCGGCTGCGTGTGGCGTTCAAGCCGACCAGTTCGATCCTCACCCCGGTCGAGACGATCAGCCCCACCGGCGAAGCCGCGACGATCGCCACCAAAGGCCGTCACGACCCTTGCGTCGGCATCCGCGGAGTCCCCGTCGTCGAGGCGATGGTGGCGCTCGTGCTGGCCGACCAGGCGTTGCTGCATCGGGGTCAGTGCGGCTGACGACGGAACATCCGCCACGCTGAAGCGCTTTCTCTTCAATAACTTAGGAGAGTGATAATGCGTATTCTAACTTCGATCGCAGCCGCAGCCCTGATCATTCCAGGCGTGGCGATGGCCCAGACGGGCACCACTGGCTCGATGGGCGGCACCACCGGTGGAACGACGAGCGGCGGCACCATGGGTGGTTCGACCATGGGCGGCACGATGGATCAGGCGAATCCCTCGACGACCACGCAGTCGACCACGACGACACGCACGCAGCGTGGCACCAAGGCCCGTAGCCGTACGCGCGGTACCACGTCGGGCACCATGAGCGGCACGACCGGCGGTACCGGCACGACGGGCAGCACAATGTCCGGCACCACCGGCAGCACGATGGGCGCCGACACCATGGGCGGCACCACGGGCTCCACGACCGGCACGATGGGTGGCACGACCACCGGTACGATGGGTTCGACCACGGGTGGAACGACCGGCACGACCACGCCGCGCTGATCCAACCGTTCTCACGTAAATGAAAAGCCGGGCGAGCGATCGCCCGGCTTTTTGCGTATCAGTCCGAGAACGGATCGCGGACGAGGATCGTGTCGGCACGCTGCGGGCTGGTCGACACCAGCGTCACCGGACAGCGGATCAGCTCCTCGATGCGGCGGATATACTTGATCGCCTGCGCCGGCAGATCGGCCCAGCTGCGCGCACCGGCGGTCGTCTCCTGCCAGCCTTCCATCATCTCGTAGATCGGCTCGACCAGCGCCTGGTCCGCCGCATGCGCCGGGAAGTAGTCGAGCGTCTCGCCGCGCAGCTTGTAGCCGGTGCAGATCGAGACAGTCTCGAACCCGTCGAGCACGTCGATCTTAGTCAGCGCGATCCCGGTGATGCCGCCAACCGCCGCCGCCTGACGCACCAATACCGCGTCGAACCAGCCACAGCGGCGCTTGCGCCCCGTGACGGTGCCGAACTCATGCCCACGGACGCCGAGGCGCTCGCCGGTCTCGTTCTCGAGCTCGGTCGGGAACGGTCCCGAGCCCACGCGCGTCGTGTACGCCTTGGCGATGCCGAGCACGAAGCCGACCGCGGATGGCCCGAGGCCCGACCCGCCGGCTGCGGCGCCCGCGATCGTGTTCGACGAGGTGACGAACGGGTATGTGCCATGGTCGACGTCGAGCAGCACACCCTGCGCACCCTCGAACAGGATCCGCTTGCCGGCCGAGCGCGCGGCGTTGAGGTCGCGCCACACGGGCTTGGCGAACGGCAGCACGAAGCCGGCGATTTCGCGCAGTTCGGCGATCAGGCGCGCGCGGTCGATCGGCGGCTCGCCGAAGCCGGCGCGCAGCGCGTCGTGATGCGCGGTGAGGCGATCGAGCTGCGGCCCGAGGTCGTCGAGATGCGCAAGATCGCAGACGCGGATCGCACGGCGACCGACCTTGTCCTCATACGCAGGCCCGATGCCGCGGCGGGTCGTGCCGATCTTGCCGGCGCCGCTGGCGTCCTCGCGCAGGCCATCGAGGTCGCGGTGGAACGGCAGGATCAACGCGCAGGTATCGGCGATCCGCAGCGTCTCGGGGGTCGCGACGACGCCCTGCGCACCCAACCGCGCGATTTCGTCCTTCAGCGCCCACGGATCGAGCACCACGCCGTTGCCGATGAAGGACGGCGTCCCGCGGACGATGCCCGACGGCAGCAGCGACAATTTGTACACGTTCTCGCCGACGACCAGCGTGTGGCCGGCGTTATGCCCGCCCTGGAACCGCACGACCATGTCGGCACGCTCGGCGAGCCAGTCGACGATCTTGCCCTTGCCTTCGTCGCCCCATTGCGCGCCGATGACTGCTACGTTGGCCAAACTCTATCTCCTGAGGATTACGCGCAGCGCCTACAGCGCGCGGGGCTCGCCCGCCACCCATAGATGCGTGCAGACTTGTGCTTCGGGGGTGTCGCCGGCTTCCAAAGCGGCAACGGTGACCCAGCCTTGCGCGCGCATTTCTGCGCCTTCGCTGGCTGGGGTGCCGAACGGCAGGAAAAGGCGGCGGCGGTCGACGGTGGCGGTGCGCTCGACCAGTGCGTCGGTGAACAGCGAAAAACCGGTGGCGGCTTCCTCGGCGCCGTTTTCGTGGACGACGGTATAAGTGCCACCCCGCCCCACTTCACGCGCGCTGCCATCAGCGAAGAGCGAGAAGCCGAGCCAGGTCTGGTATTCAAACCCGTGCCGCTCGGTCGGGTCGAGCGTTAGCGCGACGCGGCCGTCGAGCGCTTCAGCGATGCGGGCGAGGCCGTCGAGGCGCGAGGCTAATGCGCCCGTGGTGTCGAACGCGCGAAGACGGTCCATCGCCTGCGCGAACGGCCCGGCGGCTTCGATCAGCGGGAGGTAGGCTGGAGCGAGTGCGGCCACAGCCCCAGCGTCCTTCGCATCGAGGCGGTCGCGCAATGTGGCGACGAGATCGTCCGCGACTGGGAGAGGTCCGGCGGCAAGCGTCGGCACCAGGTCGGGGAGCGTGAAGTCGATCGACGCGCCGGCGACGTCCGCCGCTGCGATCATGTCGACCGAAACCGCAACGAGCTCCTGCGCGGCGGCGACCGAGTCGAGGCCGATCAACTCGCACCCGATCTGCCGCGTCTCGCGCGCCGGCGCGAGCTGCGACGCGCGGAGTTTCAGCACCGAACCAGCATAACTCAGCCGCACCGGACGCGGGTGATGCCCCATGCGCGTTGCCGCGATCCGCGCGACCTGCGCGGTGATGTCCGGCCGGATCGCGAGCGTCCGCTGCGAGACCGGATCGACGAAGCGGACCGCGTCGTGCAACCCACCGGCTTTGAGCCGCATCTCGAGCCCGTCGGCGAATTCGGCGAGCGGTGGGTCGACGCGTTCATAGCCGTGGAGACGCGCGGCTTCGAGCACGCGGGCTTCCAATGCCGCCGCCGAATCGGCGAACGGGGGGAGGCGATCTCGGAAACCTTCGGGGAGCAAAGCAGTCATACGCGTGCCTCTAACCACTTCGCCCCCCGTTCGCGAGCCTTAGAAGTTGAGGCCCATCGCGGTCTTTACGCCTGGGAGTGCGCGGACCTTGGTGAGCAAGTCCGGCGTCACCGCTTCGTCGACCGAGAGCAGCAACACCGCCTCGCCACCAGCCGAACGACGTCCAAGATGGAACGTACCGATATTCACCCCAGCCTCGCCCAGCGCAGTCCCGAGGCGCCCGATGAAGCCGGGCGCATCCTCGTTGACGACGTACAACATCGGCCCAGCCAGATCGGCTTCGATCTTGATCCCGAGCAGCTCGACCAGACGCGGTGCCGAATCGCCGAACAGCGTGCCGGCAACAGACCGCTCGCCATCCTCGGTCTTCACCGCGACGCGGAGCAGCGTGTGATAATCCGCCTCGCGCTCGGTACGGACTTCGCGGACTTCCAGACCACGCTCGCGCGCCAGCACGGGGGCGTTGACCATATTGACGGTCGCGGTCTGCGTCTGGAGATAGCCGGCGAGCACCGCGCTCACGATCGGCTTCGCATTGAGTTCAGCCGCAGCCCCCTCGGTATGCACCGAAATTCGCGATACCGCGCCGGTGGTCAGCTGGCCGACGAGCGAGCCGAGCTTCTCGGCCAGGGCCATGTACGGCTTCAGCTTCGGCGCTTCCTCGGCCGACAACGACGGCATGTTGAGCGCATTCGTGACGCCGCCCGACATCAGGAAATCGGCCATCTGCTCGGCGACCTGGATCGCGACGTTGACCTGCGCCTCGGTGGTCGACGCGCCGAGATGCGGCGTGCTGACGAAGTTCGGCGTATTGAACAGCGGCGACGCCTTGGCGGGTTCTTCTACGAACACGTCGAGCGCGGCACCGCCGACCTGCCCCGAATCCAGCGCCGCCTTCAGCGCGACCTCGTCGATCAGGCCACCGCGCGCGCAGTTGATGATGCGGACGCCCTTCTTGGTCTTGGCGAGCGCCTCGGCCGAGAGGATGTTGCGCGTCTGGTCGGTCAGCGGCGTGTGCAGCGTGATGAAATCGGCGCGGGCGAGCAGCTCGTCGAGCGTGACCTTCTCGACGCCGATCTCGATCGCGCGCTCGGGCGTCAGGAACGGATCGAACGCGACGACCTTCATCTTCAGGCCGCGCGCGCGGTCGGCGACGATCGAGCCGATATTGCCCGCACCGATCAGGCCGAGCGTCTTCGACGTCAGCTCGACGCCCATGAAGCGGTTCTTCTCCCACTTGCCGGCCTGGGTCGAGGCGTCGGCTTCGGGCAGTTGCCGGGCGAGCGCGAACATCAGCGCGATCGCGTGCTCGGCGGTGGTGATCGAGTTGCCGAACGGCGTGTTCATGACGACCACGCCCTTCGCCGACGCGGCGGGGATGTCGACGTTATCGACACCGATGCCGGCGCGGCCGACGACCTTGAGGTTGGTGGCGTGTTCGAGGATTTCCTTGGTGACCTTGGTCGAGCTACGGATCGCGAGGCCGTCATACTCGCCGATGATCGCGATCAGTTCGGCGGGCGTCTTGCCGGTGATCTCGTCGACCTCGACGCCGCGCTCGCGGAAAATCTGCGCGGCGCGGGGATCCATTTTGTCGGAAATGAGGACTTTTGGCATGGGATTGCTCCTGGGAATTTCGGGGGATTTGGGTGCCGCCTTCCGATCCGATCCTCACCCCCTCCCGTCATCCTGGCGGAAGCCGGGACCCACGGTAGCGGTTCGCTTCATGAGCGGATGCTCCGTGTCCATGGGTCCCGGCGTGCGCCGGGATGACGGAATAGGGGTGATTGTTGGAAGGAGGACGTAAAAGACGCGGTAGCTAGTTAGGCCGCCTTGGCGGTCGCGTAGGCCCAGTCGAGCCAGGGGCCGAGCGCCTCGATATCCGCGGTGTCGACGGTCGCGCCGCACCAGATACGCAAGCCCGGGGGTGCGTCGCGGTAGCCCGCCACGTCATATGCCGCGCCAGCCTTTTCGAGCGCAGACGCCATCGCCTTGATCAGCGCCTCGTCCGCACCCTCGACGGTGAGACACACGCTGGTCTTTGACCGCGTCGCCGGATCGACCGCCAGATGCCCCAACCAGTCACGCTCGGCGACGATCTTGTCCAAAGCAGCAGCATTCGCATCCGACCGCTTGATCAGCCCGTCCTCGCCAAGCGACTTCGCCCATTCGAGGCTGAAGATCGCATCCTCGACGGCCAGCATCGACGGGGTGTTGATCGTCTCGCCCTTGAACACGCCCTCGGTGAGCTTGCCCTTCGAGACGAGGCGGAACACCTTCGGGAGCGGCCATGCAGGGGTGTACGTTTCGAGACGCTCGACCGCGCGGGGTCCAAGGATCAACACGCCGTGCGCGCCCTCGCCGCCGAGCACTTTCTGCCACGAGAAGGTCGCGACATCGATCTTGGTCCAGTCGATGTCGTAGGCGAACACGCCGCTGGTCGCATCGGCGAACGAGAGACCCTCGCGGTCGTCCGGGATCCAGTCCGCGTTCGGGACACGCACCCCGCTGGTGGTGCCGTTCCAGGTAAACAGCACGTCGTTCGACCAGTCGACCGCGTCCAGATCAGGGAGCTGGCCGTAATCGGCGCGGATCACGGTCGGATCGATCTTGAGCTGCTTCACGGCATCGGTGACCCAGCCCTCGCCGAAGCTTTCCCAGGCCAGCGCGGTGATCGGCTTGGCGCCGAGCATCGTCCACATCGCCATCTCGTACGCGCCGGTGTCGGAGCCGGGGACGATGCCGATGCGGTGCGTATCGGGGAGCTTGAGCAGTTCGCGCATCAGGTCGATGCTGTACTGGAGGCGGGTCTTGCCGATCTTCGAGCGATGCGAGCGACCGAGCGATTCGGTGGCGAGCTTGTCCGCGGACCAACCCGGAGGTTTCGCGCAGGGACCGGAGCTAAAAAAGGGACGTGCCGGCTTCGTAGCGGGCAGCGCAGGCGCATCTGTAGCGGGTGCGTAGGTCGTATCAGTCATGTATCTCTCCTCACAGAGAGCACGCGCGGCGTTGGGACCGCGTGGCCCGTCGCCGGCCCTAGCGGCGTTCGCGGGGGTGTCAACCGCATCAAGGACAGTTGTTTCGTTTCGCTACCGTCACTACCCCGCGTGTTTTGGGGGAAATGACATGCGCAAGTCTGCCAAAGTCGTCGGTGCCGCGAGCGCACGATTATTACGCAAGATAGCGGTCACGCTGTCGTGACCGATCCGGCCTATGGTCCTGTTGCCGACGGTGCCGAGCCACTGGTCGACACTGCACGGCTCACCCGAATCGCCACGGCCCTGATCTGGACGTGGCTCGCGACCGACGTGGCGCTCGGCATGTCCGCGCTTTACACGATCGGCGTGCTGGGCGGCCTCGGCGGCGCGATCGCACCGGCGGAGTCGTTCGCGGGTCTGGAGCAGGTCCTCGCTGCGACAGGTGTGCTCAATGTCGTGGCGGTCGTCGCCGCCGGCATTGCGGTGCTGCGTTGGATCTATCGCTCCAGCCGCAACGCGCAGGCCCTCGGTCCGGCGATGGCGGTCACGCCGGGCTGGGCGGTCGGCTGGTTCTTCGTCCCCATCGCCAATCTCTGGAAACCGTTCCAGGCGGTCAGCGAGATATGGCAGGTCTCGGCCGATCCGCACGCGCCAGACGCCGTCCCCATTCCCGCCGTGCTGCGGATCTGGTGGGGCTGCTGGATCGCATCGTCGATCATTTCCAACATCGACTTTCGCCTGTCCATGCATGCCGAGACCGCCGAGCAGTTGATCACCGCCTCGTGGTTCACGGTCGCCGCGGTGCCGGTCGACATCGCGTTGACGATCGCCCTGACGACGATCATGCGCCGCCTGTCGCAGATGCAGCGCGATAGGGCTGGCGAGATGCGGCAAGCTCCGCCACAGGTCGCCGAGGATGCGATTTTCGAATAATCTTTGGTGTCGCACCACGGTAGCGATCGCATTCTTCGCGCTCGCGGGCTGCGGTCGGGCGGACCGCCCCAACGCCCCGCCACAGACTCGCCCGAATTTGTCGGTGCCTAGCAATCGCGAAACCGCGCAGTGCCTTGCCGATCTGCGCCAGTTGCACGTGTCGTTCCAGGTCCTGCCCGACCGCGAGACCGGCGCCGGCTGCGGGCTCGCGGGCACCGTGAAGCTCGTCGATATCGGCGTCCCCGTCGCCAACCTCACCGCGGTCCGTTGCGGCGCGGCGCGCGCGTTCATCGGCTGGACGCGCAACGCGGTCGCGCCCGCGGCGTACCAGATGCTTGGCAGCGAACTCGCGCGGATCGACAGCATGGGAAGCTATTCGTGCCGCAACATCGTCGGGTCGGCGCGCAACGCAAACCGGCGCTCCGGCCATGCGATCGCCAACGCGATCGATATCGGCGGGTTCGTGCTGAAGGACGGGCGGCGAATCACCGTGCTCAACGACTGGAACTCGCCCGATCCGCAGGTCCGGCAATTCCTCCAGACGATCCGCGCGTCGGCGTGCAAGCGGTTCGGGACGGTGCTCAGCCCCGACTACAACGCCGCGCACCGCAACCACCTTCACCTGGAAGACGATCGTGCGGGTTTCTGCCGCTGACCCGCACCCAGCCGTCATCCTGGGCTCGACCCAGGATCCAGAGCCAAGAGCGCCGCGGTCCGTAACCCTGGATCCCAGCTTTCGCTGGGATGACGGCTGCTTAGAGGCTGGGCTTGGGGTGACTCGCTCTAGCCCTCCCTGCCCCTTTCCTCTAATCCCGCCTAAATGACAGATACACGAGTACCGACGCGCGTTTTTCCGAACGCCAGCCAGGATGCCGAGTCCGCCCGCGACTCCGTTTCCACCCCGCAGACACAGCACCCGCATTACCGTCTCGCCTTCCAGGACATGGATTTCCTGTTGCGCGAAGACCTGCGGCCAGTGCGGTTCCAGCTCGAACTGCTGAAGACCGAACTCGTTCTCGACGAGGCGAAGATCGGTTCGACGTTCGTGTTCTATGGGTCGGCGCGCATCCCCGAGCCTTCGAAGGCACAGGCGTTGCTGGCGCTGGCGACCGACGAGAAGTCGAAGAAGATCGCCGAGCGGCTGGTCGAGAAGTCGAAATATTACGACGTCGCGCGCGAGTTGGCGGCGAAGGTCAGCGTGCTGCCGCGTGACGAGCGTGGCTGGCGGCAGTTCGTGGTATGCTCGGGCGGCGGCCCGTCGATCATGGAAGCGGCGAACCGCGGTGCTGACGACGTCGGTGCCGAGTCGATCGGGCTCAACATCGTCCTGCCGCACGAGCAGGCACCGAACCCGTATGTGACCCCTTCGTTGTCGGTGCAGTTCCACTATTTCGCGCTGCGGAAGATGCACTTCCTGCTGCATGCGCGGGCGCTCGCGGCGTTTCCGGGTGGATTCGGGACGTTCGACGAGCTGTTCGAGCTGCTGACGCTGATCCAGACGGGGAAGATCCAGCCGATCCCGGTGCTGCTGTTCGGGCGCCAGTTCTGGGAGCGGGTCGTGAATTTCGACGCGCTGGTCGAGGAAGGCGTCGTCAGCGAGAAGGATCTGGGGATCTTCCGCTATGTCGAGACGGCGGACGAAGCCTGGGACGCGGTGCAGTCGTTCTATCGCGAGCGGGCGGAGCGGGATGCGGCCGAGGGGTAAGCTTTCTCCCGGTTCCAACTACCACCCACTCCGTCATCCCGGCGAACGCCGGGACCCATGGAAACGGAGCGTCCGCTTATGACGCTGACCGCAACCGTGGGTCCCGGCTTCCGCCGGGATGGCGGAATAGAGCGGGATCGAACGTGAGCGGCACCTACGTTCCGCGTCTCCCTCGGCACCTTCAGCGCCCCCCTGGCAGGGGAAGATATGGCAGGAAGGTGAGCCTCGCCGATCATTCTAGCCAGTAACCGCACCTCTGCTCCCTCTCCCCGCAGGGGGAGAGGGAGAAGCGATTACTTCTCCGAGCGGGCGCCCTTGCGCGCTGCTTCCGGATCGACCGAGGGCGCACCCGAGGCTGGCGTACCGGTGTTGGCGATGTCGGCGGTCGGCGCACCTTCCGTCGCCGCAGCCTCGGCTGCGTTCGCCGTCGCCGGCTGATCCTTTGCCGCCGCATCCTTGGCCGCCGGCGCAGCACCAGCCGCAGGCGCCGCGGGGAGCGGCAGGTTCGAACCCTGCTGGTTGAGATACAGGATCACGTTCGCGCGATCCTGCGCGTTGCCTAAGCCCGCGAAGGTCATCTTCGTGCCGTTCGCGAATTTCCGCGGGCTGGTCAGCCACGCGTTGAGCTTGTCGAAGTCCCACTTGCCGCCGACGCCCGCCAGTGCCGCGGAGAAGGCGTATCCGCCCTTGCCCTTGGCGATTTCCTCGCCGACCGTGCCGTACAGGTTCGGGCCGACGCCGTTCGCGCCACCCTGGTTGATCGTGTGGCAGGCGGCGCACTTCTTGAAGACTTCGGCGCCCTTGGCGGCATCGGCGGTCGGCAGCAGCGACGCGATCGGCACTTCGGCGGCGGCACCTTCGCCGCCCTCGGCGACGACACCCTCGATCGCATAGCCCATCTTCTCGGGGCGCTCGCCGTGGAACATCATGCCCCCGACGATCGACAGACCCAGCGCCGCGCCACACCCTGCGAGCACCCAGCCGGCGATCGTATTGGTCCGATTGTCCATATTGCGCGTCCGCCCCTGTTCTATTTGGGACAGCCATAGAAAACGCGGGCGCGCACCGCAAGCCGCGCTTGAACATGGCTCCTCGGCTCTCTAGGCGCCCGGCTCATGGAAAACTTCGCCGTACCCGCCCGCCCGATCGTCGCGCGGATGACCGAAGCAGCTGCAGCAGACCCCACGCGCGCGGTCGCGTTCCAGGGCGCGCCGGGCGCCAACAGCCATGTCGCGGCGGTCGAGGCGTTCCCCGACGGCCTGCCCTTGCCCTGCTTCGATTTCTCCGACGCGATCGACGCGGTGAAGGACGGACGCGCCGACTGCGCGATCATCCCGATCGAGAATTCGCTGCACGGCCGCGTGGCGGACATCCATTTCCTGCTGCCCGAATCGGGGCTGGTGATCACCGGCGAGCATTTCCTGCCGATCCGCCATGCGTTGATGGGCGCCGGCCCGCGAGACGGCATCCGCCAGGCGATGAGCCATCCGCAGGCGCTCGGCCAGTGCCGACACTGGCTGAAGGCGCACGGGATCGAGCCGGTGAGCTATCCCGACACTGCGGGCGCTGCGGCGAAGGTGGCCGAACTCGCCGATCCTGCGATCGCGGCACTCGCGCCACCTGCCGCTGCCGGGCTGTACGGGCTGGACCTGCTCGCGACCGACATCGCCGACGCGGATCACAACACGACGCGCTTCGTGGTTCTCGCACGGGGCGGCAAGCCGCCAGCGGCGCAGGAGCCGGTCGGGGCTGAGTGGATGACGACGTTGATCTTCGAGGTGAAGAACGTCCCCGCCGCGCTCTACAAGGCGGTCGGCGGGTTCGCGACCAACGGGGTGAACATCACCAAGCTGGAGAGTTACCAGCGCAACGGCAGCTTCTCCGCGACCGAATTCTATGCGGACGTGGTCGGCAAGCCGGGGGATGTGAACCTCGACCATGCATTGGAGGAACTCGGGTTCCATTCGAAGTGGCTCCGCGTGTTGGGAACGTACCGCCAGGCGCGCTCGCGGGGGTAACGTGATCCTCCCCTGCAAGGGGAGGTGGCTGGCGCAGCCAGACGGAGGGGTGAAACCCTCTCGATAGCGCGATACCCCTCCGTCAGTCCTTCGGCCTGCCACCTCCCCTTGCAGGGGAGGATCGAAGCAGGGTCAGTTCGCCGCGGGCAACCGAAGCCGTACCAGCAACCCACCAAGGTCCTCGCTCTCCTCAAGCGCGACGGTCCCCTCGTAGATCTCCGCCACATCGCGCACGATCGCCAGCCCAAGCCCGGTCCCAGGCTTGCCCGTATCCAGCCGCACGCCGCGATCGAAGATACGCACGCGCTCCTCTTCCGGAATCCCGACGCCGTCGTCCTCGACCAGGAATTCGACGAAGCCCGACTGCGCGCCGACCGTGACGAACACGCTGCCGCCGCCATATTTCGCTGCGTTCTCGATCAGATTGCCAAGCATCTCGTCGAGATCCTGCCGCTCGACATGGACCTGCAACCCGCGCGGCCCCGTCACGTCGATCCGGACATGCCGATACAGCCGCCCAACCGCGCGCTCGACCGATTCGAGGCTTGGCCACACGTCCGCGCGGCTATGCGCGGAACCGCGTCGGCCGACCGCACGCGCCCGCGCGAGATGGTGATCGACCTGCCGCCGCATCGTCCGCGCCTCGCGGATCACAGTGTCGGCGAGATCGTCCGACTGCGCGGTGGCGGCGTTCATGATCACCGTCAGCGGCGTCTTCAGCGCATGCGCGAGGTTGCCGGCGTGACGGCGCGCCTCTTCCGCCTGGCGCTCATTGTGCTCGATCAGCGCGTTCAGCTCCTCAACCATCGGCGCAACCTCGACCGGCATCGCGCTCGACACCCGGTTCGACTGGCCGGCGCGCATCCGCGCGATCTCCTCGCGCACCCGTCGCAGCGGCCAAAGCCCGTAGAAGGTCTGCAGCGCCGCCATCACGATCAGCCCGAGCGCCAGCAGCGCGAAGCTGCGCACCAGCGTCCGACGCAACGTCGTGATCTGCGCGTCGAGCCCGTCGCGGCTCTGCGCGACCTGGAACCGCCAATGCACCTTGGAGCCGGGGATCACCGCATCGCGCTCGACGATCCGCAGCTTCTCGTCGGGGAACTGCGCGCTGTCGTAGAAGTGCGCGGTGCGGTCGTCATGCGTGCTGCCGAACGCCAATTTCCGATCCCACAGCGAACGTGACAGCAGGTCTTCCTGCCCCTTGGCCGACACCTGATAATATAGTCCGGAATAGGGCTCGAGGAATCGCTGGTCGGCGACCGCTTCGCGGGTGAAAATCACCTCGCCCTCAGGACCGATTTCGGACGAGTTCAGCAGCGAGCGGAGGACGTATTCGAGCTGGTCGTCGAAATTGCGCGTCACCGCCGCCGACAGCACGCGGTCGAGCGCGAACCCGCCGCCGCTGAGCAGCACGCCGATCCACACCGCCGCGATCAGGATCATCCGCCGCGACAGCGATCCCTTCACCGCCGCGGGCACGCGGATCGGCGTGTCTATGACAGGCGCGCTATCCATCGTGTGCCGATCAGGCGTCCGGGTCTTCGAGACTGTAGCCGAGCCCGCGGATCGTTGTGATGACGTCCTGGCCGAGCTTCTTGCGGATGCGCGTGACGAACACCTCGATCGTGTTCGAATCGCGATCGAAGTCCTGGTCGTAGATATGCTCGATCAGCTCGGTCCGGCTGACGACCTTGCCCTTGTGGTGCAACAGGTAGCTGAGCAGCTTGTATTCCTGCGCGGTAAGCTTCACCGGCTCGCCGGCGCGCGTCACCTTGCCACTGCGCGTATCGAGGCGGATGTCGCCTGCGGTCAGCTCGGACGAGGCATTGCCCGAAGCCCGACGGATCAGAGCACGCAGACGCGCGATCAGCTCCTCGCTTTGGAACGGTTTCGCCACATAGTCGTCGGCGCCCGCATCGAGCCCGGCGACCTTGTCCGACCAGCTGTCGCGCGCGGTCAGCACCAGGACGGGCATCACCTTGCCCTCCTTGCGCCAGCGATCCAGCACGGTCAGCCCGTCGATCTCGGGCAGACCGAGATCGAGCACGACCGCGTCGTAATTCTCGGTCGAACCGAGGAAATGCCCCTCCTCGCCATCGACCGCGAGATCGATCGCGTAGCCGGCCCCCTCAAGGGTATTCTTCAATTGCTGGCCGAGATTCGGCTCGTCCTCGACGATCAGAACGCGCATGATTATCCTCTCGATTGGGGTTTTCAGCGACCCGTGCGGCCGACGATCTGGCCGTTGCGGCCATCGACGTCGACCCAGATGACGGTTCCATCGCGCAGGAATTTCAGCGTGTAAATGGCGCTGCCCGAATCATAGTCCGAGCCGAGATACTGCGCGCCCTTCATCGTCGGGATCACACGCGACTCGATTTCGCGCAAAGACGGCGCTCCGGTCCTGCGCGCCTCCAATGCCGACATCTGATCGCTGCGCCGTTGCGGCGGGTCGCCCGCCAGCATGGGGGCAGCACCCGTCAGCAGAGGCACCGCGGCCAAGGTCGCAAGGAAAAGCAACATCTTCATGGCCGTGGCATAGCCCCCCGGCATTGAACAGCCTGTGAATGGGGCGGCGCATGGTACTGACGCAGGTTACCATGACGGTGTAACTTGCCTGCATCACTTCGCCCCCCTACGTGGCGCGGACATGGCAGCACCAATCTTAGCATTCGAAGGCCTCGGACTCGTCCAGGGCTCGGGATGGCTCTTTCGCAACCTCGACATCCACATCGGCCCGCGCGACCGGCTCGCACTGATCGGCCGCAACGGCGCCGGCAAGACGACCTTGCTCAAACTGCTCGGCGGCAGCGTCATCGCCGACGAGGGCCGCAGGGTGATCGTCCCCGGCACCCGCGTCGTGATCCTCGAGCAGGAGCCCGACCTGCGCGGCTTCGCGACGCTGCGCGATTACGTGATGGCGGGCGACGATGCGCCGGTGAACTACGAGGCGGATTCGATCGCCGACCAGCTCGGCATCGACCTGTCGCGCGAGGCGGCCTCCGCATCGGGTGGCGAGCGGCGCCGCGCGGCGATCGTCCGCGCGTTGTCGCAGGACCCCGACGTGCTGCTCCTCGACGAGCCGACCAACCATCTCGATATCGGCGCGATCGAGTGGATAGAGGAGTGGCTCAAGCGCTTCCGCGGCGCGTTCGTCGTCATCAGCCATGACCGTACCTTCCTGACCCGCCTGACCAAGCAGACCTTGTGGCTCGATCGCGGCGCGATCCGCCGGGCGGAGGTCGGTTTCGGCGGGTTCGAGGCGTGGACCGAGCAGGTCTATGCCGAGGAACAGCGCCAGGCCGAGAAGCTCGATGCACGGCTGAAGCTGGAGGAGCATTGGCTGCTGCGCGGCGTCACCGGGCGTCGCAAGCGCAACCAGGGCCGCCTGACCAAGCTGCACGAGATGCGCGCCGAACGCGCGTCGATGATCGGACCGCAGGGGTCGGCGAACCTGACGACCAGCAGCGACGACTCCAAGACGAAGGTCGTGATCGACGCCAAGAACGTCACCAAGACCTACGGCGACCGCACGATCATCGGCGACCTGACGCTCCGGGTGACCCGCGGCGACCGCATCGGCATCGTCGGCCGCAACGGCGCGGGCAAGTCGACGCTGCTCAAGCTGCTGACCGGCGAGATCCAGCCCGACAGCGGCTCGATCAAACTCGCCCAGACCTTGGACGCGGTGGTGATCGACCAGCAGCGCAGCCTGATGGCGCCCGAGAAGACGGTCCGCGAAGTCGTCGTCGACGGCGGCGAATGGATCGACGTGCTCGGCGTGCGCAAGCATATCCACGGATACCTGAAGGACTTCCTGTTCGACCCGAACATGGTCGACGCGAAGATCGGCTCGCTGTCGGGTGGCGAGCGCTCACGCCTGTTGCTCGCGCGCGAATTCGCCAAGCCATCGAACCTGCTGGTGCTCGACGAGCCGACCAACGATCTCGATCTCGAGACGCTCGACCTGTTGCAGGAGGTGATCGGCGATTACGACGGCACCGTGCTGATCGTGAGCCACGACCGCGACTTCCTCGACCGGACCGTGACGATCACGCTCGGGCTCGATGGCTCGGGCACGGTTGACGTCGTCGCCGGCGGGTACGAGGATTGGGAAAAGCGGCGCGCGTCGACGACCACCGGCAAGCGTGCGTCGAAGAAGGTCGCGGCGACCGCGCCGGTTGCCGCCGCCCCCCGCGCGAAATTGACGTACAAGGACCAGCGCGATTACGAGCTGCTGCCCAAGCGGATCGAGGAACTCGACGTGCAGATGGCGGCCGATGCGGTCAAGCTCGCCAAGCCCGATCTTTACATGCGCGACAACGCGACGTTCGCGAAGCTGACCAAGGCGATCGAGTCCGCGCGCGCCGAGAAGGAAGCCGCCGAATTACGATGGCTGGAATTGGCCGAGATGGTTGAAGGCGCTGCATAGCGTTCTACGCGCTGCAATATTTGGTTTACCGTCATCCGCGTATTGACCGCCGACGCAGCTGTCGGCTCCGCATCGCATGGACTCGGTTTTGGGCGGAACGCATTGACAGATATTGCGTTGCGTCATATTGTTGTGCACTAATTTTGGAGACTTTTATGAACCTCAAGACCTTTACCGGTGCAGCACTTGCTGTCGCAATGCTTTCCACCTCGGTTGCAGCAACCGCAGCACCGGCAGTCTCGCTGTCGTCGTCGACCGCACGCGCTGGTTCGGCAACGTCGGACAAGAACGAAGCTGCTGGTGGTGGTCTGATCGCAGCGCTGATCGCTGCCGGTGTGGTCGCAATCGGTGTTGTCGCGATCGTCAAGGACGACAACTCGGACAGCAACTAAGCGTTTCGGGCCGACGTCTTGGACGTCGGCCCCTTCGTTTTGCGGCCAGCCCTCGTTTTCTGGTTAAAGTGTCTTGCCGGCACGGCCCGCGAGATCGACAATGAACTGCCACGCGACGCGGCCTGACCTACTGCCCCGTCTAGTCGCCCATCCGATCGCATCGCCCGGTTCGAACGACAAATCGTTCCCCTCGGCATAAGCCGCGACGATCGCAAGATACCCATCCTGATCCAGCGCATGAAAACCCAGGCTGAGCCCGAAGCGGTCGGCCAAGGCCAAGTGATCGTCGATCGAATCACGTGGATTGATCGCGCTTTCCTGTTCGGCAATATCGCGTGGCGCCAGATGGCGACGGTTCGCAGTCACCACCAACCGGATATTGGCCGGTCTCGGTTCGGCGCCACCCTCGAGAATCGAGCGCAATGTCCGGGCATCGGCGGGGACGTCGAATCCCAGATCGTCGACGAACACCACGAACGCCCGATCGACCTGCGCCAGCGTCGCGAACAACGCGGTAAGACCGGCCAGGTCCGACACCTCGACCAAGGCGAGATCCCCTCTCGGCGATCCGTTCCGAAAATGGGCCTGGACCGCACCGACCGCGCTTTTGACCAGCGCCGACTTGCCCGTACCTCGAGCGCCCCACAACAACACGTCCTGCGCGGCATACCCTGCCGCCAGCTGCTGGAGATTGGCAAGCAACGCCGCCTTCTGACGGTCGATGCCGATCAACATGCCGAGCGGGAGCGGCACGAAGCTTCGAACCGGCGTCAGCGCACCGTTGCTCCAGACATACGCCGCATGGTTGCGCGGATCGGCAACGGGCGGTGGCGGCGGCGAGAGACGCTCGAGCGCGGCGGCGATGCGGTCCAAGGGGTCGGTCATGACGCCGCTATTGGCGGGCGTAGCCGATCGAGACAAGCCGTCAACGAAGCGCGGTCAGATGGTTGGCGATCGCTACGTCACGCGGCGCCAGTCGCGTTGCCTTGATCAACAGCTGACGCGCGCCGTCGGCATCGCCGTCGGCGGACAGCGCGACGCCGTACGCATCGGCAGCCGCCGCGCTCATCGGCGACAGGATGTACGCGGCGCGGCCGTACCGCACCGCAATCGCGCCATCGTCTCCGCCGGCATAGGCCAGCGCAAGGTCGATCAGCACGCCGCCATCACGGTTGCCGACGCGGCGCCGCACGCCTTCGAGCGTCTCGATCGCTGCATCCCACTCGCCCGACGCCACCTGCCAATGACCCAGCAGACGCTGACCGGCAAGGCTCTGCGGGTTCTGTGAAAGATACAGCCCAAGCGCGGTCGCGGCCTCTGCAGCGCGTCCGCTGCGGCCCAGCGCGTCGACCAACCGGAGCATCGTCGGCTCATCGAACGACAGGTCTGCGGCACGCGCGTAGACGCTCGCCGCCTCGGGATAGCGTCCCGCTGCCACCAACGCATCGCCCAACGCGAGGTGTGAAGCAGGCGCTCCCGGTCCGGCCTGCAGTAATGCACGCGCACGGGCGATCGCACCCGCAGTATCGCCGCCCGCGACCTGCGCGCGAATCACCCCCAATACATAGGTCGGGTCGCCAGTCGCGGAGACGGCGTTGGCCATGAGCGCACCGATCGCATCGTCCGTCGCAAAGATCGACGTCGGCTCGACCGGCCCCGCCGCTGCGCGATCGAGGAATTCGGCCGCCATCGCGTGGTCCCCCGCGGCCTCGAACGCGCGCGCGATCAGCGTCAGCGAATAGCTGTCGGCATCGCGTCGCAGCCCGACCGGCCGCAGGATATCAAGCGCACCGCGACGATCGCCGAGCCGGAGCAGCGCCGCGCCAAGCAAGCGTCGTGCGGCGATGTTGAGCGGCTGGGCTGCAACCAGCTGCCGCCAGCTGGTCGCCGCCTGTTCGAACTTGCCTTGCGTATAATCGAGACTTCCTGACAGCAGGAGCGTACCCGGTAGGCCACCGATCCCGCCGCCCGTACGTCGCAGCAAGGACCGCGCGAGATCGATCCGTCCGGCCCTCGCGGCCAGCACTGCCTGCAGATACAGCGCCTGCGCACTGCCCGGCCGTGCCAGCAGCGCACTTCGCGTCGCCGCCAGCATCTCGGCGTTGCGCCCCGCATCGCCGAGCGTTGCGGCATATTCGATCAGCGCAGGGTGGTAGTACGCATCCTGCCGCAACGCCGCCTCGAACCATGGGAGCGCCGCGATCAAGCCGTAGCGGCTGCGGATCACCTCGCCCTGCAGCGTCAGCGCAGCAGGCTCGCGCGGTGCCAGTGAGGCCGCACGCGTCGCCGCGACCGATGCCCCGCCGACATCGCCCGCGGTCAGCCGAATACGCCCCAGATCGGTCCACGCCGCCGCATCGCGAGGACTGCGCCCGAGCACCGCCTGGAGAATCGTGCGCGCGCCGACGCCATCACCTTGCGATGCGAGCGCGCGCGCATGGATACGGTCGGCATAGTCGGCATATCGCGGTTGGGCCGTTGCAGCCTCGTCGATCGCGCCGTCGGGATCGCCCTGCAACAAGCGTGCATGCGCCTGCAGCTGATGAAGGCGAGCAGCGGGCAATCCCGCGTCGATCGCGCGCGCGAGTTCGGCTTCCGCCGCCAGACCATCGCCGAGTTCGAGATAGGCGCGCGCCAACACGGCATGCGCGATCGCCCATTGCGGTGCTGCTTTGATCGCGGCCTGCGCATTGCTTCGCGCCGCGCTGTAATTGCCGTCTGCGAGCGTCGTCAGGCTCACGGCGAGAAGGTGGCGCGCATTCGGCCGCGGCGGACGCATCGCCAAGGCCACGCCGATCCCCACGATGACCAGGCACAGCGCGCAGATCGCCAGCAACCGCGCGCGTTCGCCCGAGATCGCCGCGGGCAATGTCAGCCCCCGGCGCAGCAACCGCCGTCGCTTGCGCCGTCGCAGCATCGGATAGCGCACGTCAGGCATGGAGGTCGTAGCTTTTCAGCAGATCGTACAGCGTCGGGCGGCTGATCCCGAGCAATCGCGATGCGCCGGAGATATTGCCGTCCGCGCGTGCCAGCGCCTGGCGGATCGCCTTCCGGTCGGCGAGTTCGCGGGCGGCACGCAGGTTGAGCGCTGAGGCGTCTTCGGCCTTGCCGTCGAGGTCGAGATCGGTCGCGGTGACCAGCTTGCCGTCCGCCATGATCACCGCGCGCTTGATCCGGTTTTCCAGCTCGCGGACATTGCCCGGCCACCCCCAGCCATCGATCGCAGCGCGCGCGTCGGGAGCAAGGCCGGTGACGACGGGGTTCATCGACGCGGCGTAGCGCGTGACGAAGTGGCGCGCGAGCAATACCGCGTCGCCGGTCCGATCGGCCAGCGCCGGGATTCGCACGACGATCTCCGCGAGGCGGTAATACAGGTCCTCGCGGAACCGCCCGTCGGCGACCATCGCATCGACATTCTGGTGGGTCGCGCAGACGATCCGCGTATCGACCGGGATTGCTTTCCGCCCGCCGACCCGTTCGATCACGCGCTCCTGGAGGAACCGCAACAGCTTCACCTGGAGCGCGAGCGGCACGTCGCCGATCTCGTCGAGGAACAGCGTGCCGCCGGCCGCCTGTTCGATCTTGCCCTCGGTGGTCTTCACGGCCCCCGTGAACGCGCCCTTCTCATGGCCGAACAGCTCGCTTTCGAGCAGGGTTTCGGGAATCGCGGCGCAATTGATCGCGACGAAGTTCCCGCGCGATCGCGGCGATGCGTCGTGCAGGCCGCGCGCGAGCAGTTCCTTGCCGGTGCCGCTCGCACCGAGCAGCATCACCGAGACGTTGGCGGGCGCGACCCGCTCCAGCGTGCGCGTGACCGCCGCCATCTCGGGCGACGCGCTGATGAGACCACCGAACCCGCCCGCTTCGATCCGTGCAGCGAGGCGGCGGTTCTCCGCTTCCAGCGCATGGACATGAAACGCGCGGCCGACGATCAGCCCGAGCGCGTCGATATCGATCGGCTTGGCGTAGAAATCCCAGGCGCCGTCGGCGATCGCCTGCAACGCGCTTTCGCGTGCACCGTGCCCCGACGCGACGATCACCTTGGTATCGGGCTTCATCGCCAGAATATCGCGCAGGGTGGCGAACCCTTCGGTCACGCCGTCCGGGTCGGGCGGAAGGCCGAGGTCGAGCGTGACGACCCCAGGCTCATAGGCACGGATCGCATCGAGCGCCTGCGTCCGGTCGCTCGCGACGACGATTTGATACCCCTCATACGCCCAGCGAAGCTGACGCTGAAGCCCAAGATCATCCTCGACGATCAGCAGGACGGGGCGGTCCTTATCGGTCATGCCGCCGCCTCCAGCGAGACCACCGCGACAGCGACGGCGGGAAGCAGGATGCGAAAGCGCGTGCCCTCGCCTTCGTGGCTGACGACCTCGAGCGCCCCGCCCATCGAGTGTACCAATTGTCGCGCCTCGAACGCGCCGATCCCGAACCCGGCCGGCTTCGACGAGACGAACGGGCGGAAGAGCTGGTCACGGACGAAGCCGGGCGTCATCCCGCAGCCGTGATCGATGACGTCGATCGCCACGCGGTCGCCGGCCGGCTCGATCGACAGCAGGATCGGATCGTCCGCGCCGCTGGCCTCGACCGCATTCTGGACGAGCTGGCCCAACACCTGTTCGAGTCGGGCCGCGTGGCCCAGCGCGCAGGCCGAGCCACCGCGCGTGACGATCGGATGCTGGGCCCGGCGGGCCGTCGCGACGCGCGCGACGATCGCGGTCACGTCGAGCGGCTGGAGTGGCTCGCCGCGGACGGGGCCGTGCTGCGAAAGGCGGGCGAGCAGCGCGTTCATGCGATCGGACGAGTCCTTGAGGGTCGCGACCATGTCGACGCGGAAATCGGGGTTGTCGGCATGGCGTTCGGCGTTGCGCGCCACGAGCGTCAATTGGCTGACGAGATTCTTGATATCATGGAGGATGAACGCGAATCGTCGGTTGAACTCGTCGAACCGCGCCGCATCCGCCAGCGCGGCGTGCGCGCGGTCCTCCGCGAGATAGCTCGCCGCCTGCCGCCCGGCGACCCGGAGCAGGTCGAAATCCTCCCAGTCAAGTGCACGATCGACCGGCGGGCGCGCCAGCACGATCGCGCCGACCAGCGCGCCGCCATGAACCAACGGGACGATCGCCCAGGCTTCGGGGCATTCGCGAAGCCAGGCGGGGACGCTCGCTGAGTCTTCATCAGGTGCGACGCCCGCACGGACGGAGTCGAGTTCGACGATCCGGGCATCGCGCGAAAGATAAGCGGCAAGCGCATCATTGTGCGGCCCATCGGCCGCGCTGAGCCAATTCCAGGCCGCGCCAAGCGCCAGCGATGTGCCATCTGGTACGAGCAACAGCCCGCCGGGCGAGTCCGTTAGGTCAGCGATCGACTTCACAACGCGGGTGTCGAGCGTGTCGGCACCGCCGCCCGGCTTGCCGAGCGTCTCGGTAAAGCGCTGCCACTCGGCACGGTAGTCATATCGGTGGCGGAAGAGGTGCTTGGCGATCTTCACTTTGGTCCACGCGCGCAACCACGGCGTCGACAGCAGCGCCAGCACGCTCGCGGTCGCGCCGAACACGATCGCGGCCTGTACTGCGCGCGCGTGCGAGCCTGCATAGCCGGCGGCGATGTGGGTCGCGAGCGCCGTGATCCCGGCGTAGAGGATAAGTGCGACCGCCGACAGCGCGCGCACCGCGATCGGCCGCGACAAGGCCAGCGTCCAGTCGCCGCTACGATGCACGCCGACAACCAGCAGCGCAGCCACGCCAGTCATCAGAACGCCGTTCGCGACGATCGTCATCGAGATCCAGCGCGCATTGAAATAAATCGCACCCGAGACGATCAGGTCGGCGCCCCACATCGCGGCAAGCGCGATCAACACGAGGCGAATGCCGCCACGCGGGGCCGGTGCCGCCTGATAGAGGTGATGGACCAGCACGAGGCCACTGACCGCCCCCATCATCCGCAACACCGTCCGCGCGGATGCCAGTGCGGCGAGCGCGTCGGCATCCAGCCCCATCCGCTCGACGATCGCCAGTAGTGCGGCAGTCCCGGCGAGTGCCATGACCAAGAAATAGACCGCACCTAGCGCATAATTGCCTGCCCGATCACGTCGGACCAGCGCGAGCATGAAGCCGAGCCACGCGACGTCGCGTGCGCTAGCAGCGATCCGCGTCGCGACATCACGCGAGTCAATCCCGGCGACCGCAAGCGCCCACAGGCTGGTCGTCGCCAGCGCGACCACGAACGCCGCATGCGGCCAATGGCCGCCGGGCCGCCGCAATTGCGCCAGCGCGAGGGCGCCGAATAGCAGTGCCGCAAGCGCGTGGCTCCACAGGACCAGCGTCGTCGTGATCATGCCATGACCATGGCGACGATCATCGAGCCCCCGCCGGCCACAACACGACGCGGATCGTCTGCAACAGGATCAGCATGTCGAGGAAGGGCGAGTAGTTCTTGGCGTAATACAGGTCGTATTCCAACTTGTGCCGGGCGTCCTCGATCGACGCGCCATAGGGATAGTTGATCTGCGCCCAGCCGGTGATCCCCGGCTTCACCATGTGGCGTTCGGCGTAGAAGGGCAGCTGTTGCTCGAGCTGTTCGACGAATTGCGGGCGCTCGGGACGCGGCCCGACGAAGCTCATCTCGCCCTTCAGCACGGTCCAGGTCTGCGGCAGTTCGTCGATCCGGACCTTGCGGATGAAGCGACCGACCCGGGTGATGCGCGGATCATGCTCCGCGGCCCACACCGCCGTCCCCGGAACCTCGGCATCCTGCCGCATGGAGCGCAGCTTCAAAATGTCGAAGCCTTCATTGTAGAGGCCGACGCGACGCTGGCGGTAGAACGCCGGACCTTTCGATTCGAGCTTGATCGCGATCGCGGTCAGCAGGATCACCGGAAGCGTGAGGATCATCAGCAGGCCGCTGGCGAAGATGTCGAACGCGCGCTTGAACACGCTCGACAGCATCCGGCTGGACGCGAACCCGTCGGAGAAGATCAGCCAGGACGGGTTGACGCTCTTCAGGTCGATGCGGCCGGTCTCGCGTTCGAGAAAGCTCGATATCTCGCTGACCTGGACGCCGGTCGTCCGGACGCGGAGCAGATCCTTCATCGGCAGTGCGTTGCGGCGTTCGTCGAGCGCGAGGATAACCTCGCTCGCATTCTGGTCGACGATATGCGCCGCAAGGTTCGGGATGTCCGCCCGCGGCATTGCGTCGGTTACCACCGGGTTCGCCTCGCCCATCCACACGAAGCCGGC
Organism: Pseudomonadota bacterium; assembly: GCA_040388215.1. Lineage (GTDB taxonomy): Bacteria > Pseudomonadota > Alphaproteobacteria > Sphingomonadales > Sphingomonadaceae > Sphingomonas. The sequence continues at coordinate 323,228 of JAZKCH010000006.1, read as the reverse complement.
CACGACGAAGTTGATGCCAGGCTGTCGCGACAGATCGAGGATCTGCGCCGCGCGCTTGCCCGCGCCCAAGACGATGATGCGGCGCTTGAACGTCTCGCCGCCGAGCGTCTTGCCGAGCAGCGCACGCACCGTGACCAGCAACACCGTCGCGATAATCGTCGAATAGAGCAGGTTCGACCGCCAGAATGTCAGCGCCGGTACCAGGAAGAAGATCAGCGACAGGAACATCACGCCGAGCGCCAGCGCCACCGCCAGCCGCGCGGCGGCAAAGCGCAGCGACAGGAACGATGCCACGCCATATGCACCGACCGCGACCAACGACACCTGCAACGCGATCGCAAACGTCAGCAACTGCGCGATCCGCGTGTCGATCGGCTCGACGATCATGCCGATCTGGTGCGCGCGCACGACCCAGCCGATCTCCGCTGAGACAATCAGCAGAATCAAGTCGACCAGCCCCAACAGCAGGACGGTATGCGGCACATAGTGTTTGAAAAGGCGTATCATGATCCGCTATCCCGACACATCGGTGTAAATGCTACCGACACCCGAACGCCACGTCTCGCAGCAAAACCCCAAAAAAGGCTGAAGATGGCGCATCCAATTGGATCATTCGACGATTGGCACGCGTGGCCGCTTCGCTATAGCTCGGCGTATCTGGAGGATTCATGACCGCACGTAAGATCGTTCCCGTTATTTTGTCCGGCGGTTCCGGCACTCGCCTTTGGCCGATGTCCCGGCCGGAGATGCCAAAGCAGATGCTGGCTCTGACGGCGAACGAGACGATGCTCCAATTGACCGCGGGACGAGCGCAGGGCGAACGCTATGCCGCACCGATCGTCGTCGCCAATGCACGCCATGCCGATCTGGTCGAACAGCAACTGGCCGATGCCGGCGCGACCCCACAGGCGCTGATCCTCGAGCCGGCCGGTCGCAATACCGCCCCCGCCATCGCGCTTGCCGCCATTGCCGCAGGCGGCGGCGGCGACGCGTTGCTGGTAATGCCGTCCGACCATGTCATCGGCGACGTCGCCGCGTTTCATGCCGCGATCGAGGCGGCAATGCCGCTGGTCGCACAAGGCTGGCTCGTCACTTTCGGGATTGCACCGGACGCGCCCGAAACCGGCTATGGCTGGATCCAGATCGGCGACGAACTCAAGCCTGGCGTCAACCGGGTCGCGCGGTTTGTCGAGAAGCCCCCGCTCGACAAGGCGCAGTCGATGTTGGCCAGCGGCGATCACGCTTGGAACGGCGGCATCTTCCTATTCCTCGCCGACGCCTATCTCGAAGCGCTGGCGCAGTTCGATCCGGGCATCCTCACGGCCACGCAGGAAGCGATGGATAAGGCGAGGACCGAAGGCACGCGGATTTACCCCGACGCGGTCGCATTCGCCGCCTCGCCCGACGATTCGATCGATTACGCGGTCATGGAAAAGGCCGACCGGGTCGCGGTAGTGCCGGTCGACATGGGCTGGAACGACGTCGGCAGCTGGGATGCGCTCCACGCCATCAGCGACACGGATGGCGACGGCAACGCGCATCGTAGTCACGGCGACGGTGCCGTGCTCGCGATCGATACCAGGAACTGCTTCGTCCGCAGCGACGGCGTCCGCATCTCGCTGGTTGGGGTCGAGGATCTGATCGTGGTCGCCAGCGGCAACGACGTGCTGATCATGCCGCGCGGTCGCAGTCAGGAGGTCAAGAAGCTGATCGAAGCGATGAAGGTCGCTGCGGCAGGCTGACGGCCGAGCCAGTCGGTTCGGGCGCATCAAGGTGCGGCCCGAACCAGCGGGCTAGCGTTTCTTCCGAGTCTTGGGGACCTGCGACAGACGCGTCAGCAGCGTCGGAATGTCGTCCGTAATCATCGTGTCGGTCGGCGTTTGCCACGACGATCGCAGCGTTTCGCCGACAATGTGCAATCGCGTGTCTGACGCACGCCTGGGTATCTCGTCGTGCACCGGAAAGCCTTGGTTACGCATAAGAGCCCGGCGATCTGTCGGGGGCGATGGCACCGCCGGGCTCTTCCATCAAACCTATGATCACCGAACCGGTTCCGCTGCGCTCGCGGTATATTTGGTCGCCAAAAATCGTATCCGTTCGCCTCTGGTCGTACGGCCGCGCCATGGCCTAGAAAGACCAACAGCTTACGGGAGAGTTCGTCATGGATCGTCGCCAGTTCCTCGCATCGGGGGGCGTCGCCGCGCTCGCCACCACCGTGTTGCCGTCCACTGCATTCGCGCAGTCGACCGGCGATACCGCGCTCAATGCGGAGTTCGAGCGGATCTTCCAGAAAAGCGTCGCGCGGTCGCCTGAACTGGCGACCTCGCTCGGCCTCGACAAGGGACCGCTCACCAGCCTCAAGAGCCAGCTTTCGCCGCGGACGCCCGAAAAGCGCGCGCGCGACGTGGCGGAGACCAAGGCGTCGATCGCGAGCCTTGCGCGCTACGACGGTGTGGGACTCTCGCCTGCCGCCAAGCTGAACCTCGAAGTAGTGCGCTATTCACTGAACACGCAGATCGCCGCGCCCGAGACGTTCGGCATGGACAGCCCGATCCGCCCCTACCGGATCTTCCAGCAGGGCGGCGCCTATTTCCAGGTGCCCGATTTCCTCAATACCGCGCACACGATCAATGCGACGCCCGACGCCGAGGCGTATCTGTCGCGGCTCGACCAGTTCGGCACCGTGCTCGACCAGGAAAGCGCGATGCAGCAGGCGGAGGCAACGCGGGGCCTGCTCGCGCCCGGCTGGTCGCTCGACCTGACGCTTGGCCAGATGCGGAAACTGCGGGGCCAGCCTGCCGCGACGTCGAGCATCGTCCAGTCGCTGGTCAAGCGTGCCGCCGCCAAGGGTCTTACCGGCGACTGGCAAGCACGCGCCGCGAAGATCGTCGACGAGAAAGTCTATCCCGCACTCGATCGCCAGATCGCGCTGATCGAGCGAATGAAACCGACGACCAAGCCAGGCGACGGAATCTGGCGCGTGCCGAACGGCGACGCAATCTATGCGATGGCGCTGAACCAGGCGACGACCACAACGATGAGCCCCGACGAGGTCCATCGGATCGGTCTCTCGCAGGTCGCCGAGATCACCGCGCAGCTCGACACGATCCTGAAGTCGCAGGGCTATGCGACGGGGACCGTCGGCGAGCGGCTCGCCAAGCTGAACGTGATGCCCGATCAGCTCTACGCGAACACGGCGGAGGGGCGCACCGAACTGATTGCGGGGCTGAACGACGGTATCAAGGCGATGTACGCCAAGCTGCCCCAGGCGTTTTCGCGCGTGCCGACGCAGCCACTCGAAATTCGCGCAGTCCCGGTCGAGATCCAGGACGGCGCTGCCAATGGCTATTACAATCGCGCCTCGCTCGATGGCAGCCGTCCGGCGATCTACTTCGTCAACCTGAAGGACGTCGGCGACTGGCCGAAATACACGTTGCCGTCGCTCACCTATCACGAGGGCGTGCCGGGGCATCACCTCCAGATCAGCCTCGCACAGGAATCGAAGGATATCCCGACGCTGCGGAAGATCGGCTTCTTCTCGGCTTATTCGGAAGGCTGGGCGCTGTATGCCGAGCAGCTGGCGGACGAACTCGGCGCGTATGCGACGCCGCTCGAGCGTGCCGGCTATCTCCAGTCGTTCCTGTTCCGCGCAACGCGGCTGGTGGTCGACACCGGCATCCATGCCAAGCAATGGAGCCGTGAGAAGGCGACCGACTATATGGTCGCGACCACCGGTTTCGCTCGACCGCGGACGCTACGCGAAGTCGAGCGCTATTGCACGCAGGCGGGGCAGGCGTGCAGCTACAAGGTTGGCCACATGGCGTGGACGCGGGCTCGGGTGAAGGCGAAGGCGGCGCTCGGCAGCCGGTTCGACCTGAAGCAGTTCCACGACATCCTGCTCGAAGGCGCGATGCCGCTGACCATCCTCGAACGGCGCGTCGACGAGCGGATCGCGGCAATTCGCGGGCGTACATAAGTCCGCGTGATGGGCTGTCATCGGACTGGCAGCGATGCCCGTCGGGGGCTGGCGCTCCCGTACCCCGGACTGGTTTCCGGGGTACGGTGGTTCCGCGGATAACGGTCTCGCGACGGTGCGGCGCCGTGGATGCCGGAACGCGCCCGGTTTGACGGGAGGGAGACGCGCTGACCTAACGCCTAAAACCGAGCGTTATTCCCGTTGCTCGAACGGGATAACTGCCGAACCCATCGCGAAGGTCGAGTAGGAGCGCATAGCCGAACGGGGCGAGCGCTTGGCGCCTCTGCCGGCAACGGGTCCTTGCCGCCATATGCGAAGTTGCGCCTGTTGTGCGGTTCGCGCGTCAGGTTCATCCCGTCCGCGAGTTGGCGTTAAAAGCCCGACAGGCGCGGCTTAGGAACGACTCTGGCCGATGCGGGCAGGCCGCGCTCGGGATAGAATCAGCTCTTAAGCGGCGTCTTCAGCCAGTCGGCATTGGTTGCGAAATAGGCGGAGGCTAGTTGCCGCTTCTCGTCTCTCGTCATCTTTTTCGGGAGCAGGTCGATACGGGCATCGGCGTAGAGCGCGGTGTTCCGCCTTAGGCGCGTCGTTCCGTACCGGGTGCGGTCACGCCCTGCCGAAGCCACCCCCGCCGGGCGTCTCGATCACGAACACGTCACCGGCATGCATGTCTACCTTGGCGGTCGAGCCGAGGTGCTCGACATTGCCATCGGCACGCTCGACGGTTGCCAAGCCGAGTCCGCCTGGGTCGCCGCCCGCCATACCGAACGGCGCGACGCGGCGGCGGTTGGCGAGGATGCAGGCGGTCATGTCTTCCAGGAACCGGACGCGGCGCGTTGCGCCGTTGCCGCCGCGGTAGGCGCCTGCCCCGCCCGAGCCGCGGCGGATCGAGAATTCTTCCAGCAGCACCGGGAAGCGCGTCTCGAAGATTTCCGGGTCGGTCAGCCGGCTGTTGGTCATGTGCGTCTGGATCACCGACGCGCCGTCGAAGCCGGGGCCTGCGCCTGCTCCTCCCGCAATCGTCTCGTAATATTGGTGCACGGCGTTGCCGAAGGTGAAGTTGTTCATCGTCCCCTGGCTCGCCGCCATCGCGCCGAGCGCGCCGAACAGCGCGTCGGTGACGACCTGGCTGGTCTCGACGTTGCCCGCGACGACCGCGGCCGGGTAGCGCGGGTTGAGCATCGAGCCTTCGGGCACCCGGATCGTCACGCCGCGCAGGCAGCCGTCGTTGAGCGGTACGGCTTCGTCGATCAGCGCGCGGACGACGTAGAGCACCGCCGCGCGGACGATCGAGACGGGGGCGTTGAAGTTGGTGGGGCGCTGCTCGCTGGTGCCGGCGAAGTCGACCTCCATCGTCGCGGCCGCGCGGTCGACGCGAACCGCCACGCGGACGACTGCTCCGTCGTCCATCTCGTAGGCAAACGCACCGTCGTCTAGCGTCGTGATCAGGCGGCGGACTGCGGCGTCGGCGTTGGCTTGGACGTGCTCCATGTACGCGGCGACGACGTCGGTGCCGTATTCGTCGGCCAGCCTTGTCAGCCCGGCCGCGCCTCGCGTGCAGGCGGCCAACTGTGCGGCAAGGTCAGCGATGTTCTGGTCGATGTTGCGCGCGGGATAGGCGCCGGACGCGAACATCGCGCGCAGTTCGGTTTCGAGGAACCGGCCTTCGTCGACCACCAGCACGTCGTCGAGCAGCACGCCCTCTTCCTCGACCGAGCGGCTTTCGGGCGGCATCGATCCGGGCGTGATCCCGCCGACGTCCGCGTGGTGGCCACGTGCTGCGACGAAGAAGGCCGGCGCGTCGTCATCTCCTGCGAAGACCGGCATGATGACGGTGATGTCAGGAAGGTGCGTGCCGCCACGATACGGCGCGTTTAGCGCGTAGGCGTCGCCGCGACGTATACCGCGACCGTCTGCGTTATTCCCGCGTGCGTCGATGATCGTCCGGATACTCTCGCCCATCGAGCCGAGGTGGACCGGGATGTGCGGCGCGTTGGCGACGAGGTTGCCGTGCGCGTCGAACAGCGCGCAACTGAAGTCGAGACGTTCGCGGATGTTGACCGATGCGGCGGAGCGCTGGAGCGCGGCACCCATTTCCTCGGCGATGCTCATGAACAGGCCGGCGAAGATTGCTAGCCGGACCGGGTCGGATTCGGTGCCTATGCTCGCGCCGACACGGGGGGCGATCCGGTCGAGGATCAGATTGCCGATCGGATCGACGCGCGCGCGCCAGCCGGGCTCGACTATCGTTGTCGAGACGCTGTCGAGGATCAGTGCGGGGCCGTCGATGGCGTGTCCGGCGGGGAGGCCTTCGCGCGCCAGGACGGGCGTGTCGTGCCATGCGCCGGCCATGTAGACCGGGGCGACGGACAGGGGCGCGGCTAGGTCTTCGGGGAACGCGACCAGCGCGGCATCGATCGGCGGGCTCTCGGCGATCGCCTCGGCGACGATCCGGTCGGCGATCAGCGGTGCTTCGCTGGCGAACCCGAACTGCGCGATGTGCGCGGCGTCGAATGCGGCGATCATGGCTGGCGGTTCGGCGAGATCGAGCTCGAGCTCGATGGTGTGGTCGGTCTGGCCTCGGCGCAAATGCACGCGGCGTTCGATCCGAACGTCGTCCGCCGTGACGCCCTGCGCCACCAGGGCGTCGCGCGCTGCTTCCGCCAGACCGTCCAGCGCCTGCGTGATCTGGACATAGTCAGCGAACGCCGCGCCCGACGTCGCCTCTCGGAGAACCCGGCGATCGGCCAGCCCCATGCCGTACGCCGACAGCACGCCGGCCAGCGGATGGATCATCACGCGGTCCATCGCCAACGCATCCGCGACGAGGCACGCATGCTGCCCCCCGGCTCCACCGAAGCAGGCGAGCGTGTAGCGCGTCACGTCATGCCCGCGCGCGACCGAAATCGTGCGGATCGCATTCGCCATGTTCGCCACCGCGACCGCTACGAACCCTTCCGCCGCCACCTGCGGATCGAGCGGCAATTCCGCGAACCGCGCCGCTACCGCCTCGGCATCGAGCGGCTGGTCGCCGGCCGGTCCGAACAGCGCGGGGAAGAATTCGGGGCGCACCTTGCCGAGCATCACGTTGCAGTCGGTCACCGTCAGCGGCCCGCTGCGACGATAGCACGCAGGCCCCGGCACCGCGCCAGCGCTCTCGGGGCCGACGATCAACCGGTCGCCATCGAACCGGCAGATCGAGCCGCCGCCTGCCGCCACCGTGTGGATTCGCAGCATCGGCGCGCGGATGCGGGCGCCGGCGATCAGCGTCTCGGTGTCGCGCTCGTAGGTGCCGGCGTAGTGCGACACGTCGGTCGAGGTGCCGCCCATGTCGAAGCCGATAATGTGTTCGAACCCGGCCTCGCGGGCGGTGGCGGCCATGCCGACGATGCCGCCCGCCGGCCCCGACAGGATCGCGTCCTTGCCGCGAAAGCCTGCGCCATCGACCAGTCCGCCCGACGACTGCATGAACAGCGCGCCTTGCCCCAGCGCTGCGCTCAAGCCTGCGACATAGCAATCGACGACCGGTGACAGATACGCGTCCACGACCGTCGTATCGCCGCGCCCGATCAGCTTGATCAGTGGCGCAACGCGGTGGCTGACCGAGATTTGGGTGAAGCCGATCTCGGTTGCGATTGCCGCCAGCGCTTCCTCGTGCACGGTGAAGCGATAGCCGTGCATGAGGGCGATCGCCACGGCCCGCAAACCGCTATCGAACGCCACTTGCAAACCTGCACGGGCCGCGTCGACGTCGAGCGGACGGAGGACATCGCCCTCCGCCCCGACACGCTCGTCGATCTCCACGACATGCGCGAACAACGGTGGCGGACGGTTCACGTCGCGCGCGAAAATATCGGAGCGTTCCTGGTGGCCGATCAGCAGTGCATCACCGAACCCGCGCGTGATCGCGAGGCACGTCGGCTCGCCCTTGCGCTCGAGCAGCGCGTTGGTCGCGACCGTCGTCCCGATGCGCAGTTCGAGCGGCACGTCCGCCCCATCAGTCAGCCGCCGGATCGCCTCGACCGCCGCATCGCCGTAGCGTTCGGGATCTTCCGACAGCAGCTTGGCGGTGACGATCCGCCCGGCCGGTTGCCGCGCGACGACATCGGTGAACGTGCCGCCGCGGTCGATCCAGAACTGCCATGTGGTCATCGGTTACTCAGCCCAGAAATTGCGTCATCCGCGTGGCCGCGTCGGTCCACGCGACCCCGCGATCGTCGAGCCATGAATCGTCATAATAGGTGCAGCCATAGCGGTCGCCGCCGTCGCACAACAAGGTGACGATGCTCCCCGTCTCACCCGCTGCCGCCATCTCTTCGACGATCTGCGCGCAGGCCCAGAGGTTGGTCCCGGTCGAGCCGCCGACGCGCCGCCCGAGCCGATCGGACAGTGCCCGCATCGCGCCGATGCTGTCCGCATCCTCGACAGCGATCATCCGGTCGATCACGGAGGGCACGAAGCTCGGCTCGACCCGCGGCCGTCCGATCCCCTCGATCCGCGACGCGCACCCTTCGGGCAGCGCGGTGACCGAGCGGTCCTCGAAATGCCGGTGGAACACCGAGTGCACCGGGTCCGCGACACACAATTTCGTGTCGTGCCGGCAATAGCGGATGAAGCGCCCGATCGTCGCCGACGTGCCGCCGGTCCCTGCACCGCAGACGATCCAGGACGGGCACGGATGCTCTTCCTCGCCCATCTGCGCAAAAATGCTCTCGGCGATGTTGTTGTTGCCGCGCCAGTCGGTCGCGCGCTCCGCATAGGTGAACTGGTCGAGATAATGCCCGCCCGTCTCGGCGGCCAGGCGGTGCGAGACCGCGTAGACGGTGCGCGGATCGTCGACCATGTGGATCTCGCCGCCGTGAAAGCGGATCGCGTCGAGCTTGGGCTTGGCGGTGGTCGCAGGCACTACCGCGATGAAGCGCAGCCCGAGCATCCTGGCGAAATACGCCTCCGACACCGCGGTCGACCCCGACGAGGATTCGATCACCGTCGTCTCCGGCCCGATCCATTCGTTGCACAGCGCGTACAGGAACAGCGAGCGCGCGAGCCGGTGTTTGAGGCTGCCGGTCGGGTGCGAACTCTCGTCCTTCAGATACAGCACGATGCCGGGGTACCGCGGCAGATCCACCCGGATCAAATGCGTGTCGGCGGACCGGTTATAGTCCGCCTCGATCCGCCGCACCGCCTCCGACAACCAGCGTCGGTCGACGCGCTTCGTCACCCTTGCAGCCCGTGGCGGACCAGCATCGCGGTCGGCTCAGGGTCACGCCCGCGGAACGCGCGGAAGCTATCCGCCGCCGGACGCGTGGCCCCACGCGCGAGCACTTCCTCGCGGAACCGGTCGCCGGTCTTGCGATCGACCAAGCCAGCCTCCGCGAACGCCTCGAAGCCATCCGCCGCGAGCAATTCCGCGTAGAGATAGCTGTAATAGCCCGACGCATAGCCGCCCGCGAAAATGTGGCTGAACGCGTGCGGGAAGCGGTGCCATGCGGGCGGGCGAATCACCGCCACCTCGTCGCGCACCGCCTCGATCACCTCGATCGGATCGCTGCCCATCGTGCCGAGATGCAGCAGCAGGTCGAACAGCGCGAACTCGACCTGGCGCAGGATGAACATCCCCGACTGGAAATGCCGCGCCTTCACCATCCGTCCGAACAGGTCGGCGGGGAGCTTCTCACCGGTCTTGTAGTGGCCCGACATGCCGGTCAGCACATCCTTGTCCCAGGCGAAGTCCTCCATCAGCTGGCTCGGCAGCTCGATCGCGTCCCACTCAAAGCCGTTGGTGCCGGCGATGCTCGGCCGATTCACCTTCGTAAAGAGCAGGTGGATGCAGTGGCCGGTCTCGTGCAGCAGCGTCGTCACGTCGTTGTGGCTCAACAACGACGGCGTCTCGCCGCCATCCGGCGCGAAGTTGCAGACCAGATACGCGACCGGCACCGTCACGGTATTGCCGTCGTGCAACCGCGGCCGCGCCTGCGCCATCCACGCGCCGCCACGCTTGCCCGCGCGCGCGTGCAGGTCGAGGTAAAGACCCGCGAACACCGTCCCGCTCTCGTCGACCACGTCGAAGAACCGCGCGTCGTCATGATACAGCGACACGTCGTCACGCTCGACGAGCTTGATGCCGAACAAGCGCTGCATCAGCGTCTGCCAGCCCTCCATCACGCGCTCGACCGGGAAATACGCCTTCACCACCTGCGCATCGACCGCATAGCGATCCTGCCGCAGCCGGTTCGACACGAAGCCCGCATCCCAAGGCTCGAAATCGGCGATCCCGAACTGCTCGGCCGCAAACGTCTTCAGCTCGGCGAGATCGCGCTCCGCCGCCGGCTTCGCGCGCCGCGCCAGATCGCGCAGGAACGCGATCACCTCGGCGCCGTTCGGAGCCATCTTGGTCTCCAGCGACCACGCAACCGGATCGGTGAACCCGAGCAGCTTCGCGCCCTCATGCCGCAATTCGAGGATGCGTGCGATCCGGGCGCTGTTGTCGAACTCGCCCGCATTCGGCCCCTGGTCCGACGCGCGCGTCGCGAACGCGCGGTACATACGCGCGCGAAGGGCGCGATTCTCGGCAAAGGTCAGCACCGCGTTGACGCTCGGCTGTTGCAGCGTGACGAGCCAGCCCGCCTGCCCGTTCGCCTTGGCCGCATCCGCGAACATCGCCTTGTCCACGTCCGAAATCCCGGCAAGATCGGCCTCGTCCGTCACCAGTTCCGACCACGCATCGGTCGCGTCCAGCACCGCGCTGCCGAACTCGTTCGACAGCCCCGACAGCTCGACCGAAATTGCGCTGAACCGATCGCGCGCCTCGGTCTCCAGTGCCACACCCGACAGCGTGAAGTCGCGGATCGCCTGCTCCACCGCGACCCGGTCTTCAACGGCCAAGTCGGCAAACTCGGGCGACACGCTCAGCGCGACGAACACCTCGTACAGATCGCGGTTCTGGCCGACCTTCATGTCGTTCTCGACGAGCCGCTTCTGCCCCTCCGAATACGCCGCACGCAGTTCGGGCGTGTCCGCGACGCCGTGCAGATGCGACACCGCCGACCAGATCGCGCCGATCTCGGTATTCGCGCGCTCGTACGGCAGCCACGCGCCCGCGAAATCGGTCGGCCGCGCGGTCGTCAGCGCCTCGACCATCGCCTCATGCCGCGCGATCGCCTCGTCGAGTGCCGGCGCGATCTGGTCGGGCGAGAGCTCCGCAAAACGGGGCAGCGAAAGCGTATCGAGAAGCGGGTTCGTCGGGGCAGCCATCAAAAATCCTTCAGCATTCGACGACGTTGACGGCCAGGCCACCAAGCGACGTCTCCTTATATTGCGAGCGCATGTCCTCACCGGTCTGGCGCATCGTCTCGATCACCGCATCAAGGCTGACGATATGGCGACCGTCCCCCCGCAGCGCCAGATAGGCGGCGTTGATCGCCTTGATCGCACCCATCGTGTTGCGCTCGATGCACGGGATCTGGACCAGCCCGCCGATCGGATCGCAGGTCAGGCCGAGGTTATGCTCCATGCCGATCTCGGCCGCATTCTCGATCTGTTCGTTGGTACCGCCGAGTGCCGCGACCAGCGCCCCAGCCGCCATCGAGCAGGCGACGCCGACCTCACCCTGGCACCCCATCTCCGCCGCCGAGATCGAGGCGCGCTTCTTGTAGAGAAAGCCGATCGCAGCCGCGGTCAGCAGGAAATCATGCGCACCCTTCGCCGTCGGATCCTTGGTGAACGTCTCATAGAAGCGCAGCACCGCGGGCAGCACGCCTGCCGCGCCATTGGTCGGCGCGGTAACGACGCGGCCACCCGCGGCGTTCTCCTCGTTCACCGCGAGCGCATACAGGCTCACCCACTCGAACACCGCGGAAGGATCGGCGGCAGTATCGCGTGCCTGCAACCCCTCGAACAGTGCCTTCGCGCGCCGCGGCACCTTCAACCCGCCCGGCAATATGCCGCCCTGCCGACAGCCGCGATCGATCGACGCGAACATCGCACCGCGCACCGCATCGAGAAACGCGTCGGTCTCGCTCTCCGGCCGCCACGCGATCTCGTTCTCGCGGACGATGTCGGCGATCGTCATCCCCGTCGCATCGCCGGTCGCGAGCAGTTCGGCCCCCGACGAGAACGGCCGCGGCAACAGGATGTTCGCCTTCACTGGCCCCGACCCCGCCTCGACGATCGCCCCGCCCCCAATCGAGAAATAGGTCCGCTCGACGGTGCGCCCGTCACCGAATGAGGCGGAGAAGGTCACCGCGTTGGGATGCCCCGGCAGAAACGTCTGCGCATGGAACAGCAGATGCTGACTTTCCTCGAAGCCGATCTCCACCCGGTCCGCCAGCATCAGCCGCCCGCTCGATCGGATCGCGGCGAGGCGTACCGGAATCAGGTCCGGATCGATCGTCTCGGGCTGTGCACCGCTGAGCCCCAGCATCACCGCGCTGTCGGTCGCATGCCCGCGCCCGGTCAGTGCCAGCGAGCCATACAGGTCGACGCGCACCGCCACCGGATGCTCGTCCGCCACGAGATCGGCGAACAGCCACGCCGCACGCATCGGCCCGACGGTATGCGAACTCGACGGCCCGATCCCGATCGTGAACAGGTCGAGGATAGAGATCGCCTGGTGGCAATCCGGGCGAGCGCGCGTCTGTTCGTCAGGCCGGTCGGTGGTCAGAGGCGTCATATCACTCAGCCAGCGATCGCTCGGGCAGACCTGACCGGCACGATGCGATGATCGCTGCCGTTGGCCGTGGGCACTTCGCCGTGGCGGAGTTTGCAGCAGCGTTCTTCATAGATGCGTCTTTCAAACCCCATTCGCCGACCAGCATACCGTCACGTACGACTCTACGATGATCACTAGCGTGGCAGCGCCGGCGACAGGTCGTTCGACTCGCGAAGTCGCCATGCACGGAATTAGGATCGACGTCATCGTCTGCCTAAAACAGAGATCGCCGATCGCGCGCACGGAGCACACGGACAGCCACATGTGCTTGGATCGGCGATCACGCGGATCTTCGCCGACGCCAGACCCGATGCCGAACAGTCCAGTGAACCCGTCCCAAAGTCCGGTGCCGCCAACGCCCGCGCCGAACGCCTATGCGATGAACTATTGTTCACGTTACCGCTCATCGGCCAAGCCTCGGCGGCATTGATACAAAGCAATCAGAATGAACGCATCTCGTCATCTTGAGGCTTTTAATATCGATTTTTCCGAATTATTAGTCCGCAAGGCTCTTTCCGTGGTTGAACTCGATGTCGCACATTGTTACGGCGTCCGCAAATCATGGAGTGCAATATGCCCGAAGATGCCACCGACCTGAATGCCGTCGAACTCGCCACCGAGCTGACGATTGCTTGGCTCGGTAACCCCAATACGCGCAGCTCCGCCGAAGACGTACCCGCCTTTCTCGGCAAGATGCACGAGACGGTGTCCGCGTTGCTCGGTAGTTCGACCGAAGCGCCAGCTGCCGAGGCGCCCGCCGAATACACGCCCGCCGTTACGGCTCGCAAATCGCTCGCGTCGAAGGATCACATCATCTCGATGATCGACGGGAAGTCGTACAAGACGTTGCGTCGTCATCTTGCGACGCACGGCATGACGCCGGCCGAGTATCGTGAACGCTATGGTCTGAAGCCCGACTATCCGATGGTCGCAGAGAACTACTCGGAAAGCCGCCGCGCGATGGCGAAGAAGATCGGTTTGGGTCGCAAGCCCGGTCCGCGCAAGACAGAGACGACCGCCGCGCCGGCGACGACGACGCGCAAGCGCAAGGGCGAAACCGCCGCCGCGGAGTAATCCAAGGACAGGTGGTCCACGCTACGAGACCGGTGCCCCGTGGCGCCGGTCTTTTTTTTTGTGCAAGATCCCCGCTGAGGTCGGTCGATTACTTGCCGAACGCACCACGACGATACAGCAGCGTGATCGCGACGCGGCGGTTGCGCGGATCATGCGGGTCCTTGACGATCAACGGTTCACGGTCCGCGACGCCTTCGATTCGTTCGAACCGAGCTTCTGGCGTGCCACCCGACAGCAACCGGCGCCGTGTCGCCTCGGCACGGCCCGACGCCAACATCCAGTTGTTCATCGCCCGAGGATCGCCATAGGGCACGCTGTCGGTATGGCCTCGGATCATGATCGGGTTCTTCATCCCCGATATGGAGCCAGCAATCATGCCGATCAACTCGGCCGCCTGCGGATCGAGCGCGGTGGTGCCGAGCGCGAACATCGAATAGTCCGCGTCGTCGACCAGATCTATCCGCATGCCGTCCTGGGTCGGTACGAACCGCACATGACTGGCGAGCCGCGACAGCTTGGCCGATCCTTGGATCTGGCTGAGCACGCGCTTGCGCATCGCCTCAAAATTCTTGCGGTCTTCGCTAGCGAGTTCGCGGCTCTTGAGCGAACCTTTGTCACCCGTGCCGGTATCTGCGCCGCCCTGGCCGGGGTCGGGGATAGCGATCGCCGGCAAACTTGTCTGGCCGGGCTTGGGTCCGATCTTGTTCTTGTCCATCACCGATTCGCCGCCGAACAAGCCGCCGCCGCCGATTCCGAGCGAACGCGTGTCGATCAGCGTGGGGGCGAAATAGTCGGCGATGCCCTTGCGTTGCTTCTCGGTGGTTGCACCGAGAATCCATAACAGCAGGAAGAATGCCATCATCGCCGTCACGAAATCGGCATAGGCGACCTTCCAGGCGCCGCCGTGATGGCCGCCATGCCCCTCGATATAGATCTTCTTGACGATGATTTTGGGCGGCTGGATGTTGCCGTGCGGGGCGCGGGCCATGGTGAATGCCGCCTTACTTGCCGCGCAGGCCGTCGAAGACTTCGGCGAAGCCCGGCTGGTTCTTGTGCGCGATCCCCGAGCGCGCGGCTTCGATCACCAGCGGCTGTGGATGGCCGTGGAGCGAAGCGATGATGATCTGCTTTACCACGCCATAGATCGCGGCATCGGCGTCGAGCACCTGCTTCAGCCGGTTCGCCAAGGGCGCGACCATCCCGTAGGCGAGCAGCACGCCCATGAACGTGCCGACCAGTGCCGAGCCGATCATCGAGCCGAGGATCGACGGCGGCTTGTCGATCGAGCCCATCGTCTTCACCACGCCAAGCACCGCGGCGACGATGCCGAGCGCGGGCAGCGCATCGGCGAGGCTGGTCAGCGTGCCATGCGCGCTTTCCTCCTCGTGGTGATGCGTCTTGATCGACTGATCCATCACCTCTTCGACCGCGTGCACGTCGAGCGTGCCCGACGACACTACGACGAGGCGGAGCGTATCGGCGATCAGATTGATGAGTGCGTGATTTTTCAGGAGCTTCGGATATTCCGCGAAGATCGCCGAGGATTGCGGGTCCTCGACATGCGGCTCTAGCGCGATCGGCCCATCCATCCGGAGCATCTTCATCAGTTTGCTGACCAGGAATATGACGTCGAGAAAGTCCTGCTTCTTGTATTTCGGTCCCTTGAAGACCTTGCCGAGCCCAGCGCCGAGCGCTTTGAGTTCCTTGCCAGAATTACCGATGATCAATGCGCCGGCGGCGGCGCCGCCGATGATCAGCATCTCGTGCGGGATCGCCTCCAGAACGGGGCCGAGAGCGCCACCGGTGAAGGCGAATCCTCCGAACACCATGACAAGGAGGACGACGATGCCGATGACCGGAAACATGGTGCTGGAAATTCCCTATGTGCCACCCCTTGGGGCCGACAATGGCAAGTACGTAGCCAGAGAATTAACCGGATTTAGTAGCCAACCGGTTACCAGACGTCGTGCTTTGCCTAAAAAATATCGGCCGCGAAAACGTCAGCGAAGATAGTCGAACAACGACAGCGCCGACAGTTTCGAAAAGCTCGCCTGCGTCGCCGACAGGATCGTCATCGTCTTCTGCAGCTCGACCACCGCCGTCGGGATATCGGTATCCTCCAGCCCCGAACGAGTCGCCTCGCGATCCACGCCGGTATCCTGCAGCCGCGACGTCTCCAGATCGACTCGTGCGGCCCGTGCACCGAGCGAGGCCTGCACGGTCGACACCTGATCCGACGCCGCGCGGATGTCATCCAGCGACGTATCGAGCGAGCTCGGCGTGAACGTGTCCGATTGCAATGCGGTCGCGATCGCCGCGAGCATCGCCAGCGTATTCGTGCCGCCTTCGATGCTGCCATCGGGCTTGACCTTACCGCCGACCGTGAAGATCCGTGCCGCGGTTTCGTTCGCCTGCACGCTCTGCCCGTCGCCGATCGGGATTGCCGACACCGGCTTCGATGCCAGCGTGTAGCTGTCATCGGCAGCAACTGCAGCAATACCGTCCCCGCCGCCGAACAGAGCCTCGCCGCGCGCGTCCTTGCCATTGGCAAGGCTGGCGAGCGTCGCGACGATTCCGGCGAGTTGCTCGCCGATCGCCTTGCGGTTCGCGGCGTTGAGTGTGCCGTTGCGCGCCTGTGTCACCAGCGTGGTCACCGTCTGGAGCTGATCGGTGATCGCGCTGAGGCTCGTATCGCCCTGCTTCAACACCGACGTGGCGGTGCCGAGGTTGGCGGCATACGCCTTGTCGTTTGCGGTATCACGCGCGAGTCCCGCCAGACGCTGATAGGCGACGCTGTCCTGCGATGGCGCCGAAAATCGCTTCGTCGTCGCGATCTGAGTCTGCAGCGCATCCGCCTTGCCGGTGAGCGACGTCATCGTGCTGGCCGCGCGATCGTAGAAGAGGCTGGTGGCGATCTGCATGGGCTTTACCGGATATCGAGGATGGTCTGGAACGTGTCGCGCGCCGTCTGGATCACGCGGCTCGACGCTTGATACGCCTGCTGGAAGCGCAGCAGATCGACCGCTTCGCTATCAAGGTCGACGCCGGTCGCGGAAGCGAGCGATGCGACTGCGCCATCGCGGATCGCGCCTTGCGCATCGGCGACCGTCTTGCGCTGTTCGAGCGCAGCGGCGTTGCCCGCGATGAGCGTGGTGGTCCGTGTTTCGAAGCCGCCAGTGGCCCGCGTTGCCTGCAGCGCCGACAGATTTGAAGCATCACGCACGCCGCCGGTCGCGCCCGCGGCTGCGATCCCGCGCGGATCGGTCAGCGAGACGGAGATGTCGGTCGGGCTGGTACCGGTCGCGAACAGCGCGGCACCGGAATTGCCGTCCAGATCGCGTCCCTGCGCCTGGACGATATTAACCTGAGCGGTAAAGTCGCTGGCAATGCCGTTCAGCGATTCGCGCGCCGCGGCGATCCGCTGCGCCCCCTCGGCCATACCGGCAAGCGCGCCGCCCGTCGGTGTCAGGTCAGACGTGACACCGCCCCGCGTCACCGCGAACTGGACCGCGCCTTCGTCGTTGCGAGCGAACGACGCCTGCCCGCTTTCGCTGCCGATCACGAACACCGCGCTGGTTGCGCCACCGAGTCGTACCGTCGCGCGCCCGAGATCGTCGAACGCCGTGCTGACATCGGTGAGCGCGCTCATCTGATCGAGCAGCTGGTCGCGCTGGTCGGCGAGCTGCGCCGCGCTCGACGAACCCGGCTGCGTGCGAGCCAGCCCGTCATTGACCTTGGCCAACGCCGTTCCGAGCGAATTCAGCGACTGGACCGCCTGCGATGCCGACGAATCGAGTTCGGTAGCGGCAGTGTCGAGCGCCTTGCCGGTTGCGGTGAAGGCCTCTGCCGCCGTCTTGGCCGCTTCGAGCATGACCGCGCGTGCTGGTACAGAGGTAGGATCGGCCGCCAAGGTCTGTGCGGACCCAAAGAAACTGGTGAGACGATCGCCGAGCTTGTTGTCGCCGAGCGATGATTCGATCCGGCTCATCCAGGCGACGCTGGTTTCGGTCTTGCCGAGATCGGTGCCAGCGGACCGAACCGCTTGCGACCGATACGCGTCGGCGCTGCGACCGACGCCGATGACGAGCACGCCGCTCCCGGTCGACGACGTGCGCGCATTGATCCCGCCGTTGATCGACGAGACTTCGGCCAGCGTCGTGGTCCGTCGGGCATAGCCGACCGTGCCGGTGTTCGCGATGTTCTCCGACACCGTCGACAACGCAGTCTGGTAGGCGCGAACGCCCGAGGCGCCGATCGAGAGGAGATCGCTCATGGCGGCGAGTCTGTCGCGGTTGGGTTAAGATCGGATTGAGATTTGCTCAGAAAATCGGTCATCGCCTTGCCGATGCCGAGCGGCGTGTGCTCGGCCATCGACTTCGCGACCAGCCCATCCTGCATGTCGGTGAAGGTATCGATCGCCTTCGAATCGAACAGCGGGTCGGCAAGCTTGGCCTGGCGCATGCTTTTCAGCATCATGCCGGTGAAGACCGCCTCGAACTGCTTGCCAGCCTTGTCGAGATTGTCCTTCGACTTGAGGCGGCTCGTGTCCGTCGAGATGCCGGTCGTGGCTGCGGCCGGCGTGATGGGTGTGCTGATCGCGCTCACAGGACGATCAACTCGGCCTTGAGCGCGCCGGCTTCCTTCAGCGCCTCGAGGATCGCGACCAGATCGGCCGGCGAGGCACCGATCGCGTTGACCGCCTTGACGATGTCGGCGAGCTTGGGGCCGGGCGCGAGCAGGAACATCGGGCGACGCTCCTCCTCGACCGCAACCGCGCTGTTCGGCGTGACGACGGTCTGGCCGCCGCTGAACGGGGCGGGCTGGCTGACTTGCGGCTTCTCGTCGATCCGTACGGTCATCTTGCCGTGCGTGATCGCCGCAGGCCCCACGCGGACCGCCGAGTTGATGACCACGGTGCCGGTGCGCGCGTTGACGATCACCTTGGCAGAGGGTTCGGCCGAGACGACATCGAGATTCTCGATCGTCGACATCAGGGTCGCGCGGATGTCGGCACCGAACGGCGCACGAACTGCGACGGAGACCGCGTCGATCGCCTGCGCGCTGCCGAAGCCCAATTTCGAATTGATCGCGCCAGCGACGTTCTGCGCCGTGGTAAAATCGGCACGCGCGAGGTTGAAGGTGAGCGTCGGTGCGCTGTCGAACCCGGTCGCGACCGCACGTTCGACCGTGGCGCCCTCTGGAATGCGGCCGGTCGAGGGCACATTGACGACGATCTTCGATCCGTCCGCGCCCTCTGCACCGAGTCCGCCGACCGCGAGGTTGCCCTGCGCCATCGCATAGATCTGGTTATCGGCACCAAGCAGCGGGGTCATGATCAGGCTGCCGCCGCGGAGGGACTTGGCCTTGCCCATAGAGGCAACGGTGATGTCGAGCCGCTGGCCGGGCTTTGCGAACGGCGGCAGTTCGGCGGTGATCATCACGACCGCCGCGTTCTTCATGCCGGGGTTCGCGGTCGGCGGCAGCTGCAGGCCGAAGCGCGACGCGACGGCTTTGAGCGACTGGACGGTATATTCGAGATTGTCGTCGCCGGTGCCGGGGAGTCCGACAACGATGCCGTAGCCGGTCAGCTGGTTCGAGCGGATACCCTGGAACCCGCCCAGATCCTTGATCCGGTCGGCCGAGGCTGGCGCGGCGATCAGGAGCGATGCGAAAAGGGCGAGCAGGAAGCGCATGGTCACGGCCTTAGAATGGGCTGACGACGGAGAAGAAGCGGCCGAGCCACCCCTGACGGCCGGCGCGGGCGACGTCGCCCTTGCCGGTGTACGAGATCTGCGCATCGGCCACCCGCGTCGACAGCACGCGGTTGTTCGCGTCGACGTCGGCGGTGCGGACCAGACCCTTGATCTTGAGGAACTCGTCGCCGCGGTTGAGCGTGACGCGCTTCTGGCCCTGCACGAGCATCGTGCCGTTGGGATAGACCTCGGCGACCGTCACGCTGACCTCACCCGACAGCGAGTTCGCCTGGTCGGCGGCGCCGGTGCCGTTGAAATTGCGCCCGCCGCTGATCGATGCATCGGTCTTGTTGAACAGGTTGAGCGCACCGGTGGTCGGCGGCGTGATGCTCGCGCCGCCATTGCTGTCGAGCTTGGAGCCCGACGACTTCGACGCGGCGGTCCGCTCGACCAGCACGATCGTCAGCGGATCGCCGACCTTCCGCGCGCGCCAGCCTTCATACAGAGCGGCGTATCCGTCCTGCGCCTGGAAGATCGAGCCGGTGGCGACGATCGGCACCGGCTGGACCGGCAAGGGGCGCGCTACCGAAAAATCCTCGGGTGGTGCCTTCTTGCCGAAGATGCTGGCGTCCGCCGCCTGCGGGCTGAGGCCCGCGACGACGAGCGCACCGGCGATCGCGGCGAGCGTGATCTCGATCCAGTGAGCGCTGAAACGGAAGGGAGTGGGTGCCTTGGATGCCATGACCTGATCAGATGTTCTGGTTGACGTATTTGAGCATGTCGTCGGTCGCCGAGATCATCTTCGAATTGACCTCGTACGCGCGCTGCGTCTCGATCATGTCGACGAGTTCCTCGACGACGTTGACGTTCGACGCTTCGAGCATGCCCTGCTTGATGTTGCCGCGGCCGTCCTGCCCGGCGATGCCGACATTGGCGGCGCCGCTGGCGGCGGTCTCCACCAGGTAATTGTCGCCGGTCGCCTGAAGGCCTGCACCGTTCGGGAAGCTGGCGACTTGGATCTGGCCGATCTGCTGCGCATCGGTCTGGCCGGGGACGGTCGCCGAGACCGTGCCGTCCGAGCCGATCGTGATCGACGTCGTGCCTTGCGGCACGGTGATGCCGGGCTGCACCTGATAGCCTTCACTGGTGACCAGCAGGCCCTCGGCCGAGCGCGAGAAATTGCCGGCGCGGGTATAGCCGAGCGTGCCGCCGGGCATCTGCACCTGGAAATAGCCGTCGCCGTCGAGCGCGAGGTCCAGGCTGTTGCCGGTCGTCTGCATCGCGCCCTGCGTATCGATCCGCGCCGTACCCTGCAGCTTGACGCCGGTGCCGAGATTGAGCCCGGTCGCGTATTTCGTCTCGGCGGTACTCTGCGTACCGGGCGTCGTGACGACCTGATAGGCGAGCGCCTCGAACGCCGCACGGTCCTTCTTGAAGCCCGTCGTGTTCACGTTGGCGAGGTTGTTCGAGATGACGCGCATGCGGGTATCCTGGGCGTCGAGCCCGGTACGCGCGATATGCATGGCTGCGGATGACATTCGTCGGTTCCTTCTAGCTCGGCAGGCGCATCAGCGATGCACCGCTTTCATCCATGTCCTTGGCGGACTTCAACATGTTGGCCTGGACTTCGTAACTGCGCTGGTTCTCGATCATGTCGACCAGCGCCTGCGTCATGTTGACGTTCGATCCCTCGATCGCACCGCCCTGGACCTTGGCATCGAGATCCTCGGGCAGCGTCCCCCCGCCCTTGACCCGCAACAGGTTGTCGAGGCCCTTGACGGTGTCCGACCCCTTGGTGTCGGCGAGCTTCAATTTGTCGATGACCTGCGGGTTCTGTGCGTCGCCGCCCTGCGGGATGATCGAGATCGTCCCGTCGGCGGCGATCGACAGCGACTGGTAGGGCGGCAGGGTGATCGGCCCCCCCGAGCCGATCACCGGATGCCCGTCGCCGGTCTGAAGCACGCCCGACGGGGCCACCTCCAGATCGCCACGGCGGGTATACGCCTCCGAACCGTCCGAGGCCTGCACCGCCAGCCACGCGGTGGTGCCGGTGATCGCGACGTCGAGCGGACGCCCGGTCTGCTGGATCGCGCCGGGCGCGCGGTCGGCATCCGTGACCTCTTCCGAGGTCGGCGCGCGCGCCTCGATCGTGGTGCCGTCGCCCTTCAGGTTGAGCCGATCGAACACCACGCGATCGGCGCGGAACCCGGTGGTCGACGCGTTCGCCATGTTGTTGGCGATCGCCGCCTGCGCCGCCATGTGCGCGCGCAGGCCCGTCGCCGCGGTGTAGACCAGCTTGTCCATTCAGGTTCCCCCCGCCCCGCCGTCGATCAGCTGCGGATGTTGAAGATGGTCTGCGAAATCTGGCTGGCGGTATCCAGGGCCTTCGAGTTCGCCTGGAAATTGCGCTGTGCCGCGATCAGGCTGACCAGTTCCTCGGTGATGTCGACGTTCGACCGCTCGATCGTCCCCGACATCAGGTTGCCGAAACCGTTCGAGCCGGCCTCGCCGAGCTTTGCCGTACCCGACACGCCGGTCGACGACCAATAGCTGTTGCCGAGCTGGCGCAGACCCTCGGGGTTCGAGAAGTTGGCGAGCATCACCTGGCCGAGGGCCTGCGTGTCGCCGTTCGAGAAGCTCGCCTTGACGATGCCCTTTTCGTCGATCGTCACGCCCTGGATCTGGCCGACCGCCTTGCCGTCCTGCGTCCGCGCGGAGACGGCGAATGCGCTCGCCTTCTGCGTGGTGGCATCGCCGAAGCTGAAGGCGATCTGTTGCGGGGTGGCCGAACCGGCGGTCGTGAACTCGTCATAGGTGATCGGCGCGGTCGGTGCGGTCATCTTGCCGGTCGAGTCGAACGTCATCGTGGTGCTCGCAACACCACCGGACGTCAGCTCCTTGTCACCGACGAAGCTGTGGACTTCCCAAGTGCTGGGCGTGTTCGCGTCGGTCGATACCGATGTCCGCTTGAAATAATTGGTCAGCGTCATCGCGTTGCCCGAGGCGTCGTAGACGGTGGTCTGCGCCGACTGGTTGTAGCTCGACGGATCGAAGCGATCGAAGGTGGCGGTCGTCGGGACCTTCGCGGTCGAGTTGAGATTGAGGGTCAGTGCAACCGCCTTGGTCGGTGCCGCGGTGCCGCTGGTCTCGGGCAGCTGGAGGCTGACCGCCGACTGGAGCCCGGTGGCGACGACGGTGCCCGATCCGTCGACCGGATAAACCTGCAGATGGCTGCCGTTCGAGTCGACGACGAAGCGATCGGCATCGACCAGGAAGCCGCCGTTGCGCGTGAAGTTGACCTGCGACGAGCCCGTCTCCGGCTTCACCACGAAGAAGCCGTCACCCGACACCGCAAGGTCGAGCGCGTTCGACGACTGGATCAGATTGCCCTGTGCGAACTGCTGCCGGTTGCCCTTGACCATGACGCCCGAGCCGATCTGCTGCGATGGCGCGACCGAGACGCTCGACGCGATCACGTCGGCGAAATCGGTACGGCTCTTCTTGAAGCCGTTGGTCGAGACGTTCGCCAGATTATGCGAGATCGTCGACATCTCGGTCTGCGATGCCTGGAGGCCGGAAAGCGAAGTGTAGAAGGACATGCGTTTAACTCCTTGAAATCGAGGGTACGATCAGCCGATCTGGCGGACTGCGCTGACCGGCACTTCGCCGATCCCGGGAAGGGTGAGGACGGTGGAACCGGTGGTGGTCGAGACCGACTGGACAGGCGCCCAGACCAGCCCGGTCGCAGCGACCGTGGTGCCATTGTTCTGCGCGTTGATGCTGACGGTGAACGGACCGCTGCCGGCATCCGCACCGGCCGCGTCCTTGCCGTCCCAGTCGTAGCCGACGGTACCCTTGGCCTGCGGCCCGAGTGCCAGCGTCCGGAGCGCGGCGCCGTTCGCATCGCTGATCGTGACGTTGACGCCTGTCGCCGCGCCCGCCAGCTCGACCGAACCCGCGATCCCGCCGCCGGTGCGACCATAAGCGGTGCTGCCCTCGGTCAGGACGGTCTTGCCGACATAGCCCATCGCGTCGCTCGCGCTGGTGGCGCCGAGCTTGTCGGAGATCGCCTTCATCGTCGTGTTCATCTCGGAGATGCCGGCGAGCGAAGAGAACTGCGCCATCTGCGCGACCATCTGGGTGTTGTCGACCGGGTTGAACGGGTCCTGGTTCTGCATCTGCGCGGTCATCAGCTTCAGGAAATCGTTCTGGTTGAGCGAACCAGCCGCCGCAGCCGTCGTCGTCTTCGGCGCGGTTGCGGTAGACGAGCGGGTGATGCCGATATTGGACAGCGTGGTATCGAAGGAAGTTGCCATGATCAGCGGCCTAGCTTGAGGGTATCGATGATGAGCGACTTGGCCGTGTTCATCACTTCGATGTTGTTCTGGTAGCTGCGCGCGGTCTCCATCATGTCGACCATCTCGCGGGTTTCATCGACCGCCGCCTCGAAGATGTTGCCATCCTTGTCGGCCATCGGATTGTCGGGGTCGTACCGCTTGGTCGGCGCTTCACCGGCGGTGACGACGCGCTCGACGTCGACCGTCGACATGCCGCTGGCGGCGTCGAAGCTGGTGCGGAACACCGGCTTCATCGTCTTGTAGGCGGCCTCGGCGGACCCCGCGGTGCCGCCGGCATTGGCGAGGTTGGACGCGGTGGTGTTCATCCGGACGAGCTGCGCGGACATCGCGCGGCCGGCGACCTGGAAGATCGTCATGGGCTGGTTGGACACGTCTTATTCCCCCTTCAGCGCGCGGGTGATCTGGCCGATCCGCCCGTTCAGGAACGACAAAGTCGTCTGATACTGGACGGCGTTCTCGGCGAACGCGGTCTGCTCCTGGCTGAGCTCGACGGTGTTGCCATCCATCGAGGTCTGCGTCGGGATGCGGTATTTGGTCGCCGCATCGGTGCCGCCATCGTGCTCGACCGAGGCGAGCGCCGACTGGAAATCGATGTCGCGCGCCTTGAAGCCGGGCGTCGAGGCGTTGGCGATGTTCGACGCCAGCACACCCATGCGCTGCGAGCGCACCTCGAGTGCCGCCCCGTGAACCCCAAAAAGCGTGTCGCCTGACACAAGCCCGTCTCCTGGCGCAACCATTGCGCAACCGGACATAAGCAATGGCCGTGCCAGTTTCGGGCGCGAGGGTGGCGGATGGCCATTTGCCGGGTGGCGGCAAAGGTGCGGCAAGGCGAACGGCAACGGCTTGCCGGTGTGGCAGGGGCGAGCGGCAATCGGGTTGCCGGCTGGCTTGCCTGAGGCGGCAAACGAACTGCCGGCCCACCCCACTATGTTTCCCCGCGAAGGCGGGGACCCAGTCTGGGCTCCCGCCTTCGCGGGAGAATAAGGAAGAGAGCGCTACCGTACGACGGTCGCGACACCGGCCACCACTACATCGGCTTGGCGAACACCTCTTCCACCCGATCATCTCCTCCACCCCGGCGAAGGCCGGGGCCCAATTGGAAAGGTTGCAGTAATGCAGCGCAGCCTCGGTTAGCGACGTCCCCCAATTGGACCCCGGCCTCCGCCGGGGAGGTAATGAAATAGCCACAAGCGGCCCACCCACCCCCGGCCCCTCCCTTCACAAGGGAGGGGAATAGAAGACTAGGGCACGGCTCAACCGAAGAGGTCCAAACCCAATCCGGCACACCCCTTGCATCACCCCACGCACATGATCACGCTCGCCCAACTCCTCGACCCCGCAGCGCTCGCCATCGTCGGTGGCGGCACGGTGCTGGCCGTCATCCTCCGCACGCCGTTCCGCGATCTAGCCCGGGCGCTCACCGCCGTGACCACGGTCGGCCGCGGCCGGTTCGATGCCGACCCGTTGCTCCAGCAGATCACCGCGCTCGCCCGCATCGCCAAGCGCCACGGCGTGATGGCCCTCGATCGCTCGGTCATCACCGATCGTGACGTCGCCGCCGGCATCGCCGCGATCGTCGACGGCAGCTCCGCGACCGACGTCGCGACGCTGGTCCAGCATTGCCGTCGCGCCCGCATAGAACGCCACGTCGCCGCCGCCGACGTCTGGGCCGGGGCTGCCGAGGTCGCGCCCGCAATGGGCATGGTCGGTACGCTGATCGGCCTTGCACAGATGTTCGCGACGATGAGCGATCCCGGCGCGATCGGCGGCGCGATGGCGGTCGCCTTACTGGCGACGCTGTATGGCGCATTGTTCGCCAACCTCGTCTTCATGCCGATCGCCAACCGCCTGCGCGCACAAGGCCGCAACGAAGCCTTCGAACGCGCGCGGATCGAGGCGCCGCTCGTGGCACTCGCCGAACGCGAGACGCCGCGCGGCTATGTCGCGCCCAATCTGGCAACCGTCGCGTGAACGCGAGCGAGTATCCCGATACGCCGGCCGGCAAACCACTCTGGCTGATTACGCTCGCCGATCTCGCGCTGTTGCTGGTCGGCTTCCTCGTGCTCCTGCAAGCCACCCAGCATATCGGCGGCAAGGACTTGGCCAAGGGCATCCGCGAAGGCTTCGGCGCGAACGACGCAGAGCCCGCGCCGATGCCCGTCGCCGCCGCCGGCATTCTCGATTTCGCACCGGGCTCGGCGATCCTGCCGACCACGCCGGGCGCGCTGGTCGCCTGGGCGCGGGAAGCGGCACGCGACCCCCGCGTGATGCTCACCGTCACCGGCTCCACCGACGGCACGTCCGCCGATATCGACCGCGTGACGGGTAGCGCCGCGATCCTTGCCGCCGACCGTGCGCGCACCGTTGCCGCCGCGCTAGCCGCAGTCGCACCGTCTCGCGTCGCGATCGTCACCGCCACCAAGCCCGGCCGCCGCGCCGCCATCGTCTCCGTCGCCTTTGTCGGCGAACCCCCACGGGGTGAAGTTCAAAGGACCGCTCAATGATCATCCCGTTCCTGCTCATGGCCGCGAGCTTCCAGGATACCGCCGCACTCGATCGCTCGGTTGCCGCGTTCACCGGCCGACCGACGGGCGCCGAGGGTGGCGCACGCACGCCGATCGACGCACGGTTGCGGCTCGCGACCTGCCCTACGGTGTCGCTGTCGTGGCGCTCCGAACAGCATGACGCCGTGGTCGTATCGTGCGCGGGGCCGGCTTGGCGAATCTTCGTCCAGGTCGTCCGCCCGGCCAACGCGCCTGCCGCTGTCGCCGCCTCGTTCGCGCCAGCCGTGAAGATCGCGCCAGTCATCAAGCGCGGCGATCCGATCGTGATCGAGGCGGGGACCGAAGGGTTCTCGATCAGTCGCGAAGGCGTTGCGATGGGGGATGCCGCGCCCGGCGGCCGCTTCATGGTCAAGGTCGACGACACGCGTACGCCGGTCCAGGCGATAGCGGTCGACGCGGGTCGCGCGACGCTGCCCGGTTGGTCGAACTAAATTTTCGAACAGATTAATTTTGCTAAAGCTTTTCGCCGTGCGGCCGTTCCTGCTGATGTCATCGCAAACCAAAGGATGCGGACATGGTGGACTCGATCGGCGCGAAGCCGTCAGTAGCAGGAGATCGTTCCGTCGTGCGCGTCGCCGCCACGACGCCGACGACGCCCGTTCAGACTCCGGTACAGCCCTCGCCGCAAGCCGCGGCACAGGCGCAGAACCCGGTCCTCTCGGACTCGTTGGCACTGGCCAAGACGATGGCATCGTCGCCGCCGATCAATGCGACGCGCGTCGCCGAGATCAAGAAGGCGATCGCCAGCGGCACCTTCCCCATCCTTCCCGCAACCATCGCCGACCGGCTGATGGCGCTCAGTCTCGCCTGGAATTCCAATGAAACGGCGTGATGCCCTCATCCGCGTGATCGACGCGCTGCATGCCGAGATCGCTGCGCTGAAGTCGAACGACGTCGCCAGCCTGGAGCGCGCGACCGCCGACAAGCTCGCCGGGATCGAACAGGTTGCGTTGCTCGGCACCGGCCCCGCCGGCACCGAGATCCGCGAGCTGGCCGACGAGGCCAACCGGCTCAACGAGACGTGCCGGATCTATACCAATCTGATGGCGGCAAATGTTCGCCGCCGCCTGCAAACCCTGACCGGTGACGGTGCCGTTGCCGGGTATCGGCCGGGGCTGCGGGCGGCGTACGCGTAAGTAGCGCGCTTACCCTTCCCAATCTCCGTCATCCTGACGAAAGTCAGGACCCAGAGCCACGACGGGCAGCCCTCTGCCATCCTGGGTCCTGACTTTCGTCAGGATGACGGTAATATGAGCGGCAACCTCGGAAACTGGCACGCCCCTTGCTGAGTACCCTCTGAATCAGGGGCACCGCACACGGGCATGACCGTCAATCCTATCACTACCGGCCGGATCCAGTCCGCGATCGCTCTTGCGAGCAGCAAGACGGGCGTGGATTTCGACTATCTGCTGGGCCAGGCGAAGCTCGAAAGCGGGCTCAACGCCAATGCCAAGGCCGGCACGTCGAGTGCCTCGGGCCTCTACCAGTTCATCGAGCAGAGCTGGCTCTCCGTCGTCAAGAAGCACGGCGCCGAGCACGGCATGGCGTGGGCAGCGAACAGCATCGGCCAGTCGTCGAGCGGCCGCCTCTCGGTCGGCGATGCCGGCACCAAGGCGGCGATCCTCGCGCTGCGCAACGATCCCAATGCCGCGTCGCTGATGGCCGCCGAATACGCGTCGGACAACAAGGCCTCGCTCGAATCCACGCTGAACCGCCCCGCGTCAGGCACCGACCTCTATATGGCGCATTTCATGGGCCTCGGCGGCGCGACCAAGTTCCTGAAAACCATGCAGGCCAACCCGCAAGCCAGCGGCGCCGCGCTATTCCCCGCCGCCGCACGCGCGAACCACAACGTCTTCTACGATTCGAACAACCAGCCGCGCACGCTGTCGGCGATCTACGACCGGTTCGCCGACAAGCTCGGTGGCGCCGCCGCCGGTGCGAGCGCGACCGCAACGCCCACCAGCTTCGCGTCGCAGGCGCTCGACATGGACGGCAGCACCGTCATCACCGGCAGCAACGAAAGCGCCGACGACGCACTCGCCTGGGCCACAACCGCGATGAACAAGTTCACCGGCCGGACGACGCAGGCCGCCGCCAGCATCTTGCGCCCGACCCCCGACACCGCGCGGCTCGCCTACATGATGCTCGCACGGTTGGGCGGCTAAGCCATGAACCGCATTCTCTCCAACGCCAGGGCATCCGTCCTGCCGCTCGCGATCCTGCTGCTCGTGCTCGTAATGGTCGTGCCGATCCCGGCGTTCATGCTCGACATCTTCTTCGTGGCGAACATCGCGATCAGTCTCGCGGTGCTGATGGTCGCGCTCAACGCACAGAAGCCGCTCGATTTCTCCGCCTTCCCGACCGTACTCCTGTTCGCCACCCTTTTCCGTCTCGGCCTAAACGTCGCCTCCACCCGCATCGTGCTGGTCCACGGCCACGAGGGCGAGAGCGCGGCGGGTCATGTGATCGAGGCGTTCGGCACGTTCCTGATCGGCGGCGATTACGTCGTCGGCATCTTCGTCTTCGCGATCCTGATGATCATCAACATGATCGTCGTCACCAAGGGCGCCGGCCGCGTGTCCGAAGTCAGCGCGCGCTTCACGCTCGACGCGTTGCCCGGCAAGCAGATGGCGATTGACGCCGACTTGAACGCCGGCCTGATTACCCCCGACGAAGCCAAGGCGCGCCGCGTCGAAGTCTCCACCGAAGCCGATTTCTACGGCTCGATGGACGGCTCGTCGAAGTTCGTGAAAGGCGATGCGGTCGCCGCGATGCTGATCCTTGCAGCCAACATCATCGGCGGCCTGATCCTCGGCCCGGTCAGCCACGGCATGACGATTGCCGACGCCGCGCATAACTACATCCTGCTCGCGATCGGCGACGCGCTCGTCGCGCAGCTGCCGTCGCTGATGCTGTCGATCGCCGCCGCCTCGATCGTCACGCGAGTCACCTCCGAAAAGGACCTTGCCGGCCAGATCGGCGGCCAGTTCGGCAGCCCCCGCACCTGGACTCCGGTCGCGGTCATCCTCGCGCTGCTCGGCATCCTGCCCGGCATGCCGCACATGGTGATCCTGCCCGCCGCTGCCATCGCCGGGTTCGCCGCGTGGAAGCTGCGCCAGATCGAGCGCCGCCCCGCCCCCGTCGTCGTCGTCCCCGTCGAGACGATCGACCAGTCGAAGATCGGCTGGGAGGAAGTTACGGATGGCATGCAGGTCAATCTCGACATTGGCTACGGCCTCGTGCCGCTCGCCGACGAGCGTCGCGGGTCGCCGCTGATGAGCCGGATCACCGGTGTCCGCCGCCAGCTGTCGAAGGAACTCGGCTTCGTCGTGCCGCAGGTCCGCGTCCGCGACGACATCAACCTCGCGCCCTATGTCTACCGCATCCTCGTCAACGGCGTCGTCGTCGGCGAGGACACCGTATCGCCCGACGAGATGCTGGCGCTCGACACGGGGCAAGCGTTCGGCGACCTGTTCGGCAAGAAGGTCAAGGATCCGACCTTCGGGCTCGACGCGACCTGGGTCGATGCGAGCGACGCCGATGCCGCGACCGGTGCAGGCTATCTGGTGGTCGATCCCGGCACCGTGATGGCGACGCACCTCAACCACCTGCTCGGCCAGAACGCGTCCGAGCTGCTCGGCCAGGACGAAGTCCAGGCGCTGCTCGACGGCCTCAAGGAGCGCGCCGCGCAGCTGGTCGCCGCACTCGCACCGCTGCCGATCACGACGCTGACGCAGGTCCTCAAGGGGCTGCTCGCGGAGAACGTGCCGCTCAAGGAATTCCGGCGCATCGCCGGCGCGATCGCGGTCGCCGCGCAGCGCACGCAGGATGCCGAGGAGATCATCGAGACGATCCGTCCCGAACTCGGCGCGCTCATCATCCAGAAACTATGCGGCGTGCGCGAACCGCTGCGCGTCATGACGTTGGAGGGTCAATTGGAAGGTCTGCTCGGCCAGGCGATGCGCGCCGATCAATCGCGCCGCCACGTCATCGAACCCGACCTCGGCCGCCGCATCGTCGAGGCGCTTCAACGCGCCGCCGAACCGCTGATCGCCGAGGCGAAACCGTTCGCGCTGGTCGTCCAGCCGACCATCCGCATCGCCATCCGCAAGCTGGTGCGGACGTGCCTGCCCGATACGCCGGTCATGTCGTTCTTCGAAGTGCCCGAGGAGAAGGCGGTCGAGGTCGTCGCGGTCATCGGCGCTTCCCAACAGGCGCTCGCAGCATGAGCGCCCTCCCGATGCGCGGCGCCTTCGCCGATGCGCAACCGCTGACCTATCGTCCGCACCAACGCCCCGGCGGCGACGCGGACCAGCTCGTCAAACAGCATCTCCCGCTGGTCCGCCGGATCGCGTGGCACGTCCACGGCAGCATGAGCAGCAGCGTCGAAGTCGAGGACCTGATCCAGGTCGGCCTGGTCGCGCTGGTCGAGGCCGCCGCGAATTTCGACGAGCGCGGGATGCCGTTCAAGACCTACCTGATCACCCGCCTGCGCGGCAGCATGATCGACGAACTCCGCCGCCAGGCGACGAGCACGCGCGGTGCGATGCGTCGCCGCCGCCAATATGCCGAGGCGATCTCGACGCTCACCGCCCGCACGGGGAAAGCCCCGGGAGAAGACATGATCGCAGAGCATATCGGCGTCAGCATCGACAAACTCCGCACCGACTACGTCACTGCGGACGCGATCCGCTTCGACTCGATCGACGAGATGTATGCGGACGACCTTCCCTGGTTCGCCGACGACAGCCCGGATGCGTTCGAGCAACTTGCCGACAGCGACATGCGCGAAGCCCTGATCGCCGCGATCACCGCCTTGCCGGAACGCGAAGCGCAGGTGATCCAGCTTTATTATGTCGAGGAACTCAACCTCGAGGAGATCGGCGAAGTCTTTGGCGTCGGCTCGGCGCGCGTGTGCCAGATCAAGGCGTCCGCACACGCGAAGCTGAAGAAGGCGCTCGCCCGGACGTTATAGAGTGACTTACGGGCAAATCTGCCCCTTCAAGCGCTCCAACCGCCGTCGATATTATACGCCGCGCCGGTGATGAACCCCGCTTCGTCCGACGCGAGATAGGCGACCAGCCCGGCCACCTCTTCGGGCGTGCCGTGCCGGCGGATGGCCAGCGGCGCCCTGTTCGCCTCCGCATCGGGACCGTCGGCAGGATTGCGTTCCGTGTCGACTGGTCCCGGCTGCACCAGGTTCGCGGTGATACCGCGCGCGCCGAGATCGCGTGCGAGACCCCGGGTCATTCCCGCGAGCGCGGATTTGCTGGCGGCATAGAGCGTCACGCCCGCGCCGGGGGCGCGATCGGCGACGATGCTGCCGATCGTTATGATGCGTCCGCCGCTGGTCATCGCCGCCGCTACCCGCTGCGCGGCAATGAACGGCGCACGGACGTTGACCGCAAACACCCGGTCGAACGCGTCGTCGGCATAGCTCGCGAGACTGCCGTTTTCCGACATGCCGGCGACATTCACCAGGATATCCACCGTGCCGAAGTGGGCGATCACCGTGTCGATCGCAGCGCGCAACGCGGCGGCGTCGCTGACATCGGCCTGAACCGCGAGGACCGCGCGTCCACCGTCCTCGATCCCGCGAACGAACTGTCGCGCATCGTCCGCACGCGATCGATAGATCACCGCGAGCGATGCACCATCGGTCGCCAGCCGGCGCGTGATCGCGGCCCCGATGCCGCGCGTGCCGCCGATCACCAGCGCGATCTTGCCGAGCAATGCCCTCATGAAGCGTCCCCCTTATCGGCGTGTGTCGCGGTGCCGTATCGACAGTCGCGAGCGTAGGCGGATCGCCAGCCCCCGCCCCGCATGCCCACCGACCACGCCGTATACGCTCATGATAGCGCGTTCCCGCGACCGACCACAAACACGTAAAAACCCCGGCAGCTTTCGCCACCGGGGTTCTCTCCGCCCCCCGCTTCTGGGAAGCAAGGCGGGTCCGATCGGCACCGACACCCTTGGGGGGGCGGTGCCGGTGCCGGTCCGGATTACTGAAGCAGCTTCAGGACGCTCTGCTGGCTCTGGTTCGCCTGGCTGAGCATCGCGGTCGATGCCTGGCTCAGGATCTGCGCCTTGGCGAGTGCCGTCGTTTCCGCCGAGAAGTCGGTGTCTTCGATGCGGCTCTTGGCGTCCGACAGGTTGGTGGAGTTGGCGGTCGTATTATTGACAGCCGACTGCAGCTGGCTTTGCACCGCACCAAGACCCGAGCGAACGCCGTTTACGGTCTTGAGCAAAGCATCGACAGCCGCAATATTTGCGTTTGCAGTTGTGGCAGTGTCACCCAAAGTCACCGTGGCGCCGATCAAGCTCGACACATCGCCAATCTTGAGATCCAGCTTGTCAGCGATGTTTGCGCCAGTCTGGATGGTCTTGGTCGTCTCCTTGCCGTCGCCAACGCCTGCCGTATCCGCACCGAAGAGAGCAGTCCCGTTGAACTGCGTGTTGGTGATGATCGAACCAATTTGGGTGGTAAGCGCCGTCACCTCGGTCTGCATCGTGGTACGATCGTCTTTGCTATACGTATCCGACGCGGCCTGTGTCGAAAGTTCGCGGATGCGCTGCAGCATGTTGGTGACTTCGCTCAGGGCGCCATCGGCAGTCTGCGTAAGTGCAATGCCGTCGTTGGAATTGCGGATACCCTGGTTCATGCCGCGAATCTGCGAACTCATCGTCGTTGCGATGGCGAGGCCGGCTGCGTCGTCCTTGGCCGAGTTGATGCGCTTGCCGGTCGACAGACGCTCCATCGATGTCGAGAGCATGTTCGAAGCCGAGGTCGAAGCGTTTGCTGCGCGCAGCGCCGATACGTTGGTACCAATGACAGTCATTGCGAAATCTCCGTGAATGTTCCGACGATCCGCGCCGCCCCCATGGCGAAAACCCCGTGCCGTCGAGATGAGTAACGGCCGCCCTCCCGTCGACTTAAGGGAAAAAATCATCCCTCGCGCAGGGGCTCACACAGGGGCGTACGTGCGGGCTGGCCGTGATCGCGCGCGCGCAGACGCGACCGCGTGTGTCCACGCGAACGCGCCCGGATAAAATTTGCCGGCAGACGGCAGCGTTTAACCACAAGTTTACCAACCTCGGTGCATTTCTCGAATCGTCCAGGGGGAACACCATGCGTTCGATTTTTCCGTCAGCCGCAGTCACTTCGCGGAAATATGCGCTCGTCTCGTCGCTGCGTGCGCAGGGGTTCGGCGTGGGCTCGTTTGAAACCGGCCAGCCCGGCGCGAACGATCTGTTCCTGGTCGCGGATGGCGAGGGCATCACCGCCCCTGCCCGCACCGTCGTGATCGGGTGCCAGGGGCGCGAAGTGATCCCGTCGCGTGATGGTTCGCCGGCGCGGATCAGCTTTGCCGCGGAGGACACAGCCGTCGGCAACGGCTTCGCCCGTGCGCTGATCGGCGGCCCCGAGATGCCAACCGCCGCCGACCCCGAGTCCCTCGCGCTGCTCGCCCTCGCGGAGCGCGTCGCCGCCGCCGACATCACCGTGCTGATCAACGGCCCGACCGGCACCGGCAAGGAAGTGCTCGCCCGCGCCATCCACAACGGCTCGGCGCGGAAAGACAAGCCGTTCATCGCGATCAACTGCGCCGCGCTCCCCGAATCGATGCTCGAGGCTTTGCTGTTCGGTCACCAGAAGGGCGCGTTCACCGGCGCATCGTCGGGCGGCGACGGGTTCTTCCGCGCGGCCAATGGCGGCACGATCCTGCTGGACGAGATCGCCGAGATGCCGCTCCAGTTGCAGGCCAAGCTGCTCCGCGTGCTGCAGGAACGCGAGGTCGTTCCGCTCGGTGCCTCGGTGCCGCAGCCGATCGACGTGCGCGTGATTGCGTGCGCCAACCGCGACCTTCACGCCGAAGTCGCCGCCGGCCGGTTCCGCGCCGATCTCTATTACCGTCTCGCGGTGTTCCCGCTCGCGACCAAGTCGCTGGCCGAGCGCCCGCAGGACATCCCCGCGCTCGCCGCGACGCTGATCCTGCGTCATGCCGGCAACCGCAACGTCATTCCCTGGCCGAGCCATGCGGCGATCGAGCAGCTGATGCTGCACGACTGGCCGGGCAACGTCCGCGAGCTGGAGAACGTGATCCAGCGTGCGCTGCTGTTCTGTGGCGGAGACACGATCGAGGCGAACCACATCGTGTTCGACCGCCCCGTGTCGATGACCTTCCAGCGTAGCGCGCCGGTCATGCAGATCGCGGCAGTCGCGCCGAGTGAGCCCGAAACCCTCGGCAACATCGTCCAGATGAGCGAGTTCGCTGCAATCCGCGAGACGCTCAAGGCGTGCAACGGCAGCCGCATCGAGACCGCCAAGCGACTCGGCATTTCCGAACGCACGCTGCGCTACCGCCTCGCCAAGGCGCGTGAGCAGGGTGACGACATCGGCAGCGCGCAGAACTGGGGCAACGCTAACTGGGCCGCCTCGGCATGAGCGGCGTCTCGGGCATCGGTGGCGGCGCAATGAGCGTCGACCGCGTGATGGCGCTGCGCTCGCAGATCCTCGAACGCAACCAGGCACTTTCGCGCGCTGGCGCGGCGGGCAACGTCACGCCGACCGAGCAGGTCAAGCCGACCAGCTTTGCCGATTCAATGGAAACCGCGCTGAAGAGCGTCAACGACGGCCAGACGCAGGCCGCCAAGCTCAGCGAAAGCTATGAGCGCGGCGAGACGGTCGACATCGCGAAAGTGATGCTCGCCCGCCAGCAGGCGTCGGTCGGGTTCGAGGCGACGTTGCAGGTCCGCAACAAGCTGCTGTCCGCCTACAAGGATATCATGAGCATGCCGGTCTGACATGAGCACCGCACTCATCCCCACTTCGCCCGGCGGCACCGAACGGTTCGCCAATCCCCTCCAGCAGATCAAGGGCGCGTTCGCGCAGCCGGCGGTCCGTCGCTCGCTGCCGATGGCGCTGATGGTCGGTCTGATCGCCGCCGCCGCGCTTGCGTGGATGAGCCTTTCGACGCCGACGCAGAAGACGCTGTTCAGCGGCCTGCCCGATTCGGACAAGGCTGCGGTCACGTCCGCGCTGACCACCGCCAACATCAAGAGCCATATCGACGAGGGCACCGGCGCGCTGACCGTCGGCGAGGACGATTACAGCCGCGCGAAGATGCTGCTCGCGGGCCAGGGCCTGCCCAAGGCGGCGCCTGGTGGTTACGCGATCCTCGATCAGTTGCCGATGGGCGTCTCGCGCGCGGTCGAAGGCGAACGCCTCCGTCAGGCACGTGAATCCGAGATGGCGAAGTCGATCGAGGAGATCGACGCCGTCGCCGAGGCACGCGTGCATCTGGCGATGCCCGAAGCCTCCGTGTTCGTCCGTGACAATGCCTCGCCGTCCGCGTCGGTCATCCTGAAATTGCAGGGTGGCCGTTCGCTGAGCGATGCGCAGGTCAGCTCGATCATCAACCTCGTCGCCTCGTCGGTGCCGGGGATGAAGCCCGAGGCCGTGACGATCGTCGATCAGATGGGTGCACTGCTCACCAAGGCCGGCGGCAACGACGGCGCAGGGGCGGCAAGCGACGCGCGGATCGATATCCAACGTCGCATCGAGGACAAGTATCGCACGCAGCTGATCGCGCTGCTTACGCCGCTGGTCGGAGCAGGCAATTTCACCGCCGAAGTGCAGGCCGACGTCAACCTCGACGAGAGCCAGGCGACGCGCGAAAGCTATGAAAAGCAGGGCGTCTTGCGTGCCGAGACAGGCAACTGGACCGGCAACCAGAAGGACGGCGCGGGCGCTGCACCCGGCGGTATTCCGGGTGCGCTGAGCAACACGCCGCCTGCCGCCAGCACCTTGTCGACGCCGCAGGCCGCCAACGGCGCGTCGGGCAGCCCGGCTCAGCCGGTCGCCGGCGGCGCCGCGCCCGACGCGATGAAACAGTCCGACCAGTATCAGCGCGCCTACGACTTGGGTCGCGAAGTGTCGGTCACGCGCGCGACGCCCGGCGGGGTCAAGCGCCTGTCGGTCGCCGTCCTGCTCCGCGATCCCGACAAGGGCCGTCGCACCGCGATGGAGATCAACCAGATCAGCGATCTCGTGAAGAGCGCGGTCGGCTTCGACCAGGCGCGCAACGACAACGTCACGGTCATCAGCCGCAAGTTCGCCGGTGCCGATGCAGCTGCGACGAGCGGCCCGGCCTGGTACGACAACGCCTGGCTGCCGGTGCTCGCGCGCAACGGCACCGCGATCCTGATCGCGCTGCTGGTGCTGCTGCTTGGCGTCCGCCCGATCGCCAAAGCGCTGATGAAGAAGCGTGACGATGCCACCACGCGCCCCGCCTTTGGCCAGCCGATCGGCGAGCTCGATGGCGAGGGCGCGCCCGCCGGGATCGGCGTCGCCGCCCCCGTCAGCCTCGATCAACTCGAGAACACACGTGGCTATGACGACCGGATCGGCGCGGTCCGCGGCTTCACCCGCGACAATCCCACGCGCGCCGCGCTCGCCGTGCGCGACATGATCAAGGCGGACGCCAAGTGACCGAAGCCGTGATCCGCACCTATACCGGCGTCGAGCGCGCCGCGGTGCTGATGATGCTCGTCGGCGAGGAGGAGGCTGCCGCCATTCTCCAGAAGCTCGAGCCGGAGGAAGTGCGCCAGCTCGGCGCGGCGATGTTCAAGGTCGCCGACGTGTCCGAGCAGGAAGTCGAGGACGTGCTCGACGATTTCGTCGACCGCGCCCGTGAGCGGACCGCGATCGGGTTCGACCCGCGGCCCAAGATCGAGGCGGTGATGAACCGCGCGCTCGGTCGCGAAAAGGCCGAGAGCGTACTCGCGCGGATCACGCCTGCCGAGGCCGCGTGCGAACTGGAACTTCTCGACTGGCTCGACGCGCCCGAGATCGCGGCGATGATCGAGAAGGAGCATCCGCAGATCGCAGCAGTGCTGATCGCCAACCTCGACGCATCGGTCGGTGGCCAGGTGCTCGAACTGCTGCCCGACGCGGTGCAGCCCGACATCCTGCACCGCATCGCGCGGCTCGGGCCGATCACGCCCGAGGCGGTCGATACGCTGCGCACATTGCTCGCCAACCGGACCAGCACGTCGTCGGCCGGCGCCGGTGTGACTTTGGGCGGCACGCGTGAGGCAGCCAAGATCCTGTCCGGCGCGCGCAAAGCGACCGAACAACGCGTGATGCCGAAACTGTTCAAGATCGACCGCGACGTGGCGAAGGCGATCGAGGAGGCGATGTTCGTATTCGATAACCTTCTGGAACTCGACGACAAGAATCTGGGTACGCTGATCCGCAACGTCGACAGCGAGATCCTGACTAAGTCGTTGAAGGGCGTCGACGAGACGATCCGCAATCGCTTCCTCGGCTGCATGTCGGCGCGCGCCGCCGACGGCATCCGCGACGAGATGGAAGCACGCGGGCCGATGAAGCTCGCCGAAGTGCTCGAGGCGCAGAAGGCGATGATCGCGATCGCGCGCGGGCTGGCGAAGGACGGCACGATCCAGATGGGCGGAGGCGAAGACGATTATGTCTAACGGGTTCACCGCGGGTTTCGCGTCGCGCCACACGACGACGGCGCACATCCTGGCGAGCGCGTTTGCGCCGCCCTCGGGGTTTGCCGCGGCGGATATCCGCGAGCGTGTGGCAGCGCGGCCGACGAACAGTTTTGCGTCGCCGAACTTCTCGTCACAACCGGTCACGGAGCCGAGCACGCCGAAACACTTCAGCCCGGCCGACAAGGACGTCAATCCGACCGCCGGCTGGGACCCACTCGATCCGGTGAGCGAGTCCGCGTTCATCGATCCGCTCGCCGACGCACATGCCGCGGGTTACGCCGAGGGGCTGGCCGCTGCGGCCGCTGCCGCGCAGGAGACCGCCGCACGCGACGGCGCGCTGCTCGGCGACCTCGCCGCTGCGATCGGCGGCGATCGGATCGATCGTGAGCGCGTCGCAGCCCAGCTTCGCCAAACGGTGCTGTTCCTCGTCTCGAAGCTGGTCGGCGAGGTCGGCATCGCGCCGGACGTACTGGCGGGCCGGATCGAGACCGCCGCCGACCTCCTGTCCGACTCCGCCGAATCCGCGCTGCTCCGCGTCCACCCGGACGATGTCGCGCTGCTCGAAGGCCGCCTGCCGAAAACGATCTTCGCAGCAGGTGATCCGGGCGTCGCGCGTGGCAGCTTCGTGCTCGAAAGCGCGTCGACGATCGTCGAGGACGGTCCGGAACTGTGGCTGGACCAACTCGCGCAGGCGATCGATCGCGTGCCGGTGCCCAAATGCTGAACCGCTTCACCGCCGACTATCTCGAAACCCTCTCCAACGCCGATTTCGTCGCCAAGCCAAAGGTCTCCGGCCGCCTCGCGTCGTTCGACGGGCTCCTCATGGAAGCGGTCGGCCTCACGCTGCCCGTCGGCACCGTCTGCCAGGTCGGCGAGGGCGCAGCGAGCGTCGAGGCGGAAGTCATCGGCTTCCGCAACGGCCGCACGTTGATGATGAACCTCGGTGGCGCCGCGGCCCTCCTCCCACGCGCACCGGTCAAGCCGATCGGCGCGCCGGGGGAAGCCGAAGTCGGGGCGGCCATGCTCGGTCGCGTCGTCGACGGCGCCGGCAAGCCGATCGACGGTCTCGGCCCGATCCGCGGCGCCGGGCACTGGCCGCTCGCGGGCAAGCTTCAGTCGCCGCTCGACCGTGGTCGCGTGCTCGAACCGCTCGACGTTGGCGTGCGCGCGATCAACGGCCTGCTCACCATCGGCCAAGGCCAGCGCGTCGGCATCATGGCCGGCTCGGGCGTCGGCAAGTCGGTGCTGCTCGGCATGATCGTCCGCGCCGCGCAGGCCGACGTGATTGTGATCGGACTGATCGGCGAGCGCTCGCGCGAGGTTGCCGACTTCCTCGAAACCAAGGTTGCCGGCGAAGCGCGGAGGCGTTCGGTCGTCGTCGCCGTCCCCGCCAACCATTCGCCGGTGCTGCGTATCCGCGGCGCGCTACGGGCGCACGCGATCGCCGAGTCCTTCCGCGACGAGGGCAAGAAAGTGCTCCTCATCATGGATTCGCTTACCCGCGTCGCGCATGCCGGCCGCGAGATCGGCCTGGCGCTCGGCGAACCCGCGTCCGCGCGCGGCTATCCGCCCTCCGCCATCGCCATGCTGCCGAACCTGATCGAACGCGCGGGCGTCGACGTCCACACCGGCGGGTCGATTACCGCAATCTATACGGTGCTTGCGGATGGCGACGACGGCAACGATCCGGTCGTCGATTCGGCACGCTCGATCCTCGACGGCCATATCGTCCTCAACCGCCACCTCGCCGAGCGCGGCGTGTATCCCGCGATCGACATCGGCCCGTCAGTCAGCCGCGTGATGACGGATATCGTCGACGCGCCCCATGCCAAGGCTGCACGCACGCTCCGCCGTCACTTGGCGACCTATGAGGAAAACCGCGATCTCGTGCTGATGGGCGCCTATCGCCACGGCGCCGATCCAGCGATCGACGCCGCGATCGCCTGCCACCCAGCAGTCATGGAATATATCCGCCAGGACGCCGACGAAAATGTCCCGCTCGCCGATGCGGTCGCCGAACTGACCGGCGTGTTCGGCGGCTGAGATGACGCGCGGCAAGACCCTCGCGCGGATCCACCGCGTCCGTACGCTCCAGCTCGGCCTGACCCGCGCCGACGAAGCCCGCGCACACGACAAGTTCGCCAGCGAACAACTCTTGTCCGGGCGTATCGCGCTGCTCGTCGAGGCGGTCGCGCCGGTCCATGAGACGCAGGTCGCGGTGTCGCTGGGCGCCGCCGCGCATTACCGCGAACGCCTGCAGAAATCCGCCGACGCCGCGGTCGAGCGCATGCAGGCGGCCGAACACCATGTCGACCGCGCCGCGGAAGCGACGCGCGCCGCCAAGCGCGATCAGACCGCGGTCGAGAAGCTCCTCGCACGTGCCGACGCCGATGCTGTGCTGAAGGCGATCCGCGCGATGGAGGAATCGCCCGCCTTCCGAAGGGTTCGGCACGATCCTTGCTGAGCGGGAGCCGAGCGGCGCCGTGCCGCCACCCGAACGAGTATCCTGCATGATCCAGACCGCGACTCTTTCTCCCATGCTGCCGGCCCAGGCGCGGTCGACGACCGTGCCAAATGGTCCGACGCCGGGCGATTTCGCGGGTTCCTTCGCGCAGGCGAACGACGACGCTACTACCGCCCCCTTCCCCGCCGACGGTGCGCCGAAGACGCCGTTGCTGAACCTCGCGGCCGTGATGCTGGCGCCCGGCACGGTTGCCCGGCAGGACGCCGCCGTAACCGGCAACACCTTGCCGATTCCGATTGAGACGGATGCCGCACAGGCCATCGTCCCGGAGATCGCCACCCTTCTCGCCGAACCGCTCGCAGCGGGTCAGCACCCGAATCTGCAAGCGTTCGTCGCACCCGCAAATTCGGCGATCCCGGCAAAGACAGATCCCGCGGCGCCCGACGTCATTGCCAAGCGCACCGTCGCCACGCGTGCAACCACCGTGCCGCGCCTCGCGGCGTTCGCGGGATCGTCGCGCAGCGGCAAAGTTAAGGCCGATGCCCCGGCGTCCCCGTCGGACGACCTCGCCGATCAACCGGTGCTTCCCAGTTTGGCCCCGATCGCTCAGCCTATCGTCGAAGCAAACCCGGACGTCGTGCCCGGAACACCGATCGCGTGCTCGCAGCCCGCCGAGGGCACCCAGACGATCGCGACCGAGGACGCCATCGGTACAAATTTGGTCGCTACAAAACCTACCGCGGCAGACCAACCAGACCTGACGATCCCGACCACGCCAGCTCCAAGGCAATCCCGCACCACGGCAAAGCTTGCACAGGCCGAACCAGTCGTACCGACGTCGCCCTCAGCAGCGCAACGGAGTGCTCTACCCGTCGCCACAGCCTCGGCGCGACGTGTGAAAATGGTCGAGCCTGGCCAGATACCAGCGCCGCAAGTCACGCCAGTCGCGCTGGCGGCCGCCGCCACCCTGCCCGTCACCAGCCCGCCCGTCGCGAACCCGCCGTTGCAGATCGTTGCGCTCGCCGCGGCCGTGCCCGTCGCACCAGAGATCTCAAGCGTGATCCCCGGTCTTGCGAGCGAACAGGCTTCGACCACGCAACCGCTGGAACCGGCGTCGCTGGCCTTGCCCGCCACCGACACCGCGCCGATCGCGACGCCGCGCTGGGTCGCGACCGACGCGACGACCCCGGTAGCGCTCGCGCTCGCACAGCCTGCCGCGATCCAGCCGCAACCGGGCACCGTCGCGTCCGCCAGCCAGGTATTCGGTGCCGCGATCCAGGCCGCCACCAAGGCGCGCGACGAGCGCGACACGACCGATCCGACCGCGCCATCGATCGCCGCCGGGGCGCCCATATCGGCGCCTGCGATCAAGACCGCCGAGGCGCAACAGGCTCCGCTCGACATGCGGCAGGAGCGCTGGCCGCACGCGATGATCGAGCGCATCGAGATCCTGCGCGACGCCGCCGACGCGACCGATACGCGTATCCGCTTGGTCCCCGACGCGCTCGGCACGATCAACGTCTCGATGCGCAAGGATGGCGACACCGTCCACGTCCACTTCAACGCCGAGCAGGCCGCGACCCGGACGCTGCTGGCCGACGCGCAGCCGCGCCTCGCCGAGCTAGCCGAAGCACGCGGACTTAAGCTTGGCCAAGGCGCGCTCGGTGACGGCAATGCCGGCTCCAGCCAGCAGCGTGCACCCACCCCATCACAGATTCCGAATCGCACGACGACGGCCGCGATGATCGCGGACGCCGCCGACGATACCCGAATCGCTTGACCCGAAGGACCCTGACATGAGCGACAAAAAAGAAACTTCAGACGCCGCCCCGAAGAAGAAGGGCAAGATGAAGACGATCCTGATCGGCGGCGTTGCGCTGTTAGTACTGGTCGGCGGCGGCGTCGGCGCGGGTGTCTATGCGTCGAACGCCGGGCTGCTCGGTGGCGGCCATGCCGAAGTCGACGACGGCAAGCCCAAGCTGGTTCCCAAAAGCGAGCAGAAGCATGCCGGTGAGGGTGGCGAAGAGGGCGGTGGTCATGGCGGCGGCGAGGAGGCCGCGCCCGAAAACCACGGCATGAAGCCCCCCGCAGGAGAGGGCGGCGACAAATATGCGTCGACCTATTATCCGATGGAGAAGGAATTCACCTCGAATCTCCAGGACTCGGTGCACTTCGTCCAGGTCGGCATCGCGGTCGCCACGCCGTACGACGACACCGTTATCACCAACCTCAAGACCAACGACATCGCGGTCCGTTCGGCGATCCTGATGGCGCTCGGCGACACCACCGAGGAGCAGGTGATGAGCAGCGACGGGAAGCGCCAGCTGCAGGTCCGGTTGGCCAAAGCGATCAACGATACGCTCAAGCAGAAGGAAGGCTTTGGCGGCATCGGTAACGTTTACTTTACCAGTTTCGTTGTTCAGTGAGGCATGGTTAACGAGGCCTCAGCAAAGACACGCGAGCGACGCGACCGGGATCGCTCCGGCGCACCCCAGGGCGGCGTGCTGCATCAGGGCGTGC
This sequence comes from Pseudomonadota bacterium, assembly GCA_040388215.1. GTDB lineage: Bacteria > Pseudomonadota > Alphaproteobacteria > Sphingomonadales > Sphingomonadaceae > Sphingomonas. The sequence goes on along the minus strand of JAZKCH010000006.1, from coordinate 280,349 downwards.
TCGGCGGGGCCAAGCTCAATCCGTTCGGCGACCTGCATTCGTTGCAGCATCTCTCCGCACGGTTCGCGCGGGGGTTGCGCGGTGTGTTCGAGCCGTTGCTCCGTCAGGAGGTTCGCTGCTGGGCCGAGCCGCTCGTGGTCCAGCGCTTCACCGACTACCGCGCGGAACGCAGCGATGCGCTGACCGCGTGGCTGCCGCTGATCATGACCCCGGGCATGGCGCAGGCGCTGTGCATCATGGACGGCAAGTTCGTGCTCGAGATGCTCGACATGTTCTTCGGCGGTACCGGCGCCGCGCCGCACACGCTGCCGACCGAGTTCTCACCGGCCGCCGAAGCGATGGTCGCGCGGATCGGCCAGATGATCGCCGCGCCGCTGAAGACCGCGTGGGAGCCGATGGCGCGGTTCGAATTCCTGCCGACCCGCGTCGAGGTGAACCCGGCGATGATCGCCGATCTCGACGGCGAGGACGCGATGATCGTCACGCGCTTTGGCATCGCCGCGGGAGCCGCAAAGCCGGTGTTCCTCGATCTGGTCTATCCCGTCTCAGCGCTGAAGCCGCATGCGCCGTCGCTCACCGCGAAGGTCGTCGGCAAGTCGGCCGAGCCCGATCCGGCCTGGCGCACCGAGCTGACGCGGGCGGCGATGAACGTGCGCTTCCCGATCCGCTCGGTGCTCGCCGAGCCGGTCGTCAAGCTGACGATGCTGATGGACCTGAAGCCCGGCGACGTGATCCCGATCACCATCTCGGGCGACGTGCCGGTGATGGTCGGCAACAACCGGCTCGGCTGCGGCACGGTCGGCACATCGAACGGCTTCGCGGCCATCCAGCTCACCTCGATTACACGTTTCGACGAAGGATTTGCAGCATGAACGACATGACCGGAGGCTTCCCCGTAGATGCTGCCGTCGCCGCCAATTTCCGGCTGCTCCAGGATGTCGACGTCAAGCTGACCGTCGAGATCGGCTCGACCAGCCTGACGCTGCGCGAACTGCTCGCGCTCGGCGAATCCAGCGTGATCGAGCTCGATCGCCAGGCCAACGAGTTGTTGGACGTGTTCGTCAACGGCACGCTGATCGGACGCGGCGAAGTGGTAACGGTCGGCGAGCGCTTCGGCGTGCGGATGACCGAGCTCGTGTCGCCCGACAAGCGCGGCTGATCCGATGCTCTGGACCTATATCCTCAAGCTCGTCATCCTGCTGCCACTCGTGTGCGGCCTGATGTTCGGCTGCCTGTACCTGTGGCGCAAGTTCGAGAGCCGGATCCCGGGTAAGCCCTCGACGCGGCTGATCGGCGTCAAGGAAACGATGATGATCTCGCCGGGGCTTCGTCTGGCCGTGATCGATTTCGAGGGCCGCCGGCTGCTCGTCTCGGTCGGCCGTGGCGGCGTGCACCTGATCGACAAGGTCGACGCATGAGCGCGGTCGCCCGTCCGACGGTGACGCGCAAGGGTTCGGGTCCTGCCTTGTTTACTGCGCCAAAGCGCTCTTCGTTTTCCCGCGGACGCGGGAATCCAGGAGTCACGAACGGCGCACTCCGTAACCCTGGATCCCCGCGTTCGCGGGGAAACGGGTGGGTTTGGGTCCTGCTGGCGGTAGTCCTCGCCCTCTTCCTAGCGATGCCAGCCTTTGCACAAGCCGTCCCCGCCCCGACCAACCCCGCCGTCGGCGACGCGGTCGATCGCGCGCTCGGTCAGCTCGGCGGACAGGCCGCAGGCAACACAGGCCAGAGCGGCTCGCTGTCGCTGAGCTTGCAAGTCCTCATCATCATGGGGCTGCTCACGATCCTGCCGGGCATCCTGCTGATGATGACCAGCTTCACGCGGATCATCATCGTACTCGCGATCCTGCGCCAGGCGCTCGGCCTCCAGCAGACGCCGCCGAACCAGGTCCTGCTCGGCCTGTCGCTATTCCTGAGCTTCTTCATCATGGCGCCGACGATCAGCCAGATCAACACGACCGCGATCCAGCCCTATGCCGCCGGGCAACTCGCCGGCACGCAGATGATCACGACGGCGGGCGTTCCGCTGCACGCGTTCATGGTGAAGCAGACGCGGATCAAGGACGTCACGATGTTTGCACAGATCGCCAAGTCCGGGCCCTATGCGACGCCGACCGATATCCCGTTCTCGGTGCTGCTCCCGGCGTTCGTCACGTCGGAGCTGAAGACCGCATTCCAGATCGGCTTCCTGATCTTCCTCCCGTTCATCGTCATCGATCTGGTCGTCGCGACGGTGTTGATGTCACTCGGCATGGCGATGTTGTCGCCCACGATCATCTCGATGCCGTTCAAGCTGCTGTTGTTCGTGCTGGTCGACGGTTGGGCGCTGACGATGGGCAGCCTCGCCAACTCGTTCGCGACCTGAGCGCATGGACGCGCAATATTTCCTGACCGTCGCCAATCAGACAATGTGGGTGCTGGCGCTCGCCAGTGCGCCGATCCTGATCCCGGCGCTGCTCGCGGGGCTGATCCTCGGGATGATCCAGGCGGCGACGTCGATCAATGAGCAGACGCTGTCGTTCGTGCCCAAGCTGGTCGTGGTCGCGGTGTCGATCCTGATCTTCGGGAGCCTGATCCTGGGGCTGCTGAGCGATTTCACGATCGGGATCTTCGAGCGTATTCCGGATCTGGTTAAGTGAGGCGCAGCGCGGCCGCGGCTACGTCCGCGCCTCTAGCGCAAGCCCGGCCGGCCTCGGCACGGCCGAGGTCCGACGACGCGGCTTTGCCGCGGCGCTGGTCTGCAGACCACGCGACCGACTCTTCTGCTCCCCTTCCGCTTGCGGGAGGGGTCGGGGGAGGGGCGTGCCTCGCATACCGGACGCCAGTACGTACGTCGCGCCCTCCCCTAACCCCTCCCGCAAGCGGGAGGGGAATCTAGCCGTGTTAGGTTTTGGGCTCAGCATCGAGCCACAGCTGTGGGCACTAGTATTCGTGATGATCCGCATCGGGGCGACGTTCATCGCTGCACCGGTGTTCGGGTCCGTGTCGGTCCCGCTCACCGTGCGCGTCACGTTGTCGGGCGCGATCGGCTTTCTCGTGCTTGCCGCGCATCCGATCGTGCCACCGCAGAACATCTTCGCGGTTTCCACCGTGCTGTCAGCTGCGGCCGAAGCGCTGGTCGGGCTCGCGCTCGGCTTCGTCCTCCAGATTGCCTTCGCCGCGCCCGTCATCGCCGCCGAGATCATCGGCGGCGCGATGGGGCTAGGCTTTGCCTCGTCGATCGACCCGCAGAACGGCAAGTCGTCCCCAGCGCTCGGCCAGTTCTTCTCGATCATGCTGACGCTGCTGTTCCTGTCGGTCGACGGGCACCTGATCCTGATCGACCTGCTCGTGAAGAGCTATGACGTTCTCCCGCCCGGTGCCGCCTGGATCGGCGTCGAGCGGCTCAAGGCGATCGCGTTCTTCGGCGGCTATGCGTTCCTCGCCGGGCTGCTGCTCGCGCTCCCGGTCGGCTTTCTGCTGCTCTGCCTCAACATCGTCGTCGGCATGCTGAGCCGCGCTGCGCCCTCGCTAAACCTGTTTGCGGTCGGCCTCCCCGCCAGCCTCGCGGTCGGTGTCATCACGCTCGCGATCGCGTTCCCGACGATGGGCGACTACATGCTCGTGATCGTCCGCGAAGGCCTCGCCGCGACCGAAAACCTGGTGCTCGGCTGATGTCTGAGGATTCGGGCGAAAAAACCGAAGCACCAACCGCCAAGCGCAAGAAGGATGCGGTCGAGAAAGGCGACATCCTCAAATCGCGCGATTTCGCCACCGCGCTCAGCATGCTCGCCGGCGTCGCCTGGCTGATCTATGCCGGCCCGACGCTGATCGCCGCGTGCAAGGCGATCATGAGTTCGAGCTTCCAGTTCACGCATGCCGACGTCGAGGATTTCTCCCCCTGGCGCCCGTTAATGGAGGCGGGCGGCAAGCTCGCGCCATCGCTCATAACCCTGTTCATCGTCAGCATCGGCGCCGCGATCCTGAGCCAGGGGGCACTAGGCTCGCTCGGCTTCAACGGCGGCCTACTCGCACCCAAATATAGCCGCGTCGATCCGGCCGCTGGACTCAAGCGGATCTTCGGCGCGAACGGCTGGATCGAGCTTGGCAAGTCGCTGCTGAAGGTCATCCTGCTCGGCACGATCGGCGGCTGGATGCTGTGGAACGCGGCGCATTCGACGATGGGCCTCGCCTCGTCCGCCGATCTCAACCAGGCGCTGTCGACGCTCGGCGGGATCTTCAAGGGCATCTTGATCGCGATGGCGTTCGGGCTCTGCGCGATCGCCGGCATCGACCTGCCGATCCAGATCATCCGCCGCCTGGGGAAAATGCGGATGTCGAAACAGGAGATCAAGGACGAGCACAAGTCGACCGAGGGCAATGGCGAGGCGAAGGGCCAGATGCGTGCGAAGATGCGCGCGATGGCCAGCGGCGGCCTGCGCAAGTCGGTCGCGGAGGCGCATGTCGTGCTGACCAACCCGACGCACTTCGCGGTGGCGCTGCGCTACGATCGCGGCAAGGATCAGGTGCCGGTTGTGGTCGCCAAGGGGCGCGGTGCCACCGCGCTGGCGATCCGCGAACTCGCCGGCGAAGGTCGCGTGCCGGTGCTCGAATATCCGATGCTGGCGCGTGCGATCTACTATACCAGCAAGGAGGGCCAGGAGGTCCGCGACGACCTGTACATGGCGATCGCCACCGTGCTCGCCTTCGTGTTCGGGCTGAACGCCGCAGCCGGCGGCACGGCGAGCGGGGTCCAGCCGTTCGTCACCGTGCCGAAGGACGCGCGGTTCGACGAGAACGGGAAGAAACAGGCCTAAACATCGGCGCAGCGCGGCCGTTATTGTTCGTAAGCGTGCGCAGTGCAGGGATTCCGCCATGGTAACATCGACCACCAGCACGACGGCCACGCCGACACCTACTCCGACACCGACCCCACAAAGCGCGGTCAACGACGCAACGCAGGCTCTGTTGAAGGGGCTCAGCGCTGGGTCGGGCGTCGACACCGGCACGCTGGTCACGTCGCTCGTCGCAGCGCAGTTCGCTGCTCGCACCGCCGCATTGAAATCCAAATCGGAAACGCTCACGGCGCAGATTTCGGGTGTCGCCTCACTCAAAAGCACAATGACCGGCTTCTCCAACGCGCTCGCCACACTGGTGAAGGGCGGCTCGCTGCAAACGCAGCCGACCAGTTCCAACAACACCGCCCTTTCGGCAACGGCAATCACCGGTGCCAAATTGTCGAACCTGTCGGCGAGCGTTACGGTCACACGGCTCGCGACCGCCCAGGTTGCCCGCACGACCACCGCCGTGTTGGCTGCGGATCGCGCGAAATCGCTCGGCACCGGCGCACTGACGCTGACCATCGGCGGGAGCGCGGGAATTCCGATCTCGGTCGGCGATGGCAGCATCGATGCGATCGCCGCCGGTATCAATGCGTCCAAGAGCGGTGTCACCGCCTCCGTGGTAACCGACGCGAACGGCGGTGCGTATCTGTCCGTCAAGGGCGGCACCGGCGATGCGCAGGCCTTTACGCTCAAGGGCGACGGCACCAGTGGCGCAGTCGACATCGGCGGTAATGCGACCAAGACCAGCATCGTCGCGACCGCACAGAACGCCCAGCTGACCGTCGACGGAATCGCGGTCGAACGGCCGAGCAACACGGTCAGCGATCTGGTCGATGGCGTGAAGCTGCAGCTCAACGCCGTGTCGACCGTGCCGATCACGCTTGGCAGCACCACGCCGACCGACGCCCTGACGCAGGCCGTCAATGACGTTGTCACCACATATAACGAGGTGCTGGCCACGATCACCGAACAGACCGATCCGGTCACGGGCAACCTGCGGGCGGATCCGGCCGCCACCGCGCTGTTGCGATCACTCAAGGCGCTGAGCTCGAGGTCGCTGGTCGGCGGCGCGGTGGCGGGTATCCCGCGGTCGCTTTCGGAAATCGGCGTCGCAACCAACAACGATGGCACGCTGCGGGTCGATACTGCGCTGCTTGCCAAGCAGATCGCGGCATATCCCGATACGATAGAATCGATGTTCGCGCCGTCCGGCACCAACGTGCTTGGCCTGTCCGCGTCGCTGACCGCGTTGACCACCAGCGCGACGAGCATGGTGACCGGGCTGGGCGCATCGACCGCGCGCTACACGGCCGCCGTCGGCGACGTCGCCGAACAGCAGGACAAGGTGACCGACCAGTCCGCGCAGCTGACCACGCGACTGACGCAGCAATATGCCAGCATGAACGCACGCGTCTCCGCCTATAAATCGACGCAGACCTTTCTCACCAACCAGATCGCGGCCTGGAACAAGAGCTCGTGACCTACGCCAGCACCCTGATGCGCGATCCGTTCGCAACCTACCGGCAGATCGATGCGGTCGGCCACACTGCGGTCGCCGACGGCCCCGCGCTGGTGCAGTTGCTCTACAAGGAACTCGTCGCGGCGCTGCGTGCTGCCGCATGGGCGTGTGAAAAGCGCAAGTTCGCGGTCAAGAGCGAGCGCATAACCCGCGCCACCGCGATCCTGTTCGCGCTCGAGGCCGGGCTCGATTTCGAAAAAGGCGGCCAGGTCTCGGAGACACTCGCGCGGCTTTACGGCGGGGCACGGAAAACCATCATCAACGCCTCGCTCGGCCATGACCCCAAGCCGTTCCGCGATTCCGCCGACATGCTCGACGAGATCGCCCAAGCCTGGCGGACTGCCAGCGCCGCGTAGGCGTTACCGCCGAAACCAGTGGCGGGCGGAGAAATACCCAACGACGCCCACCGCGATCACGAGGCAGGCCACGGCGATCGCATCGAACGCCCACGGCTCCTCGGCATAGGGCAGCCCCTTCACGTTCATGCCGTAGAGGCCGGTGAGGAACGTCAGCGGCAGGAATACCATCGCCGCGATCGAGATGATCAGCGAGCGGTTGTCGATCTGCTCGGCGCGCAGATCGGTCAGCGTCTCGTGGACCAGCGCCGCGCGTTCGCGGATCGATTCGAGCTCCTCCGCCATCCGCGCGGCACGGTCCGCCGCCGCGGCCAGATGCAGCCGGTCGTCGTCGGCCAGCCAGTCGCCGGGTAGCGCCGCCAGCTTCTCCAGCGCCGCGCGTTGCGGGCTGAGGAAGCGTTTGTAGCCGATCGCCGCCACGCGCACCTTGCTGACCGTGCGGCGCAGTTCGAACACGCGGTTGGCGTCGAGCTGTTCCTCGCAATCGTCGAGTTCGTCGCCGAGCGTCGCGACGTCGGGATCGAGATCGGCGGTGATCGCGGTCGCGAACGCTGCGATCAGGTCGCCCGGATCGCGGATCTCGCCGCGCTCGACCATTTTCTCGACCTCGGCGACCGCGATCAACGGTTTGCGCGTGACCGAGAAGACTCGCCCCTTCACCGCCCAGATCCGCACCGAGGCGAGCATGTCGGAGGTGTCGAGCTCCTCTTTCGATCGCCCGCGAAAATTGAGGAACGCGCCGTCGCCGACCGCTTCGCAGCGCGGTCGCGTCTCGGTCGCGGTCAGCGCATCGACGACGTAATCGAGCAGCTTGGCCTCGTCGCGAAGCCAGGTCTGCGCATGTTCGGCGGTGGTCGACAGATGTACCCAGACCAGGTCTGCGGTGGAGCCGAGCGCTTCCTTCACATCGACGCGCGTTGCCTCGCCGTCGACGATCCGGAACGCGAAACCGCTCACAGGGCCATCTCGACGTCGACGGACAGGCCCATGCCGGGATCGGCGGGCATCGCCTGGCATAGCCGTGCCGCATCGGCACGGGCACGGTCGAGGATCGCCGCGGGTACGTCGGGGCGGTGATAGATCCGGTCGGCGCTGGCCAGTGCGCGCGCTTGGCGCAACGTCAGGTCCTCGGGATCGTCGGAGAGCAGGACGAGGGTTATCGCCACGTCGCGCTTTGCCGCCGGCGTACCGTTCGGGGCCAGCCACGCATCCACATCATGCGTAGGCGACAGCGGATCGAGCAGGCCCCCTGCCCCCATTGCCGCCGCCAACGCGCGACGACGTTCTCCCATGTCAGGCCAGCGCTTCCGCAACGCGCCACGCGCCGCTTGCAGGGCGAGCGCGAGTTTGCCGAGATCAGCCGGGATGAGGGCCTCCAGCCGCTGGCGCACCGCTGCCGCCAGCCCAGCCGATACGCCGCTTGTCCCGATCGCGATCAACACCGGTGCGCGGTCGACGATCGCCGGCAGCGTGAAGTCGCATAGCGCCGAGCGATCGACCGCGTTGACAAGGATGCCGCGCGCCTTCAGCCGCGCCACCGCCGCCAGCGCTTCGTCCTCGTCGTCGATCGCGACGATCGCGAGCGACGCCGCGGCATCCTCGCCAACCACGTCCGCGCCCGCGCGATCGAGCAACCGCCGCTTCGCATCCGCCGCCTCGCCGTCACCCAGCAGGATCACCGGGCGCCCCGCCAGCCTGACGAACAGCGGCAGGCTCTGTAGCGGGGGGGTAAGTGTCACCGCTTGAGCCATTCCGGCACGCGCTCGGCGGCCAGGATCGTCTCCGGATGAATCCGATCCGCGACCACCGCGAACCGGTCGCCGTCGACCAGCACCTCGGGCACCAGCGCGCGGCTGTTATAGGTCGAGGCCATCGTCGCGCCGTATGCGCCCGCGGTGCGGAAGATGCCGAGATCGCCCGACTTCACCGCGTCGATATCGCGCCCCATCGCGAAGGTGTCGCCGGTCTCGCACACCGGCCCGGCGATGTTGGCCATCATCCGTTCGCCGCTCGGCTCGACCGCGACGAAATCGTGATACGCGTCGTACATTGCGACGCGCGCGAGGTCGTTCATCGCCGCGTCGACGATGACGTAGGGGTTCACGACGCCCGGCTTCACCCAGATCACCTCGGTCAGCAGCACGCCGGCATTGCCCGCGATCACGCGACCAGGCTCGAACATCAGTTCCACGTCCCAATCGGCGGTCGCGCGCGCAACCATCGCACCGTAATCGGCGGGGCTCGGCAGCACATCGTCGGGCTTGTAGGGCACGCCGAGACCGCCGCCGAGATCGACCCGGCTGATCGTGTGACCCGCAGCGCGCAGTTCCGCGACCAGCTCGCCGATCCGCGCATAGGCGGCTTCGAGAGGCGCGAGATCGGCGAGCTGGCTACCGATGTGGATCGCCACACCGCGCAGATCGAGCCCATCATGCTTCGACAACCGATCGAACATCGCCACCGCCTGGTCGATCGCGACGCCGAACTTGTTCTCCTTGCGCCCGGTCGAGATTTTCGCGTGCGTCCCGGCGTCCACGTCGGGGTTCACGCGCAACACCGCCGGCGCGCGTTCGCCGCGGGCGTGCGCGAGCGTGGCGAGGACTTCGCCCTCCTCCTCCAGTTCGAGATTGAACTGGCCGATCCCTGCCTCGAGCGCCTGCGCCAGCTCGCGCCGCGTCTTGCCAACGCCCGAGAACACGATGTCCGACGCCGGAATCCCCGCCGCCAGCGCGCGCTGCATCTCGCCCGCGGAAACGACATCGGCACCATAGCCTTCGTCGGCCAGCACGCGAAGCACCGCGACGTTGGGGTTCGCCTTGATCGCATAGGCGAGATGCACGCGCCCCGCAGGCTTCAGCGCATCGCGAAATACCTGCGCATGGCGGCGAAAGGTGGCGGTCGAATAGACGTAGACGGGGGTACCGACGGCCTCGGCGATCGCCGGCAGGGCGACGTCTTCGGCGTGCATCACACCGTCACGATAAGCGAAATGGTCCATGGATCAGGTCTTCAATTTGGCGGCGGCAGGTCGAACTCGTCGCTGCGGCGCTCGTCGGATTGGGTGAGCAGCTCGTCGCTGCGCTGCGGACGTTGCTGCGTGGTCGGTGCGAGCAGCTGCGCCGCGGTCGGCGGGGTCTTCGCACCATAAGGTGCGATCGGGAGGGCCTTGCCCTCGGCCGGTTTCAACCCGTCCGCAGCGCCGCAGCCCGTAAGAGCCAGCACCATTCCCGCCAATCCCAGAAGCCGTTTCATGCCGTTTCCCCCCGCGCCGCACGGATCGCGGCACGCACATTGTCGGGCGCGGTGCCGCCGAAGCTGGTCCGGCTGGCGACCGACGCATCGACCGAGAGCACGCCGTACACGCGTTCGTCGATCCGCGCATCGATTGCCTTCAGGTCCTCGATCGGCAACACATCGAGCGCCACTTTCCGCTCCTCGGCCAGCTTCACCGCACGCCCGGTCACATGATGCGCCTCGCGGAACGGCAGTCCAGCCTCACGCACCAGCCAGTCGGCGAGATCGGTCGCGGTCGCAAAGCCACTCTCGGCCAGCCCGCGCATCCGATCGGTCCGGAACGTCGCGCTCTCGACCATCCCGGTCATCGCCGCGATCGACAGCGCGAGCAGGTCGTGCGCCTCGAACACCGGCGGCTTGTCGTCCTGCATGTCCTTCGAATAGGCGAGCGGCAGGCCCTTCATCGTTACCATCAGCGCGGTCATGCAGCCGAGGATACGCCCGGCATGCCCGCGCACCAGTTCGGCGGCGTCGGGATTGCGCTTCTGCGGCATGATCGAGCTGCCGGTCGACCATTGATCGCTGAGCGCGACGAACCCGAACGGCTGCGACGCCCACAGCACGAACTCCTCGGCCAGCCGTGACAGATGCAGCGAGGTTTGCGTCGCCGCGGTGAGATACTCGATCGCGAAGTCGCGGTCGCTGACCCCGTCGAGCGAATTGGTCATCGGTCCGTCGAAGCCGAGCGCCTCGGCGGTCATCGCCCGATCGATCGGGAAGCCCGTCCCCGCCAGTGCAGCCGAACCAAGCGGCGACCGGTTCATCCGCGCGCGCGCATCGGCAAACCGCCCGACGTCGCGCGAGATCATCGCATGATACGCCATCAGATGATGCCCGAGCGTCACCGGCTGCGCGGACTGCAAGTGCGTGAAGCCCGGCATGACGCTCGCCGCATGCTCTTCCGCGCGGGTCAGCAACGCGGCCTGGAACCCTGCCAACGCCGCCAGCGCCTGATCGATAGCATCTCGCACCCACAGCCGAAAATCGGTCGCGACCTGATCGTTACGCGAGCGCGCGGTATGGAGGCGACCCGCCACCGGCCCAATCGCATCGGCCAGCCGCGCCTCGGTCTGCATGTGGATATCCTCGAGGACCAGATCCTCCGCGACGCCGTGCTGGGCATAATGCGCGGCCACCGTGTCTAGCCCCGCCGAGATCGTCGCCGCGTCCTCCGCCGAGACGATGCCCTGCTTGCCGAGCATCGCGACATGCGCCTTCGAGCCGGCAATATCCTGCTGCCAGAGGCGCTTGTCGAAGGGAATGGAGGCGTTTATCTCGCGCATGACCGCTGCCGGCCCTTCGGCGAACCGCCCACCCCACATCGAATTGGAACCGTCCATGGTCTTGCGTCCTGTGTTCACTTCGCGCCCAATCGTCTGTCTGGTGGGAATGGGCCTGCTGGTCGCCGGCTGCGATAGGAAATCGGCCGCCCCGGAGCAAGCGAACGTCGTTGCGGCGAACACGGCGTCTGCCGACGAGGTTGCCCCCGGCCCGGCTCCCGACGAGGCGACCGGTGCGACTGCCACCGCCGAAAAGCTCGACCGCAGCCACAAGGGAGAGAGCGGCCCGACGGTCGCCTTCACCGCGCCCGACGGCAAATCGGTCACGCTCGCCTCGTTCAAGGGCAAGCCGTTGCTGCTCAACATGTGGGCGACCTGGTGTGCGCCGTGCGTCGCCGAAATGCCGACGCTCGACGCTGCAGCAAAGTCGATGGTCGGCAAGGTTCAGGTGATCGCGGTCAGCCAGGACATGCAGGGCGCGGAGAAGGTGACGCCGTTCTTCGCCGCCAAGAAATTCTCGACGCTCCAGCCGTATCTCGATCCGAAGCTCGGCCTCAGCCTGGCCTATCAGGCGAACCTGCCGACGACGATCCTGTACGATTCGGCCGGCAAGGAAGTCTGGCGGATGACGGGCGGCTATGAATGGACCACGCCCGCCGCCGCAAAGTTGATCGCCGAGGCATCGTAATCCTCGAAGCGATGTGCCGGCCCGCCTTGGTGACGAGCCAAAGGTTGATGGCGGACCGGCACGACATCTTAGAGCCGATCGACGCCCGGCGCATCCGCTCACACGCTCGTATCTAACGCCCGATCCGATTCGCGAGCCACGTCGCCGCGGCTTCGGGCGTCTGCTTGTCCGTATCCCGGTCGACGCGGTAGTTCGCATCGCGCATCGCCTCGACCGGGATTCGACCAATCAACGGCCTCAGCGCGGCGACGAACTTCGCGTCCCCTGCCCGCTTCGGCGCGACCATCAGGATCGCGTCGTAGCCGGGGATCGCACGCCGCGGGTCGGTCAGCACGGTGAGGCCGTCCGCGGCGATCCGGCCATCGGACGAGAAGGCAGAGATGACATCGACATTGCCGCTCTCCAGCGCACGATACATGAAGGTCGGGCTGTACGGCGTGGTCTTGGCAAACCGCAGCGGATAGGCGCGCTTCACCGCCGCCCATTCGGGCCGTTCGAGAAACTCCAGGTCGCTGCCGAGCGTCATGCCGGGCGCGGCCTCCACCAGATCGTCGAGGCTGGCGATTCCCTTGGCCTTGGCCTCAGCCCCCTTCATCGCGAAGGCGTAGGCGTTCTCGAACCCGAGCGAACCGATCAGCCCGACATCGTGCTCGCGCTTCGCCCAGTCGGCGATCGCCGCGACCATCGCATTGTGCTCGGGCACGTCGCGCCGCTTCATCTCGTTCGCCCAGATCGTCCCGGCATAATCGACATAGACGTCGATATCGCCGCCGGAGAGCGCGCCGAACACGACCGCCGAGCCGAGGCCATCGCGGTACTGGACGGTGTAGCCGGCATGTTCGAGCCGGTCGCCGATCAGCCGCGCGAGAATATATTGCTCGGAGAAGTTCTTCGCGCCGACCACGACTGTGCGGTCTGCGCCGCCCTTGGGCCAGAGCGGGGCGGTCGCTGCCGCGGTTCCCACGACCAGCACCACCGCGCTCGCGATCCACAGCCAGCGGCGGCGGGAGCGGATGCCGTATTCGATCGCGCCGATCAGCGCGTCGACCGCTAGCGCGAGCGCGGCCGCCGACACGCAACCGGCGAGCACCAATGCCCAGTTCTGCGTCTGCAGACCGGCGAAGATCATGTCGCCGAGGCTCGGCTGGCCGACCGTGGTCGACAGCGTTGCGGCGCCGATCGTCCAGACCGCCGCGGTGCGGATACCGGCGATCAGCACGGATGCGACCAGCGGCGCCTCGACCAGACGCAATTTCTGCGCCGCCGTCATGCCGACCGCATCCGCTGCCTGAATCACCGCGGGATCGATGCCGTGCAGCCCGGTGATCGCATTCCGCAGAATCGGCAGCAGCGCGTATAGCGTCAGCGCGATCAGCGACGGCAGGAAGCCAAGCGCGGGGATGCCGCCGCCGACCAGTGCTGAGAGGCTGAGCAGCAGCGGATAGAACAAGGCGAGCAGCGCCAGGCTCGGGATCGTCTGGACGAGGCTCGCAAAGCCGAGCGAGACGCGCGCGACATTTGCGTTGCGCGCGGACCAGATGCCGAGCGGCAGGCTGATCGCGATCCCCAGCAGCAGCGCCGCGGCGGAGAGCAGGACGTGGTTGGCAAGCAGCGGCGGCACGCGGCCGAGCGCGTCGAGGAACGCGCTCATGCGACCAGTGCCTGCAAGCGTTCGGCCTGCGCGCGCGGCACCTGCACCAGCGCCTGCGCATCGTCGCCACCCTTGCCGGCGACGAGATCGGCGGGCGTGGCGTCGGCAACGATCCGTCCCGCCTTCATCACCAGCACGCGGTCGGCGAGCAACAGCGCCTCCGCCATGTCGTGCGTCACGAGAATGGTGGTCAGCCCGAGCCGGTCGTGGAGTTCGCGGATCCGCGTGCCGAGCGCATCGCGCGTGACCGGGTCGAGCGCGCCGAACGCCTCGTCGAGCAGCAGCAGTTTCGCGCCGGGTGCGAGCGCGCGGGCGATGCCGACGCGCTGGCGCTGGCCGCCCGAGAGCGCGTCGGGCATGCGGCCCGCGATGTCGCGGGGCAGGTCGACGAGATCGAGCAATTCACCGACCTTGGCGTCTTCGCGGCGCCCGGCAATGCGCAGGCCGATCGCGATGTTCTCGGCGATCGTCATATGCGGGAACAGGCCGATATTCTGGAACACATAGCCGATCCGGCGGCGCAGTTCGGGCGCGGGCTCGGCGGCGATGTCCGCGCCATCGATCGTCACGCGGCCCTCGCTGGGCTCGACCAGCCGGTTGATCGTCTTGAGCAATGTCGACTTGCCCGATCCCGAGGTCCCGACCAGCGCGACGAAAGCGCCGCGCGCGATCTCCAGCGATACCGCGTCGACCGCGATCGTCGAGCCGTAGGTCTTGGTGACGCGTTCGAAAGCGAGCGCTGGCAAATTGTCTGGCATCTGCGCGCAGGATGCGGGAAACATACCGGAAAATCAAATAGTCAGAATATAATGGAGAGCGGTGTCATGAGCGAGCAGAGCATTTTCATCACCGGCGGCGGATCGGGGATCGGCCGCGCGACGGCGATACTTTTCGCAAGCAAGGGCTGGCGGGTGGGGCTCGCCGACGTCAACGTCGCCGGGCTTGCCGAAACCGCCGCGCTGCTGCCCGCGGGCATGGCAAGCACCTACCAGATGGACGTGCGCGACCGCGAGGCGTGGGTGACCTGCCTCGACGCGTTCGTCGCCACCACCGGCGGGCGACTCGACGTGCTGTTCAACAATGCCGGGATCGGATCGGGCGGGCCGCTCGCGGAAACCGACTTTGCAGAGATCGACCGGGTGATTGCGATCAACCTGGTCGGTGCACTCAACGGCGCGCGGATCGGCTATGCCTATCTCAAGCGCACGCCGGGATCGTGCCTGCTCAACACCGCGTCGGCGTCGGCGATCTACGGCTCGTCCGGCCTCGCGCCCTATTCCGCGACCAAGTTCGGCATCCGCGCGATCACCGAGGCACTCGACGGCGAATGGGCGGCGGACGGCATCAAGGTGCGCTCGATCGTGCCAAGCTTCATCGACACGCCGCTGCTCGATTCCGCCGCAGGGAACACGAACCACTCGATCCGCGAGACGGTGACGGGTGCGGGGCTGGAGCTGACCGGGGTGGACAAGGTGGCGGAGGCGGCCTGGACCGCGGTGCACGGCGACAAGGTGCATACGTACGTAGGCAAGACCGCGCACCGCATGGCGTTCGCCGCCCGGTGGATGCCGGGTGCGCTGCGCAAGCGAATGCGGCGCAGCATGACGCGAGAGTGAGCCTCGCTGATCCTCCCCCGCAAGGGGGAGGTGTCGCCGAAGGTGACGGAGGGGGAGGATACGGAACGGGGGTTACCGCCTACCTCCCCCTCCGTCTGGCAAGCGCCAGCCACCTCCCCCTTGCGGGGGAGGATCAGAAGCTCAGGCGTCGCCGACGATCGCGTCGATCGCTTCGGCCATCTCGATATCCCGCGACGAAAGCCCCCCCGCGTCGTGCGTCGTCAGCAAAATCTCCACCCGGTTCCAGACGTTCTTCCACTCCGGATGGTGGTTCGCACGCTCGGCGATCAGCGCGACCTGCGTCATGAAGCCGAACGCCTCGACGAAATCGGCGAACACGATCGTCCGCGTGATCGCATCGCGTGCGTCGTCGAAATCCCACTCGTCCAGCCCATCGAGCGCCTCGGCCCGCTCGGTCTCGTTCAGCGCTTCGATCATCGGGCTCTCCCTTGCCGCCACAGTTGGCCACCGACTATGGCTGACGACATGAGCGGGCAAGCAGCAATACACGATGGGAGTCGCCGGGAAGCCCCCGACGCCGACATGATCGAGGCGATCTGCCGCGCGACGATCGCCAGACTCCCCGCGCAGTTCGCCCAGCATCTCGGCGACATCGTCTTCGCGGTCGAGGAGTTTGCGGATGACGAAACGCTCGCCGCGCTCGGGCTCGACCATCCGCTGGACCTTTCAGGCCTGTACCATGGCCGTCCGCTCGGCGAGAAATCGTCGATGGACGTCGCGCCGATGCCCGACCGCATCGTCCTGTACCGCCGCGCGATCCTGGAGGAATGGATCGAGACCGGAGTCCGCCTCGACGATCTCGTCGCGCACGTCACGATCCACGAGATCGGCCATCATTTCGGTCTCAGCGACGACGACATGCACGCGCTCGAAGATAGCGCGCAAGACTCGGGCACGTGAGCCTGGCGTTTCGCGACGTCGCGTGTGTGCGGGGCGGGCGAATGCTGTTCTCGGGCGTGTCGTTCGATCTCGGTCCCGGCGACGCAGCGGTCGTCACCGGCCCGAACGGTATCGGCAAGTCGAGCCTGATCCGCATCGCCGCCGGCCTGCTTGCGCCGTTCGAAGGCGCGGTGACCTGCGACTCGGACATGGCGCTGCTCACCGAAGCCAGCGCGCTCGACACCGACCGCACGCTCGTTGCCGCACTCCGCTTCTGGGCCAGCCTCGATCGCGCGCCCGATCCGGAAGCACGCATCGCCCACGCGTTACACGCGCTCGATCTCGAAGCGCTGGCTGATATCCCCGTCCGCCTGCTCTCGACCGGGCAACGCCGCCGCGCCGCAATCGCGCGGATCGCTGCCAGTAACGCCCCGGTCTGGCTGCTCGACGAACCCGCCAACGGGCTCGACACCCACTCGGTCACGCGACTGGAGGCGTTGCTCGACCGACACCGGGCCGGCGGCGGTATCGCGCTCGTCGCCACCCATCTGCCGATGTCGATGCCGGGCGTGCAGGAAATCGGCTTGTGATCGCCCTCATCCGCCGCGATCTGCGCCGCAGCGTGTCGAGTGGTGGCGCCACGCTGGTCGTTGCGTTCTTCCTGCTGGTCGCCACGCTGTTCCCGTTCGCGATCGGGCCGGATGCGGCGCTGCTCGCACGGATCGGGGGCGGCGTGATCTGGACCGCGGCGCTGCTCGCAGCCCTGCTCCCGGTCGAACGGCTGATCGGCCCCGATCTGGAGGCCGGCGTCTTCGATCAACTCGCGGTGCGCGGCCTGTCGATGACTTCGGTCGCGATGGCGAAGACGGTTGCGCACTGGCTGGGGTTCGGCCCGCCGCTGATGCTCGCCGCGGTGATCGCCGCCGGCCTGCTCAACCTGTCGGCGGACACCTTGCTACGAGTCGAGGTCGGTCTGCTCATCGGCACGCCCGGCCTTGCGGCGCTCGCGGTCGTCACCAGCGCGTTGGTCGCGGGCGTCCGCGGCGGCGGTGCAGTGACGGGGCTGGTGATGCTCCCCCTCGCCGTTCCCGTGCTGATCTTCGGTGCAGGCTCGCTGGATCCCGCGGGCGGTGACGGCGCGGTCAAGCTCCTCGCCGCGGTTAGCCTCGTGCTGGTCGCCGGCGCACCGTTCATCGCCGCTGCCGCGATCCGCGCGGCTCTCGATTAATTAGGGAAGGCCGCCGGGCGGATCGTGGAGCGATGCTCCGCCGATCACACACCCGATAAACCGATCTCAGCTCAGCGCGCGATGTTGCGCTTCGCCAGTTCCTTGTTCAGCCCCAGCGCGATCAGCGTGAATACCGCACCCGAGAACAGGTACGCGCCGCTTGCCGCCAGCCCGAGCTTGCTCGTCAGCAGCAGTGCCGCCAGCGGAGCGAAGCCTGCGCCGAACAGCCAAGCGAGATCGGTCGTCAACGCCGAGCCCGTATAGCGGTGCTGCGGCGACAGGCTCGACGCGATCGCACCCGAGGACTGGCCGAACGACAGGCCGAACAGCAGGAAGCCGATGCCCATGAACAGGCGCTCGCCGACATCGCCGCCATCGAGCAGCGACGGTGCGGCGATCGCGAACAGTGCGATCAGCACCGCGATCGTACCGAGCATCGTGCGACGTCCGAATCGGTCCGCGAGCAGGCCGGATACCAGCATCGCGCCAATACCGATGATCGCGCCGATCACCTCGACGACCAGGAAGCGGCCTGCCGATTCCCGCGTGAACAGCACGACCCACGACAGCGGGAACACCGTGACCATGTGGAACAGCGCGAAGCTGGCGAGCGGCACGAACGAACCCAGCCAGATCGCCTTCCACTGCGACTGGACAGTCTCGACCACCGGGGCGGGCTCCAGCTCGCGCTTGGCGTACATCTCTTCGAATTCGGGCGTCACCACCAGGCGGAGGCGGGCGAACAGCGCGACGACGTTGATCGCGAACGCCACGAAGAACGGATAGCGCCAGCCCCAGGCGAAGAAGTCCTCGTTGGGCAGCGCGGCGACGAAGAACGCGAACAGGCCGCTCGCGACCAGCAGGCCGATCGGCGCACCGAGCTGCGGCAGCATCGCGTACCAGCCGCGATGCTTCTCGGGCGAGTTCAGCGACAGCAGCGAGGCGAGGCCGTCCCAGGCACCGCCGAGCGCGATGCCCTGGCCGATGCGCAGCAGCGCGAGGATCGCGACCGACCAGTTGCCGACCGAGTCATAGCCGGGGATGAACCCCATCGCGACCGTCGAGGTGCCGAGCAGGAACAGTGAGATCGTCAGCTTGACGCTGCGGCCGTACGCGCGATCGACCGCGATGAAGATGATCGAGCCGATCGGGCGGGCGATGAACGCCAGCGCGAACACCGCGAACGAATAGAGCGTCCCCTGCAACCGGTCGACATACGGGAAGACCAGCGTCGGGAACACCAGCACCGAGGCGATCGCGTACACGAAGAAGTCGAAGAATTCCGAGGTGCGGCCGATGACCACGCCGATCGCGATCACGCCCGGCGTGACGTGTTCGCCGTCGCTGTGGATACTGCGAGCGTCGGCTTCGAAGCTCGTCTCGGGGATCGTGTTTGCACTCATTCTTCAACTCGCTCTTCAGGGCGCGAACCCGATGATACGCTGTTCCGGCGGATGCGGGCAGGGGTAATCTATGCTATCCCTAATACCGATAAAGCCATGCCGATGTTGCAGTGCAGCGCCCATTGGACAAATTGTCCACTGTAGCGCAGCGCAACTGAGGCGTAGGGGGACCGAATGACCGTCGTGACACAGCTTTCCCGCACCAAAATCTCGGCCCGAAAATGGTTGGTTGCCATGCCCTTGGCATTGCTCACCAGCGGTTGCGACTGGGTGGTGATGTCGCCCTCGGGCGATATCGCAGTGCAGCAGCGCGATCTGGTATTGATCTCGACCGGGCTGATGCTGCTGATCATCGTTCCGGTGATCTGCCTGACGCTGTTCTTCGCGTTCCGCTATCGCCAGTCGAACAAGACCGCCAAGTACGAGCCCAACTGGGATCACTCGGTCGGCCTCGAGCTGTTGATCTGGGGCATTCCGCTGCTGATCATCATCGCGCTCGGCGCGTTGACGTGGACCAGCACGCATCTGCTGGACCCGTATCGCCCGCTCGGCCGGATCAAGCCCGATACGCCGACGCTCGCGAACAACGTGCCGGTCGGCAATCTGGTCGACAAGCAGCAGGCGGGCAACGGGCCCAATAGCGCGGGCAAGCCGCTCGAGGTGCAGGTCGTCGCGCTCGATTGGAAATGGCTCTTCATCTATCCGGAATACGGCATCGCCACGGTCAACGAACTGGCCGCGCCGGTCGATCGCCCGATCCGGTTCCAGATGACCTCGTCGTCGGTGATGAACGCGTTCTACATCCCTGCGCTTGCCGGCATGATCTACACGATGCCCGGCATGCAGACGACGCTGAACGCGGTCATCAACAAGCCCGGCAATTACGAGGGCTTCTCGTCCAACTATAGCGGCGCGGGCTTCTCGGGCATGCGCTTCCGCTTCCACGGCGTGTCGGATGCAGGCTTCCAAGCCTGGATCAACCAAGTGAAGCAGCGCGGGGGCGGCCTGAACCGCGCCAGCTATCTCCAGCTGGAGAAGCCGAGCGAGAAGGTCCCGGTCCGCTATTACAACACGGTCGAGCCGAAGATCTTCACGGCGATCGTCGAGCAGTGCGTCCAGCCCGGCAAGGTCTGCATGTCGCAGATGATGCACGGCGGCAAAGGCGGGGGGGACTCGCATGCCGGCATGGCGATGCCCGGCGTCAACGGCGGCAAGGGTCCGCAAGAGGCGTCCGAGCGCGTCAAGGGCGCGTTGCTGAAGGACGCCGACGAAAAGGGCAGCGGCAACCACTGGACCGCGCCGGCCGACATAAAACGGGACGGCGCCAACAGCGCGCCGGGCTCCGAAGCCAACCGCAACCACACGATGCTGACCCCCTCCATCATGCCGGGCACGCGCCCCGTCGCGAACGGCTAGAGAACCATCATGAACGACACTCTGTTGAAGACTATCTTCGGCCGCCTGACCCTGGAGTCGCTGCCGCTGCACGAACCGATCGTCGTCGCCACCTTCGGGATGGTGGCGATCGGCGGGATCGGGCTCGTCGCCGCGCTGACGTATTTCAAGGTCTGGGGCTATCTGTGGAACCAGTGGTTCACCAGCGTCGATCACAAGAAGATCGGCATCATGTACATGATCCTCGCGATCGTCATGCTGCTGCGCGGTTTCTCCGACGCGATCATGATGCGCGCGCAGCAGGCGATGGCGTTCAACGGTAGCGAGGGCTATCTGACCGCGCACCACTACGACCAGGTCTTCACCGCGCACGGCGTGATCATGATCTTCTTCGTGGCGATGCCGATGGTCACGGGTCTGATGAACTATGTCGTCCCGCTCCAGATCGGTGCGCGCGACGTGTCGTTCCCGTTCCTCAACAATTTCAGCTTCTGGATGACCACGGCCGGTGCCGTGATTGTCATGATGTCGCTGTTCATCGGTGAGTTCGCGCGGACCGGCTGGCTCGCGATGCCGCCCCTCTCAGGGTTGGCGTACTCGCCCGACGTCGGTGTCGATTACTATATCTGGGCCTTGCAGATCGCGGGCATCGGGACGCTGTTGTCCGGCGTCAATCTGGTCGCGACCATCGTCAAGATGCGCGCGCCCGGCATGACCATGATGAAGATGCCGATCTTCACCTGGACGTCGCTCTGCACCAACATCCTGATCGTCGCCGCCTTCCCGGTGCTGACTGCGGTTCTCGCGATGCTGTCGCTCGACCGCTACATCGGCACTGCTTTCTTCACGAACGACTCGGGCGGCAACCCGATGATGTACGTCAACCTGATCTGGATCTGGGGTCACCCGGAGGTCTACATCCTGGTCCTGCCGGCATTCGGCATCTTCTCGGAAGTCACCTCGACCTTCTCGGGCAAGCGCCTCTTCGGCTACAGCTCGATGGTCTATGCGACGCTCGTCATCACGATCCTCGCCTATCTCGTCTGGCTGCACCACTTCTTCACGATGGGGTCGGGCGCGAGCGTGAACTCGTTCTTCGGCATCACCACGATGATCATCTCGATCCCGACCGGGGCCAAGATCTTCAACTGGCTGTTCACGATGTACAAGGGCCGGATCCGGTTCGAGCTGCCGATGATGTGGACGATCGCCTTCATGGTGACCTTCACGATCGGCGGCATGACCGGCGTCCTGCTCGCGGTACCGCCCGCCGACTTCGTGCTGCACAACTCGCTGTTCCTGGTCGCGCATTTCCATAACGTGATCATTGGCGGCACGCTGTTCGGCATGTTCGCAGGGATCAACTACTGGTTCCCGAAGGCGTTCGGCTTCAAGCTGGACAAGAAGTGGGGCACGGTATCGTTCTGGTGCTGGGTGGTCGGCTTCTACTTCGCGTTCATGCCGCTCTACGTGCTCGGCCTGATGGGCGTGACCCGCCGGATGCGCTATTTCGACGATCCGAACCTGCAGATCTGGTTCGTCATCGCCGCCTTCGGTGCAGCGCTGATCGCCGCCGGTATCGGTGCCTTCCTGATGCAGATCTTCGTCAGCATCCGGAACCGCGAGAAGCTCGCCGACCTCACCGGCGATCCGTGGAACGGCCGCACGCTCGAGTGGGCGACCTCGTCGCCGCCGCCGGACTACAACTTCGCGTTCACGCCGATCGTCCACGACCTGGACGCCTGGTACGACATGAAGGAGCGCAAGGCGGTCCGTCCGGTCTCCGGCTTCAAGGCGATCCACATGCCGAGCGGCACCGGCACGGGCGTCGTGCTCGCCGGGCTCAGCGTGGCATTCGGGTTCGCGATGATCTGGTACATCTGGTGGCTCGCAGGGCTGACCTTGGTCGGCATCTTCGGCACGACGATCTTCCACACGTTCAACTACAAGCGCGACTTCCACATCCCGGTCGAGGACGTGATCGCCAGCGAGGACGCGCGCACCCGCCAGCTCGCGACCCAGGGAGCCTGACGCGATGTCCGCAATACCCATGAAGGACGGCCTGAACGAGACCGAGAAGGTCTCGTTCTACGACCTGGACGAGCACGAGCATCCCGACGGCGGCAGCACGATGCTGGGCTTCTGGATGTACCTGATGAGCGATTGCCTCATCTTCGCGGTGCTGTTCGCGGCCTATGCCGTGCTCGGCAACAGCTATGCCGGCGGTCCCAGCCCGAAGGAGATCTTCGAGCTGCCGCTGGTGGCGGTGAACACCGCGATGCTGCTGTTCTCGTCGATCACCTACGGCTTCGCGATGCTGTCGATGGAGGAAGGTCGCCAGCGCGTCATGCAGATGTGGCTGGTCTTCACCGGCCTGTTCGGCCTCGCGTTCCTGTCGATCGAAATGTACGAGTTCGCCACCCTCATCCATGAGGGTGCGGGCCCCACCCGTAGCGCGTTCCTGTCGTCGTTCTTCACGCTGGTCGGCACGCACGGCCTTCACGTCACGATGGGCCTGATCTGGCTCGTCACGCTGATGGTGCAGGTCCAGAAGCACGGCCTGATTGCCGCGAACAAGCGCCGCCTGATGTGCCTCAGCATGTTCTGGCATTTCCTCGACGTCATCTGGATCGGCGTCTTCACCTTCGTCTATCTGATGGGCACCCTACGATGAGCGACCCCCACGCCAACACGCATGACGCGCATGCGGATCACGACCATGCGGCCCACGGCACGCGCGGCAGCTACCTCAAGGGGTTCTTCCTCTCGGTCATCCTGACCGCGATCCCGTTCTGGGCAGTCATGACCGGCGCGTTCAAGGATCCGTCGACCGCCGCGCTCGTCGTGATGGTCTTCGCGGTCGCACAGATCGTCGTCCACATGATCTACTTCCTGCACATGAGCGGCAAGTCGGAGGGCGGCTGGACGATGATGGCGCTGATCTTCACGATCATCCTCGTCGTCATCACGCTCAGCGGATCAATCTGGGTGATGTATCACATGAACACGAACATGATGCCGATGCAGGCCGCGGCGGACATGTGATGAAGACGCGACCGGGCCCTGCCGTCTATGTCGCAGGCCTGGTCGCACTGCTGCTGTTCGCCGGGTTCATGGCGCTCGGCATCTGGCAGGTCGAACGCCGCGCCTGGAAGCTCAACCTGATCGAACAGGTCGCGGCCCGCGCGCATGCCGCGCCGGTCGCCCCGCCGGGGCCAGCGTCCTGGGGCGCGATCACCGCCACCACCGACGCCTATCGCCGCATCCGCCTCGACGGCACCCTCGACAATACGCGTGAGACGCTGGTGCGCGCCGCCACTGCGCTCGGCAGCGGCTATTGGGTCGTCACGCCATTGCAGACAGCCCAAGGCTTCACCGTCCTCGTCAACCGCGGCTATGTCTCACCCGAGCAACGCACGGCGCATACCAAGCCGACCGGCCCGGTCACGATCACCGGCTATCTCCGCATCACCGAGCCTGGTGGCGGCTTCCTGCGCCACAACGATCCCGCTGCCGGCAAATGGTATTCGCGCGATGTCGCTGCGATCGCCAAGACACACGGCCTGTCGAACGTCGCCCCCTATTTCGTCGACGCGGACAAGTCCGGCACCGCCGCCCCGGTCGGCGGCCTGACGATCATAGCCTTCCCCAACAACCACTTGGTCTACATGCTGACCTGGTTCGCGCTCGCCGCCATGACGATCGGCGCATTCGTCGTGTTCGTCCGCCAGGATGCGCGGAAGCGGCGGGGGGCGGCATGACCTCGGAGGCGGCACGCCAAGGCTGGCAGCGCTGGCTCGCGCTCGCGACCGCGCGCACCGACGCGACCGGCAACGCCAACATGCGCCAGCTCGTGACGCTGCGCTGGATCGCAGTCGCCGGCCAGTTCGTCACCATCCTGTTCGCGCGGTTCGCGCTCGGCTTCGACCTCCCGCTCTTCCCGATGATGGCCGCGCTCGCCGCCGCGGTCGGCCTCAACCTCGCGAGCATGCCGCTCTACGGCTGGCGCAAGGGCGCGAACATCCAGCTCCTCCTCGCGCTGCTGTTCGACGTCGGCCTGCTCACCACGCAACTCTATCTCGCGGGTGGCGCGACCAACCCGTTCATCTCGCTCTATCTGCTCCACGTCGTGCTCGGCGCAGTGTTGCTCGATCGCTGGTCGAGCTGGGCGATCGTCGTCGTCACCGCAGCCTGCTTCGGCCTGCTCACGCTTTATTACCACCCGCTGATCCTGCCCCCGAACTACAGCGGCGAGTATTTCCTGCTCTACACGATCGGCTCGTTGCTTTGCTTCATGCTGATCGCGACGCTGCTGATGCTCTTCATGGCGCGCATCACCGGCAACTTGCGCGCCCGCGACACGCGCCTCGCCGACCTCCGCCAGCAGGCCGCCGAGGAGGATCACATCGTCCGCATGGGCCTGCTCGCGTCTGGCGCCGCCCACGAACTCGGCACGCCGCTAGCGTCGATAGCCGTGATCCTTGCCGACTGGCGCCGCATGCCGACGCTCGCACAGGACGCCGACCTCCAGGCCGAGATCGTTGAGATGCAATCCGAGGTCCAGCGCTGCAAGGCGATCGTCACCGGCATCCTCCTGTCCGCCGGCGAAGCGCGCGGTGAAGCGCCCGAGATCATGCCGCTCCACCAGTTCCTCGACGCGATCGTCGACGAATGGCGCGCGGTCCACGCGGGTGTAGAGTTCGACTACACCACCCGAGTCGGCGACGACCCTCAGGTCGTCTCCGACCCCGCGCTCAAACAGGTGATCGCCAACGTGCTCGACAACGCCGCCGAAGCCTCGCCGCACTGGGTCGCCTTCCGCGGCGAACGCAGCGATGGCGACCTCGCCCTGATCGTCCGCGACCGCGGCCCTGGCTTCAGCAAGGAGCGCCTCGCCAGCTTCGGCAAACCCTATCAGTCGAGCAAGCGCGAACCCGGCCACGGCCTCGGCCTGTTCCTAGCGGTCAACGTCATGCGCAAGCTCGGTGGTGGCGTATCCGTCGTAAACTGCGAAGGCGGCGGCGCCGAAGTCACGATCCGCATGCCCCTCTCCGCGATCGCACTGTCATGACGGACGCCATGACCGAGCCGAAACTCCTGGCCATCGTCGAGGATGACGAAACCTTCGCCCGCACGCTCCGTCGCTCGTTCGAACGCCGCGGCTACGAGGTGATGCAGGCCGCTAGCCACGAGGAACTCGTCGAGCAGCTCGCCGAGCGCACGCCGCGCTACGCCGTCGTCGACCTCAAGCTAGGCGGCGCATCCGGCCTCGTGTGCGTCCAAACCTTGCACGCACACGACCCCGAGATCCTCGTCGTCGTCCTCACCGGTTTCGCTAGCATCGCCACCGCGGTCGAGGCGATCAAGCTCGGCGCGTCGCACTACCTCGTCAAACCCTCGAACACCGACGATATCGAGGCCGCGTTCGACCGCACCGAAGGCAGCGTCGACACCGAACTCTCCGAGCGCCCGACCTCAATCAAGACGCTCGAATGGGAGCGCATCCACACGACACTGGCCGAAACCGACTTCAACATCTCCGAGACCGCACGCCGCCTCGGCATGCACCGCCGCACGCTCGCGCGAAAGCTCGAGAAACGCCCGGTAAAATAGCCGCAACGCTTGGGTGAAGGCGCGCGTTGTCGTTCGATGCCAGCGCCAAAACCCTCACGCCTCTGGCAGCCGAAACGCCTGCTAGCGACCCCCTCGGCGCTGACCTGGGAGCACGGTGCCAAGATCGCCGCGCGTGCAACCGCGCTGGGCGTGCCGGTCACCACATTGGTGAGCGACCGCCTCAAGTTGGACTTCCCCGACGATTCCCGCCGTGCCTACGCGGAAGCCAAGGCCACGCTCGCACTGGTCGTCGCGCCACCCTCGAAGCGCAAGCTCCAGCCGATAGCCCCCAGCGCGGACTGGCGGATCGACCTTGCCGAGGGCTGCCCCGCGCATTGCGGCTATTGCTACCTCGCCGGCTCGCTGAAAGGTCCCCCGATCACCCGAGTCTACGCGAACCTGCCGGAAATCCTCGCCGAACTCCCCGCACACCTCGGCCAGGGCACGGTCACCTCGCGCTCGACCGCCCGCGCGCATGAAGGCACGACGTTCGAGGCCTCCTGCTACACCGACCCGCTCGGCATCGAGCACGTCACCGGATCGCTCTCCGCGCTGATCGCGCATTTCGGTGCGTGGGAAGCGGACGTACAACTCCGCTTCACCACGAAGTTCGACGCGGTCGAGCCGTTGCTGGCGCTAGACCACCGCGGCCGCACCCGCATGCGCGCCTCGATCAACCCCGCCGCCTATGCGCGTTTCGAAGGCGGCACGAGCCCCGTCGCCGCGCGGCTGGTGGCGTTGCGCAGAATGGCGGACGCCGGCTACAAGATCGGCCTCACGGTCGCCCCGATCATCGCCGCCGAAGGCTGGCGCGAGGCGTATGGCGACTTGCTGACGGAGGCAGGCAGGGTGCTCGCCGACGTCGCCGACGTGACGATCGAGCTGATCACCCACCGCTACACCCCGGGATCGAAGGCGGTGCTCGAAACCTGGTACCCCGGCTCGTCGCTCGACCTCAGCATGGCCAACCGCACCGAGAAACGCACCAAGTTCGGCTCCGTAAAATACGTCTACGACGCCGAAACGATGCGCGCGCTCCGCACCTTCTTCCAGGACGAGATCGCCGCCAAGCTCCCGCAAGCGCGTATCCTCTACTGGACCTGACCGCCGCGCCAACCGGCAACGCAGCGTTGCCATTCGCGGCCTTCCGATCGCCGCCACCGCCGCCTACCTCCAGACCATGACGCACACCCGCCAGCCAACGCTCTTCATCCCGCACGGTGGCGGGCCCTGTTTCTTCATGGACGACCCCGCCGGCAACTGGACCGGCATGGCCACCTACCTCCGGTCGATCGCCGCCTCGCTGCCCGAAAGGCCCAAGGCGATCCTCGTCGTTTCGGGCCACTGGGAAACGCGCGGGTTCGCCTTCACCGGTGCCGCCACCCCGCCGTTGATCTACGACTACGGCGGCTTCCCCCAGCACACCTACGAGCTGCGCTACGACGCCCCCGGCGACCCCGCGCTGGCAGCTCGTGCCGCCGACCTGATTCGCGGTGCTGGCCTGACCGCCACCGTCGACCCGACCCGCGGCCTCGACCACGGCGTCTTCATCCCGATGAAGGTCGCGTTCCCTGACGCCGACATCCCGGTCGTCGAGATGTCGGTCGATCGCGATCTCGACCCCGCGCGCCACGTCGCCGCCGGCCGCGCGCTCGCCCCCTTGCGCGACGAAGGCGTCCTGATCGTCGGCTCGGGCATGAGCTTCCACAACATGCGCGGCTACGGCGACCCGCGCTTCACCGCGCCGTCGGAAGCCTTCGATCAATGGCTGACCGCCGCGGTCGAGTCCGAACCAACCGCCCGAGCGGAAGCGCTAGCCGGCTGGGCCGAAGCCCCCGCCGGCCGCCTCTCGCACCCCCGCGAAGAGCACCTCATCCCGCTGATGGTCGCCGCCGGCGCCTCTGATCAACCCGGCGTACACGTCTACGGGGAGCGCGTCCTGCAAACCGCAATCTCCGGCTACCGCTTCGACTAAGGAAATTCGATGTCTTCTCCAGTGCTCCTCGCGATTTCCGGCAGCCTTCGCCGAGGCTCGTACAACGCAGCGATCCTTGCCACGCTCGGCGAAGCAGTCGCCGACAAGGCGAAGCTTACAATCTTCCCGCTGAACGACGTGCCCCCCTACGATCAGGACGCCGACACCGACACGCCGCCCGAAGCCGTCGCAGCCCTGCGCGCGGCAATCGGCGCGGCCGACGGAATCGTCATCGCCTCCCCCGAATATAATCACGGCATCTCCGGCGTCCTGAAGAACGCGCTCGACTGGGCCTCGCGCCCGCATGGCAAGGCAACGTTGACGGGGAAGCCGGTCTTCACGCTCACCTCCTCGCCCGGCGCAGTCGGCGGCGCGCGCGCCCACGCCCAACTGAACGAGACGCTGGCCTCAATCGGCGCCCGCACCGTGCTGCGTCCCCAAGCCGTCGTCGGCGCGGTGCACGAGAAGATCGCGGACGGCCGCCTTACCGACCAGCAGACGCTCGACTTCCTCGTCGCCGGCGTCGACGATCTGCTCGCCGACATCGCCCGCCCCACCGCTGCCGACCGCGAGGCGTCCTGACATGCGGCAGGTCCTCAACCAATATCCCGCCCAGCGCGACGACATCGCCGATCTCGTCACCCGCCGCCCACTACCGGGGCCGGGCCTCCCGCAGGTCGACCCGTTCCTGTTCCTCAACCATCACGGTCCGCAAACCTATCGCCCCGGCAACACCGGCCTCCCGTTCGGCCCGCATCCGCATCGCGGGTTCGAGACGGTCAGCTTCATCCTCGAGGGCGAAATGGCGCACCTCGACAGCGGCGGCCACGAGAGTGTGATCCGCGCAGGCGGCATCCAGTGGATGACCGCAGGCTCGGGCCTGATCCACGCGGAAATCTCACCAGCGTCGTTCAAGCGCGACGGCGGTCCGCTCGAGATCCTGCAACTCTGGGTGAACCTCCCCGGCCGGCTCAAGATGACCAAGCCCGCCTATACCGGCCTCCAGCGCGAGGACATTCCCGCGATCCCGGTCGAGGGTGGCACCGTGAACCTGATCTCCGGCACGTTCGCCGGACGACGGGGCCCGATCGAATCCCTGACCGACGTCGCGATGATGACCGTCGAACTCGAAGCCGGCGCCAAGGTCGACCTGCCAGCGCCAACCGGCCGCGCGGTCTTCTTCTACGTCGTCGCCGGCGCCCCCTCGGCGAACGGCACGCCGATCAAGCCGCATCATCTCGCCACGTTCGGCAGCGATGGCGACACGATCACCGTCAAGACCGAAGCCTCCGCGACCATTCTCTACGGCCACGCCGACCCGATCGACGAACCCGTCGTCTCCCACGGCCCGTTCGTCATGAACACGCGCGAAGAGATCGTACAGGCGATCGAAGACTATAACGCCGGCCTGTTCGGCAAGCCGCCCGTTATCCGCTAGGGCGCTGTCCGCACCGGTGGCAGCGCGGCGCAGATGTCCGCGCCGCCCGCCGGTACCGTGAAGAACGGCCCCGCCCGATTCTCCCGCGACGCGATCCAGGCGGTGAACCGGGCATTGTCTGCCACGCGATACTGGAAATGGGGGCGCTCGGCGGCAGGCAGTTCGCTCACGAGGCGTGCGGACACGATCGCGCTCCGCTCAGTCTCGGCCTTGTAGAAGCCTAGGTCGCCGGTCCCGCGCGGCAGCGACGACAGCCACTCGATCCCATCGACGACGCGACCCACTACCGCAATATTACGATCCAGCGCCCGCGGCGAATGCCCGATCACCGTATACAGCTCCGCGCCGCTTCCCGTGCTCGGCGCCAGATCGCGCGCTACGCCCACCATGCCATAGCAATGCGGCACCCACTCGGTCGCGCCATTGCCCGCCAGCGGCCACCCATCGCGACTATAGCCCGCCCATTCGGCATAAGGGTCGCGCTGCGAAAGCCGCGCTACCGTCGTCGATCCGGTGTGCAGATATTCTGCCTGCGGGTTGGCGACGACGCCCACGACCAGCGGCTTCTTTTCCGTCGCATCACCCCATTGCGCCACGTAATTGTCTTGAACGCGGTACACGCTCGTCCCCGCATCCCACCAATGCGCCCGCGCCAACGTGCGTATGTTCGCCACGTGAACAGGCGCATATCGCGGCGCGAGTCTCACGGTAAACCGGTGTCCATTGGCCAGCGTGAACACCACCAGTTCGTCGTCCGGCACCGCGACCCAATCCGCCGGCACCGGATCGGACGGGAGCGTCGCGGCGGCCGGAACGGCTTGCGCAAGCATGGCAGCGAGGAGGATATTCAACATCCCCGTAGACTGCCCGAGGCCGTCCCCGCACGCAATCGCTTGCGCGCGCGCGAAACCCGCACTAGCAGACCCGCTTCCAGAGCAATGCGGAGCGGTGGCCGAGTGGTCGAAGGCGCTCGCCTGGAAAGTGAGTATACGTCAAAAGCGTATCGTGGGTTCGAATCCCACCCGCTCCGCCACCCCGCCTTCCCACGGTGGCCCATTCCATCCCACAAACCAGGGATGTGTCTCGGTTTTCTCATGCGATCGCGTCGCGGGCTTGATCGTGTCGCGGGCCTCGATGGCCGTCGGAGACCAGCGTCATTTTTTCTAGAAAGTAAAGTTGCCGATCGACGGTCGGAGCCTGGCTTCTCGACGCTCAGGGAGTGGCGAGACGCGTCCCGTGCCGACACTGCGCCCGGCATACCGATCCGCCGCTCGTCCTAGTCTCCCACTAACCTGCCGATCCTGCCGAAATGACCAGGTGCGGTCCGGGGCATGATGCAACGTCCGCACCTGGGCAATTGCTAAAGCGGTTGGCTCGAAACCGCGCCGCGCCCCTGCGAACCGACTTAGATCAGACGGGTTGCATCACAGACAGCAGGTCGTCCACATTCCCCACGGCGAACGCCGAATACTCGTCGCCGATCGCATAGGGCAGCAGGATGCGACGATCCTGGATCAGCGCACCGCAGCTATAGGTCACGTTCGGCACATAGCCTCCACGTTGCTCGGCGCTCGGAAACAGCAACGGGGATGCCGTCCGGGCGAGTACCTTCGACGGATCGTCCTTGTCGAGCAGGCAGGCACCGATACAGTATCCCCGGACCATGCCGACGCCGTGCGTGAAGACCAGCCAGCCCTCGTCGATTTCGATCGGCGACCCGCAATTGCCCAATTGCACGAACTCCCAGGGGTATTTCGGTGCCATGATCGTCGTGCCTGTTTCCCATGTGTAGAGATCGTCCGATCGCAGCAGCCAGATATTTTCGCTGTCCTGGCGGCCCAGCATCACGAACTGGTTGTCGATACGGCGCGGGAACAGCGCCATCCCCTTGTACCCGGCCATCGCTCCGGCAAGCGGCCGCATCTCGACCCGGCGCAGGTCAACGCCGCGCAGCATCTCCTGACGCGCATCCTTGCCGTCGAACGCGGTATATGTGCCGATGATGCTGCGGACGCCGTCGTGGTCGGTGAAGTTGACGAGGCGCAGATCCTCGATTCCCTGACGCTGGCTGGGCAGGACCGGGAAGATGACGGTTTCGGACGCGTCCTGACTGTCTTCGCAGATTAGACGAACCCATTCGTCATCCTGCCGATCGATGCGAGGCGGAACGCCGTGGGCGCTGGATGGGTCGATCACCAGTCGATCACCCGGCCCCCACTCGCCGGTACGGAACGTGATCGACGAGATATGCCCCTCGCCAATCCCGCGTAGCGACATGACGAAACGGACCGCACCGGGCACCGACGGCTCTTCGTCCGTCAACGAGACGATGCTGGGGTTAAAGAGTGCGGCGGACTCGAACGCATATTCCTGACTGAAATAGGCACCGATCAAGAGCTGTTCGTCTTCGCTGAAGTCGCCGCCACCTATGTCCTGCCGCATGTCCTCGAAGCGGCGGAGCAGCACCTGCTCGACGTTGCGATGGCGCTCGCGCATCGGGGTCAGCAACAGGTCAAGCATCCGCGCGCGCATCGTATCGTCCAACGCCTGGATGCGGCCTACGACGGCGTGGCTGCGCGGTGGGTGATCCGCCTCGAACGCTGGCGGGTAGCCGAAGCTGAACGGCCGGATCACGGTGCGTGACGGATCGGGTTTCAACTCGACATCGAGCGTCGTGAAGACATCGGCAGCGTTCATCGGCATCGGCATCGGCATCGGCATCGGCATCGGCCCTCCAGGTCTGTTCGCGGACGGCGGCCCGCGACACACGAGATAACGATGCCGCGCTGTTCACGATCCCAAGCCTGCAGTCAGGCGCTCCATGCCCGACACGTCAGCAGATAATGCACGCTGCAACCGCCGCTGGTCTACACTCCTGCGCGATCAACGCCGCTTTACGAACCGTATCGTAAACCGATCGCTTTCGCCGATCGCTGCATATTTTGAGCGGTCGACGTCCTTCAATCGATACGTCGGCGGCAGCGTCCAAACGCCTTCCGGATGATCGTGGGTATCCTTGGGATTGGCGTTGATCCGGGATTCTCCGGCCAGTTCAAAGCCCGCTTCCTGCGCCAGCCGAACGACCGTCGATCGCTTGATATAACCGCTCGTCTTTTCGCGCGCCGTATCCATCTCCTCCGGCAGACGATGATCGACCACGCCCAGCACGCCGCCAGGCTTCAGGGCCGCGTAGAACGCCTCGAACACGCGACCCGCTACGGCGGGGTCATCCTGCATCAGCAGATTGTGAACGTTGCGGAAGGTCAGCAGCACATCGGCGCTTCCGGCCGGGATCGACGATGCTCCCGTCTTGAAGTCGATGGTCGCGACCTGCGTCGCGCCATACACCGCGGCCTTCTCGGCAAAACCGTTGCGGGTGCGCTCCGCCTGCGCCGTCGGCACCAGCGCGATATAGCGCCCGCGTGCCCTTACCAACGGCGCGAGGATCTCCGCATACCAGCCGCCCGCCGGCAGGAACTCGATCACCGTCTGCGTCGGCTTTACGCCAAAGAAAGCCAGTGTTTCCGAAGGATGACGATAACGATCGCGCGCTCGGTTCGCCGGCGTCCGCGTCGGCGATGCGAGAACGGCAGTGATGTCCTTCGAGGGGGCAACGGACTGGGCGACCACTCCGGTAGCGCCAAATGTCGCAAGGCAGGTCAAGACCGTGAGCAGTCGGTTCATATCGTTACTCTCCCTGGAAAATTCTTCAGCGACCATGCCCGGCGCTGACCGCTCGTACAATCTCAAGCATCGACGCCTAACGGTGCGCGGCACCTGTCGTCGAGTTCCACGCGTTCAGACGCCTTCTGCATTCGCGATCGAAGGGAACGACACCACTCGTGACGGAACCAGCCTTCGAAGCCGAGCGCTTTGACGAGCGGAAAGCCGGCATCGCCGGCGATGATGAGGTACGAGCATGACGGAAGCGAGTTGGGGCGACGCAACGAAAACGCCGGAAATCGACTGGCGCATGAGCGCGGCGTTGGAAAACGTCCCGCGCGCGAGTGAAAATCTCGCTGAGGTGACGAGCCTGGAAGGCGCAGTCCGGGCCTGGATTGCACTTGATCGAGACCATCGCGACGCCGCGGTGCTTACGCCGGAACGTCCCGTGCTGATCGATGGCGCGTCGCACGACTCTTTCGCCGGCGAAGGGATCGCAGCGCTTACCGAGCGGCTGCCCAGCGCAAACGACGAGAGCTGAGGCATGGCCCCCGCGAGCGTTCGGTTCGAACGTGGCGACTACGAGTGGCTGGCCGAGCGGAACGGCATTCTATTCCTCGGGCACACCGCTCTTGGGATGGTCGAGTTCCTGATCACGAGCGAAGCATTGGCCGAGTTCCTCAGCCCGGACCTCGAGGGAATCGACAGCGAGACCGCGATCGAGACGTATGTCGAATTCGAGTCCGACATTCACCGCATCGCGCGGCGAGAGTTCGTCAGTCGATTGGGTGGAGAGCCCCCTGTCCTGCTGACGGCGGCCGACGTTTCGACATGAACCTCGGAAACCCGTCTGTGCACCGCGGATGCGGCATAGGACGCGGACGGTGACCGCCGTGCTGACGATCGCAGGCGATGCCATTCACGACATCCCCTCGTTTTACATCGAGATCAACCGCGTCTTCATGGCGAAGGAGGACTGGAAGCTGGGCGAAAGCCTCGATGCACTGGATGACATGCTGCGCGGCGGGTACGGGGCTATTAACGGGGACGAGCCCGTTCGACTCGTCTGGCGCGATATCGACCTTGCCCGCTCCAGTCTCGGGTTTTCCGCGACGTGCGCGTTCCTGCAGCAGAAGCTGGAGCGACCCGACCGCTACGACGTCGAGCGGATCAACCGTCAGCTTTCGGCGTTGAAAGCCGGAACCGGTCAGACCTATTTCGAGATCGTCCTCGATATTATCGCCGGGAACCCCAATATAGAACTCATTGCGGCGTAACGGCCCTCGCCGCTCGATCAAGAATAGACCAGATCAGGCTTCGCTCTTTCGGACGACCACCGAACGCCGATCTACAACTGCAGCGGGACTGATGCGTATCGGCGTTCGAGCGGTCATATTCGCGCCACCGACATAGGCGCGACACGCTATGCTTTGATGGCAGAGAATTCATGCAACTTGAATGTCGTACCGCAGGTTCAGCGATGATGAGCACATTCGAACATCAAATCGCCGTCGTCACCGGTGGTGAATCCGGGATCGGCGCGGCCTGCGCAAAAGCTTTGGGAGATGCCGGAGCACGCGTGGTGATCACCTATTTCAAGGATGCGGATGCAGCGCAGGCTGTCTGCGCCTCGATAGGGGGCAAGGATCGGGCGATCGCGGTGCAGGCCGATGTCGGTGACGAATTGGCAGTCGAGCGGCTGTTTACCGAGGCTGAAAAAGCGTTCGGTACGGTCAACCTGCTGGTCAATTCCGCCGGCCTGAACATGAGCGGCGTCCTGCTCGTCGATATGGAGCTGACCCAGTTCGATCGGGTCATCCGTTCCGATCTCTACGGGCCTTTCCTTACCTGTCGACGAATGGTTCGGGCGCTCGAAGAGGAACGCGCCAAAGGACGCATCGTCAACATATCGTCGATCCACGAACGCGCGCCGCGTGCTGGCGGCGTCGACTATGATTCCGCAAAAGGTGGCCTGTCGCAACTGACGGCAACCTTGGCACTGGAACTCGCGCCAAAGGGCATTGCGGTGAACGGCGTCGCACCGGGGATGATCCTGACACCAATGAACCAATCCGCGCTCGATCATCCGGCCGAACTGGCGACGAAGGAAGCGGCAATTCCGTGGAAACGTGCCGGGCGCCCCGATGAGGTCGCCGCGCTGGTGGCATTTCTGCTCTCGCCCGCGGCAGACTATATCACCGGCACCACCGTGACGATCGATGGTGCACTATCGCTGACCGTGGCGCAGGGCGCATGACGGTCGTCTACGCAGTCGAGCAACTCGACAGTGTCACGATCTCTGCGACGTCGGTGATCGACGGCATGGATCTCATGAGTCCGTTCGTCTGGCGGGAAGGCGATCTGTACCGGATCATGGTGCGCGGCGTGCCACATCCCCTCGGCCCGCACGACCCAACCGGGATCATCGCGCGCGGGGAGAGCCGCGACGGGTTGGCGTTCGTCATGGATCCGGGGCTCGCGATCACGCCCGGTCCTGGTGCAGAAGACATGGGTGGTTGCGAGGACCCCACCGTCCTCGTGGCCGGTCACGAGTATCTCGTCTATTATACCGGCGTCGATGCGGCGCGGGCGCAGGGTTGTATGATCCTGGCTGCCGGGCGCGATCTGACCGCGCTGGTCAAAGAGGATCTGGTGCTCAAGGCACCACCCGGCGAAGGCAATATCAAGGAAGCGACGCTCGCGCAGAGCGAGGCCGGGGATTGGCGGCTATTCTATGAATATGCTGCGGACGGTGCGTCACGGATTGGCATGGCAAGCGGACCGACGCCAAAGGGCCCGTGGACCGTGCTGCCGGATCCGTTCGGCATTCGCGAGGACAGTTGGGACAATTGGCATCTTTCGACCGGTCCGATCTGGCAGGCGGCGGGCGACGATCCGGTGATGTTCTACAACGGCGCGACGCATGATGCGCGGTGGCGGATTGGCTGGATTCGCTTCAGTCCGGATTTCGCGCGGGTGACGGGTCGTGGGATCGAACCATTGCTGGTGCCGCCGCCGGCGCTGAGCCGCGAGGCGACCGACATCGCGTTTGCCGCGTCGACCGTGGCGGACGGCGAGCGAATCGCGCTGTATTATTCGTTGGAAGACCGGATGCTGCGACGGGCGCTGATCGCACGATACGGAGGTTAGCGAAAGCTTCCGCTCATGACGCCGAACACTATCGGGCCCTGATCGACGACGATTGTGTCATGATACTACCGGAGCAGCCGTTCGTTCTTACAGGCGTACAAGCAATCACGGCGGTCGTGCATACGCCGCGATGGTCGGACATGACGTTCGACGAGCAACAGATCAGGCGGCCACAAGAGCGCTTTATCGCGATCGCCTATCAGGTCGAAGCAACCCGCGATGGTTCGACCGGCTACACCGCCTATTGCACGACGACGATGCGTAGACTGGAGCGGGGGAGTGGCGCGTCGTGCAGCACCAGAAGACAGGCGCTGGCTGCAGACCGCATGTAAGCGCAATGGGGAGGCAAGCTCATGGCTCTCCCCGACCATGTCTCCCCTGCGCTCGATTCACCAAGGCAGCGTGTTCTGCAGGCTCATCAATACGTCATACTCGTTGCCGCCGACGCGACGGGTAAACTCGTCCTATCGCCGGCTGGGAGGCGTATCTCAAGCGCGAGCGACACCGTCGGCATTGACCGTATCCGTGGCAACGAGCGTGCCGATCAGTCGAACCCGCTTCTCGACCAAATCAACCGGAGTCCGGTGGAGTTCCAGCAGATACCGACCGCCTAGATCGCGCCGCAGATAGAATGCGCCGCCATCACGCGTCAGTGTGCCGGTTTCGTCGATCCTGGTACCGATCTTCGTCAAACTCGTGGTCCTTCCATCACTGAAGTTACCTTCCCCCGACATTGCCCGGTCATCGGAACGCGGGATCGCATGCCTCATGCCGACACCATGGTCCACAGCGCGATGGCGCAAGCCGTATGTAGTTTCGCTGCCCTCGATCGAGGTTCGCAGGCGATCGAAAAGAGCGCGCTGACCCCGAGATATGAACGACCACATCCGTCCTTCCGACTATGACCTAAGACAGATCCGCTTCTCCGCTATTGATAGTGACTTGCATTAGTTGCGACGTCGCTTCAAAGGGCACAAAAGGTTCCCGGAGGAAAACGAATGTCTGCACTGCTCGCCGTTCTCATGACCGCGGCCACGCCCGATGCCGTACCCGTCACGACGCCCGATCCCGCAACCGATCAGGTGCAGGCGGGTCAGTCGAGCGAGGAGATCGTCATCACCGGCGCACGCACCGAAGGCAGTAGCGACTACACCATTCCCGGCCAGACGACCGCGACGCGTCTCAACCTGTCGCTGCGCGAAACACCGCAGTCGATCAGCGTCGTCACGCGCGCGCAGATCGAGGATTTCCAGCTCAACGACGTCAACACGTTGCTCGCCACGGTTCCGGGCGTGAACGTGCAGGCCGGCGAGACCGACCGGGTGTATTTCTCCGCGCGCGGCTTCGACATCCAGACGTTCCAGGTCGACGGCATCGGCGTGCCGTTCGCGTTCGGCATCCAGACCGGTTCGATCGACACCGCGTTCTACGATCACATCGAGGTCGTCCGCGGCGCGCCCGGCCTGCTCTCGTCGACCGGCAACCCGTCCGCAGTGGTCAACTTCATCCGCAAGCGCCCGACCAAGGATCTGCAAGTCCGCGCGAGCGGGCAATACGGCTCGTTCGATCAGTATCGCGGCGAGGCCGATGTGAGCGTGCCGATCACGAAGGACGGCAGCATCCGTGCCCGCGCGGTCGGGGCGTATCAGGACGGGGACAGCTATCTCGATCGCTACGGCCTGCGCCGCTGGGTCGGCTACGGTATCGTCGAGGCGGATCTGGGCGCCAGCACGACGGTCAGCGCAGGCTATGGCCATCAGGACCACAAGAGCCGCGGCGCGATGTGGGGCGCGATCCCGCTCACCTACAGCGACGGCACGCCGTTGAACTTCGCACGTTCGTCGAACGTCGCGCCCGACTGGTCGAGCTGGAACGTCATCGACCGCCAGATCTTCGGCGACATCACGCACCGCTTCGGCAATGGCTGGGTCGCACGCGCCAGCGCGATCCGCCGCGCCACCGACGAGAACAACACGCTGTTCTATGTGTATGGCAATCCTCTGCGCAACGACGCCGACGGGATCGGCATCGATCCGGCAACCGGGTTTCAGACCGGCATCCAGAGCTATCCCGGCAAATTCCGCGCGACCACGCGTAACCTGACGATGGAGGCCTACATCGCCGGCCCGGTGACGTTCCTGGGGCGTGAGCACGAGATCAACATCGGCGTGAACCGCAGCGCACAGGAATATATCCAGCAGTCGAGCTACGACAACAGCACGATCGGGACCTATCTGCCCTACCCCGATCTCTTCGCGGGTAATTTCCCGCTGCCGAATTTCCCGACGGAATTTTCGAGCGATCCGGCTGCGAGCCAGAACACCCACACGAAGCGCGAGACCGCCTATGGCCTCATCCGGTTCAACCCGGGCGACGCGGTGAAGGTGATGTTCGGTGGCAACGTGACGCATGCCAAGAGCACGGGATTTTCCTACGGCGCGAACACCGATTTCGACGCGACGCGGTTCCTGCCGTTCGCTGGCGCCACCGTCGACGTGACGCACAACCTGAGCGTCTACGGCAGCTATGCGACGATCTTCAATCCACAGAACCAGCTGCTCGATATCAACAAGCGCATTATCGATCCGATCGAGGGCGAGAACCTCGAACTGGGAGTCAAGGGCGACTGGTTCGGTGGTCGATTGAACGCGACGGTAGCGGTGTTCAAGACGCGGCAGGACAATACCGCCGAGGCGGCCGGCATAGTGACCGAGAACAGCGTCACCCGAACCTATTATGTCGGGATCGACGCGCAGTCGGAAGGCGTCGAGATCGACGTCGGCGGACAGCTCGCGCCCGGTCTGCAGATGACGGGCGGCTACACGGTGATGCGGATCGAGGACCCCGAGGGCAATCCGGTGCGCCGCTACGTCGCGCGCAACACCGGGCGGCTCAATCTCAGCTATACGCTGCCGATGCTGCCCGCCCTGAAACTGGGCGCCTCGGCGCAGTATCAGAGCCGGATCATCTCGCCGACCGGACTGGGCCGGCAGGGCAATTACGCGTTGCTCGATCTGCTGGCAGCGTACAGCATCACCCCGCAAATTTCCGCCGCAGTAAACCTGCGCAACGTCACCAACACCAAGTACCTCACCGCGACCAATTTCGATGGCGGCTATTACGGCGCCCCGCGCTCGGTGATGGGCACGATCAGCGTACGGTACTAAGCGCCCCGATCGCGGGACGAACGCGCGCGGACAAAGGTATCCGCCTACCTTGTCTGCGCGCCTGGTCTGCCTTGTAGCTGTCTGATTATTTTATCTTGGATCGCTGGTATCGGGACAACCGGCTCGGTAGCATCCACTATGCGCTCGTCACCTCCACTCTTCGTCACGCGAGTCTTGACTCTTCTTGCGTTGCTTGCCGGCACTTCTGCGTACGCCGTCGACCAAGATAGGCGTGATGAAGCGCAGGTAACGTTCTCAAAGCCGTTTGCGCGTGTTTCGGCGGCAAGCGTGTCGCCGGCGATCGCGTCGAAGATCGAGGATCTTGCACGGATCGACCCAGCGCAACCGCTTGCTGATCCAATGGCGATGCAGACGCTCAGCCTGTTCGGCCGGGAAGATCTGATCGCGCCCGTCAGTGACTCCTACAAACCCACCATGTGTGCGCCACTGACGCCTGCGACGCCCCCTCTCGAGGAGATCGTTCGCAGAGCGCGCCTGACTTCGATCGTCATCGTCAACGAGAGCCACGAACGGTCGGAACATCGAGGCTTCACTACGCAGATCGCCCGCCGCCTTCGCGCGCTCGGGTATGACACGATGGCGATCGAAACCTTGTCGAACCCTCCAGCCGGCGTGCCCGAACGCTATTTGCCGGCGTTCCTCGTCCGACCCTCCCTGCCCTATTTCGAAGACGGGGACGGCCACTATCTTTCGGAGGCCGGGTTCGGACGGCTCGGACGGCAAGTCAAGATGCTCGGCTATCGCCTTCTGCCCTATGAGATGACCGGGGACGGCGGGTTGCCGCAGGATGCGAGCTCCGATCAACGGGTCGCGGTCCGCGAAGAAATACAGGCGCGCAATCTGGCCCTGTTCATTCGCGAGCATCCCAGGGCCAAGATGCTGATCCATGTCGGCTATTCGCACGCCGGCGAGGTGCCCCGCGCGGACGGCGCACGGTGGATGGCCACCCGTCTCAAGCAGAAGACCGGGATCGATCCGCTGACGATTTCCCAGACGACATGCCGTGGCGGCAGCGACACGGTGCACCTGTCGATGCTCCCCGCCAAGGAGATGGCGGGGACGTTCGATCTGGTCGTCGATCACCCCAGCGCACGCTTCGCCAGCGGTCGCCCCGACTGGCGCAAAGCCGCAGGCGACAGGCTGGTCGCGATCCCTCGCGAGTTGCGGCCAGCAACGGGGTGGCGGGTGATCGAGGCGCGCCCGATCGGCGAGCCGGACACCTCGGTCCCCGTCGATCGCGTAGCGATTCGCCCGAACGAAGAAATTGCTCTGATGCTGCCACCTGGTCGCTATCACGTGCGCACTATCGACGTGACTCCGGATCGAAAGGAATCGTCGAAACAGTAGAACGACCGCGTCCGATGTCGGCTGCTAGTGGAGCGGTCTCACCCACCGCGAGCTTGGATGGCATGCGCGCTGGTGCTCAAGCCGATCTACCCGTCAACTCGAACGAAGAGCGTATGCCACTTCCAGGGCCATTCAACGCGATCTCTATGTCGAAGTTTCCGACCTCGGCGCGCGTCGCACCGTCCTGCGTGACCAACGCCAAATCGCCGCGCGTAAGGGTCATCGCGAACCGCTGACCAGCGCTCGCTGCCACGGCGACACGTACGAAGCGCTTGAGCTGGTGCACCGGGCGCGTACGACTGGCGACACGATCGTGAATGTAGAGCTGGACCAGTGCCAGGGCCGCGCGCGAGCCCGCATTGCGGACGACCCCACCCACCGAAAGCGTGCCGTCCCACGCCATCGTCGGGGTAACCGCGACGTCTTCCAGCGCCAACCGTCCATAGGTAAGCCCCTGTCCGAAGAGATGGAGCGCCCGATCGGGGGCATCGCGCCACCGTGCTCGACCACCCTCCAGCGGGTTGGCGTCCGCCGCCGGGCGACCGGTCGAACGGTGATCGTAGGACCAGGGCTGTTGCCCGCTCGCCAGCGGAAAGCTTACCGGAAGATGGCCCGACGGCCCCTCGATCCCGAAAATCACGTCTGCAACCGCGTCGCCGGTCGCTTCGCCAAGGAACCACGTCGCGAGGATCGCCGCCGCATCTCGTATCGCACCGTCCAGCACCAGCGCGCGGCCGTGACGCAGCAGCAGCACGACCGGCGTACCCGTCGCAGCGACGGCCTCCGCAAGCTGGC
This sequence comes from Pseudomonadota bacterium, assembly GCA_040388215.1. GTDB lineage: Bacteria > Pseudomonadota > Alphaproteobacteria > Sphingomonadales > Sphingomonadaceae > Sphingomonas. Next base: position 239,027 of record JAZKCH010000006.1, on the reverse strand, counting down.
GTTGCACGTCGGGGACGTCGATCTCGACGCGGCTATTGCCTTCGCCGGACATGTCGCCGGCTTCCCCCACCGCCAGCAGCACGACGTCCGCCGCCCGCGCTGCAGCGACGGCACGCACAATGCCGTCCGGGAGCACCTCGTGAATGCCGGAGCCCGGTTCGACGACCAACGACGTCGGGTCGGCAAGGCGCGCACGGATCCCGGTCGCAAGGTCGGTCCCCGCACCCTGTTCACCCGCAAACGACCATGGTCCGTAGAGATTGGCACGATCGGTCGCGAACGGCCCGATCAGCGCGATCCGCTTTCCGGCACGCGCCAGTGGCAGGATGTCACGCTCGTTCTTTAGCAGCACGATCGACCGCGTCGCCACCTCGCGCGCCAGACGGCGGATCGCCGAACTGCGCGTCTCGCGGCGTTCGACCCGCGCGTCCATCGACCGGTACGGATCATCGAACAGCCCCAGCGCTTCCTTGAGCGCGAGCACCCGGCGCACCGCCCGGTCGACCGCGGCGATCGGCACCGCGCCTCGCGCGACCAGGCCGGGCAGATGCCGATTGTAGAGCCCGCTCTGCATCGACACGTCGACCCCGGCGAGGATCGCCAACCGCGCGGCGTCGGCTTCGTCGGCGGCAATGCCGTGCGCGATCAGTTCGCGGTCGGCGTCATAGTCCGACACGCAGACACCGGTGAACCCGAGTTCGCCGCGCAGGACATCCGTCAGCAGATGACGGTTCGCGGTCACGGGTATGCCGCCGAAATCCGTGAACGAGGCCATCGTCGCGCCGGCGCCTGCTGCGAACGCATCGGCGAACGGCGGCAGAAAGGTCTCGCGCAGTTCCGCCTCGCTCATGTCGACCGCGGCATATTCCATCCCGCCGCGCACCGCGGAGTAGCCCGCGAAATGTTTGGGCGTCGCGAGCAGCGCGTCGGCGCGCTTCAGGTCCGGGCCCTGAAACCCGCGCACCCGCGCGACGGCGAGCAGGCGGTTGAGATACACATCCTCGCCCGCCCCCTCCGCCACGCGCCCCCAGCGCTGGTCGCGCGCGACGTCGACCACGGGCGCGAAGGTCCAGTGGAGTCCGCCCGCCGTCGTCTCGCAGGCGACCGCTCGTGCAGCGCGTTCGGACAGGTCGGGATCGAAGGCGGCGGCCTCGGCCAGTGGGATCGGGAAGATCGTGCGGCAGCCGTGGATCACGTCGGCCGCGAGCACGAGCGGAATCTTCAGCCGGCTCTGCAACGCCTCCGCCTGCAACCGTCGCGCGCCGGCGACGCCGTAGCCGTTGAACAGCATCCCGACGCGCCCGGCCCGGACCCGTGCCAGCATCGCGTCCGCGCTGCTCGCGTTGACCACCGGATTGAACACCGCGCCGACCGGGCGGACGTCGTCGTTGAAGCAACTGAGCTGGCCGGCCTTCTCCTCGATCGTCATCGCCGCGATCAGGTCGTCGATCCGCCGCGCGGCCGCCCCGACCGGTGCCGGCACTGCGCTCGCCGCGGCGAGCAGTCCACCCTGCACCAGCAGCGCACGACGGTCGATCGTCACTTTCGTGGTCGAAGCGCGGGGGGCGGACGTAGCGCGAGAAACACCGTGCTCCACAATTGCGCCGCATTGGACTCGTCGACATCCGCACTCGATGCGCCGAACGGGGCGACGGTGTAGCGCCCGTTTGCATACGCCCAGGACCAGAGTTCGGACGTCCGCACCTCGCCCGCCGCGTCGATCGCCCGCCACAATCGCGCCCGCGCCGATACCAGCCGGCCTCGCGTCGCCGCCGGAAGATCGCTCCGCGCCAACTGCCGATCGAGGCCCGCGGCCAGGATCGCCTGCTGCCACGACCACACGACCGTGCCATGATAAGCTGTCGCGCCGAACCGTCCCTGCACGTCCGCGGGCGCAAAGGCAGGGTTGGCGACGAGTAGCCCGATATCGGTCATCAGCCCGGCCGGAAACGGCCGCATCATCGCGTCGACCGACCGGTCCAGATCGGCGGCCGATGGCGTGCCGAACAAGAGCGCGAACCCGTCGTCGGAATGGACCACGGGGACGGGCTTCCCTGCATCGTCGAGCGACAATGCGTTGAACGCAAGCGGTGCGCTCCCAAGCGATGCCAGCGCCGACGCGGACGGCACGCCAATTTTCCGCGCATAGGCGGCGATATCGGCACTCGCCTCGGCATTCGGCACGGTCATCGCGAACAACCTCGGCGCGGCGCGCTGCCAGACTTGCGCCTGCGTCGCGGCCTTCGTCATCGCCGCGCGGTCTTCGGGCGTGCCGTAGCGGTCAAGCAGCCCACTGGCGGCAAACCGCTCGATCGCGGCCAGCGCGGCGGGCACCCACACCGCGTTCACGTCATACGCGTACCGGCCCCGCCCCAACCCTTCCTCGCTGTCACGCCATTGCCCGGTCAGCCGCCCTGCCTTGATCGCGACCAGCGCCTTGTATCCCGGCTGCCTGGCGAACGCGGCGGTGCGATCGACGACCCAGGCGAAATTCCGCGCGATCAGGTCACCCTGCCGCAGCCCCTTCCCTGCCGGCGCCGCCAGAAAGGCAGCGGCCCGCGCGCGGCCACGTGGCGCGTCGAGCAGCCACGCGCGCGCCACCGGCGCCAGCATGAAATCATCGTCAACCATCGCGTAATCATAGATCGGCGTCGCGATCCGCCCGCGGCCTTCCTTCGCGTTACGCAGCACCGCGAACTCGCCGATATCCTCCTCGTGCGCGACCTCGCCATTGGCGGCGAGCCGCGCCAGCACCGCGCCGATACCGTTCTCGACCGCGGCCGGTTGTAGAACGGGCATCAGCAACCGCAGCGACATCAGCGTGTCGCGGCCGAAATACGTATCGAACCGCCACGACCCCGCGAGGAACTTCTCCTTGTACGACAGGTACGACAACGCATTGCGCGCACGCGGATCGGCCCGCGCGCCGCCCGTCAGCAACGTATCGCCGCCAAGCGGGGTCAGCGGCGCCTCGCCACTACCGGCGACGATCGCGATCCGGATACGCCCGCTCTGCCCTGCGCGGATACCGTCCTTGTCGACCACCGTGCCGTCGAGCCCGCGAACCGACAGGACATAGCCTGCCGCACCGTCAAGCCGGTCGCGCGCCCAGACCATCCCGGGTCCGCCGCGAAGATCCGGATCATACCGCCCCTTGACCAGGATTTCGGCAGGCGCATTCCCCAACGCCTCATAGTCCCGCAGCACGCGGATCGACGACAGCACCGCCTGCCGGAAACGCAGCACCGGCGCATCGATGCTGGCGACCGCCTGCACCGCATGCAACGGCCGCCCCTTGGCATCCGTCATCGCCGACGGCGTCGGCGGCGTATCGAGCGTCCAGGTCGCGGGACGATCCATCTTCTCGAACCACAACCCCACCGCGCTGTTGCCCGCCGGAAACGCCGACAGGATACGTGGCACGTCGCCCGATCGCAGCAATAGATGCGCGGCGGTCCGGCCATCGCGCACGAACGCATTGATGTTGCGCCCTTCGTCGATCCGGAACGCGAGCGGCGCTGTGTCGTGCTCGGCCCGGCTGTCGATCGGCGTGCGCTGGGCGGACCCGGCGACACCGCCGGCGAGCGCGACGATAAGCGCCAGCGCGGAGGTGATGCGGATCATGCTGTCTCCGAAGAAAAAGGAGCGCGGCTGGGGTGAACCGCGCCCAAGGGAGTTAGAAGTCGAAGCGCACGCTCGCCACCGCATTACGACCATTGATCGGGCGCGCGAAATACGTGTTCTGGCCGGTATTCTCGACGAACCCGCCACGCGGATTGCCTTCGGTCAGCCCGATCACGTTGCCGATATTCTCGACGCTCGCCGACAACGACACCGCGTCGTCGAGCCGGAACAGCACGCCGGCCGAGAATACCGAATAGGCGGGCAGTTCGAGCGAGTTCGACACGTCGGCATAGATCTTCCCGATCCGCTTCCAGCTGCCATAGATTTCACCCAGATTGTTCGGCAGCACGATCGCCGGGGTGACGTTGATGTTGAGCGCCGGCGTCCGCTCCGGCCGGTTGCCGCCAAAGCCCTGCACGGTCGCCCGCAGCGCCGGGTCGATCGTGTTGAGATCGACCACCACGCCGTTGCGTCGCGCGATCAGCTCGCCGATGCTGATGCTCGAATCCTGGATCACGCCACTCGCCTGGAGCCGAAACCACGTCGTCGGGCGCAACGTGACGTCGAACTCGCCGCCATACACCTTGATCCCCGAATTGGCGGTCAGTTGCTGCGTGATCGCCACGCCGCCGACGGTCGAGGTTATGTCGCGCGACTGTGGGTAATCGAGGAACTTGGTGTAGAAACCGGTGACCGACGCCTGCAGGAAGCCGCTCGAATAGCGCACGCCGCCTTCCGCGAACCGGAGGTTGGTCGGCGTGTTCTGCTCCTGCGCCTGGAACCCGGTGGCATAGCGGCCATACACCGCAAGCCGAGGCGTGATCAGATAGTTCGCACCCAGCGTCCACGCGACCTTGTTGAACTCGCGGCGCTGCGCCGTGTAGGTGCCGGCAAAGCTGTTGTTGATGTAGTTGTTGGCGATGATGTTGTCGTTGTCGACCAGCAGGTTGCCAGCCGCATCATAGGTGCCGGAGCCGGGGATCGGTGCGCGGTTGAGCGTGTCGCCGGCAAGTCGGTTGAACACGAAATGCTCGAAGCGCGCGCCGCCGTCGATCCGCAGCTTGTCCCACAACGTCAACTGATCGGTGGCATAGGCCGAGATCGAGGTGAACTTGGCACGGCTCGGGCCTTCGCCGAACGTGCCGTAGGTCAGGAAGCCGTTCTCGGTCAGCGACCCGACGACGTTGTTGGCGGCGTTCAGCGCGACCACGTCGACGCGGCGGGCGCGGTCCTGCACGTCGGTCAGGAAGGTCGCGGTGCCGATCGCATCGTTGTAGCGGCTGGAGCGTGTGAACAGTCCGCCGAGCGTCAGCGAATTCGTCGACGTCTGCCAGGTGATGCCGGTGTCGCTGGTGAACTCCTTCACCGACGCGCGATTGCGGCCGATCACGCTTTCGGCGACCAGCCCATTGCCGTTGATCGCGTTGAGCGCCGCGGTGCCGGAGATGATTTGGCCGGTATCGACATAGCGGATGCCGAGTTTGTTGGCGCCCTGCGGCGCGAACCGCGCGAGCGTCTGCGCGCTGGTCGGGTTGTTCGCCAGCCGGTCCGACGCAAGACCCAGTCCGGAATTGTCGTACGAGAAGATCGAATTGAAGTCGGTGCCGAAGTTCGTGTAGCGGCCCCGCGCGAAGAAATTGAAGTCGCGGCCGATATCCTGCGTCAGGTCGTAGCCATAGGATTGCGACTTGGTATGCACGCCGTCTTCCAGATCGATCGGCTGGAACGATCGCCCGGTGGTCGGCGAGGTGCGCGTCTGGACGAGTGCGAAATCACGGCTCTGCAACAGGCCGTGGGTCGCGGACAGGCCGGGGATCGATTTCGGATCGCCGACGCCGGTCAACGGAATGCCGACATAGAAGATGTTGCTGTCGTCGACGACCTTGGCCGACAGCGTCAGCTTGCCGCCGGTCCAGCGCTGCGCGATCGCACCGCGGAAGAGGAAGCCGTGGTTCGCATCGTAACCCGGATCGCGAATGCCGTCGTCCTTGCGGTAGAACCCGCCGATCGAGATCGCGGTATTCTCGGCGATCGGCTTGGTCATGAACGCGTCGACGCGCGCGGTGCCGAAGCTCGACGTGGTCAGCTGGAACGTGCCGCCGGACTTGTCGAAATCGGGTTTGCGCGTGATGAAGTTGACCGTCGCGCCGGCGCCGTTGACCGTCAGGATGCCCGAAGAGCCCGAGCGCACCGCTTCGAGGCGGTCGATCGACACTTCCTGCTTCAGGATCGTGTCGCTAAGCGCGTTGATGTAGAAAACGGGCAGCCCGTCCTCCTGCAACTGCACGAACTGCTGGCCACCACCGGCGAGGCCGCGGACCGAGAAGTTGTTCGAGACTTCGCCGCCCGATCCTTCGACGAACACGCCCGGGATCAGTTCGAGCGCCTGCGCGGTCGAGCGCGGCGCCTTGCGGTCCAAGTCCTCGCGGGTCGCCACGGTGACCGCCGACGACGAGGTCAGGACGGTCTGGCCGCGCGCGCGCGTGCCCGTGACGACGATCTCGTCGAGTTCGTTGCTGGCCTGCTGCGTCTCTGGCTGGACGCCGACGGGCGTCGTGGGATCGGTCTGCGACACCTGCGGCGCGGCGATGGCACCGGTCGCGAGGACGGCGGTCCGGCCATCGAACGACACCAGCCTCAGCCCGGATGCGGTGGCGATACGGCGAAGCCCGTCGGTGACCGCGAGATTACCCCGGATCGCGACGATCCGTCGACCGCGCGTGGCGTCTTCGGGTGCGATGATCTGGATCCCGGCCTGGCGCGCGAAGGCGACGATGCCGGTCGAGGCGGACTGCGCCGCGACGTCGAAGCTACGGGTCTGCGCAAAGGCCGCGGCGGGCGACGCGACGACAAGGGCGCTGGCCAACACCAGACCCGTATACAGCTGTGAGCGCATGATATTCCTCCCCTGCGATTATCCCGAACGCGTCTTCAGCGCGTCTGGGGATAGAGATGCGTCGCCGTCGGATTTCCGTCAGCGCGCCGCGGAATTATTCGACGACGCGCAAGTCGCTGCCATCGCGCTCGATCCGCGCGCCCGTCATCGCCGCCGCCGAGCGCGCGAAACCCTCCATATCGTCGGTCCGGAACCAGCCCACGATCCGACGGTCTGCGAGCGGCGCCTCGACCGACAATTGCCGCGTGTTGTACCGGTTGAACTCGGCCGCGGCATCGCCCAGCGTCATGCCGTCGAGCACGATCTCGCCCTTCCGCCAGGCCAGCGTCTCCGCAGGCCTGGCCGTCGATACGACCGTCTCGGCAGTGCCGGATGCGTCGGCGATTACCGCGTGCTTGCCGGCGTCGAGCGTGACGAACCGTTCGGGCGCGGCGACCGACCAGACCCTGACGCGCCCTTCGGTCACCGTCACTTCGGCGCGGCCGACATGGCGCCGCACCGCAAAGGCCGTACCGACCGCCCGCACGCGGACATCGCCTGCCGAGACGATGAAAGGTCGCGCATGGTCCTTCGCGACCGCAAACCAGGCCTCGCCGTCGTCGAGCGCGACCGACCGCTGCTCGGGCGTCATCCGCACATGCGTCCGGCTCGCGGTGTTCAGAACAACCGTCGAGCCATCGTCGAGCCTGGCGATCCGCCGCTCTCCGACTTTGGTGACCAGCGCCATATCGCGCCGCATCCCAAGCCACACCGCACCGACCGCAGCCGCCGCAACTGCCAGCCCCCCGCCGGCCGCCAACACGCGACGGCGTGACCATGAGGGGCCAGTCTCGAACGCACCGTCGATCGAACCGTCTCCGACGTCATCTGCGTCGATCCGGCTCCACACGGCGCGCGCGCGCAACAACGCGCCCGCATGACGCGGATGTTCCCCGCACCAGTGCTCGATCTCGCGCGCCAGCACCGGATCGTCCGGTGTCCGGTCCAGGCGAGCAACCCACCGCGCCGCAGCCGTTTCGATCGCGTCAGGCTGGTCGTGCATGACGGTTCCTCTTGATGCGGGCAGGCAGGTCGGCGCGGTCCTCCGCCGAAAGGCCGTTCAAGATAGTCTTCAATCCTCGTGCCAAATCATTCTCGACGATGGTTTCGGTGATCCCCAGTCTGCTTGCGATGTCCCGTTGGGACAGCCCCTCGACCTTGCGCATACGGAATATCGTGCGGCTGCGTTCGGGAAGGTCGGCAAGCAGATGCTCGACCCGAGCCAGCAGCCCGCGCCCGGCGACGATCCGCTCAGGCGACAGATAGTCGGCCGCCAATGCCAGTTCGAGATCGGCGCTGGTCCCGACGGCATCGATCCGCACGATCCGCGCACGGCGCAATTCGGCGAGCACGACGTTGCGTGCGGTCTGGAACAGGTACCGCCGAGGATCCTCCACCCGCTCGAAATCGGCCAACGCCGCCAATCGGCAATAGGATTCCTGCACGACATCGTCGACATCGACGCCGGGAAAACCGGTGCGGAGCCACCGCCGCAACGCAGGTTCGTGCGGCAGGATCTGCCGCGCGACCCATGTCACAAGCTCGGTACTCAAACGCGTCATATCACCCTTAGCCATAGCATGGATGCGCGCCACGGGGATTTCCGTCACGACCACGCGATGAAAGATCGAAAAATTGCATGCAAGCCTCGCAGGCGGAGCAGGCGTGACCGCCACGCGGGGGGGGGCGTGCTAGCGGACCCATCTCATTGTCATGAGGCTCCGCGATGAAAATCACCCCGCGCAGTCAAGTCTGGCGCCGGGTCGTCAGCATCCTCCCGAGTACGGTCAAGCTCGATCTCGCCAACGGAGCGACCTCAAGATGCGCGATCGGCGTATCAGGCTGCGCGTCGATTTATCCCAGCGCCGGGCGCAAGGAATTAGCAAGCTGTTATGAGTCTGCAAAGACGAACTTCCCGCCGCGGTCGAGCGACCTGCCGGGTTTGCCCCGGAGGCACGACAAAGCCAATGTGCTGCGACGACACCATAATGTGCTGCGACGACTCCATGTTGCCGCACCGCCTTTGCCAAGGAGTTCCAGTCAGCCCGGGCGGCGCATCTTGAACAAGGAATCCTCGGTGATCTCAAAATAATCCGCGGGACCGCCGCCGCGCAGAATCGGTTGCGCGCGCGCCGTCTGGTAGACGCCGTCCTTCAGCATGCCTGAGTCGATGTGGATCGCGACTGCCTCGCCGAGCACCAGCCACTGGTCGAGCGCGCGGCCGTCCTTCGTTTCCAAGCGGATCAGCTGCGTCAGCTTGCACTCGAACTGCGCGCGCGAGGCCGCGACGCGGGGCGGCTTCACCTTGGTGGACGCTGCCATATCGAGTCCGGCGAGCGCGAACTCGTCGACGTCGGCGGCGACGTTCGCGGCGGTGGTGTTCATGGCTTCGCTCAGGTCGCGCGAGACCAGGTTCCAGACGAACTCGCCGGTCGCCTCGATATTGGCGACGCTGTCCTTCCAGCCCATCGACGAGAAGCCGATGATCGGCGGATTGTAGTTGAAGAGGTTGAAGAACGAATAGGGCGCGAGGTTGGCGACGCCGTCCGCGGACATCGTGCTGACCCAGCCGATCGGCCGCGGCGCGACGATTGCGTTGAGAGGATCGTGCGGCAGGCGATGGCCGTTCGCGGGCTCGTAAGAATGCCATTCGGTCATACACTTATTCCTGCTATGCCACGGTCCGACTGCCTATAGCGAAGGTCGAGCATGAACGATCCCACTGCCCCGACTATCAGCACCCCGATCATCAAGCGCCATCGGCTCGCGACGCGCATATGGCACTGGGTGACGGTGGTGACGATGTTCATCATGATCGGCAGCGGGATCGGTATCCTCAAGGCGCATCCGCGGCTCTATTGGGGCAAATACGGCGCGAACTTTGATACCGCGTGGACGACGCTCGACCAATGGCCGAGCTGGCTGGTGTCGCTGCTCAACCTGCTGACGATCCCGGCGAGCTACAACCTCGCGATCTCGCGCCGCTGGCATCTGCTGTTCGCGCTGGTGCTGGCGTTCGCGCTGCTCGGGTTCATGATCGTCAGCCTGGTCAACAAGCATTTCCAGCGCGATCTCCGCGTCCGCGCCGCCGAGCTGTCGCCGCGCGAGGTCGGGCATGACGTGAAGGAACATCTCGCCTTCCGTTTCCACGATCCGAAGCGGCCGGGCGCGTACAACCTCCTCCAGAAGCTGTCCTACGTCGCGACGATCTTCGTGCTGATCCCGGTGATGATCCTGACCGGGCTGACGATGTCGCCGGGAATGGATGCGGCATGGCCGTGGCTGCTGGAGGTGTTCGGCGGCCGGCAGTCGGCGCGCTCGATCCACTTCATCGCTGCGACCGGGCTGGTGCTGTTCATCATCGCGCATCTGGCGCTGGTGATCCTTGCGGGGACTTGGAACGAGGTGCGGTCGATGATTACCGGGCGTTGGAAGGTTCCCGCCCACACGTCGGAGGACGTCGCATGAGGACGCTGATTACCCGGCGCTCGCTCGTCGTGGGCGCGACCATCGGTGCGGGCGCGCTGCTCACCGGCTGCGACAAGATCGCCGCGAACCCGGAGGCGCGGAAGATCCTGTTCATGGGCGAGGACATGAACCGGGGCTTGCAACGCACGCTGACCAACCGCAACGCGCTGGTCCCTGAGTTCAGCCCTGCGCAGATGTCGCCGATCTTCCGCTCGAACGGGACACGCAATCCGGGGACGGCGGATTATACCGCGATGGTCGCCAACAACTTTGCGGATTACCGGCTGAAGGTCGGCGGGCTGGTCGATCGGCCGCTGTCGGTCTCGCTGCCGCAGCTTCGCCAGATGCCCGCGCGCGCGCAGATCACACGGCACGATTGTGTCGAGGGCTGGAGCGCGATCGGTAAATGGCAGGGACCGAAGCTTGGCGCGCTGCTCGATGCCGCAGGCCTGAAGAGCACCGCGCGCTACATCGTGTTCACCTGCGCCGACCTGTACCGCGGCGCGAACTATTACGAATCGGTCGACCTGGTCGATGCGTTCCACCCGCAGACCATCCTCGCCTGGGCGCTCAACGATCAGGTGCTCGACGTCGCGCACGGCGCGCCCGTCCGGCTGCGCGTCGAACGCCAACTGGGCTACAAGCATGCGAAATACGTCACGGCGATCGACGCCGTCGCGAGCCTCGCAGGAATCGGCAAGGGCAAGGGCGGCTATTGGGAAGATAACGTCGATTACGACTGGTACGCGGGGATCTGAACCACCGCGGGGGTAGCGCAATTCCGTACCAGTCATTAGCTAACGCAGCATGGCTCTTTTCGATCGTTTCCTGACCCGGCAGGTGAAAACCGGCGAACTCACGCTCATCCATGCGGACGGCACCACCAAGCATTTCGGCAAGCCTGACCCCGCCCATAACCCGGTCACGATCCGGCTGACCCAGCCGGGAGTCGCAGGGGCGATCGTCCGCCACCCCGCACTCGGCGCGGCGGAGGCGTTCATGGATGGGCGCCTGGTGATCGAACGCGGCGACATTCGCGATCTGGTCAATCTGCTCAAGGGCAACAGCCCGTGGGAGCGTGGCGGCGGACTCAATCCTTCACTGCCGATCAAGCTGCTCGACAAGGTCGTCCACCGCGTCGACCGCGTGAACATGGCGCGCCGGTCGAAGAAGAACGTCGCGCATCATTACGATCTGTCGGACCGGCTGTACGACCTGTTCCTCGATGCGGACCGGCAATATTCCTGCGCGTACTTCACCGATGCGGGCAATAGCCTGGAGCAGGCGCAAGGCGACAAGAAGGCGCATATCGCCGCCAAGCTCGCGATCCAGCCGGGGATGCGGGTGCTCGACATCGGCTGCGGCTGGGGTGGCATGGCATTGTACCTGCATGCGAAGACCGGCGCCGAGGTGCTCGGCGTAACGCTGTCCGAAGAGCAGTTGAAAGTGGCCCGCCGTCGTGCGGAGGAAGCCGGCGTTGCCGGCAAGGTGAAGTTCGAGCTGATCGACTACCGCGCGCTGACCGGGAGTTTCGACCGGATCGTCTCGGTCGGGATGTTCGAGCATGTCGGCCCCGCGCACTACAAGGCGTTCTTCCGCAAATGCCGTGATCTGCTGACCGAGGATGGCGTGATGCTACTCCATACGATCGGCCGGATGGGCGGGCCCGGCGTCACCGACACCTTCACGACCAAGTACATCTTCCCGGGCGGGTATAACCCGGCGCTGTCGGAGATCGTGAAGGGGTATGAGGGGCTGCGGATGTTCCCCACCGATATCGAGGTGCTCCGCGTGCACTACGCGATGACGATCGACCAATGGTACGACCGGACGGTGGCGGCGAAAGACGCGATCGTCGCGCTGTACGACGAGCGTTTCTACCGGATGTGGACGTTCTATCTGGCGGGCGCCGCGGCGGCGTTCCGGACCGGGGGGATGGTCAATTACCAGATCCAGCTGTCGAAGAGCCGGATGACGCTGCCGCTGACGCGCGACTATATGATCGAGGGTGAGCGGGCGTTGCGCGAGGCCCCCGCCGTTCGTCCTGAGTAGGGGCTGAGCGAAGCCGAAGACCCGTATCGAAGGACTTGCCCCAAGCGGACCGGTCCTTCGATACGCCGCTTCGACAAGCTCAGCAGCTACTCAGGACGAACGGAAACTTAGCGTATCGCCGAACGATCAGGACTCAGCGCGGCCCCTGCACGTCGGCCTTCGCCGCAGCGCGCTCGTCGCCGCCGATCTTGCCGTCCTTGTTGGCATCGTACTTCGCGAACGTCGCCGCCAGCAGCGCCTGCGCCTCGGCCTGCGTGACCTTGCCGTCCTTGTTCTTGTCGGCGCTGGTGAACCACAGGTCCGCAAGACGCTTGGCGTGGACCGGGTCCGGGCGGCCTTGCCCGCCGACCTTCATGTTGCCGATCCGTGCCTGCACTTCGGCACGCGTGAGGACGCCGTCCTTGTTGGTATCCGAAGCGGCGAATTCGGCCTTGAACTTGGCCGAGGCGGACGCGCGCGTTTCCTGCGCGAGCGCCGGAGTCGCAAGGCCGGCGAGGACGAGAAGGGTAAGGCTTTGGCGTAGCACGGTGCGTTAAACTCCAGAGGATTTGGGCGGCGAATAGACCGGTTCGGTTGTACGCGCCATGAATGCGCGCGGTTGCATGAGGGCCACTCAACGCATAGGGGCGCCGCATTGGATATTGCCCGAAGGATTCTGCCCGTGACCGATCAGATCAACCGCGTCGTATTGGCCTATTCCGGTGGCCTGGACACGAGCGTGATCCTGAAATGGCTCCAGCAGACGTATAACTGCGAGGTCGTGACCTTCACCGCCGATCTCGGCCAGGGTGAGGAGCTCGAGCCGGCGCGCGCCAAGGCTGAGATGATGGGCGTCAAGCCCGAGCACATATTCGTCGACGATCTGCGCGAGGAATTCGTCCGCGACTACGTGTTCCCGATGATGCGGTCGAACGCGCTGTACGAGGGGCTGTACCTGCTCGGCACGTCGATCGCGCGGCCGTTGATCGCCAAGCGCCAGATCGAGATCGCCAAGATGGTCGGCGCCGACGCGGTCAGCCACGGCGCGACCGGCAAGGGCAACGACCAGGTCCGCTTCGAGCTGGGCTATTACGCGCTGTCGCCCGACATCAAGGTCATCGCACCGTGGCGCGAATGGGACCTGACCAGCCGCACCAAGCTGATCGAGTTCGCCGAGCAGCACCAGATCCCGGTGAGCAAGGACAAGCGCGGCGAGTCGCCGTTCTCGACCGACGCGAACATGCTGCACACCTCGTCCGAGGGTAAGGTCCTCGAGAACCCGTGGGACGAGGTCCCCGACTACGTCTATTCGCGTACGGTGAACCCCGAGGACGCGCCCGACGCGCCGGAATACATCACGATCGATTTCGAGCGCGGCGACGGCGTCGCGATCAACGGCGAGGGGATGAGCCCGGCGACGTTGCTGTCGACGCTCAACGACTATGGCCGTCGCCACGGGATCGGCCGTCTCGACCTCGTCGAGAATCGCTTCGTGGGCATGAAGAGCCGCGGCATGTACGAGACGCCGGGTGGCACGATCTATCACCTCGCACACCGCGGCATCGAGCAGCTGACGCTCGACCGCGGCGCCGCGCATCTGAAGGACGAGCTGGCGCCGCGGTATGCCGAGCTGCTCTACAACGGCTTCTGGTTCTCGCCGGAGCGCGAGATGCTTCAGGCGGCGATCGACCACAGCCAGGAGAAGGTGTCGGGCACCGTCCGGCTGAAGCTCTACAAGGGCGGCGTATACGTGGTCGGCCGGAAGTCGCCGAACTCGCTGTATTCGGAGAAGGTCGTGACGTTCGAGGACGACCAGGGCGCATACGACCAGCGCGATGCAGAGGGCTTCATCAAGCTGAACGCGCTGCGGCTGCGGTTGCTCGCGAAGCGCGACCGGTAACCCCCTGCCAAGATTATACTTCCGCGGCGGAAGGCCGGGGCCCAGTTGAAGGACATTGTTAACGAAGGACGGCACGTCGTTACCACGATCTTCCCACCTGGATCCCGGCCTCCGCTGGGGAGGGGCACTTGGCGTGAGCGCTTCCGCTCCATCCCTCGACGCCCCTCCTGTTAACCACGCCTTAGGCATCTTCCGCCATAAATCCCGCACCTTGTGGGAAAAGTCTGGATGCCGAACACGCCTGTCGACGTTGCGATCATCGGAGCCGGTCCTGCCGGGCTCACTGCCGCCTATCTGCTTGGCAAGGCCGGCTATTCCGTCACCGTGATCGAGAAGGACCCGGTGTACGTAGGCGGGATCAGCCGGACCGTCGAGCATAACGGCTTCCGATTCGATATCGGCGGGCACCGGTTCTTCTCGAAGTCGCAACCGGTGGTCGATCTCTGGAACGAGATCCTGCCCGACGATTTCATCGAACGCCCGCGGATGAGTCGGATCTATTACGAGGGCAAATTCTACAGCTATCCGCTGCGCGCATTCGAGGCGCTCGGCAATCTCGGCATCTGGCGCTCGACCCTGTGCATGACGAGCTATGCGAAGGCCAAGCTGCGCCCCAACGCCAACGTCCGCAGCTTCGAGGATTGGGTGGTCAACCAGTTCGGCCACAAGCTGTATTCGATCTTCTTCAAGACCTATACCGAGAAGGTCTGGGGCATGCCGTGTGACACGATGTCGGCGGATTGGGCGGCGCAGCGCATCAAGGGACTAAGCCTTGGCGGCGCAGTGATCGATGGGCTGAAGCGCTCGCTCGGGCTGAACAAGCGGCCTAATGACGGGATGCAGACCAAGACCTTGCTGGAGAGCTTTCGCTATCCGCGGCTCGGACCGGGGATGATGTGGGATGCTGCGCGCGACAAAGTGCTCGGCCACGGCAATACGATCCTGATGGGGCATGCGCTGAAGCAGCTTGCCGAGGATTCGACCGGTCGCTGGCGCGTTACCGCGACCGATCGGGACGGCGCGACCGTCACGATCGATGCGGGCCATGTGATCAGCAGCGCACCGATGCGCGAACTGGCGGGGCGGCTGCACCCGCTGCCGACGACGTTGCCGCAGGCGAGTGCGCTGCGATATCGCGATTTCCTGACGGTGGCGCTGATGATCAAGTCGCCCGACCTCTTCCCCGACAACTGGATCTACATCCACGATTCGAAGGTGAAGGTGGGCCGCGTCCAGAATTTCCGCAGCTGGTCGCCCGAGATGGTGCCCGATCCGGACATCGCCTGCGTCGGGCTCGAATATTTCTGTTTCGAAGGCGATGGTCTGTGGGCGTCGAGCGATGCGGACCTGATCGCGCTGGCGACGAAGGAGATGGCGATCCTCGGACTGTGCGATCCGGCGCACGTCACCGGCGGTGCGGTGGTGCGGCAGGAGAAGGCGTACCCGGTGTACGACGAGGATTACCGCGACAACGTCGATGCGCTGCGCGAGGAGATCGAGGCGCGGCATCCGAGCTTGCACTGCGTCGGGCGCAACGGGATGCACCGCTACAACAACCAGGATCACGCGATGATGACCGCGATGCTGACGGTGCGAAATATCCAGGCGGGAGCGCGCGTGCACGACATCTGGAGCGTCAACGAGGACGCGGAATATCACGAGGCGGGGAGCGAGGGAGAACAGGCGGGGATCGCTGCGGCGCTGTCGAGCGTGCGTGAGGTGCCGGAGCGGCTGAAAGCAGCGTGATGGGGCTGCGGGCGGATGGTTACGTGCCTGCCCCCGGGCGGT
This sequence comes from Pseudomonadota bacterium, assembly GCA_040388215.1. Lineage (GTDB taxonomy): Bacteria > Pseudomonadota > Alphaproteobacteria > Sphingomonadales > Sphingomonadaceae > Sphingomonas. Next base: position 223,281 of record JAZKCH010000006.1, on the reverse strand, counting down.
GAGTTGGATGTCAGTATCGCTTCAGTAGCCCCCACCCCGGCGAAGGCCGGGGCCCATTTGGAAAGGTGGTCGTAACGGCTCGATGCCCTTCATTAGCAACGTTCCCCAAATGGGCCCCGGCCTCCGCCGGGGTGGGGGCGCGAGCGGAGGTAGTGTGTGGTAGCGATCGTTGGAGCGGACACGGCATGACGGACGCGATACCAACCCTCGAAGCTGACCCGCAGCGAGCCCGCTTCTGGCCGACCGTGCTCGGCGGCTGGGCGCTCGCCGCGCTCGTGCTGTGCCTCGCCTTCGCGAGCGCTATCGCATCATTGCGCTTCCCCGACCCCGACGATGCGATGCGCCTGCTCGAAGTGCGCGACTGGCTTGGTGGGCAGAGCTGGTGGGACGTCGGCCAGCACCGGCTGAACGGCGGCAACTTCGCGATGCACTGGTCGCGGCTGGTCGACCTGCCGATCGCGGCGGCGATGCTGGTGCTCGGTCCGTTCTTCTCGACCGATACGGCAAACCTGATCGCGATGACGGTCGTACCGCTGATCACGTTGCTGGCGCTCATGGCGTTGGCGGCCGAACTGACGCGGTGCGTGAGCGACATGGAGCGCGCGAAACTCGCGCTGCTGCTGGCCCCGCTGTCGATCCCGATCATCTATCAGATGCGGCCGTTGCGGATCGATCACCATGGCTGGCAGGTCGTGCTGGCGATGGCTGCGACGACGTTGCTGGTTGGGCGCGCGACCGCGCGGAACGGCATGCTGGCGGGACTGGCGCTCGCGGGCCTCGTCACGATCTCGCTGGAGGGCCTCCCCATCGCGGTGGGGATCGCTGCGGTCGCTGCGCTCGCCTGGGCATGGGAGCCTGACCGCCGATGCTTCGTACGTGCGCTTGCCGCGACCTTTTTCGTCGCCGCGCTTGCGCTACACATCGCGACCCGCGGACCCGGCATGTTCGCGCCAGCGTGCGATGCGCTCTCCCCGGCTTGGCTGGCGGCACTCGGAATCGCCGCCGCGTCGCTGATCGCAGCAACGTTCCTCGACTCCCGTCCGCTGTCCGTTCGGGTTGCCGTGCTCGTGGGAGGCGGCGCCCTCGCGCTAGCGTCGATACAGCTGATCGCACCCGACTGCCTGCGCGGACCGTTCGCAACGCTCGATCCGCTTGTCTACCAGCTCTGGTATCTGAACGTCGCGGAGGGCCTGCCGATCTGGCGACAGGAGCCGGCATGGGCCGTGATGACGATCGGCTTTCCCGCCGTTGGCCTGGTCGGATCGATCGCCGCATGGTCTCGCAGCACCGGCGCCGCACGCATGCGCTGGACGATGCTACTGGCGATCCTCATCTCGGCGATCACGCTGACGCTGTTCGTAATGCGCGCCGGCGCGACCGCGAATGCGCTAGCGATCCCCGGTGGCGCATGGCTGTTGCTGGCGATGCTTCTACGTGCTCGGCGCGTCGAGCCGGTCGCGCGACGCGTCATCGCCAGTGCCGGTGCATTGCTGATCGTGTCGCCGGGGCTGGTCGTCGGCGTCGGCGTAGCCGCGGTCCCGACTGGCAGTTCGATAATACAGGATCGCGCGCCTGCCCGCCCCGGCTGCAGCGGCGTCGCCGATGTCCGTGCACTGGCGCAATTGCCGCCCTCGACGCTGTTCGCACCGATCGATGTCACGCCCGAGATCATCGCAACGACGCAGCATCGGGCCATCGCCGGCGCTTATCATCGCAACGATGCCGCGCTTCACCTGGTCCTCACCGGGTTCGTCGGCGCACCCGACCGTGCGCATGACGCGATCCAATCCAGCGGCGCCGCGTATCTCGTCGCCTGCCCCCGCCTTGGCGAAACCGACCTCTACCGCAAGACCGCCCCGAACGGCCTATGGGCACGGCTCGATCGCGGCGAACGGTTCGCATGGCTAACCCCCGTTCCGATCGTCGGATCGCCGGTTCTTGCATGGCGAGTGAGCAACTCGTCGCGCACACCCTTGTCTGGAACGCCCGTCCGCCCCTAGAGTCGGATGGTATGAACATTCTGGGAGAAAAGCTGCACTGGTGGCAGACGCAGGGCTTTGTCGTCGCGGTGGCGCTGGCGTCGATGATACCGTTGCTATGGCCGGAGATCCCGCCGCTCGTTGATCTGCCCGGGCATATGGGGCGTTACCGTGTCCAGCTGGCGATCGGCGACAATCCCTGGCTTTCTCAATGGTATAACTTCCATTGGCAGATGATCGGCAACCTCGGCATCGACCTGCTGATCGAGCCACTCGCGCCGATCTTCGGGTTGCAGCTGGCGGTGAAGCTTATCGTCATGGCGATCCCGGCTTTGACCGTCACCGGGCTGTTGTGGATCGCACGCGAAGTGCACGGACGAATCCCGGCGACCGCGTTGTTCGCGCTGCCGCTCGCCTACAGCTACCCGTTCCAGTTCGGATTCGTGAATTTCGCGCTCGCAATGGCGCTCGCGCTCAACCTGTTCGCGCTTTGGCTGCGGATGGGGCGGCTCGGGCGCACGAAGCTACGTACTGCGATCTTCATCCCCGTCTCGTGCCTGTTGTGGCTGTGCCACACGTTCGGCTGGGGCGTGCTGGGGGTGCTCGCCTTCTCCGCCGAGCTGATCCGCCAGCATGACATCCGCCGAGACAGCGAGCCCAAGAGCTGGGCGCATGGCTGGTTCAGGGCGTTCGTCCAGGCGGGACTGAACTGCCTACCGCTCGCATTGCCGATGGTGATGATGGTGGTCTGGCGATCGGGCGATCATGTCGGCGGCAAGACGCAGGACTGGTTCAACTGGCGCTGGAAGATGAACTGGATCACGATGGTCCTGCGCGATCGATGGATGGCGTTCGACATCGCGTCGGTGACGGTGCTGTTCGTGATCCTGTTTCGTGGCGTGCGAGACCAGACGATCGAATATTCGCGCAATTTGGGACTCTCCGCGCTGTTCCTGGCGGCGGTGTACGTGCTGTTGCCGCGGATCGTGTTCGGGTCGGCCTATGCGGACATGCGGCTGGCGCCGTTCGTGCTGGCGATCGCGGTGATCGCGCTGCGGCCACGGCATGGGCTGTCGTTGCGTGGGGCGGCCGTGCTGGCGGTGCTGGGGTTCGCGTTCTTCGGGGTGCGGCTGGCGGGGACCACGGTCAGCTATCTGATGTACGATCGCAGCTACGACCAGGCGATCGCGGCGATCGATACCGTCCCCGAACGCTCCCGCGTCGTATCGTTCGTCGGGCGCAAATGCCGTGACGAGTGGGCCTATTCGCGACTCGAGCATGTCCCCGCGCTGCTGCTCGAGCGGCGACTTGCGTTCACCAATGACCAATGGTCGATGGCGGGCGCGCAGTTGCTGACGACGCACTATCCGGCGGCGAAGGGCTTTGCGCACGATCCGTCGGAGATCGTCAGCGATATCAAGTGCCGGGGCCAGTTCTGGCGGCCTATCTCGATGGCGCTGGAGAAATTCCCGCGCGATGCGTTCGATTATATGTGGCTGATCCACCCGCAGAAGTTCGATCCGGCGCTGGTCCGCGACCTGACGCTGATTCGGCGCGATGGCACCAGCCTGTTGTACCGCGTCAACAAGCCTGCTGCTCGCCCCGCCGGAATGGAGTGAGCTCGCCGAGATACTCCTGTTGCTCCGCGACCGCCTCGCGTTCGCGGACGAGATAGTCGGCGATCGCGCGGCGGAAGCTCGGGTCGGGGATGTAGTGCGCGGAATAGGTCGCGACCGGCGCATAGCCGCGCGCGAGTTTGTGTTCGCCCTGCGCGCCGGCCTCGACGGTCTGCAGCCCCCGCGCGATGGCGGCGTCGATCGCTTGGTAATAGCAGAGCTCGAAATGGAGGAACGGCACCTCCTCGGTCGCCCCCCAGTAACGGCCGTAGAGCGTGTCCGCGCCGATCAGGTTGAGCGCGCCGGCGATGGGGATGCCGTCGCGCTCGGCAAGGATGAGCAGCACTTGATCGCCCATCGTCTGACCGATCCGGTCGAAGAAGCTGCGCGTCAGGTACGGTTGGCCCCATTTGCGGCTGCCGGTGTCCTGGTAGAAAACCCAGAACGCATCCCAGTGCGCGGGCGTGATCTCGGCGCCGATGAGGTGGCGGATGGTCAGACCTTCGACCGCGGCAGCGCGTTCCTTGCGGATCGCCTTGCGCTTGCGGCTGGCGAGTACGGCGAGGAAGTCGTCGAAGCTGGCATAGCCGTCGTTCTTCCAGTGGAACTGCGTGCCCTGCCGGATCAGCCAGCCCGCCGCCTCGAACAACGCTACCTCGTCGGGGTCGATGAAGGTCGCGTGCGCGGAGGATAGCCCACTCTGGTCGGTCACCGCCTCCAGCGCCGCGATCAGCGCGGGCGCCTGCTCACGATCGCGGAGGAGGAGGCGCGGGCCCGGCACCGGGCTGAACGGCGCGGCGATCTGGAGCTTGGGGTAATATTGCCCCCCTGCTCGCTCCCACGCGTCGGCCCAGCCCTGGTCGAACACGTATTCGCCCTGGCTGTGGCTCTTGGCGTAGGCCGGGGCGATCGCGGCGGGCTTGCCGTCGGGACCGTCGACGACGACTGGCAGCGCCTGCCAGCCGGAGCGGCCACCGACGCTTTTCGAGGCTTCGAGCGCGGAGAGGAAGGCGTGGCCGACGAATGGGTTGGCGGTGCCGGAGCACGCTTCCCAGTCCTCGGCCGCGATCGAGGTGACGCCTTGGGCGATGCGAGCAGTGACCGAATTCATCACTGCCTTAGGTAGAGACGCGAGGGCACGCCTCCAAGGAGGTCAGGCGGAAACCTGCACGATCGCGTCGATCTCTACCGCAGCACCGAGCGGGAGGACGGCAACGCCGACGGCCGAACGCGCATGCTTGCCGGCATCGCCGAACAGCGCGACCATCAGCTCGGAGGCGCCGTTGGCGACCTTGGCCTGGTCGGTGAAGTCGCCGGTCGAGTTGACGAACACACCGAGCTTCACGATCCGCTCGACGCGGCCGAGCGTGCCGAGCGCCGCCTTCATCTGCGCGACCAGCATGAGCCCGCAGAGCTTGGCGGCCTCCTGCGCGTCTTCCAGAGACACGTCGTCACCGACGCGACCCTTGACGAGCTGGCCGTCCTTGAACGGCAACTGGCCCGAGATGTGGAGCATGCCGTTCGCCAGCACGGTCGGGACATAGGCGGCGACGGGCGCGGCAGCCTGCGGAAGGGTGAGGCCCAGCTCTTCGAGCTTGCGGTCGATACGATCGGTCATGGCGGAGGTATCACCACAGCGGTGGGGGATGGGTCAAGTGCGGGGGGGCATGCCCACCCCCCCTATCCTCCCCTGCAAGGGGAGGTGGCAGCGCAATGCGCTGACGGAAGGGTGACCCACTCTCGATAGGGCGCCACCCCTCCGTCGCTTCGCGCCACCTCCCCTTGCAGGGGAGGGTCGAGATGTCAGGCGCCAGCCGGCAAACCCGCCTCAAACCGCGCGGCAATCCAGTCCGCCGCCTCGCGCCAATCGTCGATCCGCGCGTGTGCCTCGGGCGCCTTCGGCACATTCACTGCCAGCGTCGGCTCGGAGACCATATGTAACCTGTGCACCCCCGGGGCGTGCTTCGCGACCGACTCGTGATGCACCGCCAAGTCGTCGACGAACACCGTCACAGGCGACCCGTATTCCTCGACCAGTCGCGACACCGGCGTGCCCTTACCGCCCTGGTTGCATTCCACCCGGTGGGCGATGCCGAACTTGGCGAGTTGCTCGATCCGCGGCTGGCGGCATTCGTCCTGGAGGTTGGTGAGGATCACGATGTCCGCGACCTGCGCCAATCGCTCCAGCGCCTCGACCGCATGCGGCACCAAGGTCTGGCGATGCATCTCGGCGGGGAAGAACTCGCCGAGCATCGCCCACATGTCCTCGCGCGACGGCGGCGGGCCACCGTCACGCCGCGTCATCGCGGTCGAGAAATCGCCGTGCTGGATCGCAAAGTCGATGTCGTGGCGCTCGTCGAGCCACACGCCAAAATGCTTGACCATGTGCAGCAGCACTTCGTCACAATCGCTGATCAGCAACGGCCTCATGCTTCGAATTCTCCTTGGTCCAGTCTGGCATGCGCGCGGACCAGCTCCTCTGGCTTCACGCCGAGCGAGTCAGCGCACGCGATCAGGTCCGGCTCATGGTTCTCTAGAAAGCCCAGCGCCGCCGACAGCACCGCGGGATCGCTCGCTCGTGCGCGCAGGTCGCTCGGGTCGAGACCGGTCACCGACAACAGCCGCATCGCGCGGTCGGGCTCGACCAGCGTCCATACCAGCGCGCGCAGGGCGAGCGCTTCGGCGTCTTCGTTTGAATCGCGGTCGCGCATTGCCTATCGTGCCTTCTTTCCGGATAAGGTGCGGCGGTGACAAAGAAGGTGCTCGTTGTCGAGGACAACGAACTGAACCTCAAACTATTCTGCGACCTGCTGCGCGCGCACCAGTTCGCCGTCGAACCCGTGCGCGACGGTCGCGAAGCCGTTGCGCGCGCGCGCGATTTCACCCCCGACCTGATCATCATGGACATCCAGATGCCGCACGTCACCGGCTACGAGATCATCCTCGAACTGAAGGCGGACGAGGAGCTGCGCGCGATCCCGGTGATGGCGGTGACCGCGTATGCCGGGCGCGAGGACGAGGAGCGGATACGGGCTGCGGGCGCGGATTCGTATGTGTCGAAGCCGATTAGTTTGGCGCGGTTCATGGATGCGGTGGGGGCTTTGATCTAACCAGCCGAACCGTCCAATTTTCCGTTCGTGCTGAGTAGCGACCGAGTAGCTGCGTCAGCAGCGTATCGAGGGCGCGTATCGAAGCATGGGTTCCGCGCGCCAACCTGTCCTTCGATACGCCCTCTCGATACGCCGCCTGCGGCGACTACTCGATGGCTACTCAGGACGAACGGAGGGAGGGCCGGGCGCACGCGCCCCACACCGTCACCCCAGCGAAAGCTGGGGTCTCCCCGTTACGGGCGTACCCTCGCGGCGGGAGATCCCAGCTTTCGCTGGGATGACGAAGTTGCGAACGACGCCCAGCACAAACGCCAAAAGCCGCGGAGTTACCCGCGGCTTTCCGGATCGTCGCAATCAGTCGACGGCTTGCACCGCCAACCCGATTACTTGATCTTGGCTTCCTTGAACTCGACATGCTTGCGCACGACGGGATCGTACTTCGAGAAGGAGAGCTTCTCCGTCTTGGTGCGGGGATTCTTCTTGGTGACGTAGAAGAAGCCGGTGTCAGCGGTGCTGAGCAGCTTGATCTTTACGGTGGTCGGCTTGGCCATGAGCCCAATTCCTATGGCTTGAAAATGCGAAAGCGGCGAACTGACGCCGCCGCTCCATCAGGGGCGGCGCATGGCGGACGTGAGCAGCGAAGTCAAGCTTTACGGCCCCCGCATCCGCCACGACGCCGTATTTAACCCGCTATTCACCACCGCAAGCGCATCATATCCTCAGATAAAAAGGAGCGGGATGATGGGGCAGGCGCTACGACTCACCGAGATGGTACCCGCGGACATAGGACGAATCGACGCCATGATCGCGGTGAAGGCCGATCTCGCAGCGCGAATCGCGGCGATCGACGTCCGAGCGCCCTATTCCCGACCGTGCGACATCGCCACCGAGATCGATGCGATCCGCGTGATTGCGCATACCAACGGCCTCAACCCGGCGGTGACCGTCGCGCACTTCGTCGACTCGGCGCTCTCACGCGGCGAGCATGGCGCGCTGGTGCATGGCTGGCTGTCGATCCTGCGCGATGCGGTCGGGTGCGAGCGGCAGGACGTCCAGGCGTGCCACGTGTTCGCCGCCGCCTGTTCGGTGCGTCTTGCGGGATAATCCATGGACGCCTTGATGGCGGCACTCGTCGCGGCCGCGCTGGCGCAGGTCGGCGATCGAACCGCGTGGCTCGCGGCGATCCTGTCGGACCGGTACGCGAAGCCGGGCCTGGTGATCGCGATGGCCGCAATCGCATTGCTTGCAGCGAGCGGACTGGCGGCCACACTGGGCGCGGTGATCGGACCGAAGCTCGCGCCCAACGCACAGCAGCTGATGCTTGCGCTTGCATTGCTGTTGCAGGGCGGCGGGTCGTTCTTTCCCGCCAAGGCGCCCGAACGACTGACGAGCTGGAAGATCGGCGCGCTGGCCACCACGGCGCTCGGCCTCTTCATCCTCGCGTTCGGCGACGGCGTGCAGTTCATCGTCCTGACGCTCGCCGCACGCACCCCCGTCCCTGCGCTCGCCGCGATCGGCGCGACGATCGGCTCGATGGTCGTGGTCGTGCCCGCTGCGCTGATGGGCGAAGCCGCTTGGCTGAAACTCCCGCTCAAGTCGGTCCGGATCGCCATCGGCATCGTGTTCCTGATCTTCGGCCTCGTCCTCGCGCTCGGTGCGCTCCGGCTCGTTTGACGGGAGGAGCATTTTCGCGTTCGGATCGTTTACGCAACGATCTCTAAAACCGGAGCTAGACATGGCCGACATCAATCCCGCCCTCGACACGCCGACCGACCTGCCGAGCAACAGCACCAAGTCGGTCGCCGACGCGCTGAACGCCGCGCTCGCGGATTGCTACGCGCTGTATCTCAAGACTAAGAACTTCCACTGGCACATGTCGGGGCCGCATTTCCGCGATTACCACCTGCTGCTCGACGACCAGGCCGCGCAGATCATAGGTGTGACCGACGCGATCGCCGAACGCGTGCGCAAGACCGGCAACACGACGTTGCGCTCGATCGGCGACATCTCGCGGCATCAGACGATCGCGGACAACGATATGGCGTTCGTCGGCCCGACCGAGATGCTCGCCGAACTGCGCGAGGACAATCTGAAGCTCGTCGAGCAGTTCCGCATCGTCAAGGACGCCGCCGATGCGGCCAAGGACAACGCGACCAGCGGCATCGTCGACGAATGGACCGACCACGCCGAAGAGCGCGCATGGTTCCTGTTCGAGGCCAGCCGCAAGGGCTGATCGTTACAGTAAGGGAACAATCAGGCAGCTGCACCGGTTCAGCGACCCTATCAAAAACAGGAGTCCGTCATGCTGAAGCTCGCAATCACCTTTCTCGTCATCGGCGCCGTTCTCGCGCTGCTCGGCTTTGGCGGCATCGGTGGCGCGTTTATCGGGATCGCCAAAATTCTGTTCTTCATCGCGATCGCGCTGTTCGTCATCTTCCTCGCGCTCGGCCTGCTTGCCGGCAAGGGGATCAAGAACGCGGTCGACTGACGCGACGAACTCTACCGCTCGATAACGACCATCGTCGGACCAACCGGCGGCGGTCGTTTCGCATGTGCATCCCTTCGGGCGGCAGGCGCGTTGAACGACGATGCACGCTTTTGCCGCCCTGCTCGACTCGCTCACCTACACCCGGTCGCGCAACGCGAAGCTGAAGCTGATCGCGGATTACCTGCGCGCGACGCCCGACCCTGACCGTGGCTGGGCGATGGCGGCGTTGACCGGCGATCTCGATCTCAAGGGTGTCAAATCGGCGGTGATTCGCGGGCTGATCGAAGAGCGCGTCGATCCGGTGCTGTTCCGGATGAGCCGCGATTATGTCGGCGATACCGCGGAGACGGTGGCGCTGCTCTGGCCGGAGCCGATGGTGCCGGTCGACCCAACGCCGCTGTCGATCACCAATGTCGTCGAGCGGTTGGCGGCGTTGTCGCGTGCCGATGCCCCCGGCGCACTAGCCGATATGCTCGATCGGTCCGATGCCGAGGAGCGGTTCGCATTGCTCAAGATGGCGACGGGTGCACTGCGGATCGGTGTATCCGCCCGGCTGGCGAAGACCGCGCTGGCGGGTGCGTTCGGGCTCGATGTCGATGCGGTCGAGGAGGTCTGGCACGGGCTCGACGCACCCTATCCGAGCCTGTTCGCCTGGGCGGAAGGCACGGGCGAACAGCCTACGCCCGCCGACGTGCCCGTGTTCCGCCCGTTCATGCTTGCGCACGGGCTGGAGGATCTGCGCGTCGATCTCGCCGATTATGCCGCCGAGTGGAAATGGGACGGCATCCGCGTCCAGATCGTCCATGTCGCCGGCGAAACACGGCTCTACAGCCGCACCGGTGACGACGTGACGGGCAGCTTCCCCGAGATCGCCGCGGCGTTCCGCACGCCGGGGACGGTCGACGGCGAACTGCTGGTGAGGGGCGAGCATCAGGGAGGTACGCTGGAGGATGGCGGCGGCGCGGCGAGCTTCAACGCGCTCCAGCAAAGGCTTGGCCGCAAGACCGTGTCGGCAAAGATGCTGGCCGAGTATCCCGCGTTCGTCCGGCTCTACGACCTCCTGATCGTCGGTGACGAAGATTTGCGCACGCTGCCTTGGACCGACCGCCGCGCGAGGCTCGAAGCGTTCATGCCGCAACTCGATCCCGAGCGGTTCGATCTGAGTGCGGTGATCGAAGCGGACGACTTCACCGCGCTGGAAGCGATCCGCGCGACCTCCCGCGACGCCGCGATCGAAGGCGTCATGCTGAAGCGCCGCGACTCGCCCTATGTCGGCGGGCGCCGCGCGGGGCTCTGGTATAAATGGAAGCGTGATCCGCTGACCGCCGACTGCGTCATGATGTACGCGCAGCGGGGCTCCGGGCGGCGCTCGTCCTATTATTCGGACTATACCTTCGGCTGCTGGACCGAGGACGGCGAGCTGCTGCCCGTCGGCAAGGCCTATTCCGGGATCACCGACGAAGAGCTCAAAATGCTCGACAGCTTCGTCCGCAACCATACGCAGAACCGGTTCGGCCCGGTCCGCGAGGTCGAGAAGACGCTGGTGTTGGAGATCGCGTTCGATTCGCTCCACGATTCGAAACGGCATAAATCGGGCGTCGCGATGCGTTTCCCGCGGATCGCACGGATCCGGACCGACAAGCCCGCGGCCGAGGCCGACCGGATCGAGACGCTGAAGCGGATGATTACGTAATCCGCGCGTCATCGAAGCGCATGGCGGGGCGGACTATCGCCGCTCGATCTTGTTACGCGTAAGGACGGTCCGGTGAACATGACGAAGCATTCCCGCACGGTCGTGGCACGGCGCGTCCGCCGTGGCGCCTGGGTCACTGGGATCATCTCGGCGATCGTCGTGCTGTTCGTCTATCTCGCGGGCTATTTCGACCGTGATCCGGTGCATGTGTATCCGGCGCTCGGCGCGCACGCGTCCGGACCGCCGCCGATCGCGGTGGTGAACTTTTCGGGCGACATGGGGCTGCGGTTCCTGCTCGGCGCTTCGACCTCGCGAGGGCTGACCGAGCACGGCATCCCGGTCGTCGGGATCACCACGCCGGCGCTGTTCGCACACCATGTCACGCGTCCGGAACTCGACGCGATCATCACGCAGGGCGTGCGGACGGCACTCACGCGCACCGGTGCGAAACGGATCGTGGTGATGGGGCAATCCTATGGCGCGGATATCGTCCAGACCGGCCTAGCCAACCTGCCAGCGGACCTGCGGCCACGCGTTGCCGCGATCGTGCTGATCCTGCCGGGGGACACGGTGTTCTACCGCGCCGATCCGTCCAGCCTGCTCTACGATCACGGCACGCCCGACAGCATGGGCGCGACGACCGGCAACCGGCTGACCTGGGCGCCGGTCACGTGCATTTACGGGGTAGAGGAGACGGATAGCCTCTGTCCGCAGCTGACGATCCCAAATGCGCGGAAGGTCGGCATGCCGGGGGGGCATAATATCCGTCACGATGCCGATGGTCTGCTGAAGCATGTACTGGCGGCGATCCGGTCGGTGGCGCCGGGTGCGGGGCATGGGTTCTAGGGCCGGCTCCAGGTCTGCCGAAGCGAGCACAGGGTTATGGCGACGCCATGCCCGCAATACTATCTCGCGGGCGACGAGAATGCTGGGTTCGCAGGTGATGGATCGCGGATAGGTCGCCGATACCGTGCGCGGACATTGGTCGTACCGTGTTTAGTTTGCCGACCTTACTGAAATTGGCGTCTTTGCTCGATGCCGATCCAAGGCGTTGTACGGGCAGCGTAATCTTTCTAAAGACACCTACGTGACGGACCGCATTCGCCTTCTCCCCGCATTTGCGCGCACCGCGGCGTTCCTTGCGCTGGCGGTGATGCTGCTGGTGCGGCTCGGTCCGCTTTGCGAAACGATGGCGATGGCTGCACCGCCTGCCGCGACCGCAATGTCGGACTGCGCCGGCAAGCCGTCCGATACGCCTGTCAAAAAGAGCCTGTCACTGGTTTGTGGATTGCCGTGCGTCGCGGTTGCCGGTGATACTGTCGCGGCCGTCGAACGGCTGGAATTCACCAAGTCATCGCCGCGGCCCGAGGCGCAGACGCGCCTGTCCGGGCTGACGAGTCCTCCGGCAACACCCCCTCCGCAAACCCTGTGACATCGACCTGATTCACATTCTGTTTTCGGAGACTATCAATGACCAAGTTCAAGCTCATCAGCGCCGCCTTCGCCCTCACGCTATCGTCGGGCGCGTTTGCCGCCGTGGCGAACTGCTGCGCCGACATGGCGTGCTGCAAGGACGGCGCGGACTGCTGCGACCATGGCGCCAAGGCCAAGGGCGATCACGCCGCGCATGCCATGCCGACGATAAGCTAAAGCCGCGATCGGGGATGGCAGGGGATGCGCTAAGTTCGTGTCATCCCCTGCCATCACTTCGTCGCCCTCCCGCCATCCTGGCGGAGGTCGGATGACGGCGCTCTATCGACGGACGCGCCTTCACCCATGCGCCCAAGCCTTACCGTGGTGCGGCGGCAATCTTTATTTCGAACAGCGTCGGCCAGTATTTACCCGTCACGAACAGGCGGTCGGCCTTCGCGTCCCACGCTATGCCGTTGAGCACTGCCTCGGGATCGGTAGCTCCGACCTCGGCGACCAGCGGACGGAGGTCGATCGCTGCGCCGACCTTGCCCGTCTTGGGGTCGATGCGGACCAGGAAACCGGTGTGCCAGACGTTCGCGAGCAGCGCGCCGTCGACATATTCGAGCTCGTTGATGTCGCGCAAAGGGCGCCCGTCGATCGTCACCGCGATGCGCTTGCGTTCGGCGAGTGTCAGCGGGTCGCGGACAATGATGTCGGAGCTGCCGTCGGACTGGAGCAGCGAGACGCCGTCACTCGTCAGGCCCCATCCCTCGCCGGTGTAGCGGTTCTGGCTTTTGGGCTTTAGCGTGCGGATGTCCCAGCGGTGGGCGATGCCGTCGTGCCAGGTGAGGCTGACCAGCTCGTCCTTCCACAGCGCGAGGCCTTCGCCGAACTGCGCGGGGTCGATTTGCGCCTTCGCCAGGATCTTGCCGTCCTTGAGCGAGACGCGGCGGACGTCGGATTGGCGTTCCTGCCCGGTGCTCTCGTAGAGCGCGCCGTCGTGCCAGAGCAGCCCCTCGGTGAACGCGGTGCGGTCGTGCGGATAGCGCGCGACGATCGTCGCCGACAGGACCGGCACGCGTGTTTGCGCAGGCGCTGCAGACGAAAAAGACGATGAAACGAGAACGGCCGGCCCCGCCAAAGCGAGACCGGCCGCAATCATTATCCTACCGAACACGGTACGGATCAGCGTTCTGAGGCAGTCAGCTGAATCAGCCGCCTGCGCTCAGGTTTACCGCTGCGTACTTGCCGCGACGATCGACCTCGAGCTCGAACTCGAGCTTGTCGCCCTCGTTCAGCGTCGCCATGCCGGCGCGCTCGACGGCCGAGATGTGGACGAAGGCATCAGGCTGTCCGTCGTCGCGCTGAATGAAGCCGAAGCCCTTCATCGCGTTGAAGAACTTGACCGTACCGGTCGCCTTCTCGCCGGTGAGCTGACGCTGTGCGCCACCTGCACCACCGTCACGGTCGCGATCGCCACCACGGGGCGCGCCCGGGCCGGCATCACGGTCACGCGGCGGACCGCGATCGGTGACGGCCATCGGCTCGCCGTCGATCTTGAGGTCGGTTGCCGAGATACGGCCACCGCGATCGACGAGCGTGAAGCCGAGCGGCTGACCCTCGGCGAGCGCGACCATGCCGGCCTGCTCGACTGCGCTGATGTGGACGAACACGTCCTCGCCGCCGTCATCGCGAACGACGAAGCCGAAGCCCTTCTGTGCGTTGAAGAACTTTACGACGCCGGTGCCTTCGCCGACCACCTGGGGAGGCATGCCGCGACCACCGCCGCCGCCGCCACCGCCCGAGAAGCCGCCGCCACCGCCGCCGCCGCGGTAACCACCGCCGCCGCCGCCGCTGCCGCCACCGAAGCTGCTGCCGCCGCCGTAGCTGCTGCCACCGCCGCCACCGTAGCTCGAGCCACCGCCACCGCCATAGCTGCTACCGCCGCCGCCGAACCGATCGCCGCCACCGCCAAAGCTGCTGCCGCCGCCGAACTCGTTGTCGCCGCCGCCGAAGCTGTCGCGCTTGTCGCGGCCACGCCCGCCACGGTTCCCGCGGCCACCTTTATCGAAACCCATAAGCTCTGTTCGTCTTCCCGGTTCGCCCGCAAATTTCTCAAAACCCTTGTGCCGGACGACGAACGCGGGTTTTCCAGCGCGAAACCTTTTGCGCCTTGAGGGGACCCTTAGCGTAAAATACAAGCCGTCGCGAATAGATTCTTATCCTACGCCGCGCGATTTGGATCGATACTGGCGCAAGTGTCGCTTGTAAGCCACGACTCGTCGCACGCGCATCAGGCAGGCCATCTTATCGCCCGATTCGCCCTCTCATCGCGAGATTCAGCGGCGCTGCATATGACTGGGCCATTGAGCGTTCAGCCGCGGACCGCTACGGCCACCGTCATGACAGTTTATCTCCACGAAGGCGACATCCCCGCCGATCTGTTCGCGGCCGGCGCCGCGATCGCCGTCGATACCGAGACGATGGGTCTCATCACCCCGCGCGATCGGCTCTGCCTCGTCCAGCTGTCGGATGGTGGCCCCGACGAGCACCTCGTCCGCTTCGCCGCGGGTGCAGGCTATGACGCGCCCAATCTGAAGGCGCTGCTGGCCGACCCGGCGCGCGTAAAACTCTACCATTTCGGACGGTTCGATATCGCTGCGGTCCAGCATTATCTCGGCGTCGTCGCGGCGCCTGTGTATTGCACCAAGATCGCCTCGCGGCTGGTGCGCACCTACACCGATCGCCACGGCCTCAAGGAACTGGTCCGCGAACTGCTCGGCCAGGATATCTCGAAGCAGCAGCAATCGTCCGACTGGGGCAGCCCCGAACTGTCCGACGCGCAGAAGGATTACGCGGCTTCCGACGTGCGCTTCCTCCACCGATTGCGCACCGAACTCGACAAGCGACTGATTCGCGAAGGCCGGATGGAGCTCGCGCAGGCGTGCTTCGACTTCCTGCCGACCCGCGCCGCACTCGATCTCGCCGGCTGGCCCGAAATCGACATTTTCGCCCACGCATGATCGAGGTTCCGCCGCCCTCACCTGTCGCCCGCCGCGCACGCACCGCGCGGCAGGATTGGGCCGCGCCCGGCGGCAGCCACGATCGATTCGTGGCGATCGCGCGCGTCGCGCTGCCGACCGCGATCGGCGTGCTGGCGGCGTTCCTGGTGATGGCGCCGCTGACCGCGGGCGGCGACGTGTCGTTCCTGCTCGACAAGAACAAGGTCGACGTCGCGCAGGAGCGGATGAAGATCCAGTCCGCGCGCTATCGTGGCGAGGATTCGAAGGGCCAGTCGTTCACGCTCGATGCGAAGTCGGCGATCCAGAAGAGCTCGGCCGAACCGATCGTCCAGCTCAACCAGCTCGCCGCGCAGATTCAGCTGACCGACGGTCCCGCCAACATCAAGGCGAACACCGGTCGCTACGACATGGACACCGAGAAGGTGCAGCTGTTCGGCCCGCTCAACGCCACCGCGGCGGGCGGCTACGACCTGAAGACGACCAACGCGACGATCGACATGAAGGCGCGCACGCTCGAAAGCGGGGGTGCTGCGACCGGTACCGTCCAGCAGGGGACGTTCAGCGCGAACAAGCTGCGCGCGAACCTCGAAGAGCGCACCGTGACGCTCGATGGCAATGCGCGCTTGCGGATCATCCCCAGAGGGCCGAAATAGCCGCCATGCGCGCCACCCACATCCTTACCGGTCTGTCCGTCCTGCTGCTGGCCTCGGCCGCAGGTGCACAGCGTCCGCACGACTCTAACGCCCCGATCGACTTCAAGGCCGATCATATCGAATTGCAGGACAAGGAGAATCGCGGGGTACTTTCGGGCAACGTGTTCGTGAAGCAGGCCGAGATGACGCTGAACTCGGCGCGGATGACGGTCGCATATACCGGCCAGGTGATCGGCGGGAACCCGCAGGTCTCGCGGCTCGATGCGTCGGGCGGCGTTACGGTGAAGCGCCCCGACCAGACCGCGAAGAGCCAGTACGCGATCTACGACCTCAACAAGCGCGTGATCACGATGCTCGGCGCGGTGACGCTCAACCAGGGCGGCAACGTCGTCAATGGCGGGCGCCTGACGATGAATCTCGACACCGGTCGGGCGGTGATCGACGGCTCGTCGGTCGGCGGCAGCGCGGGGGCGACCACCGGTGGCGGCACGGTGACGCAGTCGGGCGGACGCGTGACCGGCACCTTCTCGGTCCCCAAGCGCAACTGATAGCCATGGGCGTGTCCGCGGGGGCTTCCCTCCGGCGGCGCGCTCATGCATGTTTCCTGCCAACCTCTTGCCGCCAACCTCCAGCCGGAGCGCCGGCGACTGACTTTTGCGAGGGCCTGATCCCATGGACGCCACCACGCTGCCCCCGATCGAAGCGGTAGAACCGATCTCGGAGCCGCCCGTCAGCAACGGGCTTCAGGTCGTCTCGATCGCCAAGTCGTACGACAAGCGCGTCGTGCTGACCGACGTGTCGGTGTCGGTCGGGCGCGGCGAAGTCGTCGGTCTGCTCGGGCCCAACGGCGCGGGCAAGACGACCTGCTTCTATTCGGTGATGGGGCTGGTGAAACCCGATTCAGGGAGGATCATGCTCGACGGCGAGGACATCACGAAGCTGCCGATGTACCGGCGCGCGATCCTCGGCCTCGGCTATCTGCCGCAGGAAACGTCGATCTTCCGCGGGCTGACGATCGAGAAGAACATCCTGACCGTGCTGGAGCTGTCCGAGCCGGACAAGGCGGCGCGCCAGCGGAAACTCGATACGCTGCTCGAGGAGTTCGGTCTGACCCGGCTGCGTGCGGCACCGGCGATGGCGCTGTCGGGCGGCGAGCGGCGGCGTGCGGAAATCGCCCGCGCACTGGCCGCGGATCCGTCGATCATGCTGCTGGACGAGCCGTTCGCGGGCATCGATCCGATCTCGATCGCCGACATTCGCGACCTGGTGAAGGACCTGAAGCGCCGCGACATCGGCGTGCTGATCACCGACCATAATGTCCGCGAGACGCTCGAAATCGTCGACCGCGCGTACATCATCTACGACGGCCGGGTGCTGTTCTCCGGCTCGCCGGAAGAACTGGTCGCCGACGCGAATGTCCGCCGCCTGTACCTCGGCGAAGGCTTCTCGCTTTAAGTCTATGGATACTGTCCTTTCTCCGTTCGCCCTGAGCGAAGTCGAAGGGCCGCCGCGCGTGCAGGTGCTTCGACTTCGCTCAGCACGAACGGAAGAGGTGGCATGAGCCTCGCCCCTCGCCTGGACATTCGCCAGTCGCAGTCGCTGGTGATGACCCCGCAGCTCCAGCAGGCGATCAAGCTGCTGGCGCTGTCGAACCTCGAGATCGAGGGGTTCATCGCCGAGGAAGTCGAGCGCAATCCGCTCCTCGAAGCCAGCGCCGCCGAAGACAGCGACGCGCCGGACCGCGAACCCGCCCCCGAAGTCCGCGACGAACGCGTCGCCGCCGACGAACTCGTCGCGGGCACCGGCGCAGGCGACGAACCGACGCTCGACGTCGACTACGCGACCGAGAGCCACCAGCAGGACAGCGTCGCCGACGGCGGCAGCGGGATGGACGGCGCGCTCTCGATGACCGGCGCGAGCGCGGGCGGCGTCGGTGGCGAGGACGGCCCCGATCTCGACGCGTTCGCGGATACCAGCCTCAGCCTCGCGGATCACTTGCTTGCGCAAGCCGGCCCCGCAATCCCGCACGAGGACGCGTTCATCGCGGCGCACCTGATCGACCAGATCGACGAGGCGGGCTACCTGACCGTGTCGCTGCTCGACATCGCCAACCGGCTCGGCGTGCCGCTGGTCCGCGTCGAGGGCGTGCTGGCGACGATCCAGACCTTCGACCCTACCGGCGTCGGCGCGCGCGATCTTGCCGAGTGCCTCGCACTGCAGGCGAAGGAGGCGGACCGCTACGATCCGTGCATGGCGCGACTGATCGACAATCTCGACCTGCTCGCGCGTGGCGAACTGACGCGGCTCAAGCGGATGTGCGACGTCGACGACGAGGACATGGCGGACATGATCCGCGAACTGCGTGGCTATGATCCGAAGCCCGGCTGTCGCTATGGCGGCGAACCGTCGCAGTCGGTGACGCCCGACCTGTTCGTGGCGCGGACGAAAGCCGGCTGGGCGATCGAAATCAACGCCTCGACATTGCCACGCGTGCTGGTCAACCGGAGTTATTATACCGAGCTGTCGGGCGGGCAGCAGGACAAGGCGTCGAAGGCGTGGCTGTCGGATTGCCTCGCCAGCGCGAACTGGCTGGTAAAGGCGCTCGACCAGCGCCAGCGGACGATCATCAAGGTCGCGACCGAGATCGTGAAGCAGCAGGAGGCGTTTTTCCTGAAAGGCGTCGCGCATCTTCGCCCGCTGACGCTGCGCCAGGTGGCGGACGCGATCGAGATGCACGAATCGACCGTCAGTCGTGTGACGAGCAACAAATACGTCTCGTGCGCGCGCGGGCTGTACGAGCTGAAATACTTCTTCACGAGCGCGATCCAGTCGGCGGACGGCGGCGAGGCGGTGTCGGCACAGGCGGTGAAGTCGGCGATCCGGGCGCTGATCGACACCGAGGGGGCGAAGATCCTGTCGGATGACACACTGGTCGATTTGCTCAACGCCAAGGGCTTCGACATCGCGCGGCGGACGGTGGCGAAATACCGCGAGGCGCTGGGGATCGGGAGTTCGGTCCAGCGGCGGCGGGCTCGGACTTTAGAAGGAGGGTGATTCACGCGAAGGCGCGAAGGCGCTAAGAGAAGAACGGTTTCCCGCAGATGAGCGGAGCAGGTGCGAACCTCGCGACGGTTTCCCGCGCAGCAGGCCTCACACTTCGATCAGTCAAAGAGATGCAAGTCTCGCTGACGCGAGGCGATAAAGCAGAACGCCACCCCTCTGCGCCTCTGCGCGCAAAGCCCTTCTTCTTTTAGCGCCTTCGCGCCTTCGCGTGAATCATCTCTGCGCCCTCGCGCGCATCAATCGTCCTCGTCCTCGAACCCGACCAAAGCCAGCGCGCGCGCCTTGATCTGGCGAGTCATGCACCAGTGGATCAGCGCATCCTCGCGCCCGTGCGTCACCCACACCTCCTGTGGGGCGATCTCGGTCAGCGTGGTGGTCAGTTCGTCCCAGTCGGCGTGATCGCTCAGGATCAGCGGCAGTTCGACGTTCTTCTGGCGCGCCCGCCCGCGCACGCGCATCCAGCCGCTCGCCATCGCGGTGATCGGATCGGGCAGCCGCCGCGACCAGCGATCGTTGAGCGCGCCCGGCGGGCACATTACGACATGCCCCGCCATGTCCGCCTTCTTCGCATCGGCGACGGGGAGCAGTTCGCCGAGCCTCACGCCGTGCTCGGCATACAGGTCGCACAGCTTTTGTAGCGCGCCGTGGATGTAGATCGGCGCCGCATGGCCGCGCTCGCGCAGTTCGGCGATCACGCGCTGCGCCTTGCCGAGCGCATAGGCGCCGACGACGACGCAGCGGTCCGGGTTGGCGTGCAGCGCGGCGATCAGCTTGTCGATCTCGTCGCCGGTGTCCGGGTGGCGGAACACCGGGAGACCGAACGTCGCCTCGGTGATGAAGACGTCGCATTTGACGGGTTCGAATGGCGTGCAGGTTGGATCCGCGCGGCGTTTGTAATCGCCCGAGACGACGATCCGTTCGCCGCGGTAATCGAGCACGATCTGCGCGGAGCCGAGCACATGGCCGGCGGGAACGAAGCCGATGTCGACCTCTCCCATCCGGATCGTCTCGCCGTACGCGACCGGGTTGCCGGCCTGCGGACCATAGCGCGCGTCCATGATCGCCAGCGTTTCCGGCGTGGCCCAGACCGCTTCGTGACCACCACGTGCGTGATCGGCATGACCGTGCGTCACGAGCGCCTTCGCCGTCGGGATCGACGGATCGATCCACGCGTCGATCGGCTTGACGAGGATGCCGTGTGGATGCGGTTCGAGCCAGTCGCCGAGTTTTGCCATGGGGGTAGTAACGCGTGACGTAGGGGTGCGGTGCCGTGACAATCGGCGCGGGCGTGGTGCCATGAACGATGGCCTCCGTCATGCCGGGCTTGTTCCGGCATCCACGGTTCCGCACGTTCGAGAGGGGTGAGTTCGCGGAACGGTGGACCCCGGAACGGGTCCGGGGTGACGGAGTGGCGGTGGGGTCTGTTATCCTCCTGTCCAAGACGAGCCAAAGTCGACGTCGCGGGCTCGTGTTTGCGGCAACGAACGATCCTCCCCCGCCAGGGGGAGGTGTCGCCGAAGGTGACGGAGGGGGCGGATACGGAACATTGGTTTACCCTTTCCTCCCCCTCCGTCTGGCAAGTGCCAGCCACCTCCCCCTGGCGGGGGAGGATCATAAGTCCTTGCTTTATCGCCGTCCGCCGACCTTTATCGTTGCGAGGATTGCGTCCATCCGCGCCGCCGCAACCGCTTGTGTCGGCGCATTCCGACTCGCGGGCGCCGCCGCCTTCACCGCATAGGTGACGCGGTCGATCGCGTAGCAGGCGCCGTTGATGACGCTGCGGAAGTTGGTCGCGTTGACCTGCTGGCTCATGCCCGCGTCACCATTGGTGTAGACCGTCCAGCGATGGCCGCCGAGCATCCGGTTCGGCAGGCGCTTCGCATGGCCCGAGACGAGCCCTTCGGTGCCGCAGGTCGCGACCACGCCCGCGCTCCGGCTGAAGCCGACCTGGATCATTTCGGTCACCTGCCCCTGGCCATCAGTCGGTTTGGCGACCTGCCAGAAGCGGACGATGCCGACGCCGCGGCCGACCGGCGTGCCATCCCACATCTGTCGCCAGCCGCTGTTCATCAGCGGCCGGCCCGCGAAATTGCGCGTCGGCGTCAGGCTGGAGGCATAGGACAAGCGGACCATCCCGCCTCCGCCGACGAACGACTTGTTGGCGGCAGTGGCATTGGCGAACGGCAGGAGTGCGAGCAACGGCAGGGGCAGGAGATAACGAAAAAGCGACACCGATCGTCTTTCACAACAGAGCTTTAGCCAAAGTGGCGGTCGTTCCGCACGCGGTCCATAGCGGTGCGGCGCGACGCCCCCATATGGCGATGATGCGTGAACAGGCCGTGAGCGACCTCCCCTCCCCCTTGGAAAACTGGTTTGCCACACGGGGTTGGCGGCCGCGGCGGCATCAGCTCGAGATGCTCGCCGAGGGTCGCGCGGGGCATCATGCCCTGCTGGTGGCGGCGACCGGCGCGGGGAAGACGCTCGCCGGGTTTTTGCCGACGCTCGCCGAATTGATCGAGGCGCCGACGACTGGTCTCCACACGCTCTACGTCTCCCCGTTGAAGGCGCTCGCGGTCGATGTGCAGCGCAATTTGCTGACGCCGATCGACGAGATGGGCGTCGATATCCGCGTCGAGACACGCACCGGGGATACGCCCTCGGATCGGAAAGCGCGGCAACGGATCAAGCCGCCGCAGATCCTGCTGACCACGCCCGAATCGCTGTCACTGCTGCTCAGCTATCCCGACAGCATCACGATGTTCGAGAACCTCCGCACGATCGTCGTCGACGAGGTGCACGCGTTCGCGACCGGCAAGCGCGGCGACCTGCTCTCACTGTGCATGGCGCGGCTCCAGACGATTTCGCCGGGGATGCGCCGCGTCGCGCTGTCTGCAACCGTTGCCGATGCCGACGGGTATCGCGCGTGGCTCGCGCCCGACGGCGATATCGACCAGGTCGCGATGGTCCGCGGCGAGCCCGGTGCCGATCCCAACATCGCGATCCTGCTGCCAGAGGGGCGCGTGCCGTGGTCCGGACATTCGGGCCGCTATGCCGCCGCGCAGGTGATGGCCGAGATCGAGGCGCACGAGACCTCGATCGTGTTCTGCAACACGCGCAGCCTGGCCGAGCTGATCTTCCAGGATCTGTGGAAGGTAAATGCGGGCAATCTGCCGATCGGCGTCCACCACGGCAGCCTGGCCAAGGAGGCGCGGCGGAAAGTCGAGAACGCGATGGCGGAGGGGAAACTGCGCGCGCTGGTCGCGACGTCGAGTCTCGATCTGGGCGTCGACTGGGGCAATGTCGATTGCGTGATCCAGATGGGCGCGCCGAAGGGATCGTCGCGGCTGTTGCAGCGGATCGGCCGCGCCAACCACCGGCTCGACGAATCGTCACAGGCGATCGTCGTGCCGGGCAACCGGTTCGAGTATCTCGAGGCGCGCGCGGCGCTCGACGCGGTCGAGGCGGGCGAACTCGATGCGGACATCTTCCGCGTCGGGGCGCTCGACGTGCTTGCGCAGCATGTGATGGCGTGCGCGTGCGCGGCGCCGTTCCGGGAGGCGGACCTGCTCGACGAGATACGCTCGGCGCTGCCCTATTCGGCGCTGCCGACCGAGACGTTCGAGCGCGTGCTCCATTTCATCAGCGACGGCGGCTATTCGCTGAAGGCCTATGACCGGTTCAAGCGGCTGACCAAGGACGCGGATGGGACGTGGCGGGTCAGCCACCCCAAATTCATCGGCCAGCACCGGCTGAATGCGGGGATCATCGTCGAGGCGACCATGCTCAACGTGCGATTCGGCAATGGCCGCGTGCTGGGACGGGTCGAGGAGGCGTTCGCGGCGCAGCTGAGCCACGGCGACACGTTCTTCTTCGCCGGATTGAGCTTGGAGGTGATGAAGATCGATCTCGAAGATCTGGTGGTACGCGCGACGTCGAAGCCGGCGCGGATCCCGACCTATGGGGGCAGCCGGATGCCGCTGTCGACCAACCTTGCCGACCGTGTCCGCGGGTTCCTCGCGCATCCCGGCGACTGGGCGCGCTTCCCCGACGATGTGCGCGAGTGGCTCGAGATGCAGGCCTATCGCTCGGTCATGCCCGAGCCCGGCCAGCTGCTGGTCGAGACGTTCCCGCGCGAGGGGCGGCACTATATGGTCGCGTACAGCTTCGAAGGGTGGAACGCGCACCAGTCGCTCGGCATGCTGATCACGCGGCGGATGGAGACGCAGGGGCTGAAACCGCTTGGCTTCGTCGCCAATGATTATGCGCTGGCGGTGTATGGGCTGGAGAAGATTACGGACCCTGCGTCGTTGTTCTCGGCGGATATCCTCGAACACGAGTTCGTCGAATGGGTGCAGCAATCGCACCTGTTGAAGCGCGCGTTCCGTGAGGTCGCGGTGATCGGTGGGCTGGTCGAGCGCCAGCATCCGGGCAAGCGCAAGACCGGCAAGCAGGTCACGTTCTCGACCGACCTGATCTACGACGTGCTGCGCAAATACGAGCCGACGCATCTTTTGCTGGAAGCGGCATGGGCGGATGCACGGGCACGGATGACCGATGTCGGGCGGCTGGCGTCGCTGCTCGATCGCGCGGCGGCGACGATGGTGCATGTCGATCTGGAGCGGGTTACGCCGCTCGCGGTGCCGGTGCTGACGCTGATCGGGCGGGAGAAGGTGGCGACGAACAGTTCGGACGATGCGCTGCTGATCGAGGCGGAGGCGATGATCGCGGACGCGATGCGGCCGGATTGACCTCCTTCCCGTTCGTCATCCTGACGAAAGTCAGGATCCAGAGCCACTAAGGACGACGTCTGTTACCCTGGATCCTGACTTTCGTCAGGATGACGGGAGTTGTTGTGAAGGCCATCGTACAAATAGGCCGTTGCGCACCCGTTGGATCAGGCGCAGCATTTGCAGCATGCACAGGTGGCTGGCCCCTCTATTGCTAGGCATCGCCGCCCAGGCCAGCGGCCAGGACGCAGCGCTCCCGCGGCCAAATGCTGCACCCCCGCCCGCTGCAGCATCAGCAGCAGAACCAGACCCCGCCACGCTGCTGTTCGGCGACGACCAGACCCGCATGACGGTGCCGGTAACGATCGCCGGAGCCGGCCCCTTCCCCTTCATCGTCGACACCGGCGCGCAGCGCACCGTCATCGCGCGCGAACTCGCCGCCACGCTCGGCCTCGCGCCCGGCCGGACCGTCCGCGTCACCGGGATGACCGGATCGGACAGTATCGGCACGGTCATCATCCCCTCGCTCAAAGTCAGCGTGATCGGCAGCAAGGCGATCGAGGCGCCCGCGATCAGCGCGATCAACCTCGGTGCGCGCGGGTTACTCGGGATCGACACGTTGCAGGATCAAGCGGTGGGAATCGACTTCGACACGAAGACGATGACCGTCACCCCCTCGCGCAAACGTCAAACTCGCGAACGCGCCGCCCCCGACGAGATCGTCATCCGGGCGCGCAGCCTGTTCGGCCAGCTCGTCGTCACCGACGCTTATTGCAACGGCATCCGCATCCGCGTGATCCTCGACACCGGCACCTCGGTCAGCATGGCCAATGGCGCGCTCCGCCGGAAGGTGACGCGCAAGGGACTGGGCAGCGCGGGCGCGTCGCAACCGGTGTCGCTGACCGGAGTCACCGGCGAGACGGTGGTCGCCGACTATACGACGATCGACCGCGTCTCGATCGGCAGCCTGACGCTCGGCGACCTGCCCGTCGCGTTCACCGCGATCGATGCGCCGCCGTTCCGCCAGTTCGGCTTGTCCGAGCGCCCGGCGATGCTGCTCGGGATGGACGTGCTGCAACTGTTCCGCCGCGTCGACATCGACTTCGCCAACCGCGAGGTGCGGCTCACTTTGCCCCGCGGAACACGCCGACGGTGAGCGCCGCGGCGTCGAGGTTGCGTCGGCGCCTGTTCGCTGCAACTCTCCCCACAGAAACGAACAAGGGGACGACGATGCGCGCGACTGGCTGGCTACTCACGGCGGCGATTCTGACGACACCATTCTCGGCACAGGCGCAGACGCGGCCCGACCAGAAGGCGTTCCTCGGGCTCTACAAGGAACTGGTCGAGACCAACACGACGCTGTCCGCCGGCAGTTGCACGCAGGCGGCGGCGCAGATCGGCGCGCGGCTGAAGACGGCGGGCTATGCCGATGCCGACATCACCTATTTCTCGGTGCCCGAGCATCCCAAGGATGGCGGGCTGGTCGCGGTGCTGAAAGGTTCGGACGCGGCGCTCAAGCCGATGCTGCTGCTCGCGCATCTCGACGTGGTCGAGGCCAAGCGCGAGGACTGGGTGCGCGATCCGTTCAAGCTGATCGAGGAAGGCGGCTATTATTACGCGCGCGGCACCGTCGACGACAAGGCGCAGGCGGCGATCTGGTCCGACGCGATGATCCGCTTCAAGACCGGCGGGTACACACCGAAGCGGACGATCAAGCTCGCGCTGACCTGCGGCGAGGAGACGACGTTCGCGTGGAACGGCGCGCAATATCTGGCGAAGGCGAAGCCCGAGCTGATCGCGGCGGAGTTCGCGCTGAACGAGGGTGGTGGTGGGCGGCTCGACGACAGCGGCAAGCGCCAGTTGCTCGCGATCCAGGTCGGCGAGAAGGCGGCGCAGAACTACACGTTCCTGGCGACCAATCCGGGCGGGCACAGTTCGCAGCCGACGCCGGAGAACGCGATCTACGAACTCGCCGACGCGGTGAAGGCGGTGCAGGGGTACGAGTTTCCGGTGAAGTTCACCGACACGACCAAGGCGTTCTTCGCGGCCAGTGCGAAGGCGATGCCGGGCGAGATGGGCAGCGCGATCACGAAGCTGCTCGCCAATCCGGAGGACAAGGCGGCGGATGCGATCGTCAGCCGTGACAAGGCGATGCACTCGACCTTGCGGACGACGTGCGTGGCGACGTTGCTGAACGCGGGTCATGCGGAGAATGCACTGCCGCAGCGCGCGACGGCCAATATCAACTGCCGCATCTTTCCGGGCGAGACGGTCGAGGGCACGCTCGCCAAGCTGAAGGAGCTGGCGGGGGCGAAGGTGACGGTGACGGCCAACCAGCCGGTGCGCCCGACCGCGATCCCGCCGACGCTCGACCCGAAGATCATGGGGCCGGTGACCAAGGTGGCGGCCAAGCACTTCCCCGGCATCCCGATCCTGCCGATGATGTCGACCGGCGCGACCGATGGGATATTCTTCGAAGCGATCGGGATCCCAGTCTACGGCGTCCCCGGTGTGTTTATCGACAAGGACATGGGGGGGATTCACGGGCTCAACGAGCGCATCCGGGTAACGTCGCTCTACGACGGCCGGGATTACCTCTTCGACCTGGTGAAAACCTTCGCGGGGTGATGGTTCGTGTCCCTCTCCCCTCCGGGGAGAGGGAGGGAGGAGCCGAAGGCGACGGAAGGGAGAGGGGCGTGAGGCTTGAGCCGGTGCCCTACAACGCCCCTCTCCCTTCCCACGGCAAGTGCCGCGGGCCCCTTCCCTCTCCCTGAAGGGGCGAGGGAGTTGGCGTTACACCGTTACCTGTTCGCCTAGCTCGAGCACCTTGCCGGGCGGAATCTTCAGGAAGTCCGTCGGGTCGCTGGCATTCCGCTGCAGGAACAAGAAGATCCGGTCCTGCCACGGCGGCATGCCCTTCTCCGCATCCGGCTTCAGCGTATTCCGGCCGATGAAGAACGAGGTGCGCATCGGGTCGAGCCCGAGCTGCTCGGTCTTGTTGCCGACGCCGAGATCGCGCGGGACGTCGGGCGATTCCATGAAGCCGTAGGTCAGCACGACGATCGAGAAATTGTCGTCGACGCGTTCCACCTTCGCGCGCGCCGATTCTTCGACGAACGGCCGATCCGCCGTCCGGATGCTCACGATCAGGTTGCGCTCGTGGAGCACCTTGTTGTGCTTGAGGTTGTGCAGCAGCGCACCCGGTGTCGCATGCGGGTTACCGGTCAGGAACACCGCGGTCCCCGACACGCGCTCGGGCGGACGCTTCTCCAGCGCGGCGGCGAGGTCGCTCAGCGGGATGCTCTGGCGCTTCTCGAACGCGCTGACGATCTTCTTGCCGCGCACCCAGGTGAAGATGATCAGCCCGATCGCGGCGGCGATGACCAGCGGCACCCAGCCGCCTTCGATCACGCGGAGGATATTGGCGCCGAAAAAAATGAGATCCAGCGTCAGGAACGGCAGGATCGCCGCGAGTGCCAATGGCCGCGACCAGTTCCAGCGGTGACGGACGACGATGTACGCGAGCAAGGTCGTGACCACCATCGTGCCGGTGACCGCGATGCCGTACGCCGCGGCCATCGCCGACGACGTCTTGAACTGGATCACCAGCACCAGCACGCCGATCAGCAACAGCCAGTTGATCGCGGGCAGGTAGATCTGGCCTGCGAACACCGCGGAGGTCTGGCGGATGCGCAGGCGGGGGAGCAGGCCGAGCTGGATCGCCTGCTGCGTCAACGAGAACGCGCCGGTGATGACCGCCTGGCTGGCGATCACCGTCGCGAAACCGGCGAGGATGATCAGCGCCGGGCGCAGCGATTCGGGCGCCATCAGGAAGAACCAGTCCTGATTGACGAAGGGCACGCCATGCGCCGCCGCGTCCTCAAGGCTGGCGAGTGCGAACGCCCCCTGCCCGAGATAGTTGAGCGCGAGTGCCGGGAAGACGAGGAAGAACCAGCCGATGCGGATCGGCAGCTTGCCGAAATGGCCCATGTCCGCGGTTAGCGCTTCCGCGCCGGTGACGGTAAGGAACACCGCACCGAGCACGAACAGCCCGGTGACGCCGTGCGTCGCGAGGAACGAGATGCCGTAGGTCGGCAGGAAGACGCGGACGATCGAGGGCTCGTCAGCGATATGCCAGATGCCGAGCGCCCCGATCGACACGAACCACAGGATGCAGACCGGTCCGAATAGCTTCGACACCTGCGCGGTGCCCCGCGCCTGGATCATAAACAGCGCGATCAGGATGGCGATCGTCAGCGCGCGCACGGTGCCTTCGTCGAAGATGTGCGCCGCGCTCGGGATCGTGCGCAGGCCCTCCATCGCGGAGAGCACAGACAGCGCCGGCGTGATGATTGCATCGCCGTAGAACAACGACGCCCCCGCCGCGCCGAGTACGATCGCGATCTTCGAACGCATGCCGAGCGCGCGACGGGCGAGCGCGGCCAACGCGAGCACGCCGCCCTCGCCCTGGTTGTCGGCGCGCATCAGGAAGATCACGTATTTGACGGTCACGACCAGGAACAGCGACCAGAGCGCGAGGCTCAGCACGCCGAGAATCTCGCTGGGATCGATGCCGCCGGCGGACGTCTGCCCGAGCGCCTCGCGGAACGCATAGAGCGGGCTGGTGCCGATATCGCCGAACACCACGCCGATCGCGCCGACGGTCAGCGCGGCCAGCGCCGGATGCGGATGCAGATGCGCTGCGGAAAGATCGGAGGGCGCGCACGCTTGCGCCGCCGCCTGCTCGGCGGTCGGTTCGGTCACGACGGCGGTTTGTGGTGTTCCGGCTACGGACGTCATGGCGCGAAGAGCGCTCCTCCTGATGGGACGGCGCGCTTTACGCCGATTGGGGGCATGCGCAAGCCCCACGCCGTTCGCGACGATGGCGGCTTGATTCGCCGTGGCGGGAGCGGCATGGCGGGGAGATGGTTCCCTTTTCGTTCGGCGGACATGCGCTTCTGGCGTTGCCACAAGGCGCGCTGTTCTGGCCGGTGCGGCGTGCGCTGCTGGTCGCCGACCTGCATTTCGAGAAGGCGAGCTGGTTCGCGGGTCGGGGGCAGATGTTGCCGCCCTATGATTCGATCGCGACCTTGGCCGATCTCACCGCGCTGGTCACGGCGACGGGTGCGCGCGAAGTCTGGTGTCTCGGCGACAGCTTCCACGACAGCGACGGGTGCGAGCGACTGCCTCAGCCGGCGCAGGACATGCTGCGGGCGATGACCGATACCACGCGCTGGACGTGGATCACGGGCAATCACGATCCGGCGATCCTCGATCGGTGTGGCGGGGAGGTCGTGGACGAGGTCGTCGTCGACGGGCTGGTGCTGCGCCACGAGGCCGACCGGGCGGAGACGCGGCCCGAACTATCGGGGCATTTCCATCCGAAACTGCGGTTGCGCGTGCGGGGAAAGTCGGTCGCGCGGCGGTGTTTTGTGACGACCGCGACGAAGCTGATTTTACCCGCGTTCGGGTCGCTGACGGGGGGGCTCGATGTCGACCATCCCGAGATCGTGCGCGCGGTGGGGGTTGGCGCGGAGGCGATGGTGCCGGTGGCGGACCGGATGCTGCGCTTTCCGGTGGCTGCCTGAAGTTTGTCGCTGATCAGGTATATACGCCACCACCCCGGCGAAGGCCGGGGCCCAATTGCGAGCGGCTTATAACGGTGGTTTGTCCAACGTTACTGCGACCTTTCCAATTGGGCCCCGGCTTTCGCCGGGGTGGTGGTACTGCACCCGAAACGCAGTGCCTCAGCTAGAAATCGTCGGAAACGCCGCGCGAAAGGCGGCCACCTTCGGCTTGTCCCACATCACGATGTACGGATGCGTCGGGTTCCGGTCGTAGAAATTTTGGTGATACGCCTCGGCCGGGTAGAACGCGCCCGTCTCCAGCTTCGTCACGATCGGCCCGGAGAACGCATGCGTCGCCCCCAGTTGCGCGATGTACGCCCGCGCGACCTGCGCCTGTGCCGGCGACTGCGGGAAGATCGCCGAGCGATAGCTGGTGCCGCTATCCGGTCCCTGGCGGTTCAAGCTCGTCGGATCATGCGCGATCGAGAAATAGACGCGGAGCAGCGTGCCGTAGCTCACGATTCGGGGGTCGTAGGCGATCTTGATCGCTTCGGCATGCCGAGTCGTCTCGGCCGACACCTGGTCGTAGGTCGCGGTCGCCTTGGTGCCGCCGGCATAGCCCGTCGTTACCGCCTTCACACCCTTCACGTGCTCGAACACCGCCTCCATCGTCCAGAAGCAGCCGCCGGCGAGTACCGCGGTCTGGAGACCGGGCGTTGCGGGGAGGTCGGTCTTGACGGCGGGGATGACGACGGCGCGGGCGCCCTGTGCGGCACCGGTGGAGATGAACGCACCGGCGATACCGACGGCGGCGAGCGTGGCGAGGAACGGCTTTTTCATGTATAGATACATGGTGTTGCCGCAAGCCTTCGCCAAGTAGCCGTCAGCGCGTGACGCTGTGTTCGAAATGGCTGGCGAAGGTCTGGCGCGCTTCGGCGGGCTGCATCACGAGCAACCCGAGCGCACCCAGGACGAACCCGCCGCTAAACTGCCAGAAGAAACTCGACTTGATGATGCTGCGCATGATGCGATCCCAATGAATTCTGCCGACACCGACCGGATAGGTCGTCGTCAGCTACGTACCGGCATGTCGTAGAGATGCCGGCCAACCACAATGTCGTTTTTAGAAACTCTCGATTAACGCGCCGTGGCCGATGCGTTCATCGTGCAGCAGGCATCGCCCGACAGGATTGCCCGGAGATGTCGCCATGTGTCTCGAATGTTGCTCGAACCTTGCGATCCTCCCCCGCAGGGTGAGGTGTCGCCGAAGGTGACGGAGGGGGAGGACCACGGAACAGGAGTTCCCCTTTCCTCCCCCTCCGTCTGGCAAGCGCCAGCCACCTCCCCCTGGCGGGGGAGGATCGAACTGTTACTTCAGCGTAGCGCACGCCGTCTGGATGCGCGTGCACGCCTCGCGGAGCAGCGCGTCCGAGGTGGCATAACTGATGCGGAACGCCGGCGAGAGGCCGAACGCGGCGCCCTGCACCACCGCCACCTTGGCGTCGTCGAGCAGATAGCCGACCATCGCCTCGTCGGTGTCGATCAGGCGACCGTTCGGCGTCTTCTTGCCGATCAGCTCCGCGAACGACGGGTAGACGTAGAACGCGCCCTCGGGCGTCGGGCAGTGCATGCCGTCGATCTCGTTGAGCATCGCCACGACCAGATCGCGACGGCCCTGGAACGCGGTGTTGCGCTCGGCGAGGAACGACTGGTCGCCATTCAGCGCCGCCACCGCCGCCGCCTGGGCGATCGAGCACGGGTTCGAGGTCGACTGCGACTGGAGCTTGGCCATCGCCTTGATCAGCCACGCCGCGCCGCCCGCATAGCCGATCCGCCAGCCGGTCATCGCATACGCCTTCGAGCAGCCATTGACGGTCAGCGTACGCTCGAACAGCTCGGGGCAGGCCTCGGCGATCGTCGCGAACTTGAAGCCGTCATAGACGATGTGCTCGTACATATCGTCCGCGAAGATCCACACGTGCGGGTGCTTCGCCAGCACCGCGCCGAGCGCCTTCAGCTCGTCGATCGTGTAGCCGGCGCCGGTCGGGTTCGAGGGCGAATTGAGGATCACCCACTTGGTCTTCGGCGTGATCGCCGCATCGAGCGCCGCGGGGTCGAGCTTGTAGCCAACCTCGGGGCCTGCCTTGACGATGACCGGCACGCCGCCGGCGAACTGCACGACGTCGGGATAGCTCACCCAGTAGGGCGCGGGGATGACGACCTCGTCGCCCGGATCGATCGTCGCGACCATCGCGTTGAACAAGGTGTGCTTGCCGCCGACGTTCACGCTGATCTGGTCGGTGGTATAGGTGAGGCCGTTGTCGCGCGCGAACTTGGCGACGATCGCCTGCTTCAGCTCGATCGTGCCGTCGACGTTGGTGTATTTGGTCTTGCCGTCGCGGATCGCCTGGATCGCGGCCTCTTTCACGAAGTCGGGCGTGTCGAAATCGGGTTCGCCCGCACCGAGGCCGATCACGTCGACGCCTGCGCGCTTCAGTTCGAGGACGCGGCTGGTGATCGCGAGCGTCGGCGAGGGGCTGATGCGGCCGAGCGCGGCGGATGCGTGCATGGTGTAACCTTTGCGGTTGTCCGCGAGCGTCGCCGCGGAATTCGCGGGCGCTATACGCTCCGCTTGGCCGAATTCGCAACCGTAACGATAGCCGGAATGAGGCCACGAACCGCATTTCCGATGAAGAAACCATTGGCGAGGTCGGCCCCGGTGATCTGCGCCTCGATCGCACGGCTGGAATTGAGCAGGTCGGCACGCAGGACGCCGGGGAGGAGGCCGTTCCGTAGCGGCGGCGTGACGAGTCGCGATCCGCGCGGCACGAACAGCGACGTGAAACTGCCTTCGGTGAGAAAGCCGTCCGCATCCTCGAATAGAACCTCGAACGTCCCTGCGGTCTTTCGTGCATCGTCGTAGAAGGCTCGCGCGGACGTCTTATGGCGGAGGCGGAAGTCGGCGGCGGCCACCGGCAGCGGTACGATGGCAACGGTGGCTTGCGCAGGGGACTGCGGCAGTGGCGCGGATTCGATCGCGATCGCCCCCGATGGGCTCAGCAACAGGCGGACGCGGCGGGGCCCGCGCAACCGGAAGGTCGCCGCCTGGAGTTCGTTGCGCGCGGTATGGCGGTCGAAGGTGAACCCCAAGGCCTGCGCGCTCGCCTTCATCCGCGCGAGATGCGCTTCGAGACGGGTCAGACCGTCGTCGGGATCGAACGCCATCGTCTCGATCAGGTCGAAGGGACGCTGGCCGGCGGTGACGAACGCGCCCTTGGCGTGGCATTCCGCCCATTCCGCGTCGCCCACGCTGTCGGCGACGATACCCGAGCCGAGGCTCATCGTTGCGGTCTCATCCCGGATCGCAATCGTGCGGATCGCGACGTTGAAGATCGCGTCGCCATTGGGATCAAGCCGGCCGATCGACCCGGTGTAGATACCACGGGTGCGCGCGTGCTCGACCTCGGCGATGACTTCCATCGCGCGCTGT
Source organism: Pseudomonadota bacterium (assembly GCA_040388215.1). Taxonomy (GTDB): domain Bacteria; phylum Pseudomonadota; class Alphaproteobacteria; order Sphingomonadales; family Sphingomonadaceae; genus Sphingomonas. The sequence goes on along the minus strand of JAZKCH010000006.1, from coordinate 190,459 downwards.
TTCGGCGCGCCGGTGATCGATCCGCACGGGAACAGCGCGGTCAGCACATCGACCGCGTCGCACGTGGGTTGCAGCGTCGCGGTGACGGTCGAGGTCATCTGGTGGACGGTCGGATAGGTTTCGACGGTAAACAGGTCGGGGACCGCGACCTGGCGCGCGACGCGCGACAGGTCGTTGCGCATCAGGTCGACGATCATCAGGTTTTCCGCGCGCTGCTTGGGGTCGGCGGCCAGTGCTTCGGCGAGCGCGCGGTCGGCTTCCGGCGTGTCGCCTCGTGGCGCGGTGCCCTTCATCGGGCGGCAGGTGAGCGTGTCGCCGTCGAGCGCGAAAAAGAGTTCTGGGGAGAGCGACAGGAAGCGCGTCTCGCCGGTGTCGATCAGCGCGCCGTACCCTGCCTTCGCCTGGCGCCGTAGCCGGGCGTAGAGCGCGAGCGGGTCGCCGACGAACGGTACGCTGGCGGCGAAGGTGAGGTTCGCCTGGTAGATGTCGCCCGCTGCGATCAGGTCGAGCACGCGCGCGAGGCTGGCGTCGTAGGTGTCGCGGTCGATCAGCGGTCGGGGTGCGCCGGTCCACGCGCCCGCGGGGTCGGGGAGCAATGCGGCGACGTCTTGTGCCGCGATCGTTTCATAGCCGGCGAACAGCCCGAACCAGAGCAGCGGGCCTTCGGTGCGGACGTCGACCGGCCTCGATGCAAGCGCGGCACCGGCTTCGTAGGTGAGATACCCGGCGGCGTGGAGCCCCTCACCGCGGGCGGCGCGAAGGGCGTCGAGTGCGGGGCGGACCTCGGCGAGCGTATCGGCGCGGACGATCCGGACGGGGTCGCGGTACAATCGTGCCGGAGCGCCCCCCTCGCGGGCATCATCGAGCAACACGTAGGGCGCGGTCCACATCGCCTTCCCTGTTGCACGGGCGATGGGGTAAACCGCAAGCGGCGATTGCTCCAACCGATGCGCTATCCTATTTCGGCGGCATGACAAATCCACCACTCCGCGCCGCGATCGTGCCCGTTACGCCGATCCAGCAGAACTGCACCATCCTCTGGTGCACCGCGACGATGAAGGCGGCAGTGATCGATCCGGGCGGCGACCTGCCGCGGATCATGGCGGCGGTCGAACAGGCGGGGGTGACGGTCGAGAAGATCCTGCTGACGCACGGGCATATCGATCATGCGGGGGGTGCGAAGCGGCTGTCGAACGATCTCGGCGTGCCGATCGAGGGCCCGCACGAGGCGGATCGCTTCTGGTTGCAGCGGCTCGACCAGGACGGGCCGAAATACGGGATTTCCGGCGTGAATTTCGAGCCGGACCGGTGGCTGGTTGATGGCGATACGGTGTCGGTCGGCGACCTCGTGCTCGATGTGTACGAGACGCCGGGTCACACCGAGGGGCATGTGATCTTCCACCACGCGCCGTCGAAGTTCGCGCAGGTGGGGGATGTGTTGTTCCAGGGGTCGGTCGGGCGATCGGACATGCCTGGGGGGAATCACCAGACGCTGGTGAAGTCGATCGTCGAGAAGCTCTGGCCGCTGGGGAGCGATACGAGCTTTATTCCAGGGCATGGCCCGGCGAGCACGTTTGCGCATGAGCGGGCGACGAATATGTTCGTTAGCGATCGGGCTTTGGCGGAATAGCGTCTGCTGCCCCAATAAGCTGTTCCCCCGCGAAGGCGGGGGTCCAGGATACCAGACGACAGCGCTCGTGACCCTGGGCTCCCGCCTTCGCGGGAGCACACGAAGAAGGACGTGCCACCTTCCCAACGCCCCACCCCGGCGAAGGCCGGGGCCCAATTGGGGGACGTAGATTGGTAGGTAGCGCTCCGTTACTGCAACCTTCCAATTGGGCCCCGGCCTTCGCCGGGGTGGTTGCCAAAAGGGGGATGGGCTTACTTTCGCTCCCCCGCTGTCTCAGCCCGCACCGACTTGAACTCGGAGCCGTCGCGCCATTCCGGCCACGCCCGGCTGTTCGCCAGCTTGGTCCCGATCGTTTGGAACAGCCCGACATCCTGCGCCGCACCGCGCAGATCCCAGTCCGCACTCCACGCGTCGCAGGTCTGGTGATAGCATTTCATATAGCCGTCGAGCCAAGCCTGCCCCGCGGTCCGGCCGCCCTTGACCAGATCAGGCGCGCCGCTGATCGCCATCAGCAGCAAGGTCGGCACGCCGCGCCGTGCGACCGAGAAATGATCGGCGCGGTAGAACAGCCCGCGTTCGGGGAGGGCTTCGGGGGTTACGACGCGGCCCTGGGCCTTGGCGGCGTCGCCGAGCATGTCCTCCAGTGAGTTCTGGCCGGCGCCTACCAGCATGACGTCCTTCGCAGGGCCCGCCGTCTGGAGGATATCGAGCGTCAGATTGGCGACCGTCTTGGCGGCCGGATAGACCGGGTTCACCGCATAGGTCTCCGAGCCGAGCAAGCCGCGCTCCTCACCGCTCCATAGGGCGAAGACGAGGCTGCGGTCGGTGCGGGGGGCCTTGGCGAAGGTGCGCGCAAGTTCGAGCACCCCCGCCACGCCGAGCCCGTCGTCGTTCGCGCCGGGACGGATCGTGCGGCCCTGCGTGTCGGGCGCGCCGATGCCGTAGGCGTCCCAGTGCGCGCCGAACATCACGACCTCGTCGGGATGCGTCTTGCCCGGCAGCTTCGCCAGCACGTTCTGGCTTACGGCGGCGTCGTGCTTCACCGGCAGGTCGGTGGTGAACGTCTGCTTCAGCGCGACCGGACGGAAGTCACTGCGGCGGGCGGCTTTGCGCAACGACGCCAGGTCGAGGCCAGAGGCTGCGAACAGACGGGTTGCCGCGGCGCCTTCGAGCCAGCCCTGGAGCATCACCCGAGACTCGGGATCCTTGCGGACAATGTCGTAATTCTCGCCGGCAGGGGCCGTGACGGTGTTCCAGCCATAGCCCGCGCCCGGCGTGTCGTGGACGATCAGCGCGCCGACCGCGCCACGTCGCGCGGCTTCTTCGTATTTGTACGTCCAGCGGCCGTAATAGGTCATCCGGCGGTCGCCGAACTTGCCCTTCGAATCGTCGCCTGCGACCGCTTCGAAATCGGGATCGTTGACCAGGAAGACGGCGACCTTACCCTTGAGGTCGAGCCCCTTGAAGTCGTCCCAGCCGCGTTCGGGCGCGGTGACGCCGTAGCCGACGAACACCATCGGCGCGTCGGCGATTGCGACGTGGTCGATGCCGCGGACCGTGCTGAGATACACGTCACGCCCCTGCACCAACGCGGTCTCGCCGGCGCGGACGGTGCCGGAGCCCATTCGCGTGTGAACGAGCGGGACGGGTTGCGTCCAGCTGCCGTTCGGGCCGCCGGGTTGCGCCTTCATCGCCTTGAACTGCGCGATCAGCCAGTCGATCGTCTTGGTCTCGCCGGGGGTGCCGGGCGCGCGCCCCTCGAACGCATCGGAGGCGAGCGTCTTTACGTCGGCCGACAGGCGTTCGGGAGAAACTTGGGCAACCGCGGGCGACGCGGCGAGCAGCGTGGCGGCGGCAAGAAGATAGCGCGCGCTCATGCCTGCGACCCCGACGGCACGACCTGGAAGGTCTTGGCGGCCGGCACCGCGTTCGCTTGATACGCGATCGTCAGCGCCCAGCCGGCGAGCAAAGCCATCAGCGCCCACGTCGCGAGGGCACCGCCTGCCCGCGGCAGGCTCGACGTCGTTCGATCCATCCCGAACGCATGCGCAACGCGGGCGATCACGAATACGGCACCGGCGATCCACAGCCAGAGCGTCGATCCCTCCGCCAGTTCGATCAGCCCGATCAGGATCAGAATGAACGGCGCATATTCGGTGAAGTTCGCATGCGCGCGCATCCGCCCCTGCAACCGCGCATCGCCATTGTCGCCGATCAGGACGTTGCCCTTCACGCGCATCGGCACGATTCGGAAGGCGAGCCAGAGATTGACGACGGCGGCAGCCGCGGCGATCGTCAGCGTTACGGGTAATATCACGGCGTTGCCCCTCGTTGGATGTCGGCCGGGGTCCTGCCACTGGTGACCAATGGTTGCAACGCGGGACGAAATCGCTATAGCGCCACGCTTCGCGAGCGTCAGGCCGCATGGGTTGCTTCAGGCGGCCGGCATTCATGTCGGTTGCCGAGTTCCGTGTCCGGGCGTACTCGGAGCCCCGACCTTTAGATTGAACAAGGTGCCGAAATGGCCGTCCCCAAAAGAAAAACCTCGCCCTCCAAGCGCGGCATGCGCCGTGGCCACGACTCGCTCACGATCGCGTCGTTCCAGGAATGCCCCAACTGTGGCGAACTGAAGCGTCCGCACAACCTGTGCGGTTCGTGCGGTCACTATAACGGTCGTGAAATCCTCTCGATCGAGGGCTGAGGCTTCCAACCGGAACCTCTAACTTGAACGAAGGATAAGCGATGCCCGACAGCGGCTGGATCGCGGTCGATGCGATGGGTGGCGATGACGGGTTGGCAGTGATGCTCGCTGGTGTCGCCCGCGCGCGTCATCGCTACGAGGGCACGCACTTCTTCCTGGTCGGTGACGAGACTGCGATTCGCGAGGGGCTGAAAGCTCATCCGAACCTGTCGCAGAACTCGGAAATCGTCCATGCGCCGGAAGTCGTCGGTTCGAGCGAAAAGCCGAGCCAGGCGATCCGGCGGGCGAAGAAGACGTCGATGGGCATCGCGATCGACCTGGTCAAACAGGGTCGCGCCGCCGCCGCGGTGTCGTCGGGCAATACCGGCGCGCTGATGGCGATGGCGAAACTGTCGCTGCGGATGCTGCCCGGGATCGACCGGCCGGCACTCGCGGCGCGTCTGCCGACGCTTGGCGATACCGACATGGTGATGCTCGACCTCGGTGCGAATACCGAGTGCGATGCACGCAACCTCGTCCAGTTCGCGATCATGGGTGCGGCGTACGCGCGCACCGCGCTCGACATCCCGCATCCGCGTGTCGCGCTGCTGAACATCGGCAGCGAAGACATGAAGGGCACGGATGAAATTCGCGATGCGGCAGCCCAATTGCGTGCGACGCCCGCCGTCGACATGCAGTTCAACGGCTTCATCGAAGGCGACCGCCTGTCGCGCGGTGATGTCGACGTCGTCGTGTGCGACGGGTTCTCGGGCAACATCGCGCTCAAGACCGCCGAGGGCACCGCGCGATTCGTCGCCGATCTGCTCAAGCGTGCGTTCCGCAGTTCGGTGCGATCGAAGCTCGGCTTTCTGATCTCGAAGCCCGCGACCGAATTGCTGCGCGATCATCTCGATCCCAACAATCACAACGGCGCGGTATTCCTCGGGCTCAATGGCATCGTCGTGAAGAGCCATGGCGGCGCCAACGAGCGCGGCGTGGCGACGGCGATCGGCAATGCCGCCAAGATGGTCCGCAACGATCTGATCCGGCGGATCGCCGACGATCTCGGCAGCGTGGAGAAGGCGGCATGATCCGTTCGGTCGTCATCGGCACCGGCTCCGCCCTGCCCGCGCGCCGCGTCTCGAATGCGGAACTCGCGGAACAGGTCGACACCAGCGACGAGTGGATCGTCGAGCGCACCGGTATCCGCTTCCGTCACATCGCCGGCGAAGGCGAGACGACCGCGACGCTGGCCGCCGACGCGTGCCGCGCCGCTTTGAGCGCTGCGGGCGTTGAGGCCGCGAGCATCGACCTGATCGTGCTCGCCACCGCGACGCCCGACCAGACATTCCCCGCCAGCGCCACCAAAGTGCAGGCGATGCTCGGCATCAACGACTGCGTCGCGTTCGACGTCGCCGCGGTCTGCTCGGGCTTCCTGTACGCGGTGCAGGTGGTCGACAGCATGATCCGCAGCGGTGTCGCCAAGCGCGCGCTGGTGATCGGCGCCGAGACGTTCAGCCGCATCCTCGACTGGGAAGACCGGACGACCTGCGTGCTGTTCGGCGACGGCGCCGGCGCGATCGTGCTGGAGGCGCAGGACACCGCCGACGAAGGCGGTCGCGGCATCCTGACGACCAAGCTGCACGCGGATGGCCGTCATAACGAATTGCTCTACGTCGATGGCGGCGTCTCGACGACCGGGACCGTCGGCAAGCTTCGGATGAAGGGCCGCGAAGTGTTCCGCCATGCGGTGACCAACCTGGCCTCGGTCATGACCGAATCGCTGTCGATGGCGGGGCTGTCGTCGGACCAGGTCGACTGGGTCGTGCCGCATCAGGCGAACGCCCGTATCCTCGATGCCACCGCGCGGAAGCTGGGCCTCGCGCCGGAGAAGGTCGTCGTCACCGTCGATCAGCATGCCAACACGTCGGCAGCCTCCGTACCACTGGCGCTCGACGTCGCAGTGCGGGACGGACGTGTCCGACAAGGCCAGATCGTCGTGCTAGAGGCGATGGGTGGTGGCTTCACCTGGGGCGCGGCGGTTATCCGCTTCTAATCTCTGCCGAAACAAGTCGATTCGCTTGTAGAACAAAAGTTCTTCCGGTCGCGTTCGCGCTTGTGTAGGAGGTTCGGCGAGTGTGGGAGCTTGCGAATGACGATGACCGGTACTTTGACGCGCGCAGATCTGGCCGAATCGCTTCACCGCGAGGTGGGTTTGTCGCGTGCGGACTCCTCGAAGATCGTCGAACAGATCCTGACCGAGATGTGCGGCGCGCTGTCCGAGGGCGAGAACGTCAAGATCTCGGGCTTCGGCACGTTCGTGCTCCGTGACAAGGGCGAGCGCGTCGGTCGCAACCCGAAGACCGGCATCGAGGTGCCGATCGCGCCGCGCCGCGTGCTGACCTTCCGCGCGAGCCAGATGATGCGTGAGCGCATCGTCGGCGCCGGCTGAGCCAATGGCCGGCAATGCCGATGACGCCGCGCCCCCGACAGGCGAGGTGGGATCGGCCACAGATTCACCGGCTGACTTAGCGACGGGCGCCAAGACTCCGGCCAAGACTCCGGCGGCGTTTCGGACGATCGGTGAACTTGCAGCGGATACCGGATTGCCGCATCATATTTTGCGCTACTGGGAGACGCGGTTCCCGCAACTCCGCCCGCTCCAGCGCGCTGGCAATCGACGCTATTATCGCGCCGAGGACGTGGCGCTTGTCCGACGGATCGACGCGTTGCTCAACCGCGAGGGTTATACCGTACGCGGCGTGCAGAAACTGCTGGCCGGCGACACGGCCTTACCAACCATGACCACGCCCGATACGAAAACACACGCGGAGTCGCCGATTCCGGCCTTGAGGGCGATCCGTGCAGGTCTTGCACAGGCGCTGATCGAGGACGTAGCCTAAGCGTTCAGCCCGCGGGCATTATCTTGACATCATACTCGATAAGACGGGGAAGGGGCTTGCCCTCCCCCGTCTTCTCCGCAGGTATCAGGCGTCGCTACCGAGCGACTTCTTGGCGGCATCAAGCGCCGCCTTGCCGGTCTTGCGCACCGTCTTGACCGCGCCGTCGGCAGCCTTTTCGACGGTCGTGCCAGCCTTGCGACCCAATCCGATCGACTTCGCCATCGCGCGACGTGCCTCCGAATAGGTCGCAGCGACCATCGGATAATCTGCCTTCAGGTTGAAGCGCTCGCGATATTGCTCAGGCGTCAGGCCATTGGTCGAAAGATGACGACGCAGCGTCTTGTATTTCTTGCCGTCCAGCATCGAGATGATGTGATCCGGCGACGCGAGCGACTTGCGCACCGAAACAGCCGGCTCCGACGTCGGAACTGCAGCAGCTTCAGGCTCTACATCGCCATTGCCAGCAAGTTTCTCGACAGCGGCGTGCATTGCCACCAGAAATGCCGGCACGTCATCCGCAGCAGTACGGGTGTTGGGGTTTGCAAGCCATGCTGCCGTCAGTTCGGCAGCCAATTCGATCGTGTTAATCGTATCCGTCACGCTATATCCTTGAATTCTTCATGTATCCCCCGGCGAACGCCTACAGGGTTTGTTGGGAATTGAACACTGCATGTTTGCTTGCAGTTGCGACTTGATATTCAGACCGAGGACAATAGAGAGCCTGTCCCGATTTTTGGAAGGATCGCGGCGCCAACATTATAGGATCGTAACCGCGCGATCCTGTTTCACTCGATGCTCGCCTCGGCAGGGGGCACCATTGCATCGGGGTGGATGAGGCCATCCGCCCGCAGGCTGTCCCAAAATGCCGCTGGTATCTTCGCCCGCATCGCGGCGTGATCCGCCAGGATGTGATCAGGCGAAGCGGTCCCTACGATCAGGGCCGAGGCGACGTCGGGCGCCAGCGCGAATTGCAACGACGCAGCAAGCAGATCGACGCCGTGGCATGCCGCGATCGCGCGCAGTCGATCGCGCTTGGCCAGTTTGCCGGCCTCGATCACCATGTTGTCGTCGCCGTAATTGTAGCGATGCGCGCCGCCGAGAAATCCCGCGTTGAGCGCCGAGCCCATGACGAAACTCACCCCTTTTGCGCGTGCAACAGGAAACACATGCTCGACCGCATTCGCATGATCGATCAGTGAATATTGGCTGGCGAGTAAATGAACATCGCTATCCGCGACATCGAGGCACCGCAGGATCGGCTCCGGCGAGTTGACGCCCATGCCCCAGCCATCGATCAAACCTTCCTCGCGCATCCGACTGAGTTCGGGAAAGGCCCCCGTCTCCGCAATCTTGAACAGCGTCTTCCAGTCGTCGGGCAACAGCGTGTTGTCGGGCGATAGATCGTGCACGAACACAATGTCGAGACGATCCAGGCCGAGCCTTTGCAGGCTGTCCTCGATCGAGCGCCGCACGCCCTCTGCAGAGTAATCGAAATATGGCGTGTTCGGCGAGGTGGTGAACGGGAAATATTTGTTGGCGCTATGGTCGCGCGATGCCCGCAACAGCTTGCCGACCTTGGACGAAATCGTGAAGGCGTCACGCGGTTTGCTCGCAAGAAACCGGCCAAATCGCCGCTCGGCAAGACCCAGGCCGTACCAGGGCGAGACGTCGAAATAGCGAACGCCCGCATCCCATGCCGCGGACAGCGTCGCATGAGCCTGTTCATCGGTCGCGAACCGAAACTCATTACCGATCGCGACTCCGCCAAGGCCGAAATCGGCAGGCGGACGATAGCGTTGCGAAACCATGCAGTACCGGCCTTCTCGTTAGTCGTCGTCAGGGTAACTCGGCAGACGCGTGAACTATCCCTTGCTCACGAAAGACACGGCGGACCGGCCTGAGGAAGCGTCAGAAAGGCGGCGGCCCGTGAGACCGCCCCCTTCCACCGCGTGACGGAGCCGTGTCAGACGAGCGTAAGGCCTACGTCGACATTGCCACGCGTCGCATTCGAGTACGGGCAGATCTGGTGCGCCGCATCGACCAGCTTCTCCGCCTGATCGCGCTCGATCCCCGGCAGCGAGACCGTGAGATCGGTCGTGATGCCAAAGCCACCGGCCGAACGCGGGCCGATACCGACCTTGGCCGTGACCGCGACATCGTCGGGGACCTTCATCTTCAGTTGCTGGCCGGCAACCTTCAGCGCGCCGATGAAGCACGCGGAATAGCCTGCGGCGAACAGCTGCTCAGGATTGCTGCCGTCACCGCCAGCGCCGCCCAGTTCCTTTGGGGTCGACAACGCTACGTCAAAACGGCCGTCCTGCGACCGCGCATGACCGTCGCGGCCGCCGGTTGCGGTGGCTTCGGTCGTGTATTTGACGTCGATCGACATGCTGTATCTCCATATTTATTATCGCGATAAGAGATTTAGGCATGAGAAGTTCCGACGTCCAGTATAATTTGTCGCGATAAGTGTTTCCGTGGTATCGGCCGCGAATAAGGAATTCCTGCGTGTCCGATCCCCTTCCGCTCGACGACCAGCTCTGTTTTTCGCTCTACGCGGCGACGATAGCGATCAACCGCGCATACAAGCCGCTGCTCGACCGTCTCGGTATCACCTATCCTCAGTTCCTCGTGCTTCAGACGCTGAACGAGGCGGCCGACGGCTGCTCGATCGGGGCGATCGCCGACCGGTTGGCGCTCGAGCCGAGTACCATCACGCCGCTCGCAAAACGCTTGGAAGCCGCCGGCCTGGTGACTCGCGTGCGTAACCCTGCCGACGAACGCCAGGTGCAGGTACGCCTTACGGAAGCCGGCAGGGCACGCTGGAGCGAAACCGGATGCCTGGGGCCGCTGATTGTCGAGCGCTCAGGCATGACGGCGGACCGACTGACCGCACTCAACGCCGAAGTCACAGCACTTCGCCGTGCACTGGCCGATCACCGCCCCCGCCATCCAGACCCATCTCCTTTCAAGGGCCATCATCCGCTGCCCGACTGAGCGACGAGCCCTTCCCGGGTTTGGCGGCCTTTCGTCCTTATCGAGCGCCATGAAAAGGCAGCATATAAAGAATTCTTTATATGTTGCTTGACCGTCTTCCGGGAAGCTGGGACACGGACGTGTCGAGGTTCTTCGGTCGCGCAATCGTCCCGAAGCTAAGACGGGAAGCCGGTGCGGATCTCCTTTGAGGAACCAGGTCCCAGGCCGGCGCTGCCCCCGCAACTGTAAGCGGCGAGCGACGGTCGACGAGTGTCACTGGCGGTAGAACCCGCCGGGAAGGCCAGACCGGCGTTATGACCCGCGAGCCAGGAGACCTGCCTCCGACGCGATAACGTCCACCGGCGGGGATTCCGGGCTGGCTGCTTGCATGCACGCGGCCGGACAATCCGAACGCGGCCTGTTTCGCGTCCATCCGTCTTCTTCGCCCTTCACCGGGGTATGAAGACCATGAGCATCACGATCGGCGCACGCCGCAAACGCCATTACGCCTGCATCGCCGCCGGCTTCGTCATCGGGTTGCCGTCGGCGGCCGATGCGCAAACCGCCGGCCCCCCATCCGAGGACATTCTGGTTACCGGTCGCCACGAGGCGGACCTGACGGTGCCCAACAGAACGGCCAGCCGGCTCAACCTGTCACCGCTGGAGACGCCGGCGACGCTGTCGGTCATCGACGGCGCCACGATTCGCGCGCGGGGCGACATGGCGATCGCCGATGCGGAAAGCCGCGCACCGGGCATCACCAGCGTCGGCAATCTCGGCAATGGCGGCACCGCGCTCGCCGCGCGTGGGTTCAGCGGCCAGGGGTCGGTGCTCCAGCTGATCGACGGCGTGCGGCTGTTTCCCGCAGCCGGAACGCTTACCTTCCCGACCGATCCGTGGATGGTCGAGCGGATCGACATCCTCAAGGGGCCTGCGTCGGTGCTGTACGGTCAAGGCGCACTGGGCGGCGCGGTCAACGTGCTGATGCGCCAGCCGAATACCAAGCACACCGAAATCGATGGCGAGATCGGCTACGGCTCCCAGGACACCTTCCATGTCGCAGCGGGCGCCGGCGGACCGGCAGGCGAACACCTGTCCTACCGCGTCGACGGCAGCTACCGCCGGTCCGACGGGTATGTCGACCGAGGGCAATCGCGCAGTTACGCGCTGTCCGCGACGCTGCGCTGGGCACCGACCGATACGCTCGCCGTCACGGTTCGCGACGATTACGGCAACCAGAACCCGATGCGCTATTTCGGCACGCCGTTGATCGACGGGCGGCTCGACGACGGCAACCGGCGCCGCAACTACAACACGCGCGACGGCTATGTCCGCTTTCGCGACAACCGCACCAGCCTCCAGGTCGACTGGACGCCATCGACGGTGCTGACCGTCAGCAACCAGGCGTATCGGCTGACGTCGAAGCGGTCCTGGCTCAACCTCGAAAGCTATTGCTGGGTCGCGACCGATGGTGCCTGCCCGAACGGCAACGGTGGCGGCGCGGCCACGCCCGGCAGCATCTACCGCACCGACATGACCGGTATCGTCCACGACCAGACGCAATGGGGCGATCAGGGTAGCGTGACGGTCCGCACGCCGATCGCCGACGGGCTATCCAATGACTTTGTCGTTGGGTTCGACGTCAACCTGATCAAGCTGACCTACTCGCATAATTTCGGGGCCGAGCCGCAGGTGTCGCAGGTCGATCCGTACGACTTCGATCCAGGCGCCATCGTCGACACGCAGGGGATCGCGCCGCGCTATCGAACGCGGACGGCCGAATATGCGGTGTTTGCCGAGGATCGGCTGAAGCTCGGCGAGCATGTCTCGATCGTCGGCGGCATCCGCTACGAACGCGACAGGATCCAACGCTGGACGATCGACGGCCCCACCGAAGTCTTCGCGCTCGACAAGCGCCTGCACAACACGACCTGGCGCGTCGGCAGCGTCTACCAGCCGATCCCCACCGTCTCGCTCTATGCGCAGTACGCGACCGGGGTCGACCCGCTGGGGACGCTGACCACCTATTCGACCGGCCAAGTCCAGTTCAGCAACGCCGTGGGCAATCAGATCGAGGTCGGCGCCAAAGCGGTGTTCCTCGACGGCCGCGGCACGGCAACGCTGGCGGCGTACCGCATCGTCAAGACGGGGCTGCTCGCGCAACTTACGCCGACCAGCCCGATCGAGCAGGTCGGGCAGCGATCCGCCAAGGGAATCGAGGCTGCGGTCTCGATCGACCTGCCAAGGGGTTTCGGGTTCGATGCGAACGGCAGCGTTCTGAACGCCCGGTTCGACGACTTCCTGTCGGGGACCGCGAACTATGCCGGCAACACGCCGCCCGACGTGCCCGAGACGATGGCGAACCTTTGGCTGCGCTGGACCGCGACGCCGACCGTCCAGGCCCGCGCCGGGCTGCGCTATGTCGGCCGCCGATTTTCCGACAATGCCAACGACTTCCGGATCCCGGGATACGTCACGGTCGATACCACATGGTCCTATGCGGTGACCCCGCGCGTCGCCGTGGACCTTCACGTCTACAACCTGTTCGACGCGGCCTATGCGATCAACAGCTACGGCGTGCAGCAATGGGTCCTTGGCCGTCCTCGTGCAGTGGACGTCTCGCTCCGTGCCGGTTTCTAGCCGCCGCCGCTCCGCATCGCTCGCCAAGCTTGGCCGACGCTGGCTCTATCTCGTGCACCGCTGGATCGGGATTGCGAGCTGCCTGCTGTTCGCGATGTGGTTTTCGTCGGGGCTCGTGATGATCTACGTCCCCTACCCTTCGCTGTCGCCAGCCGAGCAACTGGCGCACGCGGAGCCGATCGACTGGCGGGCGGTGGACGTGCCGCCGCCGCGCGATACCGGGCGATGGCCTCAGGACCTGCGGCTCGAAATGCGCGACGGAATCCCGGTCTGGCGGATCGAGACATGGGAGGGCGAGCGGCGGACTATCGCGGCTCACCATGGGGCGGTCCTCGCGCAGGTCGATGCCGGCTATGCCGCGCGCGTCGCCCGCCGCTTCGGGCAGGCGCCCGTGGCCGATATCGAGCGACTGGCGCGCGACCAGTGGACCGTAGGCGGCGGCTTCGACCGGCATCGCCCCTTGTGGAAGGTGACGCTCGCAGATTCGCGGGTAAGCGAACTCTACGTCTCCTCCTCGACGGGCAGCGTGGTGCAATCGACGACCCGGCGCGAGCGGCTGTGGAACTGGCTCGGGTCGGTGCCGCACTGGCTGTACCCGACCGTTCTGCGGCAGGATAACGCCGCATGGCGCCAGGTCGTGATGTGGGTTTCGGGACCGTGCATCGCCGCCGCCGTCGCGGGGATGTGGATCGGAATCCTCCGGACGCGGCTTGGCCGGCACCGTTTCAGCGGTGGCCGCGTGTCGCCCTATCGCGGCTGGATGTTGTGGCACCATCTGGCGGGACTGGTCGGCGGCGGCTTTCTGATCGCGTGGATGGTCAGCGGTTGGCTCTCGGTCGATCCGGGACACCTGTTCCGCAGCGTCCCACCTGCCGAAGCCGCAGTCCGAACCTACGCCGCCGCCGATCAGGTCCCCGCGCTGCAGTTCGATCGGCTCGGGACCGCAGGCGCGGGCGCCGTCCGCGCGCGTCTGACCGATTATGCGAACACGCCACTCGTCGTCCTCGACTATGGGGATGGCCGCAGGACCACGCTGAGCGCAACGTCGCTCGCGCCCGCGCGCCCCACCATCCGCGCCATCGCCGCCGTCGCGCGTCGCCGTCAGGCAGGCGCATCGCTGATCGCGCTCGACCGGCTGACGACGCCCGACGCCTATTGGTACGAGGTCGGCGGCATGCCGCGCCTGCCGATCCTACGCCTGCGGTTCGACGACCCGGCCTCGACCTGGTTGTATGTCGATCCGGCGACCGGCGAGGTGCTCGCGACGGCCGACCGTCGCCGCCGCGTCTATCGCTGGGCGTTCGACCTGCTTCACAAATGGGACCTGAACGCACTGACGCAGCATCGCCCGATCTGGGATCTGCTGGTGTGGCTGGCATCGATCCTGGGTCTGGTGACGTCGATCAGCGGCGTCTGGCTGGGCCTGAAAAGACTCGGATGGAAAAGGCTGCAACGGCGGCGCCCGTGAGCGGCCGGCGACCAATGTGGTCCCGACCATTCTCGCGAGCGCCTGCCTGTCTCAGCGGCCTACCGCGATGTACGTGAAGCCGGCGTTCTCGACGATGTCGCGCGGGTAGATGTTGCGGAGATCGATCAGGATCGGCTCCGACAGCAGCGATTTCACGCGCTTGAGGTCCAGCGCGCGGAACGCGTCCCATTCGGTGACGATGACGAGCGCATCGGCGCCTTCCATCGTCGCATAGGTGTCGTCCTTGAAATCGACGTTCTGGAGCAGCTTGGCGGCCTGCTCCATGCCCTCGGGATCATAGGCCTGCACGCGTGCGCCGGCGTCCTGGAGCAACTGGATCACCGCGATGGCGGGGCTGTCGCGCATGTCGTCGGTGTTCGGCTTGAACGTCAGGCCGAGCACCGCGACCGTCTTGCCGCGGACTTCGTCGCCCATCGCCGCGATGACCTTGCGGCCCATCGCGCGCTTGCGGTTTTCGTTGACCGCGACGACCGCCTCGACGATCCGCTGCGGCGCTTCGTAATCCTGGCTGGTCTTGAGCAGCGCCAGCGTGTCCTTGGGGAAGCACGAGCCGCCATAGCCCGGCCCTGCATTGAGGAACTTCGCACCGATCCGCTTGTCGAGCCCGATGCCGCGCGCGACCTCCTGGACGTCGGCGCCGACCTTCTCGCACAGGTCCGCGATCTCGTTGATGAAGGTGATCTTGGTCGCGAGGAATGCGTTGCCGGCATATTTGGTCAGCTCGGCGCCGCGCCGCGACATCTCGATCACCGGCGAGCTGTTGAGGCTCAGCGGGCGATAGATTTCCCGCATCACGGCCATCGCGCGCTCGTCATGGCCACCGATGACGACGCGGTCGGGCCGCTTGAAGTCGTCGATCGCGGCGCCTTCGCGGAGGAATTCGGGATTGGAGACGACCGCGAATTCCGCGTCCGGGTTATTCTCGCGCAGGATCCGCTCGACTTCGTCGCCGGTGCCGACCGGGACGGTCGACTTGGTGATGACGACGGTGAAACCGCTGACCGCCTTTGCAACTTCGGCCGCGGCGGCAAAGACATAGCCGAGATCGGCATGGCCATCACCGCGCCGCGAGGGAGTTCCCACCGCGATGAAAACGGCCTCGGCACCCTTGACGCCCTCGGTCAGGTCGGTGGTGAAGGCGAGGCGACCGCCGCGAACGTTGGTTTCGACCAGCGCCTGAAGGCCCGGTTCGAAGATCGGAATCCGACCAGCATGCAACGCGTCGATCTTGCTGGCGTCCTTGTCGACGCAAATGACGTCATGACCAAAGTCGGCGAAGCAGGCTCCCGACACGAGGCCGACATACCCAGTTCCAATTACTGCGATCCGCATGGTCGTTTACTCACATCTTGCGAAGTCCGCGCGCACGCGGACCGTCTATGCTGCATGGCAGCGTGTGTGCCGTGCTGGTGCCGCGTTTAAGCCATTTTGGCAAGGCCCGCGCATGGTTCCGTCGCCCGGATGGCGCTGTTCGGCGCTTTGCCGATGCTTTGCTGCAGCGCGACACATTTTTACAAATATAACACGGTAAACGGAAATTTAACGGCCTTGCTTAGGGTTGGTTGCAGGACTTTCTGCGATTGCTCGGGTGACGTCATGGAGATGCAAAACCGTGCCCAACACCCCCGCTTCCGCTACCTCGTTCCTGTCCACGCTGGGCGTCAACGCGCACTCCGGCAATGCGAACAATGCGTACGGCAATGCCAGCCTGACGATCAACAGCCTGAATTATCTGGGTATCGGCACGGTGCGCGATACGTTGCCGGGGTCGGGTATCGGTAACGCAGTCGTCAACGCGATGGCCGCGGCCGGCGTCAAATTCGACTTCGTGACGTCGTCGGGCCTGCCCGCGACGGGAGCATCGGGGCTGGCGAACTATGTCGCGTCGCTCGCGGACTTCCAGACCCGGCATGCCGGCAGCATCGTCGCGGTCGAGGGGCTGAACGAGGTCAACACGCAGGAGTTCAGCTATAATGGCAGCGGCTCGCTGACCGCGGCGGTCGAGTATCAGAAGGCGCTGTATACCGCGGTCAAGGGCAATGCCGGGCTGTCGGGCGTATCGGTCATCAACCTGTCAGTCGCACTCGAAAGCCCGTCGGCCTATGCGGCGATCGGCGATCTCGGCGCCTATTCCGACTTTGCCAACGCCCACGCTTATACCGCATCGGGCGGACTGTCCGACAAGGTGATGGAGGCATCGATGGCGCGCGCGGCGGCGGCGTCCAAGGGCGACAAGATCGTCATCACCGAGACCGGCTACACCACGCTGTCGAGCGATCCCGGCCTTGGCGTCAACGAAAGCGCGCAGGCCAAGCTGACGGTGAACGCCTTGCTCACCGCGTTCGAGAACGGATCGAGCCAGACCTTCCTCTACGAACTCTTTGACAGCAGCCTCAATCCGGATGGCTCCGAAAAGGAGTTCCACTTCGGCCTGTTCAACGCCGATGGCACGCCCAAGCAGGCGGCGACCGCGGTCCACAACCTGACCAGCCTGCTCTCCTATGTCGATGCCGGCACCGGCACCGCGGCCTCCGCCGCGACCGCCTATTCGCTCGGTGGCATGCCCGCGGACGGCCATTCGCTGACGCTGACCAAGGCCAACGGCGCCTACGACATCCTGCTGTGGCGCGATGCCAATCTGTGGAACACCACGACCCAGTCCGAAAATGCGCTGGCGACGAAGACCGTCACGATCGATCTCGGTGGCCTGCAGAAGACGGTCTATGTCTATGACCCGCTACGGGGCAGCGCGCCGATCGCGACCTATACCAACGTCAGCCAGATCACGCTGGCGGTCGGCGATCGCGCGCTGGTCGTCGAAGTGGGGTCCAAGTCCGCCTACACCGACACCGCCACCGCGGTTCCCGCCGCGCTGAGCACGACCGCCGACGGGCTGGTCGCGCAGATCGACAAGCTCGCCGGATCGACCGGGTTGAAGACGATCGCGCTGACGGACAGCGCCGTGCTGAACGTCGCCTCGGTATCGACGATGCGGTACATGATCGCCAATTATGGCGATGTGCTGGCGAAGGTCAGCGGCGGCTATTCGTTCAAGGTGACCGAAACCGGTGTCGGCTGGAAGGAAGAACAGGCGTTCGACGCCAAGGGTATCCTCGTCTCGACCGCCGACTATGGCTATCTCGGCGGCGTCATCTCGAACATCCATACCGAATATGCGTCCGGCGTGATCAGCGACCAGAGCTATACCACGGGCAAGCTGTCGGCGACGATCGTCGACGATCCGAAGCTCGGGCGGACCGTCACCAGCTACGACATCGCGACCGGCAAGCCGACATCGATGACGGTCGCCGGCAAGGACGGCAGCAACGCCGCGACGGTCTACAAGAACGGTATCGTCTCGACCTACACGATGACCGCAGCCGACGGCTCCAAGGTCACCGACACCTACGACACCGCCGGCAAGCGGGTCAGCGAGGTTCAGGTCGATACCAAGAACGTCTGGACGACGCTGCAATATGACGCGAGCGGTGACGTCTCGCGCAAGTTCGTGCAGCGGCCCGACGGCAGCAGCGAGAGCTATGCGTACAAGCTGACCGGCCTTGCCTATGCGACCGAGCATCAGGTGGTGAATACCAAGGGCGTGGTGACTCTGGTCGAGCGGTCGCGTGCCGATGGAACGCTGGTGACCACTGCGCAGGTCTTTGCCGATGGCGGCAAGATCTCCAGCACGTTCGGCGCCAACGGCCAGTTGCTGACCAAGGTCACGAATGCGGCGGACGGCACCGTCACCTCGCTCACCTACGACGCCACCACCGCCAAGCTGGCGTCCAGCGTCGTCAAGACGTCGGCCGGCGCGACCACGACGATCACCTATGTCGCAGGCGCGATGAGCGACCGGACGGTGGTCCGCGCCGATGGCAGCCGGACCTCGGAAACGTTCGACGCGACCGGGTTGAAGACGCGGCAGGTCGATGTCGATACCGCCAAGACCTATACCACGCAGGTCTTCGACGCGACGACCGGCAAGCCGCAGCGCACCTATGTGCAATATACCGACGGGCGCAGCATCGTCACCAGCTACAACGTCACCGGCAAATCCTATGTGACCGAGGTTCAAGCCACCGACACGGCGGGCAAGGTCGTTTCGGTCGTGCGCCGCCATGCCGACAATACGCTCGATTATACCGACTCGTATGCGGCCGACGGCAAGCGCACGACCACGGCCTATGACGCGACGGGCCACAGGCTCAACCAGACCATCACCGCGGTCGGCGGCGGGCGCGTGATCACCACCTACGATCCGACCACCGGCGGGCTGAAGAGCCTGCTCGAACTGGCCGCCAATGGCACGATCATCCGCAGCCAGACCTATAGCGGCGGCGGCCTGGTGAACGAGGACGTCGTCAGCGAGCAGGGCAAGGTCACCTATACCTACAACAGCGCGGGCACGAAGATCTCGCAGTTGCAGATCGACCCCGACGGCACCAAGACGACGACGTTGTACGACGCGACCTCGGGTGCGGTCACCAAGGTGTATGTCGCCAATCCCGACGGCAGCGGTGAAACCCGCGCCTACGGCCTGACCGGCCTCGCCTGGAGCACCGAAATCCAGCTGACGGACGCCACCGGCAAGATGGTGTCGCTGACCCGCAGCGCCGCGGACGGCCGACTGGTCTCGACCGACATCGTCCAGGGCACCTCCAGGATCACGACGGCGTATGATTCGCAGGGTCGTCGCCAGACCGAGACGACGGTGACCGGCGACGTCACCAAGGACGGTACGCGGACGGTGCTGACCTATGATCCGGCAACCGTGACATTGGTGTCGCGCGTCGTCCAGTCGGCGGTCGGCGGGACGGTCACCACCAGCTTCAAGGCGGGGATCATCGCGCAGATCGTCTCGGTTCTGCCCGATGGCAGCCGTTCGACGGTGACCTACGACGCGGCCGGCAAGAAGACCAACGAAGTGACGGTCGATACCGCAGGCACCTGGACCACGTCGGTCCTCGACGCCGCGGGTGCGATATCGAAGCGCTATATCAAGAACGCCGACGGCAGCGGCGAGACGCAGTCGTTCGGCATCACCGGGCAGGCGTGGACCACCGAGCGCAGCGTGTTCGATGCCAAGGGCAAAGTCACGTTGGTCGTGCGCAGTCACGCCGATGGCAGCTTGGCGTATCAGGAAACCAACGCCGCAGACGGCGCGCGCCTGCTCCAGACCTACGATGCGGCGGGCAAGCTCACGCAGTCGGTGGCGATCGCGGCGACCGGTGAAACGCATACGCAGCTGTTCGATGCGACCAGCGGTCTGATCACGCGCGACATCGGTCAGCTGGTCAACGGCGATGTCGCGACCTCGCTCTACGAGAACGGCAAACTCGCCAGCCGGCGGACCCAGGTCGCGGCCGGCGGCAAGATCGTCGAGGCGTATCTTGCCGACGGATCGCGCACCGCGGACACCTATACCGCCGCCGGGATCCGCACGACCGCGGTCATCGTCGATGCCGCGGGCAGCTGGAACACGACGCTGTATGACTCGGCTGGCAAGCTGACGAGCAACTTCATCGAGCGCGCAGACGGTACCGCCGAGAACACGCTGTTTAACGTCACCGGCAAATCCTACGTCACGCAGACCCAGCTCGTCGACGGCAAGGGCGTGGTCGTCTCGGTCGTGCGCAAGCATGCCGACGGGACGCTCGATTACACCGAGACGCGCAATCCCGACGGCACCAGCCTGCTGACCTATTACGACGCCAAGGGCCGGAAAACGAAGGCCGCGACGATCGGCAACGGCAGCACGCAGACCAGCGAGTATGACGCTGCCACCGGTGCGCTGGTGACGCGGATCGACGAGTCGAACGGCATTACGCACAGCCGCGGCTTCGATGCCGCGGGCCGGCTGGTCAAGGACGTCACCGTCGATGCGCAGGGGCAGTGGACGACGCTGCTGTACGACCAGACAGGCACGGTCACGCGCAAATATGTGACGGCGCCGGACGGTTCGGCCGTCAACACCGTCTATATGCCGAGCGGCTCCGACTATGCGGTCGGCGTGGTCAAGACCGACACGACCGGCAAGACGATCTCGGTCGATCGTACCCGCGCCGATGGCAGCCGCGCCTATGCCGAGGTCAACGATGCGACCGGCCAGACGCAGCAATATTTCGACGTCGCGGGCCGCGAGCAGAGCAAGGTCGTAACCGATGCGACCGGGCGCACCACGATGACCTTCGATACCGCGAAGGACCAGCTCTCTGCGAGCAAGACCGCGCTGACCGGCGGCGGTAGCATCGTCCGGACGTATACCGCAGGCATCATGACCGAGCGTACGACGACCACCGCAGCGGGGGTGGCGACGACCGAGACCTTCGCGACTGCAGGCCATGCGATTGCCGACGCCCGAACTGCGGCGAGCGGTTATGACGCGATCCTGGTCGGCGGCGTCGGCGGCGTCACCGGTTCGGTGGCGGACGAACTGCTGCTGGTCGACCGCAGCGGTGCGACCGTGGCCGGCGGTGGCGGTAACGACCGCTTCCTCGTCACGCTCGGGACGTCGGCGACGATCGCGGACTTCGGCGCAGGCCATGACCTGCTCGATCTCTCGGCGTTCGCCAAATCGGGGTATCAGCCGATGATGGAGATATCGGGCAGCGATCTGACCGTGAAATACGATCAGGGCGCGACGATCACGCTGACCGGGGCGGCCGCGCACAGGCTCGTCCAGACCTCAGCGAGCAGCGGGGTCTACGCGTTCGGCTGACGCTTTGCGGCGCGCGTACCGGTTTAAGCGGTGAAGCGCGCCGCACCGCAACATCCAATTAGGATTTAGGGCTTAACCATAACTCCACCGAATCGGTTTTGTGGAAGATGTTATGACCCCAGTCCGTGTTCCCGCCGCCCGAAATCCGGCCGCATGAAGTATCAGCCGATCCAGGACGATAGCGGGCTGGTGGCGCTGACCGCGCTGCTGGCGATCCACCGTATCGCGGTCGACGCGGATCAGTTGCGGCATGGTCTCGGTCATTTCCATTCGCTCGATGCCGATGCGCTCGTGCGGCTGGCGGGGGGCATCGACGGCGTGCGTGCCAAGACGCGGACCGCCAAGCCCGAGGATCTCGCCCGGATGCCGCTGCCCGCGCTGGCGGACGGGCCCGAGGGCTGGTTCCTGATCGGCCGGATGCAGGGCGACGAGGTGCTGATCCAGCGCGCCCACCAGCCGGTCGAGAAGATCGACCTCGCGACGCTCGCGACCCTGTGGTCGGGCACGCTGGTGCTGGTCACGACGCGCGAGAGCGCGGCGCTCGCGAGCAAGGGGTTCGACTTCTCGTGGTTCATCCCGCAGATCGTCCGCTATCGCCGGCTGATCGGCGAGGTGCTGCTGATCACGCTGGCGCTCAACCTGCTCGGGCTCGCCGCGCCGTTGTTCTTCCAGAGCGTGGTCGACAAGGTGCTGGTCCACGGCACGCTGTCGACGCTGTCGGTGCTGACGATCGGCTTCGTCGCGGTATCGTTCTGGGAGACCGCGTTCGGCTGGCTGCGCACGCGGCTCTATTCGGAGACGAGCCAGAAGATCGACGTAGAGCTCGGCGCGCGGCTGTTCCGCCATCTGCTGCGGCTGCCGCTCAGCTATTTCGAATCGCGTCGCGTCGGCGATACGGCGATGCGCGTCCGCCAGCTCGAGACGATCCGCGAATTCCTCACCAACGCCTCGCTGACGGTGCTGATCGACCCTGTGTTCGCGGTCGTCTTCCTCGCGGTAATGGCGCTGTATTCGGTCAAGCTCTTCTTCATCGCGGTGCTCGCGATCCCCGCCTATCTCGCGGTCGCGCTGCTCGTGACGGGTCCGCTGCGCAGCCGCCTCGACGACAAGTTCGAACGCGGTGCGGCCAACAACGCGCTGCTGGTCGAGAGCATCGCCGGGATCCAGACGGTCAAGGCGGCGGCGGTCGAGCCGCAGTGGCAGGACGCGTGGGAGCGCCGGCTGGCAGGCTATTCCGCCGCCAACCAGCGCGTCATCGATCTCGGCAACACCGGCAACAACGCGATCCAGCTGATCTCCAAGCTCAACATGGCGGCGATCCTGTATTTCGGCGCGCAGGCGGTGATCGCGCACGACCTAACCGTCGGCGGGCTGGTCGCGTTCAACATGTTCGCGCAGCGCGTGTCGGGGCCTGTGATCCGCATGGCGCAGCTCTGGCAGGAGTTCCAGCAGGTCCGGATCGCGGTCGAGCGGCTCGGTGACGTCCTTAACCACCGCGTCGAGCCGGGCGCCGGCAGCCAGACCGCGCTGCCCGCGATCCGCGGCAGCGTGACGTTCGAGAACGTCCGCTTCCGCTATGCCGACGACGGGCCGTGGACGCTCGACGATATCGACCTGGTCGTCCCCGCCGGCTCGACGCTCGGCATCGTCGGCTCGTCGGGGTCGGGCAAGTCGACGCTAACCAAGCTGCTCCAGCGGCTCTACGTCCCCGCCAACGGCCGCGTGCTGGTCGATGGGGTCGACGTCGCGCAGATCGACCCAGCGTGGCTCCGCCGCCAGATCGGCGTGGTGCTGCAGGAGAACGTGCTGTTTAACCGCACGGTGCGCGAGAACATCGCGCTCGCCAACCCCGCGCTGCCGATCGACAAGGTCATGGCCGCCGCCGAGATGGCGGGCGCACACGAGTTCATCACGCGGATGCCGCAAGGCTATGACACGATGATCGAGGAGCGCGGCGCCAATCTGTCGGGCGGCCAGCGCCAGCGGCTCGCGATCGCCCGCGCGCTCGTCACCCAGCCGCGCATCCTGATCTTCGACGAGGCGACCTCCGCGCTCGATGCCGAGAGCGAGGAGATCATCCAGACCAACCTCAAGCAGATGGCGGTCGGCCGCACCGTCATCATCATCGCCCACCGGCTGTCCGCGATCCGCCAGTGCGACCGTATCGTCGCGCTCGAGAAAGGGCGCCTGGTCGAACAGGGCTCGCACGACGAACTGCTCAGCCACGGCGGCCGCTACGCCGACCTCTACCGACGCCAGATGGGCGTCCTGTACGGAATCGCCTCATGACCGCGCTCACCCATCACCTGTCGCTCGTCCGTCGCGCCTGGATCGAGGATCGCGCGACCCGCCGCGACCGCCGCATCCCGCTCGAGACCGCGTTCCTGCCCGCCGCGCTCGAGGTGATCGAGCGCCCGGTGTCGCCGACCGCGCGGATCACCGCGTGGCTGCTGCTCGGCGGCATGGCGGCGAGTGGGCTGTGGCTGACGCTCGGCCATGTCGATATCGTCGCGACCGCCGAGGGGCGGACGATCCCCGCCGACAGCGTCAAGCTGGTCCAGTCGGTCAGCGGCGGTCTGGTCCGCCGGATCTGGGTGCATGACGGCGACGTCGTCAAGCGCGGCCAGCCACTGGTCGATCTCGACCCCACCCTGTCGTCGGCCGACGAAGCGCAGGCGCGCCAGGCGCTACTCACCGCGGAGATCGACGTCGCGCGCAACGCCGCGATCGTCGACGGGCTGAGCGGCGGCCGCGGCGTGTTCACGGCACCGCCCGGCACGCCCGCCGACGTGCTCGACACGCAGCGCCGGCTGGTCGCCGCGCAACTCGGCAGTGCGCGCGCCGCCGATGCCGGGCTCGCCGCCGCGCGTCGCTCCGCGCTTGCCGATGCGGCAGGGGCAGCCGATCAGGTACGCGCGCTCGACGCCAACCGGCCGCTGATGGAGCGCCAGGTCAAGGCGGTCGAGACGCTGGCGGCGCGCGGCTATGCCAGCGGCCTGCGGGTGCTCGACATGCAGCGCCAGCGGCACAGCGAGATGGGCAGCCGCGACGTCGCCGCGCAACAGCGCACGCGCGGGCTGTCGGAGGCGCAGCGGTTCGGCGAGGAACTCAACCATTCGCGCGAACAGGCCCGCCAGACCGCACTCGGCGATCTTGCCAAGGCGCAATCGGATGCGATGCAGCGCCGCCAGGATCTCGCCAAGGCGAGCCAACAGAGCCGGATGCAGCGGCTGGTCGCGCCGGTCGACGGCACCGTCCAGCAATTGGCGATCCACACCGTCGGCGGCGTAGTCGAGCCGGTCCGCGCGCTGATGGTGGTGGTGCCCGACGGCAAGCTGACCGTCGAGGCCAAGCTGCTCAACCGCGACGCGGGCTTCGTCCATGCCGGCCAGCCGGTCGCGCTCAAGCTCGAGGCGTATCCGTTCACCCGCTTTGGCACCGTGCCCGGCCGGATCGTCTCGGTCAGCCGCGACGCGGTCCAGGACGAAAAGGGGCCGTCCTATTACATGGCGCGGATCGCGATGGACCAGCGCACGGTCACCGCGGACGGGCGCCCGATGACGCTGACCCCCGGCCTCGCGGTCACCGCGGACATCCGCACCGGCCGCCGCCGCCTGCTCGATTATATGCTCGACCCGGTATCGCGCGACGTCTCGGAGGCCGCCCGCGAGCGGTAAGCGCGCGCTGCTCGGCGCGGCATGTGCCGGCCGGCTCTCAGACCGTGACTTCGAGGGCGTCGGCAGGTGGATCCTGCCGGTGACGTGGTTCCCGAGCGAACAGCGCCCGCAACCGCGCTCTGACGAAACGGTTCAGCGGCTGCTCGACCATTTTGTAAACGCCGATCGCGACGGCGATGCTCGCGACATACGCCGCCACCGCGACGCCGATGCGTGCCGATGTGCCGAGCGCCAAGCGGTTACTTGCCATGATCGCCACCGCAATGACGAAGAAGTGTGTGAGATAGAGCGAGTAGCTGGCGTCTCCGATCAGGAGGATCAGTCTGTTCCTGACGACCGCTCCGTTCATCTCGAGCGCAACGGCGCTGGCCACGATCAACGCCGCCGGTATGCCGTAGCGCAGAATCGTATCGCCCGCGGGGGCGATCAGATCGGCGGCGAGATCCGGGACGAAGCGCCCTGCAATCGCAAGTGCGATAAAGCCCAAAACCAACGTCAGGCCGGCCAGTATGCGATTGCTCCCGATCCGCGTCAGTGCCGGAATGCTCAAGGCGATCGCGATGCCCAGCACGAAATCGAGCATTATCGATCGTGTGAAAGCGTAGAGCACGATGCTGTCGTCGAACAAGCCGTTCATCACGAAGCCCAGAGCCGCCAACGCGCAGATGAAAACGCCTGTCGCGACATAGCGCCAGGTCTGGAAAATCCACATCCCCAGCGCCAAGGTGGCGTAGAAAAACATCTCGTAATTCAGCGTCCAGCCAAGATAATAGAGCGGGTATATACGGTCGGCCGATTTTAGATGCGGAATGAAGAGCAGCGAATAGAGTAGGGAGTCTGCATCGGGCCGCGAGCTTTTCATGATCGCGGGTGCGAACGCCGCGAGGAGGAACACGATGATTGTGACGATGTAATAGATCGGTGCTAACCGACCCCATCTATTAGCGAGAAACTCCAACGGTCCGATAGAACGCGATTGCGTGCTAACGACCATGATGAAGCCACTGATTACGAAGAATAAATCAACCCCCGCCAAGCCGCTGGGTAAGGTTTTGATGATCGCCATGTTTGGGAACAACTCCCTGACATGAGCCCATACAACGATTAAAGCAGCAATCGCCCGAAGCGCTTGAATGTTAAAATATGTAGTTTTCATAGAGCCCCCGCTCGCAATATGGCCTTGCACTACGCGATGCGCCGCTCCTGCGTCCACGAGATCATCGTATGGGTTTCAGTTAGATTCTTACAAAACGAAGTTGCTATCTGGATGCAACTAATCGTGCCTCGTCGGGCCCCAGTGGCTTGCGAAAGCGGCGGCGCCAGCCACCGGTGTCGGTCACGAACGCATCGCTAAACGCGTAGCCCATCATCAGCGTGGCGAACGCCGGACCATAGCATTGCACCGTGATCGCATAGACGTTGAGCATCATCAGCAGCAGCAATTTGGTGCGGTCCATCGTCTTGAAGCACGAGACGAACACGCCAGCGACGATGACCAGGAACGGAATCCCCAGCATCAGATAGGTCGTCATGTAGAAGTTATCGACCGGTACGTTGTACTGTGCCATGTCCGAGAACTTCATCGGATAGGCGAAGCACCCAAGGCCACAGCCGATCAGCAGCCCGGCTGGGAATATCTGCTGGAGATAGGTGAACGGCAGCTGCCAGCTATTGTCGATCCGGTCCTGGAGACTCATCAGCGACGACGACACCTCTTTCAGGTCCATGCCCGCCAACGTGAAGACGAGAATGAACGGTACCAGGACGGTCAGGAACGATAATTTGGCGAGGAGGCGATCGACGTCGAGCCGGTTCTTCGCCGGGATCAGGACGTCGACCACTACCAGGTGGAGCGTGAACATCACCAGCGTCAGCAGGGCGGTACGGTTGGTCGAGATCTGGATCGCCCACAGCATGAGTGGAAGAATCAGCAGATTCATCCATTTGGGTACCCAACGATAGACCATCATGTACGGGAACAGCACCATGAACGCGGCCATCGTGCTGTCGCCCGCGAAGCCGCCATACCGAACCTTGCCGTCGATCCACCACACGCGCGAGATGTTGCGCAGCCCGTTGAAGCTGTCGATGTCGGCGCCGACCCACGGATAGTCGATATGCGGCGCGAAGATCAGGCCGATGATCGACACCGCCGACATGATCGCGAGGCAGACCCGCACCCCAGGCAGTCGCACGACGCTGCGGCCGCAACAGATGAACCCGACGAAGATCGGCATGAACGACTTGACCGAGGATGCGAACATCGCCGGTGTCCACGACATGAAGATGATCGACACCGCGGCCGCCGAGATCGTGCTCAACGTCGCGACAATCGCGAAGGCCGATCGCTTCTGAATCGCGTAATGCCACACGAAATACGCGAACGCGATCATCGCCAGCAGATCGGGGACGAACCATAAGGGCGACAGATGCGCCAGTTGCAGAAGATACCGCAGCATGCCGGTCAGCGCGTCGCGGATAGCGAACATGCAGAGCAGCGCGGCGGCGCATTTGAAGGCTACATCCGTCTTGTCGACCATGCTCGCGGCGTCATCCGCCACTTCGGCACTATACCATAGACTTGCCATCAGCGAGATTCCGGTTCTGCGGTGACGATGACGCCGGCACGGCCGGGCGCGGGTTGGCCGTCTCCCATACCGGTGCTGCCGAAGCGGCTCCAGCGTCGGTTGAGAAAGGCGAGCATCGGCTTTTCGATGACGCGGTGGACGATCACAGCGCCGATCAGCGCGCCGACGATCGCGATCGGCAGGAGCAGCACGGGCGCGCGCTCGAACAGGCCGAGCTTCTGCGCGATCGCCTCGGCCACCTTGATCGCGATCGGATGCGACAGGTACAGTGCGTAGGAGGCGTCGCCGCCCGCGACCAGCAGCCGGGTCAGCCGCGACGACTCGCCGTGCCGGCCGCCGACCGGTTCGAGCCCGAGCACCGCCGAGGCCATGATCAGCGTCGCCGGAATGCCGCCGGTGACGATCCGGCCGATCGTGTCGTACGCGCCGGTCTGATAGCCGATCACCGCGAGCACCAGTGCAAGCGGCAGCATCGCGAGCGCGACCATGCGGGGGATCCGTACGCCCTTGAGAAACAGGTGCGCGAGGCCGATCCCGGCCAGGAACTCGCCGGTCAGCGGATAGCCCCAGAAACGCAGCATCCGCCAGTCGAGCGGCGCAAGATGCGCGACCGCCATCAGCCCGAGGATCGCGGCGACGATGATCGCCAGCCCCGCGGTCCGCCGGAACGGCAGCGCGATCGCGAACACGACGTAGAACATCATCTCGTAGTTCAGCGTCCAGCCGAGCGTGAACACCGGAAAGCAATAGTCGCCGCAGACCGGGCCGGGCAGGAAGAGATAGGAGAACAGGATGTTCGTCGCCCCCGGTCGCGGCGCGCCGCTCGCGATCAGCACGACCAGCGCGAGCGTCGTGAACAGCCAGTAGAGCGGCGCGATCCGGATCAGCCGGCGGCGCAGGAAGTCCGCGGCGGCACCGGCATTCCCGAACCGGTCGTGCATCATGTAATACATCACGAAGCCGGAAATGACGAAGAACACGTCGACGCCGAGTCCCCAGTCGAACGGAATGAAGCCCCAGGTCCCCGCGCGCGCGCCGATATGTTCGACCAGCGCGTGCTGGCTGTGCCCGCACAACACGAGGAAGGCAGCGAGAAACCGCAGGATCTGGAGGCTGTCTATCCGGCCGAGACGCATCGGGAACACCTTCGTTTAGGCAGGAAAACCGTGGTTCGCGAACCGCGCACTGGACAACGTCACTGCGGAATACGCTCTCTAACGTCAATTGTGGAAAGTTACATTGCGGTGCAGCACGAACGCAAAATGAACCCGCCGACTTGCGACACGCCGCCCGGATTTGGCGACGTAGCGGCCGATTCGGGCGCGCGCTGCGCTCACTGCGGGTGGACGTCAGGGGCCGAAATCGCCTAGTGCCATGCTGTAGTGCAGTATGACCCGGCAGTCGGCCGGCGATGGGATTTGCGCTGACGTCCTAGCGGAGATGCCGCCCTCATCATGTCTGTCTTACTGACACGATTGATCCGCGGCGGCGCGCCAAACATGGCTCTGCGTGGCTCGACGCTCTTTCTTCGCTTCGCCCTGTCCTTTTACATCGTCAGCCAACTCGGCCTCGCATCGGCGGGTGTCTATGGTCTGGCGATCGGCGCAATCGGCATCGTCCCTGCGACGGTCGGCTGGGGACTGAACTATTTCGTGTCGCGCGAAGTGGTGGGACATACCCCCGCGACCGCCGCGCCGCTGATCCGCGATCGCCTGATCATCACCTTCGCCTCGCTGCTGGCAGGCACGCTGATCGCGGTGCCCGTGCTGATCTGGCAGACCGGCGAGATCACGCAGACCCAGGTCCTGATCCTGATCCTGCTGTGGCTGGAGACGCTCGCACTCGACATCTACATGCCGATGATCGGACTCGAACTGGCGTTGTTCGCCAACGTGCTGGTGTTTGTCCGCTCGGCGTTATGGATCCCGATCGTCGTGGGAATCGGGTTCGCGGTACCTGCGTTGAAGACGCTCGACATGATCTTCATCGGCTGGATTCTCAGCCACCTGCTCGCGATCGGCATGCTGTTCGTCTATTTGCGCCGCTGGCCGATGAAGGCGGGCCTGCGCGAAGAGAAGAAGCTGAGCGTACTGGTCAATCGCGCCCGCCGCGCCTGGTATATCTATTTCAGCGACCTCGGCATCGTCGGCCTGGGCTATGCCGACCGCTTCATCCTGAACGCGCTGCTCGGGCTGGTCGCGACGGGTATCTACAGCTTCTATTTCTCGATCACCAACGCGCTCCAGACGCTGATCTCGACCGCAGTGGTGCAACTCGCATTGCCGCGGATGGTGCGCGCGTTTCGCGGCGGCAATCCGGCCGAGTGGCAGGCCGAACTGCGCCGCCAGATGATCAAGACGTTGACCTTCGCCGCGGTGTTCAGCGTCGGCATCTTCCTGGCCACCGAGCTGATCTTCTACTTCGCACCGCCTGGGCGCTTCCCGGTGTTCCGCGTGCTGCTCGCGATCATGCTGCTTGCGGCGACGATCCGCTCGGGGTCGGACCTGCTCAACGTGTCGATCACCAGCATGGGGCGCGACCGCATGTACGCGGTCAACAACGTCGCCGGTGTGATCGTCGCGATCGCGTTCGGCACGGGGTTCATGTATTTCTTCGGGCTGATCGGTGCCGGCCTGTCGGCCGCGGCGACCGCCAGCACGCTGTTCATCGTTCGTTTGGTGTACCTGCGCCATGTCCTGCGCAAGATGAAGCAGCCCGATCCCGCGCCCGGTCCACAGATGGAACCGGCGAACGATCCGGCAACAGGGATGCCGCAGCGATGACCGATACTCCTTCGCCGTCGGCGTGGCGCAGTTGTGCCGACCATGTCCGGGGTGATCTGATCCGTGTTGCAAAGGTCGGCGGCCGGCGACCGGGCCGTGCGTTTTTTATCTATGCGTGGCTGTTTCTCCCCGGCTTCCGCTTCATCCTGGCGCACCGGATCCAGCGGTTGCTGGCATCGATTCCGGTGATCGGCCGCTTCGTGGCGCGATTGTATTGGGCGCGGACCTGTCGGCGATCCGGATCGGAGATCGCTGCGATCGCAACCATCGGCCCCGGCTGCTACATGCCGCATCCCTATGCGATCGTGCTCGGCGACTGCACGGTGGGGCGCAACGTCGTGATCCTCCAATGCGTCACGATCGGCAAGCGCGGCGACGATGCGCCGCATGGGCCGATCATCGGCGACGATGTCGAGATCGGCGCGGGCGCGACTATTCTCGGGCCGATCACGATCGGCCGAGGCGCCAAGATCGGTGCCAATTCGGTCGTGTTGAAGGACGTGCCGGCAGGCGCGATCGCTGCCGGAACGCCCGCGCGGATCCTCGGCGCGGCCGTCCTTTCGAGCATCGGCGCGCAATGACCCCGCTTTCGGCGTCAGATCGTCCGGCGCTGCGCGTCTTCTATATCGGTGCCGGCGATCCCGTCGCCCCGCGATCGGGGATGGACGTCGTCGCCCGCGCGCATATCGGTGAGCTCGCGGCGTCGTCCGCGGTCGCGCTGACCGGCGTGTTCGCGACGCTGCCGGCCGATACGCCGTCTCCTGCGTTCGGCGGGGTCACGGGCTATCGTGCGGATACCAAAACGCCGTCCAAGGCCCGCAAGCTGGCGCATCTGCTGTCGGGCAAGCTGCTGATGAGCATCGGCTTCGTCTCGACCCCGGCGCGGCAGGCGATCCGCGCGGGGTTGGCGGCAAGACCCGACCTGATCGTGGTCGATCATATCCAGGCGCTGGCGAACGTGTCGATGTGGCGGCTGGTGCTGGGGCGGACGCCGTTCGTGTTCATCGCGCACAACGTCACCCCGGACACGCTGGTCGACGGCGCGCGGTTGCGGACTTCGCGGCTGTCCGCGCTGTTCCTGCGCATCGAGGCGGTCCAGGCGTGGCTTATCGAGGCGCTGCTGTTGCGACGGGCGGCGCGGACCGTGTTCATCTCCGACAGCGACGCGCGCCACTACCGAGGACTGACTGGGGCGAAGGGCGTCGCGCTATGCCCGGTGATCGAACGGAGCGCTCAGGCTTCGGACCCGAAGGCGATCGCGCCGCCCTCCGACGGCGTCGATCAACGCCGCGTGCTGTTCATCGGCAGCCCCGGCTTCCCGCCCAATCGCGCCGCGATCGACTGGATCACACACGCGCTCGCGCCTGCGCTGCTGGCACTGGACGCGCCAGCGATCGTGACGTTCATCGGCAAGGGCACGCGCGAGCATATCGGATCGGCCACCGCGAACGTCGAGACGCTGGGCTTCGTCGCCGACGACGAGATGGAGCGGCTGCTCGGCACCTGCCTGTGCATGCTGAGCCCGGTCGTTCACGGCAGCGGATTGAAGATCAAGATGCTCGAGGCGTTCGCCGCGGGTGCGCCGGTGATGGCAACACCATTGTCGCTGCAAGGTTTCGAGTTCATGGGCGTGGAAGCGCTGCTCGACCTCGACCGGCCCGAAGCCGCCGCCCGGCATATCCTCGCCCTCGCGCAGGACCCTGTGGCGGTCGAAGCGGCGCGGACGCAGGTGCGCGAGCGCTGGGCCGCGCATAGCCGACAGCGCGAGGGCGCGCTGGTCGACACGCTGATCGATGCACGCGCGGCACGGACCCGATGATGGCCCCGATGATGGCGGCGACGACGAACCCTGGCGACGAACAAGGAGCGGGCATCGTGAGCGAGACGAAAGCGCGCGCAGGATCGACCGGTCCACAGGCTGCCAAGGTCAAAGTGCTCGATCCCAACCTGTCGATCTATCTCGATCTGCTGCGACTGGTCGCGGCGTTCGAGGTGGTGCTGGGTCATGCCCGGCATTTCGTGATGCCGGGGCTGCCCGGGTTCATCTCCGGCCATACCGGCGAGGCGGTCGCGGTGTTCTTCGTGCTGTCGGGGTTCGTCATCGCCTTCGTCGCGGAGGAGAAGGAACACAGCCTTCGCGCCTATGCGACCGCGCGCCTCTCCCGGCTATATTCGGTATGCCTGATCGCGCTGCTGGTCGGCTTCGCGTGCGACATGATCACCCACCGCTTCGGCGTGGTACCGTTGAGCACCCACAGCTTCTACGATCCCGCTTATCTGGCCAATTTGCCGTTCGCGCTGACCTTCACCAACGAACTCTGGTTCAGCCACCGCGTGTTCGGCAGCAACGAGCCCTATTGGTCGCTCGGATTCGAGGCCGCCTATTACGTCATCTTCGCGGCGTTCTTCTATCTCGGCCGCGTGCGTGGCGCGCTGATCGGCGTCCTGCTGATGATTGCGTTCGGGCCCAAGGTGGTCGCGTACATGCCGATCTGGCTGTTCGGCCTGCTCGCCTATCGTCACATCCGTGCGGGCAAGGTGACGATATCGAAATGGCTGGCGCTCGCCGCCTTCGTCACGACGATTCCGGGTTATTTCCTCGTCAAGCGGACGATGGAGCATTGGGCGTGGCCGATGTACGAGCCCGCCAGCGTATCGGAACTGGCCAAGAGCTTCGTCTATTTCGCGCTGGTCGGCGTGGTCATCACCGTCAACATCGTCGCGTTCCGCCGCGCCGCAGAAGGTCGCACCGTTTTCCCTGCAGGACTCGCCCGCGCGATCCGCTGGCTGGCGGGCGCGAGCTTCACGCTCTACCTCGTCCACCAGCCCTTCCTGATTATGCTGACGTCGCTGTTTCCCGGTCTGCGCACCAACCTGCTCGGCGGCCCCCTCGCGATCGGCGGCGCGGTCGTGCTGGCCTTGCTGATCGCCGAGGTGTCGGAGCGCCGCAAACGCGTCTTCCAGCGGATCGTCGGCAGACTGCTCGGATCTGTGCCCCGCGCCGGGCAACCGAACTCGGTCGAATAGCGCGAACTAATATTAGTTAAGGATCAAGTAACGATAAGATAATAGGATTTCGTCAATCCATGCCCCCTAGATCGACCGATGGGTCAGGGGTTTGCCCGAACTAGGGAACGCATGGTGGCAACTGCTCATAATTTAGTCTCGTTTGCCGACACGATCGAACGCCGCACGGATATGCGGGTTTCGTTGGCGCGAACCGGTACGATGCGCTTGGCCGACGCGCACGCGTCACGCGAGGTGCGTATCGCAGACCTGAACCGCGATGGTTGCCGGGTCGAGTCGAGCCTGCCGCTTTCGATCGATCAGGTCGTAACGATCGGCATCCCCGGTGTCGGTCAGAACACCGCGCGGATTACGTGGGTCGGTCAGTGGGACTATGGGTGTCAATTCGATACCCCCCTGCCCGCAGGCAGCGTTACCGCCGCGATGACCGACAACGTCCATGACCTAGGCCACGCCAACACAGCTTACCGCCCGCCGGCGACGTTCAAATGGGCGCCGCGCGGTCGCCTGCTGCTGCTCGGTGCGCTGAGCCTGGCAGGATGGACGGCGATCACGATCGTCGTGGCACGCCTGCTGGTCTGATCCCCGGATCGAGGATGCGCCCGGCCGGCAACCCTGCCGGACGCACCGTCGACCCTAGCGTCACATCATTCGATACCGGATCGGCGTGCCGTTGCCGGCCAGCGATACCACCACCGGTCGCGAGCCGATCGGGATTTTCGTGTCGCGCGGTCCGTCAGGTGCGCAGACCGTGCGATAGGGTACGGGCGCGCCGCCAAGCACCAGTTGCGCCGTCTGCGAAGACCGGTCGGTCCAGGCGATCAGCTTGCGCGACTGGCCATCGTCCATCCGGACCACGGTCAGCCCGGGTTGCGGCTGATCGACCCGCCAGCTCTTGGCGCGCGCGATCAGGTGCGTGACGTCGCGGACCATGCAGGCGGCCGGCTTGGGCTTATAATCATAGGTGAACAGCCCGAAATTATCCTCGATGTCGTCGGGGCGCTTACCCTGGTCCTTCAGCTGATAGATCCAGACGCCGCGCATCCAGGGTGTCGCCGCGGACCAGAGCAGGAACTGCGCGATATTGTCGCCCGAATCGTTGCGCGCGATGTCACACGATCCGCCGCGGGTCGTCGGCCAGCCGATCTCGGTGACGTAGATCGGCATCGCGCGCCCACCGCGGGTCGGCATCGCGCCGTGCAATGCCTGCATCTTGTCGATCGCCTCGTCCGCCGTGCGGTTTTCGGGGCGTTCGCAGTGATTGTAGTAATGCACCGACAGGCCATCGGCACCCCGCAGGCCGCCACCGCCAGCGACCGAGCGAACCCATTGCCAGCCATTATCGGTGCCCGCCGCTCCGGCGAGAATGGTCGCGCCGGGCTGGGCAGCGCGGATCGATGCCGTGGCCTGCGCCGCCAGTCGCGCATAGGCATCGCCACCGCGGGGGTCGCCGGGTCCGGCGCGTCCGATAAGCTTGCCCATCGCCGGGGCGGCGTTGAGGTTCCACTCGTTCCAGATCTCGTAGATCGGGCGCCGCGCAGCCGTCTGCTGCGCGGCATCGCGGGCGAATCCGGCAAAGGCGGCACGACCGGCATCGGTCACGGGAACGCCATCGCCGCCGATCGCGGGATTGGGATGATCGAGGATGAACAACGGGCGCGCGCGGGTTGCCTTGAGGAAGGCGGCCTGCCCCGGCCGCATGGTACCGGGGGCATTCATCCCCGCCCCCTTGAAACCTGCCCATGTCAGGTCGTCGCGGAACGAGGACGCGCCGACGGTCTCCATCGCCTGCGCGGTGCGCGCCGGATCATAGCCATAGTCGCCGCCGATGCCGAAATGCACGCCGACGCCTACGATCAGCGGCACCGGTCGAGAGCTCAAGGGCCCGTCGGGGAGTAACTTCAGCTGACCGGGCGTCGCGGTCATCGGCGCCATCGAGGCGAGCGCAATCGCGCCCCCGACCAACCCGGAAACTGCGATCACGGTTCGGCCAAGAATTTTCCAAGGTGCGCGCGGCGACTTGAGGGATCGGTTGGACGGCATAGACTTCTCCTCGACCCCCGGATTTTGCGCTTAGCTTCCCCGGAATACCGGCTCAATAGGCGTTGCTGTGGACCAGCACGTTCATGGTCCGGAACAGGATCGTCACGTCGCGCATGAGGCTCCAGTCGTGGAGATATTCGAGATCGGCCTGGAGCCGGTTCTTGAGATCGACGTCACGGTGCGTCGCGCCGCGGAAGCCCCGGACCTGTGCCAGTCCGGTGATGCCGGGCTTCAGCGCGTGGCGGTGCCAGTATTCGCGGTCGATTTCCCAGAACAGCTGGTTGCCCGCGAGCGATCCTAGTGCATGCGGACGTGGGCCAACCAGGCTCATGTCGCCAAGCAAAACGTTGATGAACTGAGGGATCTCGTCGAGGCTCGTCTTGCGGATGAACGCACCGACGCGGGTGATCCGCTTGTCGTCGCGCTGGGTCGAGGTGGACCCGCGCGAATCCGAATTCTCGACCCGCATCGACCGGAATTTCAGGATGTGGAAGATCCGGTTGCCGCGCCCGATTCGCTCCTGGCGGAACAGCACCGGTCCCGGCGAGTCGAGCTTGACCGCGAGCGCGATCAGGATGAGCGCCGGCGAGATCGCGATCAGCACGACCAGCGTCACGATGATGTCGAGCGCACGCTTCTTCGCCATGTCGGTATAGCTCAGCGGCCCGCGCGCCACGAGCAGCGTCTGCCGGCCCTTGAAGTTCTGCAACCCGAGCACGCCGAGCTTGCCGAAGCCGGGCGACAGGATTTCGCCGTCGACATTGGCACCGCGCAGCAGCAACGACCAGTCGAGCTGTCGATCCGCCGGGCATTGCACGACGACGCGCTCGTACTTGCTGACCATCTGGCCAAAGCGGTTGAGCATGTGGGGGTTGCCCATGTCGGGCTCGATCCCGGCCTCGGCCGCGAAGATGGTGTCGCAGACCTGACGCTCGTTCCACTCGGCGCGCGGGACATCGTCGACGATCAGCAATTCTGCCACCAACTTGGGCGCAGCCGTGCGACGCACGACGATCACGATGGCCATCCTGAACCCGGCCATCAGGATCATCGTGCCGCCAAAACCGATCGCGAACGCAACCCGCGAAATCTCGTTGCCGGCCTGAACGAAGAAGATCAGCGTCAGCAGCGCGAACCCGGTGATCGCCAACGGCACGATCGCACGCAGGATCGATTCCGACCCGCTGGTGATCGCAGGCCGCGAATACGCCTTATTGTTGAAGGCGATCAGCAGGTAGATCGGCAGGACAGGATAGGCGAGATCGATCCCGCTCAGCGACAGCCAATTGTCGCCACGGACGAAACTGCCGATCGCGAAACCGATCGAGATCGCGAGCAGATCCGTGAAGATCAGCAGGCAATACAGCCGCAATCGCAAATTGCGTCGGTGAAGTGCACCGGCCAACGACACTTCGCCGAAATGCTCCATGGCTACTTCCATCGCGTGACTAAATCCCCAGAAAATCGGCCACTGGTCAACCGACCGGTTTTCGCTGCGACGCAACAATGATAGCGGTTGGCCCGTTGTGGATCAATCACGTCATTATAGCCGGACAGGGCCTCACAAAAACGCAGCGAGGTCCTCGAATCGGCATATGTCGGGCACCATGACGCTGCAAAGCCGGCCGGCAACAACATGGCGTTGCACCGTGCCTATCGACGGACAGAATTGGGAAATTTAGATAATGATTGGGGTTAACGGTCGTTTTCTGGGTCGCACGGTTACCGGTGTCGAGCGCTTTGCCCGCATGCTGTTGAACGAAGTGCATGACCGCGTCGCACGAGGCGCGGAGCCGCAGCGCTGGACGCTTCTGCTGCCGCCTGGCGTGGTCGCGCCGACGGAATGGCCACATTTTGCTACCCGAACCGTCGGCAAGGGCGGCGGTCATGGCTGGGAGCAGTTCCACCTGCCGCATGCCGCGCGCGGCTCGACGCTTTTGAACCTCTGCAATTCCGGGCCGGTAATGCCGCGACAATCGTTGACGGTCATCCACGACGCGCTCGTCTACGACCTGCCGGGTAATTTTTCCCGGCCGTATCGGACCATGCACCGCACCCTGGGACACCTTCTGGCGCGCCGTTCGGCGATCGCGACCGTCTCGGGCTTTTCGCGCGATCGGCTCGCTGCGGTGCTCGGTCTCGACCCCGCGACCATCCCGGTCATCCCCAACGCGGCGGATCATGTCGATGCGATCGTGCCGGATACGGCGATCGTGGACCAGCTCGGTTTGACGCCGGGCTGCTTCCTGCTGTTCGTCGGATCGTTCGCGCCCAACAAGAACCTGCCCCGCGCGCTGGAGGCGTTCGCCCGCATCGCGCAACCCGCCGACCGACTGGTGCTGGTCGGCGCGGCGGTCAAATCCTTCGCGCAGAACGGCATGGATACGGTGCCGCCCGGCGTGATCCTGCCCGGCCGGATCAGCGACGCCGCACTGATGGGGCTGTATCGCGGTGCGCGCGCGCTCGTTTTCCCGAGCCTGTACGAAGGGTTCGGCATTCCACCGCTCGAGATGATGCGCTTCGGTCGGCCGGTGCTGGCGGGCGACATCCCGCCGGTGCGCGAAGTGTGCGGCGACGCGGCGCTGTACGTCGATCCGATGTCGGTCGACGCGATCGCCGCGGGGATGGAACGGATGCTGCGCGACGACACGCTGGTAGAAACCCTCGCAGCGCGCACCGTCGCGCGCGCGCACGCCTATACCTGGGCGGCGAGTGCGGACGACCTGATCGCCGCGCTCGCGACGGTCTGAAGCCGCACCGAGCCGCTCGGCACGGCGCGTCCTATCAGGTGGCCGTGCCGGCGGTATCGCCTGAATAGAGCGCGATATAGCGCCCGGCGACCGCGGCCTCGGAGAATTGCTCGAGCAAGGCCGGGTCGGCGGACCGCCGTGCGCGCCATGCGATCGGATCGGCCAGCGCATGACGGATCTGCGTGGCCAGCGCCTCTGGATCGTCCTTGGCGTACATCTCGGCGAGCGGCGCCATCGGGCCGATCTCGGGCGTGCCGCCGGCATCCGAATACAGCGTCGGCGTACCGCGCGCGAGGCTCTCGATCATCGTGCGGGGCAGCGGTTCGGGCCAAGTCGAACCGATGATCAACACGTCGATGCTGTCGTAGAAGGCGTCCGCCTTGACGAACCCCATCCAGTCGATCCGCGGATCGGGATAGCGTGCCTTCAGCCCCTCGATATAGTCGGTCTGACCGCCGCCCGCGATCCGCAGCCGCCAGTCGCCCTCGACGCCGGTGATCGCGGTCAGCACGACCTCGATGCCCTTTTCGGGTTCGACCCGACCGATCACGCCGAACACCAGGCCCGGCGCATCCTCGCGTCCCGGCCGTTCCGCGCTCGACACCACCGAGGTGACGTCGGCGATGTTGAAGATCACCCGGCTCGGCGTATCGCGGAAGAAGCCGTGGCGCTCGTGCGTGTCGATCACGTAGCGGCTGTTCGAGGCGACCGCGTCGACCAGCGGCGTGTTGTGCTTCTTGCGGTCGGTCAGCAGACGGCAATCGCCGCACCGCTCGACGCAATCCTTGCGATCGCGGTACAGCGCCGCGCGCGCGCACATCAGGCTGTAGTCGCGCAGCGTATGCACGATCCGGATGTCGTTCGCGCGCGCCCAGTGCCAGATTTCGGTCGAGAAGCCCTGCAGGTTGTTGGTGTGCAGGACGTCGGGCTTGATGCGCTTGGCGAGCGCGATCAGGTCGCGCGTCGCCCGCCGATTGCGCCGATCGCGCAGATGCCACAGCAGCCGCGCCGGCTTCGACGGACGATGATCGGGGCGGAACGGCCAGTAGATATTGCGCAGCGGCAGACGGTGGACCGTCACCAGCCCGTCCTGCTCCTCGATCGTCGCGTCGCCGTCATGCAGCGATGCGACATGAACGTCGTGACCCCGCGCCGCCACGGCACGCCCGAGAAGCGCGACCGAACGCTCCGCGCCGCCCACGGAGGACGGGGGATACAACGTATTTACGATCAGAATGCGCATGCTACCCTTCGGATCGTTCCATGCGGCCATGCCGTCATGCATACGGCCATGATGCCGCTGATTGAAATTGCCTGCGGACTGTTGCCGCCCCGGTCGATCGTTGCCGAATTCGAACCATGATCCACCGAAAATGACACGCCATCGATGCTCACTTCGCACGTGCGGTATCGCGTCGCCACCACTTCCTGCAACAACGAAGTGCCCCGACACGGTGAAAAACGGGCGACGCTTGCTCGATTCTTACAAAAAACGGTACAAGATCATCGGCATGGCCTTGCGGGGCTTTGCGATTGCCGCAATGCATCAAAAACATCTCCACCGCCTGGGAATGCTGGCGAGCAACAAGGGTATCGTCCGTTCATGACAACCGAGGGCAATGGCGGGGCAGCCGGTTTTCGGGCCGCGATCCGGCGAGATCTGGCGCTGTTCGCGTATCATGAATCGACCCCCCTCACCCCGGCGTTCGCGGTGCGGATGGTGCTGTTGACGCAAGGGTTCCAGTTCGTGCTGGCGCGGCGGATCCAGGACGCGCTGGCGCGTATTCCGGTCGTCGGCCGGCCGTTGCGGCGCATCTGGTGGTGGTGGACCTGTCGCAAATTCGGGTCGGAGATCGCAATCGGCTGTACCGTCGCGGCGGGGCTCTATATCCCCCATCCGTACGGAATCGTCGTAGGCGTCTGCACGATCGAAGAGAATGTCGTTATTTTGCAGAATGTAACGATCGGCTCTAGACATTCGCACAGTCCCGGACATGCGCGGATCGGTCGCGGCGCGTATCTGTCGGCGGGCGCGGCGATCATCGGAGCGGTTACAATCGGAGAGGGAGCCATGATCGGCGCCAATGCAGTCGTGCTACGCGACGTGCCGGTCGGCGCGGTCGCGGTGGGCGTGCCGGCCCGGATCGTCGGCGCGTCATGATCCGTCACGTCGTTACGCCGCGTACCCGTGCAGGGAGTACGCGATGCGCATTCTGAGCATCTCCGCCTTCTATCCGCCTTACGTGATCGGCGGCGCCGAACTGTGCGCGCACAGCCTGACCTATTGGTTCGCGGCCAATGGTCACGAAGCCGCGGTGCTGACCGCGGCGCCGATGGTCGAGCATGAAAGCTGGGCCACGCCGCAGGACGGCTACACGCTGTACCGCGTCAACACGCCGCACATCTATCCGGTGTTCAGGGCCAGCCAGGCGCCTGGTTGGAAGAAGCCGATCTGGCACGCCCAGGATCACTACGATCCGCGCAACGAGGCGATGTTCGAGAAGGTCATCGACGACTTCAAGCCGGACTTCATCCACATCCACTGGATTTCGGGCCTCGGCTATAATGGCCTGAAGGTCATCGGCCGCCACGACATCCCGACGGCGATCACGTTGCACGATCTCGCTTACGCCTGCCTGCGGACGACGATGTTCCGCGGCAGCGACGAATGCGTCGGGCAATGCACCAATTGCCGCCTGAGCTCGAAGGTGAAGATGGGCTTCCTGCGCGAGATTCCGCGGCTCGGCTTCATCTCGCCGTCGCAGTCCAACCTCGACACGATCTCGTCGCTGCTGCCGATCGAGGACTATCCGCGCTTCCATATCCTCAACCCGAATCGCTACCCTGCACCGCGCGTGACGCATGCGCCGGCCGACAAGGTCAGGCTGTTGTTCGTCGGACGGCTGGAAAAGACCAAGGGGATCAATTTCCTCCTCGATCTGCTCGACCAGCTCTCGGCCACCTACGACTTCCATCTCACCGTGCTCGGCAAGGGACCGGAGGATCACGCCTTGCGCGCGACCTATGGCGAGCGTCCGTGGCTGACGATGCAGGGCCATGTTCCGCAGCAGATCGTCGCCGACATCATGGCCGAAAGCGACCTGCTGGTGGTGCCGTCGCTCTGGGCGGAAAATTCGCCGGGCGTGGTGTTCCAGGCCTTGGTCAATGCGTTGCCGGTCATGGGCAGCGACAAGGGTGGCCTGCCCGAACTGATCGAACCCGGCGTCAACGGCATGCTGGTGCCGCCCGGCGACGCGGAGCGATGGCGCGCGGCGATCGTCGACGTGCTCGACCGCCCCGAACAGCTGCTCGTGCTGCGCGAACAGGCCGCTAAACAGACCGAGCGCTATGACTATGACGGGCTGGCCAAGCAGATGCTCGGGGCCTTCGAACAGATCGCAGCCAGCAAGCGCGAACCTTGATCGCTGCGCAGGCCGCTCGAACGTCGGCCTGCAGCGCGAGTCTCCTCACAGCAAGCGGGCGTTGACTCCCAGGCGGCTGACGTTGGGGACGTCGATGACGACGGGCATCTCGCCGACCGTGACGCTGCGATCGGCAGAGGCCGCGCCCGATGCCTGGCACAGCGTGCGGCTGGTATAGGCGGCGGTGCCGCCGACGGTGACCCGCCCCTGGCGACCCGACACCGCGCTCCACGCGACGATCGCCAGCCCGCGCGGCGTCGCGACCCGGATGACCGTGAGGCCGCCATCGACGGTCTGTACCGCCATCGCCTTGGCCTCGGCGATTAGCGCGCTGGCGTCGGCGAACGCGCATTGCGCGGCCTTGGCGGCGTAATTGGCGTCGTAGAGCCCGAAATTATACTGGATGTTGGCGGGGTCGGAGCCCGAATCCTTGGTTTCGTAATACCAGCTACCCGCCACCCATGGCAGCGCGGCGGTGTGCAGCAGGAATTGCGGTACGTTGGTCGCGATCTTGGCGGCGCTCACCGAACAGGACGCCGTGCCCGAGGGCCAGCCCCATTCAGTCACGTAGACCGGTAGATCGCGTCCGCCATTCGCGCTGGCGACCTTGTCATGGAGCGTACCCAGGCGTCCGATCGCCTCGGTCGCGGTGCGGTTGGCGGTGTTGGCGCAGTGATTGTAGATATGCGCCGACACGCCGTCGGCCTGCGCCGCGCCGCCGCGCGCCAGCACGTCGAGCGTCCACTGCCAGCCCGGATCGTCGCCGGCCGCGCCGACCAGCACCTTCGCACCAGGCGCCACCTGCTTAATCGCGCTGGTCGCACGCGCGGCGAGCGGCGCGTAATATAGCGAGGCGCGATAGTCCGAGGCGTCGCCGGGGCCGACCAGCACCGGCTTGTCGCGGACGGCGTTGCGGTTCCACTCGTTCCAGATCTCATACAGCGCGTCACGTCCGCCCGTCGCCGCCACCGCATGTTGCGCATAGGTGGCGAACGCGGCCTGCCCGATGTCTCCCGCCGGCGGTGAGGCACCGGGGATCCAGGGATTGCCGTTGTTGAGGATATAAAGCGGGCGCGCGCTGGTCTTGCCGAGGAACGTCACCAACGGCGTCGGCAGATGGGCACCATCGACGTCCCAGTCGGGCGCCAGCGCGTTCCAGAAGAGATCCTCGCGAAACGCGCGGATGCCCGAATCGGCGAAGCGTTGCGCAACGCTGTCGGGATCGTAGCCGGCCAAGGCCGCATAGGAGAAATGGGTCGCCGCGCCGACGATATAGGCCGTGGCCCGGATGGGAAGATCGGCACCTGCAAAGACGATCGCGGTTGCCCCGGACTCGACCGGCAGCGCGCTGGCGTCGGTCGCGCTTGGAGTCGGAGTCGGCGCGGGGGTCGGCGCAGGGGTGGGGGCAGCTGCGGGAACGGTCACGATCGCTTCGGTAGACGCATCGGAGCCACCGCCACACGACGCCAACAACACACTCAGCAGCGGCACAAAACGGCGAGCCATATCTTTCCCTCATTGATGGCTACGCGCTAATTCCCAAGATTTTAGATGCGGTTAATAGTCCGGACAGAATTAAATGTTTATGCGGCGGTGCAGCGTGACCTGAAAGGATGGTCACGACCGCATCGACCCGGGCGTCTTGACGTCGTGAATATGAGAAGGCACGCAGACTCCATGTTCGGTCGCCCCCCTGCTCGTCGGTCCATGCTGCGTTGCGGCAAAGAAAATGCCAGACTCCTGGGCAATGCCACGCTGTTCGGCGTCGTCGCGCAGACGCTCGGCGTGACGGTGCTCGCGATGCCGCATTCGGCGGTCGCGCAGACCGAACGCCTGGGCGTGCCGTTGATCCCGATCCCGCTGTTGGGCAC
Source organism: Pseudomonadota bacterium (assembly GCA_040388215.1). GTDB lineage: Bacteria > Pseudomonadota > Alphaproteobacteria > Sphingomonadales > Sphingomonadaceae > Sphingomonas. Next base: position 147,259 of record JAZKCH010000006.1, on the reverse strand, counting down.
GTCGGGCGTCAACCAGCCAGGACTGAGCGTGACGCCGACTGCGGAGGTCGCGTATGACGACAACATCTTCCGCACCAGCGACGATCGTGCGGCCCCGGTCGACGACATCATCGTCACGCCCGCGCTGCGAGCCTCGTATCAGCGGCAGCTCGGCCAGAACGATCTGCGCGTCGATGGCGACCTCGGCTATAGTTTCTATACGCAGAACACCGATCGCAGCCGCGTACGCGCCGATATCAAGGGCAGCGGGACGATCCGGATCGCCGGCATCTGCCAGATCCAGCCGGATCTTCGCTTTACCCGCCAGCAGGCCGATTACGGCGACATCAACGGTCCGATCGACAATTTTCAGACCTTCTCGACGCTGGCGGTGAAGGCCAGCTGCCCGCGCGCGGTCGGATTCTTTCCGCTCGCCGAAGTATCGCGCCGGACGACTCGCAACGACACGCTGTTCAACTTCGCCGACCAGACGCTTGTCTCGGCGGCGGGCGGCATCGGCTATGCGCGTCCCAGCCTGGGACAGGCGGCGCTTTTCTATCGCTATTCGCGCGCCGATCGCCCGACCATCGGCGTCGTCAACCGGATCGACGAGGCCGGCGTGACGTTCAACCGCGCGGTCGTCAGCCGGGTCGAGCTTTCGGTCGATCTGCATTACCTGCAGGCGCGCAGCAAGGGTGCCAATGTCCGCCCCTATCACGGTGCGGGCTGGGACCTCGACCTCGTGTTCCGCCCGATCCCGCGGATCATGTTCAAGGGCGAGGCAGGACGACGGATCGTCAACGACTCGCTCGTGCCGGCGGGATTCACCGTGCAGACCGATTATGCGCTCAGCACCGAATGGCGGTTTGCAGAGCGGACGTTCCTGCGCGGTGGCGCAGTTCTCGGGCGGCGCCAGTTTCGCGGCGATCCCCTTGTAATTGCAGCACCTTTTGCAAGCGACCGCTTTTCAAGCCTGACTTTGGGCCTGACCCGTGCCATTGGCGAGCGGCTCAATCTGACTCTGGATGCGCAGCGTACGTCGCGCCGCACCAATACCGGACTCAACAACTATGATGCCAACCGCGCTGCGGCAGGCGTATCGTACAGGTTCTGATATAATGACGAGGCACATCATGACAGGTAGCTGGCACACCGTACGCCTGGCCGGCGCGTTTGCGCTGTCGGCGGTTCTGCTCGCCCAGACTGTGCACGCCCAGACTTCCGAGCCTGCACAGGGGCAGACGGCGCCGGGTGCGACCGGCGCGGCGGCGAGTTCCTACGTACTCGGCGCGAACGACGAGATCGCCGTGACCGTCTTCGGGCAGGAAGCGATGTCGTCGAAGACGCGGATCCGCGCCGACGGTACGATCACCGCACCGTATCTCGGCGTCGTTCAGGCGGCGGGCAAGACGACTGCGCAGCTCGGCACCGAATTGTCGCAGGCCTATGTCCGCGGTGGCTATCTGAGCAAGCCGTCGATCAACGTCGAGATCACGGCGTACAGCAGCAAGACGGCGACCGTGCTGGGTGCGGTCCCCAATTCGGGGCTGTACCCGATCGATCGGCCCTACACCGTTTCGGCGATGGTCGCGCGCGCCGGCGGGCCGCGGATCGACGGCGCCAATACGGTGATCCTGACCCCGGCGGGTGGCCAGCCGCAACGCATCTCGCTTGCCGATCTCAGCGGCGGCGCGTCGCGGATGGTGCAGCCCGGCGACACGCTGTTCGTGCCGACCGCCGAGACGATCTACGTCTATGGCGAAGTGAACAAGGGCGGTGCGTTCCCGGTCCAGCCGGGCATGACGTTCCGTCAGGCACTGGCGCTCGCGGGGGGGCCGACGCTGGCCGGCTCGGTCAAGCGGATCGAAGTGCGGCGCGGCGGTCAGAAGCTCGACAAGCCCGACCTCGACATGCCGGTCCAGCCCGAAGATGTGCTGGTCATCAAGGAAAAGTGGTTCTGATCGCGATGACCTCGTTCGCCATCACTTCGATCGCCACACCCTCGATCGCCACACCCTCGATCGCCGTGACCTTGATCGGGGCGGGGCCGTTCAACCCGACAGCGCGGAAAGACCACCGGTGAGCTTCTTCACACGCCTCGGCAACTGGCTGTCGGGTCTGCTCGATCCCGAGCCGCCCCTGTCCAGCCTGCCCGACCTTCGCGCGGCCCCCGGCAGCGCGGCGCCCATGCCTGCGCAACCGGGGCCGAAGATCGCAGCGACACCTGCACGCCCCGCCCCCGCCCCCGCCGCCTCGCCATCGCGGTCGCTGAGTTCGGGGCGGACGCGAATCCACAGCGCGTTCGACGCCGGCATGCCGGTCGAGAACCGCGCCGGTCTGGCCGGGCGCGCGCGCGAGCTGGACCGGCTCGTCGAGGCGGTGCTCGAACATGGCAAGCATGGCATCGTGTTCGGTGCGCGGGGCTCGGGCAAGACGTCGCTGGCACGCGTGTTCGGCGACCTGGCGGATGAGGCCGGCGCGACCGTGCTCTACAATCTGGCCGGCGGTGATATCGACTTTTCCGAGCTTTGCCGTCCCTATCTCGTCGAACTTCTGTCGATCCCCGGCGAAGGCATACGGCGAGCCGACGTCCAGCCTTTGCTGACCGCGCCGTTCGATGCGCGCCAGATGGCGACCATTCTCGCGGAGAAGGTGCGTCGTCCGACGATCTTCGTGCTCGACGAGTTCGATCGGATCGAGACGCACGCGACCAAGACCGAGATGGCGGCGCTGATGAAGCTGCTGTCGGACATGCGCTCGCCGGTGAGGATCGTCGCGGTCGGCATCGCTGCCAATCTCGAGGACCTGATCGAGGGGCACCCTTCGCTGCGTCGGCATATCGTGTCGGTGCCGATCGGCGGGATCGAAACTGATCAGCTCAAGGCGCTGCTGGTACGTTGCTGTGACGCCGCAGGGCTGACGATCGACGACGATGCGGCGATGAAGATCGCCCGCTCGGCGGTCGGATCGCCGTATCACTTGCGTCTGTTCGGTGCGAACTGCGCGATCGCGGCGAGCCGCGCGGGGCGCGACCACATCGACGATACGCTGGTCCAGCAGGGTCTGCTCGATGCGTATGGCGAATGGAGCGCGCTCAGCCCGCGCGCCGCGGCGCTGGTCGTCGATCTCCAGCGACTGCCCAAGCCGACGACGATGGCGATCGCGGTGATCTGCCTTGCCGCGGCGATGCGGACGCGGATCGAGCGCGGCGACGTGACGCTGGTGCTCAACGAGGATGGTCATGACGACGCGACCATCGCCGCGGCGTTCGCGGCACTGAGCCCGATCCTCCATGCCAGCGCGATCGAAGGCAGCTATTATTTCGACGATACGCTGGCGCCGCAATTCTATTTGCTTGTCTATAATCGCAGGATCGACCCCACCCAGATCCAGCCAACGGGGTTCGATGATTTGCGTAATGTCTTGGTACGAGGAGTCCACGACCAGTGATCAGTTTCGCTGACTTGATTAGCGCGATCCGGCATCGGATTCGCCTTGTCCTGCTGGTCGGCGGGGTGGTGTTTCTCGCCATCGCCGCACTCGGCTTTACCCGCCCGCGCGCCTATACCGCGACGTCGTCGATCCTGGTCGATCTGACCGAGCGCGACCCGGTCAGCGCGAACAGCGCCAACGGCTCGGACAACAGCTCGGTCCTCGAATCCGTGATCGGCACGCAGCAGGATATTATCCGCAGCGACGCCGTGCTGAGCGACGTCGTGCAGCGCAGCCCGCAGTTCCAGAGCGCAGCGCTGGGCGACACACCGACTGCGCGCAACCAGAACGGTCTCACGATGCTGCGCCGCGACCTGGCGATCAGCAGCGAGAAGGGCAGCAATGTCATCCGGCTCAGCCTGACCGCCAAATCGCCCGAGGCGGCGGCGAAGACGCTGAACCTGATCGTCGACACGTTCCTGACCAAGCAGGTGACGCTGCGCAGCGGCAACGCGCGCGGCAACGCCAAATGGTACGATGCACGGACCCGTGACGTCCGTGATCGCCTGGAGGCCGCGCAGTCGCGCTTGTCCGACTTCCAGCGCCAGCACGGCATCGTCGGCATGAACCGGATGGACGTTGAGGCCGACCGCGTCCGCAACCTGTCGACCGAACTGGTTGCCGCACAGGCCGCCGCCGCGGTCGCGCAGTCCAAGTCGGGCTCGACCGCACAGCCCGAAGTCGCCCAGTCGACGATCGTCCAAGATCTCCAGCGTGAAAGCGGCATGCAGGCCGGCAAGGTCGCAGAGCTGTCGAAGACGCTCGGGCCGAACCACCCCGACATGCTCGCTGCCAATGCGCAGCTGGCGGCGTTGCGTGGTCAGCTTTCGTCCGCACGCTCTGTCCAGGCGCAAGCGTTGACCGCCGCCAGTTCGGCCGCGGGCCGCCGCGAGTCGAGTATTCGTGCCGACCTCGCCGCGCAGCAGACGCGGATGCTCGCACTGTCCGGCGTGCAGGATCAGCTGAACGTGTTGCAGCGGGATGTCGACGCCGCGCGGGCAACGTATGACACGGTACGCCAGCGCTATAACGAGGCGACTCTGCAGTCCGAGGTGTCGCAGGCCAATGCGAGCCGGCTCGATCGTGCGGTACCACCGACCTTGCCGTCCAAGCCGAACCTGATTCTGTGGATCATCGCGGCGATCGTGATGGGCGCCGGTGCCGGGCTGGCAGCCGCGATCGGGCAGGAAATGCTGGCGCCACGACTGCGGACGCCATCGGGCACCGCCCGCGCGCTCGATCTCGACGTGATCGCCGACATGACCGATATCAAGAGCGGCACCACGGGCTGGCGAGCCCCCCGCAAGGAGGCAATGGCGTGAGGCTTCGTTCGACCACAGGTCCGGCAACGTCCGGTTTCGACCGCGATACGCACACCGACACGGCGCATGCCGCCGCACCCGGCAGCGTCGATCCACTGGTCGTGGCGGCCTATGAGACCGACACGCCCTATGTCGTCGCAGCGCGCGCGATCCGCAGTTCGATCGTCCAGAGCTACGCCGACAGCGATCGCCGATCACACGCCTGCGCGCTGGTCGGGATCGATTGCGACGAAGCGCTGGCGGTGCTCGCCGCCAATCTTGGTGTGGTGATGGCGCAGGCCGGATCGCAGACCGTTGTCGTCGACGCGAACCGCGCGCATCCACGCATCGCCAGCCTGTTCCAGCTTGCCGATCATGCCGAGCATCAGGGGACCGCGATCCCAGGGTTGCTGGTTTCGGGGACCGGTGCCGATGTCCATGGCGGTAACGAACCGATCGAGCGCCGCTCGTTGATCGAGCAGCACGACGCGATCGCGACCTCGGCGAGCCAGATGATTGCGGCCACGGTCGTCAGCGCGACCAATGGCGCCACCAGCATCGCCGATTCGCTGACGGGGTTCGACTCCGCAGTGATCGTCATTCGCAAGCATTTTACCAGACGGAACGTGGTGCGCGGATTAATCGAAGTGCTGGACAAGCACGGCATCCCGATCACCGGCACCGTCCTGGTCTGATCGCATGGCATTAGCGAGGCAAACGCGCGCTGAGGGTAGCCCACCCCGCGTGCTGCACGTGTGCGACAGCATTATCGGCGGCACGGGAAGTTTTCTCGCCGAGTTGCTGACGCCGCAGGCCGAGCGCTACGGGCCGGACGCGCTGACGCTGTTGATGCCTGAACAGCACCGCGATCATATCGAGCCGCGGTTGCTCGACAGCGGTATCCGGTTCGAATATTTCGATCGACCGAACCGACTGCTCGGCATGGCGAGGCTGTTCTTCAGCTACCGCCGCGTACGCCGCCAGATACAGCCGGATATCGTCCACGCGCATTCGTTCGGCGCCGGCGTGATCACGCGCATCATGCGGTTCGGCAAGCGTCCGCGGATGATCTTCTGCCCGCACGGCTGGGCGTTCAGCATGCAGGTATCGCCGTTCGCCAAGCGGTTCATCATCGCCGTGGAACGCTATCTCGCGCGGAAAGCCGACCGGATCATCCTGATCTCGCCGCATGAAGGCGACGTCGCCCGCCGTGTGGGTTTGCCCGACGAGAAGCTCGTGGTGATCAACAATGCGATCAGCAAGGCGCCCCCCCCGGTAACGCCGGCCCGTTGGGACGACGATCGGATCAAGCTGCTGTTCGTGGGCAGGTTCGACCGACAAAAGGGTCTCGACCTGCTGCTCGAAGCGATCGCGAAGCTCGGCGATCGTTATGCCTTGCGCGTCGTTGGCCAACCCGTCGTGGCGCCGCAGATTGGTCAGATCACGCCGGATTTCGTCGAATATGTCGGCTGGCGTGACCGTAACGGCGTGGTTTCGGAGATGATGGCGGCAGATGCCATCATCGTTCCGTCGCGCTGGGAAGGCTTTGGCCTCGTCGCGATCGAAGCGATGCGGGTCCGCCGGGCGGTGATCGCGTCCGACGCCGGTGGCTTGAACGACACGCTGGATGCCGGACGCTTCGGCCTGACATTTCCTTCGAACAACGTGGACGCCCTGCGCCATCTCCTCGAAACGCTCGATCCTGCAGACTTGCCGGGATGGGGGGAGCGGGGTCATGCACGATTTATCGACAAATACACGAGCGAGACGATGGTCGAGGCGGTCGATGCCACCTATCGCGATCTGCTGGGTACGCGCTGACGGAGCCCAGGCGTAGCAGGCTAGAAAAATCGGCAAAATTCCGCTAGGGGCTCGGCCCATGCAGACCGCCGCGAACCTCATGCCCATCCCTGGGCACATCGACCCCGTGCCCGTTCCCCGCAGCTTCGTGCCGCGCAGCGATGGGCGGATCGACCTGCTCGGGCTGTCGCTCGCCGATCTGCGGATGGCGCTGGAGACGTCGCAGCTCGAGGAGAAGCAGGCCAAGCTGCGCGCCAAGCAGCTGTGGCACTGGATCTACAATCGCGGCGCGACCGAGTTCTCGGCGATGACCGATATCTCGAAGACGATGCACCCGTGGCTGGAACAGCGCTTCGTGATCAGCCGGCCCAACGTGGTCGAGGCGCAGGTGTCGACCGACGGCACGCGGAAGTGGCTGCTGCGCTCGGACGACGCGCAGGATTACGAGATGGTGTTCATCCCCGATGCGGATCGCGGCACGTTGTGCGTGTCGAGCCAGGTCGGCTGCACGCTCAACTGCACGTTCTGCCACACCGGCACGATGCGGCTGGTGCGCAACCTGACGCCGGCCGAGATCGTCGGCCAGGTGATGCTCGCACGCGATTCGCTGGGCGAATGGCCGAGCCAGCCGGAAGGCCGCATGCTCACCAACATCGTGATGATGGGGATGGGCGAGCCGCTGTATAATTTCGAGAACGTCCGCGATGCGTTGAAGCTGGTGATGGACGGCGCGGGGCTTGCGCTGAGCCGGCGGCGGATCACGTTGTCGACCAGCGGCGTGGTGCCGATGATGGCGCGTGCGGGGGCCGAGATCGGCGTGAATCTGGCCGTCTCGCTGCACGCGGTGACGAAGGAAGTGCGCGACGAGATCGTGCCGCTCAACCGGAAGTACGGCATCGAGGAGCTGTTGCAGGCGTGCGCGGATTATCCGGGGACGAACAACGCGCGGCGGATCACGTTCGAATACGTGATGCTCAAGGACAAGAACGACTCCGATGACGACGCGCGGGAGCTCGTGCGGTTGCTGCGGAAGTACGAACTGCCGGCGAAGGTGAACCTCATTCCGTTCAACCCGTGGCCGGGCGCGCAGTACGAGTGTTCGACGCCCGAGCGGATCAAGTCGTTCTCGAGCATCGTGTTCGGCGCGGGGATTTCGGCACCGGTGCGGACGCCGCGCGGGCGCGATATCGATGCGGCGTGCGGCCAGCTGAAGACCGCGTCGGAGAAGAAGAGCCGCGCGCAGATCGATCGCGAGGCCGCCGCCGAGTCCGACGCTTTTGCTTGAGTGGAGTGCGGTTGCGCTGGCGGCCGGAGCGGGGATTCTCGGCGGGGCGATGAACGCGCTGGCGGGCGGCGGTAGCTTCGCGACGATGCCGACGCTGATCGGGCTCGGCGTGCCGTCGACCTTCGCCAACGCGACCAGCAACGTCTCGCTCCAGCCGGGCGCGATGGCGAGTGCTTGGGCGTATCGCCACGGGCTCCAACCGATCTCGGGCGTCGGCATGCGGACGATGGCGGGGGTCACGTTCGTCGGCGGGCTGGTCGGAAGCCTGTTGCTGGTCGCCACGTCGGCGCGCGCGTTCGACCTGATCGTGCCGTGGCTGTTGCTGTTCGCTACGCTGGCGATCGCGTTCGGGACGCGGGCGTCGTTGTGGCTGCGTTCGCGGGTGGAGATCGGGCCGAAGTCGCTGGTCGGGGTGCAGGCTCTGCTCGGGATTTATGGCGGGTATTTCGGGGGTGGCGTCGGGCTGATGCTGACCGCGGCGTGGGGATTGCTGTCGGGGGCGACACCCGCGACGCTCGCGCCGCCGCGGACATTGATGCTGGCGGTCGCGAACCTTGCCGCGACGATCATCTTCATCGCGACCGGGATGGTGGTGTGGGCGCTGTGCGTGCCGATGCTGATCGGGGGAATCGTCGGCGGGCATTTCGGCGCGAAACTGGGGTTGTTGCTGTCGCCGCAGGTGATCCGTGTGTGGACGCTACTGGTGACGATCGCGACGACGATCGTGTTCTTTTACCGCGCCTATTCTTAAGATCGCGCGTGCGCTGCCGAGCGAATAGATAGCCGACGTTCAGCGCGGCCTACCACCCACGGCGGGAGCGAGCACCGGTCATCGGAGACTTCGAAACTGCCCCGCCGATACGAAAAAGACCGGCACCGCGGGATGCGGTACCGGCCTTTTCGATCGTAACCCTGGATCCAGAGCGGTCGAGATCAGCCTGCCTGAACCTCGTCGGGCACCGCGCGAACGCGGCGGCGGCGCGGCTTTTCCTCGGTTGCAGCGTCGGCGGCGGGGGCCGCTTCGGGTGCTGCAGCCGGCGCGGGTGCGACGGTAGCCGAGATGCCGAGCGAGGGCGGCAGGCGATCTGCGTCGAACGCAGTCGGGGCGCCCTCGTCCTGCGCACCCTGATCCTGCGCGGCGGGTGCGTCGAGGCTGCGATCGCGGCGCGGGCGACCGCGACGGCGGGGCTGCTCCTCGGTGGCTGCGACGGGCGCTGCGGTCTCGACGGCTTCGGTCGGCTGCGTGACCTGATCGTTGGTCGGCTGGACGGGCTCGCTCGCCGAACGCAGCGTGTCGGCTTCCGAATCCTGGTTGGCGTTGGCCACCGATGCGCTCACGCGGGGCGTGCGGCGGATCGTCTCACGCTGTGGCGCATCGCGGTAGTCGCTGCGAGGCTCGCGGACGTGCTCTTCACGGGACTGGTTGTCGCGGGTCTGGTTCTCACGGGCCTGGGCCTCGCGAGCCTGACCCTGCTCTTCGCCGCTACGCTCGTCGCGCTGCTGCGTATCGCGGGGGGCGTTGCGCTGGTTGCGCTGGCCGTCGCCACGGACGCGGTCCTCGCGCTGGCCTTCGCTGCGGGGGCCGTCGTTACGGGTGCCCTCGTTACGCTGGCCTTCGTAGCGGTTGTTCTCGTACCGCGGACGCTCTTCGCGCTGCGGACGGTCTTCGCGGCTCTGCGTATCGCGATTCTGGCGGGGCGCATTCTGGTACTGGCCGTTCTGGCCACCATTCTGCTCGGCCGAAGCCTGGCCACCCTGCTGCTCGCCCGAGCGGATCGGTTCGCCCTCGTCGCCGTAATCGTCGTCGCCGTCGAGATCGAACGGCTGCTGGCGACGCGGCTGCTGCTGCGCCTGCGGCTGGCTCTCTTCGAAGCGGGCGCGGGTCTCGCTCAGGACGCGGAAATAATGGTCCGCGAACTGGAGGTAATATTCGATGTTGACGCGGTCGCCCTGCTGCTGCGCATCGCGCGCGAGGTTCTTGTACTTCTCGTACAGCTGGCTCGCGTTGCCGCGCGCGCGGCTGTCGATGCGGTTGCCGGTATCGCGACCACCCTGGCCACCGCCGCCGCCCTGGCGTTGACCGCCACCACCGCCACCGCCGCCATTATTATTGTTGCCACGACCGCGACGGCGGCCGGCTTGCCGGTTGTTGATCAAGCTTGTGTCCTCAGTCGTCGAACCAAAATCTGGTCGTGCTCCGAAATGCGGTGCAAACCCCCCGCCGCGCACCGACGATCTAGACGAGATCGGTGCGTCGAACTTGCCAGGGCCGCCGGACTGCAGCGACCTCAAAGCGAAGGATGCGGGTCATCGCTCTAAACCGACCAATCGTCGAGAGTGCGTGCCCCTGCCCGCGTGATAGCGGCCGCAAGGGACCTACTACAAGCGAAATGTGAGGTTTAGCGCCATATTGTTCAAGTCGCGACCAGCACGCGCGGGTTACCGCCATAGTCGTGGTGGAGCGCGACCTGCAGGCCCTGCGCTTCGAGCAGCGCCGTGACGGACGCCGCTTGTGTCGATCCGATCTCTATTACGGCCGCGCCACCGGGGGCGATCAGCGCGGGGATTTGTTCCGCGAGAATGCGGTAGTCGTCGAGCCCGTCGCGACCGGCGAACAGCGCTGCATGCGGCTCGTGGTTATGGACTTCGAGCGGGAGCGTCTGGTCAGAGGCGATGTAGGGCGGGTTGGCGAGGATCAGGTCGAACTGGCCGACGAGCGCGCTCGCCCAGCTTCCGCGGATCAAGTGGGCGCGGTCGGTCATGCCGAGGGCGGCGGCGTTGGTGCGGGCGTAAGCGAGCGCTTGCGGGGAATAGTCTACGCCGAGGCCTTGCGCGGGCCACTCGTCGAGCGCGGCGAGCAGTAGCGTGCCGGGGCCGGTGCCGAGGTCGAGCACGGTGGCGGGGGCGCGGCCGGCGAAGTGCGCTTGGGCGGCGATCAGGAGCGTTTCGCTGTCGGCGCGGGGGACGAGCGCGCCGGGGCCGACGGCGAGATCGATCGACCAGAAGCCGCGGGTGCCGGTGATGTAGGCGATCGGCTCATGGTTGAGACGACGTTCGACGAGCGCGGCAAAGTTATCGGGGACGGCGTAGCGATCCGGGTCGAGGAGGATCGCGTTGCGCTCGACGTCGAGTGCGTGCGCCATGAGCAGTTCCGCGTCGAGGCGGGGGGTGGCGGAGAAGGCGAACTGCGCGGCGGCGGTGGCGATGGCCGACCTTACCCCCCCGCCCGCTTGCGGGAGGGGGTTGGGGGGTGGGCACGCGCTCACCGCGGACACACCAGTTGCGATAGGTCGAGAGACCCACGCTGAACGCTCGTCTGGAACCGGCCGCGAGCCCACCCCCCGGCCCCCTCCCGCTTGCGGGAGGGGGAGCAGAATTTAGCCATCCAGCTGCGCCAGGCGGTCCGCTTCGTCCTGCGCGATCAGTGCGCCGATCAGCTCGTCCATCTCGCCTGCGACGATCTCCGGCAGGCGGTGGAGCGTCAAGTTGATGCGATGATCGGTCACGCGGCCTTGCGGGAAGTTGTAGGTCCGGATGCGTTCAGACCGATCACCCGAGCCGACCATCGACTTCCGTGCGCCTGCCCGCTCGGCATGCAACCGGTCTCGTTCCGCCTCGTACAGCCGCGTCCTGAGCACGCGCAAAGCCTTGGCCTTGTTCTTGTGCTGCGACTTCTCGTCCTGCTGGATCACCGTCAGCCCGGTCGGGATGTGGACGATCCGCACCGCCGAGTCCGTCGTGTTGACCGACTGGCCGCCAGGACCCGACGAGCGATAGACGTCGATGCGCAGGTCCTTGTCGTCGATCTTGACGTCGACCTCCTCCGCCTCGGGCAGCACCGCAACCGTCGCCGCCGAGGTGTGAATTCGCCCGCCCGCTTCCGTGGTCGGCACGCGCTGGACGCGGTGCACGCCGCTCTCGAACTTGAGCTTGGCGAACACGCCTTGCCCGGTGACGCTAGCGACGACTTCCTTGAAGCCGCCCGCGTCGGACGAAGAACCAGAGATCATCTCGACCCGCCAGCCCTGCGATTCGGCATAGCGCTGGTACATCCGGAACAGGTCGCCCGCGAACAGCGCGGCCTCGTCGCCACCGGTGCCGGCGCGGACTTCGAGCATCGCCGAGCGTTCGTCGGCAGAATCGCGCGGCAACAGCGCGAGCGCGAGTTTCCGATCCGCGGTTTCGAGCAGCGTGCGGTTCTCGTGCAACTCGTCCGACGCCATCGCGCGAAGTTCGTCGTCGGCATCCTCCGCCATGAACGCGAGGCTCTCCGCCTCCTGCCGCAGCCGGCGCACCTCGGTGGCGGCTTGGGCGACGGGTTCGAGCTCGGCATATTCCTTCGATACCGCGACGAAGCGGTCGGAGGGGAGGTCGCCGGTCGACATCAGGGCTTGCAGTTCGTCACGCCGCGCCTCGATCGCGCGAATGCGGTCGGGGGAAATCTGGGTCATCAAATCCTCCCCGGCACGGGGAGGGGGACCGCCCGTAGGGTGGTGGAGGGGGCGGGCCGCAGGCGTTGCGCGACGCGGAGCCCCCCCTCCGTCAGCGCTGCGCGCTGCCACCTCCCCGTATCGGGGAGGATTTGCGGATGACCCATCACGACAGCAGCGTCTTCAATTGAGCCTCAAGTCCTTCGGTTTCTGACCCGAGCATCTTCAACTTTTGAACGACTTCGCCGTCGATGCGACGAACGCTCGCGATCGCCTGCGGGTCTGCCTTGACGGCCTTGTCGAAGCGTTTTTTCGGCGAACCGGAAGCAACCAGATCGGCGGACAATCCATTTCGCCGGAGGTTGGAAATCAGAGCAATCGCATCAAGACTTGAGTCATCGTCCTCTGCAACGACGATGACTTGGGCACGCTGCCCAGTCGGTTCCTCCAACAGCATCGCCAACCGTTCGACACCCGCGGCCCAACCTACACCCGCCGTCTCCGGCCCGCCGAGCGAGCCGATCAGCCCGTCGTACCGTCCGCCCGCCAGCACAGTCCCCTGCGAGCCCAGCCGGTCGGTCACGAATTCGAAGGCGGTGTGGCGGTAGTAATCGAGGCCGCGGACCAGCCGCGCGTTGCGCTCCCACGCGACGCCCGCCGCATCGAGCCCGGCGGTCACCGCCTCGAAGAACGCACGTGCCTCGGGAGTCAGATACGCGTCGATGTCCGGCGCGCTGTCGGCGATTGGGCGGTCGCGCGGGTCCTTCGAGTCGAGGATCCGCATCGGATTCTTTTCGAGCCGGGTCAGGCTGTCCTCGGACAGTTCCCCGCGATGTGCTTCGAAATGTGCCACCAGCGCCGCGCGCCAGGCATCGCGCGTCGCCGCGTCGCCCAGCGTGTTGAGCTGCAACGTAACGCCCTCCGAAATGCCGAGTTCACGCAGCAACTGATCCGCCAACACGAGCAACTCGACGTCCGCCGCCGGCTCGGCCGCCCCGATCACCTCGGCATCGATCTGGTGGAACTGCCGAAAGCGCCCCTTCTGCGGGCGTTCGTAGCGGAACACCGGCCCGCTGGTGGTGAGCTTCAGCGGCGCGAACTGCTGCCAGCCCTCGGTCAGGTAGGCGCGCGCAATGCCGGCGGTGAACTCGGGGCGCAGCGTCAGCGAATCCCCGCCGCGATCCTCGAACGTGTACATTTCCTTCGACACGACATCGGTCGTTTCGCCGAGCGAGCGCGCGAACACGGCCGTGGATTCGAACACCGGGATATCGACCCGCTGGAAGCAATACAGCGCGCGCACCCGTTCGAACGTCGACAGGACGTGCGCGAACCGGCGCTGCTCGTCACCGAAAATGTCCTGGGTGCCACGGATGCGGCGCGGGGTTTCTGTCTTGGCCATGATGCGCGCGTATCTAGGCGACGTGCCCGCGAAGCGCTAGCGCTGTGGCATGACCAGCAAAGCCAGATATTGGGGCCTCGGCCAACGCGTTGCCCCACCGCGCTTCATCCTGTTCGTACTGGTGTTCGCGATCGGGCTCGTCGCGCTGATTCCGCGGTTCGGGCTCGGCCGCGGCACGATGGCGGCGTTCGACATCGGCGCGGTCGTGTTCCTGATCGCGGTCTCGACCTTGTTCCGCAATGCCACCGCCGAACGGATGCGCCGGGCGGCGGAGGAAAACGACGCCAACCGCGCGGTACTGCTCGGGTTCAGCGGGACGATCATGCTGGTGATCCTGGTCGCGGTCGCCAAGGAATTGCAGGGCAAGAACGACGCGGTCGGAATCGCGCTGACGATCGCGACGCTGGCGCTGGCGTGGCTGTTCTCGAACATGATCTACACGCTGCACTACGCGCATCTTTATTATGTCGACGATCCGGATGGGAAGGACGCCAAGGGCCTCGATTTCCCGAGTTGCGACGAGCCCGATTACTGGGACTTCGCCTATTTCGCGTTCACGCTGGGGATGACGTTCCAGACCTCCGACGTCGAGATCACCTCGCGCCGGGTGCGCAAAGCCGCGCTTGGCCAGTGTATGGCGGCGTTCGTCTTCAACATCGGCGTGCTGGCGTTCACGATCAACGTGCTCGGGAGCGGCTGAGCAGCCCTGGTAAAGGACTGGACGGCTGCCCTTTATCGCGCTTACACCTCGGGTCATCGTCTCTCAGCCGGAAGGCCTTTCCTTGATCCGCAAGCTTCTCGTCGCATCCCTGCTCGCGTCCGCTGTTCCCGCGGTGGCGCAAGTTCCCGCCGGCAACACCGCGCCGCAGCCGGTGCCCTTCGTCGACACGATCCCCGACGCGGTCGACACGCCCTATCCGGGCACGCTGCTGCTCGACGTCGACGCGACCGATACCGAGCGCGGCATCTTCCGCGTGAAGGAGACGATCCCGGTCGCCAAGTCCGGCCCGATGGCGTTGCTCTATCCGAAGTGGCTCCCCGGCGCGCACTCCCCGCGCGGCGAGATCGAGAAGCTCGCCGGCCTCGTGATCCGCGCGAACGGCAAGATCCTCCCCTGGACGCGCGATCCAGTCGACGTGTTCGCGTTCCACATCGACGTGCCGACCGGCGCGAAGACCGTCGTCGCCGAATTCCAGTTCATCTCCGCGACCAAGGGCGACCAGGGCCGCATCGTGATGACGCCGACGATGGTCAGCCTCCAGCCGAACCTCGTCAGCCTCTACCCGGCGGGCTATTTCACGCGCCAGATCCCGATCAAGATGACCGCGACCTATCCGGCCGGCTGGACCGCCGCGGGTGCGGTGCCCGCCAAGGTGTCCGGCTCGACCTATAGCTACGACACGACCAACTACGAGATTCTCGTCGATTCGCCGACGCTGGCGGGCAAATACGGCAAGGTCTGGCCGCTCAGCCCCCGCGTCGACCTCAACGTGTTCGCGGACAGCCCCGACCAGCTCGCCGCCAAGCCCGAGCAGATCGACGCGCACAAGCGCCTCGTCGACCAGGCCGCCAAGACCTTCGGCGCGCAGCATTACGATCATTACGAATTCCTGCTGTCGATCACCGACCAGCTCGGCGGCATCGGCCTCGAGCATCACCGCAGTTCGGAAAACGGCGTGAAGCCCGGCTATTTCACCGAGTGGGAGACGGGTGCCGCCGCGCGCAACCTGTTACCGCACGAGTTCACTCATAGCTGGGACGGCAAGTTCCGCCGCGGCGCCGACCTGTGGACGCCCGATTTCCGCACGCCGATGCGCGATTCGCTGCTGTGGGTCTACGAAGGCCAGACGCAGTTCTGGGGCTATGTGCTCCAGGCGCGGTCGGGGCTGGTCAGCAAGCAGGACACGCTCGACGGCTATGCCTCGATCCTCGGCAATTACGACACCGCACCGGGCCGCCAGTGGCGTCCGCTGATCGACACGACCAACGATCCGGTGATTTCCGCGCGTAAGCCCAAGGGCTGGACCAGCTGGCAGCGCTCCGAGGATTATTACAACGAGGGCCTGATGGTCTGGATGGAGGTCGACGCGATGCTCCGCCAGAAGTCGGGCGGGACCAAGTCGATCGACGACTTCGCGCGCGCATTCTTCGGCGTGCGGGACGGCGATTACGGCGAGCTCACCTACACCTTCGCCGACGTCGCGAAGACGCTCAACGGCATCGTCCCCTATGACTGGGCGACGTTCCTGAACACGCGCCTGACCGAGACCGGCAAGCCGGCGCCGATCAACGGCTTCGCGATGAACGGCTACAAGCTGGTCTACGGCCCCGAGCAGAGCCCGTATCTGAAGCAGGCGGAGAAGACGCGCGGCACCGATGTCAGCTATTCGCTCGGCATGGTGATCAACAAGGAAGGCGTGGTCACCTCATCGATCTGGGACAGCCCGGCGTTCAAGGCGGGTCTCGACGTCGGCACCGAGATCGAAGCGGTCAACAGCGAGGCCTATTCGTCCGACCGAATCAAGGCGGCGATCCTTGCTGCGCAGGGAACGAAGGTGCCGATCCGTCTCACGGTGAAAAACAACGACCGATTCCGGGATATCACGCTCGATTACCATGACGGGCCGCGCTATCCGCGCCTGCAGAAGGTGGGTACAGGTGACGGCGGGCTCGACAAGCTGCTGACGCCGCGTTGAGCCTTTGAAATCTATCGGTGCCGGCCGCTCCCCATAGGAGGAGCGCCGGCACCGTCATATTCGAAAGGACCGCCATGCGTATCGATCTCATCCCGACCGGCAAGAACCCGCCCGAAGACCTCAACGTCATCATCGAAGTGCCGACAGGCGGCGAGCCCGTGAAGTACGAGTTCGACAAGGCCAGCGGCGCGCTGTTCGTCGACCGCATCCTGCACACGCCGATGCGCTATCCGGCGAACTATGGCTTCGTGCCGCACACGCTTAGCCCCGATGGCGATCCGCTCGACGCGCTCGTGATCGCACGTTCGCCGTTCATCCCCGGCTGCGTCGTCCGTGCGCGGCCGATCGCGGTGCTGAACCTGGAAGACGAAGCCGGCGGCGACGAGAAGCTCGTCTGCGTGCCGGTCGACGCGGTGTTCCCGTACTACGCGAACATCGGCGAGCGCGGCGACATGCCGGAGATCGTGTTCGAGCAGATCGAGCACTTCTTCACGCACTACAAGGACCTGGAAAAGACGAAGTGGGTCCGCGTCGGCAAGTGGGGCGATGCCGACGAAGCCAAGCGCGTCACGATCGAGGCGATCGAGCGCTACAACGCCGAGAAGGCCAAGGGCGAAGAGCCAATGAACGCGGACGACGCCGCAGGGCGGTAAGCGCTTAACTCCCTCTCCCCTCGGGGGAGAGGGAAGGGGCCCGCGGCACGTGCCGTGGGAAGGGTGAGGGCACGCTCGCGTTGCGCCCTCACCTACCGCCCCGCCAACCGGACCAGCGCATCCCCCGACATCCGCTGGATCGTCCAGTCCTCCATCCCGACCGCGCCGACCTTCCGATAAAACGCGATCGCATCGGCATTCCAGTCGAGCACCGACCATTCGAACCGCGCGCAACCGCGATCGAGCGCAACGCCGGCGAGATGCGCCAGCAACGCGCCGCCGACCCCCTGCCCGCGCGCGTCCGGCGTCACGTACAGATCTTCCAGATACAGCCCGCGCTTGCCCGTCCACGTCGAGAAATTGTGGAAGAACAGCGCGAAGCCGAGCGGGCCGTGCTCGTTCTCCGCGATCAGAGCCTCGGCTGCCGGCCGCTCCCCGAACAGGGCTTCTTCTAGCATCGGCTCGGTAGCCTCGACCGCATCCGGCTCGCGCTCGAACGCGGCGAGTTCGCGGACGAAGCGCAGGATCGTGCCGACATCGGCCGGAGTCGCGGAACGGATATGGGTCATGCACTAGCCTCGATCGATGTCTGCGCGATGTCACGCCGCCGCGCCGCGTACAGGCACGCGACGACGATGATCGCCGCGCCCGCCAGCGTGAACGCCGATACCCGCTCGCCGAACACGAGAAAACCCAGCACTGCGGCATAGACGAACGAGGTGTATTCGGTGGTCGCGAGGAACCCGGTATCGCCGTGCGCATACGCCCAGCCGAGCAGCCACAGCGACGCGGTCGCAAGCCCCGCGGCCAGCACGAGCTTGGGCCATTGCACAGCCTCGGGCACCACCGCGAGCCAGGGCGAGGCCAGCGCCAATGTCGCGGTAATGACGAGCGCCTGGAAGAACGCGATCTCTCCCGGCCGCGCCGCCTGGCTCTGCAGCCGCGCGATCACGAGGTTGACCGCATACAGCACCGCCGAGCCGAGGATCGCGAGCGTTCCGTGGAACGTCTCGGGTCCGGGCACCTCGCGTCCCTGCCCGATCATCACCACCAGCACGCCGCCAAGAGCGGCGATCGAGGCGACCAACGTCTTCCACCCAACCCGCTCGCCGAGCGTAGCCGCCGCGAGCAGCAGCGCGAGGATCGGCGCGATGTAAGTTAGCGAAATCGCCTGCGCCATCGGCACGCGTGCCAGCCCCCAGAAGAACAGCACCGCCATCGCCGTGGTCACCAGTCCTCGCGCCAGATGCAGCTTGAGCGCCCGCCCGGACGGTCGCCCGCTCTTCCCCAGCTTCCACGCGACCGCACCCAGCCCGACGCTGATCATCTGCCGCCAGAGGAGCGCGTTATAGACGCCGATCGCAAGCACGAGCGACTTCATCACCGCATCCATCATGGAGAACAGTCCGATGCCGAACGCGGCAATCGCGAAGGCTAAAGCGGGTGACACGATGCGAGAGGTCATCGGAACAGGCGGATATCAGGCGCGATCGGCTGCGGCACCGATTCTCGCCAGCCGCAGCAATTCGGGAAGTGCGGTCCGGACGGCCGCGATCAACGCTGCATTTTCCCTCGATCGTCCATCCGCGGGAACGACATAGTCGTGATGCTGGATCGAGGTTGCCGCTACCACGCCATGAAAGGTCGAACCGGAAAGGTCGTCATTGTCGCCGGACGTGTTGGGCTTCGTGGCAACAGCGGTCGCGCACGTTGCATTCTCGTCATCCATCGCCCGCACGTACCAAGGCCCGGGCGTCGCCGCCTGATCCAGCGCGGTCAGTGCATCGAGATCGGCTGCCGTCGTCATGCGCATCCCATACGCCGCATCGAACCGGCACGCCATCGTCGTACGGCCATAACTGTTCCCCCGCGAAGGCGGGGTTCTAGGAGCCGCAACCGTCATCGCCTGTTACCCTGGGCTCCCGCCTTCGCGGGAGAACGAGACGAAGCCTGCGCCCTATTCCTCGTCATCCTGACGAAAGTCCGGATCCAGAGCCATTGAGGTCCGCGTTCGTTACCCTGGATCCTGACTTTCGTCAGGATGACGGGGCGTGGTGGTAGCCCTCTACTCCGCCGCCACCGGCACCAGTGCAGCCATCGCCTCGTCGGCCGCTTCGATCTCGGCGGCCTTCGCCTCGACCAGCCGGACGATGTGGTCGACCATGTCGGCATCCTGGACGTGGTGGTCGGTGACGCCCGACAGGTACACCATGTGCTTGCCGTTGCCGCCGCCGGTGATCCCGATGTCGGTCTCGCGCGCTTCGCCCGGCCCGTTCACGACGCAGCCGAGCACCGACAAGGACATCGGCGTGCGGATGTGCTGCAACCGCTCCTCGAGCGCCTGCACCGTCCGGATCACGTCGAACCCCTGGCGTGCACACGATGGGCACGAGACGACGCGGACGCCGCGGTTACGGATGCCGAGCGACTTGAGGATCTCGAAGCCGACGCGGACTTCCTCTTCCGGCTCGGCGGAGAGCGACACACGGATCGTGTCACCGATCCCGTACCAGAGCAGGCTGCCCATCCCGATCGCCGACTTGACGGTGCCGCCGACGAACCCGCCCGCCTCGGTGATGCCGAGATGCAGCGGGCAATCGACCTGTTCCGCCAACTGCTGGTAGGCCGCCACCGCGAGAAACAGGTCGGACGCCTTCACCGCGACCTTGAACTCGTGAAAGTCGTGGTCCTGCAACAGCTTGATGTGATCCATCGCCGACTCGACCAGCGCATCGGGGCAAGGCTCGCCGTATTTCTCGAGCAGATGCCGCTCGAGCGAGCCGCCATTGACGCCGATCCGGATCGCGCAGCCATTGGACTTCGCTGCGTCGACGACTTCCTTCACGCGCGACGCCGAGCCGATATTGCCCGGATTGATCCGCAGGCACGCCGCGCCCGCGTCCGCCGCTTCGAGCGCGCGCTTGTAGTGGAAATGGATGTCCGCGACGATCGGCACGCGGCTGGCGCGAACGATCTGCTTCAGCGCGGTGGTCGATTCGACGTCGGGGCAGCTGACGCGGATGATGTCGACGCCCGCCTCTTCGCAACGCCGGATCTGGTCAACCGTCGCGCGGACGTCGTCGGTCGGCGTGTTGGTCATCGTCTGCACCGTGACCGGCGCGTCGCCGCCGACGGGGACGTTGCCGACCATGATCTGGCGGCTCTTGCGGCGGGTGATATCGCGCCAGGGACGAAGGGACATGGAGATTCCTCGGGAGTTCGAGGCCTATATAGCGACTTGCGCGGTGGAACGGAACATCGCTGGCGGGTATGCCAAACGTCGGTCATAGCGGCGCACGGCTTTAGGAGCGAACGCGATGACCCTGTCCCTGTACGATGCGACGATCCCCTCGAACCTCCAGATTCTCCGTGCGGTCGACGCACTGCTCGACAAGGCGGAAGCGTTCGCGGCCGAACGCGGCATCGAACCCGCAGTCCTGATCGACGCCAAGCTCGCCGAGGACATGCTGCCGTTCGGCTATCAGGTGAAATCCTGCGCGGCGCATTCGGTCGGCGGGATCGAGGGCGTCCGCTGCGGCACCTTCTCGCCCGACCGCTCGCCCTGGCCGACCGATTTCGCAGGGCTCCATGGCGTCCTGCGCGACGCGATCGCCACGCTGGAGGCGATCGACCGGGAGAGTTTCGATGCGCTCGCCGACAACGATACGAAATTCGAGTTCGGCACCTTCACCATGCCGTTCACCGGCGCGAACTTCCTGCTGTCGTTCTCGCAGCCCAATTTCTATTTCCACGCCACCACGGCCTACGCGATCCTGCGCGCGCAGGGCGTCCCGATCGGCAAGCGCGACTTCATGGGCACGCCGCGCATGAAAGCGTGAACCGGCGCGGGGAACGCCTCGGCCCTCGCACGCTTGCGGCACCGCCCCCCGGCCCCTAGGGCCGCGCGATGACGCGGCATTACGGCATGGACTGGCTGCGGATCGGGGCGTTCGCGCTGCTGATCCTCTACCATATCGGCATGGTCTTCGTGCCGTGGAACTTCCATGTGAAATCGCTTCACGTCGAGGACTGGGTGCGGCTGCCGATGCTCGCCAGCAACGCGTGGCGGCTGACGCTGCTGTTCGTCGTCTCCGGCTATGCGAGCCGCGCGCTGCTCAACCGGTCGAGCAGCACCGCCGGGTTCTTCGCCAATCGTTGCAACCGGTTGCTCGTACCGCTGCTGTTCGGCATCGTGGTGATCGTCCCGCCACAGCCCTGGGTCGAGCTGGTTACGAAGCACGCCTATACCGGCAGCTATCTGACGTTCTGGAGCCATGACTATTTCCGCTTCGGCAAGCTCGCCGGGCTCACGCTGCCGACCTGGAACCATCTCTGGTTCGTGGTCTATCTCTGGGCCTACACCACCGCGCTGACGCTCGGCCTGATCGTCGTCCGCGGCGGCTGGCTGCAGCGCGTATTCGACTGGGTCTTCGGCAGCTGGGCGGTGTTCGTCCTCCCGGTCGCGTGGCTCGTCTTCGTCCACGGCTGGTGGTTCCAGATGGCCGCCGAAACCCAGGCGCTGTACGGCGACTGGGTCGCGCACGTGACCTATTTCCCCGCCTTCCTGTTCGGCTTCGGCCTCGCCCGCTCCGAGCCCGCGATGGCCGCGATCACCCGCTGGTGGAAGGTCGGCGCGATCGCCGCGCTGCTCGGCTATGGCGCGATCCTGGCGATCGAGCTGGAATGGCCCGGCGACATCGTCGCGCCGCGCTGGATCTACCCCGGTTACGGCGTCGCGCATGCGCTCGAGCAATGGGGCGCGATCGTCGCGCTGATCGGGATCGCCGAGCGCCACTGGAACCGCGACCATCGCTGGCGCCGTGTGCTGACCGAGGCGGTCTTCCCGTTCTACCTGATCCACCAGACGATCATCGTCCTTGTCATGTACGCGCTGCTTCCCGCCGGCCTGCCGGGCTGGGCGGAGTTCGCATGCCTGCTCGCCGCGACGACGATCGGTTGCATCGCCTTCTACTGGATCGGCCGCAGCATCGCGCCGCTCCGTCCCCTCATCGGCCTCCGCGCCCTACCCTCGAAAGACTCAGCATGACCTGGACCCTCGTCATCCACGGCGGCGCCGGCAAACTCGACAGCGAGATGGTCTCGCCCGAGCAGGATTCGGGCGCGCGCGCCGGTCTGTCGCGTGCGCTCGACGTTGGGTCGAAGGTGCTCGCGGACGGTGGCAGCGCGCTCGATGCAGTCGAGGCGGCGGTCCGCGTGCTGGAGGACGACCCGCACTTCAACTCGGGGCGCGGCGCGGTGTTCACGCATGACGGCACGCTCGAGCTCGACGCGGCGATCATGGACGGTCGTACGCGAGCCGCGGGCGCGGTCGCCGCAGCGACCGCTACGCGCAACCCCGTCGGCCTCGCCCGCGCGATCCTCGACGACGGCCGCCACGTATTTCTCGCCGGCAAGGGGGCAGATGCGTTCTCCCTCGAGCACAACCTCCCGCAAGCGGATGCCGACTGGTTCGCGACCGACGAACGGCGCCGCCAGTTCGCCGAGTTCCAGGCCGATGGCGGCGGGTTCGACGTCGACATGAAGTACGGTACGGTAGGCGCGGTTGCGTGCGACACGCACGGCCATGTCGCCGCCGCCACCTCAACCGGCGGGGTCACGGGCAAGCGCTGGGGCCGGATCGGCGATACCCCCGTGATCGGCGCGGGCACCTTCGCCGACGATCGCGCCTGTGCAGTATCGTGCACCGGCTCGGGCGAGTTCTTCCTCCGCGTCGGTGTTGGCCACGAGATCGCCGCACGCGTCCGTTTGTCGGGCGAGTCGCTCCAAACCGCCGCCGACGCGGTGCTCGCCGAAGTGAAGGCGCTCGGCGGCACCGGCGGGGTGATCGTCGCGGGGCCGGACGGCGACATGGCCTGGGGTTTCAACACCGTCGGCATGTACCGCGGGACGGCCTCGTCCGCGGGTAGCCGAACGGTCGCGATCTACGCTAACGAGCCGGCATGAAGCGCTATTTTCTCGCCGCCTTGGCCGTTGTCGGCCTCGCCTCCCCCGCCACCGCGTTCTGGGAATACGGCCACCAGACCGTCGCGCAGATCGCCTATGCCAACGTCACGCCGAAGACCAAAGCCGCGATTCGCCGACTGCTGGCGCAACAGGCACTGCTAGACACGCCCGAATGCCCCGCAGGCACGATCGAACAGGCGAGCGTCTGGGCGGATTGCATCAAGCCGCTGAAGACCGCCGACGGCAAGTCGCGCTTCGGCTTTGCGTATACCTGGCATTTCCAGGACGCCGACGTCTGCGCGCCGTTCAACCTGACGCCCGCGTGCAAGGACGGCAATTGCGTCTCCGCGCAGATCGAGCGCGACGTGAAGTTGCTGCGCGATCGTGCGACGTTACCGAAGGACCGCGTCCAGGCGCTGGCGTTCCTGATCCACTTCGTTGGCGATCTTCACCAGCCGCTGCATGCGGGCGACCGTAACGACAAGGGCGGCAACGACGTGAAGGCGGATTACGGCATCTACGGCCCCGCGCGGTTCAACCTGCACTCGATCTGGGACGGGCCGCTGGCCGAACGCGCGATCTCGACGCCGCCGTCGCTGGTACGGCGCTATCCAGCGGCCGAGCGGGCGAAGATCGGGGCTGGGACGGTCACCGACTGGAGCCGGGAGTCGTGGGCAGCCTCGCATGACGCGTATGCGGCAGCGCTAGGCGGGGACGCGTGCGGTGCGGTGCCGACGCGGGTGAAGATGGATGACGCGACGATCGCGAAGATGGTGCCCGTCTCGCGCGAGGAAATCCGCCGCGGGGGTATCCGCTTGGCGAAACTGCTCGACAAGGCGCTGGGCTAAAAACCCTCTCCCTTAAGGGGAGAGGGAGGGGCCTGCGCGAAGCGTGGGAGGGTGAGGGCACGCTCACCAAGACACGTGCCCTCACCCTCCCGTCGCAAGTGCTCCTCCTTCCCTCTCCCCTGAAGGGAGAGGGGTAGAAAGCTAGTTCAGCACCACCGTGACCGCGCGGCGGTTCGCCGCCCAGCTCTGGTCGTCCGAGCCCATCGCCACCGGGCGCTCCTTGCCGTAGCTGATCGTCGTCATCCGCGACGACGACACGCCCTTTGCGGCCAGATAGTTCTTGGTCGCGTTCGCCCGACGATCGCCGAGCGCCAAGTTATACTCACGCGTGCCACGCTCGTCGGCATGGCCTTCGATCGTGATGCGCTGGTTTGGGAACTTCGCCAGCCACTGCGCCTGGCTGTCGAGGATCGCGCGCGCGGTCGGATCGATGTCGTACATGTCGAGCCCGAAATTCACCGTGTTCGAGCTGACCGAGCGCTGGAAATCGGCATCCGACCCTGGCACGATCGCGCCGCCGACATTGCCGTTGTTCATGCCCGCATTGGGATCGACCGGCGCATTGTTGTCGACCGGTGCGGGCGGCAACACGGCGGGACGCTTCTTCGCGCAACCCGAAACCGCGATCAGCGCGGTACACGCCAGCAAGATGTTGGAAAGCTTCGACATAGATAGTCTCCCGTAGAAAATCACGTTTCCCCGTTACGCCCCCATAGCAGGTTTACGGACGAAGCGGGCCCCAGGCGGGATCCGAGCCGTCGAGCGGCGTCGGGATCTTCCGCTCGTTGACGCCCGTCAGGTCGACCGACCAGAGATCCGCCTTGCCGCCGCTGCCGCGTCCCGAGCGATAGAAGTTGATCACGCGACCGTTAGGCGACCAGCTCGGCCCCTCGTCCTGCCAGTCGTTGGTCAGCAATTTCTCGCCGCCGCCGCTCGGGCTCATGATGCCGATCCGGAAGCCGCCGCCGAGCTTGGTGAACGCGATCAGGTCGCCGCGCGGGCTCCAGACCGGCGTCGCATACCGCCCGCCGCCGAAGCTGATCCGCTGCTGGTTCGAACCGTCGGCGTTCATCACGTAGATCTGTTGCCCGCCCGAGCGATCGCTCTCGAACACGATCTTAGAACCGTCGGGCGAATAGCTGCCGCCGGTGTCGATCCCCGGCGAGTTGGTAAGGCGCTGCGGCGTGCCACCCTGCGACGAGACACGGTACACGTCGGTGTTACCCCCCTGCGCCATCGAGAACAGGATGTTGCGCCCATCCGGCGAGAAGCGCGGCGCAAACGTCAGGTTCGCGTTCGCCACCACCAGGCGTTGTTTGCCCGATCCGATGTCGTAGACGTAGATCGCCGGGCGATTGTTGAGATAGCTCATATAGACGATCGACTGCTGGTTCGGCGCGAACCGCGGGGTCAGCACGATCGACTGGCCGTTGGTCAGGAAGCGGTGATTGGCTCCGTCCTGATCCATGATCGCGAGCCGCTTGATGCGGTGGCCCTTGGGGCCGGTCTCGGACACATAGACGACGCGACTGTCGAAATACGCGCCTTCGCCGGTGAGGCGGGTGTAGACCATGTCGGCGCACTTGTGCCCTGCGCGACGCCAGTCCGACGGCGGTACGACGAATCCGGTGCGGGTCAGTTCGGCCTTCGACGATACGTCGTAGAGGTAGCAGCCGACGGTCAGGTTCCCGTCGCCATTCGCGCGGATGAAGCCCTGCACCAGCGCTTGTGCGCCGGTGCTGCCCCAATAGTCGAACCCGGGTGCGGTGACTTCGGGGAAGCTGACCGGGCGAAGCTGGCCCGGGGAGAGCGGCGTGAAGAGACCGGAATTGCGCAGGTCGTTGGTGACGATATCGGCGAGCTGGCGGCCGAGGACGTCGGTCGAGCCTGCGGGGGTGGAGACGACGGCAGCAGTTGGCATCACGGGAATCGCGATCGGCATCGGTGCGGAAATACCGCCGGTGACGTCGACCACGAGGCCACCGGATTGATCGCCTGCCGGAGCTGGTGCGGCTGGATCGGCTGGAGTTTGCTGGGGTGCTAGCGCAGGTGCGTCCTGCGCGTACGCCGCGCTGCCAGAGACGAACGCGAGCAGCCCAACCGAAGCCAGTACCGATCGAGCCTTACGCCCACCAACCAAATGCGCCACCCCGGCGAAGGCCGGGGCCCAGTTGGGGGACGCCGCTGACTGAGGTCCGCGCATCGTTACATCGACCTTTCCAACTGGGCCCCGGCCTCCGCCGGGGAGGCGCTCAGCTTGAGTGAAGGCTAGCGGTGAAGGGAAAAACCCCAGGATCGATCGAGTCATAACGGACATCCTCAGCCGGGAAGTTTGTAGCGCAGGCTGAAATTGCTCCAGCCGTTCTGCACGTCATACAGGTCGTCGGGCAAACCGCGTAGCGGCGAACACCCGACAAAGGTGGCGATCGCCAGATCGTCGACGCGGTCGACATAGCGCCGGTTGTCGTCGTCGACGCCGGCATGACCGGTGATCGTCGGCCGCGACTTCAGCGTCCCGTCGCGGTTGAGCTTCAGGTTGATTGTCACGCGGATCCGCTCGGCGCCCGGCCCCGGCGTGACCTGACGGTTGGCGCAGGGCTGCACCTGCCGCAAGATCGCCGAGCCGATGTTCGCCGCGGCCTGCGCACCGAGCTTGGCGGCCTTGGGCGCCTCCGACTTGCTCGGCGAAGGATCGGCCGACAGCCCCTTCAGGAAATTGTCGCCGAGCCGCGAGCCACGCGGCCGCGAGGTCTTCGCCTCGGCGGTCGAGCCGCTGCCCTTGGTCGAGGACGGTTTCGCGGGCTTGGCAGACGACGCGGACGACGTCTTGCCCGAAGTGGATGACGTCTTTGCGGGCGCAGCGTTTGGCTTGGCCGCCGCCTTGGTCGGCGCGGCTTTAGCAGGAGCAGCCTTGGCGGGCGCGGACTTGGTGGGTGGCGCCTTTTCGGGCTTGGGCTGCGGCTTCACGACAGGCTTCGCGACCAGGGCCGGCTTGGCGGCGGGCTTTGGTGGCGCGGGCTTGGGTTTCGGCTGCGGCTTGGGCACGGGTTCGGGCGCCGGTTGCGGCTTGGGCGCAGGCTTTGGCGGCGCGGGCTTAGGCGGCGGCGCGGGTGGCACGGGATCGGGCTTCGGCTCGGGTTCGGCCTCTTGCGGAGCCGGCGGCGCGGCATCCTCGGGCGCGCCTTCATCCGGCGCGATCGATTGCGCAGGCGTCTCGGCCGATTGCGGCGCGGTCGCCTCCAGCGCGACGTCGGGCACCAGGCTCACGTCGATCGGCTGCTGCTGGATCTTCGGCGGTTCGGGCGCGCTGAGAAAGCCGAGCGACAACAGGCCGAACAGCACGACATGCCCGACGACGGCAACGCCTAAGCCGATCTTCTCCGAACGATCCATCAGGCCAGCGCCATCAGTTTTGGTTACCCTCGACGGTCACCAGCGCGACGCGGTTCAGCCCGGCGCGGTTGAGTTCGCCCATCACCCGCATCACGCGACCGTAATCGAGCTTCCGGTCCGCACGCAGCAGCACCTGGGGTTCGTCCCCCACAGCACGGCTGGCCGCGATCGACGCGAGCCGGATCGGCAGCGCATCGTCCGTCACCTGATCCTTGTCGATGAACAGCGCGCCGG
Organism: Pseudomonadota bacterium; assembly: GCA_040388215.1. Lineage (GTDB taxonomy): Bacteria > Pseudomonadota > Alphaproteobacteria > Sphingomonadales > Sphingomonadaceae > Sphingomonas. The sequence goes on along the minus strand of JAZKCH010000006.1, from coordinate 119,782 downwards.
TCTCGTCCATCGAGATCTCGACGGGCTTCTGCTCCTGGTCGAGCGCTTTGGCACGCGCGTCGGGCAGGTTCACCGGCACGCCCGCGGTCATCAGCGGCGCGGTCACCATGAAGATGATCAGCAGCACCAGCATCACGTCGACCAGCGGCGTGACGTTGATATCCGCCATCGGCGCCCGCCGTCCGCGGCCGCGGGAAGAAGGAAGGTTCATCGCCACCTTAAAATCCTCCCCGCACGCGGGGAGGGGGACCAGCGAAGCTGGTGGTGGGGGCGTGCGTCAAACGCCGCTCTGCGTGGAGTACCTCGTTCCACAGAAGCTGTGCTGCGCGGAGACCCCCCTCCACCACGCCGCTACGCGTCGCGGTCCCCCTCCCCGTGCCGGGGAGGATTTGCGTCGCGCTCATCGCGAGCCGTCCAGTTGGCGCGAGAGGGTGGTGTGGAAACCATCCGCGAACCGGTTGAGGCTCGCCTCGATCCGGTTGATGCCGTGCGAGAAGCGGTTGTACGCGATCACCGCGGGAATCGCCGCGAACAGGCCGATCGCGGTCGCGAACAGCGCCTCCGCGATCCCCGGTGCCACCACCGCCAGCGACGTGTTCTGCGCCGCCGCGATGCTGGTGAAGCTTCGCATGATGCCCCAGACCGTACCGAACAGCCCGACGAACGGCGCGACCGACCCAACCGTCGCCAGCACGTTCAGCCGGTCCGACAGCTTGTCGATCTCGCCCGCGACCGCAGCACCCATCGTCGTCGCCAGCCGCTCGCGCGTGCCGCTCTTGTCGATCGTGCCGCCCGCGGTCGAGCGCCGCCACTCGGTCACGCCGGCGGCGAACACGCGCGCCGACGGCAGGTCGTTCTCGCCCTCCGCCTTGTAGAAGACGTCGATATCCTCGGCCTTCCAGAAATCGCGCTCGAACCGGGTCATGCCCTTGCGCGTCTTGCCGATCCGCCGCCAGAACGCGACGATCAACGCCCAGGTCCAGATGCTGGCGAGCAGCAGCCCGATCATCACGCCCTTCACCACCCAGTCGGCCTGGAGGAACAAGTGGATCGGCGACAGCGTCGCGCTATCCATAGTCAACACCGGATTCATGCTTCCCCCTGCCAGACTAGGCGTTCGTAGATATCGATCCAGGCGCGCGGCTGGCGGCGTGGGCGGCCATTGGGAGCGACCAATGCCGCCACCACGTCCGCCTCGGCCAAGACAAGCCCGTCGCGCATGACCCTTTGATGAATGGCGACCCCGGCCGCGCGTACTTGGGTGATCCGCGAGACGACCAGCAGCGCGTCGTCGAGCTTGGCGGGCGCGGCATAGCGGATGGCGACGCTGGCGATCGCGTAGGAGCCCTCACCCGCCTCGAACGCCGCGCGTTGGTCGATCCCGCCGACCCGCAGCATGTCCGATCGCGCGCGCTCCATGTAGCGCAGGTAATTGGCGTGATAGACCGCCCCCGACAGGTCGGTGTCCTCGAAATACACGCGCACCGGAAACCGGTGCTCGCGCCCTTCGAAGCGGCCTTCCGCCGGACGATCTGAAACATCAGCCATTCCCGCGGCTGTTAACCCAGTCTTCGCAGGGAAGCCAAGCTTTGCTGACAGAACGCGCCGGGCAGATGTGGCAGAGCTGACGATCCTCCCTGGCGGGGGAGGATCGCAACGCGCCTATTGGAAGACGCTGGCGTCTAGCTTCAGGCGAGGCTGCGCGGGCGGCACCGGCTGGGAGATCGGCTGGAGCCGGGCCTGGGTGATCGTCTGCACCGGCATGTTCGACGCATATTGGCGCGAGACGGCCAGCTGCGGCTGGACCGGACGCACGGTACGACCGCGCCACACGTCGACCGCGCGGTAGAAATCGGTGAACGGCCGTTCGAGCACGGGCAGGTTCTGGGCAGCGAACGCGGGCAAGGCCTCGGCCGTCAGGCCTGTGCTCTGCGCAAGGACGGTCCCCGCCGCCGCGCAGAACTCGTCACGCGCGGGCGACTGCGAGAAGAAGTTGTACAGCCGGGTCATCGAATCGTCGTAGCGATCCTGCCAATCGCCGCCGCCCGACTTGTATTCGCTGGCATAGGTCGCCTCGGCCTTGGCGAGCACCGGCTTCTGCGCCAAGAGCAGCGCGTTGTAGCCGGCGACGATCGTCAATTCCTGCGGTCCGCGGCAAGCAAGCGCAGCGACGTTGAGCGCGGCGCGGAGATGCCAGACCTTCGCCGAGGTCGTCAGGTTGCGATTCGGCGTCGGATACGTGCCGTCGGCGAGCGCGACCGGGATGACGATGGTCGGCGACGCGCCCTTCGGCATCGTCGGCGCGGGCACCGGCACCATGATCACGGGCGGCGCTACCTGCGCCACGGTCCGCGGCTTCGACGTGCAGCCGGCCAGCAGACCCAGCGCGGTAACGGACAGCAAAGCAAACCGACGACTCATCACAACACCTCGTAACGTCCCCCGACGGGACACTCTATGGCGGGGATTAGGTTAACGAGACGTAAGCCGTACGCGCTTTGCGGCGAGTGGAGAGAGGGGGGGGTTGGGGGTGGTGGCTTGGCGCGGCTGGGAGGTGATGCGGCGTCAACACCTCACCCCCACTACTCCACCCCGGCGAAGGCCGGGGCCCATTTGGGAAGGTCGAAATAACGGAGCGCGACCTGAGCCAGCGACGTCCCCCAACTGGGCCCCGGCCTGCGCCGGGGTGGTGCTGATGAATGTCGAGGGGGCGAGTCATGACCGAGCGTATTACATGCGTGCTCTACAATCCTCCCCTGCAAGGGGAGGTGGCTGGCGCTTGCCAGACGGAGGGGTGACACCCTCTCGATAGCAGATCACCCCTCCGTCAGCCCAAACGGGCTGCCACCTCCCCTCATAGGAGAGGAAAAAAGATCAAACCGCACGCGCTTCCAGCGCGGCCGCGGCCTGTGCCATCAGGCCGCCGATGATGTCCGCGACCGGCTCCTCGCGCTTGACCATGCCGACCGACTGACCCGCCATCACCGAGCCATGCTCGACGTCGCCGTCGATCACCGCGCGGCGCAGCGCGCCCGCCCAGTAATGCTCGATCTGCAACTGCGCCTCGGCCATCTCGACCCGGCCACCGTCGAGATGCCCCGCGACTTCGCGCTGCTTGGCGGTGAATAGCTCGCTCGACGCATTCTTCAGTGCACGAACAGGAATGACGGGAAGCCGCGCGTCGATCTGCACGCTGGCGATCGCATCGCGCGCCGAAGCCCGGATGAACGCCTTCTTGAAATTGGCATGCGCGATCGATTCGGTCGCGCATACGAACAGCGTGCCGAGCTGGACGCCCGCCGCACCCATGTCGAGATACCCCGCGATCGCCTCGCCGCGCCCGATCCCGCCGGCGACGAACACCGGCACCTGCTCGGCGATCTCCGGCAGCATCTCCTGCGCGAGCACGCTGGTCGAGACCGGGCCGATATGCCCACCGGCCTCCATCCCCTCGATCACCAGCGCATCGACGCCCGAGCGGATCAGCTTCTTCGCGAGCGCCAGCGCGGGCGAGAACGCGATCAGCTTCGCGCCCGTCTCCTTGATCGCCTCGATGCTGCCCTTGGGCGGCAGGCCACCCGCGAGCACGACGTGGCCGACCTCGTGCTTGGCGCAGACCGCGATCAGCTCGAACAAATCGGGGTGCATCGTGATCAGGTTCACGCCGAACGGCTTGTTGGTCATCGTCTTGGTCGCGGCGATCTCGGTATCGAGCAGCGCGGGCGTCATCGCGCCGCACGCGATCACGCCGAACCCACCCGCGTTCGAGATCGCCGAGACGAGGTGACGCTCGCTCACCCAGGACATAGCGCCGCCGAGAATCGCGACCTCCGACCCGAGGAACGCGGCGCCGCGCGCCATCCGGCGTTGCAGCCGCTCAGTACCGATCGTCATGCATCCATCCCCGTCGTCCCGGCGCCTGCCGGGATCGTGTCTTTATTGATCAAGCTCAAGCCGCATCCTCGGCATCAAGCCCGTACGCCGTGTGCAGCACGCGCACGGCCAGCTCGGTATAATCCTCTTCGATCAGCACGCTGACCTTGATCTCCGACGTCGCGATCGCCTGGATGTTGATCCCGCGCTCGCCGAGCGTGGTGAACATCGTCGCCGCCACGCCCGCATGGCTGCGCATGCCGACGCCGACGACCGACACTTTGGCCACACGCGTGTCATGGACGATCGTCGCAAACCCGATCGCGTCCTTCGCCTTGTCGAGCACGTCGAGCGAGCGCGCGAGATCCGCCGCAGGCACCGTGAACGTCACGTCGGTGGAGCCGGTCGAATGCGCGACGTTCTGCACGATCATGTCGACGTTGATCCCCGCATCGGCGAGCGGCGCGAAGATCGCCGCGACCGAGCCCGGCCGATCGCTGACCTGCGTCAGGGTGATCTTCGCCTCGTTCTTGTCGTGCGCGATGCCGGTGATGAGCTGGCGTTCCATATCGTCGATTTCCTCTTCGCCCACGATGAGCGTGCCACGATGTCCGTCATTGGTATCGCCGTCCTCGAACGAGGACAGCACGCGCACGCGCACGTTTTCCTTCATCGCCAGGCCGACAGATCGCGTCTGCAGCACCTTGGCACCGACGCTGGCGAGTTCCAGCATCTCTTCGTACGTGACCTTGCTCAGTTTCCGCGCGCGGGGCACGATCCTGGGGTCGGTCGTGTAGACGCCGTCGACGTCGGTATAGATGTCGCAGCGGTCGGCCTTCATCGCCGCCGCCATCGCGACCGCCGACGTATCCGAACCGCCGCGGCCCAAGGTGGTGACGCGCTGACCGTCCGCGACGCCCTGGAAACCGGGGATCACGGCGACGACACCGTCCGCGAGGCTCGCGTCGAGCGCGGCCGTATCGATCTCGCCGATGCGGGCCGAGCCGTGCGCGTCCGACGTGTTGATCGGCAACTGCCAGCCAAGCCAGCTCCGCGCCTTGCAACCCGCCGCCTGGAGCGCGATCGCGAGCAGTCCGCTCGTGATCTGCTCGCCGGCCGAGACGACGACGTCATATTCCTTTGCGTCGTACAGCGACGACGCCTCGCGGCAGAAGCCGACCAGCCGATCGGTCTCGCCGGCCATGGCGGAGACGACGACGGCGACCTGGTTGCCGGCGTCGACTTCGCGCTTCACGCGCGCGGCGACGTTGCGGATCCGTTCGATCCCAGCCATCGACGTCCCGCCGAATTTCATCACGATACGGGCCATTGGCAGCGCAAATCCCTTTGGGTCGAAGCGGCGGCCCTGATAGGTAGCGCGCATGATACTGGCAAGCGACACCGCAACGAACGCAACAATCGATCCGCGCGAGGCCGCGCATTTCGGCACGATGGCAAAGGACTGGTGGGATCCGAAGGGCTCGTCCGCGCCGCTCCACAAGCTCAACCCGCCGCGGCTGCGCTATATCCGCGAGCAGGTCGACGCGCATTGGGGTGGCGATGGTGCGACCTTCACGCCGCTGGAAGGCAAGACCGCGCTCGACGTCGGCTGCGGTGCGGGGCTGCTGTGCGAACCGCTGGCGCGTCTCGGCGCGACGGTAACGGGGATCGACGCCGCGCCGGAGAATATCGCGGTGGCGGAGATCCATGCGGCGCAGAGCGGGCTTGCGATCGATTACCGCGCGGGGGGAGTCGAGGGGCTGGTCGGGCAATATGATCTGGTCACCAGCCTCGAAGTGATCGAGCATGTCAGCGACCCCGCCGGCTTCGTCCGCGGCCTCGCGCGGACGCTGGCGGACGGTGGCCTGCTGATCCTGTCGACGCCCAACCGCACGCCGTTGTCGCGATTGGCGATGATCACCGTGGCGGAGGGCGCTGGCGTCATTCCCAAGGGGACGCACGACTGGAACAAGTTCCTGACGCCCGAGGAGCTGACCGCGCTGCTGAAGGACGCAGGTCTCCGCGTGACGGACACGCGGGGGCTGAGTTTCTCGCCCGCGACCGGCTTCACGCTCAGCGATTCGACGAGCCTCGATTACTTCCTGACCGCAGTAAAAGCCTGACTCGTGCCCCACACGCCACCACCCCGGCGAAGGCCGGGGCCCAATTGGGAAGGCCAAAGTAACGGAGCGCCCTCCTCAATCATAACCGTCCCCCAATTGGGCCCCGGCCTCCGCCGGGGTGGTTACGATAGGGGTGGTGGCATCTGTGGTTGAGAACACCGCTCCCCAACCTTGTTCACCCGCGAAGGCGGGTGCCCAGTCTGGGCACCCGCCTTCGCGGGTGAACAAACTTCTGATGCTCGCAGCGCTGACGATCCTCTTCACCACCCTCGCCCTTCTTCGCCCGGTAGACCACGACGAATCCCAGTACGTCGCCGCCGCCGCGTTAACCGCACACGGCCTGCTCCCCTACCGGGACTTCGCCTACCTCCAGACTCCACTCCAACCCTACCTCTTCGCCCCCATCGCGCTTCTCGCCGGCCCCTGGACATGGCCCGCCCTCCGCATCCTCAACGCCCTGCTCGGCGTCGCGACGATAGCCTGCGTCCACACCGCCGCCCGGACCCTAGGCGCCAAACCCAAAGCCGCACTTGCCTGCGCAGCGCTATTCGCAACCTGCGACATCCTCCTCTTCAGCATCGGCACGGCCCGCAACGACGCGCTCCCCGCCGCGCTGCTCGCCGCAGCCCTCCCCCTGATCGTCCGCTCGGTCGTCACGCGCAAAACCGCCATGCTTGCCGGACTCCTCCTAGCCAGCGCCGCCGCCGCGAAGATCTCCTACGCGTTCCCCGCGCTGGTTTACGGCGTCTACGCGTTGATCGACCGCCGCCACCGCCCCGTCGCGATCCTGCTCGGCACGCTCCCAGTCATCGCCTTCGTCGCCTGGACCTATGCCACCAGCCCGGCCGGGTTCGTGTTCGGCACTTTCACCTTCCCGGCCCGCGGCCCCGCCGAATATTACGCGCTGCGCCCCTGGAAGATGTCGGTCCCCGCCAAGGCGATCGACTCGCTCAAGTTCCTCGCGCTTGGCGCAGCCCTGCCCGCGCTCGCGCTGGTCGCACGCGACGCCTGGCGACGCCGCACGGTAGACCCGCTCGACTGGCTGATCCTCGCCGGCCTGATCGCGGCACTCCTGCCGTTTCCAACCTGGCGGCAATATCTCCTCCCAGCCCTGCCAGCCCTTTTCGTCCGTCTGTCGCTGGTCCCGCCCCCGAGCCGCGCGTGGCGGATCGCCGTCGCGATCTTCGCCACCGCCGGCCTCGCCCCTTCCGTCGCAGCGCTGGCAGATTCGGACGGGCTCTCGCTAAGCCAAGCCCTCCGCGAAGGCCAAGCGGTCGGCCGCACGCTCGACCGACACGGACTCAAAGGCCCCGTCGCAACGCTCTCCCCGCAAATCCTGCCAGCGGCGAATCGCCTGCCGGACCCCGCCTTCGCCACCGGTCCGTTCTATTTCCGCAGCACGCACCTGCTAGCCGCATCCCAGGAACACGCACTCCACCTGATCTCGGAAGCGCGCGTAAACCTCGACGGATCGACGATCCTCACCGGCGGCGAAGGCCCCGCGACCAGCGGCGACGCCAGCCTCGACCTCGCACTCGCCACCGCCGCACTCGACGCGGGCTATGACGCGATCCCGATTCCCGGCACGCGCTTCACCGCGTTCACGCCGCCAGCCCGCACCCCTGCTTCGCCGCGACCAGCTCCGCATAATAGTCCATGAGCTCGACAGCATGCTCGCGGTCGCTGCGCACATGCCGCGCCGCCACCGCCGCCGCCCGCCGCAACAGCGCCGGATCGCGCGCGAACAGCCGCCCGATCGCCGCCGCCGCGCTCTCAGCATCGCGCGCCGCGTAGAGCTCGCTGGCGTGGCGGTCGGCGACTTCCGCGCAGCCACCCGTATCCGGCACGATCAGCGGCAGGCCCGACGCCATCGCCTCCGACGCGACCAGCCCGAACGGCTCCGCCTCCGACCCGTGGATCAGCGCATCGCAACTCGCCATGATCCGCGCGAGCCGCTCGCGGTCATAGACCGGCGCGAACATCCGGATATGCGGCGATCCGCCGATCCGCCGCTGGATCGCCTTGGTCTGCGCGCCCGCGCCGATCAGGACCAGCCCGACCGGCAGCGTCGCCCCCGCCCGCGCCACCGCATCGACGACCAGCGGCCAGCGCTTCTCGCCATGATGCCGCCCGAGACCGAGCAACAACATCCCGTCCTCAGGCAACCCGCACTGCCGCAACAACGCCGCCCTCAACCGCGTATCGCGCAGCTCCGGCGAGAAATGCCCCCGCTCGATCCCCAGCGGCATCGCCGCATCGATCCGGACGCCACGCGCACGCAATCGCTTCTCCAGCGCTGGACCGTTGGTGACGACGACGTCGTATTTCTCGAGAAACCGGTTCATGTAACGGCTGTACCAGGCGAACCCGCGCTCGATCTGGTCATGGCTAGCGACCCCCGCGAACCAGCGTTGCGCATAGGCCGCGATATTGTCGTTGTGCATGAAGAACGACTTCACCGCGCGCCCCTGCCAGTCGCCGACGAACCATGCGGGCCGCCACGGCGAGCAGCATTCGACCACGTCCGGATCGAGATCGTCGAGCACGCGGTGGATCGCCGCCCGATCCCAGAACAACCCGTAATTGCGATCGAACGGCATGCCCGGCGACTTGAGATAGAGGATCCGCCCGCCGCCCGGCCGCTCCTCGACGCGGTCCTCCTTGCCGGGCGCGACGACGATCAGCTCATGGCCCATGTCCGCCATGATCCCCATTTTCCGATCGACATAGGTCCGCACACCGCCACCGGTCGGCGAGTAGAACTCGTTGACGTCGACAATCCTCACAGGGGGGGGCTCATACGTGGGCCACCATCAGCCGATCGGCCCGAACCCGCCGAGCCCACGCAGATATTGCGCGGTGATCCGCACACTCGTCACCCCCGCGCCGACCTCGACCAGCGCCTGCTCGACCTTGGGGCGCGACCGACCGAGCTTCACGTTACTCGCGAACCCGGCGCCGTCGGTCCAGAAGCTGAACTTGTTCTTCCCGTCGCGATTATGCGTCAGCAACAGCGCATAGCGGCCCGGCCGGGGCACCCGGATGCACAGGATCGGCGACCCGGTTGGCGGCGTCGGCACAACGACCCGCCGAAACGTCTTGCCCGCCGCGATCAGCACGCGGTCGTCCTTGAGAAAATCCGCTTCCTCGCCCGGGTAGAGTTCGAGCTTCAACTCACCCGTCCGATCCTTCAGCCCGGTAATCTCGACCGCGATTGCCGGCCCTTCTCCCGGCCGGCACGCCGCCGCATCGCTGCCCAGAACCTGCGCGCCTACCGGTCCCACCGAGACGATCGAAGCAACCAGAGCCAACCCAAAGCGAATCATGCACGAATCCTGTCGAGTGCCGCGTGGATCCCGAACAGCACGATCAGTCCGACATGCACCAGCAAGGTGGCCGCTGCCGTAAACGCGATCAATTCCGACAGCGCCTGGTCCTGCCCGATCAGCAGGATCGCGATATTGGCGAACAGCAGGTCCTTGTTCGGCACCAGCGGCAGCCGCGACACCAGCAGGCGCCCGGCGGCGAGGAACAGCCACATCCCCATCGGCACGCCCGGCAGCGCGAAATGCCACGCGAACGCGATCAGCACCGATCCGCACAGCAGCCGGATACAGTGGATCCCAAACACCCACCACAACTTCGCCCTCGGCAACGAGAATACGCGGCGCGAAAAGATCAGGAACGGCAGCGAGATCGCCAGCGTCACCCCCGCCGATGCCAGAACGGTCCGGAACTGGTCGTGCGTCAGCAGGTGCCGACCGAGCGGCAGCGCGATCGCCACCAGCAACAGCGTGATCGCATTCCCCGCGATCGCCGACAAAATGGTGACGTCCTTCACCGCACCGAACGGCGACGCCACCATCCGCGCCTTGGCCCGCGCCCAGGCATAGAAATACGCGTCGCCCAAGTATCCGAACACGACCTCGTTCGCGATCCGCTTCTTGATCAGCGCGACGAGGCCGCCGAGCGGAATGCCCCACAGCCGGCGGAAGATGACGTAATCCCCGGTCGGCGGCGACATATAGAGCAGACCGAAACACAGGTAGAAACGCGGATCGTGCGGCACCGAGCGCATGAGTCCGGCCAGCCCATGCCCCAGCAGTTCGCGCCCCAGCCCGGCGATCATCGCCAGCGTGAGAACCGCGCCAATGATCGCCGGCCAGCGGCTGCCGATCGTTTTCAGCGGCTCCAGGCCGGCACGGGCGATATCGGCATAGCCCTCGGAGTCGGCAGTGTTCGCACGCGTGTTCAATCGCCGGTCCTCAAGCCATTCCGTCGCCCCTCGATCGGCCCAATAGCCGCCCGTCGGCACGCGTGCACGCAAAGTCGGTTTCATTCGGTCGCGATCTCCGCTCTATCAATCGCGCATCATGATGACCCCCATATGTCACTCCTGAGCGGACCACCGACCGCGCGGCACATCCTGACCTATGCCGAGGACCTGCGCGGCGGTGGGGTTGAGCGTGCGCAACTGCGCCTCGCGCGCGGATGGCTGGCGGCGGGGCGGCGGGTGACGCTGGCGATCGAGGATATTGCCGGGCCGCTGGCGGCGGAACTGCCGGACGGGCTGGAGATCGTGACGCCGTCGCGGCTGCTGGCATTGCCGAGAGTCGTCCGTCGCCTGAAGCCGGACGTGATCTTCTGCCCCGGCAATTTCTATACCGGCATCGCGGCTTGGACCCGGCTTCGGCTCGGCAAGAACTGCCCGCCGATCGTCGCCAAGATGTCCAACGCCCCCGCGCGTGCCGATCACGGCCGGCTGATGCATGCGGCGCACCAGCTCTGGCTCGCGCGCCATGGCAGCTTCCTCGATCACCTCGTCGCGATGACTCCGGCAACGGCGGACGAGGCAGCGCGGGCGACGCGCATGGTCGGCCGCACGAGCATCATCCCGAACCCGCCGGCGATGCCGATCCCGGGCGACATGCCGGATTTGCCCGCGCGCTACATCCTCGGCGTCGGTCGGCTCGAACCGCAGAAACGCTGGGACCGCCTGATCGCCGCGCTTCCGCTGCTAGCGGACCACACCATCCCGTTGGTGATCCTCGGCGAAGGCGACGAGCGGGGGGCGATCGAAACGCAGATTCGCGCGCTGGGTTTGGGGGACCGTGTTCGCCTGTTCGGGCACAGCACCGACCCGCTGCCGGTGATGGCCCGCGCGCAGGTCGTCGTGCTGACCTCGGACTATGAAGGTGTGCCCGGCGTGTTGCGCGAGGCACTGTCGGTTGGGACGCCGGTGGTTTCGACCGATTCGAGCGCTGCGGTGGCGGAGATTATCGACCGCGCGGATCGCGGTACGATCGTCGCGCGGGACGATGCGGCGGGGCTGATCGCAGCGTTGGATGCATGGTTAGCGCCGACTGCGCAGCGACCGGAGGCGGTCCCGCAGCCCGGTGCGGACTCGGCGGGGCGCTACCTCGCGCTCTTCGATCGATTGGTAAGGCGGTAGCGCCTTACGTCTTCCCCCGCCTCATTGGCGGTCCGGCCCCCACCTTCCGTCATCCCCGCGGAAGCGAAGACCCATATCCTCCGAGGTTCGCCAATATGGGTCCCCGCGTCCGCGGGGATGACGGGTGGTGAGCTTGGCCCCGCATTACGTGGGAGGCGGCGCTAAATCAGATCAGGCCGTAGCCTCACCCGTTTCGGCCTTCTCCTCTTCCCGCTCCGACCGCCGCTCGAGCGCGGTCTTGATCATCGCGGTCATCGGATCGGCGAGCGCCAGCCCCAGAACCCCGAACAGCGCGCTCGCCAGGATCTGCGCGCCCAACGTCAACGCCGGCGGCAGATCGACCGTGCGCTTGGCGACCATCGGCACGATGACATACCCGTCGATCGTCTGCACCACGAGGTACGTCCCGATCGCCCAATACCCCGTGTCGACGCCCGCGCTGAACCCGACCGCGACCATCAGCACGCCGGTCACGATCGCGCCGACGTTCGGGATGAACGCGAGGATACCCGCGATGATGCCGAGCAACATCGCCATCGGTACGCCACCGACCGCCAGCGCGATTCCGCTCGCGACGCCCTCGACCGCCATCCCGAGCAGACGCCCCGCGAGCAGACGCCGTAACGTCGCCCCCATCTTGAGCAAGGTCCTGGCGAACTCGGGGCGCAGGTCAACCGGCACCATCCACTGGAGCCCGCGCGAATAGGTGCCCGGGTCCATCGCGATGAACAGCCCGAGGATCAGGATCATGAACATGCTCGTGATCGCACCGATCGCGCTGCCGACCCACGACGTCACCCGCCCGACCGAGCCCAGCGCCTGCTTGACGATCCCGTTGACGTCAGACGCCCCCGGCATCAGCCCCTGCGAGGTCAGATAGGTGGTGAAGCGATTGGCCTGCGACTCCAGCGTCGAGCGCAGCTGCATCACCTGCTCGGTCACCTGCACGCCCGTGAGGATGAACGTGCCGACCAGAAACGCGAACGTCAGCAGCACGACGATCAGCAACCGCCAGCCGCGCCCGATCGGCAGCACCCGCCCAAGCAGCCGCACGCCGCCATCGAGCAGCGCCGCGAACACGACGCCGGCAAAGATGATCAGCAATGGCTGGACCAGCACGATCAGCAGCGCGATCACGCAGGCCAAGCCCAGCCAGATCATCGCGCGCTTCAGTTCCTTGCGCAGGAACGGATCGCGCATCTCGACCGGGCTAAGCTCGTCGACGGTCTTGGTCTCGGCCATCTCAGTTGACCTTGGCAGGGTGCAGCGAGGTGCCCGCACGATCCGAGCGCAGCGAGCTCCACCAGCTCAGCGGATTGAACGTGGCATCGCCGTCGAGGCTGAAGGTGATGAACTCCGCACGACCGCCGAGATTCTCGTACGGCACCGGCCCGCCGAGCCCGAGCTGGCTCAGCGCGAACCGGCTGTCGGCCGAGCGGTCGCGGTTGTCGCCCATCAGGAAGACGTGGTTCGCGGGGATCGTGATCTCCGCGAAATTGTCACCCTGGCTGTCCGACTCCAGATCGATCGTCTCGTAACGGCGGCCGTTGGGCAGCGTCTCGGTATAGGTCGGCAGGCGGCACATCTCGCGCCCGTCGGGCAAAGTCTCGCGCGCGCCGGGATAGTCGATCTCGCTGCACGGGCTGTTGGTGTCCACTGGGATCAGCGTGTCGTGCAAGGGGCCCCGCTTCACCGCGATGCCGTTGAGGAACACGATCCCGCCGCGCACGGCGAGCTTGTCGCCCGGCAGGCCGATGACGCGCTTGATATAGTCGTTATGCGTGCCCGGCGGCGTCACGATCACCACGTCGCCGCGCGTCGGCAGCGAACCGAACAGGCGGCCATGCATGAACGGCAGCGACACGCTCCAGCTGTCTTCCTGCTGGCGCAGCACCACGCCCTTGAAGATCGCGACCGGGTTGGGGATCGTGGGCGACACGAACGACCAGCCGTACGCGAACTTGGTCACCACCAGCCGATCACCGATGCGGAGGCCCGGCAGCATTGATTCGCTGGGGATATAGAAGGGCTTGGCGATGAAGCTGTGGAAGCCAAGCACGACCAGGATCAGCCAGAATATGCCCTTCACCTCGCCCCACCAATCGGTGCCGCGACGGCGCGTAGTTTCCTGTGTGGTGCCGGCCGGTGGCGCGGTATTCGCCGCGGTGGTCTGCGCGAGGGGCTTTTCCTGGAACTCGTTGCCGTCCAACGCCGCGTCCTTCATCGATTCGTATCCTGGCGCATGTCCGGGGATATCAGAGGTATAGCTTCGATGATCACGAAGGCCTGCGCCCACGGATGATCATCGGTCATCGTCAAATGCACGCGTGCGGCGTGGCCTTCGGGGGTCAACGCGTCAAGCCTCGCTTTGGCGCCTCCGGTCAACGCCAATGTCGGCGCGCCGCTCGGGGCGTTGACCACGCCGATGTCGCGCATGAACACGCCCGCCCGAAACCCGGTCCCCACCGCCTTCGAAAACGCTTCCTTAGCGGCAAATCGCTTCGCCAGCGTCCCCGCCTTAGTAAAAGGCCGCCGCGCCGCCTTCGCCCGCTCGACATCGGTAAACACCCGCTGCTCGAACCGCTCCCCGAACCGCTCGACCGACGCCGCGATCCGCTCGATGTTACACAGGTCCGACCCGAGCCCGATAATCACGACACGGCCTGGAGTCGGAAGACAAAATTAGATTTGCGCGCAGAGGCGCAGAGGCGCGGAGAGTATGAGGGCCGCAAGAGCGGCAAGATCGAGTTAGCAAGCGAGAGAATCCAGCCACGGGCTAGCCCCCTCTTATGCTCCGCGCCTCTGCGCCTCTGCGCGAACAAAACTGCCTTACTACCGCGCCGCATCCATAGCCTCACGCATCAGCCGAACCGCTTCACCAAGCCCGACGAACAGCGCCTCGCCGACAAGGAAATGCCCGATGTTCAGCTCCCGAACCTGCCGGATAGCCGCGATCGGCGCGACATTGTCGTAGGTCAGCCCATGCCCCGCATGCACCTCGATGCCGTTCTTCGCCGCCAGCGCCGCCGCGTCGCTCAGCCGTCGCAGCTCGACCGTCCGCGCCTCGCCCGACAGTTCCGCGTACAACCCGGTGTGCAGCTCGACCACCGGCACCTTCAGCCGCACAGCCGCCTCGATCTGGCGCGCGTCCGGCTCGATGAACAGCGATACGCGGATGCCCGCCCCCGCCAGCGCGTCGACCAGCCGCGCCATCCGGTCGTAATGTCCGGCGACGTCGAGCCCGCCCTCGGTGGTCAGTTCCTCGCGCTTTTCCGGCACGATGCACGCGGCGTGCGGCTTGTGCCGCAGCGCGATGCCGAGCATCTCGTCGGTCGCCGCCATCTCCAGGTTGAGCGGGATCGTCAGCTCGGCCGACAACCGCGCGATGTCGTCGTCGGTAATGTGCCGGCGATCTTCCCGCAGATGCGCAGTGATCCCGTCCGCCCCCGCCGCCGCCGCGACCAGCGCGGCCCGTACCGGATCGGGATACCCCGCCCCGCGCGCGTTCCGGACGGTCGCGACGTGATCGATGTTCACCCCAAGGCGAAGGTCCCGGCTCATGCCGCAGCCCTGCTGCCGGGCTTGATCGCCGGGATCGCCGCCAGTTCGCGCGGCAACGCGTCCGCCGGGTAGGTCGGCACGTCGAGCCGGATCAGCGGGAAGAACGGCACGCCCAGATCCGCCGTCCCGTTCGAGCGATCGACCAACGCCGCCGCCGCGACGGTCACGCCGCCAGCACGGCCGATCGCCGCGATCGCCTCGCGCGACGACAGCCCGGTGGTGACGACGTCCTCCATCATCAGCACGCGCTGGCCAGGCGCCAAGCGGAACCCGCGGCGCAGTTCGAAAACGCCGTCGGGGCGTTCGAGGAATACCGCCTCGACACCCAGCGCGCGGCCCATTTCGTGGCCGGCAATGACGCCGCCCATCGCCGGCGAGACCACGATATCGATCTGCGCGCGCAACTCCGCCGGGATCGAAGCGACCAGCGCCTGCGACAACCGGGCACCCCTCGCCGGGTCCATCAACACCCGCGCGCATTGCAGATAGCGCGAACTGCGCAGGCCGGAGGACAGGATGAAATGCCCTTCGAGCAACGCTTCGGCAGCGCGGAATTCGGCGAGCACGTCGTCTTCGGTCATCGCGGGTCATCGCTCCAAATGGTCTGCCCGCGCTGATACGAGCGCGCGAAACCGCACGCAACGACTACCGGCGGCTCACCGTTATCCTGCGTTTCATTGCACCCCGCCTCTCCTCCGTCATCCTGACGAAAGTCAGGACCCAGGATCACGAACGCCGTCCCCAGTGGCTCTGGATCCTGACTTTCGTCAGGATGACGGGGGTCAGTACGGGCGCCTGAAGGGCCCATGCCAGACAATGCTTGAGGCGAGCCCCCCCGCTGGGTATAGCTCTTCCCAAATCATAAGCAGACATCCGCGCGTCCGGAATCGGGTTCGCTATAAACCGGGGTCAAGAAAAACGATGCGCAAGATGGGGATGAGAGGATTTGCGATGGCAGCGGGGCTCGCACTGGCGAGTCTCGGTGGTGTCGCCGGGCATGCGGCCCAGCCTGCAAGCACGCCGACGCCAGCAGCACCACAGGCCGCCGCCGCACCCGCGGGCGTGTCCAACACCGCGCCGACCACGGCCGCCGCGACGCCGACCGCGAACCCGTCCAGCCCCGAGCTGGCGATGGACGGCGCCCCCGCGATGACGGTCAAGCCGATGATCGGCCAGCCCACAGACGGCCTGTTCGGGCTCCAGCCGCAGGTCACCAAGAACGGTCAGTTCGCGCACTGGATGCACAATTCGATCCTGGTGCCGACGATCACGATCATCTCGCTGTTCGTCCTCGCGCTCCTCTTCTGGGTCTCGTTCCGCTACCGCAAGGCGCGCAACCCGGTCGCATCGAAGACCAGCCACAACACCGCGATCGAGATCCTCTGGACGCTTGCCCCGGTCGTGATCCTCGTGCTGATCGCGGTTCCCTCGATCGGCCTGCTCCAGGCGCAGTTCAAACCGGCCCCATCGGGCGCGGTGACGTTGAAGGCGATCGGCAACCAATGGTATTGGACCTATCAATATCCGGACAATGGCGGCTTCGAGATCACCGCCAACATGCTGAAGGAAAAGGCTGACGTCGCCGCGGGCGAGCGTGGCCGTACCGATGCCGACGGCCCCAAGCTGCTCGCCACCGACAACCGCATCGTCCTCCCGGTCGGCGTGCCGATCCGCCTGATCACCACCTCGAACGACGTGATCCACAGCTGGGCAGTGCCCGCGTTCTGGATCAAGCTCGACGCGATCCCCGGCCGCCTGAACGAGACGAGCTTCACGATCGACAAGCCAGGCCTGTATTTCGGTCAGTGCTCGGAACTCTGCGGCGCGCGTCACGGCTATATGCCGATCGCGGTCGAGGCGGTTCCGCCCGCCGAATACGCGGCCTGGGTCAAGGCCAAGGGCGGCACGATGCCGACCCCCGGCAAGGCATCCGACAAGGTCATCCCACAGCCCGGCGCCGACGGCTCCGCGGCGAAGGTCGAGGAAGCCGCCGAGACGGCGAACGCCACCGGCCCCGTGGAAAAC
Organism: Pseudomonadota bacterium; assembly: GCA_040388215.1. GTDB lineage: Bacteria > Pseudomonadota > Alphaproteobacteria > Sphingomonadales > Sphingomonadaceae > Sphingomonas. The sequence continues at coordinate 102,748 of JAZKCH010000006.1, read as the reverse complement.
GTAACCACCGCAGCCCCCGCAACGACGCAGGGCGCCACCTCAAACCCGGCCGGCGCCGGCAACGCGGGACAGTAAGATGACCGACACCGCTCTCCATCCGTCGGCGTTCGTCGCGCACGAATCGCACGACCACCACGATACCGATCACAAACCCGGCTTCTTCGCGCGTTGGTTCATGTCGACCAACCACAAGGACATCGGCACGCTGTACCTGATCTTCGCGATCGTCGCGGGGATCATCGGCGGTTCGGTTTCGGGCCTCATGCGCGCCGAACTCGCGCATCCCGGCATCCAGTATCTGCAGGGCTGGGCGAGCATGCTCCACGGCGGCCCCGCCAGCCTCGACGAATCGCTCCACCTATGGAACGTGCTGATCACCGCGCACGGCCTGATCATGGTGTTCTTCATGGTCATGCCGGCGATGGTCGGTGGCTTCGGCAACTGGTTCGTGCCGATCATGATCGGCGCGCCGGACATGGCGTTCCCGCGCATGAACAACGTGTCGTTCTGGCTGCTGATCCCCGCCTTCACGCTGCTACTGGCCTCGCCGTTCTTCGGTGGTGCGGGTAACGGCTGGACGCTCTACGCGCCGCTTTCGACCTACGGCGAGCCCGGGCCGTCGACCGACATGGCGATCCTCGCGCTCCATCTCGCGGGCGCATCGTCGATCCTCGGCGCGATCAACTTCATCACGACGATCTTCAACATGCGTGCGCCGGGCATGACGCTGCACAAGATGCCGCTGTTCGTGTGGTCGATGCTCGTCACCGCGTTCCTGCTGCTGCTGGCGCTGCCGGTGCTCGCAGCCGCGATCACGATGCTGCTGACCGATCGCAACTTCGGCACGACGTTTTTCGATCCGGCCGGCGGCGGCGATCCCGTCCTGTACCAGCATCTGTTCTGGTTCTTCGGCCATCCCGAAGTCTACATCATGATCCTGCCGGGCTTCGGCATCGTCAGCCAGATCATCTCGACGTTCAGCCGCAAGCCGGTCTTCGGCTATCTCGGCATGGCGTATGCGATGGTCGCGATCGGCGTGGTCGGGTTCGTCGTGTGGGCACACCACATGTTCACGACGGGCCTCAGCGTGAACACCAAGATGTACTTCACCGCGGCGACGATGGTCATCGCGGTCCCGACCGGCATCAAGATCTTCTCGTGGATCGCGACGATGTGGGGCGGCTCGCTGACCTTCAAGACGCCGATGGTGTGGTCGATCGGGTTCATCTTCATGTTCACCGTCGGCGGCGTGACCGGCGTGGTGCTCGCGAACGGCGGCATCGACGATTACATGCAGGACACCTATTACGTGGTGGCGCATTTCCACTACGTGCTGTCGCTGGGTGCGGTGTTCTCGCTGTTCGCCGGGTTCTATTACTGGTTCCCGAAGATGACGGGGAAAATGTACAACGAGTTCCTCGGCCAGCTGCACTTCTGGGTGTTCTTCGTCGGCGTGAACGTGATGTTCTTCCCGATGCACTTCCTAGGCCTCCAAGGCATGCCGCGTCGCATTCCAGACTACACGCCGCAGTACGAGCATTGGAACACGGTCGCCTCGGTCGGCTACATGATCATGGCCGCGGGCATGGTGGTGTTCTTCGTCAACCTGATCTGGTCGCTGATCGCGGGCAAGCCAGCCGGCGACAACCCCTGGGGCGACGGCGCCACGACGCTGGAGTGGACGATCTCCTCGCCGCCGCCGTACCACCAGTTCGAGACGCTGCCGAAGATCGATTAAGGCGGACAAGGGCCCTCAGGCCCCCGCCCGGCCGGCGCGGCAACGCCGCGTCCGACGACACGGGATTAACTCCCGTGACGGGGCCAGCCAAGCAAGAGAACGCCTCGGGGAAACCCGGGGCGTTTTTTTTCATTGAATGACCGCCCCGAGCCCCATTTCATGTTTCCCCGCGAAGGCGGGGACCCAGCCTGGGCTCCCGCCTTCGCGGGAGAACAAGGAAGCAGGAGCCGCATCTACATCATCTGCGACTGCGTCATTTCCGACCCACGCCATCCCACTCCCGCCCTCACCAAACCGTCATCCCAGAGAAAGCTGGGATCTCACCCTGTGATTCGACACGCGCACCAAACGGAAGACCCCAGCTTTCGCTGGGGTGACGAAATTGGGGTCGCTCACATTCACCATTCCAAAGGACAATCACGCTACCCGGCCTCAATGCCGAGCGCCCCGATCCGAGTCCGCCCCGACACACAACCCGGCATCTCGCGCGCGACCTTCGCGTTCCTCGCCGCGTTCGCCGCGTTCGCCTTCACGATCATCGTTCCCACGGCACTGCGGGACGGCGACACCGGCTGGCACCTCGCGACCGGCGCCTGGATCGTCACCCACGCCGGCGTCCCGACCACCGACCCGTTCTCGTTCACCGCCACCGGCCGCCTTTGGGTCGCGCACGAATGGCTGTCCGAACTGGCGATGTACGCGAGCTATCGCGCCGCCGGATGGAGCGGTCTGATCGTCCTCATCGGCACGGTAATGGCCACCCTGTTCGCACTCGTCGCGTACGAGATCCGCCGCTGGCTCAGCACGCGCGCCAGTATCGTCGCGCTGCTGATGCTCGTGACCGGCCTGCTCCCGTCGTTGCTGGCCCGCCCGCACATCCTCGCGCTACCGATCCTCGCCGCTTGGTTGATCGTCCTGCTGCACGCCCGCGAGCGCGACGGACCACCACCGCTCAGCGTCGCGCTGTTGATGCTGTTCTGGGCCAACGTGCATGGCAGTTTCGTGTTCGGCCTCGCGCTCGTCGGCGTATTCGCGGTCGAAGCGCTGATTACCGCCGCGCCGTCCGACCGTCGCCGCGTGATCATAGGGTGGGGCGCGTTCGGCTTGGCCTGTGCGGTCGCCGCGACCGCGACCCCAGCCGGGATCGACGGTCTCGTCTTCCCCTTCTACGTCGACCGACTGAAACTGCTCGCGCATCTCAACGAGTGGCAACCCGCCGACTTCGCGACCTTCTCCGGGTTCGAGGCGCTCCTGCTCGCCACCCTCGCCTGCCTGCTACTGCGCCCGGTGCGCATCCCGCCGGTCCGATTGCTCCTGGTCCTCGGAGTCCTGCACCTCGCCTTGCAGCACACCCGACAGGAGATCGTCCTCGTCGTCGTCGGCATCCTCGTCCTGGCGGAACCGCTCGGCAAAGCCTGGGCCGCGAAGACTGCCCCCGCGGCAACGCCTCGCCGGGAGGACCGATCGATCGGCATCCTCATCCTGCTGCTCGCCATCGCCCTCGCCGGCTACCGAATCGCGGTGCCCGTGGTGCGCGCCGACAGCGCCGGTATCCCTGCCACTGCACTCCGCCATCTGCCGCCACCACTGCGCAGCCAACGCGTCTTCAACGAATACAGCTTCGGCGGATCGCTGATCCTCGCCGGCATCCGCCCGTATATCGATGGCCGCTCGGACATGTACGGCGACCCGTTCACGCTCGACTATTTCGCGATAGCCGGCGGCGACACGGCCCGCTGGCGCGCGGCGAACGCTCGGTGGCATTTTGGCTGGACTATCCTGCCCCCGCGATCGCCGCTGGTCCGCATGCTCGACCGCGATCCCGCCTGGCAGCGCATCTATGCCGACGACGTCGCGGTCATCCACCGCGCCCGTACTATGCGCTAACCGCCGGACATGCGGAGGCTTTGCGCACCACGTCGCAACCGCGTATAGCATACCCGAACCATGACTCCTGCCACCCCCCTTCTGCCACCGGCGCATTGGCGCGATTTCCTTGCGCTGACCAAGCCGCGCGTGATGACGCTGGTCGTCTTCACCGGGCTCTGCGGCATGCTCGCCGCGCCGGCCTCGGTGCACCCGGTGATCGGCTTCACCGCGATCCTCTGCATCGCGCTCGGCGCCGGCGCGGCGGGGGCGCTCAACCAATGGTACGAGTCGGACATCGACGCGGTCATGCGCCGCACGCAGAAGCGCCCGCTTCCCGATGGCCGGATGGATCGTCAGGCGGCGCTCCATTTCGGCGTCGGGCTCGGCGCGTTCTCGGTGCTGTTCATGGGCATCGCGGTCAACCTTGTCGCCGCTGCGATCCTGACCGTCTCGATCCTGTTCTACGTGCTGGTCTACACCGTCTGGCTCAAGCGCCGCACACCGCAGAACATCGTCATCGGTGGTGCCGCGGGCGCGTTCCCGCCGCTGATCGGCTGGGCCGCGGCGACCGGTGACATCGCGCTTCTCCCCGTCCTGCTGTTCCTGTTCGTATTTCTGTGGACGCCGCCACATTTCTGGGCGCTCGCGCTGTTCATGAAGAGCGATTATGCTGCGGCGGGCGTGCCGATGCTCCCCGTCGTCTCGGGCGAGCGGACGACGCGGACGCAGATCGGGCTCTACACCATCCCGATGGCAGCGGTCGCGATCCTGCCCTGGCCGCTTGGCCTGACCGGCGCGATCTACGGCATCGCCGCCGTCCTGCTCACCGGCTGGTTCGCGCTACTCGCCGTCCGGGTCGCCAAACGCACCACGCATGCCGACGATGCGATGAAACCGGAGAAGGCCTTGTTCAAATACTCGATCCTGTATCTGTTCGTGATGTTCGGCGCGCTGGTCGTCGACCGGTGGTTCGCATGAGCCTGCCCGATCCCGACCTGATCCGCAGCCGCCAGCGCGGTCGCGCCCGCGTCATGGCACTGCTCCTCGGCGCGTTCGTGATCCTGGTCTTCGCGATCTCGATCGCCAAGATCCGCGCGGGGATGCCGCACTGATGGCCACATGGAGAGCCATGTCGCGCACCAATCGCACCGCAGCGTTGGCGGTGCTCTTCATCTGTTTCATGACTGGGCTCGCCTGGGCCAGCGTGCCGCTCTACCGCCTGTTCTGCGCCGCGACCGGGCTCAACGGCACCACAAACCGTGGCCTGGCGGCCCCCGGCGCGGTCAACCACCAGATCAAGATCGACTTCGACACCAACGTCAGCCCAAAGCTGCCGTGGAAGTTCACGCCCGAGAATCGCTCCGACACGGTCGATATCGGCGCGCGCGACATGGCGTTCTTCACCGCGACCAACACGTCGAACAAGCCGCTCACCGGCACCGCGACCTTCAACGTCCAGCCCGCGCAGGCCGGCAAGTATTTCACCAAGATCCAGTGTTTCTGCTTCACGCAGCAGACGCTGAAACCCGGCGAGACCGCGCGGATGCCGGTGATTTTCTTCGTCGATCCGAAGATCCTCACCGACCCCGACGCCAGCGATATCCAGACGATCACGCTCAGCTATACGTTTTACCCGGTGGATTCTGCGAAAACAGCCAGCTAGAACGGTTTCAAAGAAAATAGGGGAGTACCGATGGCCGGCGCCAAGAACCATGATTACCACATCCTGCCGCCGAGCATCTGGCCGCTGGTCGGCTCGTTCTCGGCGCTGATCATGGCGGTCGGCGGCATCATGTGGATGCACGGCGGCCATATCGACAAGCCGAACGGCGGCGGCTGGATCTTCTTCATCGGCCTGACCGGGCTGCTCTTCACCTTCTACAGCTGGTGGGCGCAGGTCATCAAGGAAGCGCATGCGGGCGATCATACGCCGGTCGTCCAGCTCCATTTCCGCTACGGCATGATCCTGTTCATCGCCTCCGAAGTGATGTTCTTCGTCGGCTGGTTCTGGGCGTTCTTCGACTTCTCGCTGTTCCCGACCGCAATGACCTATGCCGACGGCAGCGTCACGCGCGCCGTCGAAGGCGGCGCAGCGATCGTCGCGCAGTGGCCGCCAAAGGGCCTGACGGTCATCAACCCGTTCGAACTGCCGCTGCTCAACACGCTGATCCTGCTGACCTCGGGCACCACGGTGACGTGGGCGCATCATGCGCTGATCCATAACCAGCGTGGCGGCGAGAAGACCGGGCTATGGGGCCTGATCGGCGTCGGTAACCGCGACGGCGTGTTGAAAGGCCTGTGGCTGACCGTCATCCTCGGCGCGCTATTCAGCTCGATCCAGGCGTATGAATACGTCCACGCGCCGTTCCCGTTTAAGGGCATCAACTACGGCGCGTCGTTCTTCATGGCGACCGGCTTCCACGGCTTCCACGTGCTGATCGGCACGATCTTCCTGATCGTCTGCCTGGTCCGCGCCTACCGCGGCGACTTCACCCCGCGCCAGCATTTCGGCTTCGAGGCGGCGGCTTGGTACTGGCATTTCGTCGACGTCGTATGGCTGTTCCTGTTCGTCACCGTCTACGTCTGGGGCGGCTGGGGCGCCCCCGTCCACGGCGGTTGAGCCTCTACCATCCCATCCACTGCGACCACCCCGATAGCTACCACCCCGGCGAAGGCCGGGGCCCAATTGGCAAGGTCATAGTAACGAAGCGCAGTCCTCCGTTGGCAACGTCCCCCAATTGGGCCCCGGCCTCCGCCGGGGTGGTGGCGGTTTTGGATGCGGCACGGACGCGAACCAACCATCCCACCCTTACCTTGTTCTCCCGCGAAGGCGGGTGCCCAGTCTGGATCCCCACCTTCGCGGGGAAACAAGGATGGGGAGCGCTGACTGCATGACCGAAGATCCCTACCCCCTGGCCAAAGCCCCCACGATCGCCCAAGTCGCGCTGAAAGGCCTCTGCCCCCGCTGCGGCAAGCCTACCCTCTTCGCCAAATGGTCCAACTTCGCCGACCGCTGCCCAAATTGCGGCCTCGACTTCACCAAGTTCAACGTCGGCGACGGCCCCGCCGCATTCCTGACGCTAATCCTAGGCGCCCTCGTCGTGATCCTCGCGATCACGCTCGAACTGAAGGTCCACCCGCCGCTCTGGCTGCACATGCTGATCTGGATCCCCTTCACCGCCGGCGGCGTCGTGCTTTCCCTGAGAGCGGCCAAGGGCGCCCTCATGTCCGCCGAATACCGCAACGCAGCCCGCGAAGGCCGAATCGACCCGTGACCAGACGTATTCCGATCGTCCCGACCATCCTCGTCACGCTCGCGATCGCGGCGATGATCGGCCTCGGCCTGTGGCAACTCCTCGACCGCCTCCCCAAAAAGGAAGCGTTCCTCGCCCAGCTCGCCGCCAACCCCGCCAAGCCGCCAATGGCCTTCCCACGCCTCCCCGACGAGACGCTGCTGTTCCGCCGCGCCTCGGGCCTCTGTGTCCAGCCCACCGAGATCAAGCTCGCCGGCGCCGGCAAATCCGGCTTCCGCGCGATCGCCGAATGCAGGACCGGCGCGGAGGGCCCCGGGATGATCGTCCAACTCGGCACCACGCGCGATCCGATGGCCAAGGTGAACTGGCCCGGCGGCGAAGTCTCCGGCTACATCACCCACGCGCCCGACGGCCGTTCGCTGATCGGATCGCTGTTCGATCACACCCCGCAGCGCCTGATACTGGTCGCCGAAACCCCGCAGGCCGGGCTCAGCCCCAACGGCAAGCCCGACATCGCCTCGGTCCCGAACAACCATCTCGCCTATGCCGGCCAGTGGTTCTTCTTCGCCGCCATAGCCGCGATCATCTACACCATCGCGCTCCGCCGCCGGCCACGCTGACTCGATCCTCCCCCGCCAGGGGGAGGTGGCTGGCACTTGCCAGACGGAGGGGGAGGGAGGGGTAACCGAGGTTCTGTGTCCTGCCCCTCCGTCACCTTCGGCGCCATCTCCCCCTGCCGGGGGAGGATCGAAAATTCGCCGTTCTCCTGCGAACGCAGGAGCCCAGGGTACCGCGCGCATCCCTCCGTAACCCTGGATTCCTGCGTTCGCAGGAAAACGGAAGGCGCGCGCAGCTTGTCGCCTTCCCGCCCATTCGCTAACCGGCTTGGCCATGCGTTACATCAGCACCCGCGGCTCGGCGCCGATCCTCGATTTCGAAGCGGCGACGCTCGCCGGCCTCGCTTCCGATGGCGGCCTCTACCTTCCCGACGCTTGGCCGACGATGACCCGCGACGAGATCGCGGCACTCGCCGGGCTATCCTATGTCGACACCGCGGTCGCGGTCATGTCCCCGTTCGTCGGTGACGCGATGTCCCGCGAGGAACTGAAGGCGCTCTGTGAGCAGGCATACGGCCGCTTCTCGCACGCCGCGGTCGTCCCGCTGGTCCAGCTCGACCACGACCAGTGGCTGCTCGAACTGTTCCACGGCCCGACGCTCGCGTTCAAGGACGTCGCGCTTCAGTTGCTCGGGCTGTTCTTCGAGCGCTTCCTCGCCGGCACGGACAAGCGCCTGACGATCGTCGGCGCGACCAGCGGCGACACCGGCTCGGCCGCGATCGACGCGGTTGCGGGGCGCGCGGGCATCGACATCTTCATGCTCCACCCGGTCGGCCGCATCTCCGACGTCCAGCGCCGCCAGATGACCACGGTGCTCAGCCCCAACGTCTACAACATCGCGATCGAGGGCAGTTTCGACGACGCGCAGGCGCTGGTGAAGGCGATGTTCAACGACCGCGCCTTCTCGACCAAGTTCGCGCTGTCGGCGGTCAACTCGATCAACTGGGCCCGCCTGATGGCGCAGGTCGTCTACTTCTTCTACGCCGCCGTCCGCCTCGGCGCCCCCGATCGCGAGGTCGCGTTCGCGGTCCCGACCGGCAATTTCGGCGACGTCTTCGCCGGCTATGTCGCGGCAAAGATGGGGCTTCCGGTGGCCAAGCTGGTGGTCGCGACCAACGTCAACGACATCCTCCACCGCGCGCTCAGCACCGGCGATTATTCGAAGGGGGGCGTCCAACAGACTCCGACCCCGTCGATGGACATCCAGGTCAGCTCGAACTTCGAACGCCTGCTGTTCGACCTCGGCGATCGCGACGGCGCAGCGCTGGCCGCACAGATGGGCGGCTTCGAATCCTCGGGCGCGATGCGCCTCACCAACGCGCAGTCGCAAGGCGCCTCCGCCCTCTTCCAGAGTGAGCGGATCGACCTCGACGACATGACGCTGGCGATGCGCTGGGCGCATGAACATGCCGGGCAGGTGATCGACCCGCATACCGCGATCGGCCTTGCCGCAGCCCTGCGTACCGAAGTCCCCGCCGGCGTACCGATCGTCACGCTCGCAACCGCGCACCCCGCCAAGTTCGGCGACGCGGTCGAGCGCGCGACCGGCGTTCGCCCCTCGCTGCCCACGCGCGTCGGCGACCTGTTCGACCGCGAGGAGCGCTACGCCACGCTGCCCGCGACCTTCGAGGCGATCACCGCCTACATCACCGAACGCGCGAAGCCGTCGGCATGAAACTCGAAACCCTCACCGGCGAGCCCTGGGCGGATTACGGCCTGATCGACTCCGGCCACGGCAAGAAGCTCGAACGCTACGGCCGCTTCCGCTTCATTCGTCCCGAACCGCAGGCGATGTGGGCGCCCGCCTCGACCGACTGGCAGGCGCAGGGCGAGTTCGTCCCCGGCTCGGACGAGGACGGCGGCGGTCGCTGGGAGTTTTCGGAGCCCGTGCCCCGCGAGGGCTGGACGCTCAAGTGGAACGAGGTCTCGTACACCGCGCAGACCACCCCGTTCCGCCACCTCGGCTTCTTCCCCGACATGGCGCCGGTGTGGAGCTGGATGCGCGAGCGCGTCGCGGGGCTCGACTCGCCCGAATGCATGAACCTGTTCGGCTATACCGGCGTCGGCACGCTGGCGATGGCGACCAAGGGCGTCCGCATGGTGCACGTCGATGCGTCGAAGAAGTCGGTCGAGGCGGCCAAGGCCAACGCCAAACTGTCGGGCATGGCCGACGCGCCGATCCGCTGGATGACCGACGATGCGGCGAAGTTCGTCGCGCGCGAAGTGCGCAGAGGGCGGCGGTATGATGGGATCCTGCTCGATCCGCCGAAATATGGGCGTGGACCCGAGGGTGAGGTCTGGCGGCTTGAGGAAGACCTCCCGAAGCTGATCGCTGACTGCCGGAAGCTGCTCGACGAGAATTCCCGCTTCCTGTTCCTGACTGTCTACGCGGTGCGGATGTCGGCGCTGGCGATCGGGGAGTTGCTCAACCAGGTGTTCGCGGATTTGCCGGGCAAGGTCGAAGTCGGCGAACTCGGCGTCCGCGAGGAAGCGCGCGGCCTCACCCTCCCCACCGCAATCTGGGCCCGCTGGAGCCACTGAGCCCGCCCCGTCTAGCACCACCCCGGCGGAGGCCGGGGCCCAGTTGGGGAACGGAGCTAACAACGGACCACCCTTCGTTACTGCGACCTTTCCAACTGGGCCCCGGCCTCCGCCGGGGTGGTGGTCGATTCAGGGGACGGGAAAACACGGCAACCCCCATCACCGTTCGTGCCGAGTAGAGACCGAGTAGCCCGCTTGGGCGTATCGAGGGCTCGTATCGAGGTACAGGTTCCGCGCGCCAACCTGTCCTTCGATACGCCGTCTCGATACGCTCCTTGCGGAGCTACTCGACCGCTACTCGGGACGAACGGATGTGGGTGTTTACCCAGGAATCTGCTGCGAGATGCAGTGGAAGCTCCCGCCGCCCGTCAGGATATGATCCGCACGCTGTCCCACGACCTCACGGTCCGGAAACAGCGCCTGGATCGCGACCACCGCCGCCTGGTCGTTCTCCGCCCCGTACAACGGCACCACCACCGCGGCATTGCCGGTATAGAAATTCATATAGCTCGCCGGCACGACCTCCTCGTCGCGCAGCACCCGGCCCGGCGACGGGATCGTCACGACCTCCAGCCCCGCCGCCTCGGCGTCCCGCGCCGCGTTCTGGTACACCTGCCAGTTCGGATCGTTGTCGGTCGCCTTGGGGATCGCCACGCGCCCCTCGCCAACGAACCGCGCGAGGTTGTCGACATGGCCGTCGGTATGGTCGTTGACCAGTCCGTCCCCCAGCCACACCACGCGGGTATACCCCAGGTCGGACGCCAGCCGCGCTTCGATGTCCGCCTTGCTCAGCGACGGATTGCGGTTGCGATTGAGCAGGCACTGCTGAGTAGTCACGACCGTCCCGGTGCCATCGCCATCGATCGCGCCGCCCTCGAGCACCCAGTCGCACGCCTCGACCCGCTTGTGTCGGCTCGCCGCCAGCCGCTGCCCGATCGTATCGTCGCCGGGCAGATCATACTTCCCGCCCCACCCATTGAACCGGAAGTCCCGCGCGCTGCCGTCGCCGACGATGATCGGGGCGGTATCGCGCAGCCAGATATCGCCGAACGGCTCCATCACCACCTGCGCGAATGGGGCAAGGCGCTTGGCGGTCGTCGCCGAGCCGACATCGGCCGCGACCAGGATCACCGTCTCGCCCCGACCCTCGGCATGCACCGCCTTGGCAAACGCAACGACCTCGTCCCGCGCCGGCTCCAGATCCTCCAGCCACAAGTCCGCGTGGCTCGGAAAGCCGATCCAGACGGCCTTGTGGTGCGCCCATTCGGCGGGGGTAGTGGTGGTCACTTACTTGGCTCCTGCGCGGTCGCGGTCACGAATGCCGCGGAATTCGGCGGTCTTATACCAGTTCGGCCACAGACTGGTATCGTCCGCGAGTTTCCGCCCGAGCCCGTAATAGATCGTCAGATCCTCGACCGCGCCCGACCAGTCCCACTTCGCATCATATTCGTCGGCGGGCTTGTGATAGCGGTGCGCGACATAATCCTCCCGCGCGGCATGCCCCGCCGCGGTACCGCCAACGACGAGATCCTCGCCACTGCCGCCATCGAGCATCGGTACGCCCAATTTGGCGAAGCTGAAGTGATCCGACCGGTAATAGCCGCCCCGCTCCGGGTTCGCCTCGACGCCGATCACGCGGCCCTCCGCGGCGACGAACGGCTTCACCAGATCTTCGATCTCGGATTTCCCCGCGCCGGTCAGCACGAAGTCCTTCGCGCGGCCGTCGACGTTCAGCACGTCCATGTTCACGCCGCCCACGGTATGCGCGAGCGGATAGATCGGATGCTCGGCATAATAGCGCGACCCGAGCAGCCCGGACTCCTCCGCGGTCACCGCCAGGAACGCGATCGAGCGCTTGGCCGGCCCCGCCTTAGACTGCGCCTCGGCCAGCGCGATCAGCCCGGCGACACCGCTCGCATTGTCCGACGCGCCGTTGCAGATGTCATCGCCATTGACCGCATCGCAACGCCCGAGATGATCCCAATGCGCCGAATACATCACGTAATCATTGGGCGCGGCCGTCCCCGGCAGAACGCCGATGACGTTCTTCGACGCCTGCCGCTTGATCGTGTTGTCGAACCCGCCGGACAGCTTCAGCCCGAGCGGCACCGCCTTGAACCCCTTCACCTTCGCCGCCGCCGCCAGCGTCGCGTAATCCTTCCCCGCGCTCGCGAACACGCGCTCCGCCGCCGCGCGCTGCATCCAGCCGACGATCTGCGACTGGTCGAGATGATCACCCTTCTCGTCCAGCTCGAGCTGCGGCCCGGTCCACGACGACTGCACCACCGCCCAAGGATACGCCGCCGGCTCGGTATCATGAACGATGATCGCCGCCGCCGCGCCGTGCTTCGCCGCATTCTCGAACTTGTACGGCCAACGCCCATACCACGTCATCGCGCGGCCCTCGAAAGGCCCCTCGCGCGACATCGTCTGCCAGTCGGCGTCGTTGATGAGGATGACCACCGTCTTCCCCTTCACGTCGATGCCGGCATAATCGTCCCAGCCCTTTTCGGGGGCGGTGATGCCGTAGCCGACGAACACGACGTCGCTGTTCGCCACCGAGACCTTCGGCACGACGCGATAGGTGCCAGCGACCATGTCGGTGCGGAAGTTCAGGCTGACGGGGGTCTTGCCGCCAGTGAAGCTGTACGGCTGCACGTTGCCCGCGGTGATCTGCACCATCGGCACGTCCTGCGTCCACGACCCCTTTTTGCCCGGCTTCAGCCCCGCCGCCTTCATCCGCTCGACGATATACGCGACCGTCTTGGCCTCCGCTGGCGTGGTCGGCGCGCGGCCTTCATAGGCGTCGGACGACAGCACCTGCGTGACGGTCTTCAAGGTCTCGACCGAGATCACAGGCGACGTCTGCGCGGACGCGGCGGTCCCGAGCAGCAACAGAGACAGGATGGCAGCGCGCATGGTCATTTCCCCATTTGGTTGCGCGCGTTCTGGCAAAGCCCGGCGCGCATGTCCACGCGGCGAAATGGGCAACGAAAAAGGGCGGCCCCGCAGGACCGCCCTTCACACCCATGCCGTTCGTGCTGAGTAGAGACCGAGTAGGTGCCGAAGGCGCCGTATCGAGGGCTCGTATCGAAGCACAGGTGGTACGCGCCAACCTGTCCTTCGATACGCCGTCTCGATACGCGTCTGCGCCGCTACTCGACGACTACTCAGGACGAACGGGAGGAAATCAAATCAGCGCGAGTAGAACTCGACGACCAGATTCGGCTCCATCTTCACCGGGTAAGGCACTTCGTCGAGCGTCGGGACGCGCGTGAAGGTGACCTTGGCCGCGCCGTCGGTGGCGACGTAGTCGGGGATTTCGCGCTCGGCGAGGCTCTGCGCTTCCATGACCAGCGCCATTTCCTGCGCCTTCGAACCCAGCGTGATCTCGTCGCCGACGAAGCAGCGACGCGAGGCGATGTTGCACTTCACGCCGTTGACGCGGATGTGGCCGTGCGAAACGATCTGGCGAGCCGCGAAGATCGTCGGCGCGAACTTGGCGCGGTAGACGATCATGTCGAGGCGCTGCTCGAGCAGGCCGATCAGGTTCTGCGAGGTATCGCCCTTCAGACGCGCAGCCTCATGGTAGCACGCACGGAACTGCTTCTCGGTCACGTCGCCATAATAGCCCTTGAGCTTCTGCTTGGCGCGCAGCTGGATACCGAAATCGCTGACCTTGCCCTTGCGGCGCTGGCCGTGCTGGCCCGGGCCGTATTCGCGCTTGTTGACCGGCGACTTGGGACGACCCCAGATGTTCTCGCCCATACGGCGATCGAGCTTGTACTTCGCGCTTTGACGCTTCGACATAGTATAACCTTTGCAAATGCAAACAACGTTGGTCCCGGTATCGCTCTGCTGGTCGTCGTGAGACACAAGGTCCGGACAAGGCAGGGCCACCGCTTCACCGGGGTGCAGGGCCATTGCGAAGGCGGGCGCCTAGACGGGGGGGGCGTCAGAGTCAAGCTGGACAGGCCGGATGGGGCTCGGCAAGAGGCGGCGTATGACCATTCTCCCCGGCCCCGATTGCACCACCATGACCGAGGTCCGCGCAGGCGTCGACGCGCTCGACCGCGAGCTCGTCGCGCTGCTGGCCAAACGCTTCGCCTACATGGACGCTGCCGCGCGCATCAAGCCGGAGCGCGGCCACGTGCGGGACGAGGCGCGCAAGACGCAGGTGATCGAGAATGCGCGGGCCGAGGCGGTGAAGCTCGGCGTGCCGGACGCGGTAGTCGCGGACCTGTGGGAAACGCTGGTCGAAGCCTCGATCGCGTATGAGCTAGCTGCGTTCGACCGCCGCTAGCCCCGCCCACCAATATAGTCCTCGTCCGCTCCCGGCCCCGGCCCGACCCCACCCCCCGTTCGTGCTGAGCGAAGTCGAAGCACCTTCACTTGGGGCACACCCTTCGACTTCGCTCAGGGCGAACGGAAAGGGGCGAGCGAACGGAAAGAGGGGCAAACGGAGGCTGGTGGGTCGATCGGAAAATCAGACCCGCGGCTTCTTCCCCCCCAACGACGACAGCACCCCGCGAAGAGTCCGGATCTCCTGCGACGACCAGCCCGGCTTGGTCAGCAAAGTCCGCAGCGTCCGCCGCGTCGACTGCATCTTGTCGGGCAGATGGAAAAACCCCGCCCCCATCAGCATCGCATCGAGCTGCCCGATCATCCCGTCGAGCTCCTCCTGTGGCGCCGGCGGCATGATCGGATTGATCGACGGCTGCGATAAACCTCGTTCCGCGGTCAGCCCCTTCGACCATTCATAGGCGACCAGGATCACCGCCTGGGCGAGGTTGAGTGATCCGAACTCCGGATTGATCGGCACCGTGATGATCGTCCGCGCGACCGCGACGTCGTCGGTTTCGAGGCCGGATCGCTCGGGCCCGAACAGGATCGCGGAGCGGCCGGGGGCAGCGTGGATCTCGGTCGCGGCCTGTTCGGGGGTCACGACCGGCTTGGTGACGCCGCGTTTCCGCACCGTCGTTGCGAACACCTGAGCGCAGTCCGCGGTGGCGGCTGCGACGCTGTCGTAGACCGTGGCGTTCTGGAGGACGATGTCGGCGCCGCTGGCGGCGGGGCCGGCGGAGGGGTTTGGCCAGCCGTCTCTGGGGGAGACGAGACGCATTTCGGTGAGGCCGA
The DNA here is from genome assembly GCA_040388215.1 of Pseudomonadota bacterium. Classification (GTDB taxonomy): domain Bacteria; phylum Pseudomonadota; class Alphaproteobacteria; order Sphingomonadales; family Sphingomonadaceae; genus Sphingomonas. Next base: position 87,593 of record JAZKCH010000006.1, on the reverse strand, counting down.
AGTTCAGCATGGCGCGCGCGGCTTTGCCGATGTTTTCGCCAAGCTGGGGGCGGACGAGGACGATGACCGGGGGTGGAGTCAAAGCTCCAGCCATCCCTGCCCCATCTGCGAGCACTTCGCTGTCGCCAGCCCCGTCTGTACCAATCATATTTTCGTCAACCACGTCGCCAAATCCACCAATCTCGCCAAGCTCACCAAAGTCGTCCGGCTCAGCCAATTCATCGTGCTTGGCCAAACTATCCCGCTCACCCACCCCACCCCGTTCGTCCTGAGTAGGGGCTGAGCGAAGCCGAAGACCCGTATCGAAGGATTTGCGCGCGAGAAAGCGCACCGCCTCCCAATCGCCCGCTGCCAACGCTTCTTTCTTTGCCCGCGTCCAGCCTTTCAACTGCCGCTCGGCCTCGAGCGCCTCGATCCTGCTGGGGAAATCCTGCGACCACATCACCGTCACCGGGCGCCGGTTGTGCGTATATCCCGGAAGCTCGCCGTGCTGATGCTGCGCGATGCGACGTTCGAGCGCGTCGGTGTGACCGATGTAATAGCTGCCGTCGGAACAGCGGAGCATGTAGGCGTAGAAGCTCATGCAACCTGTCCTTCGATACGGGCCTTCGCCGAGCTCAGTCCCTACTCAGGACGAACGGGAGGGGTGGAGGAACCGTCGATAAGGTAAAGTTTGCGATGCTGCCAGCGGTGCGGACACTAGCCTGAGCAAGGCTGAACGACGACGAGACTGTACGACGACGAGATTGAAAGAAGACAAGCTGGGACAAGCCAACAATCACTCCGCCCGCCCGACCTCCTCCACACTCCCGGCAAAAGCCTCGAAGTCCTTAGCCTCGCTGAAATCGCGATAAACACTCGCAAACCGGATATACGCCACAGAATCGAGCCCCTTGAGCCCATCCATCACCATCTCGCCAATCCGCTTCGACGTGACGTCATTCTCGCCCAGCGTTTCCAGCCGCCGCTGGATCCCGCTCACGAGTTTCTCGATCCGCCCAGCCTCGATCGCCCGCTTCCGCGTCGCGATCGACAACGACCGCAGCAGTTTTTCCCGATCGAACGGCTCTCTCCGCCCCTCGCTCTTCAACACGAACAGCTCGCGCAGCTGGATCCGCTCGAACGTCGTGAAACGCGCGGCGCACCCCTCGCACTGGCGCCGACGTCGGATAGCCGCCCCGTCTTCGGTGGGGCGGCTGTCCTTTACCTGGCTGTCTTCATGTCCGCAGAAGGGGCAGCGCATTCAGACCTTCTTCTTGCCCTTGTAATAGGCGTAGCCCGCGCCCGCGAGTGCGCCGAAGATCGGGCCGATCACCGGCACCGGGATCGCCACGACCGCGCCGAGTGCGCTCCACTTGGCCATGCTCTTGCCGAGGCCCGGGGTCGCCTTGATGTCGTTCTGGATATCATCGATCTTCGACATGTCTTATCCTTGATAGATCGGGAAGCGCGCGCAGAGTGCACGAACACGCGTCCGAACGTCCGCCTCGACTTCCGGGTCCCCATGCTCGCCCTTTTTCGCGAGGCCGTCCAGCACGTCGGCGACCATGTTGCCGATCTCGCGGAACTCCGCCGGGCCGAACCCACGCGTCGTACCCGCGGGCGAACCGACGCGGATGCCGCTGGTCTTGACCGGCGGCAGCGGATCGTTGGGGATGCCGTTCTTGTTGCAGGTGATGCCTGCGCGCTCCAGCGCCTCGTCCGCATCGCGCCCGGTGATGCCGAGCGGCGTGAGGTCGATCAGCGCGAGATGCGTATCGGTGCCGCCCGAGACTACGTCCGAGCCGCGCTCCTTGAGCGTCGCCGCGAGCACCTTCGCGTTCTCGACGACCGCGGCGATGTAGCTCTTGAAGTCGGGCTGCAGCGCCTCGCCGAACGCGACCGCCTTCGCCGCGATCACGTGCATCAGCGGCCCGCCCTGGAGGCCCGGGAACACCGCCGAGTTGAACTTCTTCGCCAGCGCCTCGTCGTTGGTCATGATCATGCCGCCGCGCGGGCCCCGCAGCGTCTTGTGCGTGGTCGTCGTCACGACATGCGCGTGGCCGAACGGCGTCGGGTGCAGGCCGGCTGCGACGATCCCGGCGAAATGCGCCATGTCGACCATGAAATACGCGCCGACCTTGTCCGCGATCGCCCGGAAGCGCGCGAAGTCGATCGTCCGCGGATAGGCCGAGCCACCCGCGATGATGAGTTTCGGCTGATGCTCGACCGCCAGAGCCTCGACCTGGTCGTAGTCGATCAGGTGCGTGGTCGCATCGACGCCGTATTGAATGGCGTTGAACCACTTGCCCGACATCGCCGGCTTGGCGCCATGCGTCAGGTGACCGCCCGCATCGAGGCTCATGCCGAGGATCGTGTCGCCGGGCTTCACCAGCGCCAGCATCACCGCGCCGTTCGCCTGCGCGCCCGAATGCGGCTGCACGTTGACGAACCCACAGCCGAAGATCTGCTTGGCACGCTCGATCGCGAGCGTCTCGACCGTGTCCGACGGCGCGCAGCCCTGGTAATAGCGCTTGCCCGGATACCCTTCCGCGTACTTGTTCGTGAACACCGAGCCCTGCGCCTCGAGCACTGCCTTCGAGACGATGTTCTCGCTCGCGATCAGCTCGATCTGCGTCTGCTCGCGTTCGAGTTCGGCGGCCACGCCAGCGAACACGGCGGCATCGGCATCGGCCAGACCGCGGGTGAAAAAACCGTCAGGCTGGACGTCGTGGAGTTCGCGCTGGAGGGCTTCGGGCTGAGTGCTCATGCGGGGACCTTTAACTTGTCGACACGGAGTTGATGACGGCCGCCGGCGAAATCGGCGGTGAGAAATGCTTCGACGCACGCCTTGGCCATTTCCTCGCCGATCAGGCGCGCGCCCATCGCGATGGCGTTGGCGTCGTTGTGGATGCGGGCAAGGCTCGCCGACAACGGTTCGGAGACGAGTGCGCAGCGGCAGGCGGGATTGCGATTGGCCGCGATCGAGATACCGATCCCGGAGCCGCACAGTGCGATACCGCGCTCGACGCGACCATCGGCGATCGCGGCCGCAAGCTTGAAACCATAGTCAGGATAATCGACGCTGGCGGTGCCCTCGGGTCCGAGATCGAGCACGTCATGCCCCGCCTCGCGCAGCCACGTGGCGAGCACCGCTTTCAACGAAACGGCGGCGTGATCGGACGCGATGGCGATGCGCACCTGGCGTAATCCTGTGACGGGAGATCGGGTGCCCAGCCCCTTACCGACCCGAGCGCGGATTTGCCACACCTGTTCGCGGGTCGTGATGGACGACGGCATCCCATTTCACTCCGTCATCCTGACGAAAGTCAGGACCCAGGGTTACAAAGAGCAGTTCTGCGTTACTCTGGATCCTGACTTTCGTCAGGATGACGGAGCACAATGCGCGCACGTTCGACCGCGCAAAAGGAGAAGTGCATGAAAGCCCTCACCCTCCTAACCGCCGCCGCGCTGACCGCCTGCTCAGGCCCTGCGCCAGACACCAGCAGCGACGGCAACATGACGTCCGCCGGCTCGGTCGAACGCAAGGTCTCCGCTCCCAAGCCCAAACCTGCGCCCGACTATACCGGCCGCTGGATCGGCGTCGAAGGCATGGTTCTCGACGTCGCGCCGACTGCCGCGCCCGGCCACTACGCGCTAGCCATGCAGTGGGACCTCGACAACAAGGGCAATTTCGACGGCACCGCGACCGGCGACACCATATCCTTCGATCGCGGCGGGATTCGCGAAACGCTCCGCCCGACCAATGGCGACGCGACCGGGCTCAAATATCTGTTCGGCAAAACCGACTGCCTCACCGTCAAGCCCGGCGAAGGCTATTGCCGCGAGCGACTTAGCCGCTAGGTTCCGGATCGTGACCATGGCCTTCTCAAACGCGGACGCGGCGCGCGCGCATCTCTCCGAGGTGCTCCTGCGCACCGGGCAAGAGGACCGCGACGCGTTTCGCGAGCTCTATTCGCTGACCAGCGCGAAGCTTTTCGGTATCACTCATCGTATCTGCGGCAACGCCCAAGCCGCGGAGGATGTGCTGCACGAGGTCTATCTCACGATCTGGAAACGCGCCGGTGCCTGGGAACCCGGCCGCGCGAGCCCGATAACCTGGTTGGCGACGATCGCGCGCAACCGCGCCATCGACTGGCAGCGCGCACAGGGCGTCCGCCGCACCAGCCCGCTCGACGACGCACCCGACATCGCCGATCCCAGCGAGGGTGCCGAAGCGGCGTTGCTCGCCAGCGAATCGTCGCGCGAATTGATCGAGTGCCTCGACGGCCTCGAACCGCAGCAGCGCGACGCGATCCGCACCGCGTTCTTCGACGGCGTCACCTATGCCGAACTGGCGATCAAGCGCGCCGTGCCGCTCGGCACGATGAAGAGCTGGGTCCGCCGCGGCCTCGCTCGCCTGAAGGATTGCCTCGATGGTTGATCCGACCACCGATACCGGCGTACCCGAAGACGTCGCTGCCGCCGAACTCGCGCTAGGCCTGCTCGAAGGCGAGGAACGCGGAGCAGCCCTGCGCCGCGTCCTAGCCGAGCCCGGGTTTGCCGCGCAGGTCGAATGGTGGCGGTCGCGCTTGGCGGTCTTGTTCGACCTGTGGCCCGAACGCGCTGCGCCGTCTCACATCGCCGCACGGATCGAAGCGAGTCTCGATGGCGTGGCGATCGGCACCACGACGCCCGCCAAGGTCAGCCGCTTCCCGTGGCCAGCGCTTGCTGCCTTCACGAGTGCGATCGCGGCCTGCCTGCTCCTGTTCGTCATGCTCCGCCCCGAGCCGACCGTGCCTGTGTCGCAACCGATCCCGGTTCCACGACCGACCAGCGTGCTTGTGGCGATGCTCGGCGATGCGAAGTCGCCCATCCCCGCGGTCTATGATCCCGCCAATGGTGGCCTGCGGGTCGCGGCAGGTCCCGGCGTGCCGAACGCGCGGGTCGCGGAACTCTGGGTGATCGGCGGCGACGGCGTGCCGCACTCGCTCGGCCTGCTTTCGGGCCGCCCGACATCGCTGGCACCAAAGGGCGTCGATCGCGGTCGCATCGCCCCCGGTGCAACGCTCGCGATCTCGGTCGAACCGCTCGGCGGCTCACCGACCGGCCTGCCGACCGGCCCGGTCGTCGCCACCGGCGTGGTCGCGCGCGTCTGATGTCCGTGTGATGCCGATCTGATGACAGTGCGACCTGCCGCGACCGGCGGCATCCCGCCGATCGCGCGCCTGCTCGGCCTGAGCGGCCTCCTGCCACAGCTCGGTGCCGTCGCGCTGCTGCTGAGCGGCGATCCGCAAAGCCGCTATTCGGCGCTAGCGATCGCCTACGCCTATGCCGCGATCATCCTGAGCTTCCTCGGCGGCCTCTGGTGGGGCCTCGCCGCGCGCACCGACTCGCCCCCGCGCTGGCTCTGGTTCGCCAGCGTCGCCCCGTCGCTGATCGCACTCGTCACCGCCTGGCCCTGGATGGTCGGACTCCGCTGGCCCGGCCCGTCGCTGGTAGTGCTCGGCGTAAGCCTGATCGCCGCGCTGCTGGTAGACCGGGCGCTGGTCCGCGCCGGCATCGCCCCGCCCGGCTGGATGGCGTTGCGTGTGCCGCTGTCGCTCGGTCTCGGCATCCTGACGATACTAGCGGCTATACTGTGACGCGCGTGCGCGGAAATGCTATACCGACGCCATGAGCGTCGCCGAGCATATCACCCAGCTGGCTTCCGGGCCTGCGCGTTTCACTACCGCCGAGTTCATGGAACTCGTCCGTCATCCGCCGATCGCCGACTGGCTAGGCAAGGTCGAACTGGTCAACGGGGAGATTATGCGGATGTCACCGGCAAACGTACCGCACTGGAACGCGCAGCGCATCGCGTTCCTGCGGTTGCAATCCGCCTTCGCCGCGCTCGGCACCGAATGGATTGTCGGGCAGGAGCCGACTGTCCGCCTGACCGCCGACACGCTGCGCGAACCGGATGTGGCGGTGCTTCGCGATCCCGATCTCCGCGCAACCTTGTTCGACCGCGTTGCGCTGTTCCTAGCTGTCGAGATCGCCGATACGAGCCTCGCGCTCGATCTCGGCGCCAAGCGAAGCGACTATGCCGCGGCGTTCGTGCCGCATTACTGGGTCGTCGATATCAACGCGCGTCGGACGCACGTCATGGCCAAGCCCCGCGCTGGTGATTACGAAGACAAACGGCTGATCCCGTTCGGCGAGCCTATCGCGATCCCCGAGTTGAACATCGACATCGTCGTCGACTGAGCCTCAAGCCGCTTTGCGCAAGTCCAGCCGACTCCAGATCTCCACCAGCGCATCAGTCAGCTCGCGCATCATCGCCTCGGTATGCGCAGGGCCCGGCGTGAACCGCAGCCTCTCGGTACCGCGCGGCACGGTCGGGTAGTTGATCGGCTGCACGTACACGCCGTATTCGGCGAGCAGCACGTCGCTGATCTTCTTCGCCTTCACCGGATCGCCGACCATCAGCGGCACGATATGCGTATCGCCGATCATCACCGGCAAGCCCGCGTCCTTCAGCATCGCCTTGAGCATCGCCGCGGAAGCCTGCTGCCCCTCGCGCTCGACGCTAGAGCTCTTCAGATGCCGCACGCTCGCCAGCACGCCCGCGACCAGCACCGGCGACAGCGAAGTCGTAAAGATGAACCCCGGCGCATAGCTGCGGATGACATCGACGATCGTGCGATCGGCGGCAATATAGCCCCCCATCACGCCGAACGCCTTGCCGAGCGTCCCCTCGAGAATGGTGATCCGGTGCGCGACCTCATCCCGCTCCGAAATGCCGCCGCCGCGCGCGCCGTACATCCCGACCGCATGGACTTCGTCGCAATAGGTCAACGCGTTGTACCGGTCGGCGAGGTCGCACACCGCGGAGATCGGCGCGATGTCGCCCTCCATCGAATACACGCTCTCGAACGCAATAAGCTTCGGCGCCGCCGGATCTTCCGCGGCCAGCAACTCCTCCAGATGCGCGAGGTCATTGTGACGGAACACGCGCTTCTCGCAGCCCGAGTTGCGGATGCCCGCGATCATCGACGCGTGGTTCAGTTCGTCCGAAAAGATGATGCAGCCCGGCAGCACCTTCGCCAAAGTCGCCAGCGTAGCCTCGTTCGAGACATAGCCGCTCGTAAACAGCAGCGCCGCTTCCTTGCCATGCAGGTCGGCGAGCTCGCCCTCCAGATCGACATGGTAATGCGTGTTGCCGCCGATGTTGCGCGTGCCGCCCGAGCCTGCGCCGACGTCGTGCAGCGCCTCTTCCATCGCCGCGATCACCTTCGGGTGCTGGCCCATCGCAAGGTAATCGTTCGAGCACCACACCGTGATCGGCTTCGGCCCGTTATGCCCGGCGAAACAGCGCGCATTCGGAAACGCACCCTTGTTGCGGAGGATGTCGATGAACACACGATAGCGCCCTTCGGCATGCAACCGGTCGATCGCCTGCGTGAACACGCGCGAATAATCGACTCGCGGACCCGAGATAGGATCCGTTGCCGTGATGCCGTTGGTAATCATAGGCTTGGGCACTACGCCTCGCTTTCACTCGTTTCCAGCGCAATACCGCTCTTACGGTGATCGCTTTCCTCATCCGGGGTGCACATTGCCACGATGCGCCCGCGAAGCAAGGTGCCACATTGTCCCAGGTTAACGCTTAAAGCTGCTCGATCCTGCCAAAGCCGCGCGCCGCCAAGGCCGGTCCGAGCGCGCGCTCGTCGTCGCCCAAGCGGGTAAAGACCGCGACACCCTCCCCCGCTCCCGACCAAGATTCGCCCTGCATCAGGTGAACGATCCGCCGCGCGATCCCGGGACCACCGTCGACGAACCGCACACCGGGTGCCGCCATGGCCAGCTCCGCCTCGACCAGCGGGAAATGCGTGCAGGCGTTGACGATAACGTCGATTCGCTCCCCGCCGGGTTGCGAGAACAGCCCGTCGAGCACCGCCGCATAGCGCTCAGGCGCCACCGCTCGCCCGTGCAACTTCGCCTCCGCCATCTCGACCAAAGCCGCCGACCCGTAGCGCAGCACCGTGCAATCGCCCGCGAACTTCGCTGCCAGATCATCGACATACGCCTGCCGCACAGTCGCCTCGGTCCCCAGCACACCGATCGTCCGCGTGATCGACAACGCGGCAGCGGGCTTGATCGCAGGCACCGTCCCGACCACCGGCAGGTCGAGCGCCGCGCGCACCACCGGCAGCGCGATCGTCGAGGCGGTATTGCACGCGATCACGACCAGCCGCGGCCGATACCGCTCCGCCAACCTCCCCAGCAACACCGGCACCCGCGCCGCAATCTCCGCTTCGCTTTTGGTGCCGTACGGGAAGCCGGCCGAGTCGGCGGCGTAGACAAACGGCGCATCGGGCAACGCGGCGCGCGCCGGCCCGACGATCGACAGCCCGCCGACACCGGAATCGAAGAACAGGATGGGGCGCTGGTCCATGCCGCGCTCTTAGGACGGAACAGTCGGCGTAAACTAGGCCGGATCACCCTGAAGGTTGCTAAAGCCTAACGATCCTCCCCCGCCAGGGCGAGGTGGCTGGCGCTTACCAGACGGAGGGGGAGGAAAGGGAAACCGCTGCTCCGTGTCCTCCCCCTCCGTCGCCTCCGGCACCACCTCCCCCTGGCGGGGGAGGATCGCAAGGCCGACGTCCGATCTCTTCCGCACCTCCACCAACCACCAGCCATTTGCCGTCCGCCCCGCGTGGCCTATAAGCCCTTCCAGAACGGGGGACATACTTGCAGACGGAAATTCTCTGGGTCGCGCCCACGCTATCGCTCGTGCTCAGCTATCTGCTCGGCTCGATCCCGTTCGGCGTCATCCTGACGCGGCTCGGCGGCGCGGGCGATCTGCGCACGATCGGCTCGGGCAACATCGGCGCGACCAATGTCCTGCGTACGGGCCGCAAAGGCCTCGCCGCGGCCACGCTGCTGCTCGACATGGCCAAGGGCGCGGTCGCCGTCCTCTTGGTCGCGCACCTGTTCCCGGGCAACGCGCTGCTCGCCGCTGCCGGTGCGTTCATCGGCCACTGCTACCCAGTCTGGCTCAAGTTCAAGGGCGGCAAGGGCGTCGCCACGCTGATGGGAATCGTCGTCGCGCTCTACTGGCCGCTCGGGCTGGTCTACGCGATCGTCTGGCTGGGCCTGCTCGCAGGCCTGCGCATCTCCTCGGTCGCCGGCATGGCGGCCGCCCTCAGTGCACCGTTCGCCGCCGCGCTGTTCGGTCGGTTCGACCTCGTCCTGCTGCTCCTCGCGCTCGCCCTGATCGTCCTGTGGAAGCACCGCGAGAACGTCGAGCGCCTGTTCTCCGGCACCGAGCCGCGGATCGGCTCCAGCCGGAAAACGAGTGGCTGACCCGACGGTCTCGAGACTTCGGCTCATCCGCACGACCGGGATCGGACCGGTCACCTATCGCCAGCTCATCGCCCGCTTTGGCAGCGCGGACGCCGCGATCGACGCGCTCCCGATGCTCGCCCAACGCGGCGGCGGACGCAGCCCCCGGATCGCCGACGCGGCGCTGGCCGAACGCGAAATCGCCGCCACCGCGAAACTCGGCGCCCGCTACCTCTTCCTCGACGACCCCGACTACCCCCGCCTCCTCGCCGAAATCGAGACCGCCCCGCCGGCCCTCATCTTCCGCGGTGACCTCACCCACGCCACCCGCCCCTGCATAGCCATGGTCGGCGCGCGCAACGCGTCCGCCGCCGCCTGCCGCTTCGCCAGGCAATTGGCGCTCCAACTCGCAGAAGAAGGCACGACGATCGTCTCCGGCCTAGCCCGCGGGATCGACACCGCCGCGCACATCGGCGCGCTCGGCGCAGGCTCCAGCGGTGCCACGATCGGCGTCATCGCCAGCGGCATCGACATCGCCTACCCGCCCGACAACACCGCGCTGCAGGAGCGCATCGCCACCGAAGGCGTCCTGCTCGCCGAACAGCCCCCCGGCACCGAGCCCAAGGCGCGCAACTTCCCCTCGCGCAACCGCATCATCGCCGGCCTCGCGATCGGCACGGTGGTGGTCGAAGCCGTCCCCAAATCCGGCTCGCTGATCACCGCGCGTCTCGCCAACGAATCCGGCCGCGAAGTCATGGCCGTCCCCGGCAGCCCGCTCGATCCCCGCGCGCAAGGCTGCAACCTGCTGATCCGCGAAGGCGCAACCCTGGTGCAGTCCGCCGCCGACATCCTCGAACAAATCCGCCCGTTCGACCCGCGCTCGGTCCGCTCACCGATCGACATCTACGCCGCCACACCCCCGGAGGACGCCACCGACACCGACCGCCGGCGGATCGTCGACCTGCTCGGGCCCGTCCCCGTCGCGATCGACGAGCTCATCCGCCAGTCGCGCTTGAGCCCGGCGGTCGTCCACACGGTATTGCTGGAACTCGAACTCGGCGGCCGCCTCGAACGCCACGCGGGCGGGCGCGTAAGCACCGTCTGACCGTAGCCTGTGTTGGTGAAGACAAACCTTTCACCGGTCTATGTGCTGACCGGAAAGGGAAGGATCGCGGACATTCCGCAGCCTTGGCAGTCAGTTACTCACGCTTCTAACGGAGCGGAGAGCGGTGGCAGATCTCAAGCATATAAACGAAAGAGCTGCCGAAAGAACGACGCACGTTGCCCATAAGGGGATAGGCCCGAGGCTAGCTTGCTCAAATGTCCCGCCGGGGAAAGTTCCCGCCTCGTACGGGAGAGCAACAAGCGCGATGGCTGCAAGTGCAGTTGTTATGGCGGTGAAACTCAAAAATGCCCGTTGGGTCATTGCGGCTATCCTTGGTGCTGAAGTGCGCTGCCGTGGAAATTAGCAGGAATACGAACGTCCGCTAGTGGGCGTAAGCGGTCATAGCGCATTCAGCTCACCTCTGTCCTACAGCGGCATTTGGGTCCACGGCGTCTCATGCCCGACCGCATTGCTCTTCTTTATCGACGGCCCGCTCTTAAAGTCAGCGCCTTCAAGGGAGGATATCGCCTCGATACGACGACGCCCGCAACCCGGCCTTTGCAAAATCGGTGCAGCCGATCCGCTCGCCCTCTGGAAAACCCGCGCCAGCGTCTGCACTTTCTATACTTCACTCTGAACCCACCCCGGGTTGACGGCACCGCCCCTTCGTCCCCACCCTCGTACGCGTACACGTAAGGACCCCGGTTTCCCCATGCAGCTTGTCATCGTCGAATCGCCCGCCAAGGCCAAAACCATCGAGAAGTATCTGGGCAGCGATTACCGCGTCCTGGCCAGTTACGGCCATGTCCGCGACCTGCCGCCCAAGGACGGCTCGGTCGATCCCGACGACGCCTTCGCGATGACGTGGGAGAATTACGCGGACAAGTCGAAGCAGCTGAAAGCGATCACCGATCTCGCCAAGCTCGCCGACCGCCTGATCCTCGCGACCGATCCGGATCGCGAGGGCGAGGCGATCTCGTGGCACGTTCGCGAAGTGCTGCGCGCACGAAAGGCGCTGCCCAAGGAGGTCGAGCGCGTCACGTTCAACGCGATCACCAAGGCGACCGTCACCGAGGCGATGAAGAACCCGCGCGAGTTGGACGACGACCTGATCGACGCCTATCGCGCCCGCCGCGCGCTCGATTACCTGGTCGGCTTCACGCTCTCGCCGGTGCTGTGGCGGAAGCTGCCCGGCGCCAAGTCCGCCGGCCGCGTCCAGTCGGTGTCGCTCCGCCTGATCGTCCAGCGCGAGCGCGAGATCGACGTCTTCAAGCCGCAGGAATATTGGTCCGTCACCGCCGAGATGGAGCATGACGGCACCGCCTTCACGTCGCGCCTGACGCAGTTCGAGGGCAACAAGCTCGACCGCCTTTCGATCGGCAACGAAGGCGATGCGCTGCGCGCCAAGCAGGCGGTGCTCGACGGCAATTTCTCGGTCCAGTCGGTCGAGACCAAGCCCGCCGGTCGCAACCCGCCACCGCCGTTCACGACGTCGACGCTCCAGCAGGAAGCCTCGCGCAAGCTTGGCTTCTCGGCGGATCACACGATGCGGATCGCGCAGGGCCTCTACGAGGACGGCGCGATCACCTACATGCGTACCGACGGCGTGCAGATGGATAGCAGCGCGATTTCGGCCGCGCGTCTCGCCGTCGCGAACCGCTTCGACGCGAGCTATGTCCCGGACAAGCCGCGCCAATATCAGTCGAAGGCGAAGAACGCACAGGAAGCGCATGAGGCGATCCGCCCGACCGACTTCGGCAAGGACAAGGCCGGCGGCGGCGATCATGCACGCCTCTACGACCTGATCTTCAAGCGCGCGCTCGCCAGCCAGATGGCGTCCGCCCGCATGGAGCGCACAACGGTCGAGATGGCCGACGGTACCGGCCGCAACATCCTCCGCGCCACCGGCCAAGTCGTGCTCTTCCCCGGCTACCTCGCGCTGTACGAGGAAGGGTCGGATGACTCGGCCGACGAGGACGCCCGCCGCCTGCCGCGGATGCGCGAAGGCGATGCGCCCGCCAAGAAGAAGGTCGACGCCGAGCAGCACTTCACCCAGCCGCCGCCGCGCTTTTCCGAAGCCTCGCTGGTCAAGCGGATGGAGGAGCTCGGCATCGGCCGCCCGTCCACCTACGCGTCGATCATTAAGACGCTGAAGGACCGCGCCTATGTCCGGATCGAAAAGAACCGCTTCTTCGCCGAGGAGAGCGGGCGCCTCGTGACGGCGTTCCTCGAACGCTTTTTCGAGAAATACGTCGGCTACGACTACACTGCCGAACTCGAGGAGGAACTCGACGACGTCTCCGGCGGCCGCGCCCAGTGGCAGTCGGTGCTCGACGCGTTCTGGCGCGATTTCAAGCCGCGCACCAACGAGGTGATGGAGCAGCAGCCCTCGGCGATCACCGCCGAACTCGACGTGTTCCTCGCGCCCTACCTGTTCCCCGCCAAGGCGGACGGCGGCGATCCGCGTCTCTGCCCCAATTGCGGCGAGGGCCAGCTCGCGCTGCGCGGCGGCAAGTTCGGCGCGTTCATCGCCTGCTCGAACTACCCCGAGTGCAAATACACCCGCCGGTTCGCGCAACCCGGCGGCGACGCCGAGGCGGATGCGGGTCCGTCGACGCTCGGCACGCATCCCGACACTGGCCAGCCGATCGAGCGCAAGTCGGGACGCTTCGGTCCGTATCTGCAGATCGGCGAAGGCGAGGATCGCAAGATGGCGTCGATCCCGAAGGATATCGGCGAGCTCAATCTGGAGTGGGCGGTTAAGCTGCTCTCGCTCCCGCGCACAGTCGGCAACCACCCCGAGACTGGCGAACCGATCATCTCGACGATCGGCAAGTTCGGTCCGTATCTGAAGCATGCGGGCAAGTACGCGCGGCTCCAGACGACGGCAGACGTGTTCGAGACGGGCATGAATGCGGCGGTGGTGAAGCTCGCCGAAGCCGCGGCCGGCGGCGGTCGCACCGCACGCGGGGCTCAGGCGCCGCTCAAGGTGCTGGGCAACCACCCGCGCACCGAGGCGGAGATCAAGCTGATGGAGGGGCGCTACGGTGCGTACGTCACCGACGGCACGACCAACGCGACGCTCCCGAAGTCGATCGAAAAGGATCAGCTCACGCTCGAAGAAGCGGCGTCGCTGATCGACGCCCGCGCGGCGGCGGCCCCGGCGACGAAGAAGAAGAAAGCGCCTGCCAAGAAGCCGGCGGCAAAGAAGGCGCCGGCCAAGACGGCAGTGGCCAAGGACGCGGCCGAGGCGAAGGCTCCGGCAAAGAAGGCTCCGGCCAAAAAGGCCCCCGCCAAGAAAGCCGCCCCAAAGAAGAAAGCGGAAGCCTAATCCGCCCCTGCAAGGGGAGGGGGACCATGCAAAGCATGGTGGAGGGGGGCTTCCCCAAACGTACCGCTGCGAAAAACGAGACCCACGAACGCTACGCTCGCGGTGATCCCCCTCCACCCTTCGCCAAGCGGCGAACGGTCCCCCTCCCCGTTCCGGGGAGGTTCAAGCAGCCCGCCGCTGCGTCAGTTGCATCCAATCCCGCGCAGCGCGCTGCGCCACAGAAATCTCCCGTGCGGTCATGTCCTCGGCGATCTCCGCGCGGCATTCCTGCGCGGCGATGTTCCCCGACACCGCCGCCAGGTTGAACCACTTGTGCGCCTCGATCAGGTCGAGCACGACGCCCGACGTTCCCGTCGAATACACCATCCCCAGCTCGTAACACGCCCGGCCATCGCCGCGTGCGGCATCCGCCAGACGGCGTTCGATCGTAATATTCGCGCTCTTGAGATTGCTACCCATGGTCTGCCCCCAATGTTCGTGGGGACAGACTGCGGCGATTCCCGCTACGAAATGGTTAATGGGTTAACGCTCGTTTTTTACAACTCTATCGCGATGTTGTCGATCAACCGCGTCGCCCCCATCCGGGCCGCCGCCAGCAGCCGCCTTGGCCGATCCGCCGCCGGGTTCTCCGCCAGCGTCTCGGCATCGGCCAAAGCAACGTAATCGATCGTGAACCCCGCCCCGACCAACGTCGTCCGCGCATCATCCAGCACCGACTCGACATCCTCGCCCTTCGCGATCGCCCGCGCGGCGACCCCAAGCGCACGCGGCAAGGCGATAGCCTGCTTGCGCTGCTCGTCGTCGAGATAGATGTTGCGCGACGACATCGCCAGGCCATCATCGTCGCGCTGCGTCGGCACCCCGACGATATCGATCGCGAAGTCGAGATCCGCCACGAACCGCCGGATTACCGCCAGCTGCTGGTAATCCTTCTCGCCGAAATACGCCGCATCGGGCTCGACCTGGTTGAACAGCTTCGACACGACCGTCGCGACACCATCGAAATGACCCGGCCGCGAGGCACCGTCGAACCCATCGCTCACGCCGGAAACGCGGACCATGCTCGCGAACCCGTCGGGATACATCGTCTCGACCGTGGGCAGCCAGAGCAAGTCGCACCCGGCTTCGTTGAGCATCCGGATATCGGCCATCTCGCGCCGCGGATAGCGCGACAGATCCTCGTTCGGCCCGAACTGGGTCGGGTTGACGAAGATCGACGCGACCACCTTCGTCCCCGGCCGCTTCGCCGCCTCGATCAGCGCGACATGGCCGGCGTGGAGCGCCCCCATCGTCGGGACGAGCGCAACGCGCTGCCCCGCCGCACGAAAGGCGGCGACGCTCTCGCGCAACGCATTCAGGTCCCGGACGGTGTCCACGTGAAACTCCTACTCGATAAGTGCGGTCGCGGCTTCTATGAAGGGTGACTGTTACGATCAATAAGGAAACGCGCGTTGGCCACGGGCCCGGATTCTCCTCAAGCTTCCCCCCAAGCTTCGACGCACGTCATCGTGTTCGCCAACGAGAAGGGCGGCACCGGCAAGTCGACGACCGCAGTGCACGTCGCGATCGCGCTGGCCGCCAAGGGTGCGCGCGTCGCGTGCCTCGACCTCGACCACCGCCAGCGCACCGTCGGCCGCTATCTCGACAACCGCGCAGAGACGATGAAGCGCAACGGCTCGGTGCTGCCGATGCCCCGCCATGCGACGCTGTCGGAGCAGAGCGAGGACCAGTTCGAGGACCTGTGGCATTCGCTGTGCGAGGGCTCGGACTTCCTCGTCGTCGACACCCCCGGCCGCGACGATCCGTTCGCGCGCACCGCAGCGGCGCTCGCGAACACGCTGGTCACGCCGATGAACGACAGCTTCGTCGACTTCGACCTGATCGGCCAGGTCGATCCCGAGACCTATCAGGTCACCCGCCCGAGCTTCTATTCCGAACTGATCTGGGACGCGCGGAAACAGCGCGCGCGCGCCGACGGCACGACGATCGACTGGGTCGTCCTGCGCAACCGCCTCCAGCATATCGAAGCGCGCAACATGCGCCGCGTGTCGGATGCGCTCGCGCAACTCGCCAAGCGCGTCGGCTTCCGGATCATCCCGGGGCTCGGCGAGCGCGTGATCTACCGCGAGATGTTCCCCGCCGGGCTGACGATGATCGATGCGAAGGCGTTCGGCAGCATGGGCCTGGCGCATGTCGCCGCGCGCCAAGAACTGCGCGAGATGATGGCGGCGTTGCAGCTGCCGGACGTGGTCGCCGAGCGCGCACCGGACGTGGCTGCGTGAAGTGGATCGTCGCCGCGCTCTTTATCTGGGCAGCGTGGCATTACCTGCGGCCCAAGCCGAAGCAGCGCGTCTTAACGGATGAAGCGGAAGCGCGCTCGATTCTTGGCATAGACCGCAATGCGGACGCCGACGCGATCCGCAGCGCCCACCGCCGCCTGATCGCCTCGGTTCACCCCGACCGCGGCGGCTCGACCGACCTTACGCGGCGAGTGAACGCCGCGCGCGACCTTCTGCTGAAGCGGACCCGGTAACCCCCCGTCATGCCGGGCTCGTTCCGGCATCCACCGTTCCGCACGCTCGATAGTCGTGAGAGCGCCGCACCGTGGCCCCCGGAACAAGTCCGGGGTGACGGAGGTAGGGTAATCCCACACGCAACCAAGATCGGAGAGAGGCCCATGACCCACCAGTTCGACCCGACCTCGCTCCGCGAATACGACATCCGCGGGATCGTCGGCAAAGCGCTCGGCCCGGCCGATGCCACCGCGATCGGCCGAGGCTTCGCCACCCGCATCCGCGCCGCCGGCGGCACTCGCGTCGCCGTCGGCTATGACGGCCGCAGCTCCTCCCCGGAGCTCGAAGCCGCGCTCGTGTCCGGCCTCGCAGCCGGCGGCGTCGATGTCGTCCGGATCGGCCTCAGTACCTCGCCGATGCTCTATTACGCCGAGGCAACGCTAGAAGTGGATGGCGGCATCCAGATAACCGGCAGCCACAATCCCCCCGAGTATAACGGCTTCAAGATGGTGCACGCCCACGCGCCATTTTTCGGCGACGACATCCAGGACTTGGCCGCGCTCGCCGCGTCGGGCGCCTGGAGCGAAGGCGCGGGCGAAGTGACGACCGCGAACGTGCTCGACGCCTATGTCGCCCGCCTGATGGCGGGTTATGCCGGCGGCGCGTACCGGATCGGCTGGGACACCGGCAACGGCGCCGCCGGCCCGGTGATCGAGAAGCTCGTGAAGCTCCTGCCGGGTGAGCATCATGTGATCTTCGCCGAAGTCGACGGCAATTTTCCCAACCATCATCCCGATCCTACCGAAGAGTCGAACCTCGCCGATCTGAAGAGCCTGGTCGCGGAGAAGAACCTCGATTTCGGACTGGCCTTCGACGGCGACGGCGACCGCATCGGTGCGGTCGACGGGCTGGGACGCGTGATCTGGGGCGACCAGATTCTCTCCATATTGGTCGAACCTGCGCTGCGCGAGCACCCCGGCGCACCGATCGTCGCCGACGTGAAGTCGTCGCAGGCGCTGTTCGACCGAATCGCCGAACTGGGCGGCGAGCCGGTCATGGCCCCCACCGGCCACAGCCTGATGAAGACCGCCATGACCCGCACCGGCGCGCCCTTGGGAGGCGAACTCAGCGGCCACCTGTTCTTCGCCGGCGAATATTACGGCTTCGACGACGCGCAGTACGCAGCGGTACGACTGATCCGCGCGGTACACCTGTCGGGCCGCTCGCTGACGGAATTGCACGACGCGATGCCGGCACTGGTGGCAACGCCGGACCTGCGCTTTCCAGTCGAGGACACGCGGAAATTCGCGGTGGTCGACGAGGTGATCGCGCGGTTGAAGGCGGAGGGCGCTGAGATGGACCTCACCGATGGGGCCAGGGTGACGACACCTGAAGGCTGGTGGCTACTCCGCGCGTCGAACACGCAGGCAATGCTGACGGTGCGGGCCGAAGCGAAGGACCAGGCGGCGCTCGAGACGTTGCTTGCTGAGGTCGCCACGCACCTGTCGGCGAGTGGCGTGACCCGCAACACCTCGGCTCAATAGAATACCACCCCGGCGAAGGCCGGGGCCCAATTGGAAAGGTGGACATAACGGGGGGGCTACCCATCGTTAGCAACGTCACCCAATTGAGCCCCGGCCTCCGCCGGGATGGCGCTGGTGGAGAGGTGCCCGCAGACTTAACCGAGGATATCGCGCCGAGCAGTGCAGTGCCGCCCCCTCCCCGTCATTCCCGCGGAGGCGGGAACCCAGACTGGCTAGTCTCGCCATGGAATCGCAACCGTCCGGAGGATATGGATCCCCGCCGTCGCGGGGATGACGGCCGCGGGGCGCGGGGCGAATGGCGCCCGCTTAAGAGGCGACAGCCACACATGATTGACACGCCATCGCCCTCCCCTACCGTCCCGCCACCACCCCAAGGAGTCCCCCAGTGGAGCGCCCAGTCGACGAATTCCGCTCCAGCACGCGCCGCTGGCTCCTCGGCAGCTTCGCCGGTTGGGGCACGCTGCTCACCTGCCTGATCGGCGTCGGCTTCGTCCTCATCGGCATCCGCTGGCTGAAAAACCGCAGCGCCTCCTACGAGATCACCGACCAGCGCCTGATCATCAGACGCGGCATCCTGTTCAAGACGATCGACGAGATCGAGCTCTACCGGATCAAGGACGTCCGGCTCGGTTATTCGCTGCTCAACCAGATGACCGACATCGGCACGATCACCCTCACCTCCAGCGACCGCACCACCGCCGGCGGCGAGTTCATCCTCCGCGACATCCCGATGGCACGCGACCGCCGCGAGGGCCTGCGCAAGCTCGTCGACCGCGCCCGCCAGCGCCGCGGCGTCCGCGAGATGGATATCGAGCACGACGACGCATACGCGCTGGATTAAGCGCGCTTTTGTCCCCACATGGCGGGCATGGCGCCCCCCTACCCCAAGCCCAAACCTCAACCGCAGATGATCCGGGTCGTCGACCTGGAGACCACCGGCTCGGCCCCGCCCGCACACGGCGTCTGCGAGATCGGCTGGCAGGACGTCGCGCTCGGCGAGGACGGCCGCTGGGAGATCTACGGCGAAGGTGGCAGCATCCTCGTCAATCCCGGCCGCCTCATCCCGCCGGTGACGCAGGCGATCCACCACATCCTCGACGAACAGGTCGCCGACGCGCCCTATTGGCATGATTGCGCGCGGCAAGTGCTCGACCCCTGGCCGCGCCGCCTCGCGCTCGCCGCACATCGCGCCGATTTCGAGCAGAAATTCTGCACGTCTGCGCTGACCCGCGATGCCGAGTGGATCTGCACCTGGAAATGCGCGCTCCGGCTCTGGCCCGATAGCCCGAGCTTCTCAAACCAGGTGCTGCGCTACTGGCGCAAACCCCACGGCATGGACCACGAGCGCGGTCTGCCCGCGCACCGCGCGTTTCCCGACGCGTACGTCACCGCGTTCCACCTCCGCGACATGCTCAACGAGGCGAGTCTGGCGCAACTGCTCGAATGGTCGCGCGACCCCGGCCTCATCCCGCGCGTCCGTTACGGCCCCGATCGCGGCAAGGAATGGTCCGAGCTCGATCACGAGACCTTGATGGCGTTCATGACCGACCGTGACCCCGACATCCGCTTCACCGCCAACCACGAGATGGACCGGCGCAGCGGCGGCGGCCGCGTCGGCAAAGCCAGCGCGCAGGACCTGTTGCTGTAGGGTAATCCCAATCCTCCCCCGCCAGGGGGAGGTGGCTGGCGCTTGCCAGACGGAGGGGGAGGAAAGGGAAACCTCTGTTTCGCATCCTCCCCCTCCGTCGCCGTTGGCGCCACCTCCCCCTGGCGGGGGAGGATCGTGAAATTCCCGATTGCTCTGCGGCAAGGCAGTATCGCTGGTGTAACGATCGGCACTCCCTTACAGCGCGGTCCATGGTGCGCGTACGCTTGAATTTGCCCTCGTCCGAAGGTCGGGTCGCGCGGTGGCTGGTCGCCTTCATGACGCTCGGTTTCGTCGCGCTGGCGGCTGCGGCGATCGCGATCGGCTGGATCACGGTCCGCAACCGCACCTATACCGCGGAGATCCTCCACACCCAGGACGTCCGCCAGGCGGTCGCCACGCTGCATAGCCAGATGGAACAGTCGGAGACGGCGCGCCGCGGCTATCTCCTCACCGGGATGCCGCTGTTCTCCGACGCTTACGCCCGGAGCGCGGGCAATCTCGCACCGTCGATCGCCACGCTGCGCCGCCTCACCGCCGACAACCCGAATCAGATCGCACGGCTCGACCTGATCGAGCCGCGCTTCATCCGGTTGCGCGCGCTCAGGGCGCAGTCGATGGCGCTGATCGCGGGCGGCCGGATCGCCGAAGCCCAGCGCCGGTTCGCGATCGATGCCAGCGTGCCGCTGATGCGCGGCATCCGCTACCGTCTCCAGGCGATGGCCGCCGACGAGGTCCGCCTGCTCGCGATCCGCAGCGGACGCCAGCAACAGACCAGCGCGCTGTTCCTCTCGGTCGCAGGACTCGCCGCCGCGCTGCTGCTGGTGGTCGCGATCCTCGCGATCCTGGTGATCCGCCGCTACACCGCCGATCTCGCCACCTCGCGCGACAGCCTGCGCGATCTCAACGAGACGCTCGAGGAGCAGGTCACCGAGCGTACCGCCGACCTCAGCCGCGCGAACGAGGAGATCCAGCGCTTCGCCTATATCGTCAGCCACGACCTGCGCTCGCCGCTGGTCAACGTGATGGGCTTCACCGCCGAACTCGCCACCGCCGCCGGGCCGCTCGCCGAACTGGTCGACCGCGCCGAGGCCGAGGCGCCGCACATCCTGACCGAGGACGCCCGGCTGGCGGCGCGCGAAGACCTGCCCGAGGCGATCGGCTTCATCCGCACCTCGACGCAGAAGATGGACCGGCTGATCAACGCCATCCTCAAGCTGTCGCGCGAAGGCCGCCGGACGATCGCGCCCGAGCATGTCGACCCCGCGCAACTGGTCGACACGATCATCGGGTCGATCCAGCACGTCATCGACGATCGCGGCGCGGTCGTGCGCGTCGAGCGGCCGATCCCGGCGGTCGTCACCGATCGCCTCGCGCTCGAACAGATCCTGTCGAACCTGATCGAGAACGCCACTAAGTATCTGAAACCCGGCCGCCCCGGCGAGATCGTCGTGGGCGGGCACAAGGAACGCAACCGCGTGATCCTGTCGGTGATCGACAATGGCCGCGGCATCGATCCGCGCGATCACCAGCGCGTGTTCGACCTGTTCCGCCGGTCGGGCGCGCAGGATCAGCCCGGCGAAGGCATCGGACTCGCGCATGTCCGCGCCCTGGCCTATCGTCTCGGCGGCACGATCGACGTGCAGTCGACACTCGGCGACGGTGCCACCTTCCGCCTCAATCTTCCCACCGAACTGACGATTCAGGACATCAAGGCATGAACCAGCACCAGACCGTCGGGATCGTCATGATCGAGGACGACGAGGGCCATGCCCGACTGATCGAGAAGAACATCCGGCGCGCCGGCATCCTCAACGACATCAAGCACTTCACCGACGGCACCACCGCGCTCGACTTTCTGTTCAACGCGGTCGACGGCCCGGCGAAAAGCGGCCCGGCGATGATCCTGCTAGACCTCAACCTGCCCGACATGAGCGGCACCGACATCCTGGCGCGGATCAAGGCCGAGGGCAGCCCGCTCAAGCGCACGCCGGTCGTCGTGCTGACCACCACCGACGACAAGATCGAGATCGAGCGCTGCTACGATCTCGGCTGCAACGTCTACATCACCAAGCCGGTGAACTATGAGAGCTTCGCGCAGGCGATCCGCCAGCTCGGGCTGTTCCTCTCGGTGATCCAGGTTCCCGACGCCGAGTGAGCGAGCCAAGCGTCCTCTACATCGACGACGACGCCGGTATCCGGCGGCTGGCGGCGCGTGCGCTCGAACGCCGCGGCTACCGCATGACCGTCGCCGAGACCGGCGCGGAGGGCGTGGTCAAGGCCGCCGCCGAGCGCTTCGACCTGATCGCGGTCGATCACTACATGCCCGGCATGGACGGCCTGGAAACGCTCGAAGCGCTCCGCCGCCTGCCAGATCATCCGCCGATCGTGTACGTCACCGGCTCCGAGGAAGGCCGCATCGCGGTCGCCGCCCTGAAAGCCGGCGCCGCCGATTACGTCGTGAAGACCGTCGGCGAGGATTTCTTCGACCTGCTTGCCGCCTCGTTCGCACAGGTGCGAGCGCGCGCGCTGCTCGAACAGGAGAAGGCGTCCGCCGAAGCCGACCTCCGCGCCAGCAACGCCCGGCTCGAAGCACTCCTCGGCGAGGTCAACCACCGCGTCGCCAACTCGCTGCAACTCGTCTCGGCGATGGTCCGCCTTCAGGCGACCGCGCTGACCGACCCTTCCGCGCGTGAGGCGCTGGAGGATACGCAGCGCCGGATCCAGGCGATCGCGCAGGTCCACCGCCGGCTTTACACCAGCAACGACGTCGAGAGCGTCGACATGCAGGAATATCTCGGCGCGCTGGTCGACGAACTCGCCGAGACCTGGTCGACCGACGCCCTCCCGCGCGCGCTGAGCCTCGCCGCCGAGCCGATCCGCCTGCCGACCGACCGCGCGGTATCGCTCGGCGTGATCGTCACCGAACTCGTCACCAACGCGTGCAAATACGCCTACCCGACCGGCGGCGGCGAAGTCCGCGTCGCGCTGCGCCGGATCGACGACGACATCTTCCTGCTGGCGGTCGAAGACGATGGCTGCGGCATCCCCGAAGACGCGACGCCGCGCGGCACCGGTCTCGGCACGAAGCTGATCAAGGCGATGGCGCAGAGCCTACAGACGATCGTCGAATACGACCCGGCCCACACCGGCGTCCGCGCCACCCTCCGCGCGGCGGTGCGCTAGCCTTCAATCCTCCCCCGCCAGGGGGAGGTGGCGCCGTAGGCGGCGGAGGGGGAGGCACACGCAACAAGGGTTTTCCCTTACCTCCCCCTCCGTCTGGCAAGTGCCAGCCACCTCCCCCTTGCGGGGGAGGATCGTTCAGAGCGCGCGCACAGCCGCCAGGATCATCCGCCCGGTCAACCGCGCGGTCTCGTCCTCCGACAGCCGCGGCCGCGACAGGGTACGGTGGCCGAGGCCGAACATGAAGGCGAGGATCAGTTCCTCCGCCCCTTCCAATTCGTTCTCCTGCAAGTCCGGATTGGCGACGCAGGCGAGTTCGCGGATCATCTGGCGGAAGCCGCGGCACAGGTCGGCGATCGTGTCGGCGACATCGGTATTGCGATGCGCCTCCGCCATGATCTCGAACGACAGCGCCTCGTCGCCTTTCGACAATGCACGGCGGGCCAGTTCGACGAACCCCTCCTCAATCGACAATCCCTCGGACTTTACGGAGTCGTTCATCGTCTGCAGCTCGGCCATCTTCGCGGCGGCGTCTTCCATCACGATCGCCTGGATCACCGCGTTCTTGCCGGTGAACAGGCGATAGATCTGACCGACAGAAACGCCCGCCGCTACGGCCAGTTCGGACATCGGGGTCTGGTGAAACCCTTGGGTGGCAAACAGATGACGCGCCGACGAGACGATACGCTCCCGACTTCCCATTTCATGTTGCACTGCACTCAAAATGAAAATCCCGACGCGTTTTTTGGTTGACCGGCCGCTCGCACAATCCTAGCGGGCAAGCAAGCGGAATGAACGTTCATTCCGGTGAACTCATCTGCACGGACGTCGGGATGCTCAACATGCAGCGATTGAACCTCAAGGGATCTGTGGCACTGGCTGCGCTTGCGCTGCTGTCGGCCTGCAACAAGGAGCAGGCGCCGCCGCCGCCGCCCACGCCGACGGTCGGCGTCGTTACCGTCGCCGAGGAGCCGGTCGTGCTCACCTCTGAGCTTCCCGGACGGATCGCCGCGGTAGAGACCTCGGAAGTTCGTCCACAGGTCAGCGGCGTAATCCGCGATCGGCTGTTCACCGAGGGCGCGATGGTCAGCAAGGGCCAAGTGCTCTACGCGATCGAGGACGCGCCCTACCGCGCCGCGCTCGCCAGCGCGCAGGGCCAGCTCGGCGCCGCGCAATCGCAGATCAACGCGACCCGTCTCCAGGCCCAGCGCTACGGCCAGCTCGTCGCACTGAACGCGGTCAGCAAGCAGGAGGCGGACAACGCCACTGCGTCCGCACAACAGGCGCGCGGCAATGTTGCGGCGCAGCAGGCGGCGGTCCAGTCGGCCCGCGTCAATCTTGGTTTCACGCGTATCAAGGCGCCGATCTCGGGTCGTATCGGCCGGTCGATCGCGACCGTCGGTGCGCTCGTCCAGACCGGCCAGACCGATCCGCTCGCGACCATTCAACGCACCGACTCGGTCTATGTCGACGTCAACCAGTCGGCAGCGCAGTTGCTCGATCTCAAACAGGCGATGGCGACCGGCGGCGTGACGCGCGGCGATGGCAGTGCACGCGTCCAGCTGATCCTCCCCAACGGCCAGACCTATCCGATCGAGGGTCGTCTTCAGTTCGCCGAAGTTACCGTCGATCAGACCACCGGTGCAGTCACGGTGCGCGCGCGCTTCCCCAATCCCAATGGCCTGTTGCTGCCGGGCATGTACGTTCGTGCGAAACTGGTCGAGGGCACGCGCCGCAACGCGATAATGGCGCCGACCGCCGGCATCACCCGCGATCCGCGCGGCGGTGCGACCGCTTTGGTCGTCAACGCGCAGAACAAGGTCGAGCAGCGCAACGTCACCACCGATCGCGTCATCGGCGACAAGTGGATCGTCACCAGCGGCCTCAAGCCCGGCGACAAGCTGATCGTCGAGGGCCTGCTCAATCTGCGTCCCGGCACGACCGTCAAGCCCGGCGCGCCGCAGCAGATCGGCAAGCCCGAGGGCGGTGCGCCCGGTGGTGGCGACGCGTCCGGCGCGACCAGCAACACCTCTGCGCAGGCCGGGAAGTAACCGCCCATGTCACGCTATTTCATCGATCGACCCATCTTCGCATGGGTCATCGCCATCATCCTGATGATGGCCGGTATCCTTGCGATCCGCTCGCTGCCTATCGCCCAGTTCCCTGAGATCGCCGCCCCCAAGGTGACGGTCGCGACGTCCTATCCCGGCGCCGATGCGCAGACGCTCGAGAACACGACGACGCAGATCATCGAGCAGCAGATGAAGGGCATCGACAACCTTCGCTACTTCGCCTCGACCTCGGACGGCTCGGGCAATCTCGCGATCACGCTCACCTTCGAGCAGGGTACCGATCCCGACATCGCGCAGGTCCAGGTCCAGAACAAGCTGCAGCAGGCGACCCCGCTTCTGCCGCAGGAAGTCCAGCAGGCCGGTCTTCGCGTGACCAAGGCGACCGCCAACTTCCTGCTCGTGATCGCCGCCTATTCCGAAGACGGCAGCCACGATCAGGTCGACATGGGCGATCTGATCGCGTCGAAGCTCCAGGACCCGCTCAGCCGCATCAAGGGCGTCGGCGACACGCAGGTGTTCGGCGCGCAATATTCGATGCGGATCTGGGTCGATCCGTTCAAGATGTCGAACCTCGGCGTCACTGTCACCGACATCACATCGGCACTGACCGCGCAAAATGCGCAGGTCTCGGCGGGCCAGGTCGGCAGTCTGCCTGCGGTGAAGGGTCAGGCGCTCAATGCCACCGTCACCGCGCAGTCGCGGTTGCAGACGCCAGAGCAGTTCCGCGCGATCATCGTCCGCTCGGCGACCAGCGGTGCGACCGTGCGTCTCGCCGACGTCGCGCGCGTCGAAATGGGCTCGGAGAACTACAGTTTCCAGGCGCGCTACAACGGCAAGCAGGCGGCTGGTTTCGGCGTGAAGCTGGCGCCGGGTGCCAACGCGCTCGACACCGTCAAGCTGGTCAAGGCTGAGGTGAACCGGATCGCCAAGCAGTTCCCGCCCGACGTCAAGGTCGCCTTCCCGGTCGACAATTCGACGTTCGTGAAGCTGTCGGTCGAACAGGTCATCCACACGCTGGTCGAGGCCATCGTCCTCGTCTTCCTCGTGATGTTCCTGTTCCTCCAGAATTTCCGCGCGACGCTGATCCCGACGATCGCGGTGCCGGTGGTGCTGCTCGGCTCGCTTGCCGTGCTCCAGCTCGCCGGGTTCACGATCAACACGCTGACCTTGTTCGGCATGGTGCTGGCGATCGGCCTGCTCGTCGATGACGCGATCGTCGTCGTCGAGAACGTCGAGCGCCTGATCCAGGAGGAAGGGCTCAGCCCCAAGGAAGCCGCCAAGAAGTCGATGGACGAGATCAGCGGCGCGCTGGTCGGCATCGGCCTGGTGCTGTCGGCGGTGTTCCTGCCGATGGCGTTCTTCAGCGGATCGACCGGCGTGATCTTCCGCCAGTTCTCGATCACCATCGTGTCGTCGATGGTGCTCTCGGTGCTGGTCGCGTTGATCCTGACGCCTGCACTCTGCGCGACGATCCTGAAGCCTGCGAAGGACGGTCACGGCGAGAAAAAGGGCTTTTTCGGCTGGTTCAACCGAACCTTCGACAAGGGCATCGGCAAATACGGCAATGGTCTGCGCCGCGTCGAGAAGGGCTGGATCCGCACCATGCTGGTCTATGCGTTGATCGTCGTCGCAATGCTGTTCGTGTTTCTCCGCCTTCCCTCGGGCTTCCTTCCAGAGGAGGACCAGGGTCTGATGTTCGCGCAGGTCTCGATGCCTACGGGCACGACGATGGAGGAGACCGCCAAGACTATGGACAAGCTGCGCGATCACTTCCTCATCGACGAGAAGAAGAACGTCGCCGGCATCTTCACGATCAGCGGCTTCGGCTTCGTCGGCCAGGGCCAGAATGTCGGCCTCGCCTTCATCCAGCTCAAGCCGTGGGAAGATCGTAGCGGCGCCGAGAATTCGGTCGCGGCGGTCGCCCAGCGCGCCAACCAGGCGCTTGCCGGGGTGCGTGCGGGCATGGTCATCGGCTTCGTGCCGCCCGCCGTGCAGGAACTCGGCAACGCCAACGGCTTCGACTTCATGCTGAAGGACAATGCCGGCGTCGGGCACGAGAAACTGCTCGAGGCGCGCAACATGCTGCTCGGCATGGCCAGCCAGGACAAGCGCCTGATGCAGGTCCGCCCGAACGGTCTTGAGGATGCGCCACAGCTGAAACTGAACGTCGATCAGGCGCAGGCCGGCGCGCTCGGGCTCAGTCAGGCGGACATCAACACCACCGTCAGCACCGCGTTCGGTGGCGCCTACATCAACGACTTCATCGACCGCGGTCGCGTGAAGAAGGTGTATGTCCAGGCCGACGCACCGTTCCGCACCTCGCCCGCCGATCTCGGCAACTTCTACGTCCGTGGCACCACCAGCAACGCGATGGCCCCGTTCTCGTCCTTCTCGACGACCGAATGGAAATACGGCCCATCACGCCTGGAGCGCTACAATGGCGTGGCCTCGTTCGAGATCATGGGCTCGCCGGCACCGGGCGTCAGCAGCGGCACCGCGATCAAGGCGATGGAGGAGATGGCGGCCAAGCTGCCCCCCGGCATCGGCTATGAATGGACCGGCCTCAGCTATGAGGAAAACCTGTCCGCCGGACAGTCGACCACGGTCTATGCACTGTCGCTGCTGATCGTGTTCCTCTGTCTCGCGGCGTTGTACGAGAGCTGGTCGATCCCGATCGCCGTCCTGCTGGTGGTGCCATTGGGCGTGCTCGGCGCGGTGCTCGCGGCGATGATCTTCAAGCTCAACAACGACATCTACCTCCAGGTCGGGCTGATCACGACGATCGGCGTGGCGGCGAAGAACGCGATCCTGATCGTCGAGTTCGCCGAGGAGAAGATGCGCGACGGGATGAATGCGGCCGACGCCGCGGTCGAGGCGGCGAAACTCCGCCTTCGCCCGATCCTGATGACGTCGTTCGCGTTCATCTTCGGCGTGTTGCCGCTCGCACTGTCGAGCGGTGCCGGCGCCGGTGGTCAGAACGCGATCGGCTGGGCGGTGGTCGGCGGCATGCTGTCCGCGACCGTCCTCGCGATCTTCTTCGTGCCGTTGTTCTTCCTGCTCGTGAAGCGCGTCTTCAAGCAGGACAAGGCGGACACGCATGACGATCGCGCGCATGATGATGACAACCGTGAACGCGCCCGCGATGAAGCCCGTAAGGACGCCCCCCAGGATGGGCGCGACGCGCCCAACGACCAGCGGCCGCAGGAGGCCTGATCCGATGTTGACCCCCATGCTCTCGCGCAAGACCGCGCTCGTGTTTGCCGCCGGGCTCACGCTCGCCGGCTGCAACCTCGCGCCCAAATACGTCAGGCCCGAACTGGCCGTGCCGGCGGCGACGCCGGTCGGTCCCGCCTATGCGGCGACCGATGCGGCAGGGGCGATCATGCCCGCGGACACCTCGTGGGAGGCCTTCTTCACCGACGACCGCCTGCGTCGCGTGATCCGCACCGCACTGGAGAACAATCGAGACCTCCGCGTCTCGGTCGCCAACGTCGCGCAGGCGCGCGCGCAATACCGCGTTCAGCGCGCTGATCTGTTCCCGACGCTCGCCGCCAGTGGCAGCGCGACCTATCAGAAGTCTCCCTTCGGCGCCGTCGGTGGCGGCGGCGCCACCGGTGGTACCGGCACCGGCACCGGCACCGGCACCGGCGGAACGGGTACGGGGGGCGCCGGTAGCACCGTCGTTTCCAGCGGCCGCGCGGACATCTATTCGGCGAACCTGGGCATCTCGGCGTGGGAAATCGATCTGTTCGGCCGCGTCCGCAATCTGACGCAGGCGCAGCAGGAGCAGTATTTCGCGGCGGAGGAAAACCGTAACGCAGCCCAAGTCTCGCTGATCGCACAGATCGCGACGCAGTGGCTGACGATGGCCGCCGACCAGGATCGCCTCAAGATCGCGCGCGATACGGAGAAGGCGTACGGCCAGACCGTCAAGCTGACGCAGGACCGTTTTCGCATCGGCATAGCCTCCGAACTCGAAGTGCGTCAGGCCAGCACGAGCTACGATCAGGCGCGCTCGGACATCGCCGACGCGACCACGTTGATCGCGCAGGACCAGAACGCGCTGAACCTGCTCGCAGGCACGACGCTGACCGCGGACATGCTGCCGGCACGGCTCGAGGAAACCACGCCGACCCTGGCGAACCTGCCGTCCAACCTGCCGTCGGAGGTGCTGCTGCGCCGTCCCGACATCGCCTCGGCCGAGCACCAGCTGATCGCGGCCAACGCCAATATCGGCGCGGCGCGCGCGGCGTTCTTCCCGAACATCTCGCTGACCGCGGCGTTCGGCACGATCAGCCTCGGCCTGTCGAACCTGTTCGGTAACGGGTCGCAAAACTGGTCGGTCGCGCCATCGGTCAGCCAGACGCTGTTCGACTTCGGCAAGAACAAGGGCAATCTGCGCTACGCCCAGGCCACCCGCGACGCGGCGGTCGCGACCTACGAGAAGAGCATCCAGACCGGCTTCCGCGAGGTCGCCGATGCGCTGGCACGGCGTGGCACGATCGGCGCACAGTTGCAGGCGCAGACTTCGCTCCGCGACAATGCGGCGGGCGCGTTCAAGCTGTCGGAACTGCGTTTCCGCGCAGGCATCGACACGTTCCTGACGACGCTCGATTCGCAACGCGCGCTCTACACCGCGCAACAGACGCTTCTCGCCGCCCGCCTGACTCGCGACAGCAACTCGGTAGAACTCTACCGCGCTCTCGGCGGCGGGGTCACGACCGCCCAGGCCACCGACACCCGCCGGCCAAACTAAACTAACGATCCTCCCCCGCCAGGGAGAGGTGGCTGGCTCTTGCCAGACGGAGGGGGAGGACACGCGACGGCAATTATCGCCGTCCTCCCCCTCCGTCGCCTTCGGCGACACCCCCCCCTTGCGGGGGAGGATCGAATGAGCCGCCGTTAGTTCGCCGGCTCCGACAACGGCGCGAACCGTGCGACCTGCCGCCCGACCAGACGCAGCTGCTCCACCACCGCAGGGTCGTTCGCACCGCCCTCGTCGTCGAACTTCGTCACCTGCGTATTGATCGCCGCCGCAAACGGTGTCGGCCACCCGCGCAACGCGTGGACGATCGAGCGCAACGCCGCGATCGTGCTGCCGGTCGCCTGCCAGCCATAGGCCGTCGCGATCAGCCCGACCGGCATGTCCGCCAGATACGGCCGTTCGTCGCGCGACGTCTCCTCGAGCAGATCGAGTGCGTTCTTAACCACGCCCGAAATGCTGCCATGATAGCCCGGGCTGGCGATGATCACCGCCGACGCGCCGCGGACGGCCTCGACGAACGCGCGTTCGTCCGCGGTCCGCGTCGTCGCCTTCGGGTCGTACAGCGGCAGCCGCGCCATGTCCGCCCCGCCGAACATCTGCGTGCGGAAACCCTGCTTCTCGACCGCATCGAGCGCGATCCGGAGTGCGCGCTCGGTCGACGACACCCCGCCGATCGTGCCGCCGATGCCGACGACCAAGGGAAGAGTATCGGGAGCGGTCACGGTTTCATCCTGTTCGAACGTCATGCGACGCTCTTCCCCGTTTCGTCGCGCGAAGACAACAGCGCTTGCGTCCGTTCTCGCTCCACGACCACCACGAACGCTGTCGCTAAGCCCCGGTACACGTTAAGCATGTGCATACGCCGGACACAGGCTTGCCCGAGCTGTCGTATAACGATAATACACCTGATGTCCGCCGCTTGGCCGACCCGCTGGAACGACCGATGCGCCCCGATCCCTTCGACACCAACCGTTCCAGCTCAAGCGGCGACCGCGAGCCCTATGCGTATGAGCGCGAGCGGCTGATCACCGAACGCGAACGCCTCCGCCAGAAATACGATCGCGAGCGCGACGGCGAAGAGTTCGAGCCGTCTGACGACCGCGGCGCACTGCCGCCCTACGAAACCGCGCGCGTCCCGCGGCGCAAGCGTCCGATCGGCCGCTGGATCCTGCGCGGGCTGGGGATCGGCATCGTCTTGCTGGTGATCGCGATCATCTGGCTGGCAATCACTGCCCCCTTGTCGAAGTCGCTCCAGCCGCCGACGCCGCCGTCGATCACGCTCACCGCCGACGACGGCACGCCGATCGCGCGGCGCGGCGCGATCATCGGCAAGCCGGTCGACGCGGCCAAGCTCCCGCCGCATGTCACGCAAGCCTTTTTGGCGATCGAGGACCGGCGCTTCTACTCGCACTGGGGTATCGATCCGCGCGGGATCGCGCGTGCGGCATGGGCGAACATGGGCTCGGGCGGCGTCCGCCAGGGCGGCTCGACGATCACGCAGCAGCTGGCGAAGAACGCGTTCCTCGATTCGGACCGAACCGCGACGCGAAAGATCCGCGAGGCGATGATCGCGTTCTGGCTCGAGGCCTGGCTGTCGAAGGACGAAATCCTCTCGCGCTATCTGTCGAACGTCTATTTCGGCGACAACACCTACGGGATCAGCGCAGCCGCCAAGCATTATTTCGGCCGCACCCCCGACAAGCTGAACGTTGGGCAAGCGGCGATGCTGGCGGGATTGGTCAAGGCGCCGTCACGTCTCGCGCCCACCTCCAACCTCGAAGGCGCGCGCAAACGCGAGGCGGTCGTGGTCGGCGCGATGGTCGACGCCGGTTTTCTCACCAAGGCGGAGGGCGACGCGGTCCAGCCGCAGCGCGTGCTCGGCAGCCGCCCGTCGCAACTCCCCAACGGCACCTATTTCGCCGACTGGATCCTGCCCGAAGCGCGCGACCAGGCGGGCGAGATCAAGACCGAGGCGACCGTCCAGACGACGCTCGATCCCCGCCTGCAACGCGCCGCCGAACGCACCGTCGCGCGCGCCGGCCTGCGCGAAGCACAGGTCGCGCTGGTCGCGATGCGTCCCGACGGCCGGGTCGTCGCGATGGTCGGCGGCAAGAATTACGCGAAGAGCCCGTTCAACCGCGCGACCCAGGCACGCCGCCAGCCGGGCTCGACCTTCAAGCTGTTCGTCTACCTCGCCGCGATGCGCCAGGGGATGACGCCCGATTCGACGATCGAGGATCGCCCGGTGACGATCGGCGACTGGACGCCGAAGAACAGCGACGGCCGCTATCAGGGCACGATCACGCTGCGCCAGGCGTTCGCGCGCTCGTCCAACGTTGCCGCGGCGCGCCTCACGCAACAGGTCGGCGTCAAGGCCGTGATCAAGGCGGCGCGTGACCTCGGCATCTCGACGCAGATCCCGAGCGAGGCCACGATCGGCCTCGGCACCTCGACCGTATCGCTGCTCGAACTAACCGCCGCCTATGCTGCCATTGCGCGCGAGCAATATCCGGTCCAGCCGCGCGGCCTCGCCGACGTCCGCGAGAAGGGCTGGTACCAGTCGCTGACCGGTGGCGCGACCGAGATGCCGTCGAAGATCCACGACGAGATGCTCGATCTGCTCGCCGCCTCGATCCGCACCGGCACCGGGCGCGGCGCGAACCTGACCGTGGATGCGTTCGGCAAGACCGGCACGACCTCGGACAACAAGGACGCGCTGTTCGTCGGCTTCGCGCGCGATCTGGTGGTCGGCGTGTGGGTCGGCAACGACGACAACTCGTCGAACCCCGGCCTGTCCGGCGGCGGCATCCCCGCACGAATCTGGCGCGACTTCATGCAGAGCGCGCTGGGCATCGCACCGGTCGCAGCGCCTGCCCCGGCAGTCGAGGAAGTCGACCCGGATGCGCTGCCGTCGGACGACCAGGACAATGCGATGCTCCCGCTCGGCGGCGAGATCGAAGGCCTCGGCTTCAACCTGAAGATGGGCGAGGACGGCACCATCTCCGTCGGCCCCTCCCGCCGCGACCGCGAAGAAGGCCCGCCACCACGCGACGATCGCAGGCCGCCGGAGGAAGAACCGGGGCCCTATGAGGGGCAATAGCGTCCCTCACTCTGTCATCCTGACGAAAGTCAGGATCCAGAGCCGCAAACGATAGCGCTTGTGGCTCTGGATCCTGGGTCGAGCCCAGGATGACGGGATAGCCGCCGCCCCCCGTTGACGCCACCACCGCATCGCAGCATGTCTGCCCCATGCGCTTCTTCTCCGACAACGCCGCCACGATCCACCCGCACGTCATGGCCGCGATCGCCGCCGCCGACACGCTCGACACCGCCTATGCCGGGGACGCGTGGAGCCAGAAGCTCGACGGCCGACTGTCAGAGCTGTTCGAAACCGAGGTCGCCGTCCTCTGGGTCCCCACCGGCACCGCCGCCAACTGCCTCGCGCTCGCCGCGCTCTGCCCGCCGCACGGCGGCATCGTCTGCCACCGCGACGCGCATATCCAGAACGACGAGGGCGGCGCGCCCGAATTCTACACGCACGGCGCCAAGCTGTTCCTCGCCGACGGCGACGGCGCGAAGATGATGCCGGATACGATCCGCACCGTCATCGATGCGATCGCCGACGACGTCCACCGCGTCCAGCCGCACGCGATCTCGATCACCAACGCCACCGAATATGGCCGCGTCTACCAACCTCACGAGGTCGCAGAGATCGGCGCGCTGGCGAAAGAGCGCGGGCTCGGCTTCCACATGGACGGCGCGCGGTTCGCCAACGCAATGGTACACGCGCGCTGCTCCCCCGCCGACATGACGTGGCGCGCGGGAGTCGACGCGCTGAGCTTCGGCTTCGTCAAGAACGGCGCGATGAGCGCGGAGGCCTTGGTCTTCTTCAGGCCCGACCTCGCCGCCGTCACGCAATACCGCCGCAAGCGCGCCGGGCTATTGTTGTCGAAGGGCCGCTACCTCGCCGCGCAGATTCTGGCGATGCTCGACAACGACCTCTGGCTCGCCAACGCCAAGTCCGCCAACGACGCCGCCGCCAAGCTCGCCGCTGCGGCCGGCAACCGCCTCGTCCACCCGGTCGAGGCAAACGAGGTCTTCCTCCGCGCGACGCCGGATGAAGCCGCAGCCCTCCGCGCGAAAGGCTTCGACTTCTACGACTGGGCGGCCGGTGAAATCCGGCTCGTTACAGCCTGGGACAGCCCCGCAGACGCGGTCGACCTGCTCGCCGACGCGATCCGGGAGTTATGACCCCCGGCCCGACCGATCCTCCCCAGTCGACCCGTGCCGCGGTACTGATCCCGTTCGGCATCGTCACGCTGATCTGGGGTTCGACCTGGCTCGTCATCCGCGACCAGATCGCAGTGGTGCCACCGAGCTGGTCGATCAGCTACCGCTTCCTCGTCGCCAGCATCGCGATGGCGATCTACGCGAGCATCAAGCGCGAGAGCTTCAGATTCGACGCGCGCGGCTACGCGTTCGCGGCGGTGATCGGCATCGCGCTGTTCACGTTCAACTTCAACTTCGTCTACCGCGCCGAGCATTACGTAACGTCAGGGCTGGTGGCAGTGGTGTTCGCGCTCCTGCTCGTCCCCAATGCGATCTTCGGCCGCATCTTCCTCAAGCAGCGCCTCGGGCGGCAGCTGATGGTCGGGTGCGCGGTGGCGATGGCCGGCGTCGCGTTGCTGTTCGTCAACGAGGCGCGCGTCGATCCGCACGGCCCGCGCTCGGCGACGATCGGCATCGTCCTGACGCTGTGCGGCGTGATGGCAGCCTCGGTCGCCAACGTCATCCAGGGCAGCGCGTTCGCCAAACGCTATCCGATGGCGCCGACGCTGGCGATCGCGATGCTGATCGGCGCGAGCCTCGACGCCGCGTTCGCCTGGATCACCACCGGGCCGCCGGTGTTTGAGCCGCGCTTCGGCTACGTCGCGGGCATCCTCTATCTCGGCGTGTTCGCGTCCGCGCTCGCCTTCCCGCTGTATTTCAACGTCATCCGCGCGATCGGCCCGGCCAAGGCGGCCTATTCGGGCGTGATCGTGCCGGTGATCGCGATGCTGCTATCGACGATCTTCGAGCGCTATCACTGGTCGACCCTGGCCGTCGCCGGCGCGGTATTGTCCGGCATCGGCTTGGTCATCGCACTCAGCGCACGCAGACCGGCACGGTAGTCGGGCCACGCGGGGGTCCAGCCGAGCACCCGCTTGGCCTTGCCGTTCGCCACCCGCCGGTTCTCGTTATAAAATCCGCGCCCCATCGCCGAGAGCTCCTCGAGCGTCACGAACGGCGGCGCGGGCATCCCGAGCAGCATCGCCGCAAACGCCACCACGTCGTTCTGCGACGCGGGCACGTCGTCCGCAATGTTATACGCCCCCGCCGGCGCATCGAACCCGGCGATCACGCCCGAGACGATATCGTCGACATGTGCGCGGCTGAACACCTGTCCCGGACGGTCGATCCGGTGCGCCTTGCCGTCGCGTACCCGGTCGAGCGGCGAACGGCCTGGACCATAGATCCCCGGCAACCGGAACGTCCGCGCGCCGATCGAGAGCCAGTCCGCATCCGCCGCCGCCCGCGCACTCCGACGACCACCACCGATCGGCGCAGTCTCATCCACCCACGCACCCTGCGCATCGCCGTACACCCCGGTCGACGATAGATAGCCGATCCAAGCGCGCGTCCGCAGCAACAGCGAACCGTAGCGCCCGAGCACGGGGTCCGCCTCGTGCTCGGGCGGCACCGACGACAGGATATGCGTCGCCGCCGCGATCTCAGCCGTCACTGCGTCAACGTCGTCGAATCGGAGCGTATCGCCGCGCCCGTCCCGCGTTGTGCCGACGACATGCCAGCCCTCGCCGGCTAGCCGCTCGGCGATCCGCCCCGCGGTGTAGCCCAGCCCGAAGACAAGCAGTCGGCTCATTTCGTCGTCCCGGTCGTTGCCATTGGCCCCTTATACAACGTCCCGAAATAATCGCCCGCATTCCACACCGGCCGCTGCGCGCCATCGGCGATCTCGCGCGCGATCCGGTAGTTCGCATCGACGAACCGCACGCCCTGATCCCACAGGATCGGCTGCGTCAGGTCGTCCGACGGCTTGTGGTAATTGTTCGCCATGAAATACGCGACCGCAGCCTTGCCCAGGCCCTTCTGACCCGGCCACAAGAAGACCGACGGAATGCCCTTCTGGACGAAGCGGAAGTGATCGGAGCGGACGAAGATGCCCTCCTCCGGCATCGGATCGGGCGACAGGCCGACACCGATCGCCGCCACCGCCTTCTGGACGATAGGACCGATCGTCGAGCGCTCGGCACCGAACACGACCATGTCCTCGAACTTGTAGGTCAGGATCGGCATGTCGAGATTCACGTCCGCGACGATCGAGCTCAGCGGCACGGTCGGGTGATTGGTGAAGTAATCGCTGCCGACCAGCCCCTTCTCCTCGCCGGTGACCGCCAGGAACATGATCGTCCGCCTGGGCCCCTGCCCACTGGCGTTGAAGCGCTTGGCCTCCTCGATCAGGCTGGCGATGCCGATCGCGTTGTCGAGCGCGCCGTTGTTCAGCGCGTCGCCCTTCACCGGCTTGGTGATGCCGATGTGATCCAGATGCGCCGACAGCACGACGACTTCCTTGCCGACCACCGGATCGCTGCCGGGGATCACGCCGACGACGTTGCTGCTCGCTGCGGGCACGAAGCTCGTCTTGGTCGCGACCGTCAGCGTGCCGACCAGCGGCACCGCCTTGAACCTGGCGTTGTCGCTGTCCGCCTGCTTGACGATCCGGCTCCACGGTGTCTTCGCACCGGCAAACAGCTTGGCCGCACCAACCATGCTGACCGTCCCGAGCGACGGCGCGCCGGGCGCATCGACCTTGCCGGTGCCATCGGGGTTCGCCCACGTCATCCGCGGCGTAGCGTAGGAGTCCGCCAGCTTGGCGAACGTCCGCACCTTGGCCGAGCGCGGGCTCTCCAGCGTGATCACGCCGACCGCGCCCTTGGCCTGCGCGATCGCCGCCTTGGTCCCGCCCGACCCGAAGAACGCGCGCTCCTCGCCGCCGAACCGCGCGGGCGAGCCACCGAAATACGCGACGATCTTGCCGCGCACGTCGACGCCCTTGTAGTCGTCCTGGCCATATTGCGGCGCGTCGATACCGTAGCCGACGAACACGACAGCGGCCGAAACGCTGGTCTCCGCCTTCGCACCGTTCGCTGCGGGCACGTAGTCCTGACCAAACACCAGCGGCTGCGCAGCCCCGCGCCCGGTCCAGACGAAGTCGCCCTTGCTCGCCGCCTTGTACGACACGAGCGGCACGGTCTGGAGATAGCCGCTCTGATCGCCACCGGGGCGAAGCCCAGCCGCATAGAATTGCGCGGCGACGTATTGCGCGGCGATATCGAACTCGGGGCTCCCCGCCTCGCGACCCTTCATCGCATCCGACGCGAGGAACAGCACGTGCGCCTTCATCGCTGCCTGATCCGCGGGCAGCGGCGCGGCGAGCTTGGCGTTCAACTCGGCGTTGTTGGGAGCCGACACCGGCACAGTCTGAGCAAGCGCAGAGGTAGAAAGCGCGAGCACCGCGAGCGCGCCGAGAGGACGATACATCCGGAAATCCTTGCAAAGGGAACGTGTTGCAGCGGCGTAGCATCCACCGTCACCCGCGCAAGCTTTGGCTGGCGATAGGCGGGCGCAGCCCTATATTCGCAAGCATATGCTCGATATCCAGAACAGTCTCGCCCACCCGCTCGTCATTCGCCGCGAGGAATATACCCCGCCCGAGTGGCTGGTCCCCGAGACGAAACTGGATTTCGACCTCGATCCCTCCACCACCCGCGTAACGGCAACACTGTCGGTAACACGCAACGGCGATCATGCCGCGCCGCTGCGGCTCGACGGCGCGGGCCAGAAACCGCTTTCGGTTACGGTCGACGGCGTGACGATCAACGACTGGCGGATCGACGGCGAGCAACTCGTCATCCCGCTGACCGGCGCCGCGCATGTCGTCGAGACTCAGGTCGAAATCGCCCCCGATCGTAATACCCAGTTGATGGGGCTCTACGCCTCGGGCGGCAATCTCTGCACCCAGTGCGAGGCGGAGGGCTTCCGCCGCATCACCTATTTCCCCGACCGCCCCGACGTGCTCAGCATCTATTCGGTGCGGATGACTGCAGACAAGAAGCACTTCCCCGTGCTGCTCGCGAATGGCGACCCTGTCGCGCAGGGTGATCTCGAAGACGGCCGCCATTGGGCGACCTGGCACGACCCATTTCCGAAGCCCTCCTACCTCTTCGCGCTGGTCGCCGGCGACCTCGCGGTGAACCGCAGCAGCTTCACGACGATGTCGGGCCGCGAGGTGTCGCTCGGCATCTGGGTGCGCGAGGCCGACCTGCCGAAGACCGACCACGCGTTGAAGGCACTCGAACTCGCGATGGCGTGGGACGAGACGACCTATGGCCGCGAGTATGATCTCGAAATGTTCAACATCGTCGCGGTCGACGACTTCAACTTCGGCGCGATGGAGAACAAGGGTCTCAACATCTTCAATTCGCGCTACATCCTGGCCGACCCGGATACCGCGACCGATTACGATTACGACGCGATCGCCGCGGTCGTCGCGCACGAATATTTTCACAATTGGTCGGGCAACCGGATCACCTGCCGCGACTGGTTCCAGCTGTCGTTGAAGGAAGGCTTCACGGTCTATCGCGACCAGGGTTTTTCCGCCGACCAGGGCTCGCGCGCGGTCAAACGCATCGAGGACGTCCGCGGCCTGCGCGCGTCGCAGTTCCCCGAGGATTCCGGCCCGCTCGCGCATCCCGTGCGGCCTGAATCCTATCAGGAGATCTCGAACTTCTACACCGCGACGATCTACAACAAGGGCGCCGAGCTGATCCGGATGATGGCCGCGATCCTCGGACCCAAGGGCTTCCGCGCGGGCACCGACCTGTATTTCGACCGTTACGACGGCACGGCGGCGACCTGCGAGGATTTCGTCACCTCGATGGAAGAAGGGGGGAATGTCGACCTCACCCAGTTCCGCCTCTGGTATTCGCAGGCCGGCACGCCGCGCGTCTCCGCCAGTCTCTCGCAGGACGGAGACCGCGCCACGCTGCGGCTTGCGCAGCACGTGCCCGCGACGCCCGGCCAACCGGTGAAGTCGCCGATGGTCCTGCCGTTGCGCATCAAGCTGTTCGGCGCG
Organism: Pseudomonadota bacterium; assembly: GCA_040388215.1. Classification (GTDB taxonomy): domain Bacteria; phylum Pseudomonadota; class Alphaproteobacteria; order Sphingomonadales; family Sphingomonadaceae; genus Sphingomonas. Next base: position 48,933 of record JAZKCH010000006.1, on the reverse strand, counting down.
GAGTCGGGGGCGGCGCTGACCGAGGAGCGGCTCGTGCTGTTCGACGACACGCTCGACACGATCACGTTCGAAGACCTCCCCGAGCGCGCGGTACTGTCGATCAACCGCGGTTTCTCGGCGCCGGTGGTGGTCGAGAGCGACCGCACCGCCGCCGATCTCGCTTTCCTCAGCGCGCACGACGACGATCCGTTCGCGCGTTACGAGGCGATGCAGCAGTTGATGCTCGATACGCTGGTCGCCTCGGTGGAAGGGCGCACGGATCACGAAGGCGTGATCGCTGCGGTGGCGAACACGCTCGCCGACGCCGCGATCGATCTGGCGTTCGTCGCAGAGGCGGTATTGTTGCCGTCGGAAAGCTTCATCGGCGACCAGATGAAGATCGTCGACCCTGAAGCGATCTTCCGCGCCCGCGAGGCACTTCGCCGCGATCTCGGCGCCCGGCTCGAAGCACAATGCCGGCAGGCTTACGCGCGCGGTGAGGGGCAACCCTATGCCTACACGCCCGAAGGCAAGGGCCTGCGTCGTCTGCGCACAGTGGCGCTTGGCTATATCGCGGCGAGCGGCGCGGACGATGCGGCCGACCTCGCGTTCGCGCAGTTCGATTCGGCGGACAACATGACCGATCGGATGGGCGCGCTGACGACGCTGGTGAGCAGCACGTCCGAGATCCGCACCACCGCGCTAGACATCTTCTACAGCCAATATTGCGACAACCCGCTGGTGCTCGACAAATGGTTCCAGGCGCAAGCGCAGTCGTCGCGTGACGATACCGGCGCGGTCGTTGCCGCGCTGGCCGAGCATGCCGACTTCACGCTGACCAACCCCAATCGCGCGCGCTCGCTGATCGGCGCGTTCGGCGCGAACCAGCGGGCGTTCAACAACGCCGACGGCAGCGGCTACCGGTTCCTCGCGGACCAGCTGATCGCGCTCGATCGCCTGAACCCGCAGACCGCGGCGAAACTCCTGCCACCGCTGGGCCGCTGGCGCCGGTTCGATGCGGATCGGGCTGGGCTGATGCGCGCGGAACTGGAGCGGATCGTGCGGACGTCGGGACTGTCGAAGGATTTGTTCGAGCAGGCTTCGAAGAGTCTGGAAGGGTAAGGAACGTATTAGGTCCTCCCCTGCAAGGGGAGGTGGCGCGAAGCGACGGAGGGGTATCGCCCTATCGATAGCGGGTCACCCCTCCGTCAGCGCGATGCGCTGCCACCTCCCCTCATAGGGGAGGATGATCGAGGGCTTCTCTACCGACGGCTCGTGAAGAACTGCCGCAGGATCGTCGCCGCCTCGGTCTCGGCAATCCCCGCATAAATCTCAGGCCGATGATGGCACGTCGGTTGAGCAAAAAAACGCGGTCCATGCTCGACCGCCCCGCCCTTCGCATCAGGCGCCCCATAATAGAGCCGCGCGATCCGGGCATGCGCGATAGCCCCGGCACACATCGCGCAAGGCTCAAGCGTCACCCAAAGATCGCAACCCTCGAGCCGGTCGCTCCCCAACACCGAAGCCGCAGCACGAATCGCCTGGATCTCGGCATGCGCAGTCGGATCGCACAGCGCGCGCGGCGCATTGGCACCCACAGCAATAATAACGCCGTCCCTAACGACAACGGCGCCAACCGGGACTTCCCCAGCCAGCGCCGCATCGCGTGCCGCGTCGAGCGCGCGGCGCATGGGTTCGGGGACGGGGAACATGGCCTCAGGCCCTGCCCCGCTGCCCGCCTCGCGTAAAGATCAGTTCGGCGCCTGGCTGTTGCCCGGCTTCTCGACGTTGATCGTCGGCACCGCCACGGTCTTGTTCTCGGTACCGAGCGTGACCTTGGCGACGTCCGCCTGGAACTTCGGGGCCTGGACGACGCCCTGGCGGGTCTGGTCGATGTTGATGATCCCGAAATACATCAGGCCGACCACGACCAGCACCGCGATCGCGACGAGTGACAAGAGCGTACGCATAGGACATCCCCTTTTATTGAACAGTTCGATAGCGTAACAACGTCGCCGAGCGCTGCCGGTTGCACAACACGTTTTACGTGAATCGGTTGACGAAAGCCGGCGTGCCAGCTATCCGCGCGCCTTTCCGGGGTTCCTCCCGACACTTGAATAGGTAATCACATGTCGCGTATCTGCGAACTGACCGGCAAGGGCCGGATGGTCGGGAACAACGTCTCCCACGCCAACAACAAGACCAAGCGCACGTTCCTGCCGAACCTGCAGAACGTCACGCTGCTGTCCGATTCGCTCGAGAAGGGCGTCAAGCTGCGTGTATCGACGCATGGCCTGCGCACCGTCGAGCACAACGGTGGCCTCGATAACTGGCTGGTGAAGGTCTCGGACGACAAGCTGTCGCTCCGCGTTCGTCGCCTGAAGCGCGAAGTCGTCAAGAAGATCGCCGCCTCGGCCGTCGCCGCCTAACAGCGACGTCGTACTGCGATCACCGCGGCCCGCCCTGCACCCCGCAGGGCGGGCCGTCGGCGTTTGTGAGCCTATCGATCCAGCCGGAACTTCAGCAGCAGCGTGCGCTGGAGAACCATCTGGTTGTCGTCCGACACGATCCATACGATCGTCGCGCCATTCTCGATCGTCGTCGTGATCCCCTCGAAATTGTCGTGGATCAGCGGCGCGTCGATCGTCGCGATCGGTCGCCCGCGGGCAACGCGCCCCTCCGCGACGTCGCGCGCGACGACCAGCGAAATCCGGTTCGACCACCGGAACGGCAGGCTGAAGCCGCGATCGAGCACCAGCAGGTCGCCGTTCGGCAACGCGGTGGCGTCGGACGGATCGTACCTGCCGTACGGCTCATAGGCGAAGCGCTTCGGCGGCCCTGCAGTGGTCGGATCGCCGGCGAAGATCAGCGCCTGCCGCGTATGCAGGCGTCCCGTCTCCGAGCCGGTCCAGTCCGCACGACGGATATGCGCTTCCTCGCTGATGACGACGAACCGGCCGTCGGCGAGTCGCGCCATCGATTCGGGACCGCCATTGGCAGGCCATTTGCGCATCGCTTGGGGACGTACGCGCGCTTCATACCCAGCGAACCCGGGCGCATAGCGCCAGATCGCATTGCTATTCTCGAAGCCTATCCAGATCTGACCGGTCTGCGGATCGATCGCCATCGATTCGCTATCCCGATCCCGCTTTTCCCAGCCGATACCGGGGCCCGCGGGCAGGTTCCTGAAGGCGATGCGGTGCGGGCGCCAGTCCGAGCCCATGTCGAACTGAACGACATTGCCGCCGTCGCTCAGCAGCGTGAAGCGGTCGCCCGTGACGGCGTGGGTCACGGCCAGCGACGAGAAGCCGCCGAACGCCCGATCGCGGCTGGCGAGCGCCACGCCGCCAAGATAGGTCAGCCCCCCGACGCGCACATGACGCGGGTTGGTACGGTCGAGCATCACGCGCGTTGCGGTCAGTTGCGCGCGCGTGCCGAGGAGATCGAGCCGCGCTTCCCCCGACCAGGTCGGCACGATCGCGCAGACGCTGACGCACACGAACAGGACAGTGATCAAGCGCCGCATCGCATCCCTCATAGGGCGTCCGCCGATCCGCGGAAGCATGAACAGCGGATAACGGAGGCATTCAGGCTTAGCTCAATGCGAATCACCCATAAGCGTCTCATCGAGGATGGAAGCACGGCCCCCGCCGCCGCCGAAATCGCCAACGGGAGACGCACGATGTTCAAGACTTTTACACTCGCCGCCAGTGCCCTCGCATTGGGTGCGACCGCCCTCGTTCCCGCCGCCGCCGATGCGCAGCGTTATGGCTCGCGCTACGAGCGTGGCTACGATGGCTACCAGGGTGGCGGCTACCGCGACAATGGCTACGACCGTGGCTACCGCGGCGACGACCGGGGCTACCGCGAGTATCGCGGCAACGACCGCCGCTACAACGCACGCAGCCGTCGCGGGTGCGACAACACCGGCGGCACGATCATCGGCGCCCTCGCCGGCGGCCTGCTCGGTCACACCATCGCCGGTCGTGGTGACCGGACGCTCGGCGCAGTCCTCGGTGCAGCCGGTGGCGGATTAGCCGGCAACGCGATCGATAAGTCGGATAATCCGGGGTATTGTCGGCGGTAAGCCCGGCAACGCCCGGGCCGGTGCTCGCGAAAGCGAGCAACCGCCGGCACGGACGGCGGGCAGGCTCAGCCTGACCCGACCGACGACGGCTTTGCCGACGTCGCCCCCCGCTTAGGCCACCCAACCAGTTTCCCAGTTCCCTCGCGTAGCGTATCGAGGGCGAGGGCCGGCTTCCCGTACGGGAGCCGGCCCTTTGTTCGTCCACTGTTTTCCTGCGAACGCAGGAATCCAGGGTTACGCAGGACAGCCTTTTTGATCCCGGGCTCCTGCGTTCGCAGGAGAACAAGACATTACGCGGTCCGCTCAGGCACTTCCGCCGCGTCCTCGGCAATAGCCGCTGCCGGTGCGACCGCCTCCCAAGGAAACACGAACCAGTCCTTGGTCACCGTCCGATCGATCGTCCGCGCGCTGTATTCGATTCGCTCCGCCGAACTCACATTGTCGATCAGCATCGCAAACCGCACCGATCCCTCGACAGCACCCGCCGCGGCCAGCGCACCACGCAGATGCGTTATGGTCCGTCCCGAATCATTGATATCGTCGACAAACAGCAACCGCTCGCCCTCCCGCGTCCGCGCGGCGAGCTTGACCAGCGGCTCGTCAGCGAAGTCCTTTACCTGGCTCGAATAGTCGACCGACAGCGTCGGCAAGCCGATCGCATGGCTGAGGAACACAGCCGGCACGAGACCGCCGCGGCCGATCCCGATGATGTAATTGGGTTTCCACTCGGTATCCTCGACCAGCTTGGCGGCAAGGATATGCACGGCAGCGACGAATTCATGCTGCGGGATAGGCGTAAAAATCGGCATTTCCACACGCTACCGGCTTGCCGTTGTGAGAGCTAGACGTTCTCCTGCGAAAGCAGGAGCCCAGGGCTGCGCGTACAGCGGTCGCGGCCCTGGACTCCCGCCTTCGCGGGAGAACAATAGTCAGATCGTATCCAGCGCCTGCTCGAAATCGGCGATCAGATCGTCCGGATCCTCCACCCCGATCGAGATTCGCACGAGGTTGTCGGTAATCCCCAGCGCCTGCTTGCGCGCATCGGGCACGGAAAGATGCGTCATCCCCGCCGGATGGCTCGCCAACGTCTCCGTTCCACCCAGCGACACCGCCAGCTTGGCGATCTTCAACGCATCGAGGAACGCGAAGCTCTCCCGCTCGCCGCCCTTCAGGTACAGCGAGAAGGTCGAGCCGCCACCGGTGCAATGACGCCGATAGATATCCGCCTGCCGCTCCATGCCAGGCTCGTCCTCGAGGAACCCGAGATACGCAACCCGCTCCACCTTCGGGTGATGGCGGAGGAAACCACAGACCTTCGCCGCATTCTCTCCCGCACGACTCATCCGCAGTTCGAGCGTCTCAAGCGACCGCAACAGCATCCACGCGGTATTCGGATCGGTGATCGTCCCGATCGTGTTCCGCATCGTGCGGATCGTGTTGATGTGCTCCTTCGTGCCGAGGACCCCGCCCGCGACGAGATCCGAATGCCCGCCGACATATTTGGTCAGCGAGTAGACGACGATATCCGCGCCATGCTTGAGCGGCTGGAACCACAGCGGCCCGAGGAAGGTGTTGTCGATCGCGATCGGCGGCTTCTCGCCCCCGTCGCGAGTGGCGAAGATCGCATCACGGCTGGCCGCGACCGCCTCGACGTCGACCAGCGCATTGGTCGGGTTCGCCGGGCTTTCCAGATAGATCAGCGCGACGTTGCCGGTCGCCGCCTCGGTCATCACCGCGTCGATCTCCTCGCGCGTCGCACCCGCCGGGAAGTCGAGCCACTTCACCCCGAACTTGCCGAGCACGCGACCGATCAGCGTCTCGGTCGCGGCATAAAGCGGCCCCGAATGCACGATCGTGTCACCCGGCTTGACCATCGCGAGGAACAGCGTCGCGATCGCCGACATGCCCGACGAGAAGGCGAGCGCATCCTCCGCCTCTTCCCAGACACCGAGACGATCCTCGAGGATCTCCTGGTTCGGACCGTTGAAGCGCGAATAGACGAGGCCCTCGGCACCGCCGGGACGCTTGCCGGTGACGCCCTCGAAGTGCCGCTTGCCCGCCGCCGCGTTGGGGAACACGAAGGTCGATGTGAGGAAGATCGGCGGCTTCAGCGACCCTTCCGACAGCGACGGGTCGTAACCATGACCCATCATCAAGGTCGACGGCTTCAGCTTGCGACCGCCGATCTTCTCGACCTCGGGCTTGGGTGCGACGCGTGCGGCGACGCCGGTCAGGTCCGCTTCGGTTTCGGCGGGGACTGCGCCGGCGTTTTCGGGGGTATCGGACATCAATATGCTCCTGCGTGGCCCGTCTTATGCGAGCCGATGTGCGGAGCCTAAACGACCGGCGCAGGCTTTGGGAACCGTTACGGCCTCCCGTTACAGCCCGATGATGCTGATCTGGCGCCCGTAGGAGGGTTCGCCGCGATGGGTCGCGCGCCGATAGCTGAAGAAGCGCTCGTCGCCCCCGTCTTTGGCGGCATAGGTGTCGAGCCCGAGCGCCTCGATCCGCCCTATCCCGCCGACCGCGAGCCGGCTGACGACATAGGCCTCGAGATCGAACTGGTAATGATCCGCACGGCCATCCGCAAAGAAGCGTTCGTTCTCCGGATCCGCCTCGCAGAACCGCCGGATGAAGCCGTGGTCGACCTCGTAACTGGCGCGCGCGATACACGGCCCGACCGCGGCGACGATCCGGTCGCGATGCGCGCCGATCGCCTCCATCGCGAGGATCGTCGCATCGGTGACACCGCCGAGCGCGCCTTTCCAGCCGGCGTGGGCCGCAGCGACGACGCCGGCCTGGGCGTCGGCAAACAGCACCGGCGCGCAGTCCGCGGTGAGGATACCGAGCGCGAGGCCTGGGCGGTTGGTCACCAGCGCATCTGCATGCGGGCGGATCGCGTCGTCGAACGGCTCGATCACCGTGACCGCGTCGGCGGAGTGGACTTGATACAGCCCGACGAGTTTCGCGCCCGGCAGGACGGCTTCGCTCGCGCGACGGCGGTTCTCGGCGATGTGGGCGGGGTCATCGTCCGACCCGATGCCGACGTTGAGGCTCGCATAGGCATCGGTCGAAACACCCCCGCGACGGCCAAGAAAGCCGTGGAGAACATCGCCGAGCGCTTTCGCGCGGATGACGTCGATCGTCATATCGACCGCCCCACGCATGCAGCCACCCCGGCGAAGGCCGGGGCCCAATTGGGGGACCTTGCTGACAGAGGACTGCACATCGTTACCGCGACCTTTCCAATTGGGCCCCGGCCTCCGCCGGGGTGGTACCGATTCGACGCGCTAACGACATCACAACACAAGCCGCATAATGCGATCGTCATCCGGCTGCTCGCCAACCATGAACACATACCGCCCGATCTCGACGAAGCCGTAGCGCTCGTAGAACCGGATCGCGCGCGCATTGTCGACATACACACTGAGGATCACCTCCGTCCGGCCATCGGCGCGCGCGACATCGATCGCCCAGTCCATCAACGCCGGGCCGACGCCCGCACCATGCTGGTCACCACGCACATAAAGCTGGTGCAGTTCGATCGCCGTCGCTGGCCAATCGCCAGGAAAGGCAACAGGGCCGATCTTGGCAAATCCGACGATCTCACCAGCCTCGTCCACCGCCACACGCACGTTGAAGGCAGGGTCGGTCAGCTGCGCCGGCAGCCCCTTCTCCCCGAACGTCTGGTCGAGAAACGCGGCAAGATCTTCCGGCCGATACAGCGTGCCGAACGTGTCGGTGAACGACCGCTTCGCCATCGCGGCGAGTTCTGCGCCATCAGCGGGCACGGCATAGCGATAGGCGATCATGCGCCAAAGCCCGCAAACGCCGCCGGTGTCGGCCAATTTGGCGCGGTGATCGCGAGCGCTTTGAAGAGAATACCCATGTCGTCCATCAACCTCCTCCGATCCGCAGCCAGTGCTTCCGCCCGCGCGGGCGACGCCTTGGCGAGCGCGGATGTCCGCGAATCGATCCCGAGCCCGCCGAGCAGGTCGCGCTGGCTCACCGGGCCCCAGGCGACCGCGCCCTCGGTCTGCGCCGCCGCAGCCAGCGTGGTGAAGTCGACATGCGCGGTCAGGTCATGCTCGCCGGGCGCCTCGAACGGATTGGCGAACGCATGCCCGCGCACCGCCTGCAACGTGTCGCCGAGCGCCGGCCCCTCATAGCCATAGTCGACCGCGATCAGCGCACCGCCTTGCGCGGCGATCCGCTTGGCGAGACCGCGGACGATGGTGACGGCGGCGGGCGACGTCTCGAGGATCGAGCCCGCGGGCGCGTCGCGGAACGGCTCCGGGATCACCGCATCGGGCAGCGGCTTGCCGGCGATCGGCAGGAACAGCAGGTCCTGCGCCGCGACGAGCCGTTCGTGCCACTGCTCGCGCTTGACCAACTGGCGGATCGGCAGCGCATCGAAGAACTCGTTGGCGACAACGATCAGCGGGCGATCGGTCGGCAGCGTGTCGATCGTGTCGTGCCAAGTCGCGGCAGGGACGCGCTCCGCCTGGGCTTTCCGCAGCGCGGGGCTGGTCTCAACGAAATGCACGGGCGGCACGAGCCCAGTCTTAGTCATCGCGCGCATGGCGTCGGCGGCAAGCGTCCCGCGGCCCGGCCCGAGCTCGACCCACGCCACGTCCGTCCGCCCAGCCCGGTCCCACAGATCGGCGCACCACAAACCGACAAGCTCGCCGAACATCTGGCTGATCTCAGGCGCAGTCGTGAAGTCGCCCGCCACACCCAGCGGATCGCGCGTCGCATAATACTGCGCATTGGCTGCCGCCATATACTGCGCAACGGGGATCGGTCCCGCGAGTGCAATAGCTCGGGCAAGCCGTTCGGGAAGGGCTGCTTCGATTCCCCTTCCGCTTGCGGGAGGGGAGCTAAGCGACGCTCTGCGTCCCCGCGATCGACTCGACCCGCACGCGCCGCTTGGCCGACGTCGCCACCAGATACCCGCCGCCAATGATCATCGGCACACACAGCCACTGCCCCATGTGCAGCCCGGTATGCTCGGCAAATGCCCGCAGCTGCGAATCCGGCTCGCGGAAGAACTCGACGGTGAACCGCGCAAGGCCGTAGCCCAGCACGAACAACCCGACGAGCTTGCCCGGATCATAGCGCGCCTTGGTCTTCCAGAACGCGAACCAGAGCAGCGCGAACAGCAGCACGCCCTCCAGCCCGGCTTCGTACAACTGGCTCGGATGCCGCGCCGGCTCGATCATCCCGAACGGCACGGTGCGCTCGAAGATGATTCCCCAGGCGACATCGGTCGGCTTGCCCCAGAGCTCGCCGTTGACGAAGTTCGCGAGCCGCCCGAAGAACAGGCCGAACGGTACGCAGCACGCGATATAATCGTGCACGCGCAACCAGTTGAGCTGGTGTTTCCGCGCGAACAGGATCAGCCCCAGCGACGTGCCGATGACCCCACCGTGGAACGACATGCCGCCATCCCAGAGCCTGAATATCCGTAAGGGATGCAGGAACATCTCGGGCGCGTAGAAGATCACATAGCCGAGCCGCCCGCCGAGGATGATGCCGAGCGTCGCGTAGAACACGAGGTCGTCGGCATGGCGCCGTGCCATCGGTGCGCCGGGCTGGGCGAGCAGCTTGAGCAGATACCACCAGCCGAGCAGGATCCCGCCGATATAGGCAAGGCTGTACCAGCGCAGCGTGAAGAAGCCGATCGAGAAGACGTCGGGGTGGAGCCCCAAATCCTCGAAGCGGATGTGACTGCCGGCGGCAGGCGCTACGGCACCCGCAGCGGCGGTGATGGTCGACAGGATCAAAGGCTTTTCCCCACGCGTTCGCCCCTGCATAAAGACCGATAACGATAAGACCAAGTAGGAGAGCGATATGCGGACCGAGCTAGACCTAGCTATGGATTCGACGATGGCCGCGCTGACCGCGCCCGACGGCATGCTGGCGCTGGGGTCGGCCGAGCGGTTCGGCGTCACGCTGCCGACGATCGCCGCCGCGCCGCCTGCGCTCAGCTATTATTTCGCGCATTATGCCAACGAGCACCGCGATGCCGTCTTCCTAGTCTCCGGCGCAGAGCGGCTGACGTTCGGCCAAGTCTACGCCGCCGCCGAACGCACCGCGCGCGCCCTTGTCGGCGGCTACGGAATCGCCAAGGGCGACCGGGTCGGCATCGCGATGCGCAATTCGCCGTCGTGGATCGTGCTCTACATGGGCATCATCATGGCCGGCGGCGTGGCCACGTTGCTCAACGGCTGGTGGCAGTCGGACGAGCTGGAGGCGGCGATCGGCGAGGTCGATTGCACGCTGGTTTTCGCCGATCCGCCGCGCGTGAAACGGCTTGCGCAGATTCCTAAACTGACCGCACCGGTGGTCGAGATCGACGATTCGCGTGCTCTCGATACGGCCCTCGCGCCGGTGTTCGCGAAAGACGACCACACCGCCGACCTGCCACTGCTCGGGCCGGACGATCACGCGACGATCCTGTTCACGTCCGGCTCGACCGGCCAGTCGAAGGGCGCGCTGTCCGAACATCGGTCGGTCGTGCAGGGCATCTTCAACTATCTCGGCCAGGCGATGATGATGGTCGGCATCGCCACCGCGCAGGGTAATCCGCCGGTGGGCCAGCCGGTCACGTTGCTGACGATCCCGCTGTTCCACGTCACCGCCGAAGTCCCCGTGTTCCTCCAGAGCTTCGCGATGGGTCGGAAACTCGTACTGATGCCGAAATGGGATGCGGGCGAGGCGATGCGGCTGATCGTGCAGGAAGGCGTCACCTATTTCGTCGGCGTGCCGCTAATGAGCTTCGAAATCCTCAACCATCCGGATCGTGCGAACTACGACCTCTCGACCGTCACCGATTTCGCCGCGGGCGGCGCGCCGCGCCCGGTCGATCACGTCCGCCGCATCGACGAGGAGATGGGCGGCAGCGCGCCGCTGATCGGTTACGGCCTGACCGAAACCAACGCGGTCGGCACCGGCAACTGGCGCAGCAACTACCTCGCCAAGCCCAATTCCGCGGGACGCCCGTCGGCGCCGCTAGTCGACTTGGCCATTCTCAACGACGCCGGCCACCCGGTCGACCAGGGCCAGCGCGGCGAGGTCTGCATCCGCACGATCTGCAACTTCAAGGAATACTGGAACCGCCCCGACGCGACTGCCGCCGCCTTCACCGCGGACGGCTATTTCCGCACCGGCGACATCGGTTATCTCGACGCGGACGGCTATCTGTTCATCGTCGACCGCAAGAAGGACATCATCATCCGCGGTGGCGAGAACATCTCGTGCCAGGAGGTCGAGGCGGCATTGTACGAACACCCCGCAGTCGCCGAAGCCGCGGTCTTCGGCCTCGCGGACGAGAAGTTCGGTGAGGTGCCGGGTGCGGTGGTGGTCCTGCAGGACGGCGAAACTCTGACCTCGGACGACCTGACCGCGTTCCTCCACCAGCACATCGCCGCGTTCAAGGTGCCGCAGCGGATCTGGATTTCGGACACGCCGTTGCCGAGACTGGGGACGGAAAAGATCGACAAGGTCTCGCTGAAGGCCACCTACAGAGCGCTGGTCTAATGTCCCTCGCCCCTCCGGGGAGAGGGAGGGAGGAGCCTTAGGCGACGGAAGGGAGAGGGGAGTGAGACTCCGGGACGGCGCCGGAGACCCACTGCCCCTCATCCGGCGCTTCGCGCCACCTTCTCCCCGGAGGGGAGAAGGACTAGGGGTCGACGACATGATCAGCAGGCGCAGCATACTTGTCGGCGGCGGCGCAGGGATCGGGCTCGTCGTCGCCTGGGGGCTCTGGCCGCGAACCTACACCCCCAACCTCGTCGCCAACCCCGGCGAAACCCCGTTCGGCGCGTGGCTCAAGATCGGCACCGACGGCCACGTCACCGTCGCCGTCCCGCAAGTCGAGCACGGCCAGGGCGTCTACACGACCCTCCCCCAGATCGTCGCGGACGAGCTCGGCGCGGACTGGCGCACGATCGGCGTCGAGCCCGCTCCGCTCAACCCGCTCTACGCCAACCCAATCGGCACGCACGACCTGTTCGAAGGCGTGTTCGACCGACTCCCGGACGGCACCCCGCAACCTCCGATGCTCACCGGCGGATCGAGTTCGATCCGGATGTTCGAGCGAGCCTGTCGCGAGGCCGGCGCCGGCGCCCGCGCGCTGCTCTGCATGGCGGCGGCGAAACGCTGGGACGCCGACTGGACGCAGGTCAACGTCGAGGCCGGCTTCTGCACCTTCGGCGCCAAGCGCATCCGCTTCGCCGAATTGGCCGAGGAAGCCGCGAAGTTCACTCTCCCCGATCCCCTCCCGCTCGGCATCCAGGGCGCAGGCAAGCTGGTCGGCAAATCGGTCCCCCGCCTAGACACCCCGTCGAAAGTCGACGGCTCGGCTAATTTCGCTGGCGACGTCCGCCTCGCCGACATGGTCCACGCCGCGATCCGCCAGGGCCCGGTCGGCGGTCGCCTGACTAGGGTCGACCGCGCCGCCGCCGACAGCATCCGCGGCGTGCTGTCGGTGGTCGAGAACCCGCGCTGGGTGGCGGCCATCGCCACGACAGGGTGGGCCGCGCAAAAGGCGCTCGACGCCCTCGCCCCGCGATTCGAGAACGACGCCCCCCTCGCCGATACAAGGTCGATCGACGCAGCACTCGACGCCGCGCTAGCCCGTCCCGGCACGCAGATGGCCTCGGCAGGCGACGTCGCCGCGACCTTCCAGGGCGCCAAGCTCGTCACCGCGACCTACCGCGCCGGCCTCGGCCTGCACGCGGCGATCGAGACCCGCAGCGCCACCGCATCCTTCTCGAACGGCCGCCTCGAACTCTGGCTTGCGACCCAGGCGCCGGGGCTCGCGCGGTCGGCAGCGGCACGCGCGGCGGGTCTCAGCGAAGATGCGGTCGTCGTGCACCCGATGCTGATCGGCGGATCGTTCGGCGCCGCGCTCGAACACGACGTCGCCGAACAGGCGGCTGTGCTCGCGGTAAAGCTAAGACGCCCGGTCAGCCTCGTCTGGTCGCGCGGCGAGGATTCGCTTCACGATCGCTACCGCGTCCCCGCAGTCGCGAAGATGGCCGCACGGCTCGCCCCCAACGGCGCGATCATGGGCTGGAGCGCGAACATCGCCGCCCCCTCCACCGGCGCCGAGATGGCCGGCCGCCTGATGCCGGGGCTAGCCACCGAAGCCGCGCTGATCGGCACGAAGGGCGACCGCTACGCCGTGGCGGGTGCAACGCCCGCCTATCGTATCCCAGCCTACGCGATCGAGCATCACCCCGCCGAGATCGGCATACCCACCGGCCACCTCCGCGGCGGCGCACACGGCTACACCGCGTTCTTCACCGAATGCTTCCTCGACGAGCTCGCGCATGCCGCGCAATCCGAACCGATGTCGTTCCGCATCGGCATGCTCGGTGGCGAACCGCGACTCGCGCGCTGCCTGTCGACCGCGGCAGCCCTCGGCGGCTGGAACGGCGGCGTCGCCGGCAGCGGCCAAGGGATCGCAGCCCACGCGTTCCGAGGCAGCTACATCGCCGTGATGGCCGAGGCGCACATGGGCGCGGACCAGCGCCCGGTCGTCGACCGCCTCGTCGCCGCAGTCGATTGCGGCGCGCAGATCAACCCCGACATCGTCCGCCAGCAGATCGAGGGCGGGCTGATCTTCGGCATGGCCGCCGCGCTCGGCGCGTCGACAGGTTTCACCCGCGGCCTTGCCGACGTGCGCGGGTTCAACACGCTTGCCCTGCCCCGGCTCGCCGACACGCCCGACATCACCGTCGAGCTGATCCGTAGCGAAGAAGCGCCCGGCGGCGTCGGCGAACTCGGCGTCCCTGCGGTCGCGCCGGCGATCGCCAACGCGCTCTATGCGTCAACGGGCTTCCGCATCCGCAATTTGCCTTTAAGACCAGCGCCATGACCCTGCCTCCCGATCACCCCCCGATTCCCAAGCCCCGCATCGGCGTGCTGCTGATGAACCTCGGCACGCCCGATGGCCCCGATGCGAAATCGGTGAAGCGCTATCTCGGCGAGTTCCTGTCCGATTCGCGCGTCGTCGAGATCCCGCAGATCGCGTGGCAGCCGATCCTGCGCGGCATCATCCTCAACACGCGCCCGAAAAAGTCCGCGCACGCCTATGCGCAGGTCTGGCGCGACGACGGCTCGCCGCTGGCCGCGATCACCCGGTTGCAGGCGGCGGCGCTGAAGGATGCGTTCGGGCCGGAAGTGCTGGTCGACTGGGCGATGCGCTATGGCAATCCGTCGATCTCGGACCGGCTGACGGCGATGAAGGCGGCGGGCTGCGAACGCATCCTGCTCGCGCCGCTCTACCCCCAATATTGCGCAGCAACGACCGCGACCGCGAACGACAAGGCGTTCAAGCATCTCGCCGGTCTGCGCTGGCAGCCGGCGATCCGCACGCTCCCGCCTTACTATGACGATACGCTGTATATCGACGCGCTCAAGGACTCGCTCGAAGAGGGCCTTTCCGCGCTCGATTTCACACCCGACGCAATCGTTGCCAGCTTCCACGGGATGCCGAAGCGGACGTTGCAGCAGGGCGATCCGTATCATTGCCACTGCCAGAAGACCGCGCGGTTGCTTGGCGAGCGGATGGGGCGCGAGCTAACGATCGCGTTCCAGTCGCGGTTCGGGCCGCAGAAGTGGTTGGGGCCCGCGACCGACGAGACTCTCGTCGAACTGGCGAAGACGGGCAAGACGAAGGTCGCGATCTTCGCACCCGGCTTCTCCGCCGATTGCCTGGAGACGCTGGAGGAACTGTCAATCCGCGGGCGTGAGAGCTTCGAGGAGGCCGGCGGCACGCATTTCGCGTACCTCCCCTGCCTCAACGACAGCCCGGTCGGCGTCGAAATGCTGCGCAGCATTTTGGCGCGCGAGCTTGAAGGATGGGTGCGGGCTGTCTAGCCTCCGGCAAAAGGCTGAACCGAGGAGAGACTGATGGCACGCGTGGCAATTGTAACCGGTGGTACGCGCGGAATCGGCGAAGCAATCAGCCTCGCATTGCAGGAGATGGGCCTGACCGTCGCTGCAACCTATGCGGGTAACGACGAGCGGGCGCGCGAGTTTACCGAACGCACCGGGATCAAAGCGTATAAATGGGACGTCGCCGATTACGACGCTTGCCAGGCCGGCTGCGCGCAGGTCGCCGCTGACCTAGGCGACGTCGATATCGTCGTGAACAACGCCGGCATTACCCGCGACGGCACGATCCTGAAGATGACGTACCAGGATTGGAAAGAGGTGATGGACACCAATCTCGGCGGGTGTTTCAACATGGCCAAGGCGGTGTTCCCGGGCATGCGCACGCGCAAATGGGGGCGGATCGTCAACATCGGCTCGATCAACGGGCAGGCCGGGCAATACGGCCAGGTGAACTATGCTGCGGCAAAGTCCGGCATCCACGGGTTCACGAAGGCGTTGGCGCAAGAGGGCGCCCGCGCGGGCGTAACGGTCAACGCGATCGCGCCGGGGTATATCGATACGGACATGGTGGCGGCGGTGCCGGCCGACGTGCTGGAGAAGATCGTCGCGAAGATCCCGGTCGGGCGGCTGGGTCAGGCTCACGAGATTGCACGCGGGGTGGCGTTTCTTTGCTCGGAAGAGGGCGGGTTCGTTACCGGGTCGACGCTGAGCATCAATGGCGGGCAGCACATGTACTGACGGGCGCAGGCGCGGCAACGTCCGCGCCGTTGACCGCGAGCAAAGCGAGGCGGGCAGCGCCCGGCACGGCCGGCGGGTCGGTTCACCGAACCCGTCCGACGGCGGCTTTGCCAGCGGCGCTGAGTAGAGGTCTACCGGATTACCAAGGACGGTCTTGCTTGATCCTGGGCCCCCGCCATCGCGGGGGAACAGCCAAGTAACGAAACTCAACGCGTATCAGGACGACCTTTCCAATTGGGCCCCGGCCTTCGCCGGGGTGGTGGAAAGGTCCAGTCTCACCCATCGCTGGCGCGCTCGATATCCGCGCCGACCGCCGACAGCTTTTCCTCCAACCGCTCATACCCGCGATCGAGGTGGTACACCCGGCCCACCGACGTCTCGCCATCCGCCGCAAGCCCCGCCAGGATCAAGCTCATCGACGCGCGCAGGTCGGTCGCCATAACCTGCGCGCCGACCAGCTTGTCGACGCCGCGCACCACCGCGGTCCGGCCGCGCACCTGGATATCCGCCCCCATCCGCGCGAGCTCCGGCACGTGCATGTAGCGGTTCTCGAAGATCGTCTCGGTCAGCACGCTCGCACCGTCCGCCTTGCACAGCATCGCCATGAACTGCGCCTGCATGTCCGTCGCAAACCCGGGGTACGGCGCGGTCGACAGCGTCAGCGGCTTCAGCACGCCGTCGGACGCGACGCGGACGCCGTCCTTGGTCGGCGTCACCGACACGCCGGCCTCGACCAGCGCATCGAACGTCGCGCCCATGTCGGCGACATCGACACCGACCAGTTCCAGATCGCCGCCGGTGATCGCCGCGGCGCACGCATAGCTGCCCGCCTCGATCCGGTCGGGCATCACGGCATAGGTCGCGCCATGGAGCCGGTCGCGGCCCTCGATCGTCAGCGTCTCAGTGCCAATCCCGTCGATCGACGCGCCCATCGCGACGAGGCAGTTGCACAGGTCGACGATCTCCGGCTCGCGCGCGGCGTTCTCGATCACGCTCGTGCCCTTGGCGAGCACCGCCGCCATCACGACGTTCTCGGTCGCGCCGACCGACACGATCGGGAAGCGGAAGCGTCCGCCCGGCAGGCGTCCACCCGGCGCGATCGCCTTCACATAGCCCGCCGCCATCTCGAGCTCCGCGCCGATCGCTTCCAAAGCGCGCAGATGCAGGTCGATCGGCCGATTGCCGATCGCACAGCCGCCCGGCAGCGACACCGTCGCCTCGCCGCCGCGCCCGAGGAGTGGCCCGAGCACCAGGATCGACGCGCGCATCTTCCGAACGATATCGTACGGCGCTTCGGTCGAGGTGAGGTTGCCCGCGCGGATCGTCATCACCCGGCCGAAATCCTCGGGCCGCGTGCCCTGGATCGCGGTCGACGCGCCAAGCTGGTTGAGCAGATGGCCAAAGCCGTCGACGTCCGCCAGCCGCGGCAGGTTGCGCAGCGTCAGCGGTTCTTCGGTCAGCAGCGCGCACGGCATCAGCGTGAGCGCGGCGTTCTTCGCACCGGAAATGGGCAGGCGCCCGGACAGGCGATTGCCGCCGCGAATGAGAATACGGTCCATCCCGGGTGTCTATCGCGGCTGGCGTTCTGCGCAAGGGCCGCGCGATGATCCGGCGACAGGTGGACGCTGGTCGAGGACAAGTCCCGCGTTGGCCCCCGCCGCCGCCTCTCTGGCGCTAACGCCCCACGCTTGATCGACTTTAATGCACGGAAATCCTAGCTTTGCTCTGTGGTTCTCTAACATTGGGGACCATTATAGAGTGCCGGACAGCTGCTTCGCCGACCGCGTCGGCGATCTCATCGACTTGTCGATGAACGAAAAGGCTGCGCTAGCGCGGTTGGAGGACCGCCCGCGCGACTTGCGTCGTGGTGCCGTCCTCGTGCGCGAAAACGATCCGCAGGCCGAACTCTTCATCCTGCAACGCGGCATGGCGATGAGCTATGTGCTGCTCGACGACGGCAGCCGCCAGATCCTCCGCTTCCTTTATGCCGGCGACATGCTGGCGGTCTCCGCGCTGGTGTATCGCGATTCGCCCGAGACGGTGGTCGCGCTGACCGACTGCACGGTCTGTTCGTTCGATCGCTCGGCGATGACCGGGCTCGTCACCGATCATCCGCGGCTGTCGGCGCTGATCATGGTGATGAACCAGATGGAGAAGGTCGCGCTGACCGACCGGCTCGCCGCACTCGGCCGTACATCGGCGAAGGCGCGGATCGCGGCGCTGCTGCTCGAGATGCGCAACCGCATGCGGATGCGCGACCGCGCGATGGGCAACAGTTTCACGCTCGGCCTGACGCAGGAGGAGATCGGCGACGCCACCGGCCTCACCGCGGTCCACGTCAACCGGATGTTGCGGCAGTTGGAAGAGGACGGCCTGATCCGCCGCGAGACGGGCCGGGTTATGCTGCTCAACGAAGTGCAGCTCGCGCAGGCGGCAAACTACATCGACCGCTTCGAGGGGCTCGACCTGCGCTGGTTGCCACCCGCACGGTAGCCCTCAATTCTCCCCGCAAGGGGGAGGTGGCTGGCTCTTGCCAGTCGGAGGGGGAGGATACGAAACAGGGGTGGCGCGTGCCTCCCCCTCCGTCACCTTCGGTGCCACCTCCCCCTCGCGGGGGAGGATCAGCAGACGGTTAGCTCACGCCTTTTCGAGCGTGCACTGGAGCGGATGCTGGTTCTGCCGGGCGAAATCCATGACCTGGCTCACCTTGGTCTCGGCGACCTCGTAGCTGAACGTGCCACACACCCCGACGCCCTTCTGGTGGACGTGCAGCATCACGCGCGTTGCGGCCTCCATATCCATGCGGAAGAAGCGCTGGAGACACAGCACGACGAACTCCATCGGCGTATAATCGTCGTTGAGCATCAGCACGCGGTACGGCGTCGGTTGTTTGGTCTTCGCGCGAGTCTTCGTCGCGATGCCGGCACCGGTGCCGTCATTGCCATCCTCGCCACCATCGTCGCGGCGCTCGGCCATCATTACGGCCAGCTTCATTTCGGGGGTCAACACCATGCTGCCAAAATATGGCATGCCGGGGGGCAAGGGCAAGGGGCGCCCGCACACCCCACGCGAAATCCGCGCGAAATCCGCAAACGAAAAAGGGGCGACCGTCGCATGACGGCCGCCCCCTTCTCGTCGCACCGCCCGAAGGCGTGGCGCTATCGACTTACGCCGAGATCTTCATCTTGTCGGTCGCGACCGCAACGCGGTTCGAGATCGGCTGGGCGAACTCGCCGAACATCTTGAGCATCCGCTCGGTCGAGCGCGAGCCCTCGGCGATCATCGTGTCGAACGCGGTACGTGCGTAGTCGCCCTGGAGCTTCATGAACTCGGTCGGCGACTTGGCGGCGGCGAGCGTCTTGGCGGCTTCGGTCGCGCTCTCGAACGAGGTCTTGGCGTATTCGGCAGCTTCGTGGCCGAGCGCTTCGACGTTCTTCGCGGCGATCTTCGACGATTCGACCAGCGCCTCGATGTTGCCCTTGCCGAATGCGGTCATGTCCTCGACCATCTTCGCCGACTTCTCCATCGCGCCCTTGGCCTGCTCGCTGAACTCGCTGGTGGTGGTGCCGCTGAACCCGTTGGTGAACAGGGCCTTGGTCTTCTCGGTGATGCTCTGGATCGTGTCCATCGTGGCGTCCTTTGGTTCGCTGGCTAGGGTTTCACTAGCTGGGATCCCCGACGGCGCGACGGCCAGAATCGGGGCGGGAGTGTCCGGTTGCGGCGATACAAAAGCAGCCGCGGGAGGTGTGTCGATCGCCGGCGTCTTGGCGACCGGCCTGGGTGCCGGTTGAGCCGGCTTGGTGACGGTCCGAGGAGCCTTCGCGGTGGCGACAGGCTTCGAACCGGCCTTGGCCGTCCGTTTCACGATATCCACCATCCACGCACCTCTCTTCGGAGTTATGTCGTGGTCCTTGATACACGATTCGCGGCGTCGCACAACGAAATTGTGCACTGCACCATGACGTTAACGGAAGGTAGCGCTACCGGGTTTTGACATACTCGCCGGGCGCATCGCCGAGCGCCGCAAGGGCCCCCTTGCCGGGATGCCTAACTCCTTTGGCTGCCACGGTTTTCGGATCGATCGCGCGGACCCATTCGACCCAGTCGGGCCACCAGCTTCCCTTGGTCTCGGTTGCCCCTGCAACGAAGTCCTCGAGCGTCGTATGCGCCGAGGGATTGGTCCAAAACTGATACTTGCCCGCAGCCGGCGGGTTCACGACTCCGGCGATGTGACCCGATCCCGCCAGCACGAACTTCAGCGGCCCCGCGAACAGCTGGGTCAGCTTCCACACGCTTTCGGCCGGCGCGATATGGTCCTCGCGCCCCGCCTGGACGTAAGCGGGCGTCGTCACCTTCGTGAGGTCGATCGGCGTCCCGTCCACCGTCATCGTGCCCGTAACCAGCAGATTGTCGCGGTAGAGATCGGTTAGATAGCTCAGGTGCCATTTTGCCGGCAGGTTCGTAGTGTCGCCATTCCAGTGGAGCAGGTCGAACGGCACGTAATCCTGCCCGAGCAGGTAATTCTGCGTGACGTAGTTCCAGATCAGGTCTCGCCCGCGCAACAGGTTGAACGTGGTCGCCATGTAGCGCCCGTCGAGAAACCCCTCGGGCGACAGCGACGCGACCATCTTCAACTGCTCGTCGTCGATGAAGTGCTGCAACTCGCCAGCCTGCGCGAAATCGACCTGGGCTGTGAAGAACGTCGCGCTCGCGACCTTCGCCGCCTCGCCGCGCGCCGCGAGCAACGCCAGCGTCGCGGCGAGCGTCGTCCCCGCCACGCAATAGCCGATCGTGTGCACCGCCGGCACCTTCAGCGCAGTCCGCACCGTGTCGATCGCGTCGATCTGCGCGGCGATATAATCGTCCCACACGACGTCCTTCATGCTGGCGTCGGCGGATTTCCACGACACCATAAATACGGTGATGCCCTGCTCGACCGCCCAGCGGATGAAGCTCTTCTCGGGCGTGAGGTCGAGGATGTAGAACCGGTTTATCCACGGCGGGAAGATGACCAGCGGCGTCGCCAGCACCTTCTCGGTGGTCGGGCTATACTGGATCAGTTCGTAGAGCGGCGTGCGCTTGACCACTTTCCCCGGCGTCATCGCGAGATTGCGCCCGAGTTCGAACGCGCCATCCGGCGTATGCGTCACCTGCCCGCGGGCAAGATCCGCCATCATGTTCTGGAGACCCTTGAGCAGATTCTCGCCGCGCGTCTCGATCGTCTTCTCGATCACCTGCGGGTTGGTCAGCGCGAAATTGGTCGGGCTCATCGCGTCGACGAACCCCTTGGTCGCGAACCGCAACTGCTCCTTCTGTTTCGGATCGAGCCCGTCGACCGCCTCGACGCCGCGGAGCATGTGGTCGCCGATCAGCTCGTAGCTCTGCCGGATCAGGTCGAACACGGGTTCGCGCCACTGCGGCGCCTTGAAGCGCTTGTCGGTGACGGGGGCTGGCTCGGCCGCCTTTGTAGGATCGAGGAAGCGCTGCCACAGCGTAAGGCTCTCGGTCCAAAAATCGCGCGCGCGTTCCAGCGTGGCGGGGTCGGTAAAGCCTGGGATCGCGGGGATCGCCTCGGGCTTGGGCTGCATCGCCGCCAAGCCCTGCTCCATCATCATCTGCTGCGCACGGCCCATCACCCAGGTCCAATGCTGGAGATCGGGGAGGCTCGGAGTGGGAGGAGTTTCGGCCATGACGTCCTCTGCTTTTTCGGGAGCTTAACGCAGACACCGGCTCAGCGGAAGCATGGTCACATCGACGCTTGTTGGTCGCAGGAAACTTCGCGATCCTCCCCCGCCAGGGGGAGGTGGCGCGAAGCGACGGAGGGGGAGGACACGGAGCAGACGTGGCCGCTTTCCTCCCCCTCCGTCAGGCATCCGCCTGCCACCTCCCCCTGACGGGGGAGGATCGAATGGAACCCAACCAGAATATCCCAGCTTTCGCCCGCTCGACGAATGAGGCGGATGACGCCTCCCCTCACCTGCGGTACAGCACCCGCTCCTCCAGCTTGAGGCATCCCATGTCCGAAGACTTCTACCGCATCAAACGCTTGCCCCCCTACGTCATCGCCGAAGTGAACGCGATGCGGGCGGCGGCGCGCGCGGGCGGGGAGGACATCATCGATCTCGGCATGGGCAATCCCGACCTGCCGCCCCCCGAGCACGTCATCGAGAAGCTCGTCGAAGTCGCGCGCAAACCCAGCGCGCACGGCTATTCGCAATCGAAGGGCATTCCCGGCCTGCGAAAGGCCCAGGCGAACTATTACGGCCGCCGGTTCGGCGTCGACGTCGATCCCGAGACCGAGGTCGTCGTGACGATGGGCTCGAAGGAAGGGCTCGCGAGTCTGGCCACCGCGATCACCGCGCCCGGCGACGTCGTGCTCGCGCCCAACCCGTCCTATCCGATCCACACCTTCGGCTTCATCATCGCCGGCGCGACGATCCGCGCGGTGCCGACCACCCCCGACGAGGCGTATTTCGAGAGCCTCGAGCGCGCGATGGCGTTCACCGTCCCCGCACCATCGGTGCTGGTGATGGGCTATCCGTCGAACCCGACCGCCGAAGTCGTCGACCTCGCCTTCTACGAGCGCGTCGTGGCGTTCGCCAAGAAGCACAAGCTCTGGGTGATCTCCGATCTCGCCTATTCGGAGCTGTATTTCGACGGCAAGCCGACCCCCTCGATCCTCCAGGTCCCCGGCGCGAAGGACGTCGCGATCGAGTTCACCTCGCTCAGCAAGACCTATTCGATGGCCGGCTGGCGGATGGGCTTCGGGGTCGGCAACAAGACGCTGATCGCGGCGATGACGCGGGTGAAGTCGTACCTCGATTACGGCGCGTTCACGCCGATCCAGGCCGCCGCCTGCGCCGCGCTCAACGGCCCGCAGGACATCGTCGAGCGCAACCGCCAGCTCTACCACAAGCGCCGCGACGTACTGGTCGAGAGCTTCGGCCGCGCCGGCTGGGATATCCCGAGCCCCCGCGCGTCGATGTTCGCCTGGGCCCCGCTACCGCCCGCCCTCGCACATTTAGGTAGCCTTGAGTTCACCAAACAATTGCTGACTCACGCGCACGTCGCCGTTGCCCCAGGTGTCGGCTACGGCGAAAACGGCGAGGGCTATGTGAGGATCGCGATGGTCGAGAACGAACAGCGGCTCCGCCAGGCGGCGCGCAACGTGAAGAAATATCTCCAGTCGATGGGCGTCAACACGCCCGCGCGTGGCGCCGGCTAACCCGCCCACGTGGATATCAACCTGTTATATTCGGTGGCCGGCGTGCTCGTCGGCCTCATCGTCGGGCTGACGGGTGTCGGCGGCGGGTCGCTGATGACGCCGCTGCTGGTGCTCGTTTTCGGCTTCCATCCCGCCACCGCGGTCGGCACCGACCTGCTCTATGCGTCGGCGACCAAGACGGTCGGGACGACGGTCCACGGCTGGCGCGGCACGGTCGACTGGAAGGTCGTACGTCGGCTCGCGACCGGCAGCGTCCCCGCGGCGATCGCGACGCTGCTCGTGCTCAACCACC
Organism: Pseudomonadota bacterium; assembly: GCA_040388215.1. GTDB lineage: Bacteria > Pseudomonadota > Alphaproteobacteria > Sphingomonadales > Sphingomonadaceae > Sphingomonas. The sequence continues at coordinate 25,704 of JAZKCH010000006.1, read as the reverse complement.
TCGGCGAGAAATCATCCGACACCGGCCATGCGATTACCGTCGTGCTGGGCGTGACGCTGATCCTGTCGGCGGTCGCGACCTTCTTCCGCGGCAAGATCGTCGCGTGGCTGACGCCTCGCGTGGGCACCGTCGGCGGTGAACGCCAGGCGATGCTGACGATCCTGCTCGGCGCAGTCCTTGGCGTGCTCGTATCCCTCACCTCGGTCGGCGCCGGCGCGCTGGGCATGACCGCCCTCCTCATTCTCTACCCAACGCTGCCAATCAACCGGCTGGTCGGATCCGACATCGCGCACGCGGTGCCGCTGACTCTGCTCGGCGGCATCGGCCACTGGATCCTCGGCTCGGTCGACGTCGACCTGCTCGTGTCGCTGCTGATCGGGTCGATCCCCGGCATCATCGTCGGCAGCCTGATCGCGACGCGGGTCTCGGACCGCGTGCTGGTCCCCGTGCTCGCGACCGTGCTGGCGCTGGTCGGCGTGAAGCTGATCTTCTGACATGCAGCCGGGCTTCGCCTTCTCGACCAGGTTCCGCGTGCGCTATGCCGAGATCGATGGCCAGCGCATCGTCTTCAACTCGCGCTATCTCGAATATGCCGACGTCGCGGTCACGGAATTCTGGGAATGGACCGGGATCGCCGAAGCGCTACCGGAGATCTGGCCGACCATCGAGTTCAACGTCCGCCGGACGGAGATCGATTACCTCAAGCCTTTCCGCTTGGGGGATACGGTCGAAGCGTTCGTCCGGATCGAGAAGCTGGGGACGACGAGCCTGACGAAGCGGTTCGAGCTAGCGCATGCGGAGACGGGCGAGCTGCACACGGTGATCACCATGGTCAGCGTGCATGTCGATCTGGAAACGGGGCGGCCTATGCCCCTGCCGGCTGCGATCCGCACGGTGCTGGAAGCGCTACCGACCCAATAACCAGGAACAGCATGTTCCCCCGCGAAGGCGGGGGTCCAGACTGGGCTCCCGCCTTCGCGGGAGAACATAGAAGACAGAGTGAAGGCAGTTACTCTGCCGCCTCCGCCTCTACGCCATCCACCGCAACCTCCCCAGGCAGCGCCCAGATCAAGTCCCCCTTCCCCAGTACGCGCCCGTCATGCGCGCGCACCGAGACCGGCTGCAACGGTCGCCGATCGCGTTCGTCGACCAAAATCGGGAACGCCGGCACGCACGTCTCCCACCGCTCCCCCCATTGCCGGAGCGCGATCATCGTCGGCAGCAGCGCGAACCCCTTGTCGGTCAGACCATACGCAATCTTCCGCCGATCCTCCGGGATAGGCTGTCGCTCCAAAATCCCGTGTTCGACCAGCCGCGCCAGCCGGTTCGCCAGGATATTGCGCGCAATCCCCAGTTCCGACTGGAATTCCTCGAAATGATGCAGGCCGTTGAACGCCGCGCGGAGAATCAGGAACGACCAGCGCTCGCCCATCGCCTCCAGCGCGGCGGGCAGGCTGCATTCCAGCAATGGTTCGCGCAATTTGCCCATCACGTCATCCTCATCCGCCGCGAACGTACCGCATAAGCCGCAGAAGCGAAACGCCCCGCTTATCCTACGTTATGCGCCGCCCACGAATGGCTGACGCAACCACTAGATCACAGTGATGCGACGCTTTTTGTTGCCAAAAGTCCCTGCCCGGCCCCATCTATGACGGGTGCTGCGCCAATATGAACTGGTCGATCGCGTCCTCGACTACGATCCCGACGCCGACGAGGCGATGCTGAACCGCGCCTATGTCTTCTCGATGCAGGCGCATGGGAGCCAGAAGCGCGCGTCCGGCGATCCGTATTTCAGTCACCCGATCGAGGTGGCGGGCATCCTCACCGACTTGCACCTCGACGCGGAGACGATCGCCACCGCGATCCTCCACGACACGATCGAGGATACCGTCGCCACGCCGGAGGAGATCGAGCGGCTGTTCGGCCCGTCGGTCGCGCGGCTCGTCGACGGCGTCACCAAGCTCAGCAAAATCGAGGCGCAGACCGAGAACGAGCGCGCCGCCGAAAACCTACGCAAGTTCCTGCTCGCGATGTCCGACGATATCCGCGTGTTGCTGGTGAAGCTAGCCGACCGCCTGCACAACATGCGGACGCTGCACCACATCGCCAAGCCTGAGAAGCGCCGACGCATCGCCAAGGAGACGATGGACATCTACGCGCCGCTCGCCGAGCGGATCGGCATGTACGAGTTCATGCGCGAGATGCAGTCGCTGGCGTTCGAACAGCTCGAGCCCGAAGCGTCCGAATCGATCAACCGCCGCCTCGAACAGCTGAAAAAGGGCGACGGCGACCGCATCGCCAAGATCGCCTCCGGCCTGAAGCTGGTCCTGTCGCGCGCCGGGGTCGAGGCGGAAATCTCAGGGCGCGAGAAGCACCCCTATTCGATCTTCCGGAAGATGTCGGAGCGGCACATCAGCTTCGAACAGCTGTCTGACGTGATGGCGTTCCGCGCGATCGTGCCGACCGAGGAGGATTGCTACCGGGTGCTCGGGATCATCCACCAGCGCTGGCCGATGGTGCCGGGCCGGTTCAAGGATTACATCTCGACGCCCAAGCGCAACGGCTATCGTTCGCTGCACACGTCGGTGATCCACGCCGACAGCGCGCGGATCGAGATCCAGATCCGCACCGCCGACATGCACGCACAGGCCGAGTTCGGGCTGGCGGCGCACTGGGCGTACAAACAGCAGATCAACGGCAGCGACCGCCAAGTGAGCTGGATCCGCGACCTGGTCGAAATCCTCGACACCGCCGAGAGCCCCGAAGAGCTGCTCGAACATACGCGCATGGCGATGTACACCGATCGCATCTTCGCGTTCACGCCGAAGGGCGAGCTGATCCAGCTCCCCAAGGGCGCGACCTCGATCGACTTCGCGTACGCGGTGCACACCGATCTCGGCGATCAGGCGGTCGGTGCGAAGGTCAACGGCCGCGTCGTACCGTTGTCGACGGTGATCGAGAACGGTGATCAAGTGCAGATCCTGCGCTCGAAGGGCCAGTCGCCGCAGCCGCAATGGCTCCACGTCGCGACCACGGGCAAAGCGCTCGCAGCGATCCGCCGGCATCTGCGCCAGAAGGAGCGCGTCGAGCAGATCGCGCTCGGCCAGACCTTGTACGAGGATATCGTCACCCGCCTGCCCGCGCAGATCGGCACCGATGCGCTGAGCCATGCGCTGAAGCGGCTGAAGCTGCCCGACGAATCGTCGCTGATGGTCGCGATCGCACGACGGACGCTGTCCGATGCGGCAGTGATGGAGGCGCTGATGCCGGGCTCGGCAGGCGCCGACGTCACGCACGCGCTGGCACCGCAATCGAGCGCTATCTCCATCAAGGGACTTACCCCCGGCGTCGCCTATGACTTAGCTACGTGTTGCCATCCGGTGCCGGGCGATCGGATCGTCGGATTGCGTCGGCCCGATGCAGGGATCGAGGTGCATGCGATCGACTGCCGGGTGCTGGGCGAACTCGCCGAGCGATCGGAGAACGAGACCGACTGGGTGGATGTCGCGTGGGGCGACGAGACAGAGGGTGCCGTCGCGCGCATATCGGTGATGGTGAAGAACGAGCCGGGGTCGCTCGGCATCGTCTCGACGATCATCGGCGGGCACAAGGCCAACATCATCAACCTGCGGCTCGATACGCGCGACAAGAGCTTCCACACCAACGAGATCGACGTCGAGGTGCACGACGTGCAGCAGTTGATGCGACTGATGGCGGGCTTGCGCGCGGCGGATGCGGTGCACACCGTGGAGCGGGTGTAGAGTTTGTTGCTTTTTGCTTCCCACATCTTTCAATGACGACAGACAAACCCGACGCTAGATGGGGGACATGAACCGTCCAGCGTTATCGATCGTCGTCCCCTGCTACAACGAGGCGGCGTGCCTCGACATCCTGCACGCGCGCATTTCCGGCGCAGCCAAGGTCGCGGTCGGCGACGATTACGAGATCGTCCTGATCAACGACGGCTCGCGCGACGATAGCTGGAGCGTGATGCAGCGTCTCGCCGCCGCCGATCCGCGGCTGGTCGCGATCAACCTGTCGCGCAACCACGGCCACCAGCTGGCGCTGACCGCTGGCCTCGACCTTTGCGCCGGCGAGCAGATCCTGATCATCGACGCCGATCTCCAGGACCCGCCCGAACTGCTGTCCGACATGCGCGCGGCGATGGCGGCGAGCCAGGCCGACGTCGTCTACGCAGTCCGCCGCCAGCGCGCGGGCGAAACGGTGTTCAAGAAAGCCACCGCCGCCGCCTTCTATCGCCTGCTGACGCGGATGACCGAGACGCCGATCCCGCTCGACACCGGCGACTTCCGCCTGATGAGCCGGCGGGCGCTGGATGCGTTCCTCTCGCTCCCCGAGCAGGCGCGCTTCATCCGCGGCATGGTCGCCTGGATCGGTTTCAAGCAGGTGCCCTTCCCCTACGACCGCGCCGAGCGACTTGCCGGCGAGACGAACTACCCGCTGGCAAAGATGATTCGCCTAGCGTTTGACGCCGTCACCGGCTTTTCCACCGCGCCGTTGCGCTTCGCCAGCCATGCCGGGCTCGCGCTGACCGGCGTTTCCCTACTCCTGTTCGTCTATATCGCGATCGGCTGGCTCTCGGGCAGCGCGGTGCAGGGCTGGACCTCGACGATGCTCGTGACCGTGTTCCTCGGCGCGGTGCAGATGTTCGTGCTGGGGATGATCGGCGAGTATCTCGGGCGGCTGTACGTCGAGTCGAAGCGGCGGCCGTTGTATATCGTCGCGGATGTGGCGGGCCCGATCCAGGGGAAGGCGACGCTCGGGTTTCGTGCGGAACCGTTGGACGTGGTGCGGTTGCCTGACGCGTCTCTACCAAACCACGTCGACTGACGAACACCGCATACCCCGATCCTCACTCCACCCCGGCGAAGGCCGGGGCCCAATTGGAAAGGTCGCAGTAACGGAGCGCGGACCTCAATTGGCCACGTCGCCCAATTGGGCCCCGGCCTTCGCCGGGGTGGTGGTTGGAAGCGTCCCCTCTGCCCAGCCGTTCGTGCTGAGCGAAGTCGAAGCACCTGCGCGCGTGGCTTGTCCTTCGACTTCGCTCAGGACGAACGGATAAAGGGGTCGGGAAGATCGCGAAGCAAGCTTACCGCGGCACCGCAAGCGTCACGATCGAAACCCCCGGCGTCATCGGCATGCGGCCGACCAGATGGCGCTCAAGCCGGAAGATCTTCTCGAACAGAGCGTTCACCAGCTTCGGCGGCGGCGAATCGTCGCTGTCGTCGCGCCCCGTCATCCGCCCGGCGATCCGCGCCGCCGCCGCCAGCGGGAACAGCAGTGAGTTGAAATAGCCGAGCTTCTCCGGCTTCAGCCCTGCGGTCTCGATCGCCGACTTCAACGTCGCCTTCGAATAGCGGCGGTGATGGTGGTTCACCACGTCATGCGCGCTCCACAGCCACGCATGCGCCGGCACTGCGATCAGGATCTTGCCGCCGGGCGCGAGGCAATCCGCCATCGCCTTCAGCGCGGCGACGTCGTCCTCGATATGCTCGACCACATCGAGCACCGCGATCAGGTCGTAATGCTTGCGGGGCACACCGGGGAGTTCGGGCAAGGGCGCCGCGCCGACCGGCTTGCCGAGCCGCTCGCTGGCGATCTCGCGTGCGGCGGGGTCGATCTCGATCGCGTCGATATCGCCGAACTCGGCCAGCATCGGCAGGTTATGCCCGGTGCCGCAACCGATCTCGAGGATCTTCGCGTTCTTCGGCAAGGCGCCATAGCGGGTCAGGTAATCCGCAAGGATGTCGCGGCGCGCGCGGTACCACCAGTGCGTGGAATCGTGGGCGGCCATCCGGTCGTAGACGATGCGGTCCATTACTTGTCGGCCATTTCAGTTGAAAACCCAAAGACGGTTGAGCACGAAGCTCAGGATAGCGGCAAGAAGGACGGCGGGGATCAGCGGTATCCACGGGTGCAGATGAAGCAGCGCGGTGCCGATCCAGGTGATGACCGCGTTGAGACTCAGCCCCGCGGCCTGGACGATCACGAACTTGAAATGCCGCCCTGCCCCCGGCTCCTTCGCATGTCCCTTGAAGCTCCACCGGCTGTGCAGGAAGAACCCGACCACCACCGCGACCACGAAGGCGAACGGTACCGCGGCCACCGCCTGGCGCGGCGGGAAGACGTACGCGGTCAGCGGCAGGTAGACGAGCGAGTACACGACGCTGGAAATGCCGCCGGCGATGCCGAAGCGCACGAGCTGGCCGAGCACGCCGCTCGCCCGCATCTGCTCCATATGTCGCCAAATCGCCTGCATGCCCGCCTTGTTCTTTACCCTCCGGCGATCGCGCCGGTGCCTTGTTCTTTACGGGCACCGCGATAGAGCGACGCTTGAGATACGCCCGCGCATCTAGAGTGCGTGCGGGCTGGAGGAAAGCGTTTTGGATCAGGCACCACTTCAGCGGCGGACGTTGCTGGACAAACTCGATCGGCATTGGATCCCGCTGACGCTGCTCGCCTGGGTGGCGGTGGCGGCGTGGTCGGTGTTCGATCGCTGGGGCCAGATCCGCTGGCTGTCGCTCGGCGATACCGACGACAACATGCGGCTGATGCAGGTCCGCGCGCTGCTCGACGGGCAGGGCTGGTATGATCTGCGCAACTACCGGCTGAACCCGCCGGTCGGCTTTGACATCCACTGGAGCCGGATCGTCGACCTGCCGATCGCCGGGCTCATCCTGTTCTTCCGCCTGTTCACCACCAACAGCTGGGCGGAGCGGCTCGCGTGCGGGATCGCGCCCTTGTTGCCGCTGTCGATCGCGATGCTAGGCATCGGCGCCACCGTGCGGCGGCTGATCAGCCCGTATGCGTGGCCCCTCGCAGTCGTGATCATGGTCGGTGCTACGGGCACGATGCTGATGTTCATGCCCGAGCGGATCGATCATCACGGCTGGCAGCTCGCCATGTTGAGCCTGACGGTGGCGGGTCTGTGCGATACGAACGGGCGGCGCGGTGGCGCGATGGTCGGGCTCGCCAGCGCGGTGTCGTTGTCGATCGGGCTCGAGCTGCTGCCGTATGCGGCGATGGCGGGGGCGATCATCGCGCTTCGCTGGGTGTGGGACCGCACCGAGGCCGAGCGGCTGTCGATCTATGCGCTGACGCTCGGCGGGGGCAGCACGCTCGGATTCGCGCTGTTCGCGTCGAATGCCAACCAGGCGATGCGGTGCGACGCGTTGACGCCCGTGTGGTTGAGCGTGATGATTGCGGCGGGGATGTTGCTGTTTCTGCTCGCGCGGTTCGGGCCGGCTTCGCGGGGGGCTCGGCTGGCGCTGGCGGTTGTTGCGGGTGCGGCGATCGTTGCCGGATTCGCGCTGGTGTTTCCGCAGTGTCTGGGGCGACCCGAGGGGATTTCGCCCGAGTTGCAACGCAACTGGCTGGACAATGTCCGCGAGGCCAAGCCGATCTACAAGCATAGTTTCCGCGTCGGGTTCGCGCTGGCGACGCTGCCGATCATCGGGCTGATCGGGGCGATCCTTGCCGCATGGCGTGCGCGTCGCGACGACCGGGCGGTTGGCTGGGCAGCGGTAGCGCTGTTCACTGCGTTCGCGTGCGCGATGCTGTTGTGGCAGGTTCGCGCGGGGCCGGCGGCGCAGTTGCTGGCGATCCCGGGGGCGACTGCGCTCGGATGGCTGATCCTGCCGCGGTTGCTCGGCAACCGATCGGTGGCGGTGCGCGTGCTGGGGACGGTCGGCGCTTTCCTGATCGTGTCGGGGCTGTTTGCCGGGATGCTGATCCAGTATTTCCCGATCGACCGGCCGAAGCCGTATGAAAAGCGCGTCAACATGGCGACGGGCAACTGCCTGCGCACGACCGTGCTGCTCGCGCTGAACAAATATCCCGCGCAGACCGTGTTCACCTTCGTCGACATGGGGCCTCGGCTGATCACGATCACGCATCACGATGCGATCGCAGGGCCGTATCACCGCAACGGCGACGCGATCCTCGACGTCCAGCATGCGTTCGGCGGGACGCCGGACCAGGCGCATGCGATCATCAAGCGGCACGGCGCGACGATGCTGCTGCTGTGCCCGAACGCGGCGGAATCGACCAACTACAAGGCGCGCAGCCCTAAGGGGTTCTATGCGCAGATGGCGAAGAACGAGGTGCCGGCGTGGCTGACGCCGCTACCGCTGCCGGCGAAGTCGCCGCTGCGGTTGTTCAAGGTGGATTGACCTCCCGTCATCCTGACGAAAGTCAGGATCCAGAGCCATTGGCGATACCGCTCTTGGCTCTGGATCCTGGGTCGAGCCCAGGATGACGAATCAGCGCAGCACCACCGACAGGCCGTCGAGCACGAACTGCACCGCCAGCGCCGCGAGCAGCACGCCGAGCAGGCGCGTGATCACCGCCTCGATCTTCGCGCCGAGGATCCGCATGATCGGCCCGGCGGCGAGCAGTGCGACCAGCGTCAGCAGCAGGATCGTGACCATCGCCGCCAGCACCACCGCCGAGCGCTCGATCCCGCTGTTGCGACTCATCAACAGCATCACCGATGCGATCGAGCCGGGGCCCGCGATCATCGGCATCGCCATCGGGAAGATCGAGACGTCCTCGACCTCGGGATCGTTCGCGACCTTGGCGGCGCGGTCCTCGCGGCGTTCGGTGCGCTTTTCGAACACCATTTCGAGCGCGATGAGGAAGAGCATGATGCCGCCGGCGATGCGGAAGCTGGCGAGGCTGATGCCGAGGCCCTTGAGCAACGCCTCGCCGAACAGCGCGAAGACGAACAGGATAAGCGCGGACACGCCGACCGCGCGGATCGCCATCGCCCGCTTCTGGAGGGACGAGGCGCTCGCCGAGAGGCCGGCATAGATCGGCGCGCAGCCGGGTGGATCGATGACCACGAAGAACGTGATCAGCGAGGAGATGTAGAGTTCGATCACAGGCTCGACTCCTCGATCGCGATGCCTTCGCGGCGGCCGGCGGAGACTAGAGTGTTGCGCAGCAGGCACGCGATCGTCATCGGCCCGACGCCGCCCGGCACCGGCGTGATCGCGCCCGCGACCTCAACCGCGTTGGCGAAATCGACGTCGCCGACGAGGCCGGCGTCGGTGCGGTTGATGCCGACGTCGATGACGGTCGCGCCGGGCTTGAGCCAATCGCCCTTGATCATCTGCGGGATGCCGACCGCGGCCACGACGATGTCGGCGCGGCGGATATGCGCGGGCACGTCCTGCGTGCGGCTATGCACGACGGTGACGGTGCAGCTTTCGCGGAGCAGCAGTTGCGCCATCGGCTTGCCGACGATGTTCGAGCGGCCGACGACGACCGCTTCCAACCCGCTCAAGCTCGGCAGCACGCTCTTCAACAGCATGACGCAGCCATACGGCGTGCAGGGGACGAAGCCGGGCAGACCGGTCGCGAGGCGGCCGGCGTTGATCGGGTGGAAGCCGTCGACGTCCTTGTCGGGATCGATCGCGGCGATCACCGTCTGCTCGTCGATATGCTTCGGCAGCGGCAACTGGACGAGGATACCGTCGATCGTCGGGTCGGCGTTGAGCGTCGAGACCAGCGCGAGCAGGTCTTCGGCGGGCACGTCGGCGGGGAGGCGGTGCTCGATGCTTTCCATCCCGGCCTCGCGCGTCGCCTTGCCCTTCGAGCGGACGTAGACGTTGGAGGCGGGGTCCTCGCCGACCAGCACCACGGCTAGGCCGGGCGCGCGGCCTGCCTGTGCCCTGAAGGCGGTGACGCCGTCTGCGATACGGGCCCGGAGGCCGGCGGCGAAGGCCTTGCCGTCGATGATGGTCGCGCTCATGCCCGCGGCCCATAGAGCGCAGCGGCGATTTCCGCCAGCGTAGCGACGTCGCCGGCGATGTGCAGGCGCTTCAGTCGCGAGGTTTCACCCGAGATTATCGTGACGGCACGTTTGGGGACGCCGAAGGTCTTGGCGACGAGTGCGACCAATCCCGCGTTCGCCGCGCCGTCCACCGGCGCCGCCGCCAGTCGCGCGGCGAAATGCTCGTCCGTCCCCGCGGTAAGCGTATCCCGCCCACCCCGTGGCGTCACGCGGACGGCGATCGCCAGACCGTCAGCCAGCGGGCGCCAAGCGGCCTTCTCGCTCAATAGGTCGCGACGAGATAGTTCTGCGCGATATTCGGGATGACGATGTTGCTGAGGATATAGAGGATCAGCAGCACGACCAGCGGCGACAGATCGAGCGCGCCGAAATCGGGCAGCACGCGGCGGATCGGGCGGTACATCGGCTCGGTCATCCGCTGCAGCGCGGTCCACACGGTGCGGACGAAATCGCTGTGCGTATTGATGACGTTGAACGCGATCAGCCACGACAGGATCGCCTGCACGACGATGATCCACCAGATGACGGTGAGCAGCAACTGGACGATCTGAAGAAGGGCGATCAAGGTAAGGGTCTCCGCTGGTGTGTTGCTGATATAAGGGGGCGGAGAGAGAACGAGAAGCCCTGTGGTGTCGCTGACCTGCGCCCGACGATTTGAGCCGCACCCCCTCCCTCAAGTCCCCGTCATCCTGGGCTTGACCCAGGATCCAGAGCCACGAAGGCTACCCTGTGTGGCTCTGGATCCTGACTTTCGTCAGGATGACGGGAGTGGGGGGACCTTGGCGCCCCCCTACCGCGAGCGCCCGTTCGCGCTGACCAGCGTCCCCGCGCCCTGCTTGGTGAAGATCTCCAGCAGCATCGCATGCGGCACCCGGCCGTCGATGATCACCGCGGCGTCCACCCCCGATTCGACCGCCGCGACGCAGGTGTCGAGCTTCGGGATCATCCCGCCGGTCACCGTACCGTCGGCGCGGAGTTCGGCGATCCGCGCAGGATCGAGATCGGTCAGCAGTTCGCCCTGCTTGTCGAGCACGCCGACGATATCGGTCAGCAGGAAGAACCGCGCCGCGCCCATCGCGGCCGCGATCGCGCCGGCCATCGTGTCGGCGTTGATGTTGTAGGTGTGGCCGTCGGCGCCGATGCCGATCGGGGCGATCACCGGGATGATGTCGGCGGCGATCAGCGTGTCGAGGATCGTTCGGTCGACCGCGATCGGCTCGCCGACGAAGCCGAGATCGACGTGCCGCTCGATTCCCTGGAGCTTGTCGGGCTCGCGGCCGTGTCCGACTTTCTGCGCGAGGACGAGGCCGGCGTCCTTGCCCGAGATACCGACCGCGCGGCCGCCGGCCTGACCGATCCAGCCGACGATTTCCTTGTTGATCGAGCCCGCCAGGACCATTTCGGCGATCTGCGCGGTCTCCGCATCGGTGACGCGCAGGCCGTCGACGAAGCGCGATTCGACGCCGAGCCGCTTCAGCATCGCGCCGATCTGGGGACCGCCGCCGTGGACGACGACCGGGTTGATGCCGACCGCCTTCAGCAGGACCATGTCCTCGGCGAAATCGCGCTGGAGCTCGGGGTCGCCCATCGCGTGGCCCCCGTACTTCACGACGAACGTCTTGCCGGCGTAGCGCTGCAGATACGGCAGCGCCTCGGTGAGCGTTTCCGCCTTGGCGAGCAGGGCGGGATCGGGCGTGTGATCGGTCAACTGACTTCCGTTCGTCTCGAGTAGCCATCGAGCGCTTGTCGAGATGGCGTATCGAGAGACCTGTACCTCGATACGAGCCCTCGACAGGCTCGGTCTCTACTCGGCACGAACGGAAAAATCTAACATTATGCCCGGTCCAGCCGGCGCCCCAGTCGGACGAAGAAGGTGATCAGGAACGGCACGAGCACGATCGACAGCACGACCTTGGTCAGCATCTGGCCTTCCATTAGCCCGAGGATCGGCCGCTCACCCAGGAACGAGATGGTGATGAACAAAATCGTGTCGATGATCTGCGAGATGATGCTCGCGATCATGCCGCGGAGCCATACCAGCTTGCCGTCGCCGCTGCCGACCTGTCCCGACAGCTTCGAGAAGATCAGCACGTTGAGCGTCTGCGAGATGCCGTAGGAGATCAGCCCGGCGATCATCATCCGCGAGCTCTGGCCGACGACGATCGGGAACGCGTCGACCGCGGGCGGGTACATCCCCGGATCATGTGGCAGCGCCAGCACGAGGTGGATCAGCGCCGCGGACACCAGCAGCGGGATGAAGCCCAAGCGCACCAGGAACGTCGCGGTCTTCTGGCCGTGCAACTCGGAAATCGCGCTGCTCAGCACCACCAGCAGGAGGAAGCCGAAGATCCCCGCCTCGACCGCGAGCGGGCCGAGCGCGACCTGCTTCACCCCCAGCACGCCGGCGATGCACACCATGCCGCCGTACAGGACCGAGAAAACGAAGAGCGAACGCGGGAACGCGGGAACAGGCTTATCCATCGCCAGGGACGCTAGCGGAATCGCGCGCGCCGTCAAATGACCTCCCCATCATAAAGACTGGCGAGCACGCCGCTCGCGTGTCATGTCGGTCGCTTGCGCGGCCGGGGGGCCACGCGTGTCAGTCAAAAATGCAGGGCGTCCATGGAAAGACTAGTCATCGGCCTTGCAGGCATCGCCGTCATCCTCGGCATCGCGGTGCTGTTGTCGAGCGATCGCCGCGCGATCCGTCTGCGCATCGTCGGCGCCGCCTTCGCGCTGCAGGTCGGGATCGCGGTGCTCGTGCTGTATTCGAGCATCGGCAAGGTCGTGCTGGGCAGCATGTCGGGCGGGGTCGCCAACCTGCTCGGCTATTCGCAGAAGGGCACCGAGTTCCTGTTCGGCAAGATGGCGACGCCCGAGATCGGCGGGCAGAGCTTCGCGATCGCCGCGCTGCCGGTGATCATCTTCTTCGCCAGCCTCGTCTCGATCCTGTATTATCTCGGCATCATGCAGCTGGTCGTGCGCTGGGTCGGCGGCGGGATCGAGAAGGTCATCGGCGTCTCGAAGGTCGAATCGCTGTGCGCGGCGGCGAACATCTTCGTCGGCCAGAGCGAATCGCCGCTGGTGATCCGGCCGTATCTCGCTGGATTGACGCCAGCCCAACTGTTCACCGTGATGACCAGCGGCATGGCTGGCGTCGCGGGGACGATCCTCGCGGCGTACGCGTCGATGGGCGTCAGCATCGATTACCTGCTCGCGGCGAGCTTCATGGCGGCCCCGGGCGGCATCTTGATGGCGAAGATCATCATGCCCGACCGAGTCACGCCGCCGGAAGGCGAGCTCGCGCTGGGCGACCTGCCCGGCGAATCGTCGGCGGGCGAACCGATGCCGCAAGCGACGCACGACGAGGAAAAGCCGGCCAATTTGATCATGGCCGCGGCCCAGGGTGCGCAGACCGGCGTGCGTCTGGCGGTCGCGGTTGGCGCGATGGTGCTGGCGTTCGTTGCGCTCGTGGCGCTGGCGAACGGGCTGCTTGGCGGACTCGGCAACATGATCGGGATGCCCGGCCTCAGCTTCCAGGGGCTGCTCGGCTATGTCTTCGCGCCGATCATGTTCCTGCTCAACGTGCCGTGGAGCGAGGCGGGGATCGCCGGCGGGCTGTTCGGACAGAAGATCGTCCTGAACGAGTTCGTCGCCTACATCTCGCTCGGCACGCAAGAGGGCCTGAGCAAGCGGACGATCGCGGTCATCACCTTTTCGCTGTGCGGCTTTGCGAACTTCTCGTCGATCGCGATCCAGATGGCGGTGACCGGCAGCCTCGCGCCGAACCAGCGCCCGATGATCGCCAAGCTCGGCCTGCGCGCGCTCGCGGCGGGGAGTCTGGCGAACCTGATGTCGGCCGCGCTTGCGGGGCTGCTGATCGGCTGATCGTGTATCCTCCCCTGCAAGGGGAGGTGGCAGCCGCTTGGCTGACGGAGGGGTATCGCCCCCTCGATAGCGCACCACCCCTCCGTCTGGCTACGCCAGCCACCTCCCCTCAAAGGGGAGGAGAGTAACCGCGAACGCAATCGGGCCCGCCACCTTTCGGCGACGGGCCCGACGACACTGCCTCGCGGGGGGAACGCGAGGCAGCTATCTCGCGAGATGCGCGCTTACGGCAGCATCACCGTGTCGATGACGTGGATCACGCCGTTCGACTGCATGACGTTGGCGATCGTGACGCGGCCCTTGTGGCCCTTGCCGTCCATAATGCCCCAGCCTGCGCCGGACTTCATGAACATCAGCGGCTCACCCTGCACCGTGGTGTAAGTCGCGGTGCCGCCGTTCGCCTTGGCCTTGGCGGCGATGTCGGCGGCGGTGATCGTGCCGGGGACGACGTGATAGGTCAGGACGGCGGACAGCTGCGCCTTGTTCTCGGGCTTGAGCAGCGTGTCGACGGTGCCGGCGGGCAGCTTCTTGAACGCGGCGTTGGTCGGCGCGAACACCGTGAACGGACCCGGGCCCGACAGCGTCTCGACGAGGCCAGCGGCCTTCACTGCAGCGACCAGCGTCGTGTGATCCTTCGAATTGACGGCGTTCTCGACGATCGTCTTGGTCGGGTACATTGCGGCGCCACCGACCATCGGGTTGGTCTGAGCGGCGACGATGGCGCTGCCGCTGATCGCGACGGCGGCGGCGACGATGGCGGTACGGAACACGTGATTCATGACGGCTCTCTCTCCTGCATTGCGCCGGTCGTCCGACGCTTCTGCGGGGAGATACGGCCGCGTTTGCAGAAGGATGCAGCGCGTGTTCAGATCGTCGCGAGAAGCCCCGCCCAGGCTGCGATCTCATCGTCGTTGCGCTGCATGATCGTCAGGTCGCTGGCGGTCGCGGTCACCAGATCGACGTCGATCGAGCCGTGCCATTCGAACGTGGCATTGCCCGACAGCGTGACCATAGCCGCCTCGCTCGCCTCGGCGCGGACCAGGCCGCCCTTGTTGAAGACGGTGGTCGGCGTATCGTACGCGATCCGCCCGGTAAGGCACGCGGCATAGGTCGACGCCGCCATCGCGCTACCGCAGCTGTCGGTAAGCCCAACCCCGCGCTCGAAGGTGCGGACGAACAGATCCGCGCCGCGCACCTCGACGAAACTGACATTGGCGCGGTTGGGGAGCCAGCGGGGGGCGGCCTCGCAGGCCTCGCCGACGCGGACGAGTTCGGTTTCGTCGATGGCGTCCACGAACGTCACGAGATGGGGGTTCGGCATGGCGACGGCGGTGAAGGCGCAGGCGGTCGGCAAGCCAGCGATCGGCGTGTCGACGATGCGATCCGCGCCGACCTGCATCGGCCATGCGGTAACGTCGAGCGACGCTGGCCCTGCGATCTCGCGCACGGTGAACACACCCGGTGCGATGTCGGCATCGTGCACGACGATCGCATCGCTGGTCTTGAGTACTGCCGTCGCGGTTTTCGTGCCGGTCGCCGTGAACCCGGCGCGCGCGACGCATCGCAGGCCGTTGAGGCAGGTTTCGGACTCGCTGCCGTCGGAGTTGAACATCCGCATGCCGAATGCGTGGCTCTCGTCACCGGCGGTGAGCAGCAACAGGCCGTCACCGCCGACCGGCCCGTCGCGATCTGCAAGCGCGCGCGCGACGGCTGCCCAGCTCGCATCGTCCAGCGTCGACGCCCGCGCGTCGATCAGGGGGAAGTCGTTGCCGGAACCGTGGCATTTGATGAGGTCGAAGCGCATGCCTGCCACTTAGTGCTGCGCGGCGGGCAAAGCGAGTGGGCGGATCGGGGCGCGGGTGTAGTCCTGTTGTGGCGAGACTGAGCGGACGGCTTTGCCCTGAGCCATCGATCCGACCGCATGATGCTTGCTGGCCGAACGTCGACCTCGCGATCCTCCCCCGCCAGGGGGAGGTGGCGCCGAAGGCGACGGAGGGGGAGGATACGCAACAGGGGTGATCGTTACCTCCCCCTCCGTCTGGCAAGAGCCTGACACCTCCCCCTGGCGGGGGCGGATCGTGAGGTTGAGCGACCGGTCGCAGCCCCGCGCTAGCCAATCCCGTAATGCGCAGCCAGGCGGTCGAGCGCGAGCGTCAGTACCAGTCGCCCCGCCCGCACCGGCCACTGCAGCGCCTTCTCCGCTGCGGGCAGTCCTTCCCCTGCGCAGACCACGCGCCACAGGATATCCGCCAATCCCGGCCCCGCCGCCGCGATCGCGGTGTCGAATCGGCGTTTCGCTGCGATCTGCGCGGACGTTGGATCCAGGCCGTCATGCCCCCCTCCATCGACCCGCTCTGCCCAGCGCATCGTCACGCTCGGCGCGATCGAGGCGCGTTCGTAGTCGGCACGCAATTGTTCGCCCGCTGCGAACTGCCGCGCGTCGACCAGCCCGCGCGACCGCAGCCACCCGAGCGGCGACTCGGCCAGATTGACCGTCACCATGCGCCCGCGCCGCGCCCGCGATGGCTGCGGAACACCGTCCGAATCGATCGATCGTTCCACCAGCTCGCGCATCCGCCGTCTCCCATTGCCGCTCAACATCACTTGCGCCGGTTGCCATATTGGCACGGTTGTAGGACAGAGGAATAACCCATCTGGTTTGGAGCTATTCGATGATCACCGCCATTCGCGAAGTCCGCCGCGCCAAGGGCCTGACGCTGGAGGATGTCGCGCGGCGCTGTGTTCCGGCGACGACCGCGCAGACGATCGGCCGGCTCGAGACGGGCACGCGGACCGTGTCGGTCGGCTGGCTCAACCGGATCGCCGCGGCGCTGGGTGTCGAGGCGGGCAACCTCGTGACGTTGCCCGACCGGGCAGACCTGCCCGTCACCGCGATCCTCGATGGCCGCGGCGTCCACGCGCCGCGCCGGACCACGACCGTGCCTCCACCACAGGTCGCGCCGGGCCAGATCGCGGTGACGGTGGCGGGCGGGATCGGCGACTACCGCACGGGCGACGTGATCTGGTGCACCAGGCTGGCGCCGGAGGGCTTCGCCACCGCGCTCAACCGTGACGTGCTCGTCCCGCAACCGGCTGGGCGGTTCGCGTTCGGACGCCTCACAGGATGCGAAGGCAGCGTGACAGTATTGCCGCCGGGCACCGGCACGCAGCCGCTGGCCATCGCAGACCCGGCCTGGATCGCGGTCGCTATGCGGCTGGTCCGCGAGCTGTAGGGGTGGTGGGCGATGACGGGCTCGAACCGCCGACATTCTCGGTGTAAACGAGACGCTCTACCAACTGAGCTAATCGCCCCTCTGGGGGAACCGACGCAATAGCGTCGTTTTTGGTGAGCGCAAGAGACCGTTTCGCGGACCTGAGCGGAACGTACACAGGCGGACCTGAGAGTCCCGACCTATTCCCGACTTGCCGTCCCGACCTAGATTTGCGCCCCTTCCGACCAAGCGCCAAAGCGCGCGAACGACCGCTGAATGGCAGAGATCGAGAGGAAAGCGGACCGTCCGCTTACCGGGTGATGACGAACATCTGTGGCAGCATGGACGACAGATCCCTGTCCCGGTCGGGCCGCACCGGAAGCTCCATTCGATCCCGAACGACACTCGTAAGATAGTCGGCGATTTGCTCCACGAGCGCATCGGCTTTCAGCATTTCGAGCACCCGAGGCGCATACATGTCGTACTCGTCCGCAGCCTCTTTGATACCCCGCACACCGATCGGGTCCTAAGCCCAGTGCAGGGCAACTTGGATCATTCGTAAGCTGGTATCATCGCTCATCACGCTATCCTACGATCTACGCCGGATGTCCGAAGGGGCGTGAGCAGAATGGCCGAGATGAAGAAGAAAGCAGGCGTTAGCTCCGGCTCCGAGACAGCCGGTCAGTGATCTCGATGGTGAGGTCGGGATCGGATTGGTATCGCACTAGAGCAGACCTTGCTTCCGGCTTTTTTGATCGCATCAGGTTGCCCACCAAATATATTCGGTTAGAACCAAGCAAGGGATCAGATAGCAAGTCGATCAACGTATGTAGGTCGCTTGGTCGTGCTATTACCGAAATCGCTGCCATGACGCCTTCGACCGCATGGTTATCCAATGCGTGATCTTTCAGGAGGTTGATAAGGACCTCCCATACGATAGTCCGGTCCAACCTGTGCCCAAAGGCACGGCCTATCCACTCCAATAGAGAAGGACTGTATGGCTTGGTGATGTGGTCAAGTAAGATAGCATAAACGCGCGAGTCTAGGGATGGTATCGCCGACAGTCCCCCGACCCAATCTACAATTACGCCAGCTTCAGCCAATTCTTTCAGTATTGGCTGCTGTTCAAGCCTACGTTGCTCCGCGATTTCAGAAAGTTCCCGCTCCCTTGCATCGCGTATCGCCTGATAATGGGGAGCAATCGCCTGATAATCGGGGTCAGCAGCTTGTTGAGCTCGCCACTCCTCCAATGTCTTGCTGCCACGTTTTATTACCATGCTTTATGATGATCGACTGCTCGAATGTCGGCAAGTGGGCGATCACCGCCGGTCGAACGCAATCGTCTCTGTTGTAGCGAACGGCGGGCTGACCACGGCTTCATACCAGTCGCGACGGAAGCCCGGCAGTGCGGATAGATGCGCAATCAGGTCCGGCCAACCAGCCGCTTCCTCATGGAACGTCCAGACATGCCCCGCGACCTCGACATCGCAGCATATCAAATCCGTCGTAATTTCATCTCGCTTGTAAAAGACCACCGCACGGACGGCAGGCAACGGTAACTGAACAAGGACGGCTGGCGTGATTGTCATCTTGATATGATGCCTTGATGAACGAAAGGCAGCAATCGGGAAACACAGAGCCCGCCCCGAACGAACGGCATTCATTGGGCGTTCGAGGCTACAGGACGCGGAAAGCCAACCTGACGGCCGAGGTATCCCCGCGCGCGCTGGAAGCCGCGTCTATCGCTTCACGCGCAAGTATCCGATCACGCAAATCAACAGGCTTGAGCCTTGAAAGCTCGTCGATACAACAGCAACATAGCGATCAGAAGTGGTCCAAACCACCCGTGCAACGAGAGGGTCTTTGTGAGTCTCTGGAATGCGATCCCCCGAACCGGACCGCGCCCATCGATACCGATAATCGCAATCTTACCGCGGCGGGCAAGATCATCGAATTCCTTGTCTATACCTAACGTCTTATACTTCGGCGCCGAGTACAGCTCCAGGATCTTGCCTGGCTCCTTGAGACGAGCGAACGGAATACCCTGCTGCGTGGGTTCGTAGGAAGCGTCATAGTATCGCCAAACCCCGTCTGGCTTACCGGCAACGGCGGAATGCGGCGGCGGCCCGCCAACATTAAAGCGTACAGTGGCCTGAGGTATGCCGTTACGACGGAACAGCTCCTGTAGGAGCAATGACGCCTGTGAGCAGAATGCGACGTTTTCTTTTGCAAGGTCTTCGGGAACCATCAATCCAGCATACGAAGTATATGGTAATTCCATCATATCCAACGCGTTAGCAATCCAGTTTTGCTTCCACGTTTGACGAGCCACGCCGTGAATTGAATGCAGCGCTACGACGTTCGTTAAAGCGAATGCCAAGTCACGCTGCGCATTTCCGGTACCGCGCATCTGGCGGCGCGCTTCAGCCTCCAACCCTTCAAGAGTATGTATTTCACCGATCAGAGGGTCGTAAGCATCATCAACGCCATCCGCGGTTGAACCGCCACCGAGATTGACAAACTGTATAGTATAAAGCGCCGCTGCCAATAGCAGCATGATAATAGTGAGTAAGCCTTGCCAATCTGGTTTGGCACGGCGTTGATAATTTTTGGTATCGATCGTCAAACATTGTTCCATGCAAGCGCATTACAGATATGTGACTAATTAATAAACCTAACTTATGTTAAAATTATAACCATCTGAAATAATACGGTTTATTGGTTTATGATCAGCAAGCGATCAACTCGCGGGCTTTTTGAGCGGGTCCGGCACTGACCGTGTAGGTCGTCTCGGTCGTGCCGACGTCAAACCGCGCGAAGGTCGCCCGGGCGCCGGGCGTATCGTTGATCGACAGGATGAAGCGGCCGTTGATCCCCGCGAGTTGATCGGCGAGCTTGTTGAAGTCGGCGCGGCTGAAGACGTCTTGTCCATAGTCGGTCTCGCATTCCCAATAGGGCGGTCGAGGTAGAACAAAATGGCGGCGCGATCGTAGCGCCGGATGAAGTCGGCATAGCCGAGCTGCTCGATTACGACGTCGGCAAGCCGCTGGTGGATATTCGCCAACAGTGGTTCCAGCTTGGTGCGCGCGGCGCTCGATCACGAACCCGGCCTTGTCACCGTCCTCGCTTTCCTGCGGATCGAACCCCGCCCACACCTCGCGATTGCCGACCGGACTCTTGGCCAGCATGTCGACGTCGGTCCAGTCGACCATGGCGTCGACAGTGCACCGTTGCCGCTGTTGAACTTGAACGCCGACAGGCTGTCGTCGACGAATTGACACACGAGCAGGTTGGCGAATTCGTCGTGCGCATATTCGATACGCAGCGCGTCGAGGTTGAACAGGTCGCAGCCGCGCGCCGCGAACTGGACGATGTAATTGTGGAAGATGCCTCCCCGCGCGCGCATAACCGTGCGCTGGTCAAGGCGCAGCAGGTTGAGACGGCACTAGGCGCACTCATGCGACGCCTATCCAAATCTTCCGGTTGGGCGCTGGGTCGCACTCGGAGACAACCGGGGAAGCCCGATGACTATCTCGAAGCCTACCAAGCATAGAATTCCCGGTCTTTCGTGTCCGCAGTGCAACGGTCCGGCCGGCGTCCGTAACAGCGCAGCGCTGACCACGACGGTTCGTTACATTCGCTATCGCTGCGATAATGACGAATGCTGCCATGTGTTCTTCGCCGAGTTGCAGGTCATCCGCACGATCGTGCCGAGCGCCCCGTCGCCCCCCGATCGCAACCGTCAATCCCGCCTCACGTCCTGGCGCAATCGCACCGGCAGCGTCGCGCGCCGGTCAACCCTGCTCGGAGTAGCAGCATGACCCGTCAGACCTCCCCAAACCGCTGGCGTGAGACCAAGACGATGTTCGCGATCATCAGCACTCCGTTCGTTATCATCGCACTCGTCGCCAATGTCTCGGCGGGGCTGACGGCCGAGTTGACTCCAGATCGAACTTGTAGCTGATTTAGACCAGCTTGCCGTTGGCCTTAAGCTTGTCGATGTACGCCCGTACCTTTCGATAACGAAGGCGAACTAGCGCCAAGAGCGGTGCGATAGGCATCAGGCGCCTTTCGGCGTCACCGCCAGAGTCCAGCCCGTCGTCGCGAAGAACAGGTTAGATGCCTCAACCACTTCCGAAAGAATCTGCATGGCACCCACTCCTGTCGTAATTACGCCATCGGTCAAATGTGGTTTGGTGAGCAGCCTGTCGAGCGTGCCACGCAGATGTGCGGCGCGCGCTCCGAGGCGGCGGGCATGCCACGACGACCAAAGAGCAACCAAAGTCCCCTATGCTGTCGCAATGGCAGCAATGGTATTCCAATCGATCTTCCCAAGGTTAAATTCAAAGTATTCTCTCAGGGACGTTGCGAGCCAATCCCCCATTCCCGCAGAAGTGGTAATGAGGACGAAAACAGCCGACGCTACCAATCCGTGCCGACCATCACTCATCGCATTCCCCCGTATCCGCCCGCGCATGCCGACGTGCTACAATGTCGGGTAAGAGCAGCTTGTACTCCAGGTTAAATCTCTGAGTATCGGCTTTCTACCGCAGCGCCCCACCTGACGATGCAGGAAAGCCACTTGGGGTAATGACAAGCCTTCTAACCCCGGCGGAAACCGCAGACATGACATTCTTCACCGCAATGAACGGACGTATCTACTCCGCCGATCTCGTAGCCGAAATCGTTATGCCTGATGGAGTTTCCGAACACGACGTTCTGAAACGCTGACATCTCCAAGGCAGCGTATTCCTGCGATCCGGCCTTGAGATCGTTGTTGAGTATGGTCGGTTGCTCGCCTTGCCAGGTGAACCAGAACACTTCATTGCTGCAGCGCCTGGGACCGTGCTGGTGAGCTATGACAATGCGCGCGACAGGGTGTGGAAACGGGCAGTCGTGGCTTGGGCGTATGCGCGCAAAGCTGAAATAGAGCCGGTGACAGCGACGGGTGTCGGCTACTCACGACGAAAAGACGCAGTTATCGCGCCTGATGGTTCGGTAGATAATGCTGTGACGCGCTGGGCCAACGAAAGCGCATGGTCCGCTTGGGCGGTCAAAAAGCCTGCGTCCGAAAACGATGACTGATGTAAGCGACGCTGATCCGCAAATTCGCTAGCGAGTCCCGACGTATTCCCGACCTGACAAAGGCGAATGGTCAGAAAGCCTAGGTTTCCTGCGGCTCACAGCTATCTCGACACACACCGTGCAATGCAATGAGACGCTCTACCAACTGAGCCAGTCGCCCCTTTCGGGCAGGGGCGCGATGCTAAGGCCGGGCGGCCGGGCCAAGCTAAAAGGGCGCGGACCGTCACGGAATCCGCAGGTCGGCGCCCCTGGTGGCCACGATATAGCCGCGCATCGCCTCGCTCGCGCGGTCGGAGAGCACCATGAACGCGCGCCGCCGGTCGACCAGATCGGGGCGGCGTTCGAACAATCCGGTGTCGGTCATCCGCGCGATCCAGCGCAACGCGGTGGTCGGCGCGACCGCGGCGGCAATGCACAGGCTGGACACCGACACGCGCCCGCGCTCGAGTTCGGCGGCGTAGAGATCGAGCAGCATGTCCCAGCCGGGATCCTCGAACAGCGCGGTGCCGAAGAACTGGTCGCGCAGCCGGCGCGCGCGGATCGCCCTGCGGACATCGGCGGCGCTCGGCTCCGCCAGCGATGGCGGCGCGCCATAGCGGTTCGTCCGATCGCCGACGATCGGTGCGGCGGGTGCATCCCCCTCGATCTCCGCGCGGGTCAGCCGGGCGAGCGCTTCGGCGATCCGCGCGACTTCGGTGTTCAGCCGCTCGAGCCGCGTACTGTCGGTCTCGCGCGTGACATCGAATACGCCTGCGGGACTGCGGACGCGCTCGGCGGCGACGACGATCGCGGCGACGCAATCCGCGACGCTCGGGTCGACCAGCAGGATCGTCCCACCGCCGAGCGTGGCCGCCGCGACCGCGTCGATCTGGTCGCTCCCCATCGCGACCACCAGCCCCGCCTCCAGTACGGCGGCGCGCTCGACGATCCGCGGCAGATGTTCGGCCAATGTCACGCCGTCCACGCCCGCCGCCTCGACCACCATGACCTGCGGCGTGGCATGCAGACCGAACGGCGCCTGCCAGTCGATTCGGGCCACGACCCGCCCTTCCATCGCGGCGAGCGCGGCGGCGAACCGGTCGGGCGCGTCGCCCGCTGCAATAAGGACCGCGGCGATCCCGGTATCGTAGCGCGTGTCGGCAGCCTCGCCGTCCGGTGGGATCATGACTATCTCCGCTGTGTCGCGAAGACTAACCTGGATCATCCTGAGATTTACACTCGAACTGGATCGAGTTCGGTTGGATTTTGCGGCCGCCTAAGCGAGACCTAGTCCAGCGCCTTGACGATATCCTCGACCATCTTCTTCGCGTCGGCCAGCAACATCATCGTATTGTCACGGTAGAACAGGTCGTTATCGACACCGGCATAACCGACGCCGCCCATCGAGCGCTTGATGAACAGCACGGTCTTCGCCTTTTCGACGTCGAGCACGGGCATGCCGTAGATTGGCGACGACTTGTCGGTCTTGGCGGCGGGGTTGGTCACGTCGTTCGCGCCGATCACGAAGGCGACGTCGGTCTGCGCGAACTCGCTGTTGATGTCCTCGAGCTCGAACACGTCGTCATAGGGTACGTTCGCCTCGGCCAGCAGGACGTTCATGTGGCCCGGCATGCGCCCCGCGACCGGGTGGATCGCGTATTTCACGCGCACGCCCTCGGCCTTCAGCTTGTCGCCCATCTCGCGCAGGACGTGCTGCGCCTGTGCGACCGCCATGCCGTAGCCGGGGACGATGATGACCTGTTCGGCCTGGCTCATCAGGAACGCGGCGTCTTCGGCGGAACCGCGCTTCCACGGGCGATCGCTGGCCGCTGCGGGGCCGCCGGTATCCGAGGACTGGCCGAAGCCGCCCGCGATCACGCTGATGAAGCTGCGGTTCATCGCGCGGCACATGATGTAGCTGAGGATCGCGCCCGAGCTGCCGACCAGCGCGCCGGTGATGATCATCGCGCTGTTGTGCAGCGTGAAGCCCATCGCCGCCGCCGCCCAGCCCGAATAGGAGTTGAGCATGCTGACCACCACCGGCATGTCCGCGCCGCCGATCGGGACGATCAGGAGGAAGCCGATGACGAAGCTCAAGCCCGTGATCGTCCAGAAGATCCACGCCGACTGATCGGTGACGAAATACGCGATCAGGCCGAGGATGCCGGCGAGCAGCGCGATGTTGATGACGTGGCGACCGGGCAGCATGATCGGCTTGCCGCCCATGTTACCGTTGAGCTTGAGGAACGCGATGACCGAGCCGGAGAATGTGATCGCGCCGATCGCGACGCCGAGGCCGAGCTCGATCCGGCTGACCGGGTGGATGACCGCGAAGGGCTGGCCGATCAGCGGGATGACGAGGTCGGAGATGCCGAATGCCTGCGGGTTGAGGTACGCGGCGACGCCGACCAGCACCGCGGCGAGGCCGACGAGCGAATGGAAGGCGGCGACGAGCTGCGGCATCGCGGTCATCGCGATCCGGCGTGCGGTGACGAGGCCGATCGCGGCGCCGACACCGATCGCGGCGAGGATTTCAACGACGGTCATCCAGTCGATCGCAACAGGCATGGCACCCGTTTCGCCGCTCGGTCCAACCCATTCCAAAGCTTGGATCGGCACATGCGTCATCAGGGTCGTGACCACCGCGATCGTCATGCCGATGATGCCGAAACGATTGCCGCGCTGGCTCGACGCGGGGCTCGACAACCCACGCAGCGCGAGGATGAAGCACACCCCCGCGACCAGATAGGCGAGCGATGCCCAGGGGCTGACCGTCAGTTCATGCATCGTCCATTCCCCCTAATCCTCCCCTGCAAGGGGAGATGTCGCGCAGCGACGGAGGGGTGACGCGCTTTCGATAGCGCGATACCCCTCCGTCAGGCTGGCGCCTGCCACCTCCCCTTGCAGGGGAGGATCGTATGTCGACCGCCGACTCAGCCCTTCGCAACGGGCCGTTCCTTCTTCTTGTACATCGCCAGCATCCGCGCGGTGACCGCAAAGCCACCGAAGATGTTGATGCTCGCCAGCACGACGGCGACCAGACCTAGCGCCTTAGCCACGCCCGATCCGGCACCGATTCCTGCAGCAGCGGCGGCGATCAATGCGCCGACGATGATCACCGACGAGATCGCGTTGGTCACCGCCATCAGCGGCGTGTGCAGCGCAGGCGTGACCGCCCACACCACGAAATACCCGACGAAACACGCCAGCACGAAGATCGACAGGATCGCGATAAAGTCCATTTAGTCCTCCCCGGCACGGGGAGGGGGACCGGCCGCAGGCTGGTGGAGGGGGCTGGCCGCGGACGATACGATCATCGTCACCACGGCCTCGATATCCCTCAGCACGTCGCCTGCTGCCACTCGCAGCACCCGGTAGCCATTCTGCTCGAAAAATTGGTCGCGATCGGCGTCGCGTCGAGGTCGGTCGCCGCGGCCGTGGAATTCGCCATCGACCTCGACCGCCAGATGCACGGGAGCGCAGTAGAAGTCACAGATGTACGGCCCGATGGGATGCTGGTGGCGGAACTTGAAGCCGGTCTTCTGTCCTCGGAGATGCTCCCATAGGAGCACTTCCGGCAGGCTCATCTCACGGCGTAGTCGTCGCGCGAGCGATACTTCAGGGCGTAGCATATGCGGGACGCCCCCTCCACCGGCTGCGCCGGTCCCCCTCCCCGTGCCGGGGAGGATCTTCAAGACAACAACCTCGGGTTCACGATCCTGC
>JAZKCH010000005.1:0-59589 GCA_040388215.1 Pseudomonadota bacterium | reverse complement strand
GGCTGTTCGCGATGCAGTCGGCCGAGCATGACGCGGTCATCGGCATCGGCGATGCGCCGTCCGCGCAGATCGCGCGCGGGCTGTCGGCGAAGGGCGAGCATCTCACCAAGATCGCGCCGGGCGTATGCCTGTTCCAAGGCAATTGGCCCGCGCTCCAGGGTCCGCACAACGCGCAGAACGCACTCGCCGCGATCGCGGTCGTGAAGGCGCTGGGCGTTACCGAAGTCGATATCGATCGTGGCCTCACCAGCTTTACCGGCCTGCCACACCGCATGCAGCAGATCGCCTCGTATGGCGGCGTCGCCTATGTCGACGACAGCAAGGCGACCAATCCCGAAAGCACCGCGCCCGCTCTCGCCGCGTTCGACCGCGTCCACTGGATCGTCGGCGGACGCGCAAAGGGCGACGACCTCGACGCCTGCAAGCCCGCCTTCGGCCACGTCGTCCACGCCTACACGATCGGCGAGGCTGGCCCGAAATTCGCCGAAATCCTGAAAGACTCCATGTCCGTCGACACCGTCGGCACGCTCGACGCCGCGGTCCGCGCCGCCGCCGAAAACGCCAAGCCTGGCGACACGGTGTTGTTATCCCCCGCTTGTGCTAGCTTCGACCAGTTTCGCGATTACGAAGCGCGCGGGGCGGCGTTCCGCGCTGCGGTGGAGTCGCTGGCATGACCGATATGCGCGCTGGGACCATGGATATGGGTGTGTCCGGACAGAAGAACGGGATCGTCGCGAAGATGAAGCGGCGCGGCGGGCGTGGCGATCAGTCGCCGCTCGGCACGTGGTTCTGGGACATCGACCGGATGCTGCTGTTGCTGACGCTGTTCCTGATCGCGATCGGGCTGATCGCGGTCGCCGCGGCGTCGCCGGCGAGCGCGGTCCGTTATTCGGGCGAGCATCACAAGATCGCGCCGCTCTATTATTTCTGGCGGCAGTTGATGTGGGTCGGCGTGTCGCTGCCGGTGCTGTTCGGCGTCTCGATGATGCCCGTCTCGATGGCGCGGCGGATGGCGATCGGCGGGTGCGCGCTGTTCGTGCTGATGCTGATGGTGACGCCGTTTATCGGGGTTGAGGCGAACGGCGCACGCCGCTGGCTCGGCGTCGGCTTTGCGCAGTTCCAGCCTTCCGAGTTCCTGAAACCGCTGTTCATCGTCACGGTCGCGTGGCTGTTGTCGTTGCGCGCGAAGGATGCCGAGCTGCCGACCGTGCTGATCACCGGCGCGATGACCGCGGGCGTCGCGCTGCTGCTGATGCTGCAACCCGATTTCGGCCAGACGATCATCTTCTGTACGGTGTGGATGACGCTGCTGATGATCGCGGGAACGCCGGCCAAGGTGCTGTTTGGGCTCATGGCGATGGCGCCGGCCGGGCTGGTCGCGGCCTATATCTTTTACGGCGTGGCGCGGTCGCGGATCGATGCGTTCCTGTTTCCCGGCGTCGAAGGCGAGGGCGCGGGCGATCATTTCCAGACCAATGCCGCGCATAACACGCTGACCGCGGGCGGTTGGACCGGGACCGGGCCGGGTGCTGGCGCGGCGAAGTTCGGGCTGCCCGAGGCGCATACCGACTATATCTTCTCGGTGATCGGCGAGGAATTCGGGCTGATCGCGTGTTCGGTGATCGCGGTGATCTTCCTCGCGATAGTCGTCCGCGTGTTCGTCAAGCTGCTGGACGAGCAGGACGAATTCAAGCTGCTGGCGTCCGCCGGGCTCGCGACGCAGTTCGGCGCGCAGGCTCTGGTGAGCATGGCGGTCAACACCGGCCTCGCGCCCTCGAAGGGTATGACGCTGCCGTTCATCAGCTACGGCGGGTCGTCGATGATTGCGTTGTCGGTCGGCATGGGGTTGCTGCTGGCGTTTACCCGGCGCAATCCGTTTCTCACGCGGAGCCCCTATGTCGTCCGCTGGAGTGGTGAATGAGTAAGCATTATGTCCTGGCAGCCGGTGGCACCGGGGGACACATGGTCCCGGCAGCGGCGCTCGCGGCCGAACTGACCAAGCGTGGCCACCGCGTCGCGCTGGTCAGCGACGCGCGCGGCGTGCGGTTTCCGGGGCTGTTCGAAGAGATCCAGACGCATGTCCTGCCGGCTGGGCGCTTTACTGGCGGGCCTTTGGGTTGGGCGAAAGCGACGCGCGAAATGTGGCGCGGGCGGGCGATGGCGCGCGAGCTCTACCGTACGTTCAAGCCGGCGGCGGTGATCGGCTTTGGCGGATACCCTGCACTGCCGGCGTTGCTGGCGGCGTTCGCGGACAAGATTCCAACGGCTGTGCATGAGCAGAACGCGGTGCTGGGGCGTGTGAACCGCTTTGTTGCCGGGCGCGTCGATGCGATCGCGACGTCGTCCGAGCCGACCGAGCGGTTGGCCCCGAAGCTGCTGGGCAAGACGCATCTGGTCGGCAATCCGGTGCGCGAGGCGGTGCTGGCATTGCGCGCGCGCCCGTATCCGTTGCTGGAGGAGGACGGGATTTTTCGCGTGCTTGTGACCGGGGGGAGCCAGGGGGCGAGCATCTTGTCGCAGGTCGTGCCCGATGGTCTTGCGATGCTGCCGGTGACGTTTCGACGGCGGTTGCAGGTTACGCACCAGGCGCGGATCGAGGATATCGACGCGGTGCGCGCCAAGTATGCCGAGCATCATATCCCGGCCGAGCTGGCGACATATCTGCCCGATATGCCCGAACAGCTGGCGTGGGCGCATCTAGTGATCGCACGCGCGGGCGCTTCGACGATTTCGGAACTGACGGCGGCGGGTCGGCCGGCGATCCTGGTGCCGCTGCCGGGTGCTACCGACGACCATCAGACCGTGAACGCGCGCGAGATCACGCGGGCGGGCGGCGCGCGGACGATCGCGCAGGGAGACTTTACCGCAGTGGAATTGGCCAAGCAGATGCAGAAACTCGGGCTCGATCCGGCGGCGTTGCAGAATGCGGCGGGACGCGCGCGGAGTTGCGGGCGGCCGAACGCGGCGAGCGATCTGGCCGATCTGGTCGAGAGCCTGGATGCGCCGGTGTCCCGGATTCCGGTAGGTGCGCCCTCGAAGCCCAAGGCGCAGTTCGCATGAAGGGCGTTCCTACGGACATCGGCACGATCCATTTCGTCGGGATCGGCGGGATCGGCATGTCGGGCATCGCCGAGGTGATGAAGAACCTCGGCTACCGCGTGCAGGGCTCGGACGTGGCCGAGGGCTATGTCGTGCAGGGCTTGCGCGACAAGGGCATTCCGGTCGCGATCGGCCATGCCGCGTCGAACATCGGCGATGCCGCGGTGGTGGTCGTGTCGACCGCGATCGTGCGCTCGAACCCCGAGGTCGAGGCGGCGCTCAACGCGCGCGTGCCGGTGGTGCGGCGGGCTGAGATGCTGGCGGAACTGATGCGGTTGAAGTCCACCGTTGCGGTTGCCGGTACGCACGGCAAGACCACGACGACGTCGATGGTCGCGGCGTTGCTCGATGCCGGCGGGGTCGACCCGACGGTCATCAACGGCGGGATCATCAACTCCTACGGCTCGAATGCGCGGCTGGGCGCGAGCGACTGGATGGTCGTCGAAGCGGACGAGAGCGACGGCAGCTTCCTGCGGCTCGACGGCACGATCGCGGTCGTCACCAACATCGATCCGGAGCATCTCGACCACTACGGCTCGTTCGACGCGGTGAAGGATGCGTTCGTCGAGTTCGTCGAGAACGTGCCGTTCTATGGCGCGGCGCTGCTGTGCCTCGATCACCCGGAAGTGCAGGGGATCCTGCCGCGGGTGCGCGATCGTCGCGTGGTGACGTACGGTTTCTCCGCGCAGGCGGACGTGCGCGGTGTTGAGGTCACCCCGATCCCGGGCGGCAACCGGTTCGATTGCGTGGTGCGCGAGCGTGACGGCGCGACGCGGACGATCGCGGGAATCGAGATGCCGATGCCGGGGCGGCACAACGTCCAGAATGCGCTGGCGGCGATCGGCGTGGCGCTGGAGCTGGGAATCGCGGATGCGACGATCCAGCAGGGGTTCGCCAAGTTCGGCGGTGTCAAGCGACGCTTCACCAACGTCGGCGAAGTCGACGGCGTCACGATCATCGACGACTACGGCCATCACCCGGTCGAGATCCGCGCCGTCCTGGCGGCGGCGCGCGAAGGGGTGAAGGGCCGCGTGATCGCGGTCGTCCAGCCGCATCGCTATTCGCGGCTTGGCAATCTGATGGAGGATTTCCAGACGGCCTTCAACGATGCTGACCGGGTGTTGGTGACGCCGGTGTATGCGGCGGGCGAGGCACCTGTGGAGGGTGTCGATGCTGCGGCGCTGGTCGAGGGCTTGAAGCGGCGTGGGCACCGGTTCGCGTGTGTGGTCGCGGACGCTGACGCGCTGGCGGTGGAACTGGCGGCAACGATCGAGGCTGACGACATGGTCGTGTGTCTCGGCGCGGGCGACATCACGAAGTGGGCGGCTGGCCTCGCCGACGCGATTGCCGCCGAGCGCGCGAAGGTGCTGGCGTGAGTTCTGCGGCAGCTTGTTTCCCCGCGAAGGCGGGGACCCAGGCTGGGCTCCCGCCTTCGCGGGAGAACATCAGGGGTAAGGTTGAGGCTGGTGGTTCGCTCGCAGATTTTATCTGGTTCCGTACCGGTGGTCCGGCCGAATTGCTCGTGCGGCCTGCGGATGTCGAGGATCTGGCGGAGTTGCTGAGGACCCTCGACCCTTCGACTCCAGTGCTGCCAGTCGGCGTCGGCTCCAACCTGATCGTGCGCGATGGCGGCGTACCCGGCGTCGTGGTTCGCTTACCCAAGGCGATGGCAAAGGTTTCGGTCGAGCATGATCGTATTCGAGCAGGCGCGGGGGCGATGGGGATTACCGTTGCCAGTGGCGCGCGGGATGCTGGGATTGCCGGGCTTGAGTTTTTGCGTGGGATTCCGGGGACTGTTGGTGGCGCTGTTCGGATGAACGCGGGTGCTTACGGCCGCGACGTCAGCGATATTCTGGTTGAGGCTACCGTGGTCACGCGGGAGGGATCGGTCGAAGTCTGGTCCGCTGAGAAACTCGGTTTCACCTATCGTCATTCGGACCTTCCGGCCGGCGCAGTCGTGGTCGAGGCCGTGTTCTCCGGCACGCGCGGCGAGCCTGCCGTGATCGGTGCGGAGATGGATCGGATCGCCGCGGAGCGCGAGGCTTCGCAGCCTCTCCGTTCGCGCACCGGGGGCTCTACGTTCAAGAATCCCAAGGGGCACAAGGCGTGGGCGTTGATCGACGCGGCGGGGTGCCGGGGGCTGACTCGTGGCGATGCGCAGGTCAGCGAGAAGCATTGCAATTTCCTGCTGAACCTCGGGTCCGCGTCGAGCGCGGAGATCGAGGCGCTGGGTGAAGAGGTACGGGACAAGGTGAAGGCGCATTCGGGGGTGACGTTGGAATGGGAGATCCAGCGGGTCGGCATCGCTGCTCCCTCTCCCCTGCGGGGAGAGGGTCGGGGTGAGGGGCAGCCAAGCTGCGCTGCGCCCGCGCTTTCCACCAGCGATGCGGCCGGTGATGGCGGGCGCCCACCCCTCGGTCCCCTCCCGCATGCGGGAGGGGAGGCATGAAGGGTCCTCTTCACATCGCGGTTCTCATGGGCGGCTGGTCGGCGGAGCGTGAGGTTTCGCTGATGTCGGGTAACGGTTGTGCGGATGCGCTGGAGTCGCTCGGGCATCGGGTTACGCGG
This sequence comes from Pseudomonadota bacterium, assembly GCA_040388215.1. GTDB lineage: Bacteria > Pseudomonadota > Alphaproteobacteria > Sphingomonadales > Sphingomonadaceae > Sphingomonas. Next base: position 53,922 of record JAZKCH010000005.1, on the reverse strand, counting down.
ATCGATATGGGGCGCGACGTCGCCGCCAAGCTCGCCGAGGCCAAGCCCGATCTCGTGTTCAACGCGCTCCATGGCACCCCCGGCGAGGACGGGTCCGTGCAGGGGCTGCTTGACCTAATGGGCTTGCGCTATACGCATTCCGGGCTCGCGACGTCGGTCATCGCGATCGACAAGGTTCTCACCAAGCTGTTGCTCGTCCCCGCCGGTATCCCAATGCCGGGCGGGCGGATCGTCAAGTCGGCGGATCTGTTCGAAAGCGATCCGATGGCGCGGCCGTACGTGCTGAAGCCGGTCAACGAGGGATCCTCGGTCGGGGTGGCGATCGTTACCGACAGCGGTAATTACGGTAATCCGATTTCGCGGGACAGCGTCGGGCCCTGGGGCGAGTTCGAGGAACTGCTTGCCGAGCCGTATATCCGTGGGCGCGAGCTGACGACGGCGGTGCTGGGCGGCAAGGCGCTCGGGGTGACCGAGTTGAAGCCCAAGAGCGGCTGGTACGATTACGACGCGAAATACACCGATGGGATGACAGTGCACGTCTGCCCGGCGGAAATCCCCGACGAGATTACCGACGCGTGCAAGAGCCTCGCGCTCGAAGCGCACCGGTTGCTCGGCTGCAAGGGCGCGTCGCGGTCGGATTTCCGCTGGGATGACGAGCGCGGTGTCGACGGGCTGTTCCTGCTGGAGGTAAACACGCAGCCGGGGATGACTCCGCTCAGCCTCGTGCCCGAACAGGCGCGGCATATCGGCATGAGCTATGCCGAGTTGGTCCAGGCGATCGTCGACGAGGCGCTCCAGGATCATCCGCTTGCGCAAAGCGGGGCGCCATGAGCCGCACGATCAAGCGTGGTCCGCCGCCCAAGCGGCCCGCCCCGCGGCGTAAGGTCGCGGTCAAGAAGGTGTCGGCGATGGACCGGCTGGTCGGGATGCTCCCGGTCAGCGAGGAGACGCTGAAGAAGATCGCGACCTGGTCTATCCTCGGCGCGGGCGGTGCAGTCGCGATAGCGGCGGCGACGTGGGTTGGCATCCCCGGCATGATCGGCGCGGCGCTGGCCGAGGGTGCCGGGCGCGCGGGCTTCAAGGTCGAGCAGATCGAGGTGACGGGCCTCAAGCGGATGGACCGGATGTCGGTCTATGCGGTCGCGCTGGAGGACAAGCAGAACCAGACGTCGATGCTGTCGGTCGATCTTGAAGCGGTGCGCCAGAAATTGCTGCGCTATGGCTGGATCGCGGACGCGCACGTGTCGCGGCGGCTGCCCAACACGATGCTGGTCGATATCGTCGAGCGCACGCCGGCGGCGGTGTGGCAGGACAATGGTCAGCTGACGCTGATCGATTCGTCGGGCGTGCTACTGGAGCCGGTCCAGCCCGATGCCATCCCTAACCTCCCGCTGGTGATCGGGCCGGGCGCGGATCGGCAGGAGGCGTCGTACCAGACGCTGCTCGCCGCCGCACCGGCGCTAAAGCCACGTGTGAAGGCCGCGACCTGGGTCGGCAATCGGCGCTGGGACCTGACGTTCGAAAGCGGTGAGACGTTGGCGCTACCGGAAGACGGTGCGCCGCGCGCGCTCGTGAAGTTTGCCGAACTGGACGGCGCGCGTCCGCTGCTCGGGCGCGGCTGGATCCGGTTCGACATGCGCGATCCGACCAAGCTGGTCGCGCGCAAGCCGGGCGCGAGCCTGGCGCACAGCGTCGACGTACCGGCCCCTGCCAGCGTGGGGGCTGGCGCGCCGGCAACGGGCGAGACTACGAATACTCCGTCGCAAACGGCGGGCGCGAACGTAACGGGCGGGGAGGGATGACATGGCAAAGGTGGCACCGGAAGGGCTGATCACGGCGCTCGATATCGGGTCGTCGAAGGTTTCGGCGATGATCGCGCAGAAGGGGGACGGGGGCGAGCTGATCGTGCTCGGCACCGGCCAGCGCGAAAGCCGTGGCGTCAAGCGCGGCTATATCGCCGACATGGCGACGACCGAGGCAGCGGTGCGCGAGGCGGTCGAGCAGGCCGAGCGGATCGCGGGCATCAACATCGAGAACGTCTGGGTCGGCTTCTCGGCCGGCGGGCTCGTGTCCGATGTCGCCGAGGTCGAGTTCGAGCTTGGCGGCCACCGCGTCGAGCAGCAGGATATCGATGCGTTGCTCGCCGCCGGCCGCAACTCGATCGATCCGCAGGGCCGCATGGTGCTCCACGCCCAGCCGGCGCTCTATACGCTCGACGGCCTTACGGGGGTGAAGACGCCGCTCGGGCTGCATGCCGATCGGCTCGGCGTGCATATCCATGTCGTCGCGGCGGATGGTTCGCCGGTGCGTAACCTCGACCTCTGCGTGCGGTCGGCGCATCTCGAGGTGAAGTCGATCATCGCCTCGCCGGTCGCGACAGGGCTCGCCTGCCTCAGCGAGGAGGAGCGTGAGCTTGGCGTGGCGCTGGTCGAGATGGGTGCCGGGATCACCAACGTGTCGCTGTTCGCGGGCGGCATGCTGGTGGGCCTGACGTCGATCCCGATGGGCGCGGCGGACATTACCGATGATATCGCCAGCGCCTTCGGCACGCGGCGGCAGAATGCGGAGCGGATGAAGTGCTTCCACGGCTCGGCCAACGCCAGCCCCCGCGATAATCACGACATGATCCCGGTCATGCCGATCTCCGCGGAGGACGGTGCGGGCGAGGGGGCTCAGATCACCAAGGCGCAGCTGATCGGCGTGATCCGCCAGCGGCTGGAGCATCAGATGGGCGAGGTGCGCAATGCACTCACCAAGCTGAAGTTCGAGGGGCCGGTCGGGCGTCAGGTCGTGCTCACCGGCGGCGGTGCCGAGCTGAAGGGCATCGCCGACTATGCGCAACAGGCGCTTGGGCGGTCGGTGCGGATCGGTCGACCGCGTGGCCTGACCGCGCTGCCGGAAGCGCATGGCGGACCGGCGTTCGCGACGCTAGCGGGGTTGGCCTTCTATGCGGCGACCAACCCGATCGACCTTCGCGGGCTCGCGCCGCAGCGGACGACGGTGCATCGGCCAAAGGGTATGGGCATGGTGCGCAAGTTGATTCAGGCGGCGCGCGCGAATTATTAAGAGTTTCGAAGCGTCTGGCGTTATTTCGGCTGGAACAGGCCGTGACGTTGGTGCACACAGATTAATCAGGGGCCCGGCCGTAGCGTATCTACCGGGTTGTGCGGAGAACGGCGATGAGCATCGAATTCCTTAGTCCCGAAGTGGACGATCTGGCCCCCCGCATCGCGGTGATCGGCGTCGGCGGCGCGGGCGGCAACGCGATCGCCAACATGATGCGGGCCGACGTCCAGGGCGTCGACTTCCTCGTGGCGAACACCGACGCGCAGGCGTTGAAGCAGTCGACCGCACCGCAGCGGATCCAGCTCGGCACCAAGATCACGCAAGGTCTCGGCGCCGGTTCGCGTCCCGAGATCGGTCGCGCGGCGGCGGAGGAGACGATCGACCAGCTCGCCAAGATGCTCGAAGGCGCGCACATGTGCTTCATCACCGCCGGCATGGGCGGCGGCACGGGTACGGGCGCGGCACCGGTCATCGCCAAGGCGGCGCGCGACATGGGCATCCTGACCGTCGGCGTCGTGACCAAGCCGTTCGCGTTCGAGGGCAACCGTCGCGCCAAGTCGGCCGAGGGCGGCATCGACGAGCTGCAAAAGTACGTCGACACGCTGATCGTCATCCCGAACCAGAATCTGTTCCTCATTGCCAACGCGAACACGACCTTCAAGGAAGCGTTCACGATGGCGGACGAGGTGCTCCAGCAGGGCGTCCGCAGCATTACCGACCTGATGGTGATGCCGGGCCTCATCAACCTCGATTTCGCCGACGTCCGCTCGGTGATGCAGGAGATGGGCAAGGCGATGATGGGCACCGGCGAGGCAAGCGGCGACAACCGCGCGCTCGAGGCGGCGCAGAAGGCGATCTCGAACCCGCTGCTCGAAGGCGTCAGCATGCGCGGCGCCAAGGGCGTCATCATCTCGATCACCGGCGGCGACGACATGCGCCTGCTCGAAGTCGACGAAGCCGCGAATCACATCCGCGACCTCGTCGATCCCGATGCGAACATCATCTGGGGTTCGGCGTTCAACCAGGAGCTCGAAGGCAAGATTCGCGTCTCGGTCGTCGCGACCGGGATCGACGCCGATGCGCGTCCACCGGAAGTTGCGCCCGAGCCGACGCGCTCGTTCAGCTTCAGCGCGCGCAAGACCGACGAGAACACCTCGTTCCGCCCGAGCGAGCCTGCCGCATCGTCGGCTGCACCTGCCGCATCGTCCGCCGACGAAGAGCCGCTCGACCTGAACGCGTCGTCGGAAGTCGAGCCGTCGAAGTCCGATGACGAACTCGTGCTAGGCGCCGAGACGATCGTTCCACAGGCTGCTCCGGCACCGGCGCCTGCGCCCGCGCCGCAGACGCACACTTCGCCGACCTATGCGGCACAGGCGCCGCGCACCTATGGTGACGAGTCCTATGGTCGTGGTCCGATCGCGCGTCCGGCGTCGGCATCGGCCGTGCCTCCGGCGCGTGCGCCGATCGCGCCGGCTATTCCGGTACCGACCCCGGCTGCGGACGAGGGTGGTGCCCGTCGCCGCTGGCTCGCTCCCGGGGCCGAGGCTGCGCCCGAGGCGGTTCCGGCCGCACCGCGCGTGAAGCTTGGCGGTACGCTGTTCGAACGCATGTCGAATGCGGCGCGCGGCGCAGCGAAGGAAGACGGCGAAGCGGCTCCTCAGGATCCGCTCGACATCCCGCGCTTCCTGCATCGGCAGAACAACCAGTAAGCCGGAAATCGTCCCGACTTCTCAATATCTTGCTTAAAGCTAATCCTCACCCTTCCCAAAGACCGGCGACTCTGGAACCCTCTCCCACTGGGAGAGGAAGAGACGCCGAAAGCGGCGAAGGGTGAGGGCACGCCAGGCAAGGCCACCGCGCATTACCGAGCAAAACCCTGCACTCGTCGCCGCCCCAGCCCCGTTCGCCGCGCGCATGCGCCGCAGACATTGCCGGTTCGGTCGGGCTGGCGTCTAGACAGATGATCCTCATGACCCGCTCGTCCCATCATCTCCTGACCGTCGCGCTGGCACTCGTGCTTGCGGCCGTGCCCTGCGCCGCGTCCGCGCAAGCCGTCGTCCAGGCGATCCCCGGCACGACCGACGCGGACAAGCTCGGCGACGTCATGCGTCAGCTCGCAAGCAACCCCCGCAACATCGACGCGCTGATCAAGGCCGGCGATTTGTCGATGGGCCTCGGCGATCTCAGCGGTGCCGCAGCCCTGTTCGCGCGCGCCGAAAAGGTAAACCCGCGTGACGGTCGGGCCAAGGCGGGAATGGCGTCGATCCTCGTAAGGTCGGAGCGTCCGGGCGAAGCGCTACGCTATTATGCGCAAGCCGAAGCCCTCGGCCTCGATCCACGCAATTTCGCCGCCGACCGCGGCCTCGCTTACGACCTGATCGGCCAGCAGGACCGGGCGCAGCGCGACTACCGCGTAGCACTCCGCGATGCGCCCGACGACGAGACCATCCGGCGTTACGCGCTGTCGCTCGGCATCTCGGGCAAGCCCGACCTCGCGATCCAGCAGCTCAATCCGCTACTGCTCAAGAGCGATCGTGGCGCATGGCGCTCGCGCGCGTTCATTATCGCGATGAACGGCGACGTCGCCGGCGCCGAGAAGATCGCGACGACCATGATGCCGCGCGGGACCGCGCAAGGCCTGCAACCCTTCTTCCAGCGGCTGCCGACCCTGCCGGCCAGCGACCGCGCCTTCGCGGTGCATTTCGGCGAAGTGCACGCGACGCCCGCGCGTCTCGCGGACGCACGGATGGCGCCGCCGCTCGGCATGCTCGCCGCCGACCCGACCGCACCGGTGATGATGGCCGCGGTGACGCCACAGCCGACGGTCGCCGCAACCACCGGCAAGAAGGACAAGCGCGACCGACGCTCCAAGCCCGACCGGGTGCAGATGGCTGCGGCAACGCGCACGCCCGCGACACCCGTGCCGACCACCACCGTGCCGCGTACTGTCACTGCCGTTCCCGCCCCCTATGCTGCGCCGGTCCAGCTCGCAGCCGCGCCGATGCAGATGGTCCAGCCGCTTCCGGCTCGCACGGTCCAGCCTACGCCGCAGCCAAGCTATTCGCCCCCGACCGTCGCGGCCCAGAGCGCCCGCATTACCCCGGCTGCGGAGACGAACTCCGTGGTTGCGGCGACTATCCCGCCGAGCACAGCTTCGGCACCGGCAACTTCGGTCGCGCGCGTTCTACCCGCGCCCTCGACGGCGGGAACGCTTCCCCAGAGCGTAGCCACGCAGATGGCGGCGATCCCAATGAGCCAGGTACGGACCGATCCGACCCGCGCGGCCAATGCGCTCGCGGCCTCGGCAGCAACGTCGCCCTCGGTTTCGACGCAGCCGACATCGATACAGCCGCCGCCGCTGCAGCAGGTCGCTCCGCAGCAATACGCGCCCGTCCAGAGTGCCAGCGCCGCAACGCCGACGCCCGGATTCTCGAGTTCGTCCACGCCTGCGCCAGCCTCGACCGCAGTGGCCGCCACGGCATCGCCGCGGACCCACGCGGTCGCGGCGAGTGAGGACTCGATCCTCGCGCGGATCGTCGCGGGTTTGTCGATCCCCGCGTCCGAGCTCGACGTCGCGCCGATGCATCCCGCACCCGTCGTGACGCCCGCCGCCATTCCGGTCACCGACGACGCGGAGCGCGTGCTCGCCGAGGCGAAAGCCAAGACCGAGCGCGACGCAGCCGCCAAGGCGATCGCCGCGAAGACCCTGGCCGCGGATAAGCTCGCTGCCGACAAGAAGGCGGCGCTCGACAAGAAAGCCGCGGCGAAAAAGGCGATCGCCGACAAGAAGGCGCTCGCCGAGAAGAAGGCCGCCGCCGCCGAGAAGCTTGCTGCCGACAAGGCTGCGGCCGAGGAAAAGCGGATCGCGCGCGCCAATCCCGCGCGGACCTGGGTCCAGGTGTCGACCGGCGCGACCGAGGGCGACCTGCCCAAGGCGTGGAAGAAAGCGAAGGCCAAGGCCCCGACCGTGTTCGGTACCCGCGGCGGCTGGACCGCGCCGTGGAAGGCGACCAACCGCGTGCTCGCCGGGCCGTTCAAGACCGACGCAGAGGCGCGGACCTTCGTCAATCAGCTCGCCAAGGAAGGCGTCTCGACGTTCACCTTCACCAGCGATCCCGGGGAAATCATTACGAAGTTGCCGGCGAAGTGAGTTACCGCGCGCCCTGGGCTTCAGACCCGGCGCGCAGCAAAGGACGGCTTCAAGAGGAACAGAACGGGTCCGTACGGGGGCCTCGCGATGCCTTTCAGCGCGACCGCGATCGGATCATCCACTCGATCAGCTTCCGTCGCCTGCGCCACAAGACGCAGGTGTTCATGGCTCCTGATGGCGATCATTTCCGTGTTCGCCTGACGCACAGCCTGGAGGTCGCGCAGATCGGCCGGACGATCGCGCGGACTCTGGCGCTGAACGAGGATCTGACCGAGGCGCTGTGTCTCGCACACGACATCGGTCATCCGCCGTTCGGCCATGCCGGCGAGGATGCGCTGAAGGCGGCGCTGACCGGGCAGGGCGGGTTCGATCACAACGGCCATACATTGCGCACGCTGGTCACGATCGAGCGGCCCTATCCGTTGTGGAACGGGCTGAACCTGACATGGGAAACGCTCGAAGGGCTGGCCAAGCATAATGGACCGGTGCGGCATCCGGGCTGGGCGCTCGCCGCGGCGGACGCCGAGTTCGGCCTCGCGCTGACCAGCTTTTCGTCGCTGGAGGCACAGGTCGCGGCGATCGCCGACGATATCGCCTACGACAATCACGACATCGACGACGGCCTCCGCGCAGGGCTGCTGACGCTCGACCAGATGCTCGCGGTGCCACTGGTTGCACGCGGCTGGGACGATGTGCGGCGGCGCTTTCCCGACATCGACCCGAAGCGCCTGGTCGGCGAGCTCGTCCGCACGCAGATCGGGACGATGGTCAACGACCTGATCGCCGAGACCCGCCAGCGGATCGCGGCGAGCGGCGTTACCAGTGTCGATGACGTCCGCGCCGCCGGGCAGTGCCTGGTCGGCTTCTCGCCCGAGATGCGCGAGGCGGAGCGCGATCTGAAGCGCTTCATGTACGCCAATCTCTATCATCATCCGCGCCAGCTGGCGGCGGCGGATGCGGCGCACGGGATCGTGTCCGGGCTGTTCACGGTGTACCGCGACGATCCGGCGACGATCCCCGAGGAATGGCGCGAGCGGTTACCTTCGGAAGATCCGGACCGCAGCCGGCACATCGCGGATTTCATCGCCGGGATGACGGACCGGTACGCGGTGTCACGCTACCGCGACCTGGTCGGCCCGATCGACCTACCCGAAGGGTTCTGAGCGAGACGTAGCAGGCTCTCCCCTCCGTCATCCTGACGAAAGTCAGGATCCAGGGTAACGAACGACGTCCTCAATGGCTCTGGATCCTGACTTTCGTCAGGATGACGGGCGTGTTGTGGTATGTCCAAGCCAGACGCAAAAATGGCGGCCGGACCGAGGTCCGACCGCCGCTGCAATCACTAAAACCCAGTCGGCTCAGCGCGTAACCGAAGCGATCCCGCCGGCAGCGCCATTGGCCTCGGCGGTCTTGAACGCGACCGGTACGCCGCCCGACACACCCGACACGCGATCGCCGCGGACGATCAGGTGGAACTTCTGGCCCGACGGATAGCGACGGCCGTCGATGACCTGGCGGCCACCGTCCTGCGTCGTGGTATACACGTACGTGCTGCCCTCATGGACGAAGCTCTGCTTCGCGTCGGCGGCCATGCCGATCGTCGAGGTGAGGGCGGCTGCTGCTGCTGCGATGATCTTGAAGGTGTTGCGCATGATCGTATCTCCCGCATTGTGCGTCGAGCCGGATCAGGGTTATCCCAACTCACAAACGAAAATATTGCGTCGCAGCATAAGTTGCAATTGCAAACCCATCCTTCACGATTGCATGTAGTGCAACGGTAGGTCATCCTACCCGCAGCGGGATTAAAATTGAGCGCCGCGCCGCGATGGTCTAGAGCGCGCGTTTCCTTGACGTACCGGGACTGCCATGACGCTCTACACCCGTTTTGCCGCGCATATCGATGCTGCGCTCGACACGCTGACCGCGGCGGGCACGCTGCCGGCGGGGCTCGATCGCAAGAACGTCACGGTCGAGCCGCCGCGCGACACCAGCCACGGCGATCTCGCGACCAACGCCGCGATGGTGCTAGCCAAGCCCGCCAAGACCAATCCGCGCGTGCTGGCCGATGCGCTGGTCGTCGAACTGTCGAAGCTCGAGGACGTCGCCTCGGCGAGCGTAGCAGGCCCCGGCTTCATCAACCTGAAGCTGACCGACGACGCCTGGCGCGCCGAACTGGCCGCGATCCCCGAGGCCGGCGCCGACTACGGCCGCTCGAAGCAGGGCGAGGGGATCACGGTCAACATCGAGTACGTCTCGGCCAACCCGACCGGGCCGATGCACATGGGCCATTGCCGTGGCGCGGTGGTCGGTGATGCGCTCGCCAGCCTGCTCGAATTCGCCGGGCACAAGGTGATCCGCGAATATTACGTCAACGATGCCGGCGGCCAGGTCGACGTGCTCGCGCGCTCGGTCCATCTGCGGTACCGCGAGGCGCTCGGCGAGACGATCGAGATCCCCGAGGGCCTGTATCCCGGCGACTATCTCGTTCCCGTCGGTCAGTCGCTCGCGAAGGAATTCGGCGACCGCTACGTCGGTGCGCCCGAGAGCGAATGGCTGGTGATCTTCCGCACGCAGGCGGTCGCCGCGATGATGGTGATGATCCGCGCCGATCTGGCGCTGCTGGGGATCGAGCATGAGGTGTTCTCGTCCGAGGCCGAACTCCAGGCCGCCAAGAAGCCAGAAGCGGCCGAGGCGGAATTGCGGTCGCGCGATCTCGTCTATGACGGCGTGCTCGAGGCACCGAAGGGCGAGACGCCCGACGATTGGGAGCCGGTCGAGTTGCCGCTGTTCCGCTCGTCGCAGTTCGGCGATGATCAGGATCGCCCGATCAAGAAGTCGAACGGGTCGTGGACCTATTTCGGTGCCGATCTGGCCTATCATTTCCAGAAGAGCCAGAGCGCCGACCAGCTGATCGACATCTGGGGCGCGGATCATGGCGGCACGGTCAAGCGGATCGTGGCAGGCGTAGCGGCGCTGACCGGCGGCAAGACGCGGTTCGACGTGAAGCTCGTCCAGATGGTCCGGCTGCTGCGCAACGGCGAGCCGGTCAAGATGTCGAAGCGCTCGGGCAATTTCGTCACGCTTGCCGATGTCGTGCGCGAAGTGGGCAAGGATGTCGTGCGTTTCACGATGTTGACGCGGCGGTCCGATGCGCAGATGGATTTCGACTTCGCCAAAGTGGTCGAAGCGTCGAAGGACAACCCGGTTTTCTACGTCCAATACGCGCACGCGCGGATCGCATCGCTGCATCGGCGCGCGGAAGAGGCGGGAATTACGCCTATTTCTGCCGATTTGTCCCGGCTTGATACGGACGAACTGGCACTCGTGCAACTCGCGGCGCAGTTTCCGCGGCTCGTCGAGATCGCTTCGACGGCGCGCGAACCGCATAGAATCGCGTTTTATCTCTATGACTTGGCCGCTGCGTTTCATGCGCTGTGGAACGTCGGCAACGACCGTCCCGATCGCCGTTTCCTCGTGATCGAGGATCCGCAGGCGACTGCGGCACGGCTTTTCTTGGCGTCCGCTATAGGGCAGATTATTCATAACGGCCTCGCCATCATGGGTGTCGAAGCGGTTTCGGAGATGAAGTGATGGCCGAAGACATGGATCTGCGCGAGGAAGACCGGCTCCCCTGGCTCGAAACCGTCGAGCCGGACGAGCAGGATACGGTCGGAATCGGCCGCGTGATCGCGCTGGTCGTGCTCGGCCTGGCGGTGCTCGCAGCGATCATCTTCGGCATCTACAAGCTGCAACAACGCGCACCCACCGGCGATGGCCAGATGATCGCCGCGCAGGAGGGCGACTACAAGGTCAAGCCCGACGACGCCGGTGGCCTGAAGGTCAAGGGCGAGGGCGACTCGGCGATCGCGACGAGCGCGGGCAAATCGGGCAATGGCGCGATCGACTTGCGCGGCGTCCCCGAGACACCCGTCGACGGCAAGCGTGCGGTGGCTGCCAAGCCGGTCGACGCGGCGGGGCGCAATGCGGTCGCGCAGGTACCGGCTTCGGGTGGGCGACTGGTCGCGGCAAAGCCGATGGCTCCATCGCGTTCCGGCACTGCGGGAACGGCCGCGGGGGGTGCCCTGGTTCAACTTGGCGCATATCCCAGCGAGGCATCCGCCAACGCCGCCTGGACGAACTTTTCGAAGCGCTTCGGCTATGTCGCGGCGCTGGGTAAATCGGTTCAGCCAGTCGCCACTGGGGGGCGGACGCTCTATCGGCTGCGCGTCAATGCGGGCAGCGCGAACCAGGCAGCGGATATTTGCGGCCGGCTGCGCGTCGCTGGAGAGACCTGCTTCGTCGCAAGCTGAAGAATGGGCGCTGGGGCAGGCGCCCCGATATGGTCTGATCGACGTTCTCTACCGCACCGGTTAGGTAGTGATTTCCCTTGAGCGCCTGCCTGACGAAAGGACGTGGCGACTCCCGAGATCGCACCGGCCGAGCGCCGCAGACGGCGGACAATGTCCAACTCAGTCGCGTCCGATGACGGCGTCGGGGCCAACGCACGGAAAGGCTTTGCCCCCTATCGGTGATAATGGGTCGGTCCGAAAACCTAGAACGAGCGGCGATGCTTGCCGCCGTATTTGCGACCGATATAATCGCCGATCTGGGCGACCTCGGTTGCCGCCGCACGGGCTCCGCTCATATGGCACGGCAGTGGATCGCTGGCGTGGTTGGTGACGCGCGCCTGGACCTTCTCGCACAACTCCTCAATGTCCGCCCGCGACAGCACATTCTTTTCGCGCAACAGACACAGCAGGCTCTGCAGGATAACGAGATTCTTGTCCTCGGGATCGGATTGGAGTTCAGGGTATGTCGCCATGTGACGTCTCCTTGCTGCAGGCGAGGACAGGATATGCCGATTCGGGTAGAGCGCAAGGGGCAAGATTCATCTGATAAGATGCGGACATCGTTACGTTGGTGGGCGCTTGCAATGCGTTCGATCAACTGCTCGACGTCATCGCCTGACGTGTCACTTTCTAGGTCTCGGTATCGTCGGTCTCGCGTGGTTGCCGTCGTCGCGACGATCTCGTGTCGCAGGACGGCGATCTAAATCGTCAGCCACCGATGACATGCGACACAGGGTGACGCGCGCCGGACAAATGCCTATCTCTGCCTCATGTACAAACCTAAAGCCGGTCTTCCGACGCGCGAGCAGATCCTCGACTTCATCGCCACTTCCGACGTGCCTGCGGGCAAACGCGAGATCGCCAAGGGCTTCGGGCTCAGCGCGCAGGACAAGATCGGGCTGAAGGCGCTGCTCAAGGACATGGCTGACGAGGGGCTGATCGACAGCGCCCCCGGTCGCGCGTTCCACAAGATGGGCGGTATCCCCAAGGTTACGGTGCTGCGGATCGCGGATGTCGATGACGGTGGCAACGTCTGGGCGGTGCCCGAGCGTTGGGAAGCGGAGGGCGTCCCGCCGCCGCGACTGCGGGTGCGCGAGCGGAAACGCGGTGCGCTGGGCGTCGGCGAGCGGATCCTCGCGCGGACCGAGGAGGCGGGGAACGGCTGGATCGCGCACCCGATGAAGGTGCTCGCACCTGCCTCGGAGCAGGTGCTGGGCGTGTTGCGCGAAGAGGCGGGGCGGCTTTGGCTGACCGGCGTCGACAAGCGTGAGCGGCGCGAGTTCGCGGTCGCAGATGCGGGCGGTGCGGCACCGGGCGATCTGGTGCTGGCGGAACTCGCCGGCAAGCCGCCGAAGATTGCGGCGCGAGTCGTGTCGAAGCTGGGGGATCCGTTCGCGGCGCGCAGCTTCTCGCTGATCGCGATCCACAAGCTCGGCATTCCGGACGTGTTCTCGCAAGAAGCGCTCGATGAGGCTGAGCGCGTGTCGAAACTGCCGCTTGGGGAGGGTCGCGAGGATCTGCGCGACCTGCCGATCGTCGCGATCGATCCCGAGGATGCGCGCGATCACGACGATGCGGTCTGGGCGGAGGCGGACGACGACCCTTCGAATGCGGGCGGGTGGAAGGCGATCGTCGCGATTGCGGACGTGAGTTTCTACGTGAGGCCGAAGTCGGAGGTCGACCGCGAGGCGCGGCGGCGCGGGAATTCGGTGTATTTCCCCGATCGTGTGGTGCCGATGCTCCCTGAGATCCTGTCGGCAGAGGTGTGTTCGCTGAAGGAAGGCGCGGACCGCGCGGCGCTCGCGTGCCACTTGCGGATCGGCAAGGATGGTTCGCTCAAGTCGTGGCGCTTCACGCGCGCGGTGGTGCGGATCGCGGCAAACCTGGCGTATGAAGAGGCGCAGGCGATCATCGACTCCTGCTCCCCTCCCGCCTTGCGGGAGGGGTCGGGGGAGGGCAGTGCCGCGCTCGATCCGACCGTGCGTCAGGAAGCCCCTCCCCCGACCCCTCCCGTAGACGGGAGGGGAGATATGCTCGCCGTCCTGCAGCCGCTCTGGGCCTGTTGGCATGCGCTGGCCAAGGCGCGTGACGCCCGCGCACCGCTAGATCTCGATCTCCCCGAGCGCCGCGTCGTGCTCGACGAGAAGGGGCGGATCATGTCCGTATCGCCGCGTGAACGGCTCGATGCGCACCGGTTGATCGAGGATTACATGATCGCTGCCAACGTCGCCGCCGCCAAGGCTCTGGAGGCGAAGAAGGCGCCGGTGATGTACCGCATCCACGAGCCGCCGAGCCGCGAGAAGTTGATGGCGCTCAAGGAATATCTCGAGACCTTCGACGTGCCGTTCGCGCTGGGGCAGGTCGTGCGGCCTGCGACGTTCAACCACATCATCGAGCGGATCGGCGATGCGGATTTCCGCCCGCAGGTGATGGAGCAGATCCTCCGTACGCAGACCCAGGCCTATTATGCGCCCGGCAATCACGGGCATTTCGGCCTTAGCCTGGGCAGTTACGCCCACTTCACCTCGCCGATCCGGCGGTATGCGGATCTGCTTGTCCACCGTTCGTTGGTCTCGGCATACGGTCTCGGCGAGGGCGGGTTGCCCGCGGACGACGCGGCGAACATGGAGTCGGTCGGCGAGATCATCAGCCGGCTCGAGCGCCGCGCGATGGAGGCGGAGCGCGACACCACCGATCGCTATGTCGCGGCGTTCCTGTCGGAGCGTGTCGGCCGGGTAATGGACGTCCGGATCACCGGCGTCACCAATTTCGGCTTCTTCGCGACGGTCGAGGGGATCGGCGGCGACGGACTGATGCCGGTGCGCGATCTGGGCGGTGAGTATTTCCGCTTCGACGAGGGTGCGCGGACGCTGACCGGCGAGCATAGCGGCGACGTCTTCGCGCAGGGTCAGACGCTGGAGTTGCGGCTGGCGGAGGCGAATCCGGTGTCGGGCGCTCTGCGCTTCGAGATGCCCGAGGGCAAGGGGGCGGCCCAGCCACCGCGTGGCGGGCGGAAACCGGTGCGCGAGATCAAGCGGCGGGGGCGTCCTGCGAACATCCGTCATCAGGGCAAGCGACGTTAGGATTTGCGCAAACCCTGCGCGGTATGCGACATCGATGCGGGGGAGATTGGCATGTTCGGATTGGGTCTAGGCCGATCGCGGCGACGGATCGTCAAGGATTTCGTCGCGGCGAAGGCGACCGTGGCGGACCGCGCGATCGCCTATGAGGCTGAGGACGTCGGGACGTTTCGGCGCTTGTGCGGCTATGGCGCGATCGTCGACGACGGCGCGGGCCGCTATCATCTCGACGCGGGCAAGCTGGGTGCGTTTCGCGGTGCGGTGCGCAGGCGGGCTGCGGCGATCGCGGCGACGTCGGGAGTTGTTGCGAGTGCGGCCGCCGCGGCGACGGTGTTCGCGCTGGCCGAGTGATGCCGGCAATTTAAGCCGATAGTCCGATACGGGCAGCGCCCGACGATCACCCGCAGCCAAAAGAGTGTTTCCCCGCGAAGGCGGGGACCCAGACTGGGCTCCCGCCTTCGCGGGAGAACAAGCAGGCGGATATTTTCGCGGGGCCAATGATCCCGGTCGATCACCCGACCGTAAAGCTCAGCCCCGCCTTCGCCACCAGCCGATCACGCAGTTTGGCCCCCATCAGCGCACCCGGCGTCCAGATGCCGCCATCGCCCTGCACGTCCTGCACGAGGCACAGCGCTGCCTCCGCGATCATCTTGCTGGTAGAGCCATAGCCTGGATCGCGATCACCCGTGACGACCGCGTCGATCCGCTCCCCGTCGGGCATGATGCCGACGAACAACAGGTCGTAATGCCCGGCGTCGCGTTCCTCCTTAGATGGTCCCTCGCCGGGCTTCGGCCCCTTGTCGCCTGAGAACGGATTGAACTTCGCGATCGCCTCCGCCGCGACTTTGCCGAGATCGCCGAGCCCGGCGACCATCATCTCGTCATAGACGAAGTCCGCGCCATACGTTTCGCCGAGCAGGAAATTGGTGCGATGGACGTTCTTGGTGTTGATCGGCGCCATCACGAAGGGTGCTACCCATGCGGAAATGGTCGTGTCGTATTCGGGGATCAGCCCGGTCGGCTGGTGCGGGCCGCTGAAACCGGGGGTGAGCGCGAATGGGCTCGTGAGCAGCTTGACGATGCCGGGATCGCGCGCAGCGGCGGCGAGCGTCGCCTTGAGACTGGCCGCGGTGCCACCCGAGAACGTCCCCTGCATTTTCCGCACGCGACCTTTCACGCGGGGCGCTGGGATGCCGTATTTTGCCTTCGCGGCATCCTGCAACGTCAGCACGCCGAGATCGAACGGGATGCTGTCGAACCCGCACGAGAACACGATCCGCGCGCCGGTTCGCGTGGCTTCGCCCTCATGCGCGTCGATCATGTGGCGCATCCAGGCCGGCTCACCGCAGAGGTCGACATAGCCGGTGCCGGTCGCGGCGCAGGTGGCGACGAGGTCCGAGCCGTACAGCTGATATGGTCCAACTGTCGAGATGACGACGGTGGCGCGTTCGGCCATCGCGCGGAGGCTGGCGGGATTGTCCGAGTCGGCAGTGACCAGCGCCGTATCGGCCGGCGCCCCGATCAGGTCACGAACCTCCTGCAACTTCGTCAGCGAGCGGCCTGCCATGGCCCAGCGGACTCCGGTCGGATAGGTCTGGACGAGGTACTCCGCGACGAGTCGTCCGGTAAATCCGGTCGCGCCGTACACGATGATGTCGAAGTCACGCATGTCCATCTCCTGTTTCGCCGAGTTTGCGCGCGTGGGCGCGGCGTCGCAAGCGAAACGCCGTCGTCGATGCGCCTCGCCATCGGCGCGCCGATCTGCCAGCATCGACAGATGGCATCCGATCGCAAAACCGTCGCGTTCATCATCGACCAACTCGCCGCGGCGGGGGAGGTCTCCGCAAAGCCGATGTTCGGCGAGTACGGGCTGTATTGCGATGGCAAAATGGTCGGCTTGATCTGCGACGACCAGCTGTTCGTGAAGCCGACCCCAGGCGGACGCGCGTTTGCGGGCGCGATCGACGAGGCCCCGCCCTATCCGGGTGCGAAGCCGTGTTTGCTGGTCGACGCGGATCGCTGGGACGATGCCGAGTGGCTAACTGACCTGGTCCGTATCTCGACCGCGGAATTGCCTGTGCCGAAGCCGAAGAAGGTGAAGGCCAAGAAGGGCTAGGACGCTCGGCGTTTTGTTTAGACCCGGCAAGCCGGTACGGTACCATAGCACCGAGATATTCTGGTTTGCGGAGCGGACCTCAGAGCAAGCATGTTTCCCCGCGAAGGCGGGGATCCAGACTGGGCTCCCGCCTTCGCGGGAGAACAAGGAGGAGCGGACTGTCGTTCGAATGCGACCGCATCCTTGTCTTGAGGAATAGGCGCGGAACAGGCCCGGGGGTGTTGGAGCGGTTCTGGCGTCGGATCAAGCCGCTGAACCTCGATCGCCCCTACGCCGCCTCGTTGAACTGCAAACTCGCCAGCCGCGCATACAGTCCGCTGTTGGTCATCAGCGACCCGTGCGAGCCTTCCTCGACGATCTGGCCGTCGTTCATCACGATGATCCGTTTCGCCGCGCGTACCGTGGCGAGGCGGTGTGCGATCACCAGCGTGGTGCGGTTCGCCATCAGCCGCTCGAGCGCTTCCTGCACCAGCCGCTCGCTTTCCGCATCAAGCGCACTCGTCGCCTCGTCGAGCAACAGGATCGGTGCATCGCGGAGGAGCGCGCGGGCGATCGTCACGCGCTGGCGCTGGCCGCCCGACAGCCGCGCGCCGCCTTCGCCGAGGAACGTGTCGAGTCCGTCGGGAAGCTTGCGCAGGAACTCGGCGGCGTTGGCGGCTTCGGCGGCGGCCCAGAGCTGGTCGTCGGTTGCGGACCAGTCGCCGTAACGCAGATTGTCGCGGGCGGAGGCGCCGAAGATGATCGTCTCCTGCGGGACCATCGCGATCCGCGCGCGGACTTCCGCCGGGTCGGCGTCGCGCAGGTCGATGCCGTCGAGCGTCACGCGGCCGGCGTCGGGATCGTAGAAGCGCTGGACCAGCTGAAACAAGGTGGTCTTGCCCGCACCCGAGGGACCGACGACGGCAACCGTCTCGCCCGGCTTCACGTCGAGCGAGAAGCCGTTGAGCGCGGCGACGTCGCGGCGCGTCGGGTAGTGGAACTGAACATTCTCGAACGCGAGCGCGCCACGCGGCGGCTGCGGCAATGCGACCGGGTTGGCGGGCGCGGCGATCTCGGGTGTTTCGCGGAGCAGTTCGGACAGGCGCCCGGCGGCGCCGGCGCCGCGCAACAGGTCGCCATAGACTTCGGTGAGCGCGCCGAACGCGCCTGCGACGATGCCGCCCGTCAGAACGAACGCGGCGATCGCGCCGCCGCTGATCCGCCCCGCCGCGACGTCGATAGCCCCTTCCCACAGAACGAGCGTGATCGAGCCGAAGACCAGCCCGATCACGATCGCGGTCATCACTGCGCGGAGCAGGATCCGTGCGCGCGCCGCGGCAAACGTCGCGGCAACCGCGTCCGAGAAGCGGATCGCCTCGCGGTCCTCCTGCCCGAACGCCTGGACCACCTTCATCGCGCCGAGAGTCTCGGTCGCGATCGAACCGACGTCGGCGACCCGGTCCTGTGAGGTGCGCGAGTAATTGCGGACGCGTTTGCCGAGCAGCGCGATCGGCAGGATGATCAGCGGGATGCCGATCATCAGCATGCCCGCGAGCTTGGGCGAGATCGCGAACAGGTAGATCAGCCCGCCGATCCCGGTGAAGGTGTTGCGCAGCGCGATCGACACGGTGCTGCCGACGACCTGCTCGATCAGCGCGGTGTCCGAGGTAAGGCGCGAGGCGATCTCGGACGGGCGGTTCTCCTCGAAGAAGCGCGGCGTCAGGCGGAGCAGGTGGCGTTGCACGTTGGTGCGGATATCCGCGACGACGCGCTCGCCGAGCCACGAGACGTAATAGAAGCGCACCGCGGTCGCGAGCGCGAGCACGACGACGATCATCAGGAGGTAATGGAACGAGTTGGCGACCGATCCGCCTTCGCCGGGACCAAAGCCGCGATCGATCACGCGCTTGAACCCGTACGGGATGCCAATTGTCGCCGCGGACGTCGTCAGCAATGCGAGCCCGGCGAAGGCGATCTGGCGCGGATAGTTCGCGGCGTGACGCCACACCATCGCAAGATCGCCGATCCGGCGGGACGTCTTTTCTTCGGGTATCGGCTTGGCCATGCGCGGGACCTAGCAGTGGCGGGGGTGGCGCTCAACGACAACCGGGCGATCGTCCGTGAGATCCGCCGGGGTCGTCCTTGGAATGCCACATTGCGCCGCAGCGGATTTGCGTTACCACTTCGGCAGCCTATATTAGGGCAAAGGATACCGCATGCTCTACGATGCTTACGAATTCCAACGGTCGATGTTGTCGGGTGCCAGCAAAATGGCGAGTTTCGGCGCGGAAATGCTTAGTCATCCGGCAAACCCGTTCTCCTATTTGGGCGGCGGCGCGGTCATCGGATCGGCGTTGGAGGTGTTCGCACACGCGAATGCGACTCGCGGAAAGCCTGCCTTCGGGCTCGACTCGACGACGATCGACGGCCGCGAGGTCGCCGTCCGCGAGGAGATCGTGCTGCGGAAGGATTTCGGGCAGCTGAAGCGTTTCGTTCGTGACGGCGTCGAGGGCGGTCCGAAGCTGCTGATCGTGGCGCCGATGTCGGGGCATTACGCGACTCTGCTGCGCGGCACGGTCGAGCGGATGCTGCCGTTCGCGGACGTCTACATCACCGATTGGCGCGACGCGCGTAGCGTACCGGTGTCGGCGGGGCGGTTCGATCTCGACGACTATATCGATTATCTGATCGCGTTTCTGGAGACGATCGGCGCGAACGAAGGGCAGGGCGGCACGCATATGCTGGCCGTGTGCCAGCCTTCGGTGCCGTGCTATGCTGCCGTTGCGCTTATGAGTGCGGACAAGAATCCGTGCCGCCCCAAGACGCTGACTATGATGGGCGGTCCGGTCGATACGCGCGAGGCACCGACCGCGGTCAACACGCTGGCGACCGAGCGACCGCACGCGTGGTTCGAGCAGAACGTCATCGCGACGGTGCCGGGCAATTATCCGGGTGCGGGGCGGAAGGTGTATCCGGGGTTCCTGCAACTCGCCGGGTTCATGTCGATGAACCTTGGCAACCACATGGTCTCGCATTGGGAGATGTATAAGCATCTCGTTCAGGGCGATGGTGCGAGCGCGTCGCAGAGCCAGGATTTCTACGAGGAATACCGCTCGGTCTGCGACATGACTGCGGAATTCTATCTCCAGACGATCGACGTCGTGTTCCAGAACCACGCGCTGCCGCGGGGGATCATGACGCATCGCGGGCGGCTGGTCGATCCGGCGGCGATTACCGACATCGGGCTGCTCGCGGTCGAGGGGGAGCGTGATGATATTTCGGGGTTGGGGCAGACCAAGGCTGCGCTGACGCTGGCGACCGCGCTACCTGACGAGAAGAAGCGCTATCTGATGGCTGAGGGTGCCGGCCATTACGGGATTTTCAATGGATCGCGCTGGCGGGACAAGATCGCGCCGGTCGTGGAAGAGTTCATTACTGCGAACGGGTAGGGCTTTTAGTCCGTTCCAATAGTCCGTCACCCCAGCGAAAGCTGGGGTCTCCCTTTTGGGTGACGTCAACGCTCAAACTCGGAGATCCCAGCTTTCGCTGGGATGACGGGGGAAGGGGCGGTAGTTTCATGCCCCCTCCCCGCCGGTCTTATGCGATCGAGTTGACCACTGCGTGGCTGCTCGACTCGTCCGACTGGATCGTACCGCCGAACAGCATCTTGAGGCGTCCGCCGATCGAGATGTCGGTTTCCCACAGCTCGGCGCTGTCGATGTCGAAGCGCAGCAGCGTCAGGTTCGGGTCTTCCTTGCCGCCCGGAAACCATGCCTCGACCTGGTTGTTCCAGAGCTTGTCGATCTGCGTGCGGTCGTTCGACGTCGAGACGTCGCCGGACATGCAGGCGAAGAAATCATGACCCTTGCCGACGAACTGCGCCATCGCCGCGCCGCCCTTGGCGATGCGGTTGTCGCGACCGGCGAAGAAGAACAGCGTGTTGGGCTGATCGTCGTCGATCTGCGCGGTCATCGGCTCGGAATGCTGGCTCCCCGAATGCTGGCCGTCGTGCAGGCCGATCATCACGAAGGGGCTCGCCTTCAGCTTGTCGATGAACTTCGCTGCGACTTCCTGCGGGGTATCCTTGTCTGCCATCGTCATTCTCCTAGTGGCTTGGATTGCCTGTGAGAACGGGTGGGGCGGAGGTTGGTTGCGCGGAGCGGTCGAGTCGACACACGTGATGCCGCTTGGAGAAAGCGCTTGCGAAGCGCCAAGGTGACGACGGCAGCAGTTCTGCTGCCGAACACGAAAGGATCGAGAATGTCTCTTGTCGATCTGTGTCTGATACTAGGCGTGCTCTTTGCCTTCGCGACTTTGGTCGTGAAGATCATCGAAGTGGCACGTAGAGGATAAGCACACGGGTGGGGCTCGATCTAGCAGTCGAGTCCCAAACGTATTGAGCCCCAGCCGCTAGCACGACCGGGGCTCACACAGAAAGGCGAGAATGTCCTTCGCCAAAGACTAAATATCCCTTCAGCGGATATCTTTCAAGGTCACAGTACTTCGAACAACCCGGCCGCGCCCATGCCGCCGCCGACGCACATCGTGACCACGACATACTTCGCACCGCGACGCTTGCCTTCGATCAGCGCGTGGCCGGTCGCGCGCGCGCCGGTCATGCCGTAGGGGTGGCCGATCGAGATCGCGCCGCCGCTGACGTTGAGCAGCTCGTCGGGGATGCCGAGATGGTCGCGGCAGTACAGCACCTGCACCGCGAACGCCTCGTTCAGCTCCCACAGGCCGACATCGTCCATCTTCAGGCCGAAGCGCTTGAGCAGCTTCGGGATCGCCACGACCGGGCCGATGCCCATCTCGTCGGGCTCGGTGCCGCCGACCGCCATGCCGACATAGCGACCGAGCGGCTGGAGACCGCGCTGCGAGGCTATCTTCTCTTCCATCAGCACCGAGGACGACGAGCCGTCCGACAGCTGCGAGGCGTTGCCGGCGGTGATCGTGTAGTCGGGGCCCATCACGGGTTTCAGCGACTGCAGGCCCTCAAGCGTGGTGTCGGCGCGGTTGCCCTCGTCCTTGGTGATCGTCACGTCCTTGTAGGTGACTTCTTTCGTCTCCTTGTTGACGATCGCCATGTTGGCGTCGACGGGGATGATCTCCGCATCGAAATAGCCGGCGGCTTGCGCAGCGGCGGTGCGCTGCTGCGACTGGAGCGCGTAGGCGTCCATCGCGTCGCGGCTGATGCCGTAGCGCTTGGCCACAACCTCGGCGGTCTGCAGCATCGGCATGTAGACGTCCTTGTGCATCGCGACCAGCTGAGGATCGGGCGCGACGCGCATCTGCGGGGTCTGGACGAGGCTGATGCTCTCGACGCCGCCGCCGATCGTGATGTCCATGTTGTCGGTGATGATCTGCTTGGCCGCCGTGGCGATCGCCATGAGGCCGGAGGCGCATTGGCGGTCGACCGACATGCCCGAGACGGTGACGGGGAGCCCGGCGCGCAGGAGCGACGTGCGCGCGATGTTGCCGGCCTGGTGACCCTGCTGAAGCGCGCAGCCGAACACGACGTCATCGACTTCGGCGCCGTCGATGCCGGCACGCTCGACCGCGGCCTTGATCGAATGCGAGGCCAGTGTGGGGGCGGGGGTGTTGTTGAAGCCGCCGCGATAGGCGCGGCCGATGGGCGTGCGGGCAGTGGAGACGATGACGGCTGAACGCATGGGTATATCCTTATCTGCTCCCTTCCCGCTTGCGGGAGGGGTTGGGGGAGGGGGTGGTCAGAGCGACCGGCGCAATCGCGGCTATCTCGGACCCTCCCCTGACCCCTCCCGCAAGCGGGAGGGGAATTAGGTTCAAACGAAGACCTGGCTGATCCATTCGGCGATCAGGGCGGGCTTTTCCTGGCCCTCGATCTCGACAGAAAACGCGTTGGTCTGCTGCCACTGGCCGGGACGTTTCTCGTCGAACGAGAGCAGCTTGAATCGGCCGCGGACTTGTGAGCCGGAGCGGACGGGGGTCAGGAAGCGCACCGAGTTGCCGCCGTAATTGACGCCCATCTTGGCGCCCTCGATGGTCGGCGCGTCGGGCACCTTCGACGACAGCAAGGGCATCAGCGACAGCGTCAGGAAGCCGTGTGCGATCGTGCCGCCGAACGGGGTCTGCGCCGCGCGGACCGGATCGATGTGGATGAACTGGTGGTCGCCCGTCGCATCGGCGAACTTGTCGATCATCTCTTGCGTGACCTCGACCCAGTCGGAGACCGTCTCGGTGCCGATGCGCTGCTGCATCTGCGCGGTGGTGATCGTCGCCACGGCATTCCCCTCAAAGCTCATTTGGCGCTAAGCGCTGAAATGTCTCTAGGCGTACAGGCAAGCGGATCGCAAGCCTCACCCAACCGGAAGCTGGAAAATGTCGACTGCCGTAACGTCCAATGCCCGTGATATCATGGCGAAGCTGTACCGCGCGAGCGAACCCGATGTTCTAAAACCGCTGCTGGACCGCGCCGCGCTCGATTCGGATTCGCGCGAGCGGGTGATGGGGCACGCGCTGGGGCTGCTCGCGGACCTTCGCGCGGCGCAGAGCAAGGGCTGGGTGAACCAGTTCCTCCAGGAATATCGGCTCAATTCGTCGGAAGGCGTCGCGTTGCTGTCGCTGGCGGAGGCGTTCCTGCGCGTGCCGGATCCCGAGACGGCGGATCTGCTGATCGCGGACAAGCTGGGCGATGCGGATTGGCGTGCGCATGCGGGCAAGTCGAACTCGAAGCTCGTCAATTCGGCAACCTGGGGGCTGGTGGTCGGCCGCGTGCTGGTCGGCGAGGGATCGACGGGGCCGCTGCGGCGCCTGATCAGCCGTGCGGGCGAGCCGTTCGTGCGGCAGGCGGTCGGCGCGGCGATGAAGATGATGGGCGAGATCTTCGTGATGGGCCGCACCATCGACGAGGCGATGAAGCGGATGCGGCGGCCGGAGAACAAGGGCTTCACCGCGAGCTTCGATATGCTGGGCGAAGCGGCGCGGACGCATGCCGATGCGCAGCGATACTTCCAGGCGTATGTCGGGGCGGTCGATGCGGTCGGGCGCGATCCGGCGGCGGGGCACTCGATCTCGGTCAAGCTGTCGGCGCTGCACCCGCGGTATGAGGTGGCGCGGTGGAGCGAGTGCGTCCCCGCGCTGACCGAGATGCTCGAGGCGCTGGCGGTGCAGGCGGCGTCGAAGGGCATCGCGCTGACCGTCGATGCGGAGGAATCCGAGCGGCTGGAGATGAGCCTCGACATCATCGGCGCGGTCGCGGGACTGCCGTCGCTGAAGGGCTGGGACGGGTTCGGCATGGCGGTGCAGGCGTATGGCAAGCGTGCGCGACCGGTGATCGAATGGGCGAACGGGCTGGACCGCGTGATGAACGTGCGGCTGGTGAAGGGCGCGTATTGGGATAGCGAGATCAAGCGTACGCAGGTCGAGGGGCTGGCGGACTATCCGCTGTTCACGCGCAAGGCGGCGACCGACGTGTCGTATCTCGCGGTGGCGAAGGACATGCTGGCAGCGGAGAATATCCGGCCGGCGTTCGCGAGCCACAATGCGCTGACAGTCGCGACGATCATGGAGTGGGCGGGCAACTCGCGCGATTTCGAGTTCCAGCGGCTGCACGGGATGGGTGACGGGCTGTACGAGCGGCTGGTGCAGGAGAATGGCTATCATTGTCGGGTTTACGCGCCGGTCGGGGGGCATCGCGATCTGCTGGCGTATCTGGTTCGGCGGTTACTGGAGAATGGGGCGAATTCGAGTTTCGTGCATCAGTTGGCGGATGAGCGGCTGACTGAGGCTGAGATTTTGGCGGATCCGGTGGCGAAGATCGCTGCGGTCGGGGGGAAGCGGCATCCCAGCATTCCGTTGCCGGTGGATTTGTTCGGGGCTGGGGGGCACCGGAATTCTGCTGGGTTGGATTTGAGTGATGTGGGGACGTTGGAGGCGACCGTAGCGGCGGTTAATTCCCCCCTCCCGCATGCGGGAGGGGCCGGGGGTGGGCTCGCGCTATCGTCGTCGGCTACGGCTGGCGTGGGGCGTTCTACTGCAAACGGTAGCTTCGGGGGTGAGCGCGTGCCCACCCCTAGCCCCTCCCGCTTGCGGGAGGGGGATGTTGTTGTGGCCGCTATCACGCGGGCGCATGCGGCGTTTCCGGGGTGGTCGACCACGCCCGTGGACGAGCGCGCCGCTTGCCTGGAGCGGCTCGCCGACCTGATCGAGAAGCATCGCGACGAGCTGATGGCGATCTGCGTGCAGGAGGCGTTCAAGACGATTGGCGACGCGATTGGCGAGGTGCGCGAAGCAGCCGATTTCTGTCGGTATTATGCGCAGCAGGCGCGGTTGAACCTGCATCCGATCGAGCTGCCGGGGCCGACGGGCGAGCGGAATACGCTGCATATCGAGGGGCGGGGTGTCTGGGCGACGATCGCGCCGTGGAACTTCCCGTTGGCGATCTTCCTCGGGCAGACGGTGGCAGCGCTGGTCACCGGTAACACCGTGGTCGCCAAGCCTGCGCCGCAGACGCCGCGGATCGCGGCGCGTGCGGTGGAACTGGCGCATGAGGCTGGCGTGCCGGTCGATGCGCTGGTGCTCGTGACCGGCGGGCCGGAGGTTGGCGCGGCGCTGACCGCCGACGTGCGTATCCAGGGCGTCGCGTTCACCGGGTCGACCGCGACGTCGCGGAAGATCGCGCGGTCGTTGCTCGACGACGAGACGCGGCCGATCGTGCCGCTGATCGCGGAGACTGGCGGGATCAACGCGATGATCGTCGATTCCACCGCGCTGCCCGAGCAGGTGGTGGCGGACGTGATCGCGTCGTCGTTCCGGTCGGCAGGGCAGCGTTGCTCGGCGTTGCGCTTGCTGCTGGTGCAGGAGGATATTGCGGACGGCGTGATCGAGATGCTGTCGGGGGCGATGGAGACGTTGCGGATCGGGCGGTCGGGCGATCCGGCGACCGATGTCGGGCCGGTGATCGACCGGGCCGCGTATGACCGGCTGATGGCGTACCGCGAGAGCGTGAAGGCGAAGATCGTCAAGACGCTCGATGTGCCCGCGGACGGGCTGTTCGTGCCGCCGACGTTGGTGCGGATCGGTGCGATCGAGGATCTGAACCAGGAGTGGTTCGGGCCGATCCTGCATGTCGCGACCTGGGAGGCGGGGAAGCTGAGCGAGACGATCGCTCGGGTCAACGCGAAGGGTTACGGCCTGACGATGGGGCTGCACAGCCGCATCGCGCGCGCGGCCGAGGTGATCGAGGCAGAGGCTGCGGTGGGGAATCTGTATATCAACCGGTCTATGATCGGTGCGGTCGTGGGGTCTCAGCCGTTCGGGGGCGAGGGGCTTTCGGGGACTGGGCCTAAGGCTGGTGGGCCGCGGTATCTGTACCGGTTCTGTGCGGAGCGGGCGGTTTCGGTGGATACGACGAGTGCTGGGGGGAATGCGACGTTGTTGTCGTTGGATGAGGGTGGGATTTAGTTTCTCTTCAACCGAACCCGACGTCCGCGCGGATTAATTAGAGAGCACCTCCCCGGCATCAAAGTGCGCCTCCCCGGCGGAGGCCGGGGTCCAGGTGGGGGACGTAGCTGACAGGTGTTGCGCTTCGATACCGCGACCTCACCAACTGGGCCCCGGCCTTCGCCGGGGTGGTGATGGGGGGCGTAGGGAATCCGTCATCCCGGGCTTCGCTTAACGGCAACGGTTTCGCGGACCACCAGTAAGTATTGTTTCCCCGCGAAGGCGGGGATCCAGACTGGGCTCCCGCCTTCGCGGGAGAACAAAGAAGCAGTAGTGATTGTGCGGAACGGGCGCACTTTTCAGATCGGGCATGTCCGATTGGGATAGCGGTCTTCGCTCAGCTAAGCAGATCAGGCGGGCGTTTCCGCCTCCGACCGTCGCCCTTCGGGATACGGCATCACCACCGAGCCATCCGGCGCCGCCATCATATTCACCTGTGTCGGGAACGCGATCTCGATCTTCTCGTCGTTGAAGCGTTTCAGGATCGCGATGCCGACTGCAGTGCGGCCGTCGTAGAAGCTCGCATAATCGGGGCCCTTACTGTCGAACTGGACCTCGAAATCGAGGCTCGACGCGCCGAAGCCGGTGAAGCCTGCGCGCGTGAAGATCTTGTCGTGGGCTTCGACAATCTCCTTGAGCATCGCGGGGATACGTGAACACACTTCGGGGGGCGTCGAATAGGTGACGCCGATGACGAACTTCGCGCGGCGGTGGTTGCGTTGCGTGTTGTTGAGAATCTCCTTGTTGAGGAGGTTCTTGTTCGAGATCACGCGCTCCTCGCCATCGATCCCGCGGATCCGCGTCGATTTGAGCCCGATCGCCTCGACGCTGCCCGAGGCGGTGTCGTAGCTGATCGAGTCGCCGCGGCGGAACGGGCGGTCGAAGATGATCGCGAGCGCGGCGAACAGGTCGGCGAAGATGCCTTGTGCGGCCAGGCCGATCGCGATGCCGCCGACGCCTAGACCCGCGACGAGGCCGGTGACGTTGACGCCGAGATTGTCGAGGACGACGACCAGCGCGACCGCGAACACCACGAAGGTGACGAGCAGACGGATCAGGCCCATCGCCGAGAGCAGCGCTTCACCCGAATAATGTTCGGACTGCGTACGGTGCTCAATCGCGCCGAGGATGATCTCGCGCACCCACACGGCGGCCTGGAACACCGCGGCGACGGTGAAGAGGAAGTTGATCGTCGTCGCGACTTCGCCGGGGGCGGCGGAATAGCCGGCGACCAGCTTGGCGGCGAGCATGACGATGAAGAAATTGCCGGTCCGGGCGATCGCCTTGCCGACGACGATGCCCCAGCCGTTGAGCGCGCGGGGGCGTTCGCAAAGCTTGCTGCCGAACCGGCGTGCGGTGTGGAGGACGATCACGATGACCGCGCCGATCCCGAACGCGATCAGGATCTGGAGCCAATAGGCCTGGATCCAGGCGACGCTGGCGGTGACGAAGCCCTGGGCCTGGTTGCCGACGTCGCCTGCGTCGAAGATCGGCTGCTTGGGGGCGGTAGTGTTGGACATGAAGATACTCGTCAGGCCGCTTTTGCGAGTGTCGCGGTCGCGGGCGTGCCGGCTTCGAGGAAGGTGATCAGGCCACATTCCTCGCGGCTCATGTAGCGCTTGGCGCGCGGGAGGCGGAGCGCCTTGCGGAACGTGCTTTGACCGGTTTTCACGAGCGCGATCAACGACGGGTGGACGTAGCTTTTCCGCGCGATCGCGTGGGTGTTGCCGAGACGCGCGACGACGGGTTCGAGCATCGCCTTGAGGCTGAGGTCGCGCTCGGCCGATGCGAGCGCCTCGAACGCGGCGACGCTGGCAGCCCAGGTGCGGAAGTTCTTGGCGGTGAAGTCGGTGCCGGTGACGTCGCGGATGTAGCAGTTGACGTCGGTCGAGGTGACCGGATGCGCGACGCCGGCATCGTCGAGCCACGCGAACAGATGCTGTTCGTCGAGGTCCTGGCATTTCTTGACGAAGCTGCTGAGCGAGCGATCGGTGATCCTGAGCGTCCGCATCTTGCCGGACTTGCCCTTGTACTGGAGTTTCAGCGTCGAGCCCTTCACCTCGCCGTGGCGCTTGCGCAGCGTGGTCGCGCCGAAGCTCTCGTTCGCCTCGGCATAGGCTTCGTTGCCGATGCGGATATGGCCGCCGTCGAGTAATCGGATCACCGCCGCGACCGCGCGTTCGCGGGAAAGCGAGCGTTTGCGGAGATCGGCCTCGACCGCCTTGCGAATTTTGGGAAGGGCGTGGCCGAAATCGGCGCAGCGTTCGTATTTGGCGGCCTCCTGCGCTTCGCGGAAGCCGAGGTGATAGCGATATTGCTTGCGCCCCTTTTCATCCCAGCCGACCGCCTGGATATGGCCGTTCGGCTTGGGGCAGAACCAGGCGTCGCGATAGGCGGGGGGCAAGGCGATCGCGTTCAGTCGGTCGATCTCGTCGCGGTCGGTGATGCGCTCGCCCTTGGCATCCCAATAGCCCCAGCCGTTCCGCATCTTCTTGCGGGTGATGCCGGGCTTGGAGTCGTCGGAATACACGATCTTGATGGGCAATGCGGGGGTCCTTCTGCTCTGGAAATGTTCGGGAGGTCGCATCGTTCCGGAACGACCCACGCGGCGCGGGGTTGAGGGGGCACGGGATTTCACTGGAGACATGACATGGCCGATCTTTCCCAAGCTCGCGTATTGATGCTCGCTGCCGACGGTTTCGAGACCGTCGAACTGTTCGAACCGAGGAAGGCGCTGGAGGCGGCGGGCGCGAAGGTTACGCTCGCGTCGATCAAGACCGACCCGATCCAGGGCATGAAGGGCGACATCAACAAGGCCGAGACCGCGACGCCGGACCTGACGCTCGATGAGGTCGATACCGACGATTACGACGCGCTGGTGCTGCCGGGCGGCGTCGCCAATCCCGACACGATGCGCCAGGAAGAGCGCGCGATCGAGATCATCACCGAGTTCATGGAGGACGGGAAGATCGTCGCCGCGATCTGCCATGCGCCGTGGCTGCTGGCCGAGGCCGACGTGATCGACGGGCGCCGCGTGACGAGCTTCCCGTCGATCCGGACGGACCTGGAGAATGCGGGCGCGGATGTGGTGGACGAGGAGGTCGTTGTCGACGGCAACCTGATTACGAGCCGCAAGCCGGATGACATCCCCGCGTTCAACAAGGCGATCATCGCGGCGCTCGAGGAAGAGCTGGCCGACGAACCGGTCGACTGAGGCTATCTGCTCCCCTCTCGTCAGCGGGAGGGGAGCGTCCTGCGCATCGGGCGGAACGTCTGTTCGCTGCGCTTGCGCGTCAGATAGGTGTCGAGGCCGATCTGCGCACCGATAAGCATGTAGACGAACGGTTGGAACGCGATGCCGACGAACGCCGCGCCGAACAGGTAGATGATCTGCCCGCTCTGCAGTGCCGCCGCGAGCGGACCCGCCCAGGCGAATTCGCTGGCCGGATCGCCGTAGCGCCGACGCAGGACCTCCATCCTGATCACGCCGATGACGTTGATCGCGAGCCATAGCGCGAGCCCCAGATAACCCTGTTCGCCCAGCATCTCGAAATAGGCGCTGTGGAATGCACGCGCC
This sequence comes from Pseudomonadota bacterium, assembly GCA_040388215.1. GTDB lineage: Bacteria > Pseudomonadota > Alphaproteobacteria > Sphingomonadales > Sphingomonadaceae > Sphingomonas. The sequence goes on along the minus strand of JAZKCH010000005.1, from coordinate 24,122 downwards.
TTGTCGGTCTCGACCCGCGGGCCGGGTGCGGAGGCGGCGCCGGTGCTCTTCAGGTCGTAGCGGATGCGGTTGCCGCGATACGCCTCGAAGCCGCCACCGAACGGATGGGTCTTCGCGTATTCGATCGTCCATTTCCACACCGCCAGCCGCGTCGAAGCGGACTCGTCCGCGTCGTAGGTCTTGATGGTGTTCATCCGGTCGGTGAATGCCGATGGCAGGAACGGAACCGCCGCCAGCCCGAGCGCCGCCACCCCCGCGAGGTACAGCGCCTTGCGCTTCACCGCGCGCACCGACAGTACCGCGAGCAGGCCGATGCACACGAGCCCGGTCCGCGTCGAGGTGCCGACCGGGATCAGCAGGCACGCGAATACCAGCGCGAGGCAGAAGCCCTTCACGCGCCAGTCGGGCTTGAAGATCGTGCCGTAGGACATGAACCAGAAGATCAGCGGGATGATCGCGATCGCCACCGCGCTGATCGTACTGCCCTCGTACAGCCCCGAATTGTTGTCGACCATGAGGTTCAACTGGCCGTAACCGCCGCCACCGCTGGCGATCGTCTTGATCCCGCCGACGATGATGATCGACGAGGCCGACAGGATCATGAACAGCAGCAGCGATTCAATCCGCAGCCGCGTGCGCAGCGTCAGCGGGAGGAAGGCGGCGAAGATCAGCGTCTTCCAGACCCAGTCCCATTTCTCCTTCGCCTCGACCGGAAAATCCGCGCCGATCGTCGTCACCCAGCAATAGAGCATGAGCAGCACGATCAACACCTGCCGCGCGCCGACCCGCGTATCGCGCTTGTCGTCGGCGAGGATCCACCCGCCGACCGCCAGCGCGACCGCGATCAGCGAGATGGGGACGGTGTTCAGCAGCAGATAGGTCAGCCGCTGCGGCGAGACGATGTCGATATAGACATAGACCAGCACGAGCAGGAACGGCCGCTTGAACCCCATCGTAAAGAACGCGAGCAGGAAGGCGATGAATGCGAGATCACGCATCGCGGTGGGGTTTCTCTATCGGCGCGCGCTTCTTGTCTGGCGCGTCGTGCGGGCTGGGCTCGCGATCGAGGTCGGGGCGCTTGAGCAGCAGGAATGCGGCGAGCATCATCAGCCCGTGGCTGAGGCCGAGTGCGAGATTGTCGATCATGGGGGCGGCCTCCTTTCCTCTGGGTGCGAGATTGGTGCGTAGCCATAGTCGGTTGACGCGCCGTTAAGCGATCTGTGGCAGATGCCGTCGACGATGCGTATTCTTCATATCCTCGACCACGGCCTGCCGCTGCAGAGCGGCTACACGTTTCGCACGCGCGCGATCCTCAAGGCGCAGGAGGGGCTGGGGTGGAGCGTCGCTGCGGTCACCGGGCCGCGCCACGGGGTCGCGCCTGCCTCGGTGGAGTCGGTCGACGGGCTGACCTTTTACCGAACCGGCGCTGGTGTGAAGCCGGGGCCGGTCGGCGAGGTCGTCGGGATCGCGGCGTTCGCCAAGCGGATCGAGGCGGCGGTCGATGCCTTCAAGCCCGATATCCTCCACGCGCATTCGCCGGTGATCGATGCGCTCGCCGCGCTGATCGTCGCGCGCAAGCGGAAGCTGCCCTTGGTGTACGAGATCCGCGCGTTCTGGGAGGATGCGGCGGTCGGCAACGGGACGGGGACGGCGACGTCGATGCGCTACCGTGCGACGCGGGCGTTGGAGACCTGGGCAGTCAGGCGTGCGGATGCGGTGGCGGTGATCTGCGAGGGCCTGCGCGGCGACCTCGTCGCGCGAGGGATCGCGGCGGATAAGATCATCGTGTCGCCCAACGGCGTCGATCTCGACCTGTTCGGAAACGCGCCGCAGCGCGACAATGCGCTGGGGGCTGAACTGGGACTCGATGGCGCGGATGTCGTCGGGTTCATCGGCAGCTTCTACGATTACGAGGGGCTCGACGATCTGATCGCGGCGATGCCGGCTTTGGTCGCGGCGCGGCCGAAGGCGCGGCTGGTGATGGTCGGCGGGGGGCCGATGGAGGCGGCGTTGCGCGCGCAGGCCGCCGCATCGCCGGTGGCAGATGCGATCCGCTTCGTCGGGCGCGTGCCGCACCAGGAGGTCGAGCGCTATTACGGGCTGGTCGATATTCTCGCTTACCCCCGCAAGCGGATGCGGCTGACCGATCTCGTCACGCCGCTGAAGCCGTTGGAGGCGATGGCGCAGGGGCGGCTGGTCGCGGCGTCGGACGTCGGTGGACACCGCGAATTGATCCGTGACGGGGAGACGGGGACGTTGTTCCCGCCCGACGATCCGCAGGCGATCGCGACCGCGCTGGCGGCGATGTTCGCGGATCGGTCGGGTTGGGACGAGCGGCGGGCTCGCGGTCGCGCCTTCGTCAAGGAAGAGCGTAACTGGTCGTCAAACATTCGGCGCTATGATCCTCTTTATGGACGGCTGATCGCAGCCGCCGCACGGGAAAAACGATGATCGCGCTTGGCCGCCAACCCCTGATCCGCGCGCTGCCGCTGTACGGTGCGGTGGCCGGTGGGCTGCTTGCCGCCGTCGGCGTGCTGGCGGTTTCGACCGCGTCGCTGGAGACCTTGGTGTGGACGACCGGCGTGGCGGCGCTGGTGCCGGCCGCCGCGCCGCCGCTCGGGACGACCGCGCGCGTCCTGCTGGCGCTCGGTAGCGGAGTGCTGGTCGGCGCGTTGCTATGGTCGTCGCTGTTCCTGCTGTTCGGACCGGGCGGGTTTCTCGTCCGCCGTGCGCCGCGCGAAGACGGCGTGCCGGTCGTGCGCCGCGCCGACGCGCATCCGGATGCGCCACCGCGTAAACCCATGTCGGCCGCCGATCTGGGCACGCCGATGATGGAAGTGGGGATCGGTGCGAGCGGCACGCGTGACGAGCGGACGATTCCGGTCGATCTCGACCTGCCGCTCGCGGCGTTCGATCCGAAGGCGATTCTGCCGGTACCGATGGAGCCGGTGCGCCCGGTCGCGCCGCTTGCGCAGCCGATGGTCGCGCCGGTGGTGGAGATGCCGCGCTCGGCCGAACCGGCGACGTTCGTGACCGCGCCGGCGCCGAAGCCGGTCGAGCGGTCGGTCGAGGTTGCGTTCGAGGAGGATGCTCCCGAACCGGTGTACGAGACCGTGCCCGAAACGACGCCTGACTCGATGCCCGACATGATTGCGACGACCCCGATCTCGCGGCCCGGTCGCCCGCCTGCCGAGCCGGCCACCCCGCCGACGATCGAGGCACTGCTCCTGCGGCTCGAACAGGGTGCGTTGAAGCGGGGGCGTATCGGCTCGCACTGAGCGGTGACCGCTCGATCCTCCCCCTGGCGGGGGAGGATCGCAGATGCTCTGCCGTACCCGATACGGTCGAAACCGCTGTTTCTCTCTGACTCCCTCTGATACCCATAGCTCGAAAAACATCGAGGAGGGATCATGGCGGGTGCGCAAACCATCGGGGACGAGCCGGAAAAAGGCGCGTCGCGCTACGCCTGGTACGTGCTGTCGATCCTGTTTCTCGTCTACGTCCTCAACTTCGTCGACCGGCAGATCATCTCGATCCTGGCGGAGGACATCAAGCGCGACCTGGGGTTGAAGGACCAGGATCTCGGCTTCCTGTATGGCACCGCGTTCGGCGTGTTCTATTCGCTGTTCGGGATCCCGCTCGGGCGGTTGGCGGATAATTGGCACCGCGTGCGGCTGATGACGATCGGGCTGTCGCTGTGGTCGGTGATGACCGCGCTGTCGGGCTTTTCGAAGACCGGCGGGCATCTTGCCGCCGCGCGGATCGGGGTCGGGATCGGCGAGGCGACGGCTAGTCCTTCGGCCTACTCGATCATCTCCGATTATTTTCCCAAGCGGCTGCGTGCGACCGCGCTGTCGATCTATTCCGCCGGGCTCTATGTCGGCGGCGGCTGTTCGTTGTTCATCGGCGGGCTGATCGTGCAGGGCTGGAACAAGGCGTATCCCGGTGGCGGGCCGCTCGGGCTGGTCGGCTGGCAGGCCGCGTTCATGGCGGTCGGCGTGCCGGGGCTGTTGCTGGCGGTGTGGATCGCGACGCTGAAGGAGCCGATCCGCGGGCTGGTCGAGGGGCTGCCCGAGCCGGAGAAGCATCCCGCGCCGTTCCGCGCGTTCGGGGCTGAACTGGTGACGATCGTGCCGCCGCTGACGCTGATCGGTGCGGCGATGGGCGGGGCGAAGGCGCTTGGCTATAATCTGGTTGCGCTCGCAGTCGTAGTCGCGGCGGTGTTGGGGCTGGTGGCAGCGGGTGAACCGTGGCCGCAATGGGTGGCGATCGGGATCGGCGTGTATGCGGTGTTCTCGTGGGCGTCGGCGCTGAAACGGCGCGATCCGCCGACCTTCGCGCTGATCGTCGGCACGCCGGCGTTCCTGTGCACGGTGGTGGCGTACGGGCTGAACGCGTTCCTGAGCTATGCGGCGAGTTTCTGGGCGGCGCCCTATGCGTTGCGCGAGCTTGGCGCGACGCCGGCGTCGGCGGGGTTCATGATCGGCAGCCTCGGCGCGACCGCTGGCTTCCTCGGGCTGACGATCGGCGGGGTGGTGTCGGATCGGTTGCGGCGGGGCAATCCGGCGGGGCGGTTGTGGGTGGTGATCTTCGGCGCGGTGGTGCCGGTGCCGTTCCTGATCCTCGCCTTCACCGCGTCGTCGTCGACCGCGTTCTATACCGGGATATTTCTCGCACAGTTGACCGCGTCGTGCGCGCTGGGGGCGGCGGCGGCGACGACGCAGGACATGGTGTTGCCGCGGATGCGGGGGACGGCGACGGCGACGTTCTTTATCGGGACGACGCTGATCGGGCTGGCGCTCGGGCCGTACATGGCGGGGCGGGTGTCGACGCTGACCGGGAGCTTGTCGATCGGGATGCTGTCGTTGCTGGTGGTGACGCCGATCACCCTGGCGTGTGCTGTGGCGGCGTATCGGCTGGCGCCGGGGGCGGAGGCTACACGGGAGGAAAGGGCGCGGGCTGCGGGGGAGGCGGTGTGAGCTTTGCTATCCTCCCCCGGCAGGGGGAGGTGGCGCCGTAGGCGCCGGAGGGGAGGATACGCAGCAGAGGTTTCCCTTTCCTCCCCTCCGTCTGGCAAGGGCCAGACACCTCCCCCTGGCGGGGGAGGATCGCGCGGTTTGTAGGTCCTCGCGTGACCCGCGCACGCACTTCCTGTTCGTCCTGAGTAGCCGTCGAGTAGCTGAGTTGGCAGCGTATCGAGATGGCGTATCGAAGGACAGGTTGGTGCGCGAACCTGTGCTTCGATACGCGCCCCGATACGCTTCTGCGAAGCTACTCGGTCGCCACTCAGCACGAACGCTAGGAGGGGGCTTTACCCCGCCTGGAACACCCCGCAGGCGATGCGGCCGCCGCTGTTGCCGGACGGGTCGGTCATCAGATCGTCCGGACCTGCATGCACCACGAACGCCGAGCCGTCCGTATCCATCAGGCCCGCCATCGTCGCGCCGGGGATCGTGATGCCGATCGTGCCGCGACCATCGGTGCCGATGATCAGGTTGGGCAGGTCGCCTTCGTGCGGGCCCTGTGGGTTCATGCTGCCGTGCTTCATGCCGGTCGGGTTCCAGTGCCCGCCCGCCGTGGTGAAGTCGGGGGCGTCGCAGCGGCCGACCATGTGGATGTGTGCGCCGTGCGTGCCGGGGGGCATCGCCTTCGCGTCGAGCGTGAAGCGAATGCCGCCCGCGACTTCGGTCGCCGTCGCGCGGCCGACGTCGGTGCCGGTCGCGGTCTGGAGCATTGCCGTCGCACGCTGGCCGCCTGAGACGGGTGCGCCGGTCTCCATGCCGCTCTTGTCGCAGGCGGTTAGCCCGATCGTTGCCGCGCCGAGCAGTGCCAGTGTCGCAATCCGCATAGTGTGTCTCCCTGTTGTTCTCTTGGCGAACCCTCCGCCGTGGCTCAGGTTCCACCCCCGGTATCGAGCGCCCAGCGTGCGACCGGTTCGTAGGTCGCGCCGTCGCGGCCGAGATGGCTCTGGTACAGCACGAGATGGGGTAGCGGGAAGGGTGCGCTCGTCAGCGCGGCATGCGTCGCCAGCCATTCTTCGATCGCGAACCCGACGCCGGCCGATCGCGCCAGCCGCGCGACCGTGATGTGCGGCAGATATGCGCGATGTTCGGGCGAAAGGCCGGCGCGAACGCAGGCCTGGTCGACCTTGCGGTGAAGTGCGCCGAGCGCATCGTGCGGCGTCACGCCCGCCCAGAGCGTGTCGGTCCGTCCGCGCTTCTCGAACCTGCCGACTCCGCTCAGCGACACGCTCGGCACCGGCGCGACGACCTGGCTCAGCGCGACCGCGATATCCTCTGCGACGGGGCGTTCGACCTCGCCGATGAACCTCAGCGTCACGTGCAGGTCGTCGTCGTCCTGCCAGCGCGCGGAGGGCACGCCCTCCATTATGTCGAGCAAGCTCTGACGGATAGCCGGTGGCGGGCGGAGGGCGACGAAAAGGCGGATCATGAATTGCGGCAGGTTAAGCGCGGACCGCAGCGCCGATGCAACCACTCTGCTTGAAAAGCGTCCTGTAAAAGACGATATTCACCGTAACCGGCACCATGCCGGACAAAGGAGCTGATTTCACAATGGCTAATTGGTCTGACCCCCAGCCCCGCGCCGCGCCGTTCGGAACGACGGCCACGGGCCAGCGTACCGAGGCCTATGACGCTGGTCTCCGGTCGTACATGCTGTCCGTGTATAACTACATGGGCTCGGCAGTGCTGCTGACCGGCATCGTCGCGATGCTGTTCGCATGGGGCGGTGCGGAATCGCCTGCCGCACAGGTGTTCATGAACGGTGGCCCGCTGAAGTACGTCATCATGTTCTCGCCGCTCGCGATCGTGTTCGGCATGAGCTACGGCCAGAACAAGATGTCGACCGGCACGATGCAGATGCTCTTCTGGGGCTTTGCCGTCCTGATGGGCCTGTCGATGTCGACCATCTTCCTGGTCTATAGCGGCACGTCGATCGCGGGCGCGTTCTTCGCCACCGCAGCCGGTTTCGCTGGCCTCAGCCTGTACGGCTACACCACGAAGCGTGACCTGTCGGCGTTCGGGACGTTCCTGATCATCGGCGTCGTCGGCTTGCTGGTCGCGAGCTTGATCAACATGTTCCTGCAGTCGGGCGTGATGCAGCTGGTCATCAGCGGCGTCGGCGTGCTGCTGTTCGCAGGCCTCACCGCCTACGACACGCAGCGTACCAAGAGCCTGTATGCGCAGGTCGCGGGTACGGACATGGTCGGCAAGGTCGTCATCATGTCGGCGCTGAGCCTGTACCTCGACTTCATTAACATGTTCATGTTCGTGCTGCGTCTGTTTGGTAGCAGCCGCAACTAACTCCCGCTAAGGGTGTGACGAACGCAGGGCTCGGCGGGACATCGCCGGGCCCTTTTTCTTTGGCCTTGAGACAGGAATGGGACGCGCAATGCGGCTCTCGATCGACGTGCGTCTGGATTACGGGATCACGGGGGATGCCGATGTGCTCCTCCAGATTGAGGCGGCGGCGATGGCCGACCAGACGATCGAGTCGGAGTCCCTGACCCTGTGGTCCGACAGTCCGATCCGGGCGGTGCGCGGCGAGGATGGGATCGGCCAGCGCTGCTGGTCGCGGGGGCATGGGCGGTTCACCGCCGAGTATAAGGCCATCGTCGCGGTCAAGCGCGAGCGGGTGCAGCTCGAGCTATATCCGGCGACGCCGCCGCGGATGCTCGATGGGGAATTGACGCCGTATCTTATGCCGAGCCGCTATTGTCCGTCGGACCGGTTCGAAGGCTTCGTTGCGCGCGAGTTCGGGGGGCTGGAAGGCGGACCGCTGGCGGCGGCGCTGACCGAGTGGGTGTATCAGTCGCTCGACTATCGCTGTGGGTCGAGCAGTGGCGAGACGACGGCGCTCGATACGTTTGCTTCCAGGTCTGGCGTGTGTCGGGATTATTCGCATCTGCTGGTGTCGCTGGCGCGCGCGGGCGGGATCCCGGCGCGGTGCGTGTCGGCTTACGCGCCGGGGGTCGATCCGCCCGACTTTCATGCGGTCGCGGAGCTTTGGCTGGCGGGGGACTGGCGGCTGATCGATGCGACCAAGATGGCGACCTGCAGCGACATCGCGCGAGTGTGTGTGGGGCGTGACGCGACCGATATCGCGTTCATGACGGTGTTTGGGCAGGCGTATCTTTGGGAGCAGACGGTGAAGGTCACGCCGCTCGACTCTCCGTCATCCTGACGAAAGTCAGGACCCAGAGCCATAAGCGCTTCCCCCGGGTACCCTGGGTCCTGACTTTCGTCAGGATGACGGTTGTGGGCTTGGGCAGGAACGCTCCGCCCGTTCGACCGTTGGTCACCGCCAAGATTAAAAAGGGACGTCGCAATGACCGACATAGACAAGAGCGCGCTGGACAGCCTGTCCGTAGCGCCCGACGACAAGGATGCCGAGGGCAAGAGCTCGGGCCGCGATCCGCGCCAGGAAGCGGGCCAGGACAAGTCGATCGGCAAGCGCCTGCAGAAGAACCCCGACAGCGCCGACGCACGTCTCGACAACGGGCTCGACGAGTCGATGGACGGCAGCGATCCGATTTCGGCGACGCAGCCGGGTTCTGGCAGCGAGCCGGCAAAGTCGTCGGGCTATGACGAAGACGCCGAGCGGGCGCTGCGCGAAAAGCAGGCTTAACGCTCGCATCTGCTCAACGAACGGGCGCCGGTCGGCAACGACCGGCGCTTCTTTGTTGCCCAAACGCCTCGCAAGACGATCAAATCGCTTAGTTTCGTTCGGTTCGTCGCAGCCTTGTTGCGGCGCAACAGCTTTCATGGTCGCTTGGTGTTACGGAAAGATGACGCGCTATAGGGTCGTTGTTAACCATCCGAGCGCATAGTCTGCCGGTTCCTTGACGAGAGCGGGGTGACGACATGGCTTCCAGAATGAAACCGGCACAGGGATCGATGACCCTCGCCGAGATGAAGGAATTTGCGGCCTTTCCGAGTTCGACGCAGCGGTATATCCGCCGTTCGCTCGATGTAGGGCTCGACCGCGAGGACGCGATGCTGCGCTGGTCGCGCGACGTGGTCGAGGCGGCGAGTATCCGGGCGCAGGCGCGGCTGTACAACAACCTGCCCGATCTGCGTGCGACGGTGCCCGACGACAGCGGGCTCGATGCGATCGAGCCGTTCCTAGCGCCGCTGATGACTCTCGTTGCGTTCGACCTGGGGCAGGGGCGGCTGACGAGCTTCTCGGCGTTGCGGTTTCTGTACGAGCGATTGATCGGGGCGGAGGTTCGGCCGTGGTTGCCATCAGCGTTCTGTGCGGCGGCGGCACTCCCGCATCTGCATCCGGAATTGCGACGGAAGCTGCTTCAGTCGATCAGTGAAGCTGCGGCGACCGCGTCGGGCTGGTCGAACCGGCAGCCGGCGTTCTTTCCGTATTGGGTGGAGAAGGTGGACTCCGGGACGACTCTGGCGAGTTAAAATTTGGCGCCGTCGCTCTCTTGATCTTCGCCCGCGAGGGGGGAGGAGGCGACGGAGGGGGAGGCGGCGATACCATCGGTTCCGTGTCCTCCCCCTCCGTCTGGCAAGAGCCAGCCACCTCCCCCTGGCGGGGGAGGATCAGAGCGGCCCCCTTTCTTACGTGATCTGAAACGCGTTTCGGGCGCGTGCTTCTCATCACCCCGGCGTAGGCCGGGGCCCAATTGGTGAGGGTGTCGTAACGATGCGCTACCGATGTCATCCGCGTCCCCCAATTGGGCCCCGGCCTTCGCCGGGGTGGTACGGGGTATGGCGCCTAAGTCTGAGCGGTACTGGGCGCCTGGGTTCTGGAAGAGTGGTTACTCGCTCCATATCTGAAGCATCCCGGTCCTCCCCAATCACCGACACGCCCGCCAGTCCATCGATCCACGGTTCGCCTGATCCAGATGCAGATGGTCGGCGTGCGCCGCGTTGTAGTCGGGGGACAAGGTCGTCGCGAACAGCGTGCAGGCGCCGTCGCGGACTTCGCGGAGGAAGGCCGACTTGGCATCGTCGCCCTTCCAGTCGCGCGCGACCGTAACGCGGGTGCCGTCGGTCATGCGGAAGCCGGCGATATCGACCGCGTCGGCGGTGGAATGTTCGCTCCAGCTGCCGGCATCGCGCCCATAGATACGCCGGCAACTATAGCTGCCGAAATGATCGATGTTCGCCACCCGCGCGCCGAAATGCTTCATCGCGGCGGGTTGGACCACGTCCCATTCCCACATCGACAGCGCCGCGGCGACGGGGCATGCGACGCCTAACCCCGCAGGCACGAACCCGATCTTGCGCGCCCCGCCGGTCAGCCTGACGCCGTCCGAATAGCCGCATTGCCCTTCGCCCTTGCGCGGCGGGAGCACGGTGTACCGAACCCCTGCACGATCGAGCAGCGCGCGGCATTGCGGGAAATCGCCGGTCAGCGCGGTCAGCTTCCGCCCAGTGAACATCCCGATCGGCTGGCCGAGATCGAGTGGCGCCCAGGGCAGATCCTGCGGGCGGCCGCGCGCCATCGACCAGAGCATCAGCGCGAGCGTCGCGACGATCGCCAGCCCGACGAGCCAGCCCAAAGTCATCCGCACCGTCCGCATGTCAGCCGCGCACGGCATCCGACATCGGCTCCGACGTGACCGGATAGCCAAGATCGTCGGGGATGCAGAGATGTTCGACGCCGCCCCGTGTCTCCGTCCACGGCGTCACGGTGCGCACGGCGCGCGCGCGCGTGTCCTCGACCGCCGCGTCGAAGCCTGCGAACTGCGCCAGCCGTTCCAGGTTGCGCCGGGTCGGAAAGATGATCGTTGCTCGCCCCGCATCGGCCTCCGCCAGCACGTCTGCTGCGGTCGCCCAGAACAGTCGCACATTCTCCGTCGCATCGACCCGGGCCTCGGGAGCGTCGGTCGGCAACCGGGCCAGATAGAAGCGCGTATCGAAGATCCGGGCATGTGCATGCGCCGGCCGCCAGCGGGCGAAATAGGTCAGCGCGTCGAGGTCGAGACTGGCGCCGGCCTCCGCCAACGCCTCGGCGAACGCGATGCCAGCGTGCAGCGAGGCGCGCAAACGCTCGAAAATGCTCGGCGACAGCATCGGCGACAACCCGACTGGAAGCCCGGCCTCCTCGATCGTCTCCCGGATAGCCGCGATCCGCGCGGCGGTGTCGTCGTCGTGCCGATCGAGCAGCGCTGCAAGGCTGTCATCGCCCGGATCGACTCGCCCGCCGGGGAAGACGAGCGCTCCGCCGGCGAATGCCATCGCCTTGGCGCGCTCGACCATCAACAGGTGCGGTGGCCCCGCATTCGTCTCGCGGAACACGACGAGCGTGGCTGCGGGTATCGACGGTATCTCGGCAAGCGCGTCGGTCATCGCCTGTGGTAACGCGTCAACGAAGCGCCGGGTAGCGTCCGTCTCAGCGTTTTCCAAAGGGGCGGCGGATAGCGGCCTGAGCCGGTATCCGCCGCGGTGCCGCGATCAGCTGATGTGGACGGCCTTGGTGACGAGATGCGCGGCAATGCCCTCGGGACCGTCTTCGGAGCCGTGGCCGCTGTCCTTGACGCCGCCGAACGGACTGTCGGGATAGCTCAGGCGGACGGTGTTGATGCCGACCATCCCGGCCTCGATCGCATCGCCGAGCATGTTCTGGCGCCGGCCATTCTCGGTGAAGCAATACGCTGCCAGCCCGAACGGCAGGCGGTTGGCTTCGGCGATTGCATCCTCGTCGCTGCCGAATCGGCTGAGCAGGGCAACCGGCCCGAACGGTTCCTCGTTCATCGCACGTGCCGACAGTGGCACGTCGGACAGGACGGTCGGCTGGAAGAAGAACCCGCCCTGGCCGCCATACTCGCCGCCCGCCAGCAGCTTGGCACCGTGGGTTGTTGCGTCGCCGACCAGCTCGGCAATCGCATCGGGGCGGCGGGCGTTGGCCATCGGGCCCATCTGGCTGGCCGAATCCATCCCGTCGCCGACCTTCAGCCCGCGCGTCCGTTCGGCAAAGCCGGCGGCGAAGCGGTCATATATGCCGTCCTGCACGTGGAAGCGGGTCGGCGCGACGCAGACCTGCCCGGCGTTGCGGAACTTGTGCGCGACCAGCGTGTCGAGCGTCTTGTCGAGATCGCAATCGTCGAACACCAGCACCGGGCCGTGACCGCCGAGCTCCATCGTCGTGCGCATCATCGTGTCGGCGGCCAGCTTCATCAGTGCCTTGCCGACCGGGACCGACCCGGTGAAGCTGAGTTTCCGCGTGATCGGCGAGGCGAGCAGGTGGCGCGAGACCATGTCGGGCACGCCGAACACGCACTGCGCGACATCGCCGGGGAGCCCCGCATCCTGGAAGCACTTGAGCACTTCGACCGCGCTGCCCGCGGTTTCCTCGGACGGCTTGATGATGATCGAGCAGCCGGCGGCGAGCGCGGGCGCGATCTTGCGCACGACGTTCATGATCGGGAAGTTCCACGCGCAGAACGCGGCGACCGGACCGACCGGCTGATGCAGGACGAGGCTGCGGCTGCCCGAAGGACGGGGCAGCACGCGGCCATAGACACGCAGGCCCTCCGCGGCGTGGAAATCGAGCAGCGCGGCGGCGAACGCCACCTCGCCTTTGGCCTCGGCCTGGATCTTGCCCTGTTCGAGCGTGGCGATGCGCGCGATATGATCGGCGCGCTCGCGCAACAGTTGCGCGGTCCGCGTCAGGATCGCGGCGCGCTTTTCGGGCGGGGTGGCGCGCCACGCGACGAACCCGCGCTGCGACGCCTCGAGCGCGGAATCGAGATCGGCGGCGCTGGCGAGCGACAACGCGGCCTGTCCCGCGCCGGTCGCCGGATTGAGCACGTCGCGCGTATCGCGACCGCCCCCGCTCAGCCATTCGCCGGCGATATACAGCCCGAGTTTGGTATCGTAGGTCGCAGTCATTGGCGTTTCTCCATATGCGTCGATCGAACCATTGGGCTCATGTCGTTGCGGTGCAGCGCCAATGTAACCCTTCGCCACAGATTCGGGAGGTGGTGGCGGGCCGATCGACGGACATGCGGCACGGGTCACGGCTAATGTCGTTGCGGAGGACGGCGGCTGACGATCGACACCGTGCTGACGGGATCAGCGCAGCCTTGAGCGGATAGCCTCCGGCTCCGTCTGCGACGTCACCATGGAAAGCATCGGTGCGTGCAAGTCCTGCCGAGCGGGCCGCTGCGATAAAAGCGCGCGATGACGGCGACAGCTCGCCCAGAGCCCGCTGACGGATGGGGGGGGGCGGTGTGCCCGTGGCGGGCGTCGCCGCGGGAAGGGGTGTTCTCAAGCGCCATGAAGGCAGGGAACCCGTCGTCCCAGCTCCATCCTGCGATGCCCCGCGCGGTCCAGCGGGCAAAAGTCGGTCGGACGGGCGCGCATCGCCACGGTCCCGTGATCGCCGAACTGCCACCGAGGCCTTGCCACGTGGCGGGGGGATGTCGCGCCCCATCCGCGCTGTGTCGTCGCTGTGATCGTTCCAGATAAAGTCGGGCGCGCCGACGGGGCCAGCCTCGAGTAGAACGACACGACGGCGCGGGTCAGCGCTTAGCCGTGTGCGGCCAGCACAGCGCCTGCGGTTCCCGCCCCGACGATGATCGGTGCACGATCAAGGATACTGATGGACGTATGGATAGGCAACATTGGAGCAATTCAAGATAATATCTGCGTCAGTAAAAGGGTGTGATTATCTTAATCACAGCCGCTCGGATGCTATCAAGGGCGTCGTGACGACAGAAACAGCATGGCGCTGCGGATCGGATATTCATACTCTGTCGGTAGCAGGATTGTCGCCGTCGTGAGAAAACTGGCCAACGCGGCCGCCCACGGCTGATCGGCGTAGTGGAGAAGGCGCGACGCGAATCCACCCCGATGGCCGCCCGCCGCCACACGTGCAGCGGCGGTTCTAACGACGAATTTGGGTGGGCTGACCAACAGGAATTGCATCGTTCGTCTCCAGAAGCGAAGCACGACCCCCTAACGGCGTCAGCTTCGGGGCGTTCTGACTGATGGCCCGATCGGTCGGACCATCAGTCAGGAGGCGGATAGGGTTGTCGCTAAATCGAACCGAGGTCCGTAGATTGATCGATCAGCGGGCGATGAAACCGCCGTTGATGAACAGGGTCTGCGCCGTCACCCAGCTGCCGCCCGGACCGACGAGGAACTCGATCAGAGGCGTGATCTCGTCGATCTCGCCCAAGCGGTTCTGAGGAGCCATGCCGGAGAGGAACGCCTTGGAGTCGGCGGTTTCCACCGGATAGAAGAAGGAGGTGTTCAGTGGACCCGGCGCGACGGTGTTTACCGTGACGCCACGCTCGCCGATCTCCTTGGCCAGAGCACGCGTGAAGTGCTCGAGTGGCGCCTTCGACCCTGCATAGACGGAGTAGAGCCCGGTCGTCGCCGCCTGCAGCGTCGTCCCGATGGTGATGATGCGACCATTGTCTTCGATCCGCTTCGCCGCTTCCTGCATGCAGAAGAAGGCGGCCTTGCTGTTGATCGCGAAGCTCGTGTCGAAGTCGGCCTCGGTGATCTCGACGAACGGCTTCTTCACCACCTTGCCGACGGTGTTCACCACGATGTCGAGCCGTCCGAACTGCTGCTCGACCGCGTCGAACACTTGCGTGACCTCCGCGACAAGGGTCAGGTCCGCGCTGATCAGGAGCGGCTCGGCACCGAGATGGGCGATTTCGGCCGCGGTATCTTCCGCCTCGCCTCGGGATGTCTCACCGTGATAGTGCACCGCTACCCCGCGGCAGCCGTTGCGCGCCAGCATCACGGCATAGGCTCGGCCCTGATTGCGGGTTGCACCCATCACTACCGCTATCTTGCCGTCGAGGGGCTTGCTGAGGTCGTTGGTCGTCATCGTCATTCTCCTGGTTGATGGCCAAGGAGTACGCGACGGGATTGGGCGCGGCTTTCAGGATAGGCGCATCTCTGTTAGGAAACCCGCATGCCGGGGAGCGGGAGCGCATGATGTCGGAGCCTAGTCCCCGCGAGACGCCCCATGTCGCCACCGCCGACCTGCCTGTTCCGAATTGGGGACGGCTCGTAAGCTCCGATTGCGGTTCCGCGGCGTGGAACCGGCGTGACGCCGACGAAATCAGCCAGGCGATTCCCCATCATCTCGTGTTGTTGTCGTTCAAGCCGTTCACCAACCGTGAATCGCGTCTGGGCGGGACGAGGATCCGCAGCGCATCCGCCGCGAGCGGATCGTGCGAGATCGTCCCGGCCGGCGCGGACTATTGGGCGCGGTGGCATGAATCCAAGGAGGTTGCCGCTTTCTCGCTGTCGCAAAAGTGGCTCGATCGCGTGGCGCAGTCCGACCTCGATCTGCCCGCCGCTATCGTCAACGCCGACGCGTTGCCGATCGTAGACCGTCGCGTCGCGCTGATCGGCGGCATGCTGCGAGACGAGCTGCGATCGAGCGCCCATGCGACGATGGCCAGCCTCGAACTCGACTCGTTGTTCAACCTGCTCGGCATCCACCTCATCAAGCAATATGGCGGCGTCCGGCCTCGAAGAGATCTAGGCGGGCTGTCGGATCGGCAGTTGCGGCACGTGCGCGACTATATGATCACGCACATAACCGTCGGCGTGAAGCTTGACGTGCTGGCCGACCTGGTCGGGCTCTCGTCGAGCCAGCTTATGCGCTCGTTTCGTCGGTGTACGGGGACGAGCCCGCACCAGTATTTCATGCGTCTGCGTCTTGATCACGCGCGCACGATGATCGTTGGTGGCACACTGCCGCTGGTCGAAATCGCGCTGATGTGCGGATTCTCCAGCCAGAGCCATCTCACGGCCATCATGCGTCGGGAGGATGGCTTCACCCCTGGGGCGTTACGGGCCTGATACCGGACTGGCTGCCGGTCTGAGCACGCTCGCAGGAACTGCGCATGCACCGCATTTCCATCATGGACGAGAACGCACCGCGTCTGCTCGAGCCAATTTAATCGGACAGCGCGTTGGCGGGGGCGTATCGAAAGCGGATGGGAATAGCAGGCATCGATGCTGGGGGCATAAGGCTGCGGAGGGGAGAGGCGCACGATCTGCCTTTCATGTACCGCCTTGAGAGGGCGTACGTCGAGGATCTGGAACGCGACCAGTTGCAGGGGTGGCAGAACAGCATGGAGCACCATCTTCGGCAATGGGTGGATGACCTCCCACGCACCAGTATCGCCGAGTCTGGAAGCGACAAGGCCGGCTATATATTCTGGGAAGCACGACAGGGCAGGGCGGTGGTAGCGTCTGTTAACGTCGAGCCCGGATACCGAAGAAAGGGCATCGCCACGATCCTGTTGGAAAGGTTTGAGGACGAGGCGAGCAAGGCCGGATTCCAGATAGCCGAAGTCGGCTTCGTGCGTCACAATCCGGCTCGAAAGCTTTATGGCAGGCTTGGATATCGAATGGTGTCGGCGGAGGGGCGTTACGACATCATGACCAAGCATATGCAGACTATGCCCTAGGCTCGTCGACGCGACGGATATTTCCCCGTAGCCCTGCGTACACGTGGGATACTACCTTGCCATCGTCGCGCGACAGCGCAGTGGCGACAGGCGCGGGAGACGAGGCCGACCTCAATCGTCACCGAAGCGGCCAATCCTGTATGGTCCCGATCGCGTTGCCAGGGTGCGCCCCTTCCAGCTCAGCCGCACCAGCCCGTCGCGGACCAGCCCGTCGATCGCGGCATGGACCGCGGGCATCGCGCCGCGCCAGTCCGGCGCGATTGCGCGCGCCACCTCGCTCGGGCAGATCGTCGCGTGCGGTGCGCGGCGTGCGAGCAGGGTCAGCGTCGCGGCCCGTGGATCTGTCATTCGCACTACGTCGGCTGCGCGCGCAACCTGGTCAAGCGGCGAAAGGAGCCGGCTGACTTCGTCAGGCGGGCGGTGCAAGCAAGGAGGCATTCCCCGGTCGGGGTCTCAAGCGTGTCGCCAAGGAGAGCCATTGCGGCGCTCGCTGTACCAGCAAGGACCAAAAATCGCCTAGCCGTAAATTTCTTTCAAAAGAAAACGGCTGGTGACCCCTACGAGAATCGAACTCGTGCTTACGCCGTGAGAGGGCGTCGTCCTAACCGCTAGACGAAGGGGCCGTTAGCAGATGCGGGCGTCTACGGAATGGGCTGGCAGCCGTCAAGACGGTTGCCGCACATTCCTGAGACGCCCGTGCATTTTATCAGGCGGCGACCTTCTTGCGCTCGGCCATTTCCTCGTTGAGCATCTCGGCCAGGAGGAACGCGAGTTCGAGGCTCTGGCTGGCGTTGAGGCGCGGGTCGCAGTGCGTGTGGTAGCGATCGGCGAGCGACTGCTCGGTTACATCGACCGCGCCGCCGGTGCACTCCGTCACGTTCTGCCCGGTCATCTCGGCATGGATGCCGCCGGCGTGCGTGCCCTCCGCGCGGTGGACCGCGAAGAAGCCGCGGACTTCGGCGAGGATGCGGTCGAAGGGGCGCGTCTTGTAGCCGTTGGCGGCCTTGACGACGTTGCCGTGCATCGGGTCGCAACTCCACACCACCGGATGGCCTTCGCGGGTGACCGCGCGGACGAGGCGAGGCAGGTTCGCCTCGATCTTGTCATAGCCGTAACGCGTGATCAGCGTCATCCGGCCGGGGACGCGGCTGGGGTTGAGCGTATCGAGCATCCGCAACAAGGCGTCCGGTTCCAGGCTCGGGCCGCATTTGATGCCGATCGGGTTGCCGATGCCGCGCAGGTATTCGACGTGGCTCGACCCCTCGAACCGGGTGCGATCGCCGATCCACAGGAAATGCGCGCTGGTGTCGTACCAGTCGCCGGTCAGCGAATCCTGCCGGGTCAGCGCCTGCTCGTACTGGAGCAGAAGCGCCTCGTGGCTGGTGTAGAAATGCGTCTGCGCGAGTTGCGGCACGGTCTCGGGATCGATTCCGCACGCCGCCATGAACTCGAGCGCCTCGCCGATCCGGTCGGCGGTCTCGGCGTATTTCTTCGACCAGGGGCTGCGGCCCATGAAGTCGTGCGTCCAGCGGTGGACCTGGTGCAGGTTCGCATACCCACCCTGTGCGAATGCGCGCAGCAGGTTGAGCGTCGCCGCCGATTGCGAATAGGCGCGGATCATCCGCTGCGGATCGGGCGCGCGGGCCTCCGCGGTGAAGGCGATGTCGTTGACGTTGTCGCCGCGGTACGAGGGCAGCTCGACGCCGCCGATCGTCTCGGTATCGGTCGAGCGCGGCTTGGCGAACTGCCCCGCCATCCGGCCGAGCTTCACGACCGGCAGCTTCGACGCGAACGTCAGCACGACGGCCATCTGGAGGATGACGCGGAACGTGTCGCGGATGTTGTTCGCGCTATGCTCGGCGAAAGACTCGGCGCAGTCACCTCCCTGGAGCAGGAACGCCTTGCCGGCGGCTACTTCGGCGAGCGACGCGGTCAGGTTGCGCGCTTCGCCGGCGAAGACGAGCGGCGGGAAGGTCGCGAGCTGATCGGTCGCGGCGGTCAGCGCGGCGGTGTCGGGGTAGGTGGGGAGCTGTCGTGCTTCGTGACGCGTCCAGCTGTCGGGGGCCCAGTTCGCGGCCATATCATGTCGTCCGGATGGTGAATTGTGCGGCTGGCCATGCGCGAAAACGCCTTTTCACGCAACGAAGTAAAGCTTTCGGGTGGGTGTCGCGGCTTGGCTCAATAGCCCGCGTCAAGATCCGCGACGTTCTTCATGGGCTTGTCGGCGAGGAACGCGGCTAGGTTCTCGAGGAACAGCGCGGCGCCGCGGGCGAACATCGTGGTCTGGCTGCGACCCGACAGGTGCATCGTGACGATGGCGTTGGGCGTGGACCAGAGCGGGTGCTCGGGGGGCAGGGGTTCGGGGTTGGTCGGGTCGAGGACCGCGCCGGCGATGCCGCCGTCGGTGAGCGCGGCGATCAATGCGTCGTCGTCGATCATGTCGCCGCGGGCGATGTTGATCAGCCAGGCGGACGGCTTCATCGCCGCGAGTTCGTCGCGGCCGATCATCGCGTGCGTCGCGCCGGTCGAGGGGGCGGCGAGGACGACCCAGTCGAACTCGCCGAGCTGGTCGCGCCATGCGTCGGGCGTGATCGTGCCGTCACGGCCGGTCCGCGTGACGCCGGTAACGTCGACGCCGAACGCGCTCAGGCGGTCGCCGATCATCTTGCCGATCGTGCCGTAGCCGATGACGAGCGCCTTGGTGCCGGCGAGTTCGATCTTGCCGGGTGCGTCCTTCAGCCACTCGTGGCGGTCCTGCGCGCGCAAGACGGTGTCGAAGCGCTTGGCGGCGACGAGCACCGCCATCACGGCGTATTCGGCGACAGCGACGGCGTTGATGCCGGCACCGTTGGTCAACGTGACGGCGTTGTCGCGCAGTGTGTCTAGGGGGAACGCGTCGAGCCCGGCGTAGATCGTCGAGACCCATTTGAGGTTCGGCCCGGCGTGGCGGATCGCGTCGGCGACGAGTTCGGTCGGCTGCATGTCGACCCAGGCGATGTCGGCGTCGGCGATCATCGCATTGGCCTCTTCGGGCTTGGCGAACCAGGCGATGTCGAGGTCTGCGGGAAGGTGGGGTTGGAGGAGGGGGCGGGCGGCGGCTGGGAGGACGGCTTTCATCGGGGGAACATCGGTTGGTGGCTGGGAGAGTCAAGTTGTCGGACGGGCGCGCGCACTTTTCGCAATCCTCCCCCGGCAGGGGGAGGTGGCGCCAGAGGCGACGGAGGGGGCGGACACGGAGCGGAGGTTATCGCGTCCTCCCCCTCCGTCAGGCTTCGCCTGCCACCTCCCCCTTGCGGGGGAGGATCGAAACGCGGCCTTTTATCGCCGAAGCTGGTCGATCGGGCTTAGCTCAGAGCGCGATCTTCCAGTCCCAGCCTAGTGAGTCGCCGTCCATGACCTCGACTCCGGCGGCTGCCAGTTCGTCGCGGATCGCATCCGACGTGCCGAAATCCTTTGCGGCGCGGGCATCGCGGCGGTCGGCGAGGCGGGCCGCTATGGTGGCTTCGTCGATCGTTGCGGTTACGGGGCGGATGCGCAGGTCTTCGCGGCGGATCGTTCCGAGATCGAGGCCGAGCACTGCGTCGAAATCGACCAGCGCGTCGAGGCGGTCCGCCGGTGCGATGCGCTTGTCCGCGAGGAGCTCGTCGAGGATCGGTAGCGCGCGCGGGGTCGCGAGGTCATCCGACACCGCTTCGTCGAGTCGGTCGCGATAGGCGAGCGCGCTACCCGACGGGCCGCCCGGTCCGCGCGCAGCCAGAGTCTCGACGGTCATCGCGAGTCGTTTCAACCGCGTCTGTGCCGCGGCGAGATTCTCCCACGAGAATTCGAGTTCGCTGCGATACTGCGCCTGCAGGCACATCAGGCGATAAGCGAGCGGGTGGAATCCGCGGTCGACCAGCGTCTGGAGCGTGGTGAATTCGCCGCCCGATTTCGACATCTTCCCCGAGCGTTCGACCAGGAAGTTGTTGTGCATCCACAGCGTCGCGCCGGTATCGCCGCAGTCGCAATGCGCCTGGTTCTGCGCGATCTCGTTGGGATGGTGGATCTCGCGGTGATCGATTCCGCCGGTGTGGATGTCGAACGTGTCGCCGAGATACTGCTTGCTCATCACCGAGCATTCGAGGTGCCAGCCGGGCGCGCCGCGGCCCCAGGGCGAGTCCCATTCCATCTGGCGATTCTCGCCGGGGGCGGACGTCCGCCAGATCGCGAAGTCCTGCGGATGGCGCTTGCCCGCGACGGGATCGATCCGGCTCTCGCCAGCATCGTCCTGCGACCGTGCGAGGCGACCGTAATCGGGGACGGTCGAGGTGTCGAAGTACAGCCCGTCGGGCAGCTGGTAGCAATGCTTGTCCGCGATCGCCTCGCCGAATGCGATCATCTCGGCGATATGATCGGTCGCGAGCGGGAATTTGCTGGGCGGGCGGATGTTGAGGTCGTTGAGGTTCTGCTTGAACGCCTCGGTGTAATGGCGTGCGATCGCCCAGATATCCTGGCCGCTGGCCTTCGCCGCCGCTTCCATCTTGTCGTCGCCGACGTCCGCATCGGAGGTCAGATGGCCGACATCGGTGATGTTGATGATGTGGGTGAGCGGATAGCCCTTCCACGTCAGTACGCGGCTGAGCGTGTCGGTGAAGACGTAGGCGCGCAGATTGCCGATGTGCGCGTAGTTGTAGACCGTTGGGCCGCAGGAATAGATGCCGACATTGGTCGGATCAATCGGCGTGAACGTCTCGAGCTGGCGCGTGAGGCTGTTGTACAGGGTGGTGGGGGAGCGGGTCATGCGCGCCTCTTAGCGACGCGCGCGGGCGGCGGCAAAGCCCCCGCGTATGGCGCTCCCCCGCCTCTGTCAGCGTGCGACGCCGATCAGGACGTTGGCGGTGTAGCCGGCGGCGACCGATCCCGCGAAGGTCGGCGTCTGCTGCGCGATCTGCGCGGCGGTGTTGTCGCCGAAGACGTTGTCGCTCGCGGTCGTGATCTTCGCGTATCGGGTCGCGCTCGCCGGGTACAGCGTCGTATCCGCATAGACCGCGTTGCACAGCGCGGTGGGCATTGCGAGCTGGGACGTCAGGACCGCGTACCGCCCGCCGGTGGCGGCGGCCAGCGTCGAGAACACCTCGAAATGCATGTGCGGATACCGACCGTCATAGCAGCCGGGGACGATCGTCGTGAAGGTGACCTGGCCGGCCGCATCGGTGACCTGGATGCCACGCAGATAGCTTTCGGTCGGCGCGGTATAGAGCGAATAATTGCCGTTCCGGTCGCACTGCCACAGATAGACCGCGTAGTTGGCCAGCGGCGCGCAGGTCGCATTCACATCGACGACGGTCAGCGTGATCGTCAATTGCGTGCCGGTCGCCACCGTCGTCGTGCTGATGAAGCTCGACCGGATATCGCTGCGGACGATTCCCGAGACGGTCAGTGCGTTCGACGTCGAACCGCTCGCCGTGTTGGTGCCGTCGGCGGGGTAGGGACCGGCGGTCTCGGTCGGATCGACGATGCACCCCGTGCTGGTCGTCGTGGCGGTGGGTGTTGGAGTCGAGGTCGCGGTGGACGTCGGCGTTGCGGTGGTGGTGGTAACGGTCGTCACGGCGTCGGTCGAGTCGGCGCTGCTGCCGCCGCATCCGGAGACCAGGGCCATTGTGCCGGCTCCGGCGAACCATTTCAGCGCGCGGCGGCGGGCGAACAGCGTCTCCATGACGGCGATGTCCTCGGCCAGGCGGTGGCCGTGGTACGTGTCGGCGTGGTGGTGCTGGTGGTCGTTGCGATGCATGAATGGCCTCCCCGGATCTGTCGGGCGATGCTGGGGGTGGTGTGTGGCGGGGGTGTTTCGCAGTGTTGCTGGATATTTCCGGCCGGGCGATTCTTCCGGTAGTGCAAGGCTATCGGCGTGTATGACCATGACACACCGGACGGATGGCTGGACGAATGGACGTGTCCGCCGACTGTGATCGGGCGTGGACGCGTTGCGAGATAGCCTGCGCGCCACGATCGGTTTGGCTTGAAACGCCGACGGACCCCTGATAGGGGCCCCAGTTCATGCGGCGCGGACCTATTCGCGACGGCAAAAATCTATTCGACCGGAGCTAAACGGGTTTATGCAGATCATCGTACGCGACAACAACGTCGACCAGGCCCTTCGCGCGCTCAAGAAGAAGCTGCAGCGCGAAGGCGTGTATCGCGAGATGAAGCTGCGCCGGCACTATGAGAAGCCGTCGGAGAAGCGCGCACGCGAGCGTGCAGCAGCGATCCGTCGCTCGCGCAAGCTCGACCGCAAGCGCGCTGAGCGCGACGGCGCACGGTAAGATCTGATCGACCCAGACCCGGTGACCGGGTCGGGTCGGTATTTACGGGGGCGGCCGAGATCGGCGCCCCCGCTTGCTTTCCAACGGCACGCGCGGCGCTCCGGCGTGACCAGATGATCCCAGATGATCTGAGGGCCTTGATCCGATGTCGACCGTCACCGCAGTGCCGCTGCAGCCCACCAAGCGCAGCTATCTCGTCTATCTCTGGGTCGGCATCGCGCTTGCGCTGATCGCTGCGGTCGCGCTCGCGCGCCAGGGTGACGATCCGTTGGCGCGCAATGCTCGCGCCAAGGGTGTGGTCGTGACCGCGTCGGGGCTGCAGTACAAGGTGATCGCGCCCGGCAAGCCTGGTGCGGCCAAGCCGACCGATGCGGACGTGGCGCTGGTGAACTATGAGGGCAAGCTGCTCAACGGCACCACCTTCGACAAGTCGCAGCAGCCGACACCGATGCCGGTGACCGGCGTTGTTCCGGGATTCTCGGAAGCGCTCAAGCTGATGCCGAAGGGCGCGAAGTATCGCTTCTGGCTTAAGCCGTCGCTTGGCTATGGCGACAAGGCGACCGGGCCGATCCCGGCGAACTCGACGCTGGTGTTCGACGTCGAATTGCTCGACTTCCTGCCGCAGAGCGTGGTGCAGCAGATGCAGGCGCAGGCCCAGATGCAGCGTGGCGCTCCGGGTGGCATGCCGGGCGGCGCTCCGGGTGGCGCGCCTGGCCAGCCTCAGCCGTAATCGGGCATTGGGGCGACAGGGCGGCTTGATCGCTCATATCGCCTGACCTTTCAGACACACAAAAAGCGCCCGCGGTTCACCACGGGCGCTTTTTGTGTGTCTGGGGTCGTGAGGGAAGAAGGGCGCGCGCGCTGTGATCTTGGCCCCGGCATGCCTTCACCGTCCCCAGCACGATGCGGCGGTGATTTGCGGGAGTCGATGCTGCCGGTTGAGCCGCCGCTGCTCCGACGGGAGCCGTGGGGACGTTGGTGCTTTACGTGCCGAACGCCGCGCTTCTCTTGCAAGCGCGTCCCCCAAGCCGCCGTATCGTTGCCTGCCGCCGGCGGTGCCGCAGGCAAAAAAATAGCGGCCCGAAGACCGCTATTTCTCGAACGAAGTCGTTAGACTTAGTTGCTGTCGGAATTGTCGTCGTTGTCTGCAACGATAACGATACCTGCGACAACTGCAGCTGCTGCGAGAACCGCAACGATGATGCCGCCGCCAGCCAGCTCGTTCTTGTCAGCCGAAGCCGAACCCGAACGAACCGACTTCGATGCCGACACGGTGGCCGGTGCTGCCATGGCCGGAGCAACTGCCATCGTGGCTGCTGCTGCGGTCAGGAGATATTTCCCAAGACGCATGATGAACTCCCTTTGTGCTCGTCAGCCCGGCATTGGCACGAAAC
>JAZKCH010000004.1:0-82965 GCA_040388215.1 Pseudomonadota bacterium | reverse complement strand
AGCTTCTACAAGGACGACGTCCGCCGCGCGAAGGAACTGGCCGAGAAGGGCATCCACTATGTCGACGTCGGCACGTCGGGCGGCGTGTGGGGCCTCGAGCGCGGCTATTGCATGATGATCGGCGGCGACAAGGAAACGGTCGACCTGCTCGATCCGATCTTCGAGACGCTCGCGCCGGGCATGGGAACGATCGTCCGCACGCCGGGCCGCATCGAAGGCCAGGCCGATCCGCGCGCCGAGAAGGGCTATATCCACGCAGGACCCTCGGGCGCCGGGCACTTCGTCAAGATGGTCCATAACGGCATCGAATACGGGCTGATGCAGGCCTATGCCGAGGGCTTCGACATCCTCAAGGGCAAGTCCGGCGAGCACGTTGTCGAGGAGGAGCGCTTCGACATCAACCTGACCGATGTCGCCGAAGTCTGGCGTCGCGGCAGCGTGATCTCGTCGTGGCTGCTCGACCTGTCGGCGATCGCGCTGGCGAAGGACGGCACGCTCGAAGGCTTCAGCGGCAGCGTCGCGGACTCGGGCGAGGGCCAGTGGACGATCGATGCGGCGATGGAGGAGAAGGTGCCGGCCAACGTGCTGAGCGCGGCGCTGTATGCGCGCTATCGCAGCCGCGTGGACCATACGTTCGGCGACAAGCTGTTGTCGGCGATGCGCTATGGCTTTGGCGGTCATGTCGAGATGCCGCAGTGAGTTCTGGTATCAAGCTGCTGGTCTCCGATGTCGACGGCACGCTCGTCGACAAGGAGAAGAAGGTCACGCCTGCGACTGTCGACGCGGTCAAGCGACTGAAGGCGGCGGGCCTTGGCTTCACGATCATCAGCGCACGCCCGCGTTCGGGGATGATGCCGATCGCCGAGTTGCTCGGTATCGACGAGCCGATGGGCGCGTTCAACGGCGGGATCGTGTTCAAGCGGGACGGCACCGTGATCGAGCATCACATGATCGACGTCGATGTCGTGCGCGGCGCGATGGAGATCGTCGGCGATGCACCGGTCGATACGTGGTTTTTCGCGGACGACGTCTGGTATGCCAGCACCGATCAGGGCGGGCATGTCGGCAGCGAGCGTAAAGCATCCGCGCAGGATCCGGTGATCGTGTCCGACTTTTCCGATCTGCTCGCCAAGGCGGACAAGGTGACGTTCGTCAGCGATGACGAAGAGTTGTTGCGCGACCTGCACGCAAAGGTCGCCGCGAAGTTCGATACGCAGGCTACGATCGTCCAGTCGCAGACCTATTATCTCGACATCACGCCGGTGGCCGGCAACAAGGGCAGTGGCATTGAGGAACTGGCGGACGCGTTCGGCATCAGCTTGACGCAGACCGCGGCGATCGGCGATCAGGCCAACGACATCGCGATGCTCAAGCGCGCGGGCCTTGCCATCGCGATGGGCAACGCGCCGCAGAATGTCCGCGACGTGGTCCACCAGATTACCAGCGCGAACGATGCCGACGGCGTCGCGCACGCGATCGACAATTTTATCCTTACTGGAGTTTCCGCATGAAAGAGTTGGTTGCCTTCGACCTCGATGGAACGCTGGCCGAGAGCAAACAGCCCTTGCAGGAGCCGATGGGCGAGGCGCTGGCGAACCTGCTCGACGTCGCGCATGTCGCGGTGATCTCGGGCGGCGACTGGCCGCAGTTCGAGAAGCAGGTCGCGTCGCGTCTGCCCGAGCGGGCGGATCGCACCAAGCTGTGGCTGATGCCGACGACGGGGACCAAGCTCTACCGGTTCGATGGCGAATGGCGCGCGGTGTATGCCGAGCTGTTCGAGGACGACGAGAAGCAGAAGATCCTCAAGGCGTTCGACGAGTCGCTCGAGGCTACCGGCTTCGTGCCGGAGAAGACCTGGGGCGAGCGGATCGAGGACCGGGGCAGCCAGATCACGTTCTCCGCGCTCGGCCAGGAAGCGCCGATCGATGCCAAGCACAGCTGGGATCCGGACTTCGCCAAGCGGAAGGTGATCCAGGCGGACTTGCAGAAACGCCTGCCGGGGCTGTCGATCAACATGGGTGGCGCGACCTCGATCGACATCACGCGTGAGGGTGTCGACAAGGCGTATGGCCTGAAGAAGCTCAACGAGGCGAGCGGGATCGCGCTCGACAAGATGATGTTTATCGGCGACGCGATCTTCCCGGGCGGGAATGATTACCCGGCCGAGCAGCTCGGGCTGGACGTCGTCAAGGTGAAGAACGTTGACGGCACGCTGGCGGCGATCGCCGGGATCGTCGCATGCCTGAAGTAAGGTCATGAGCGTCGCGTTTCGTCGCGAGAGTGACGAGGAACATCTCGAGCCGAAGTTCGAACAGCCGATTGCGCCGGGGCCTAATCTGGTCACGGCGCGGGGGTTGCGGTTGATCGGCGAGCGGGTGACGGAGATCGAGGCGGCGGTCGCGGCGGAGACGGACGAGGAGGCTCGGAAGTTGCTGTTGCGCGACTTGCGGTACTGGCACACGCGGCAGACGACCGCCGAGATTGCACCTGAGCCTGAAGAGGATGAGGTCGGGATCGGCTCGCGTGTCCGGGTTCGGATGAACGGGGCTGAGCGGGTTATTTCTATCGTCGGTGGCGATGAGGCTGAGCCCGGCGAGGACCGGCTGGCGTTCTCGGCGCCGCTGGCGCGGGCGCTGATGGGGGCTGCTGTCGGTGAGACGGTCGCGTTTGCGGACAAGGCGGACGCGATCGAGGTGCTGGCGATCGACAAGGATGACGGCTGATGGCTGAAGCGAAATTCGAGCGGCATCGTCAGGCTTGGACGCAGGACGAGATCCAGAAGCTGCATACGCTGGCGAAGAAGGGCATGGCGTTGAAGGCGATCGCCAAGGCGCTGACCCGGAGCGAGGAGTCGGTGAAGGTTCGGGCGAAGGAAGATTCGCTGAATATTGCTAAGTTGCGGTAGGTTTGCGGGGCTCGTGGCTGACGGATTGACGGGCTGACGGACGGACGTGGCCTCAAACCCCGTCATCCTGGACTTGATCCAGGATCCAGGGCCACCGAGTGCGCCAATTTTGGCTCTGGATCCTGACTTTCGTCAGGATGACGGGGTTCAGGTCGGGGTGTGGCAGAACTCTCTCCCGGGCGGGGAGAGAGCCGAAGTTGGCTGGCTTTGCTTGGTTATGCGTTGCGTTAACAGCTGTACCGTGTCGGCCCCCCTGTACTACCACCCCGGCGAAGGCCGGGGCCCAATTGGAAAGGTCGCTGTGACTAGGGGCAACCTGCGCCACTGCCGGCCCCCAACTGGGCCCCGGCCTTCGCCGGGGTGGGGCAATCTCCCTGTAAGGCGTTAGTGGACGCGGGAGCAGGTCACCACCTATGTGGCTGATCCCGAACGCGGTACAGCGGCCACTCCTTCTTGTTCTCCCGCGAAGGCGGGAGTCCAGTCTGGGTCCCCGCCTTCGCGGGGAAACATTCTAATTGGCGGCTGCTGACTTGAGCCGCACGGAGCTACACTTGGCTGATTACGACGCGATAATCCTCGGCGCAGGCGCCGCCGGCCTTATGTGCGCCGCCGTCGCCGGCCAGCGTGGCCGGAAAATCCTGCTCGTCGATCACGCCGACCAGGCCGGCAAGAAGATCCTGATCTCCGGCGGCGGGCGGTGCAACTTCACCAACGTCCACACCGCCGCAGACCGCTACATTTCCGCCAACCCGCATTTCGCCAAGTCCGCGCTCGGCCGGTACACCGCGCAGGACTTCATCGCGCTCGTCGACTCCTACGGCATCGCCTGGCACGAGAAGACGCTGGGGCAACTCTTCTGCGACGGGTCCGCGAAGCAGATCGTCGAGATGCTCCTCGACGAATGCGACAAGGGGCGCGTCGACCTGTCGCTCGGCCGCGCGGTCACTGGAGTCGAACACGCAGACGGCCGCTACCGCGTTTCGCTCGACGGCCGCGCCGTCACGGCACCCGCGCTGGTGATCGCGACGGGCGGGCCTTCCATCCCGAAGATGGGCGCAACCGGCTTTGCCTATGATCTCGCGCGGCAGTTCGGGTTGAAAGTGGTCGAACCACGGCCGGCGCTCGTGCCGCTGACGCTGGGCGGCGACGAAATCCTGTTCCGCGAATTGTCGGGCGTTGCCGCAAACGTGGTCGCTACCGCAGGCAAGACTGCGTTCCGCGAGGCCGCGCTGTTCACGCACCGCGGTCTGTCCGGCCCTGCGATCCTCCAGGCGTCGTCCTATTGGCGCAACGGCCAGCCCGTCGGGATCGATTTCCTCCCCGATCGCGAGTCCGGCTGGCTTCCCGCGGCCAAGCGTACCACGCCGCGCGCGACTCTCCGGAAACTGCTCGGAAGCACGCTGCCGGACCGACTCGCGGAGACTTTGAGCGAGCGATTGGGCATGGGCGGCGAAATTTCCACGCTCACCGACCGCAAGCTCCAGGACGCCGAACGCGCGCTAAGCCATTGGCAATTCACACCAAATGGCTCGGAAGGCTATGCCAAGGCCGAGGTCACCGCTGGCGGAATCAGCACCGCGGACCTATCTTCGCAAACAATGCAAGCCAAACGCGTACCAATGTTGTATGCGGTCGGCGAAGCGGTCGATGTCACAGGGTGGCTCGGCGGCTACAACTTCCAATGGGCATGGGCGAGCGGGTGGGCCGCGGGCCAAGTCCTGTAGGGACCACCACGCCAGTGCTTTGCCGTAGCGTCAAGCCGGCCACCAATTAGGACGTACATGCCTTTTACAAATATTCCGTCGCTTCTCTCCGAGGCGCTCGAAGCGCGCGGCTATACCGCGCTCACCCCCGTCCAGGCTCATGTGATCGAGGACAATGCGATCGGTCGCGATCTCGTCGTGTCGGCGCAGACCGGCTCGGGCAAGACCGTCGCGTTCGGCCTGGCGATGGCCGGCGAGCTGCTCGGTGAAGCGGGTGAGGACGGCGTCCAGCGCCTGCCCGCGCCGCACAAGCCGCTCGTCCTCTGCATCGCGCCGACTCGCGAGCTCGCGCTCCAGGTCAGCCGCGAGCTGATGTGGCTCTATGCCAAGGCCGGTGCGCGCATTTCGACCTGCGTCGGCGGCATGGATGCCTCGAAGGAGCGTCGCTCGCTCGCACACGGCGCGCATATCGTCGTCGGCACGCCGGGCCGTCTGCGCGATCATCTCGAGCGTGGCGCGCTCGACCTGTCGGCCCTGAAGGTCGCGGTGCTCGACGAGGCCGACGAGATGCTCGACATGGGCTTCCGCGAAGACCTCGAACAGATCCTCGACGCGTCGCCCGAACAGCGTCGTACGCTGCTGTTCTCGGCGACGATGCCGCGGCCGATCGTCGCGCTCGCCAAGCGCTACCAGAAGGATGCGCTGCGGATCTCGACCGTCGGCGAGGATCGCGGTCATGGCGACATCTCGTACCAGGCCGTCACGGTCTCGCCGTCCGAGATCGAGCATGCGGTGATCAACCTGCTGCGCTTCCACGAGGCGGAGACGGCGATGCTGTTCTGCGCGACGCGTGATAACGTGCGTCACCTGCATGCGAGCCTGGTCGAGCGTGGCTTTGCCGCCGTCGCGCTGTCGGGCGAGCATTCGCAGAACGAGCGTAACGCGGCGCTTCAGGCTCTGCGCGACCGTCGTGCGCGTGTCTGCGTTGCGACTGACGTTGCCGCTCGCGGTATCGATCTGCCGACGCTCAGCCTCGTCGTGCACGTTGAGCTGCCGCGCGATGCCGAGACGCTCCAGCATCGCTCGGGTCGTACCGGTCGTGCGGGCAAGAAGGGCACCGCCGTCCTGATCGTGCCGTTCCCACGTCGTCGTCGCGTCGAGATGATGCTCCGTGGTGCGAAGATCAACGCGGAGTGGGTCAACGCCCCGACCGCAGAGGACATCCGCAAGAACGATCACGAGCGGCTGATCGGCATGTTGTTGCAGCCGGTCGAGGTCGAGGAGGAGGATCGCGCACTCGCCGTCCGCCTGATGGCCGAAAAGACGCCGGAGGATATCGCCGCGGCGCTGGTGCACATGCACCGCGCGACGATGCCGCAGGCCGAGGATCTGATCGACCAGAGCAAGCAGCCGACTCAGGACGAGCGTAGCCAAGGGCCGCGCGCCGGGTTCGAGGACACGGTGTGGTTCCGCATGGATATCGGTCGTCGCCAGAACGCCGATCCGCGCTGGATCCTGCCGCTGATCTGCCGTCGCGGGCACATCACCAAGTCCGAGATCGGCGCGATCCGGATCGGGCCGAACGAGACGGCGTTCGAGATTCCGCGCGCGGTTGCGTCGCGGTTCTCGGCGGCGATCCAGCGGACTGCGCAGGCTGGCGAAGAGGAGAGCGGCGTCGCGATCGAGGCTATGCAGGGCGCGCCCGAGAGCGGCGCTCGGCATGATGGCGGCGGTGGCGGTCGCAGCAACGCGAGCGGCCCGCGCTCGACGCTGCACCGTGCGGCTCCCCGTGGCGGTCCGGCTCCGGCGCGGAAGCCCCCGTATCGCGGTAATCGCGAGCGTAGCTGAGGGCCTCGACGCGTCCTTCCCACCAGGGAATGGCGCGTCGCCCTCAAGAACTCCGTCATCCTGACGAAAGTCAGGATCCAGAGTAACGAACGCCGCCCTGCTTGATCCTGGATCCTGACTTTCGTCAGGATGACGGGAGTGAGTGGGGCGGTTTGGGATGTGTACGATGACGAACGTATCTTCCAGCACGATCCGCATCCTCGTCGACGCCGACGCGTGCCCCGTCAAAGACGAAATCTATAAGGTCGCGTGGCGCCACGAAGTGCCCGTGACGATCGTCGCCAACAGCCATTTTCGCATCCCCGTCCACCCGCTGATCTCTCGCGTGGTGGTCAGCGACGGGTTCGACGCGGCCGACGACTGGATCGCCGAACAGGCCGATGCGCGCGCCGTCGTGATCACCGCCGACATCCTCCTCGCCGATCGCTGCGTGAAGGCCGGTGCGACCGTGCTCGCCAACACCGGCAAGCCGTTCACCACCAGCTCGATCGGCGGCGCGATCGCGACGCGCGCGATCATGGCCGATCTGCGTGCGGGTGGCGACGTGATCGGCGGTCCTGCACCGTTCTCCAAGACCGACCGGTCGCGCTTCCTGTCCGCGCTCGATGCGGCACTGGTACGCCTTAAACGAGGTTAAGACCCTCGGACGTCTCGACTTCCGTATCGCCGCGAGGCACACACCTTGCATGCGCTCCCATCTGCTCGACCGTGACGAATTGCTGGCACGCCAGGCGTTCCAGCTTGCACTGGTCGACCTGTTGCGCGCCCTGGAGCGGCCCGAGGACATCATGGCCGCGGCCGCCTCTGCGCTCGGATCGCATCTCGACGTCGCGCGCTGTGGGTATGGCGAGGTATCCAAGGACGGCACCGTGCTGCACGGCGGCGGCGACTGGATCGGTGGCAGCCTAGCGAGCCTGGCCGGCGATTCCTGTGCGCTGAGCACGTTGGGCGCCGGGCTGCTCGACGATCTGCGCGCGGGGCACACGGTCATCGTCGACGATTGCCATACCGACCCCCGGTCCAGCGATCCGGCGTATGGTGCCACCTGGACGCGGATCGGTGCGTGCGCGCTGATCGTGTTCCCGCTGGTCCATGACGAACGCCTTACCGCGATCTTCTACCTTCACGAGCCGAAGCCGCGTCACTGGACGCATGCCGACATCGCGCTGGTCGAGGACGTCGCGTTGCGCACCGCGGATGCGGTCGAGCGGGCACGGGCGGAGACCGCGCTCAGGGCCAGCGAAGGACGATATCGCTCGCTGTTCGAGTCGATCGACGCCGGGTTCTGCGTGATCGAGATGCTGTTCGTCGACGGCACACCGCACGACTACCGATTCATCGAAGTCAACGCGGCGTTCGCGCGCAACACCGGGCTCGACGACGTCATCGGCCGGACGATGCGCGATTTCGCCCCGGACATGGAACAGCGCTGGTTCGATCTTTATGGCCATGTCGCGATCACCGGCGAGCCGACGCGGTTCGAGGATCCCGCCGCCGCGCTCGACGATCGCTGGTACGAGGTCTACGCCTACCGCGTCGATGCGCCCGGCCTCCATCACGTCGCGGTGCTGTTCAACGACATCAGCGATCGGCGGCGCAAGGATATCGCGCTGGCCGAAAGTCGCGAGGAGCTGGAACTGGCGACGCGCGTCGCCCGGCTCGGGCGGTTCGATTACCATCCAACATCCGGGCGGCTGACCTGGGACGATCGGTGTCGCGAGCTGTTCGGCCTGCCCGCTGGCGAGCCGGTGACCTATGCGATGTTCCAGTCGGCGGTTCATCCGGACGACCGCGCGCGGATGGACGCCACGGTCGCCGCGACGCTCGATCCCGACGGTCCGCGCCGTTTCGATGCGGACTATCGTGCGATCGGTCGCGACGACGGGATCGAGCGGTATATCGCCGCGCACGGTGTCGCCTTCTTCGATGGGCGGGAGCCGATCCGGCTGATCGGGACCGTGCTGGACGTGACCGAGGACCGCAAGGCGCAGGCGGTGCTGCGCGAGACGAGCGAGCGGTTGCGGCTGGCCAGCCGGGCGACCAACGACGCGATCTGGGACTGGGACCTGCGCCGCAATCACGTGTTGTGGAACGAGGCGCTGACCGCCGCCTATGGCCACGACCTCGCGCAGGTCGAACCGACCGGCGACTGGTGGATCGGGCATATCCATCCCGACGACCGCGCCCGGATCGATACGAGCATCCACGCGGTGATCGACGGTGGCGGCAGCGACTGGAGCGAGGAATACCGGTTCGCGCGCGCCGACGGCAGCTATGCCGACGTGCTCGACCGCGGCTATCTGATCCGCGACGAGGACGGTGCGCCGATCCGGATGATCGGCGCGATGCTGGACCAGTCCGCGCGCAAGGCGGTCGAGCGGCAGTTGCGCGCGATCAACGAGGGGCTGGAGGAGGCGGTGGTCGCGTCGAAGGCGGATCGCGATCGGCTCTGGGACCTGTCGTCGGACATCATGCTGCGCGCGCAATATGACGGCACGATCGTCGCGGTGAACCCGGCCTGGACCGACATGCTCGGCTGGGCGATGGACGAGATCGTCGGCCGACCGCTGTTCGCGTTGTTGCACCCCGACGATGTCGCCCAGACCGGCCACAGCGTCGCCGCGATCGTCCGCGGCGACCTGGTGACGCGGATCGATAATCGCTATCGCCACAAGGATGGCAGTTATCGCTGGGTGAGTTGGGCCGCGCAGCCCGGCGACGGGATGATCAACGCGATCGGCCGCGACATCACCGAGGAAAAGGAGAACGAGGCGCGGCTCGCTCGGGTCGAGGATGCGTTGCGCCAGGCGCAGAAGATGGAAGCCGTTGGCCAGCTGACCGGCGGGATCGCGCATGACTTCAACAATATGCTCACCGGGATCATCGGCGGGCTCGACATGGTCAAGCGCAACCTGCCCGAGGTCCGGCACGAGCGCGTCGATCGGTACATCGAGGCGGCGACCGTCTCCGCCAACCGCGCGGCGGGGCTGACGCAGCGCCTGCTCGCCTTCTCGCGCCGGCAGTCGCTCGACGTGAAGGCGGTCGATGTGAGCGTGCTGGTCGACGGGATCGAGGATCTGCTGCGGCGGACGCTCGGCGAGAACGCCGGGCTCGAGGTGCGGCGGCAGGCGGGAATCTGGCCGGCGTACACCGACGCCAACCAGCTCGAAAGTGCGCTGCTCAACCTGGCCATCAACGCGCGCGATGCGATGCCCGAGGGCGGCTTGCTGACGATCGAGACGGCCAATGCCCATCTCGACGCGCATTACACCGAGACGATCGATGACCTGGATCCGGGCGATTTCGTCGTGATCGGCGTGTCCGATACGGGCACCGGCATGAGCGCGGCGGTGATCGCCAAGGCGTTCGATCCGTTCTTCACCACCAAGCCGATCGGGCAGGGGACCGGGCTCGGCCTGTCGATGATCTACGGCTTTGCGCGGCAATCGGGCGGGCATGTGCGGATCTATTCCGAGGAGGGGCGCGGGACGACGGTAAAGCTGTATCTGCCCCGGTTCCGCGGCGGCGCCGCGGCTGTGGCGGAGATCGCCGATGCTGAGCTGCCCCGTGCCGACGGCGAGCGCGTGCTGGTGGTCGAGGACGATCCTGCGGTGCGCATGCTGATCGTCGATGTGCTGGCGGGGCTCGGCTACGGCGTGCTGGAGGCGGCGGATGGGCGCGCCGCGCTGCCGTTCCTGGAGGGCGAGCAGCGGATCGACCTGCTGGTCAGCGACGTCGGCCTGCCGGGGCTCAACGGCCGGCAGGTCGCGGAGATCGCGCGCCAGCATCGGCCGGGGCTCAAAGTGCTGTTCGTGACGGGCTATGCGGAGAAGGCGGCGGTGCGCGGCGATTTCCTCGACGAGGGCATGGACATGATCACCAAGCCGTTCGCGCTGGATGTGCTGGCGAACCGCATCCGCGCGATGATCGGGCGGTAGGGGGGCGGAACGCCGGCCTCCAACGCTCCGTCACCCCGGGCTTGTTCCGGGGCCCACCGTCCCGCACGCTCAATCCCCTCGGTCATGCGGGCCGGTGGATGCCGGAACGAGCCCGGCATGACGGAGTGGGTTTGGTTGGGTTCGATCTCCATCAAACCCAGCCAACCCGTCCGCCAGCGCACGCGCGGGGTTGCCATCCCGCCCCCCGCATCGGCATAGGCCCGCGTTCATTAAAGGACGACGCGATGCAGACGGACGCTGGCGGCCCCGCCTTGGGGCTGGATTTCGGCACGACCAACAGCGTCGTGGCGCTGGGGACCAAAGACGGCACGCCGGAACTGGTGACCTTCGCCGCCCCTGCCGAGACGAGCCCGGTGTTCCGCTCTGCGCTGTGTTTCTGGCAGGACGACAGCGGCAAGGGGCTCGCGTCGGATGCTGGGCCGTGGGCGATCGCCGAATATATGGAGTATCCGCTCGACAGCCGGTTCATCCAGTCGTTCAAGTCGGTCGCGGCGATGAAGACGTTCGAGCAGGCCTCGGTGTTCGACAAGCGCTATCGGTTCGAGGAAATGGGACAGCTGTTCCTCGAAAAGCTGATTTCGCATGCGGGCGGCAAGCTCGACACGCGGCCGCACCGGATCGTGGTCGGTCGGCCGGTCGAATATGCCGGCGCGCGGCCCGACGAGGCGCTGGCGCGGACGCGGTATGACGCGATGTTCAAGGGCTTCGGCGCGGAGATCCATTACGTCTACGAACCGCTCGGTGCGGCGTACAGCTATGCGACGCGGCTGACCGAGCCGGCGACGATCCTGGTGGCGGATTTCGGCGGCGGTACGAGCGACTTTTCGGTGGTGCGTGTGGCCGAGCCGGGCGCTGCGAGACGGTGTACGCCGCTCGGGCATGCGGGCGTCGGGATTGCGGGGGATCGGTTCGATTACCGCATCCTCGACCGGCTGGTGCTGCCGATGCTGGGCAAGGGCGGCGCGTACAAGTCGTTCGGCAAGGAACTGGAGATTCCGCGCGCGTATTTCGCCGATTTCGCGGACTGGTCGCGCCTCGCGCTGATGCGCAACCGCAAGACGATGACCGAGCTGGAGCGGTTGCAGAAGACCGCGATCGATCCGGACGCGATCGGGCGGATGATCGCGGTGATCGAGAACGAACTTGGGTATCCGTTGTACGATGCGGTCGGGTCGCTGAAGCGCGCGCTGTCGAGCGGCGAGGACGCGCATTTCCACTTTGCGGGCGCGGGGCTGGAGATCGAGGCGGACGTGACGCGGGCGCAGTTCGAGGGCTGGATCGCCGACGACGTCGTGCGGATCGAGGCGGCGGTCGACCGTGCGCTGGAGGTCGCCAATGTCGTCGGCGGCGAGATCGACCGGGTGTTCCTGACCGGCGGGTCGTCGCTGATCCCGCGTATCCGCCGGATCTTCGTCGAGCGGTTCGGCGAGGCGGCGATCATGAGCGGTGGGGAGCTTACCTCGATTGCGCATGGCCTCGCGCTGATCGGCGAGCAGGACGATATCGCGGCGTGGTCGGCATGATCCCGCGCGTGCTGCTGGGGACGGCGCAGGTGCCGGGCGGGGGTGAGCTTCGGTTGCTGCAACGTGGCGCCGAGTTCTCGATCATGCTCGGCGCGAACGAGTTGATGAACAGCCGGCTGAGCGGATCGGAAGAGGCGCTGGCGGAGCAGGCTTGCGACCGGATTGGCGACCGGCCTGGTGTTCGGATGCTGATCGGTGGGCTCGGGATGGGCTTTACCCTTCGCGCGGCACTTGCCCGGCTTGGACTCGATGCAGAGGTGGCGGTTGCGGAGATCGTGCCGGCGGTGATCGAGTGGGCGCGGGGGCCGATGGCGGCGTTGCACGGCGACAGCTTGACCGATGCGCGGACACGGATCTTCGAGGGCGATGTTGCCGCGGCGATTGGCGAGGGGGAGTGGGACGCGATCCTGCTCGACGTCGATAACGGGCCCGACGGAATTTCGCGGCCGGGGAATGACCGGCTTTACGGCGCGCGGGGGCTTTCACAGGCGCGGGCGGCATTGCGGCCGGGCGGAGTGCTTGCCGTGTGGTCGTCCGCACCGAGCAAGTCTTTCGCTACCCGACTTGCCGAAGCGGGGTTCGCGGTCGACGAAGTTATCGCGCGGGCGACGCGGAAGGGCGGCGCGCGGCATACAATCTGGTTCGCTACCAAAACATGATTGGGCGCTGGGCCGTATTGATCGCGCTGTCGGCGGTGATTGCGGGGGTGCTGGAGGTCGTTGGGCTGCCCGCGGGACTGTTGCTCGGGCCGATGATCGCGGCGGTGGTGCTGGCGGTGCGCGGATGGTCGCTGACCGTGCCGACGTCGGCGTTTCGCGGGGCGCAGGCGGCGGTGGGGACGCTCATCGCGGGATCGATCACGACCGGGATCGTCGCGACGGTGGCGGATCACTGGCCGGTGTTTCTGATGGTTAATTTCGTCACGCTCGCGGCGAGCAGCGTGCTCGGCTATCTGCTGAGCCGGTGGCAGGTGTTGCCGGGGACTGTCGCTGTGTGGGGATCGACGCCGGGTGCTGCCAGCGCGATGGTGCTGATGGCGCAGGCCTACGGCGCGGACTCTCGGCTGGTTGCGGTTATGACCTACACGCGGGTCGTGAGCGTGGCGGTGGTCGCTTCGGTGCTGGCGGCGGTGATGGTTGGTGGCGGGAGCGGGCATCATGTTGCCGCGACGTGGTTCGCATCCGTCGATCCGGTTGCCGTGCTGCGGACGATCGCGATTGCCGGTGTTGGGGCGAGTGTTGGCGTCGTGCTGAAACTTCCCGCCGGCGCTCTGCTCGGGTCGCTGATCGCGGGGGCGGCGCTCAATGTTACCGGCGTTGCGCAGCCGGTGTTGCCGCAGTGGTTGCTGGCGATCAGCTATGCGGTGGTCGGGTGGCGGATCGGGCTGTCGTTCACGCGCGATACGCTGCGGGTGGCGGGGAAGGCTATGCCGCGGATCCTGCTGTCGGTGGCGCTGCTGATTGCGTTTTGCGGGGGGATCGCGGCGGTGTTGACGCGGTGGTGGGGGATCGATCCGGTTACCGCGTATCTGGCCACCAGTCCGGGTGGGATGGACTCGGTCGCGATCATCGCTGCGTCGAGCCCGGTCGATGTGCCGTTCGTGATGGCGCTTCAGGTGTTGCGGTTTCTGGGGGTGTTGCTGATCGGGCCGCCGCTCGCGAAGTTCGTGGCGACGCGGCAGGGCGGTGTGCCGCCGCCGGTTATTCCGACTTAGATCTATCCTCCCCTGCAAGGGGAGGTGGCAGCGCCTGCGCTGACGGAGGGGTGACCCGTTCTCGATAGCGCGATACCCCTCCGTCGCTTCGCGCCACCTCCCCTTGCAGGGGAGGATCTGCGGTTATCCTTTGGTTGGGCGGTATGCCTCGACGTCGATGTCGTGGCGCTTGAGCTTGTCGTAGAACGTCTTGCGCGGGATGCCGAGCGCGGCGAGTGCGGAGCGGACGTCGCCGCTGACCTGTTGGAGGGTGGCGCGGATCGTGGCTTCCTCGAACTTGTCGACGCGGGCGGGGAGGGGGATTTCGCTGTCTTCGTCGACCGGGTCTTCGGCCTCGACGCGGAGGACGAGGCGCTTGGCGAGGTTGTCGAGTTCGCGGACGTTGCCGGGCCAGTCGTGCTGGCCGAGATACGCTAGCGTGGCGGTGTCGATCGTCGGGACCTCGCGGCCGAACCGTTCTGCCGCCTGGTGGAGGAGGTGGCCGAACAGCAGCGGGATGTCGTCGCGACGTTCCCTCAGCGGTGGGATGCGGAGGCGTACCGCGTCGAGGCGGAACAGCAGGTCGGCGCGGAATCGGCCTTCCTCTACCGCCTGTTCGAGGCCGGGTTTGGCGGCTGCGATCACGCGGAGGTCGAGCGCGCGCGGCAGGTCGCCGCCGACCGGCATCACCTCCCGTTCTTCGAGTACGCGGAGCAGTTTCGCCTGGAATGCGGGGAGCGTGCTCTCGATTTCATCGAGGAACAGCGTGCCGCGGTTCGAGGCCTCGATCCGGCCGGTGCGGGGCAGGCGCGAGTCGCCGTCGTGGCCGAACAGCTCGATCTCCGCGACTGCCTCGGGCAGCGCGGCGCAGTTGACCGCTACAAACGGGCGGGAGCGGCGGTTGCTCCAGCGGTGGAGGAGGACGGCGACGAGTTCCTTGCCGGTGCCGGTCTCGCCTTCGATCAGGACGTCGATGTCGGCTTGTGCGATCTGGCGCATGGTCTCGCGGAGGCGGACCATCACCGGGGTTTCGCCGATCAATGGCTCGGCGCCGATCGTTTCCTCGGCGGCCGCTCTGAGCCGGCGGTTGTCGAGGACAAGGCGGCGCATTTCGAGCGCACGCCTAGCGCCGGCGATCAGGTGATCGGTCGCGAAGGGTTTGGGGATGAAGTCGAACGCGCCGTTCTTGAGCGCGGCGACCGCCATCGCGACGTCGCCGTGGCCGGTCATCAGCAGCACCGGGATTTCGTGGTCGATCGCGGCGATTCGCCGGAAGAGTTCGAGCCCATCCATCTTCGGCATGCGGATGTCGGACACCACCGCGCCGTCGAACCCGGCTGTAACGCGGGCCAAAGCGACGGTCGGGTCGCGCTCGGCGATCACCGCGATGCCCGCGAGTTCGAACGATTGTTCGAGCGCACCGCGCAACACGTCATCGTCGTCGACGAGCAGAACGGCCTGCTCGCTCATGCCTTCACCAGGATCATACGGAAAATGGCACCTTCGGGGGCTGGAACGAGGTCGAGCGTGCCGCCGAACTCGGTCATGATGTCGCGCGCGATGCCGAGGCCGAGCCCGAGGCCGTCCTTCTTGCTCGTCGCGAACGGGGTGAAAAGGTGGTCGGCGAT
This sequence comes from Pseudomonadota bacterium, assembly GCA_040388215.1. Classification (GTDB taxonomy): domain Bacteria; phylum Pseudomonadota; class Alphaproteobacteria; order Sphingomonadales; family Sphingomonadaceae; genus Sphingomonas. Next base: position 67,706 of record JAZKCH010000004.1, on the reverse strand, counting down.
CGCCGCGTCGATGCCGGGGCCGTTGTCGGCGACGGTCAGCACGACGTCGCGGCCTTTCCGACCGACGGTGACGCTCACGCGGGCATCGCGGCGGTCGGCGACCGCATCGAGGGCGTTCTGAAGCAGGTTGACCAAGACCTGCTCCAGGCGGACGCGGCCGGCGATGACGGTCAGGCGGGCCTCGGGGCCTGTGGGGAGGTCGAGCCTCACGCCTTTCGCGCGGAAGCGGTCGCCGATCAGCAGGCGGACGCCGTCGATCGCCTCGTCGAGTGCCACGGGGCCGATCGAGCCAGCGCCGCGTCTTGCATAGCGGCGGAGGCCGGCGGTGATCGTGCCGATCCGGCTGGTGAGGTCGACGATCGACTGGAGATTGGTCGCCGCGCGTGCCGGTTCGCCGCGGTCGAGAAAGGCGGCGGCGTTGTCGGCGAAGGTGCGGATCGCGGCGACGGGCTGGTTGATCTCGTGCGCGACGCTGGCGGTGATCGTGCCGATCGAGCCGACGCGGTTGGCGTGCGCGAGTTCCTCGCGCGCCTGGCGGAACCTCTGGTCGGAGGCTTCGCGTTGTTCCACCTCGATCTGGAGGCGGTCGGCGGTGGCGCGGAGCTCCGCGGTGCGGCGCGCGACCTCCGCCTCGAGTTCGGCGCGCGCGCCGGCGTTGCGCTTGCGACGTTCGTAGAGCCACCACGCCGCCAGCATCGCCGCGATCGTCGCCAGAGCCGCGATCGCGGTCGCCCAGCGTGTTCGGGCGGCGGCGGTGCGCAGTGCGGCGTCGAGCGGCTCCATGTGCACCAGCCGCCAGCCCGCGATCGGTACCGGTAGCGACACCGTCACCGCCGGCGTCCCGTCCGAAAGACGCGCGCGATCGTCGTCGAGCAGGAGCGGTGCTGGCGCGAGTGGGGAGTTTCCGAACTGGCGGGTGGCGATCAGCGCGGCGCGGCGCGCCGGAGCAAGCGCGTGGGTTGTACGGAACTGCAGTGCCGGGTCGCTCGAGATCAGGATTATGCCGTCGGCGTCGGTGACGAAGGTCGCCATGTGATCCTGGATCCACGCGCGCGCGATCTTCTCGAACTCGACCTTGACCACGACGACGCCGAGCGGTCGTCCGTCACGGTCGATCCGTCGCGAGAGATAGAGGCCGGGGCGCCCGCTGACGCTGCCGAGTGCGAAGAACTCGGTCGCGCCCGATGCCATCGCCTTGGTGAAATACTCGCGGAACCGGTAGTCGTGGCCGAGGAAGCTGTCGGGCCGCGCGGCGTTCGACGCGGCGATCGTCATCCCCTGCGTATCGAGCGCGTAGATCACCGGCGCGCCGGTACGCTGCGCCAGCATCGCCAGCTTTTCGTTGAGCGCCGGGTCGACGCGTCCCGATGCGAGCGCGGCGCGCACCGCGGGATATTCGCCGAGCATGACAGGAAGCAGGCGATAGGTCTGCAACTCGGCGTCGAGCAGGCGGAGGTTGCTCCGCGTCTGCTGTACCGCGCGCATCCGCACGCTCGCGGTCACGTCCGCCACCGCGCGCGGGCCATAGATCGAGGCGACTCCGGCGACGATCACGCCCAGTGCTGCAAACGCCAGCAGCACCGCCAGCGCGGTCATGAAAAGAGGGAATCGAAGCCGCGCCATTTGTGCGGATTATCACACACGAACGGGGTTCGCCATCACTCAAACACGGCATTTTCCACACATCTGAAAAGTCGGTATGCCGACAAAGCACGTAAAACCAACGTTTTATGGCAAGTACGACGTGGTCTTGTAGTCCCCGGTTCGCCCCGGCATTACCGTCGCCATAACGTCCCGTGGCAGTGGACGAGAGTTTCAGGAGGCGATGTTGACCCTACCATCCCAGACATATGGCGTTGCGGAAACGCCCGCGCGCAAGCGCTGGAGCGGCCAGCTGTATATCCAGGTGCTGATCGCGATCGCGCTCGGCGCGGCGCTCGGGCATTTCTACCCGACTTATGGCGCGGCGCTGAAGCCGCTCGGCGATGCGTTCATCAAGCTGGTGAAGATGATCATCGCACCGGTGATCTTCCTGACGCTCGTCACCGGTATCGCGGGGATGAAGGAACTGGGTTCGGTCGGCCGCGTCGCGGGCAAGGCGTTCGCGTACTTCCTGTTCTTCTCGACGCTGGCGCTGATCGTCGGGCTAATCGTCGCCAACGTCGTCCAGCCGGGCGCGGGGATGAACATCGACGCCGCCACGCTCGATACCAAGGGCATCGCGGACTACACGGTGAAGGCGCACGAGACGACGATCACCGGGTTCCTGATGAGCATCATTCCGGACACGATGGTCAGCGCGTTCACCGAGGGCAACATCCTCCAGATCCTGCTCGTCGCGATCCTGTTCGGCATCTCGCTGAGCCTGGTCGGCGAGCCTGCCAAGCCCGTGCTGAACTTCCTCGAGCGCCTCAGCCTGATCGTCTTCAAGCTGGTCGGCATCCTGATGCGCGCGGCGCCGCTCGGCGCGTTCGGTGCGATCGCGTTCACGATCGGCAAATACGGGATCGGCAGCCTCGCCAATCTCGGTGCTCTGGTTGCGACCTTCTATCTGACCGCGGCGCTGTTCGTGGTCGTCGTGCTCGGCACGGTCGCGCGACTCACCGGTTTCTCGATCTTCAAGCTGATCAAGTATCTGAAGGCCGAACTGCTGCTGGTGCTCGGGACGTCGTCTTCGGAAGCCGCGCTGCCGAACCTGATCCAGAAGATGGAGGCGGCAGGCTGCGAGAAGTCGGTTGTCGGGCTGGTCGTGCCGACGGGGTATTCGTTCAACCTCGACGGCACCAACATCTACATGACGCTGGCGGCGCTGTTCATCGCGCAGGCGACCAACACGCATCTGACGCTCGGGCAGGAACTGCTGCTGCTGGTCGTCGCGATGATCTCTTCGAAGGGTGCGGCGGGCGTTACCGGCGCGGGCTTCATCACCTTGGCCGCGACGCTCTCGATCGTGCCGACCGTGCCGATCGCGGGGATGGCGCTGATCCTCGGTGTCGATCGCTTCATGAGCGAGTGCCGCAGCCTCACCAACTTCATCGGCAACGCGGTCGCGACGATCGTCGTGGCGCGCTGGGAAGGCGCACTCGACCGCGACAAGCTCGACGCCGCGCTGTCGGGCAAGCTTCCCGAGTTCGTGCCGGCGGCAATCCCCGCCGCAGCCACCGCCCACTGACGCGTACGGGGCCGGTTCGCCGGTCCCGCGTCCTGTACCGGATATTTGCTTATGACCTCGATGACGATGCGCCGCTTGCGGCACGCGGCCGGCCTCGCCACGTCCGCACTCTCGATCTTCGCGTTCGCGAATGTTGCCACCGCCCAGGCCGAGGCGCCGCCGTCACGCCAGGCCAATGTCGGCGCGAAGGACGTGTCGAGCACCGCCGAAGCCTCGCCGATCGCGGAGAGCTATCCCAACGCCGCGATCGGCGACGGGACGACGTCGGGCGGCTATAACCAGTCGCGCTGGGCGGAGGATTGGTCGAAGTTGCGCGATCCGAAGAAGCGCAAGGACATCGTCGACCAGCTGAAGTTCATTTCCCTCGCCGGCGATGGCGACGTCTATTTGACGCTGTCGGGCGAGGCGCGGTTTCGGGTCAACGAGACGACGAACCCCAATCTGCGGGACGCCGAAGCGCAGCGGCAGGATATTCTCCGCCTGTTCGGTGGTGCCGATCTGCATGTCGGTCAGCATCTCCGCTTCTATGGCGAACTTGCGCACGGCACGCTGGAAGGGGAGAATCTCGGCACCGCGCTGCCGAACCTCCGCAACAAGCTCGCGGTGCAGCAGGCGTTCGTCGACCTGACCGGGACGGTGGCGGATGTCGATGTCGGCGTGCGCTATGGCCGCCAGACGTTTGCCGACGGGCCGAACCTGATGGTCGTGCCGCGTGACAACAATACGTTGTTCTTCGGCTTCAACGGCTTCCGCGCCTGGGCGCGCGCCGCCGGCGTCCGTGCCGACGTGTTCGACTTCAAGCCGACCGCCTACGGCAATGGCGGTACTCAGGACGACAACGCCGAGAGCGCGCGGCGCTTCTCGGGTATCTCGACCGGGGTCGTCGTGCCCGAAACGCTGTTCGGCGGGTCGAAGCTGTACGTCGATCCGTTCCTCTGGCGGCTGCGCAATCGCACGGCAGTATGGGGCACCGACACCGCGCGCGAAGTCCGCAACTTCTACGGCCTGCATGTCTGGGGTGACGCGGGGCCGGTCAATCTCGACTGGACGATCAATTACCAGGGCGGGTCGTATGACAATCGTTCGATCAAGGCCTGGCTGATACTCTTGGCGCAGACTTACAAGATTGGCGACGGCAAGTCCGCGCCGCGGGTCGGTTTCCACGCGGACTATGCCAGCGGTGGTGGCGCATACGGGAAGGGCACGCTGCGCAACTCGCTCGCGCCGTTCGGCAACAACATCTATTACAGCTATCAGCTGTTCGCGACGCCGACCAATTTGATCGCGCTGGCGCCGAACGTGACGTTCACGCCGTTCGGCAAGCTGCGCATGACCGCGGAATACCAGCTGTCTTGGCGCGATACGACGAGCGATGCGGTGTACCGTGCGAATGGCTCGGCGTTCGCGGGCACGCAGAATTTCGGGGGCAAGAAGATTGCGGATACGATCCGGTTCCAGGCGGTGTACCCGTTCACTTCGCGGCTGTCGTTTACCGGGCGGTACGAGCATTTGATCGCCGGGCCGGCGCTGACGAACGCGGGGTATAAGAACTCCGACTTCCTGGCCGGCTGGATCAGCTACCGGTTCTAAGGGCCAATCGTCCCATTCCACTCCGTCATCCTGACGAAAGTCAGGACCCAGGGTCACGGGCGCTAACGTTCCTAGCTCTGGGTCCTGACTTTCGTCAGGATGACGGGAGGGGGCGTGATACCGTTCGGATTAACCTGCGTCGCTCAGCGCAACAAATTCGGTTATCCAGACCATACCGGTCCTTCAATTCCTCGATCGACTGTGGCACATGGGTTCCAACATCAGGAGCACATGGCCATGGATCTCAGCTTCACGCCCGAAGAAGAATCGTTCCGCGACGAAGTCCGCGCATTCTTCCGCGACAAACTCCCCGCACGCCTCTCGACGCTGGTTCGCGAGGGCAAGCGGCTGCGCAAGTCGGACATGGAGGAATGGCACGCGATCCTCAACGAGCGCGGCTGGCTGGCGAACCATTGGCCGGAGGAGTGGGGAGGCCCTGGCTGGAGCGTGATCCAGCGGTTCATCTTCGACAATGAATCCGCGCTTGCGCACGCGCCCCGCGTGGTCCCGTTCGGGGTGAACATGCTCGGGCCGGTGCTGATCAAATACGGTTCCGAAGAGCAGAAGAAGCAGTGGCTGCCACGGATTCTCGACGGCTCCGACTGGTGGTGCCAGGGGTATTCCGAACCGGGTGCGGGCTCCGATCTCGCCGGTCTGAAGACGACGGCGGTCCGTAAGGGCGACGTCTATGTCGTCAACGGCCAGAAGACCTGGACGACGCTCGGCCAGCATGCCGACATGATCTTCTGCCTCGTCCGCACCGACGCGACCGCGAAGAAGCAGGAGGGCATCTCGTTCCTGCTGATCGACATGAAGTCGCCCGGCATCGAGGTCCGCCCGATCACGCTGATCGACGGCGAGCAGGAGGTGAACGAGGTGTTCTTCACCGACGTCGAGGTGCCCGTCGCCAACCTCGTCGGCGAAGAGAATATGGGCTGGACCTACGCCAAGTACCTGTTGACCTATGAGCGCACCAACATCGCCGGCGTCGGCTTCTCGATCGCGTCGTTCGAGCGGCTGAAGGAAGTCGCGCAGATGCAGAAGAAGGGCGGGCGGGCGTTGGCGGACGATCCGCTGTTCGCGGCGCGGATGGCGCGGGTCGAGATCGATCTGGCCAACATGCAGACGACCAACCTCCGCGTGCTGGCCGCAGTCGCGGGCGGTGGTGCACCGGGGGCGGAAAGTTCGATGCTCAAGATCAAGGGCACCGAGATCCGCCAGGAGATCACCTCGCTGACGCGTCGTGCATACGGATCGTATGCGGCGCCGTACATACCCGAGGCTCTGGAGGCCGGGTGGAACGGCGAGGATGTCGGACCGGAGGACGCGGCGATGGCGGCGCCGAGCTATTTCAACAATCGGAAACTGTCGATCTTCGGCGGGTCGAACGAGATCCAGAAGAACATCATCTCCAAAGCCATCCTGGGTCTCTGATCACATGAACTTCGAACACACCGACGACCGCCGCATGCTCGCCGACACGCTCGTCCGCGCGCTGCGTGACGGCTATGCGATCGATACGCGTAATGCGGGCGCGTACAGTGAGGCGGGGTATGATCCGGCGGTCTGGCAGCAGTTGACCGAACTCGGCATCGTGTCGGCGTTGTTCGACGAGGCGGCGGGTGGCTTCGGCGGCAGCGGGTTCGACATCATGGTGGTGTTCGAGGCGCTTGGTCGTGCGCTGGTGGTCGAGCCGTTCCAGGGTGCGCTGATGGCGGGGCGTGCGCTGGCGGCTGGTGGCGGGCATGACGATGCGCTGGCCGGGATCGTGTCCGGCGAGACGATCGCCGCGTTTGCACAGGACGACGGGGCTAATCCTGTGACCGCGACGAAGAGTGGCGACAGCTGGACGCTGAACGGCACCAAGGCGGTCGTGCCGCAGGCGGGCGCGGCGTCGGTGTTCGTGGTGACGGTCGAGCAGGATGGCGATCCGCTGGTGTTCCTCGTGCCCGCCGACACAGCGGGCGTTTCGGTACGGAGCTACAACGTTGTCGAGGGCGGTGGCGCCGGCGACGTGACGCTCGAGAACGTGGCGCTCGGCGCGGACGCGCGCGTCGGCGGCGAAGGACAGGGGCAGGCGGTCGTCGACGCCGCGATCGGGGCAGGATTGCTCGCGCTGTCGGCCGAAGCGGTCGGCGCGATGGAGTTCGTCAAGGAAGCCACGCTCGGCTACCTCCGCGACCGCAAGCAGTTCGGCGTCCCGATCGGCAAGTTCCAGGCGCTCCAGCACCGCATGGCGACGGTGCTTCTCGAGATCGAGCAGGCGCAGTCGGCGGTGATCAACGCAGCGTCGGCATTCGACGGCGACGATGTGAAGGCGCGCGCGCGTGCGCTGGCAGCGGCGAAATACACGATCGGGCGCACCGGTGCGCTGGTCGCGGAGGAGTCTATCCAGCTTCACGGCGGCATCGGCATGACGTGGGAATACGCGGTGTCACATTACGCTAAGCGCTTGGTGATGATCGACCATCAGCTCGGCGACGAGGACTATCACCTGCAACGCTACATCGCTTTGGGGTGAGCCGCGTTCCCGTGCCGTCACCCTGACGAAAGTCAGGGCCCAGGGTCACGGGCGTTGTCGTCGATGGCTCTGGATCCTGACTTTCGTCAGGATGACGGGTAGCTAGCGGGCTCTACCGCGTGCGCTTCCCGATCATCGGCCGCAGCCGTACGCCGAGGCAGATCACCGTCGGCCACAACAGCGTGTTGAGGATATCGAGCGAGGTATCCTCCCACCGCCACGACCCGAACGTCAGGCGGTCCATGATCTCGTTGAAAGCCTCGCCCGCGACGACGACCCACCACGGAATGAACGTTCCGAACGATCGTCGCGTCACCAGTCGGGCGATCATCAACAGCGCCATCCCGGCATGGATGTGCAGGATCGTATCGGGCAGCCCGGTGCCGTCGCCGATCCAGTCGATCATCTTGTGGTAAAGGGTCGGGGTCACGCTGCTACTCCGGACGAAGGGAATGTCGCCGCGGCGCGCGCTATACGGGGATCACTCCGACGCGGCAATCGAGAGGGACGTGGCGCCCAGCATCAGCGGCTTGAGTTCACCGATGGTCGCGTCCAGCCAGGCGATGAACCGGTCGATCCGCGCAATGCGGCGGACATCGCGGTGGACGACGAGCCAGAACGAGCGCTGGATATCCACGGCTTCGGGCAGCACGCGGACCAGTCCCGGTACGCCGTCCCCGATGAAGCAGGGCAGGATTCCGCATCCGGCTCCGGCGGCGATCAGCTCGGCCTGCGCGACGATGCTCGAACTGCGGATCGATGCGTCGAGGCGCCCGTCGATCTCCGCCAGATAGCGGAGTTCGGGGGCGTAGATCATGTCGGGGACATAGCCGATTAGCCGGTGCCGCATCAGGTCCGCGGTGGTCGCGATTGTGCCCGTCCGCGCGAGGTGATCCGGATGCGCGTAGAGACCGAGGTGATAGTCAGTGAGTTTCCGCGCGACCAACGGACCACTCTTTGGGCGCGCGAGCATCACCGCGATATCCGCCTCGCGTCGCGACGGATTGAGGAAGCCGGTCGATGCGATCAGGTCCATCGCGATCCGCGGATGCTGGTTGGTGAACGACGCGAGGCGGGGTGCGAGGATGCGGCTGCCGAAGCCTTCCGAGACGCTCAACCGGATCGGGCCGGCGAGCACGCCTGCGTCGTTGCCGACGACCTCCTGGATGCCGAGCGCGGACGCCTCCATCGTCTCAGCGTGTTCCAGCAGCGCTGCGCCGCGTTCGGTCAGCGCGTATCCCGCCACGGTCTGTTCGAACAAAGTCGTCTGGAGTCGGCGCTCCAGCCGTTGCAGCCGCCGCGACACCGTCGTCGCATCTTGGCCAAGCAGTTTTGCGGCTGGCCCGAGCCTGTGGGTGCGCGCCAGAGCCAAGAAATAACGGACGTCGTCCCAATCCATGAACGCCTCACCTTGAGCTGCATATCTGCAGAGCGAATCTGCAAACAGCCCTACTTGGCTGCGAAACGCTTATGGCGGACGATGCACCCAACAAGAAGAGGATGCCCATGCGGACGATCGAGAATTTCGTGAGCGGTGCGGCCAGCACGGCCGAGCGCTTCGGCGACGTGTTCGACCCGAATTCGGGCGAGGTGCAGGCGCGGGTACGGCTGTCGGGCGCGACCGATCTGGACCGCGCCGTCGCCGCCGCGCAGAAGGCGCAGCCGGGCTGGGCGGCGACCAACCCGCAGCGCCGTGCCCGCGTCATGTTCGAGTTCAAGCGCCTCGTTGAAGCGAACATGGACGAGTTGGCGCGACTGCTGTCGTCCGAGCACGGCAAGGTGATCGCGGATTCCAAGGGTGATATCCAGCGCGGGCTCGAGGTGATCGAGTTCTGCTGTGGCATCCCGCACATCCTCAAGGGCGAATATACGCAGGGCGCCGGGCCGGGGATCGACGTCTATTCGATGCGCCAGCCGCTCGGTATCGGCGCGGGCATCACGCCGTTCAATTTCCCGGCGATGATCCCGTTGTGGATGAGCGGAGTCGCGATCGCCACGGGCAACGCGTTCATCCTCAAGCCGTCCGAGCGCGATCCTTCGGTACCGGTGCGCCTTGGCGAATTGTTCGTCGAGGCGGGGCTGCCCGAGGGCATCTTCCAGGTCGTCCACGGCGACAAGGAAATGGTCGACGCGATCCTCCATCATCCGGCGATCTCGGCGGTGAGCTTCGTCGGCTCGTCCGACATCGCGCATTACGTGTACCGCCGCGGCGTCGAGGCGGGGAAGCGCGTCCAGGCGATGGGCGGCGCGAAGAACCACGGCATCGTCATGCCGGATGCGGACCTCGACCAGGTTGTCGCCGACCTGTCCGGCGCGGCGTTCGGCTCGGCGGGCGAGCGCTGCATGGCGCTGCCGGTGGTGGTGCCGGTGGGCGAGAAGACCGCGATCGCGCTGCGCGAGAAGCTGATCCCGGCGATTGCGGCGCTTCGCGTGGGCGTGTCGACAGACAACGACGCGCATTACGGCCCCGTCGTTAACGCGGCGCACCGCACCCGGATCGAGAACTGGATCCAGACCGGCGTCGACGAGGGCGCGGAACTGGTCGTCGATGGGCGCGGGTTTGCGTTGCAAGGGCACGAGAAGGGCTTCTTCATCGGTCCGTCGCTGTTCGATCACGTCACCACCGAGATGTCGGCGTACAAGGAGGAGATCTTCGGGCCGGTGCTCCAGATCGTCCGCGCCGCCGATTTCGAGGAGGCTGTGCGTCTGCCGAGCGAGCATCAATACGGCAACGGCGTCGCGATCTTCACGCGCAACGGCCACGCGGCGCGCGAGTTCGCGGCAAGGGTGAACGTCGGGATGGTGGGGATCAACGTGCCGATCCCGGTGCCGGTCGCGTATCATACCTTTGGCGGCTGGAAGCGCTCGGCGTTCGGCGACACCAACCAGCACGGTATGGAGGGCGTGAAGTTCTGGACCAAGGTCAAGACGATCACGCAGCGATGGCCGGATGGGTCTGCGCTGCCGGCGATGGCCGAGGATGGCGGTCCAGCGCGCAACAACGACGCGTTCGTCATTCCGACGATGGGGTGAGTGGTTTGCCGTCCCCGGATCCCGTCATCCTGGACTTGATCCAGGATCCAGAGTTACGGATCGCTGCGTCCGTGGCTCTGGGTCCTGACTTTCGTCAGGATGACAGGGGAGGGGTGGGGAGTGGGTCGAAGCCCCAATCCTCGGCCAAGTCCCGCCACGTCGGGTTGTCAGTTTCGATCAGCTGGATCTTCCAGGATCGCTTCCATACCTTCAGCTGTTTCTCGCGGATGATAACGGCATCCATCGTGTCGCCCATCGCGAACCAGACCAGCCTGTTCACCGCGTATCGCTTAGTGAACCCAGCGAACGCGCCCTCACGATGCTGAACGATCCGCGCCATCAGGTCGGACGTCACGCCGATGTACAGCGTTCCGTTACGCCAACTCGCCATGATATAGACCGCGGGTTGCCTAGCCATATCATTCCCCCACCCCGTCATCCTGACGAAAGTCAGGATCCAGAGCCACGAGCGTCAGCATTCGCCGCTCTGGATACTGGGTCAAGCCCAGTATGACGGACGCAATATGACGATTCAGGAAAGTCCGATGACCAACCAGTTCGACCTCACCGACGACCAGCGCCAGATCCAGGAGCTCGCTCGCCGCTTTACCGCCGACCGGATCACGCCGCATGCGGCCGAGTGGGACGAGAAGCACATCTTTCCACGCGACACGATCAAGGCGGCGGCGGAACTCGGCTTCGCGGCGATCTATGTCAGCGAGGAGAGCGGCGGGATCGCGCTCGGGCGGCTCGAAGCGGCGCTGATCATGGAGGCGATGTCGTATGGCTGTCCTTCGACGAGCGCGTTCATCAGCATTCATAATATGGCGGCGTGGATGATCGATCGGTTCGGATCGGCGGCGGTGAAGGACAAGTATCTGCCCGATCTGGTGACGATGGATAGGCTGGCGAGCTATTGCCTGACCGAGCCGGGCTCGGGGTCGGATGCGGCGGCGTTGAAGACGCGAGCCGTGCGCGACGGCGACGACTGGATCGTGACCGGATCGAAGCAGTTCATCTCGGGCGCGGGCGAGAACGAGGTGTACGTGACGATGGTCCGCACCGGTGAGGACGGTCCGAAGGGTATCTCGTGCCTCGTGATTGAGAAGGACATGCCGGGCGTGTCGTTCGGTGCGAACGAGAAGAAGCTCGGCTGGCATTCGCAGCCGACGCGGCAGGTGATCTTCGACGGCGTCCGCGTGCCGGGCGCGAACATGGTCGGCGGCGAGGGCGAGGGCTTCCGGATCGCGATGATGGGGCTCGACGGCGGGCGGCTGAACATCGGCGCGTGTTCGCTCGGCGGCGCGCAGCGGTGTCTCGACGAGGCGATCGCCTACACGAAGGACCGGAAACAGTTCGGCACGCGAATCGCGGACTTCCAGAACACGCAGTTCATGTTGGCCGACATGGCGACCGAATTGGAGGCGGCGCGCGCGCTGCTGTATATCGCGGCGGCGAAGGTGACGGCGAACGCGCCGGACAAGACCAAGTTCGCGGCGATGGCGAAGCGGCTCGCGACAGACACCGGCTCGTCGGTGGTCGACCGCGCGTTGCAGCTGCATGGCGGATACGGGTATCTGCAGGACTATCCGATCGAGCGCTTCTGGCGCGATCTGCGCGTGCATTCGATCCTCGAGGGGACGAACCAGGTGATGCGGATGATCGTCGGTCGCGAACTGACGCGGCAGTGAGTCCGCGCAGCTTTGCTCAATCTTTCTCCTCCGCGCCTCCGCGTCTCCGCGTGAATCAAGAATTTTTTCACGCGGAGACGCGGAGGCGCGGAGATGGTGCTCGGGAGGTGAACGCGTGACCGATGATCTGATCGTCGAGAGTGAAGGGCCTGTCGGCCGTATTCGGTTGAACCGTCCGAAAGCCCTTCACGCGCTCAACCTCTGCATGTGCGAGGGCGTGCTCGAAGCACTTGAGTCTTGGCGCGGCGACCCGGCGGTCGAAGCGATCGTCATCGATCATGCCGAGGGGCGGGGGTTCTGCGCTGGTGGCGATATCCGGATGCTCGCCGCGTCCGGGGCCACCGATGGCGTCGAAGCGCGCGCGTTTTTTCATGCCGAGTACCGGATGAACCACCGGCTGTTCGCCTATGCCAAGCCGATCGTCGCCTTCATGGACGGGATCACGATGGGCGGTGGCGTCGGGCTGGCCTTGCCGTGCCGGTATCGGGTGGCGACCGAGAATACGAAGTTCGCTATGCCGGAGACGGGGATAGGGCTGTTCCCGGACGTTGGCGGCGGCTGGTATCTGTCGCGGTTGCCGGGGCGGATCGGGCAGTATCTCGCGCTGACCGGGCACCGGATCAACGGCGCCGATTGCTTGGCGCTGGGTCTGGCAACGCACTATTTGACGAGCGCTCGTCTGGAAGGCGTGAAGGACTGGATCGTCGAGCGTCCGCGCGAGATCGACCTCATCCTCGAAGGGTCGTCCGACGTACCCGACGATGCCGAGATCATGACGCACCGGAACGACATCGACCGGTTGTTTGCTTCGGACGTGCTGGAGGACATTTACGCCGCGCTCGAGGCGGACGGTGGCGAGTGGACGACGCAGACGCTTGCGACGCTGAAGACGAAATCGCCGCAGACGATGAAGGTGTCGTTGCGCCTGCTCCACGAGGGCGCGGGGATGGCGAGTTTCGCGGACGAGATGAAGCAGGAATATGCGGTCGGCGCGCATGTCGTTCAGCGGCATGATTTCATCGAGGGCGTGCGTGCGGTGATCGTCGACAAGGACAATGCGCCGCGCTGGGATCCGGCGACGCCCGAGGCTGTGACCGATCACGTGATCGACCAGATCTTCGCGCCGTTGCCGGACGATGAGGCGTGGACGCCGGGTTGAAGCAGAAAAGCACGTCACCCCAGCGGACACTGGGGTCTCCCGGAAATGATGAGACCCCAGCTTTTGCTGGGGTGACGAAATTGGAAAGGGTTTGGAATGGCCGAATACGAAACGATCCTCGTCGAGCACCGCGGAGGGGTCACGCTTGTCACGTTGAACCGGCCCCAGGCGCTGAACGCGCTCAACTCGCAGGTGCTGGCGGACCTCATCGCCGCGTTTGCCGAGTTCGATGCGGACGCATCGCAGTGGTGCGCGGTGCTGACCGGCTCGGCCAAGGCGTTCGCGGCGGGGGCGGACATCAAGGAGATGCAGAGCCAGGGGTTCGCGGACATGTATGCGAGCAACTTCTTCGCAGGCTGGGAGCATTTCACGCGGACGCGGAAACCGGTGATCGCGGCGGTTGCTGGCTATGCGCTCGGCGGTGGGTGCGAACTGGCGATGATGTGCGACTTCATCCTTGCGGCCGATACCGCCAAGTTCGGGCAGCCGGAGATCAAGCTCGCCGTCTCGCCGGGGATGGGCGGATCGCAGCGCCTCACGCGCGCGGTCGGCAAGGCCAAGGCGATGGAGATGTGCCTGACCGGGCGGATGATGGACGCCGCCGAAGCCGAGCGCGCGGGGCTCGTGTCGCGGATCGTGGCCGCCGACGATCTGGTCGAGGAGGCGGTGAAGACCGCTGCGACGATCGCGGCGATGGCGCCGCTGGCGGTGCTCGCGAACAAGGAAATGGTCAACGCGGCGTTCGAGACGGGCCTGGCAATGGGCGTGCAGTTCGAGCGACGGCTGTTCCACGGGCTGTTCGGGACGGCGGACCAGAGCGAGGGCATGGCCGCGTTCGTCGAGAAGCGCGCCGGGACCTGGACGGGGAAGTAAGCACTATTCCCCTTCCGCTTGCGGGAGGGGTCAGGGGAGGGGCGTGCCGCGACCACGCGCGAGGTGATTGCGGCGCTGCCCTCCCCCAACCCCTCCCGTGAACGGGAGGGGAGCAGAATTTAGGAGAGAGAACATGGCACGGATCGGATTCATCGGGCTCGGCAACATGGGCGGCGGGATGGCGGCGAACCTCGCGAAGAAGGGCCACGACGTTCGCGCGTTCGACTTGAGCGCCGACGCGCTGGACAAGGCGAAGGTCGCGGGCTGCCTGGCGGTCGCGTCCGCTGCCGAAGCCGCGGACGGTGCCGAGGCGATCGTGACGATGCTCCCCGCCGGCAAGCATGTCGCCGAGGTATACGACACGCTGTTCGGCGTTGCGTCGCCGTCCGCGATCCTGATCGACTGCTCGACGATCGACGTCGCCACCGCCAAGCAGGTCGCCGAAGCTGCGCAGGCCAAGGGGCTATCCGCGGTCGACGCGCCGGTCTCGGGCGGGATCGGCGCGGCGAATGCGGGCACGCTTACCTTCATGGTCGGCGGGTCGGCGGAGGCGTTCGAGCGGGCGCAGGCTATCCTCGCCGACATGGGCAAGGCCGTCATCCACGCCGGCACAAACGGCGCGGGGCAGGCGGCGAAGATCTGCAACAACATGATCCTCGGCGCGACGATGATCGCGACCTGCGAGGCGTTCGTGCTGGCGGAGAAGCTCGGCCTCGATGCGCAGGCGTTCTACGACATCGCCAGCGTGTCGTCGGGGCAGAGCTGGTCAATGACGACGTACGCGCCGCTGCCGGGGATCGGTCCCGATACGCCTGCCGATCATGACTATCAGGGCGGTTTCGCAGCGGCGCTGATGCTTAAGGACTTGCGGCTTGCGATGGCGGCGGCAAAGGATACCGGCGCGGATACGCCGATGGGTGCGAAGGCCGCCGAGCGCTACGAGGCGTTCGCCGAGGCCGGGCAGGGCGGCCTCGACTTCTCGGCGATCATCCGCACCCTTTGAGACAAGCCGGGGCGAGGCTGAGCCTTAGAGGAAGCGGATCAGCATTAGCAGCAGGCCGAGAATCGATACCATCCAGCACAGGCTGCGGACATATTTGATGCCGAACAGATACAGCGGGATGTAGGCGATCCGTGCGCCGAACCAGAGCCATGCACCGATTGCACCGATACCGCCGGTGCGATCGGCCACCGCCAGCCCGAGCGAGAGTGCGACGAACACCGGGTAGGTCTCCTGGAAGTTCTTGAGCGCACGTTCGGCGCGACCAGCCATCTCGCCGAGCGGCTTCTGCTCGCCATCGCGCGGCCCCGCATTCCAGTCGAGCCCGCGGTCGCGCGTCGCGGTCTGGCCCTGGATCATGATGTACGCGAACAGCAGGACCGTCGACCAGCCGAGCAGCAGTAATTCGGTAGGCAAATGCGTCATGATCGATCTCCGCCAAGGTAGCGGGTGTCGAACGCCGCTAGCGCGCCGATGTTGCGACCGTGATCTGCGGATTGGCAAGCGATTGGCGGGCGTCGTGCGCTCGGTGGAACGCGCGGTCGGCATCGTCGATCGCCCCGAGCAGCGCGCCGAAGCACGGCACCTCGTCGATCGGATAGACGCGCGACAGATCGTGGCCGAGCGCGAAGACGTCGCGCTGTGTGAGGAGCCCGATCGCGACGATACGGTCTTGGTCGGACATATTAGGCTCCCGTGGTGCAATTTATGTTAACGCACTCCGAGGGTTAACGGTACCGGTCCATCTGCAAAACCGGTCCAGTTGAGCCTCACCCGAGGCCGAGCCGCTCGCGGGCGTGCCAGCGCGCCATCATCAGCACCGAAACGACCGCCAGACCGGTCGCAAGTCCGGTCCATATCCCCACCCCGCCCCAGCCGCGTCCGAATGCGAGCCACGCGCCGACGCCGATGCCGATCCCCCAATAGCCGACGGCCGCGAAGATCATCGGCACCTTGGTGTCGCCTAGCCCGCGCAACATGCCTGCGCCGATCACCTGCGCGCCGTCGACCACCTGGAACACCGCGGCCACCGCGAGCAGCGAGATCGCCAGCGCCACCACCGGCGCATTCGCGGGCGCATCGACGTCGAGGATGATGCCGATCAGGAGTTGCGGCGCGAGGATGAGCAAAGCGGCGGTCAGCACCATGAAGCCTTCGCCGATCGCGAACGCCGCCCAGCCGGCGCGTCCGATGCCGGCGCGGTCGCCGCGGCCCGAGGCGAGACCGACGCGGACGGTGGCAGCTTGGGCGATGCCGAGCGGGACCATGAAGGTGACGCTGGCGATCTGGATCGCGATCGCATGCGCGGCGAGCGGCACGGTGCCGAGCAGCCCCATCAGGAACACCGCGGCGATAAACACGGTGGACTCGAACCCGAGCGTGATCGCGATCGGCAAGCCGAGTGTCCACACCGCGCGGTAGCGTGGCCAGTCGGCACGCCAGAACCGGCCGAGCAGGCGATAGCGGCGGAACGGCCTCGCGTAGACGATCACGGCGGCCATCGCGACGAAGCTGAGGCCGTTGGCGATGCTGCTCGCGGTGCCGGATCCGAGCAGGCCGAGCGCGGGCAGGCCAGCGTGGCCGAAGATCAGCAGCCAGTTGAGCCCGGCGTTGACGATTAGCAGCCCGACCATCACCACCAGCGACCAGGCCGGTTTTTCGAGCGCGGCAACGAACGCGCGCAGCACGAGGAAGGCGAGGCTCGGCAGCATCCCCCACATGACCGCGCGGACGAACCGCGCCGCGTCGTGTGCAAGCTTCGGATCCTGGTCCAGCAGGTGGACGAGGATCGTTTCGGCATTCCACAGCACGATCCACGACGGGATACAGAGCGTGGCGGCGACCCATATGGTCTGGCGCACGGTCCGCCGGATATCGCGCACCGCATGCGGCCGCGCACCCCGTTCGCGCGCGATCATCGGGACCGCGGCAGTGGTGAGGCCCATGCCGAAGACGAGAAAGACGAGATACAGGTTGAGCCCAAGCGTCGCCGCCGCCAGCGTATCGGGCCCGAGCCGCCCCAGCATCGCCACGTCGGTCGCACCGACCAGCGCCTGCGCGAGATTGGTCGCGACGAGCGGCCAAGCGAGCTTCAGCGTGGCGGCGAATTCGGTGCGCCAGGGGCGGGGCGGGGTGAACGTCATGCGCCGGCTTTAACCGGGTTAACGGCCAAGTCGATTATTTCGCTGATCCTCCCCTATTAGGGGAGGATCGGCGGGCGTGAGCCGCCGAGGCAAGCGCCGGGACGCTCGCGCGACGTCCCAACCGCCCCGTGCTTTCGTAACCACCCCGTCATCCTGACGAAAGTCAGGACCCAGGGTCACGAACCGTGTCCTGTTTGGCTCTGGGTCCTGACTTTCGTCAGGATGACGGATGGGGTTTGTGCGCGCCAAACGCCCACGCCACCCGGCACTTACCGCATCAACCCGGCAGCGCGTAGGGCGTTCTCGATCGTTGCCTGGATACCGGCGTGGGCCTCGGGCCGAGGCTTCGGCGCGGGCTTCGACGAGACCGGGATCGCGATCTTCGCGACTCGTTCGACCGGCACTGACTTTGCCGCAGTCTCCGCCTTCGCCGCCGCAACCAGTCCCCAGGACTTGGCGATCACCGCCGTGCTCGAAATCCCGACATCGAGCATGAACGGCCCCGCGGCCCCCAGACGCTCGCCGCGCGACGGATCGATCGGCGTGCCGTGACCCATGCCTGGCACGGTCCAGTCCTCGACCACGTCGCGCCCTTCCGCGTCCGACCAGATCCGGTGGACGGCGGTGCCGACGCGCTCCGTACGCACCGCGTTCGCATCGACGCCTTGGACACCGCGCCACTGCCGCGCGATCGTGTCGGCATTCGCGACGCTCACCGTCGCGTCCGCGCCACCATGCCAGATCGCCAGCGTCGGCCAGCGCCCGTCATGCCCGCGCGAACCGCTGCGGACCGCGTCGGTCAGCGCGGTGTCGCTCGTATCGCCATGCCCGCGCATCCGGTCGAGCGCCTGCGACACGCCGGTCGCGGTGCCGTAGGCCAGCCCGCCGATCGCCGCCCCGCCTGCGAACAAATCGGGTCGCGTGGCGAGCATCGCCACCGTCATCGCGCCGCCCGCCGACAGCCCGGTGACGTACACGCGGCTGCGATCGAGACCGTGGCGCGCGATCATCGTCTCGGTCATCTGCGCGATCGACTCAGCCTCGCCGCCCGCCTGCGCCGTGTCTTCGGACGCGAACCAGTTGAAGCAGAGATTGGGATTGTTCGCGCGCGTCTGCTCGGGAAATAGCAGCGCGAAGCCGGCGCGATCGGCAAGCTGCGACCAGCCCGACCCGTGATCATAGCCCGCCGCGGTCTGCGTGCAGCCGTGCAGGACGACGACCAACGGCGCGTTCGCAGGACGGTCGGCGGGCACATAGGCGTACCCGAGCAAGGCCCCCGGATTGGTCCCGAACTCGATCAACGGCGTCAGGCGGCTGGGCGCCGTGTTGCGCGGCGTGGGGGCCCCGGCGCGGGCCATGCGAGCGATGGTGTCGGCGATGTTTCTCACGTGGATCGAGCCTTTCGTCGCAAGGCGTACTCGGCCGCGATCTTATCTCAACGTGGGACGTACATCATTTGTTGCTGCACCGCAGCAAAAACGTCAGGAGTCTTGCCCCAGCACGTCGCATGCCTCGCCGATTGCCGCGTAGATCCGGTCGAGATCGGCATCGTCGATGCAGTAGGGCGGCATGACGTAGACGGTGTTGCCGAGCGGCCGGAGCAGCAGGTCACGCGCGCCGAAGAAGGCGAGCAGACGCGGACCGATCTGTGACAGATAGCCGTCTTCGCCGTGCAGTTCGACCGCGGTGATGGTGCCGATCTGGCGTGCGTTGGCGATGCGGGGGTGCTCGGCAAGCGCGTCGAGTCGCGAGGTTTGGCGTGCGGCGAGATCTGCGATCCGCTCGCGCACCGGCTCGTCGCGCCAGATCGCCAGATTGGCATTGGCGGCGGCGCAGGCGATCGGGTTGGCGGTGTAGCTCGACGAGTGGAAGAACATCCGCGCGCGGTCGGTGCCGTAATGCGCCTGGTAGATCGCTTCGGTCGCCATCGTGACGGCCAGCGGGATCGCGCCACCGGTCAGTCCCTTCGACAGGCACAGGATGTCGGGCACCACGCCCGCCTGTTCGCAAGCGAGCAACGTGCCCGTGCGGCCCCAGCCGGTCATCACCTCGTCGGCGATGAACAGCACGTCATGGCGCGCACAGATCCGCCGCATCTCGGCGAGGATATGGGCTGGATAGATGTGCATCCCGCCCGCGCCGAGCAGCAGCGGCTCGACGATGAACGCGGCCGGGTGCGCGGCGCAGGCCTTTTCCAGCGTGTCGAGCGTCGCTTGTTCGAGCCCGGCGGCAGGGAAGGGGATCGTGCCGACATCGAACAACAGCGGTTCGTACGCCCGGTTGAACACGCCGCGCGCGCCGACCGACATCGCGCCGATCGTGTCGCCGTGATAGCCGTGCTCCATCACGAGGATGCGGTGGCGATCCTCGCCGCGATCGAGCCAATAGCCGAGCGCCATCTTCAACGCGCATTCGACGCTGGTCGACCCGGAGTCCGAGAAGAACACGCGGGTGAGCTCCGGCGGCATGATCGCGGTCAGTCCGCGCGCGAGGTCCTCGGCAGGCTGATGCGTCCAGCCGGCGAAGATGATCTGGTCGAGCTTGCCCGCCTGCTCCGCGATCGCCGCCATGATCTTCGGGTTGGCATGGCCATGCGTGGTCACCCACCAGGACGAGATCGCATCGACGATCCGCCGGCCATCCGAGGTGTAGAGCGCGGCGCCCTCGGCATGCGTGACGAGCGGGATCGGCTCGCGCAGGCCGTGCTGCGTGAACGGGTGCCAGACGGGTGAGTCGCTCACCGGAACGCCGCCAGATCGAAATTCGCGGCGAACGCCTCGGCGACCGTCGCTGCGTTCAATGGATCGAGGCGGGGCAGGCGGCCAAGCCTCCGGACCTTGCCGAGCGTCGCGATCGTCGCCTCGCTATCCTCGACCGCGTCGCCGACGAAGGCGATGCCGAGGATTGGTACGCCGCGGCTGCGCAACGCCTCGATCGACAACAGGCTGTGGTTGATCGTGCCGAGGCCGGTGCGCGCGACGAGCACCACCGGCTTGGCCCAGCGTGCGAACAGGTCGCCGAAGATCAGGTCGCGCGTCACCGGGACCATCACGCCGCCCGCACCCTCGACCACCAGCGGGCCATCGACTTCGGGTAGCGCAAGCCGGTCCGGATCGATCGTCACGCGGTCGATCTCGGCGGCGAGATGCGGCGAGCACGGCGTGGTCAGCCGATACGCTTCGGGCAGGACGTGGTCTGCGGGAACGCCCAGGGTCACGACCGAAGCCGCATCGCTGCCGTCCGCGAGCCCGGCCTGCACCGGCTTCCAATAGCGCGCACCGAGTGCTGCGGTCAGGCCCGCGGCGAACACGGTCTTGCCGATATCGGTGTCCGTTCCGGTGACCACGATCGTCATTGCAGCGCCTCTCCCAATACCATTCCCAAAGCCGCGATATCTGCCGCGGTGGCGTTCAAGGTCAACGATATCCGCAACCGTGATCCGCCCTCAGGGACTGTCGGCGGCCGAATCCCGCGGACGTCGAACCCCGCCGCCTGGATCGCGCTCGCCACGCGCATCGTCCGCGCCGCATCGCTCAGCACCAGCGGCAGAATCTGCGACCCGGTCGCCACGACACCGTGCGGCGCCAGCACGCGCTCCGCGGTCGCGATCAGGCCCCACAGTTGGTCCCGCCGCGCGGGTTCGTCTGCCATGATCCGCAATGCTTCACCGACCGCCAGCGCCATCAGCGGTGACGGTGCGGTCGAGAAGATGAACCCGCGGCCGCGATTGACGATGAATTCGCGCATCACCGCCGGCCCGCACAACAGCGCACCCTCGCAGCCGAGCGCCTTGCCGCAGGTCCGCAGGGTAATGACGTTTTCGCGACCGTCGAGCCTCTCGGCAAGGCCACGGCCATCGGTGCCGAACACCCCGGTCGCGTGCGCCTCGTCGATCAGCAGGATGGCGTCATGGCGGTCCGCGACGTGCGCGAGATCGGCGAGCGGCGCGCGGTCGCCGTCCATGCTGTAGAGGCTCTCGACCGCGATCCACACGCGGCCCCTGCCACCCGTCGCGCGCCATGCGGTAATCGCATCTTCGAACGCACCCGCATCGTTATGCGCCGCGCCAACGCAGGTTGCCCGCGTCAGCCGCATGCCTTCATGCGCACTGGCATGGATCAGTGCGTCATGGACGATCAGGTCGCCGCGCTGGGGCAGTGTCGCGAACAGGATCGTGTTGGCGACGTAGCCGCTGGCGAAGAACAGCGCCGCCTCGGTCCCGAAGAACCGCGCAGCCTCCGCTTCCAGCGTTTCATGCTCGGGCGCGTTGCCGCGTAAAAGCCGCGAGCCGCCCGAGCCGACCGGTACGCCTCTCGACAAGGCTTCGATCATCGCGGTGCGCAGGCGGTCCGACCCGGCAAGCCCAAGATAGTCGTTCGAGGCGAAATCGACGCCGGTGCACGGTCGGAGCGATCGATATCGGTCGGCTTCGGCCAGTGTGGCGAGGTCTCGTTCCTGGGCGGCAAACATCATCGCGCCGCCCTAAACCCAACGCGCTGCGAAGACGATAGCGGGTCCATCATGAGCCCCAATCCGTCACCCCGGATCAGTTACCCCGGCGAAAGCTGGTGTATCCTTGTTGTCGATCGGGAGGCTCGAACCGGAAGACCCCAGCTTTCGCTGGGGTGACGGACGGGGGGCGGCCTAGTGTATGCTACGCCCAGCTTCAGCTATGCTAACCGGAACGGCACTACTCCGCCTTCAACGCTTCGATAAATCCCCGCGCCCGCGCGCCGACATCCGCCGCCGTCATGCCCGGCGCAAACAGCGCCGAGCCCAGGCCGAAGCCGGCCGCGCCCGCCCTACGCCATTCCGCCATCAGCTCCGGTACGATCCCGCCGACCGGCAGCACGCGCGTGTCCTTGGGGAGGATCGCGCGCATCGCCTTCAATACGGCTGGGCTTGCGGCTTCGGCGGGAAAGAGTTTCAGCGCCGCAGCGCCCGCTTCCAGCGCCGCGAATGCCTCGGTCGGGGTCGCGATGCCGGGGAGCGCGACATAGCCCTTGTCCGCCGCCGCGGCGATTACGCGCACGTTCGCGTTGGGGGCGATGATCAGCGTGCCACCTGCCGCGCCGACCGCTTCGACGTCTTCCACGCGAAGCACCGTGCCGGCACCGACGACCGCGCGACCTTCGAACCGGCGTGCCAACCGGGCGATGCTGTCGAGCGGATCGGGCGAGTTCATCGGCACTTCGAGGATCGTGAACCCCGCCTCGACCAGCGCATCGCCGATCGCCTCGACTTCCTCCGGCTTCACGCCGCGCAAAATCGCGATCAGCGGGCATCTCGCGAAGGCGTCGTCGAAGGCTTGGCGGTGGGTCATGGGGGAAGTCATGCGGCGAGATCCTGGATGCGGGTGATGCCGGCCACGAACGCGGCCTGGCTGTCGATATGGTGTGAGGAGCCCCCGAGCGCATCGATCGCGCTGGCATACAGCGCGCCGAGGGCGGGATCGGCGAGGATGTGGACGGTTGCGCCAGGCTTGATCCGCGCAACGGTATCAGCACCGATCAGCAGCCCGCTCGCGAACGAGGCGGCGTGTGTGTCGTCGGCAAGCCCGAGCACGCCGCGCGCGCGGATCGCGAACAGGCTGGCGGCGAGATCGCGCTTTGCCCCCTCGGTTACGCCTTCGAGGAATGCCGTACCAGGCTCCACCGGATGGCCGAGCTGCCGCGACAAGACACCGTGCGCGCGGAGGAGGGCGAAGAGTTCGCCGGTCATCGCGGTGGTGAACTGCGTGATCCTGCCGCCTTCGACGGTCGCCCATTTGCAGTGCGTGCCGGGCTGACAGAGCAAGGCGTCCGGCGGTACGAGCTCGGCCGCGATCGCGCCAAGCAGCTGGACCTCCTCGCCGCGCATCACGTCGGCGTGCAGCCCGTCGCGGTACGACAGTCCGGGGACGATCGCGGTCCGGTCGTCGACCCGATCGAGCGCCGCGGCAATTTCGGCAAGACCCGCCGGTGCGGCGACGTACGGTATGCTCCGCCAGCCGATATTCGATCCGACCATCCCGGCAAGCAACATCGGCAGGTTGCCGAGACGGTCGCGGATACCGGCGACCTCGGCGTCATAATCACCCTTGGCGACGTTCGCCGCGCCGCGGTCGTCGCGTTCCGTCGCGACGACGATACCGTTCTCGATCCGAAACGCCCGTCGATTAGTCGTTCCCCAGTCGACGGCAATGAAATCGCCCATCTGCATCACCCTTGGGCTTGTTGCCTGTCATGTGGTTCGATCGGTCGCACGGATCGCCCTGTATCAAACTCCGGGTGTTTATATGACAAATAGCGTAGGTTTGTCATGCACGATCGCTCTCCGGGTATTTTTGGCGGGTGACAGCATCGTGCGGTTGCGTCAGAACCCTTGGGAATGACTATCGATATGACAGACGGCGAGGGTGGTCCAACCGTAAACGCAGTAGGGCGTAACCTTACGCACGGTATGCTCGATACGCTCGGTCGGGCAATCGTCACCGGCCGGTACGAGCATCGTCCGTTCCCCACGGAGGCAGAGATCGCCAAGACGCATGGCGTCAGCCGGTCGGTGACGCGCGAGGCGGTCAAGATGCTGACGGCCAAAGGCCTGGTCAGTGCGCGTCCGCGACAGGGCACCATCGTGCAACCGTCGAGTGCGTGGAACCTGTTCGATACCGATGTCCTGCGCTGGACGCTGGAGCGTAAGTTTTCGGTCGAGTTGCTGCGGCATTTCAACCAATTGCGAGTCGCCATCGAACCGGAAGCGGCGGCGCTGGCCGCGCGGTTCGGTGACGCGAGCGATTTTCTGACGATTCGTGCCGGGCTCGAACAAATGGAGGCGGGTGAGACGGGGCTTACCGATCCACTGGAAGCGGATATCGCCTTTCACGTGGCAATTCTGCGCGCATCGAAGAACCCCTTTTATGCGCAGTTCCAATCGGTCGTCTCCACTGCTCTGCGCACGTCGATCCGGTTCACCAACCGTATCAAGGGCCGTTCCGCCAACATCGCCGACCATGCGGCGGTGGCCGATGCGATCATCGCGCGCGACCCCGATGCCGCGCGGATCGCGATGACCCGGATCATTGGCGATGTTCTGACGCTCATCGGCAAGGAATAGCACCACCTCACCTTTCCGTTCGGGCACGTCGTGTCGGCAACTGTGCCGCCACCTTGGCGGTCTTACAAATGTCCTGATCCAGGATAGCATCGCCGGAACGCGCATTGGGTGCTCACGTTGAGTGTCCAAATAAGGATGCGTTTCAGTGCTTCAGGTCAGTCAGCAGGTCATCGACGCGCACAGCGCCGCCTCCACTCCAGAGTCGTTGGTGGTGGCGATCATCGACGCTTTAGGCAAAGGTGATGTGCTCTGCATGGCGACGGACGATCAGCGCGCGATGACGGTCGCGGCGATCGCCACGGCCTTCGAACCTGATGCATTGGTAGTGCACCTGCCCTCCAGCGATGCCTTGCCGGGGGACGAAGCGCCTGCATCCCCCGCCAATGTCGGCCGCCGGGTCGCGGCGTTACGGCAACTGCGCGCGGCGACCAAGAACAAGGCGCGCCGAATCCTGCTTGTGACGACGGCGGAGGCGACTGCGGTACGCTATCCGAAGCCGGAAATGTTCGATGCTGCACCGCCGCGTCTCGTAGTCGGCGACGCGATCGAGGTGGATGCGTTCGCCGACCTCGCGGTCGAGATCGGCTATGTCGTCGATGATCGCGTCGACGAACCCGGCGAGATCGCCGTGCGTGGCGGCGTCATCGACGTCTTTCCGGCAGACCGCGAGCACCCGGTGCGGATTGAGTTCGTGGACGGCCACATCACCGGGTTGCGCGATTACGATCCGACGTCGCAACTCAGCGAGGGCGTTATCGACCACGTCGAGATCGGTCGCGCGACCGAGCCGCCGGTGGAGGACGGCGTCGCCATTCTTGCGCATCTTACAGAGGCCACGATCGCGTTCGATGAAGGCGCAGAGGCCCGTCGGGCTCGGTTCCTTGCGATCGCCGCAGACGGTCTGCCGCGCCGAAAAGCTGCCGCCGATCTGATCGACGACAAGATGTGGCAAGCCGCAACGGCTGACCGCAACCGAGTGCAGATCGCCGTTAGCGATACGCAACCGCCACGGTTTGTCGAACGGCGCGATCCTGCACGGGCATTTTCCCGGTTCGCCAAAGATCGACTGGCCGATGGCAGGTTGGTGATCGTCGGCTCGTTACGTGATCTTCGGTTCCTGCAACCAAGGCTGGAACGCGCTGCAAAGATCGCTTTTACGCGGGTCGATCGCTGGTCGCAGGCCAGGGCGGCAAAGCCCGGCAGCGCCATGATGCTCACCGCCCCGATCGAGCGCGGGTTCATCGTTGACGGCATGACCGTAATTGCGGGCGCCGATCTCCTCGGCGGACGCGCTCGCACGGACGAACCCGCGGGCAACGCTGCCGGTATGATAGCCGCGCTCGCAAGCGAGTTGCGATGCGGCGATGTGATCGTCCATGAGGAATTTGGCATCGGAATCGTCCGGGGGCTGGAGATGCTGCCAGGAACGGACGGCGAGGCGATCGTCCTGGAATACGCCAAAGGTGGGCGACGTCTGGTCCCTGTCGCAGAATCCGATCGCATCTGGCGTTACGGCGCGGAAGTGGACGCGGTCACGCTCGACACGCTGGACGGATCGTCCTGGCAGAAGCGTCGTGGAGCCATTGATTCGGCGATTGCGCAGAGTGCGCGCGATCTGGCCGAGATCGCTGCAGAGCGAGGTGCGCGGCGGACCGATCCGATCGTGCCGGACCGGGCCGCCTATGAGCGCTTCGCCGCGGGGTTCGCCTTTACCGAGACGCCTGACCAGGCTCGTGCGATCGCCACGACGCTGGCCGATCTGGCACGCGGCAGGCCGATGGATCGCCTGGTGATCGGCGACGTCGGCTATGGCAAGACCGAGGTCGCACTGCGTGCCGCCGCTGCGGTGGCGTTGGCAGGACGGCAGGTTGCGATCGTCGCGCCAACGACCGTACTCGTCCGCCAGCATATCGAAACCTTCACACGTCGGTTCGAGGGGAGCGGCGTTGTCGTCGCGGGTCTGTCGCGGCTGTCGAGCACCGCCGAGAAGGCACGGGTCAGAGCCGGTCTCGCGGACGGGTCGATCGGAGTGGTGATCGGCACCGGCGCAGTCGCCGGCAAGGGCGTAGCCTTTCGCGATCTTGCGCTCGTAGTGATCGACGAGGAGCAGCGCTTCGGTGCGGCCGACAAGGTAAAGCTGCATGCGCTCGGGGCGGGACATGTCCTGACGCTCAGCGCGACGCCGATCCCGCGGACGCTGCAATCGGCGATGGTCGGGTTGCAGGGCCTTTCGGTGATTGCGACACCGCCCGCACGCCGCCAGCCGATCCGGACTGCGGTGGCGCATTTCGACGATGCCACCGTTCGTGCCGCGCTGCGCCGTGAACGCGCTCGTGGGGGGCAGAGCTTCGTGGTGGTGCCACGGATCGACGATATGGCGCCACTTGCCGCACGGCTTGCCAAGCTCGTTCCCGAACTCGGCTTGGTTCAGGCGCACGGCAAGATGCCCGCCACGGAGATCGACGAGGCAATGGTCGCGTTCGCCGCGGGTGATGGCGACATATTGCTGGCGACCAACATCATCGAAGCGGGGCTCGACGTACCGCGCGCCAACACGATGATCGTCCATCATGCCGACCGCTTCGGTTTGTCGCAGCTCCATCAGCTGCGCGGACGGGTGGGACGCAGCGGGCGCCGGGGACAGGTGATGCTGCTGACCGATGGCGACGCGACGATCGCCGAAGCCACGTTGAAACGCTTGCGCACGTTGCAGGCGTTCGACCGGCTCGGTGCAGGTTTCGCGATCAGTGCGCGCGATCTCGATCTGCGCGGCGCTGGTGATCTCGTTGGCGAGGCGCAGGCCGGCCACATGAAGTTGATCGGCATAGACCTGTACCAGCATCTGTTCGGCCGGGCATTGCATCAGGCACGGCTCGAGCAGGAGGGAGATACGCTGGTCGACGACTGGATCCCGGAACTGCATCTGGAACTCGGCGGCTGCCTGCCCGAAGAGTGGATCCCGGAGACCGAGGTGCGATTGGCGCTGTACGCCCGGCTCGCGCGACTGGACGGTGTCGCCGCGCTCGATCTGTTCGAGGCTGAACTCGACGATCGGTTCGGCGCAATGCCCGATCAGGCACGGCGGCTCCTCCAGGTCGCGCGGATCCGTACCTTGGCGCGGGCGGCGGATATCAGGCGGATCGACGCGGGCCCTGTCGCGATCGCGTTGACACCGTATGATCGGAGAACGGCGAAACCCGCGGGCGATCTGGTCGAGAAGAAGGGGCGCTGGATTGCAGTCGAGAGTATTGCGGATCCGATCGAACGGGCGAACCGGATCGAGGAGCTACTCGACGCGCTGATCGAGTAGCTCTTATTCCGCGGCCTGCGCCAGCGGGAGGGACAGCGCCTCGTCGGCAAGCGCGGCCAGAATGGCGCGCACCAGATCGACGACGCGCGCGAAGCCGGCGCCAGGCGCGTGGAGTTTACGGTCGAGATACAGCGTGCGGTCGAGCTCGAGTTGGACCGCATGGATGTTGGCGGCGGGGCGCGCATGCCGCTCCAGGATGTGCCCCCCCGCATAAGGCGCGTTGATTGCGGTAGAAAAACTGCGGGCGGTGCATTCGGCCTCGACCCTCGCCACGAACCGCGCCGCCGCCGCATGACCGAATCGATCGCCCAGCACGATCCGCGTACCGCCGGGGCCGAGCGGCGGCATCGAATGCAGGTCGAGCAGCACCGCCACGCCGAATCGCGCCTTGGCCGCCTGCAGTGCGCTGGAAATCGCCGCGTGATACGGGCGGTGATCCTGCGCGATGCGGGCGGTGACGTCGGCATCGGTGAAGCGTCGCGCCCAGAGATCGCCCGCGCCGGACACGCGGCGTGGCACCAGCCCCAGCCCGCTGCGCAGCTTGGCGGATTGCTGTGCCGGCGCCACCGACGCGGCGCCCTCGTCGAGCAGCGGATCACGTTCGTCTTCGCCGCGGTTGAGGTCGATCCACGCGCGCGCCCGTGTCTGGACGATCGTCGTCTGGTTCGTCCGCGCAGCGCGTGCGACCGCGTCGACCAGGCGGTCCTCGAGCGGTAGCAACGCCGCGAGCGGTACGCGGAGCGCCGCCTTCAGCGTCAGCGGATACTCTCGTCCGGCATGCGGCACCGACAGCACCACCGGGCTGGTCGGCGGCATCGTACCCAGGCGTTCGAACGGAGAGGTCTGCATCGCCCGACGCTAGGGCCGCGCAACCGTCGCGGCAATCGACCTCCCGCGCAATCCGCGCCGCCCGTCGCGCTTCATGGTCAATGAACTGGAAATATTAACCGCTTCGCGCGTAGGAACGCTGCTGAATTGTACGAATGAAAACGGGGCGTTAGATCGATGTTGCGAATTCTGCTGGCCGAAGACGACCAGGTCATGCGCGAGTATCTGACGCGTGCGCTCGAACGGTCCGGCTACGCAGTGACGGCAGTCGATCGCGGCACTGCGGCCATCCCGTTGCTCGAAACCGAAAAATTCGATCTTCTGCTGACCGATATCGTCATGCCCGAGATGGATGGGATCGAGCTCGCGCAGAAGGCCGGAGAAATGTGCGCGGATCTGCGGGTGATGTTCATAACCGGGTTTGCCGCGGTGACGTTGAAAGCCGGCAGGGCGATGCCGCAGGCCCGTGTTCTGTCCAAGCCGTTCCACTTGCGCGATCTGGTCGCCGAGGTGGATCGGCTGTTCGAGATGGATAATGTGACCGGCATGCATTGAGGGCTTGCACGCCGCGAGGACCGCGGCTAGTGGAGCCCTCCGGCGGGCGTGTAGCTCAGTGGTAGAGCACTGTGTTGACATCGCAGGGGTCGCAAGTTCAATCCTTGCCACGCCCACCATAGAAAGCCCTGGTAGCTCAACGAGTTACCAGGGCTTTTTTATTGCGCATCGCCGCGGTGAGGTCGGTCCGGCGCGGTAAGATTGCGGAAAAACTTCGACCCCGTGGCGGTCCTCAAATGTAACTTGCCGGTGCTGCCCGGCGCTCGCTGAGCGTCAACGCTCAGGGTGCGACGAGACGGCAAGCATCGATTTCGCGCTGGCTGCCATTGCCCAACGTGCCCGCCAGGACCGCCGACATGGTGCCTTGCTGCCACGCCACGCCGCGCCGCGCCGTCAGGGGGCTTGCATCGCCTGCCTGAAGCGGCTGGTATCGTACGTGGTTAACCTTGAACCACCCAATTCCCGCCACAGTGAGAATGTAGCCGTGACCGATGCCGTAACCGTAACCACCGTGGACCACATCGGGGTCGCCGTGTCCTCGTTGAACGAGGCTATTCAGTTCTGGACGGAAGCGCTCGGCTTCATGCTCGAGCGGCGGTCGGAAATGGGAGGCGACTTCCTTCGTCAGGTTACCGGTGTCGACGATCCGAACGTCCAGACGGCGATCGTTAAGGCGGCGGACGGGTTCGTGGTCGAACTGTTGCAATATTCTTTAGGCAACCGGAATGGGTTCGTTCCGAGCAGTGCGGGGGCGATCGGAGCCGCCCATCTGGCGCTGATCGTGACCGACATCCATGCCGCCATCGCGCGTGTGGAGGCGGCAGGGTGGAACGCCAAGGGGAGCCCGCAGCCGATCCCCGGAGGTCCCCGAAAGGGTACGCTGACCGCCTACGTGTCAGGCCCCGATCACGTCACGATCGAGTTCATGCAACCGCCAAGCGCGTGATGGTCCACCTGAACACCTGATCGACCACTTGGTCCATTCGCAGTAGCTTCGGACTGAAGGCCTGCGTGGACAGGCTCAGGCGATCGCGCGGGCGACGAAGTTTCTGACGATCGCTCCGGTTTCACCCCGGCGGATCGCCAGCGCAATACGCGCGATCGGTGCCTTGCCCTTGATTGGTCGATAGACGACCCCGGCGACGGCGAGTTGGGACATCGATGCCGGGACCATCGAAATGCCGAGCGCCGCCGCGACGAGGTTCACGACGGAGGCGATCTGCGGTGCGGTCTGGCCGAGTTGCGGTTCCAAGCCGGCGGTTCGGAATGCGTCGACGATGGTGTCGTATAGTGTCGGACCAACGTCGCGCGGGAACAGCAGTAGCGGGTCGTTCGCCACGTCGGCTAGGTCGATTTCATCAGAGCCAACCGCCGGGTGGCTTGCGGGAAGCGCTAGCACCATCGCTTCCTCCGACAGCGGCCGAAGCTGAAATGCGTCGAGACCTGCAGATCCAGGGCGGAGAAACACCGCGTCGAGCACGCCGTCGCGAAGCCCCTCGACCAACCGTGTGGTGTTGGCTTCCTCCAGCGTCAGCAGCACATCCGGATAGGCCGTGCGAAATGCTCGAATGGCGCCAGGCACGACGGCATTGAACGCCGATGACGCCGTGAAGCCGATGTTGAGCGAGCCGGTTTCGCCTCGTGCGGCACGTTGCGCAGCATGCGTCGCGCGCGCCACCAGTGGCGGAAACGCACGCACGACCTTGAGGAATGCCTCGCCTGCCTCGGTCAGTTCGGCACCCTGCGGTACACGGCGAAACAGCGAAGCACCGACCTCGCGCTCGAGATCCTTGATCTGCTGGCTCAGCGGCGACTGGCCGATCCCGACCATGACGGCGGCCCGCGTGAAGTTCTTTTCGCCCGCGACCGCGAGAAAATACCGGATGTGCCTCAATTCCATCCACCAGTGGTAAAACAACTGATGTTCGCGTGTCCAATGTGTTGGACCGATAGGCCAAGCGGCTCCACATAGGTGTTTCAGCAAGCGGAAGAGCGACGGTGAATCTGAAAGGGCTGTCCTCGACCCAGCGTGCAGTAAGGATGATCGAACTCGCACATCCGGATGTCCGCGGTGGCCTGCGCCGATCCTCCAAAGGCGAAGCATCGCGTTTGAACGCTGACCAGTCCGGCTAACCAGAAAACGGACAGGTCGATGCCGACATTCGCGGATCAGGTGGTCGAGACGGTCAAGATCGCCGCGGCCGAGAGGTGCATGTGCGACGCCGTCGCTGGCGATCACGTCGCAACCCGTAGCTCGAACCCCGACCAGGAGAACCAGATGTTCGAAGTATTTGCGATAGACCACATCGTCGTCAACGTGGCGGACGTGGACATCTCCGCGCGTTGGTATGCGCAGGTGCTGGGAATGCGGCGCATCGAGGTGATCCCGCCATCTGGTGGAGTACCGCGTGTCAGCATGCGATTCGGATCGCAGAAGATCAATCTTCGCCCGATATCTGCAACCCAGGCGGCCTGGTTCACGGCGCATCATGTTGCCGAAGGCAGTGCCGACCTTTGCTTTCTGGTCAGCGCCGCCCCGGAAACGGTGGTCGGGCATTTGAAGGACTGCGATGTCGCCGTCGAACAAGGCCCGGTCCTGAAGTATGGCGCGCTGGGAGACATCCACTCCGTCTACTGTCGCGATCCAGACGGCAATCTGATCGAAATATCATCCTATCCGTGATGCTGGATGGCTGCGGTAACGCGTTGCAACGCTGGCTTGATTTGCCGGCGGAATGCGCATGGAGTCACTGAGTAAGGAGGGCCGCGTGAAGGCGATGAAATTACCCGTTTCGCTCGTTCTGTTGACGGCGTGTGCGTATCACCCTGCGGCCGCCGCGGCACCGCAAGCACGCTCGGTGCAGTCGCCTTCCGTCAAGACGGCGGCGAATTCCCGGCGAACAACGTCGACCGACCGCGAAGGCCAGTCTCGGACTACATCGATGGCGTGCTATCTGAAGATCGACGGCGTGGTCAGGGTCAACAACCGATGTAGCGTGTTTTTGACGGGAGACGGCGGATACACGCTTAACAGCTGGGATCGCGGCAAGCCTGGGAACTCACATTTCGCCGTCGTCTCCGTCACCCCCGACGGGGTGGGCGACGCCACATGGAATGCCGATCCAAACGACGATCGCGCCATGGATCCTCTCGGCTGCGTGACGATGAACCACGGATGTTGGAGAAACGTGCGCGTCCGCATTTGTGCGCGTGACGTTCAACGCAGGAACTGAGGATATGAAGATGCACATGCCTGGATTTCACGCATCCCGTCCGTCGAGGCTCGATATCCGATACGCAATTGCGAGTGCCATTCTTGCAAGTGTCGCATTGACCGGATCAGCAAGTGCCAGACCGGCCCGATGCGACGTTCAGATCGAGGGATTTCAGTCGTACCGCGGCTCGTGCGATTTTCAGGGGCGCGACGGTGGTTCATTCCAGCTCACAACGCCCCATGCCCTTTTGTTGCGGCCAAATGCCGGCACGTTGTACGTGGAGCAGGATGGCGCGCTCGTGAAACTGATTACGCCCAGCATAGCGCTTCTCTTCGGCATAGGCGGCGCCCACCAGACTGGTACGTACCTTGCTATCTTGCACCGGCAGGGCGCTTGCTGGGTTTCCCGTCCTCCGAAGGACGAGATCAACGGAAACGCCCGTGTTTGCGCTCGCTAAATCCTGAGACGGTCAGACTAAATCCCGGGCTCGTGAATTTGACGGATGGGTGCGGGGCCAGGATTCAAAGTCACGCGGGCCTTGTCGCACGCGTTCAGACCATTTTACCGTTCCCAGTCGGGCATCGGCCAGTTCTTCGCCTTTGCCAGCAGGCGTAGCGGGCCGTGAGCGTTGACGGCGAACGGTTCGTCCGCCCAGTCGAAGGTCGGGGCGTCGGAAACGTGGTCCGAATAGAAGCGGATGTGCGCGTCCGCCCGCGCGATTCCCTCGCGCGCCATCCAGGCTTCGATCATGCGCAATTTTGCCGGACCGTAGCAATTCTCCCCCTCGATCCCAGCGAGCAGATTTCCATTCGCATCGCGCAGGCTTTCGGTGCCGATCACCGCGTCGAAGCCCAGTCGCCCGGCGATCGCCTCGACATAGAAGCGGTACGACGCGGTCGCCATCACGAGGCGGTAGCCGGCCGCACGGTCCGCTTCGATCTGCGCGCGGGCGCTCGTGAAGACGCCGTCGCGGATGACCCGATCAGCAAACGCCTCTGCCGCGCGGCGTTCCTCCGCCGCCGACATGCGCTTGCCGAGCATCATCCGCTGCATGAGATATTTCAGGCGGCCGCGGCTGATCAGCTTGCCGACATAGCCGAGCGCGGCCACCCCCGCGAACGGGACGAGCGCCAGTCGCCAGGGCGCGCCGCTCTTCCGCGCGGTGTGGAGCAGGAACGGCGTCCAGGTCGGCGTGTGCGTGATCGTCTTGTCCATGTCGTAGATTGCGAGACGGATTGCAGGGGCGGGGGGCGGGAAAGATTGGATCATCTCGTCCGCTTACGCCGCATTCACCTTGCCGATCCAGTCGGTTTGCCGCAAAGGTGC
The DNA here is from genome assembly GCA_040388215.1 of Pseudomonadota bacterium. GTDB lineage: Bacteria > Pseudomonadota > Alphaproteobacteria > Sphingomonadales > Sphingomonadaceae > Sphingomonas. The sequence continues at coordinate 34,194 of JAZKCH010000004.1, read as the reverse complement.
GGCCGATGAGCGCGATGGCCGATTTCCAACAGGACGGTGCCGATACCGGCACGCTTCGGTTTACCGGCGATCTGTCGCTGGCGAAGATCGGCAATCTGCCCGATCGGCTCGAGGCGATCGACGCGGCTTCGGTGAAGCATGTCGACCTGAGCGGGGTCGACCGGATCGACACGATCGGCGCCTGGGTGGTCCACCGCTTCGCGGCCCGCAACGATGCGACGATCGACGGGCTCGATGCCAACGACCAGGCACTGTTCGACCAGGTCGTCGCTTCCGATCAGCCGCTCGCCGCCAGGCCAGCCAAGGTCAACGCGGCCAGTCGCGTGCTCGGCGAGATCGGCGATGCGATCGTCCTGTCGGGCAAGACCATGCTCGGCCTGCTCGGGTTTCTCGGCGCGACCACGATCGCGTTCGGCAGCGTCATCCGCCATCCGCGCCGCTTCCGCTTCAACGCGGTGGTCCAGCGGTTCGAGGTGGTCGGCGTCGCCGCGCTCGGCATCGTCGGGCTGATGAGCTTCCTGATCGGCATGGTCATCGCGCAACAGGGCGCGGTCCAGCTGCGTCAGTTCGGTGCCGAGGTCTTCACGATCAACCTCGTCGGACGCCTGACGATCCGCGAGCTTGGTTTGCTGATGACCGCGATCATGGTCGCGGGCCGCTCGGGCTCGGCCTTCGCGGCGCAGTTGGGCACGATGAAGCTCACCGAAGAGATCGACGCGATGCGGACGATCGGCGTGTCGCCGATGGAGGCGCTGGTGCTGCCCCGCGTGCTCGCTGCGATCGTGATGATGCCGTTGCTCGGCTTCTACGCGTCGGTGATCGCGATCATCGGCGGCGGCCTGCTGTGCTGGGTCCAGCTCGGCATTCCGCCGGTCACCTTCATCGCCCGTATCCGCGAAGTCGTGCCGATCACCGATCTCTACATCTCGCTGATCAAGGCGCCCGTGTTCGGCGCGATCATCGCGATCGCCGGCTGCTTCCAGGGCATGCAGGTCGAATCGGACGCCGAACAGGTCGGCCTGCGCACCACGTCGGCGGTCGTCCAGGGCATCTTCCTGGTGATCGTCCTCGACGCGTTCTTTGCGGTGTTCTTCACGTGGTTGGGTTGGGACTGATGCCCCGCAAGCAAGACGATATCATCATCTCCGTAAAGGGGCTGAAGAACGCGTTCGGCGATTCCGTGGTGCATGAGGGGCTCGACCTCGACGTGCGGCGCGGCGAGATCCTTGGCGTCGTCGGCGGTTCGGGTACCGGCAAATCGGTGCTGATGCGCTCGATCATCGGCCTTCAGACCCCAGTCGCGGGCGAGGTCACGGTCTTTGGCGAGCCCAATATCGGCCGCGAAGAGACCGAGGCGACCGAGATCCGCAAGCGCTGGGGCGTGCTGTTCCAGGGCGGTGCGCTGTTCTCGACGCTGACGGTTGCCGAGAACGTCGAAGTGCCGTTGCGCGAATTCTATCCGGACCTGTCGCCGTCGCTGCTCGCCGAAATCGCGTCGTACAAGGTGGTGATGACGGGGTTGCCCGCCGACGCCGCGAACAAGTTTCCCGCCGAGCTTTCGGGTGGCATGAAGAAGCGTGCCGGTCTCGCCCGTGCGCTGGCGCTCGATCCCGAATTGCTGTTCCTCGACGAGCCGACCGCTGGGCTCGATCCGATCGGTGCGGCGGCGTTCGACGGGCTGACCCAGTCTTTGCAGAAAACGCTGGGCCTGACCGTGTTCCTGATCACGCACGATCTCGATACGCTGTATGCGATCTGCGACCGGGTCGCGGTGCTGGCCGACAAGAAGGTCATCGCGGTCGGCACGATCGACGAATTGATCGCGCTCGATCACCCGTGGATCGAAGAATATTTCAAGGGGCCCCGCGGACGTGCCGCGGTCGCGACGCAGGAGGCGCACGAGCGCGCCGACGAGCAAGCGGCCCAACATCCTACTGAAGTCCAGTCCAAGCAGTCCGCGCCGGACGACGCCGACGCGACATACGCCGAGAAAGAAGCAAGGACGCGCTGATGGAAACCCGTTCGAACCACGTCCTAGTCGGCGCCGTCGTGCTGATCCTGCTGGCCCTGCTGGCGCTGTTCACGGTGTGGATCGCGCGGCTCGGGGGCAAGGAAGAGAAGGAATACGACATCTTCTTCCGCCAGTCGGTCGATGGGCTCGCGCGCGGTTCCGCGGTGACGTTCTCGGGCGTGCCGTCGGGCCAGGTGAAGACGATTTCGCTGTGGAAGAACGATCCGCAGTTCGTCCGCGTCCGGATCAGCGTCAACGACGAGACGCCGGTGCTGCAGGGCACGACCGCGTCGATCTCGGGCGTCGGCTTCACCGGCGTCAGCCAGGTCTCGCTCGACGGCGCGCGGAAAGGTGCACCGCCGGTCGCGTGCCCCGACGTCAATGGCCAGCCTTGCCCGTACGGCGTGCCGGTCATCCCGACCAAGCAGGGCGGCCTGGGCGCGATCCTGAACTCGGCACCGCAGTTGCTCGAGCGTCTGTCGACGCTGACCGAGCGGCTGACCGGGTTGCTGACCGACCGTAACCAGGCGTCGATCGCCGGTATCCTCGAGAACACCAACCGGCTGACCGATGCGCTCGCCGATCGTGGTCCGGAGATTGCCGCGACGCTTGCGCAGACCCGCGTTGCGATCCAGCAGGCGGGCGATGCCGCGCAGCAGTTCGGCGTGCTGGCCAAGACCACCAACGGCGTCCTGTCCGAGGATGTGAAGCCGGCGATGGCAAACCTGAACAAGGCGATCACGTCTGCGCAGCAGAGCGCCGAGACGCTCAACGCCACGATCGGCGATGCGCGTCCGGGCCTGCAGGCATTCTCGAAGACGACGATTCCCGAGGCCAACCGTCTGGTCCACGACCTGCGGACGACCGCCGCGGCACTGTCGTCGGTCGCCGAGAAGGTCGACCAGCAGGGTGCGAGTTCGCTGATCGGGCAGCAGAAGCTCCCGGATTACAAGGGTAAGTGAGGCACGCCATGAAGACACCGCTCATCCTGATCGCGATGCTGCCACTCGCCGGGTGCATCAGCTTCGGCGCGAAACCGCCCCCCACGCTGTTGACGCTGACGAGTTCTTCGTCGGTGCCGGTCGGCCAGAACCAGGATTCGGCGACCGCGAAGTCGATCACGATCCAGGTTCCGGTCGTGCCGCAGTCGCTTGCGACCGCGCGCGTGCCGGTGCAGGCGACGCCGACCTCGATCGCATACGTGACCGATGCGCAGTGGGCCGAGCCCCCGGCGCGCCTTTTCGCGCGGCTCGTGTCGGACACGGTCGCGTCGCGGACCGGGCTGGTCGTGTTGTCGACTGCGCAGTCGATTGGCGATCCGGGCGGGTTGCTCGGGGGCGAACTGCGGTCGTTCGGGCTCGATGCGACGACCCGCGAGGCGGTCGTGACGTTCGATGCATCGTTGACCCGCGCGGGCAAGACGTCGGTCGAGAAGCGCCGCTTCGAGGCGCGGGTGCCGGTGTCGGCGATCGATGCGACGTCGGCTGCGGCCGGGATCAACCAGGCGGCGAACCAGGTCGCGACCGAAGTGTCGGACTGGATCGGCCGCTGAACGCCACGTTGGCCTGAGCGTTGATGCTCTCTGACGAGGAGAGCTGGGATGCCACAGGGCGACAAGGATGCGTACACCGACAAGCAGAAGCGCAAGGCTGCGCATATCGCGGATGGCTATGAGGCGAAGGGTGTCCCCGAGCCCGAGGCTGAGGCGCGTGCCTGGGCTACGGTGAACACGGATTCGGGCGGGGGTAACAAGTCCGGCTCAGGTCGGGGGAAGCCCGATACGCAGGCTTAGGCGCGGAGTGGCGATCGGTCTGCTGCTGCGAAGAAGGGTTCGGAGACGCGGCGGAAGAAGGCAAACGGCTAACCAGGTCTTCGATATCCTCCTCTGCAAGGGGAGGTGGCAGTCCGCAGGACTGACGGAGGGGTATCGCGCTGTCGGCAGGGTTTCACCCCTCCGTCTGGCAAGCGCCAGCCACCTCCCCTCGCAGGGGAGGATCGAAGTCTGCCTCAATCCGCCAGCATCGCTTCCGCCTCGGCCAGATGCAGCCGCTCGACCATCTGGCCATCCAGCCGGATCGCGCCCTTGTCCGCATTCTCCGGCTTGGCGAAGGCCGCCACGATCACGCGCGCCCATGCCAGTTCGTCCTCGCTGGGACCAAAGCCTGCATTCGCCGCCTCGATCTGCGACGGATGGATCAACGTCTTCCCGTCGAAACCCAGCATCGCGCCCTGAGTACACTCCGCACCAAACCGCGCCGGGTCGTCGAGCGCGTTGCACACGCCATCGAGCGCGACGATCCCAGCCGCACGAGCGGCGATCACGATCGAGGCGAGCGCCGGGACCAGTGGGGTACGATCCGGCCCGAGACGACACCGCATCTCCTTGGCGAGATCGTTGGTGCCGGCGATCAGTGCGGTCAGCCGAACAGCCGACGCCGCCTGGGACAAGGCCGGCAGCGACAGGATCGCGGCACAGGTCTCGATCATCGCCCAGATCGGCGGGCCCTCTTCGCCCAGCGACGTGCGGATTTCCTCCAGGTCGGACGGGTATGACACTTTGGGCACGAGCACGGCATCGACGCCTAGGCCGCGCACCGCAGCGACGTCGTCCGCGTACCACGGCGTACCGAGGCCGTTGATCCGCACCACGAGTTCGCGCGCGCCGAACCCGCCTTCGCGTACCGCCTCCACGACCCGGTCGCGCGCGGCGGCTTTCTCGTCCGGCGCGACCGCATCCTCCAGGTCGAGGATGACGACGTCGCAGTCGAGCGTTCGTGCCTTGGCGATCGCCCGTGCGTTGGACGCCGGCATGTACAGCGCGCTGCGACGGCGTCGGAGTGTCACGGGCGACCCGCCATCAGGGCCCGCGTCACGCCGTTGGTCCAGCCGAAGCCGTCTTGGTTGGGATATTCGCCACCGCCGCCGGGCTTCCGCTCGACGACGTCGTATTTCTCGAGGAGCTTGCCGCTGGCCTGGTATTCGCGGTCGACGGAGGCGAGCCAGGCCTTGGTGATCTGCTCGGCCAAGCCGGTTTCGCCGTAGCTGCGCAGGCCTTCGATCGCGACCCATTGGAGCGGTGCCCAACCGTTGGGATCGTCCCATTGCTGGCCGCTGCCGATCAACGTCGTGCGAAGGCCGCCTTCGCCGACGAACGGACGGAGTGCGGTGGCGGTCGCCTTGGCTTGGTCGGGCGTGGCGACCTTGGCGAACAGCGGGAACGCCATCGCGGCGCTGGCGAAGTCGTTCGCGCGGTTGGTGTCGAGATCATAGTCGGCGAAGAAGCGGCCGTTCCACAAATGTTTGCGGATCGCAGCCGTCCGTGCGGTTGCGCGCGCCGCGTAGGACGTCGCGCACGCGGTGTCGCCGAGCGTTCGGCAGTTCGCGGCGATCGCCTGTTCCATGCCGACCATCAGGCTGTTGAGGTCGACCGGTGCGAGCCGGGTGGTGCGGATGGTCGCGAGCGTGCGGCCGTCTGCCAGCCAGCGCGACGAGAAGTCCCAGCCGCTTTCCGCCGCTGCTCTCAGGTCGCGGAAGAGTTCTCCGCGATTACGCGACGGCGTGCGGTCGGCGAGTTCGGCGTCCTCGCGGTAACTCTCGTCGCGAGGATCGTCGCGGTCGTCCCAATAGCGGTTGAGCAGCGCGCCGTCGGGGAGGCGGACGGCGCGGCGCGATTGCTGGCCGGGCTTGAGCGCGTTGGCGCCGGCCATCCAGAATGCGTGCTCGGCGCGGAGCTGGCGGGTGCGGGTGGCAAGCGTCTTCGGGTCGCGCGACAGGCCGGCGATCAGGTAGAAGAACGGTGGTTGCGAGCGGCTGAGATAGTATGTGCGCGTGCCGTTGGGGATGTGGCCGTAGCGGTCGATCAGGCTGCCGAAATCGACGACCATGTCCTCGACCAGATCCTGCCGGCCGGAACGCTGCACGCCGAGCAGCGTGAAATAACTGTCCCAGTAATACATCTCGCGGAAACGGCCGCCGGGGACGACGTAGCGCTTTGGTAGGGTCAGCGCGGAGGAAGCGGCGGGGACGCTCGTCTGCGTGCGCGTCAGTTGCGGCCAGAGCGCGTCGATGTGCGCCTTGAGCGTCAGCCGCTCGGCGGAGGGGCGCGCGGCGGGTGTGGTCGGGATCGTGAAGTTCGCCGTGACGAATTGCCGCAAAGCCGGTTCTGCATCGCAGCGGCATTTCGCGTAGTCGGCCAGGATCGCCTTCGCAGGGCGCTTGGGCGTTGCGTCGGCGAAGGTCTTCGAGTCCGGGAACAGGCCGCGCATCTGCACCGCCTTGTAGAGCGGGCCGAACAGTTGGGCTGGCGATTGCGGGGCGGGCGAGGCCGCGACCAGCAGCGTCGACAGCGCGAGCAGGCCGTATCGCATCAGGTGACCACGTCCGGTGCGGTGCGGCCGGTGTGTTGGGCGATGCCCGCGATCGACTCCGCCGCTGCAACGATGCTGGCGAGTATCTCGCCGGTGTCGCGGTCGAGGTCGCCGCCGACGGGTTCGTAGCGTTCGAGATACACGCGCAAGGTCGCGCCGGTGGTGCCGGTGCCCGACAGGCGGAACACCACGCGGCTACCGCCTGCGAAGAGGATGCGGACGCCCTGGTTGCGGCTGATCGAGCCATCGGTCGGATCTGTATAGGCGAACTCATCCGCGTTTTCGACGGTCAGGTCGCCGAACTGTTGGCCGGGGAGGGTGGCGAGGCTGGCGCGCAACGCCGCCATCAACGCGTCGGCGCGCGGGGTCTCGACGCCTTCGTAATCGTGGCGTGCGTAATAGTTGCGGCCGAATTTCGCCCAATGATCGCGGGCGATCGCGTCGACGCTTTCGCCGCGGACCGCGAGGATGTTGAGCCATAAGAGGACCGCCCACAGGCCGTCCTTCTCGCGGACATGGTCGGAACCGGTGCCAGCGCTCTCCTCGCCGCAGATCGTCGCCATCCCGGCGTCGAGCAGATTGCCGAAGAACTTCCAGCCAGTCGGTGTCTCGTAGGCGGGGATGCCGAGTGCTTTGGCCACGCGGTCGGCGGCGGCGCTGGTCGGCATCGAGCGGGCGATGCCCTTGAGGCCACCTGCGTAACCCGGCGCGAGGTGCGCGTTCGCGGCCAGCATCGCGAGGCTGTCGGAGGGGGTGACGAAGCGGTGCTTGCCGATGATCAGGTTGCGGTCGCCGTCGCCGTCCGACGCGGCGCCGAAATCGGGCGCATTCGGCGCCATCATCGTCTCGTACAGGACGTGCGCGTGGACGAGGTTGGGGTCGGGGTGGTGGCCGCCGAAATCGGGGAGGGGCTCGCCGTTGCGGACCGTGCCGGGTGCGAAGCCGAGGCGGCGTTCGAGGATCTCGGTCGCGTAAGGTCCCGTGACGGCGCTCATCGCGTCGAACGCCATCGTCAGCTTGGCGCAGCGGATCGCGTCGAAGTCGAACAGCGTTTCCATGAGCGCGGCGTAGTCTTCGACCGGGTGGACGACCTCGACGGGCATGTCACCGACCATGACTTCGCCGTCGCGGTCGAGGTCGATGTCGTCGGCGTCGACGGTCAGCCAGCGGTCGATCTCGAGCGTCCGCGCGTTGATCGCGTCGGTGACGGATTCGGGCGCGGGCCCGCCATTGGCGATGTTGTACTTGATCCCGAAATCCTCGTCGGGGCCGCCGGGGTTGTGGCTGGCCGACAGCACGAGCCCGCCGATCGCGCCCCGCTTGCGGATCATGTGGCTCGCGGCGGGTGTCGAGAGGATGCCGCCCCGGCCTACGATGACGCAGCCGAAACCGTTCGCCGCGGCCATGCGGATCGCGACCTGGATGACTTCGCGATTGAGAAAGCGGCCGTCGCCGCCGATCACCAGCGTCGCGCCGGCCTTGTCCGCCACCACGTCGAACACGCTCTGGACGAAGTTCTCGGCGTAGTTAGGCTGCTGGAACACCTTCACCTTCTTGCGAAGGCCCGACGTGCCGGGCTTCTGATCGGTGTACGGCGTGGTCGAAACGGTGCGGATCATGCGGGCTCCAGGAGCTTGGCGTAAAGGTCTGCGTAGCGGCGGCCGCTCTCGTCCCACGAGAAGTTCGCGCGCATTGCGTTGCGCTGCAACATGGCCCAGCGATCGGGGCGTGCATAGAGGGCCATCGTTCGGCGCAGCGCGTGGCTGAGCGCTTCCGGCGTGACGCCGTCGTGCTGGATGCCGGTGGCGACGCCCGCGGCGATCGCGGCTTCGTTCGCATCGATCACGGTGTCGGCGAGGCCACCGGTGCGCGCGACGACCGGGATGCAGCCATAGGCGAGGCCGTAGAGCTGCGTCAGGCCGCAGGGTTCGAACCGCGACGGGATCAGGATCGCGTCGGCGCCGCCTTGGAGCAGGTGCGAGACGGGTTCGTCATAGCCGATGCGGACGCCGATCCGACCGGGGTGGCGCTCGGCGGCGGCGAGGAACGCGCGTTCGAGGTCCGCGTCGCCGGAGCCCAGCAATGCGAGCCGGCCGCCAAGCGCGACCAGCTCGTCGAGCGCGCCGGCGAGGACGTCCATGCCCTTTTGCCCGGTGAGTCGGCTGACAACGGTGAAGAGCGGACCGTCTTCGGTGTCGAGGGCGAACAGCGTCTCGATCGCGCGCTTGTTGGTGCGGCGGCGGGCGAGCGTGCGTGCGGTATAGCGTGCGGGGAGCGACGCGTCGGTCTCAGGGTTCCAGACGGCGGGGTCGATGCCGTTGACGATTCCCGTCACGCGGCTGGCGCGATCGTTGATCAGGCCTTCGAGGCCCATGCCGAATTCGCCGCGACGGATTTCGGCGGCGTAGGTCGGGCTGACGGTAGTGATCGCGTCGGCGGCTTCGAGCCCGGCCTTGAGATAGCCGACGCCGCCGTAATATTCGACGCCGTCGAGCGCGAAGGCGATGTCGGGGAGCGCGAGGTCGGCGAAGATGTCGTAACCGTAGCGGCCCTGGAACGCGATGTTGTGGATCGTGACGACCGTCCTGGCGGGCTTGGCCGGACCGGGCGCGTAGCGGAGATAGGCGGGGGCCATCGCCGCCTGCCAGTCGTGCGCGTGGAGGATGTCGAACTCGTAGCCGGGGACTGCGCCCGAGGCGAGGTCGGCGGCGGCGCGGCTGAACGCGGCGAAGCGGCGCCAGTTGTCGGGCCAGTCTGCGCCGGTCGCGTCGCCGTACGGGCCGCCGCCTCGGGCGAACAGCGCGGGGGCATCGAGGACGAGGAGCGGGTGGTCGCCGATCTTCGTTTTCAGGATGCGGGCTTCGGTGCCGAGGAGGTCGGTGTAGCGGTGGACGACTTTCGCGCGCTTGGTGACGGCGACGAGCGCGGGGTAGCCGGGGAGGAAGGTGGTCAGCGCCACGCCATGCGGCGCGAGCGCGGCCGGGAGCGCGCCGACGACGTCCGCGAGACCGCCGGTCTTGATGATGGGGTAGGCTTCGGAGGCGACGGAAAGGACGCGCATCAAATCCTCCCCGGCACGGGGAGGGGGACCATGCATCGCATGGTGGAGGGGGGCTTCCGCAGACGGTACGCCCTCGATCGCAGATGGTACGTTCGCGGTGGGCCCCCTCCACCCTTCGCCGATGGCGAACGGTCCCCCTCCCCGTGCCGGGGAGGATTTGCGTTCGTCATCACGCGATTAGCCGGTCGATCATGGATTTGGTTACGAGGGTCACTCCGCTGTCCGTGCGGCGGAAGCGCTGCGCATCCGATTCTGCGTCCTCGCCTACGACCAGGCCGTCGGGGATCTCCACGCCACGATCCACCACAACCTTCGACAACCGCGCACCGCGGCCGATGACGCAGTGTGGAAGGATCACCGCCTGATCGAGCATCGAGTAGCTGTGCGCGCGGGTGCCGGTGAAGATCAGGCTTCGGTGAATCGAGGAGCCGGAGATGATGCAATCGCCCGAGACGAGGCTCGACACCGCCTCGCCGCGACGGCCGTCGTCCGCGTGGACGAATTTCGCTGGCGGCGTGACCTCCGAATAGGTCCAGAGCGGCCAGCTGCGGTCGTACAGGTCCAGCTTCGGCACCACGTCGGTGAGGTCGATATTCGCCTCCCAATACGCGTCCACCGTACCGACGTCGCGCCAATAGGCCTCGACCTCCAGCCCCGACCGCACGCAGCTGTCGGAAAAGCGGTGCGCGACCGCCTTGCCGTGCTTGACGAGGTACGGGATGATGTCCTTGCCGAAATCGCGCGACGAACCGGGCGTCTCGGCGTCGCGACGGAGTTCGTCGAACAGCAATTTGGTCGTGAAGACGTAGATCCCCATCGACGCCAGCGCGATATCCGGGTTGCCGGGGATCGCAGGCGGATCGGCGGGTTTCTCGACGAACGCGGTGACGTTGTCGTGCTCGTCGACCGCCATCACGCCGAAGCCGACCGCCTCCATCCGCGGCACTTCGAGGCAGGCGATGGTGACGTCCGCGCCAGTCTCGCAATGCTGTTGCAGGATCAGCTCGTAATCCATCTTGTAGATGTGGTCGCCGGCCAGGATGACCATGTATTCGGGCGCGTGGCTCTCGATGATGTCGATGTTCTGGTAGACGGCGTCAGCGGTGCCCTCGTACCACTGGAACTCGCTGATCCGCTGCGACGCGGGCAGGATGTCGAAGCTCTCGTTGCGTTCCGATCGCAGGAAATTCCAGCCGCTCTGGAGATGGCGGATCAGCGAATGCGCCTTGTACTGCGTCGCGACGCCGATCCGGCGGATGCCCGAGTTGATCGCGTTGGACAGCGCGAAATCGATGATGCGCGCCTTGCCGCCGAAATACACCGCGGGTTTCGCGCGCGTATCGGTCAGCTCCATCAGGCGACTGCCGCGGCCGCCGGCCAGCACATACGCCATCGCATCGCGCGCCAATGGCTGTCCCCGCCGTTCCACCATGTCGTCTCTCCCGTTATCCGTCGTGTTCGTTGCTATAACTCCCCGTCACCCCGGACTTGTTCCGGGGTCCACCGTTCCGCATGCTCTCAAGCCGTTGATCGTGCGGAACGGTGGATGCCGGAACGAGCCCGGCATGACGGGTGGATGGGGCTAGGTTACTCTTCAAATTCCAGCATGATCGTCGCGAGCGGGGGCAACGTGACCCACGCCGCGCCGTCCTTCGCGACGACGCCACCGAGATTGCCGAGGCCGCTGCCCCAATATTCATGCGCGTCGCTGTTGATGATTTCGCACCAGCGGCCGTCGAGCGGCAGCGGTATGCGGTAGGGCGCGCGGGCGATCGGCGTCATGTTGGCGATGATCGCGACCGGCTTTGCGCCAGGGGCCTTGCGCAGCCATGCGAACACCGAATTGGCGGCGTCGTCGGCGATCAGCCATTCGAACCCTTCCGCTTCGCAATCGCGGGCGTGCAATGCCGGCTTCTCGCGGTAGACGGTGTTGAGGTCACGGACGAGGTTGCGGATGCCCTCGTGGCTGCGCGCGTTGCGCAGGTCCCAGTCGAGCGCGCGGTCCTCGGACCATTCGCGGCGTTGCGCGAATTCCTGGCCCATGAAGAGCAGTTTCTTGCCCGGATAGCCCCACATAAACGTGTAATAGGCGCGCAGATTGGCGAATTGCTGCCAGTCGTCGCCAGGCATCTTGGTCAGCAGCGAGCTCTTGCCGTGGACGACCTCGTCATGGCTGAGCGGCAGGACGAAATTCTCGCTGAACGCGTAGACGAGGCCGAAATTGATCTCGCCGTGGTGGTGTTTCCGGTGCAGCGGATCGCGCGCCATGTACTGGAGCGTGTCGTGCATGAAGCCCATGTTCCACTTGAACCCGAACCCGAGCCCGCCGCTCTTCCCGTCGTCGCCGACGGGGGCGGAGACGCCCGGCCAGGAAGTCGATTCCTCGGCGATCGTGAAGACGCCGGGGTGCTGGCCGTAGATTTCGCGGTTCATGTCGCGGAGGAACGCGACGGCCTCCCAATTCTCGCGGCCGCCCTGCTCGTTAGGAATCCATTCGCCCGCCTTGCGCGAATAATCGCGGTACAGCATCGACGCGACCGCATCCACTCGGAGGCCGTCTATGTGATAGCGCTCGGCCCAGAACAGCGCGTTGTTGACGAGGAATGACGCGACTTCGCGCCGGCCGAAATTGTAGATCGCGGTGTTCCAGTCGGGGTGGAAGCCGAGCCGCGGGTCCTCGTGTTCGTACAGCGCGGTGCCGTCGAAATGCGCGAGCCCGAACGCGTCGGTCGGAAAATGCGCGGGCACCCAGTCGAGCAGCACGCCGATCCCGGCGAGATGCGCGCCGTCGACGAACCGTGCGAAGCCCTCGACGTCGCCGAACCGTGCGGACGGCGCGTAGAGGCCGGTCGTCTGGTAGCCCCAGCTCGGGTCGTACGGATGTTCGCTGATCGGCAGGAACTCGATGTGCGTGAAGCCCATCTCGACCACGTAGGGGATCAGGCGGTCGGCGAGCGCGTCCCAGGTCAGGAACCAGCCGTCTGCGTCGCGGTCCCACGATCCGGCGTGGACTTCATAGATGCTGATCGGCACGCGGCGGGGATCGACTGAGGACCAATGCTTGCGGTGATCGGTGTCGGCCCAGTCGTGCGCGAGCTTCCGCGTGATCGAGGCGTTGGCGGGGCGGAGTTCGCTGGCGAAGGCGAATGGGTCGGCCTTGAGTGGCTGCAACTGGCCGTCGGGACCGACGATCTCGAACTTGTACGCGCGATATTCGGCGATGTCGGGGATGAAGATCTCCCATACGCCGACGTCGCCGCGCTTGCGCATCGCGTGGCGGCGTCCGTCCCAGTCGTTGAAGTCGCCGACCACCGACACGCGCTGCGCATTGGGGGCCCAGAGCGCGAAGTGGACGCCGTTCGCGCCTTCATGCTCGATCAGGTGGGCGCCCATCTTGTCGTGGAGGCGGCGGTGCGTGCCCTCGGCCATGAGCAGATCGTCGATCGGGCCGAGTACGGGGCCGAAGCTGTAGGGGTCGGTGACCCACCACGACGTGTCGCCCGCCTCCGCGTGGTATTTCACCGGCTGTTGCGTGCCGTCGATCGGACCCTCGAACAGGCCGCGATCGTCGATGCGGGGGAGCGTGCCGAGCGCGGTGCCGTCGAGCGCATGCGCCTCCGCCTTGTCCGCGCCGGGCAGCCAGACGCGCGCGAACACGCCGGTCGGGCCACTATGGACGCCGAGCAGCGAGAACGGATCGTCGTGACGCCCTTCCAGCAGGGCAACGATGGCGCCTTCGGGTGGCTTCACATCACCGTCCAGATTTCCCGCGCATATTCGCGGATCGTGCGGTCGGATGAGAACCAGCCGACGCGCGCGACGTTGCGGACGGTCGAGGCGACCCACGCATCGCGATCGTTCCAGCGCGTGTCGACCGCGCGCTGGGTGGTGGCATAGCTGTCGAAATCGGCGGCGAGCATGAACCAGTCGCCGTCGTACAGCCCGCCCATCAAGCCGGCGTAGCGCGTCTTGTCGTCGGGCGAGAATACGCCGGACGCGATCGCCGACACCGCCTGACGCAGTTCGTTCGAGCCGTCGATGACGCTACGCGGATCGTAGACGTTGGCGCGTTTCGCTTCGACCTCGTCCGCGGTCATGCCGAAGATGAAGATGTTGTCGTCGCCGACGCGGTCCTTGATCTCGATGTTGGCGCCGTCGAGCGTGCCGATCGTCAGCGCGCCGTTCATCGCGAACTTCATGTTGCCGGTGCCCGATGCTTCGAGGCCCGCGGTCGAGATCTGTTCGCTGAGGTCGGCGGCGGGGATGATCTTCTCCGCTAGCGACACGTTGTAGTTGGGCAGGAACGCGACCTTGAGCAGGCCACCGACGGAAGGGTCCGCGTTGATCCGGCGCGCGACGTCGTTCGCCAGTTTGATGACGAGCTTCGCGTTGTGGTAGCTCGACGCCGCCTTGCCCGCGAACAGCTTCACACGGGGCGTCCAGTCGCGCTCGGGGTGGCTGCGGATCTGGTCGTACAGCGCGACGGTCTCGATGATGTTGAGCAGTTGGCGCTTATACTCGTGGATGCGCTTGATCTGGACGTCGAACATCGCGTCCGGGTCGACGCGGAGCCCCATGCTCTCCTTGATGTGATTTGCCAGTGCCACCTTGTTCGAACGCTTCACGCTCGAAAAGCGCTCCCTGAAACCGGAATCGTCGGCGAAAACATCGAGATCGACGAGCTTTTCGGCGTCGTCGAGGAAGCCATCGCCGATCGCATCGCGGATCAGCGCAGTGAGGCCGGGGTTGCATTGCTGGAGCCAGCGGCGCGGCGTGATGCCGTTGGTCTTGTTGTTGATCCGCGTCGGGTAGAGCTTGTGGAGATCGGCGAAGACCGTCTTCTTCATCAGCTGTGTATGGAGCGCCGCGACGCCGTTGACGCTGTGCGAGCCGGCAAAGGCGAGGTTCGCCATTCGCACGCGCCGCTCGCCGCCTTCGTCGATCAGGCTGATCGCGGCGATCGCGCGGTCGTCGATACCGTCCGTGCCGCGCGCTTCGCGGAGCAGCTTAGCGTTGATCGCGTAGACAATCTGCATGTGGCGGGGGAGGAGGCGTTCGAACAGCGGGAGGGGCCAGCTCTCCAGTGCCTCGGGCAGCAGCGTGTGGTTGGTGTAGCCGAAGGTGGCGCGCGTGATCTTCCACGCCTCGTCGAACGCGAATTCGTGGTGGTCGATCAGCAGCCGCATGAGTTCGGCGACCGACACCGCGGGGTGCGTGTCGTTGAGCTGGATCGCGGCCTTGTCGGGCAGCGTGCGGATGTCGCCGAAATACTGGATGTGGCGGCGGACGATGTCCTGGATCGACGCGGACGAGAAGAAATACTCCTGGCGCAGGCGGAGTTCCTGGCCGGCGGCGGTGGAGTCGTTGGGATACAGGACGCGCGTCAGCGTCTCCGCGCGCAACTGGTCGGCGAGCGCGCCGGTGAAATCGCCGGCGTTGAAGCGGTCGAGCTTGATCGGATCGAACGCGCGGGCGGTCCACAGGCGGAGCGTGTTGACGTGCTTGCCGCGCCAGCCGACGACGGGGGTGTCGACCGCGGTCGCCTCGACCGCCTCCGACGGGCTCCAGTGGACTTGGCCGTTGTCGGCGGCGGTCACTTCGCCGCCGAAGCCGACGAAATAGGCGCTCTCGCGGCGTTCGAACTCCCAGGGGTTGCCGTGCGCGAGCCAGTTCTCGGGCATCTCGACCTGCCAGCCATCGTCAATCCGCTGGCGGAACATGCCGTTCACATAGCGGATGCCGTAGCCGTAGGCGGGCAGCGCGAGGCTCGCCATGCTCTCCATGAAGCAGGCGGCCAGACGTCCGAGACCGCCATTGCCGAGCGCCGCGTCCGGCTCGATCTCTTCGAGTTCGGCGAAATCTACGCCGTGCAGCTTCAGGGCCTGCGTGACCTCGTCGTTGCGCTGCAAATTGGTCACCGCGTCCCGCAGCAGCCGGCCGATCAGAAATTCGAGACTGAGATAATAGACGCGCTTGGCGCCGGCTGCGTGTGCCGCCTTGGTCGAGGCCATCCAGCGTTCGACGATGTCGTTGCGCACGGTCAGGATCGTCGCGGCGAGCCAGTCGTGCGGCCTCGCGGCCTGAGCATCCTTGCCCATGCGGTGGACGAGCGTGTCTAGGATCGAGTCGGCGAGATCTTGAACGGCGGGCTGCTGTACGGCGGGGTCTGAGGTCACGCGGCTTCCGAAATCGTTACGGTCGCCGTGATCCTAGCCGCCCGCGAGCCGATGTCACGCGGACTTCCTTCCGCGATCGGAAGAACTTGCTCTGCTGATGCTTTGGGATTTTGCACATCACCGCGCTGGGGCGGTGGTGGACAGGGTAGGGTTCGAACCTACGTAGGAGAAACTCCGGCAGATTTACAGTCTGCTGCCTTTAACCACTCGGCCACCTGTCCAGGCCGCTTTTGCAAGCGCCGCTCTTTCGAGCGAGGCGGCTCAATGGCGAAGCGAGCCCCGCCTGTCAACGCGGGTTTTGCGAAGTTTCGTGGTTCATAGTTGCCGCGGGAGCGGAATGCCGACAAGGACGCGGCATACATTGACACGATAGAGAGCGAATATGGCACGCAAGGGACACAGGCCGAGCAAGGCACCGGCAGGCCGCCCCCGCTTCTGGGGCAAGCACGCGGTAGGGGCGGCGCTCGCCAATCCGGAGCGCACGGTGCGCAAAATCCTCGGCACGCGCGAGGCGCTGGCCGGGTTCGACCTGCCCGCCGACGTGCCGGTGACCTATGCCGAGGCGATGGATCTGGCGCGGCTGGTGCCTGGCGATGCGCCGCACCAGGGCGTGGTGATCGAGGTCGAGCCGCTTGAGGACATGTGGCTGGCGGATCTGCTGGAGCACGGCAAGGACGACAATCGTCCGCTGGTGATCCTCGACGGCGTGACCGATCCGCATAACGTCGGCGCGATTCTGCGCTCGGCGGCGGCGTTCGATGCGCTGGGGATTATTACGCCGGATCGGAATGCGCCGCCGGAATCGGGGACGATTGCTCGGGCTGCCTCGGGGGCGCTTGAGAGCGTGCCTTGGATCCGGGTGGTGAACCTCGCGCGCGCTCTGGAAGAGATTGCGGCGGCGGGGTTCTGGCGGATCGGGCTTACCGGCCACGCGACGCAGACGCTGTCGGAAGCGATGGGCACGCAGCGGATCGCAATCGTGCTCGGCGCGGAAGGCGAGGGCATGCGCCAGAATACCGAGCAGCATTGCGACGAGCTGGCGAAACTGCCGATCTCGGAGAAGGTGGAGAGCCTGAACGTCTCGAATGCGGCGGCGATCGCGCTGTACGCGGTGACGACACGGTGACCTGAACTCCCTCGCCCCTGCGGGGAGAGGGAAGGGGCCCGCCGCCCTTGCGGTGGGAAGGGAGAGGGGAGTGAGGCTCGGGACCTGGATCCCAACCGCCCCTCTCCCTTCCGTCGCCTACGGCTCCTCCCTCCCTCTCCCCGGAGGGGCGAGGGACAGGGGGAATTAGTCCTCCGCTGCAATCTTTACCTTCAGACCATCCAGCCCCTCGGTCAGCTCGATCTGGCACGACAGGCGCGAGAATTCATCCCGATCGCTCGTCGAATCGAGCAGGTCATCCTCATCCGGCCCCATCGGCTTCAGTTTGGCCGCAAAGTTCGGGTCGACATGGACGTGGCAGGTGGCGCACGAGCAGCAGCCGCCGCACAGCGCCAGGATCTCGTCGATCCCGGCGTCGCGGATGACTTCCATCACCGAAAGCCCCGCCTCGCCCATGATCTCGCGTTCTTCCCCTTCGCGCGTCACGACGATAAGCTTGGGCATGTCATTCTCCGAAAAATTCTCGTGCGTTCATGCCGTTGCGCGCGCCAGGGATCAAGCATCATGGGCCTGAGCGCAGAGCAACTCGAAACCGCGATGGCGGCGTTGTGCGCGATCGAACCGGCGTTCGCAGTCGCGGTGGGTAACGCAGGCCACCCTGCGCCGCGGATCAGCGAGCGCGGCTTCGCGACATTGCTGCGCACGATCGTCGGCCAGCAGGTGAGCGTCGCCTCGGCCGCGGCGGTGTGGAACAAGCTCGACGCGGTGGTTGGCGGTGCAGGCGATCCGGCTAAGATCGCGGCCGCCAGCGACGAGCTTCTGCGGAGCGCGGGCCTCTCGCGCCAGAAGCTCGGCTACGCGCGCAGCCTCGCCGACGAAGTGACGAGCGGGCGGCTCGACCTGACCAACCTGCCCGAGGACGATGAAGAGGCGATCGCCGCGCTGGTCCGCGTAAAGGGGATCGGTCGCTGGTCGGCGGAGATCTACCTGCTGTTCGCGGAAGGGCGGACGGACATCTGGCCGGCGGGCGACCTCGCGATCCAGATCGAGGTAGGGCGTATCCTCGGCCACGAAACGCGCCCAAGCGAAAAACTGACGCGCGAAGTGGCGGAGGCGTGGCGGCCGCATCGGGGGGCGGCGGCGATCTTTGCGTGGCATCATTACCAGGCGGATATGAAGGTGATCTGAGACGGCGATTTCGATCCTCCCCTGCAAGGGGAGGTGGCAGTCCGCAGGACCGACGGAGGGGTGACACCCTCTCGGTAGGGCGGATACCCCTCCGTCTGGCAAGCGCCAGCCACCTCCCCTTGCAGGGGAGGATTGATTGAGTGGGGCACACCCTGCTTGTCCGCTCTGCCCCGTTCCGGCAAAGCTGCGCCCGATGTCATCCCCCAATCTCCCCGCCTCAGACTTCGCCAACTCGCTTGCCGAGAGCCACCGCACCGTCGCCGTTCCCGAAGGCGCGTCGTTCTGGCGGCGGTTGTTCGCGTTCGTCGGGCCGGGCTATCTCGTCGCGGTCGGCTATATGGATCCCGGCAACTGGGCGACCGACATCGCCGGCGGGTCGGCATTCGGCTACACATTGCTGTCGGTCGTCCTGTTGTCGAACCTGATGGCGATGGTCCTCCAGGCGCTGTCCGCGCGCCTCGGCATCGTCGCCGGCCTCGACCTCGCGCAAGCCTGCCGCGCGCATTATTCGAAGCCGGTCTCGGTAGCGCTCTGGTTCCTGTGCGAGATCGCGATCATTGCCTGCGATCTCGCCGAAGTGCTCGGCACCGCGATCGCGCTGAAATTGCTGTTCGGCCTGCCGCTCGTCTACGGCGTCGTCCTCACCGCGCTCGACGTGTTCCTGATCCTCGCGCTGCAACGCTTCGGGTTCCGCAAGCTGGAGGCGTTCGTCGTCGCCTTGCTCGTGATCATCGCCGGCTGCTTCATCTTCGAGCTGTTCCTCGCGCAGCCCGAATGGGCGGGCGTGCTCGGCGGGCTGGTGCCGACGACGCAGATCGTGACCAACCCGGCGATGCTCTACATCGCGATCGGCATCCTGGGTGCGACCGTGATGCCGCACAATTTGTACCTTCACTCGTCGATCGTCCAGACCCGCGCGTTCGCCAAGGACCCGGCGGGCAAGCGCGACGCGATCACGATGGCGACGATCGACGGCACGGTTGCGCTTGGGCTTGCGTTCTTCATCAACGCGGCGATCCTGATCCTCGCGGCGGCCACCTTCCATGTCGCGGGGCGCACTGATGTTGCCGAGATCGACCAGGCCTATGAACTGCTCGCCCCGATGCTCGGGATGGGTGCGGCGAGCGTGTTGTTCGCGGTTGCGCTGCTCGCCTCGGGGCAGAATTCGACCGTGACGGGCACGCTCGCGGGTCAGATCGTGATGGAGGGCTTTCTCAATCTGCGGATGCCGGTCTGGGCGCGGCGGCTGGTGACGCGCTTGCTCGCGATCGTCCCCGCGGTGTTCGTGGTCGGCGCATCGGGCGATGCCGGCGCGACGAAGCTACTCGTGCTGAGCCAGGTCGTGCTCAGCCTGCAACTCCCGTTTGCGGTCGTGCCGCTAGTCAAATTCACTGGCGACCGCATGATCATGGGGGAACTGGTGAGTCCTGCCTGGCTGAAGATCCTAGCCTGGGTGATCGCTGCGGTGATCATCGGGCTGAACGGCACGCTGCTGTACGGCATGCTCTAGACGCAAAAACGGCGGCCGATTGCTCGGCCGCCGCCTCTTACTCAACTAAGCTTCAATTGAAGCTCAGCGACACTTCACGTTGCCGCGATCGACAGACCGGCCGAGCAGCGCACCGCCGCCGGCGCCGGCCAGCGTGCCGAGCGTCCCGCCACCGATCAAATTCGCCAAGGCACCACCGCCAAGCGCACCGATTACCAGCCCAGTCGTGCCGTCATTGCGCTTGCAATAGGCGCGACCATCATTGCCACGATAAATCCGGTCGTTGCGACCAAGACGACGCTCCCGATAGTTACCGTTCTGGTAGCTGCGCGATGGATCCCAGTTACGGTCGTTGCCGCGCCAGTTGCGATCGTTTCCGCGACGGTCGTCACGATCATGGCGATCACGACGGTCGTCGTGACGCTGCGCAGTTGCCGCTGTGGGCATCATCGCGGGGGCCGCGACGGCAACGGACATCAACGCGGCGATAAGATGCTTTTTCATGAATATACTCCTGATCTATGCGGGGATAACCTGTGCCCTACCGATAAAGTTCATTCCGACATGCGAACCCAGAAACTGGTCCCTGGGCTTGCAACGATCCGCACCGGTCGATAGCCGTCGGCGCATGAAAGTCGAAGGCAGCTATAGCGACAGCGGGTTCGCGCATATTCAAGGTCTTGTGCCGGTCGAGGTGACCGATGCGTTCCTGCGCCGGTTGAAACAGGATCTTGGCTTGGCAAGCGTTGATCTGAGCAAGGTTACGCAGCATCCCAACCTGCTCAAACGCCCCGCGTTCGAAGTCTATGGCCGGCAATATCCGCCGATGCTGCAGTTTCTGTGGGGTCTCACGCCGATCGTCAGTCAGCTCGTCGGACACGAACTGTTGCCGACGTACGATTATTTCCGGATCTACCGCGAGGGTGACGTCTGCATGGTGCATTCCGATCGGCTGGCGTGCGAGCACAGCCTCTCGCTGACGCTCGATTATAGCGACGGTGCGCCCTGGGATCTTGAGGTCGGGACGCAGCGGACCGAACCGAGCGCACGCGTGACGGAGGATTTCGGCGCCGATCCGCACGCAGCGATCACGATGGAGGTCGGCGATGCGGTCCTATATCAGGGGGTACATCACCGGCACGGCCGTATGACGCCGAACCCGAACGGCTGGTCGGCGCACCTTTTCCTGCACTGGGTCGACCGCGATGGGCCCTATCGGGATCAGGCTTTGGAGGGCGAAACCAGCCGCGCAAAGGCCGATTTCCACTTCGCCTGAGACGGCAGCCCAGACGAATAGCCGGGACGGGCTACCGAGACGGGCGTCAGACCTTGTCCGGGCTTGCCATCGAGCAGTCGTGGCCCGCACCCGTCTCGACCTGCAACGTCGCATGGCCGATTCCGAACGTGTCGTGGAGCATCGTCCGTGCATCGCTGAGGAACTGATCGCCCGGGTGTCCACCCGGCATCACCAGATGCGCGGTGAGGACGGGTTCGGTGGTGCTCATCGGCCAGATGTGCAGATCGTGGATCTCGGTGACACCGGGCAGGCCGCACAGCGCCTCGTCGACGGAATCGAACTCGATCCCGCGCGGGACGGCGGACAGCGCCATCTCGACGGTTTCGCGGAGCAGGCCCCAGGTCTGCCAGAAAATGAGGATGGCGATGACGATGCTGACCGCCGGATCGATCCAGGTGAGACCGGTCCGCCAGATCACGAGCCCGGCGATCACCACGCCCGCGGAGACGAGGGCATCGGCGGCCATGTGCAGGTACGCGCCGCGGATGTTGACGTCGCCTTTTCGCCCGCGCGCGAACATCCATGCGGTGACTGCGTTCACGGCGATGCCTACGCCCGCGACCATCGACACGGTAAGCCCGGCGGTCGGCGCCGGATCCGAGAACCGCTGCGACGCCTCCAGCACGATCGCGCCGAGTGCGACCAGCAACAGCAGCGCGTTGGTCAGCGCGGCGAGGATCGTCGAGCCCTTCAGCCCGTAGGTGAAGCGCTTGGTCGGTGCGGTGCGCGCCAGCATGGTCCCGCCCCAGGCGACGACGAGGCCGAGCACGTCGGACAGATTGTGCCCGGCGTCTGCCAGCAGCGCGACCGAGTCGATCCGCAGCCCGACGATCGCCTCGACCGCGACGAACACGATGTTGAGGCCGATCCCGATCGCGAACGCGCGGTCGAACGAGGCTGGGGCATGACTGTGGCCGCCGTGCGAATGGCTTCCGCCGTGGCCCGCGTGCGCGTGGCCGTGGTCATGTGAATGCCCGTGATGATGTCCGCCCAAGGCCCGCGCTCCGCTAAATCCGGCCGCCGCCTAGCATCGACGTATCGTGAGATACTAGGACGCGCGGGCTATTCCTCCCCTGCAAGGGGAGGTGGCAGACCGAAGGGCTGACGGAGGGGTATCCGCGCTGTCGAGAGCGGCTCACCCCTCCGTCTGGCAAGCGCCAGCCACCTCCCCTTGCAGGGGAGGATCGGGATCATCCCTCGTTCGCCAAGGCCTTCAACCGGTACAGCGCCTCCAGCGCATCGCGTGGACTCATCGCGTCGATGTCGAGTTTCGCCAGATCCTCGCGCAATACGTCGCACGCCACCTCCTCGACCTGCGCCGCCGCTGCGAACAGCGGCAGGTCGTCCAACCCCGCCGCGATCCCCCCCGTCTTCGCGCGTCCGGCCTCGAGTTTCGCCAGCACCGCCTTCGCGCGCGCCACCGTCACCGGCGACATCCCCGCCAGCCGCGCGACCGCCAGCCCGTAGCTCCGATCCGCCGGCCCATCGGCAAGTTCGTGGAGCAGCACCAGCTCCCCCTTCCACTCGCGCGCGCGGACGTGGTGCAACGACAGCGCCTCGCAGCGTTCGGCAAGCCGCGTCAGCTCGTGATAATGCGTCGCGAACAGGCACCTGCACCGGTTGTCCTCATGGATCGCCTCGACCACCGCCCACGCGATCGCGAGGCCGTCATAGGTCGAAGTCCCCCGCCCGACCTCGTCGAGGATCACGAACGAGCGCGGCGTCGCCTGCGCTAGGATCGCCGCAGTCTCGACCATCTCGACCATGAACGTCGACCGCCCGCGCGCGAGGTTGTCCGACGCGCCGACCCGGCTGAACAGCCGATCGACCAGCCCCAAGGTGGCCTTGGTCGCGGGCACGTACGACCCCGCCTGTGCCAGCACCGCAATCAGTGCGTTCTGGCGGAGGAAGGTCGATTTACCACCCATGTTCGGCCCGGTGACGAGCCACAGCCGCGAACTTTCCGACAGGTTGCAGTCGTTGGCGACGAACCGATCGCCCGACTTCGCCACCGCCGCCTCGACCACCGGATGCCGCCCGCCCTCGATCTCGAAACACGCATGATCGACCAGCGACGGCCGCGCCCACGCACCTTCCGCCGCGCGCTCCGCCAGCCCCGCCGCGACGTCCAACCGCGCGAGCGCATCCGCCGTCGCCGCAATCGCCTCGCGCCCGGCCAGGGCCTGCGCGGTCAGTTCCTCCAGATGCGCCGCCTCTGCCGCCAACGCATGCGCGCCCGACTGTGACACCTTAGCCGCGACTTCGTGCAGGGCAGGTGTGTTGAACCGCACGACGCCCGCGAGCGTCTGGCGATGCGTGAAGCCGCTCTCGGGCTTCATCAAAGGATCCGCCGCCCGCGCCGGCACCTCGACATGATAGCCGAGCACGCCGTTATGGCGGATCTTCAGCGCGGTAACGCCGGTGGCCGTGCGGAACTCCGCTTCCAGCGCGGCAATCGCCCGCCGCCCGCCAGCGCCCGCATCGCGGAGATCGTCGAGCGCCGCGTCATAGCCTGCCGCGATATACCCGCCGTCCGATGCCTCGATCGGCGGCGACGGCACCAGCGCGCGCTTGAGCAGGTCGATCAGCGCACCATGCCCGCGCAACCTCGGCGCGATGTCCCGGATCAGCACCGGCGGATCGACGATCGCGTCCATCCGCTCGCCCAGGCTCCACGCCCCGTCCAGCCCATCACGCAACTGCCCCAGATCGCGCGGACCGCCACGCCCTGCCGCCAGCCGCCCGAGCGCGCGGCCGATGTCCGGCAGCGCGCGCAACGTCGACCGCAACTTCTCCCGCGCCGCCTGGTCGTCATGGAACAGCCGCACCAGATCGAGCCGCGCATCGATCGCCGCCTTGTCCATCAAAGGCGCGCCGAGATCCGCCCCGAGCAATCGCGCGCCGGCCCCCGTCACGGTCCGGTCGACCGCATCGAGCAGGCTGCCCTTCCGCACGCCGCCGGTGGTGCAGGTCAGCTCAAGGCTCTCGCGCGTCGCGGCGTCGATCGCCATCGTCTCCGCCGCACGCCCGATCCGCGGTGGCCGCAGGAAAGGGAGGGCCCCCTTCGCATTATGCTCCAGATACGCGACCAGCCCCCCCGCCGCGGCCAGCCCCGCGCGCCCGAACTGCCCGAACCCGTCGAGCGTCGCCACGCCGTACACTCGCTTCAGCCGAGCCTCGCCAGCCCCGCTGTCGAAGTCCGTCTTCGGCCGCAGCGTCGTCGCAGCCTCCTCGAAAGCGCTAGCCTCCGACGCGACAACCTCGGCCGCGCCAAGCCGCGCGAGTTCCGCCTCGACCGCATCCCCCGCAACCTCGACGATCTCGAACCGCCCGGTCGACACGTCCGCCGCGGCAATCGCCACCGATCCGCCCGCTTCACCGATCGCCACGCACCAATTGTCGCTCCGCGCGTCGAGCAGCGCCTCCTCGGTCAGCGTCCCCGCCGTCACCACGCGGACGATCGCGCGCGCGACGAGCGCCTTCGACCCACCGCGCGCCTTCGCCTCCGCCGGGCTCTCGACCTGCTCGGCGATCGCGACGCGATGCCCGGCCTTGATCAGCCGTTGCAGATACACGGTCGCTGCATGCACCGGCACGCCGCACATCGGGATCGGCTTGCCCTCATGCTCGCCGCGCGCGGTCAGCGCGATGTCGAGCACCGCCGCGGCGGTCCGTGCATCGTCCATGAACAGTTCGAAGAAATCGCCCATCCGGTAAAACAACAGGCAATCCTGCGCCTCCGCCTTCAGGCCGAGATACTGCGTCATCATGGGGGTAGGGGCGGGTGTGGAAGAGGGGGTGGACATCGGCGTCGATCTAACGGGAGTTTGCGGGTTCGTCATCCGATTGGACGGGTTCCCGCTTCCTGGCACCACCCCGGCGAAGGCCGGGGCCCAATTGGGGGACGGCAATAACGAAGGGCGACCCGTCGTCACTTCGGCCTTTCCACTTGGGCCCCGGCCTTCGCCGGGGTGGTGCTGTGAGGGGATGGGCCCATGGGCGAAGTGTCCGGGGTGACGGATGCCGGCCACCTGCCTAGAAGGTCCTCCAAACCCAACGACCGCGCGAGGCCCCATGTCCGACGAAACGCTGCAATTCTCCGAACGCGAAGCCTTGCTCTTCCACTCGGAAGGCCGCCCGGGGAAGATCGAGATCATCGCGTCGAAGCCGATGGCGACGCAGCGCGATCTCGCGCTCGCCTATTCGCCCGGCGTTGCGGTGCCGGTGCAGGCGATCTACGACGATCCCGCGACCGTCTACGACTATACCGCGAAGGGGAACCTCGTCGCGGTCATCTCGAACGGCACCGCGATCCTCGGCATGGGCAATCTCGGGCCGCTCGCCAGCAAGCCGGTGATGGAAGGCAAGGCGGTCCTCTTCAAGCGCTTCGCCGACGTCGACGCGATCGATATCGAGCTGAAGACCGAGGACGTGAACCGCTTCATCGACGCGGTCGAGCTGATGGAGCCGACCTTCGGCGGGATCAATCTCGAGGACATCAAGGCGCCCGAATGCTTCATCATCGAGCAGGCCCTGCGCGAGCGGATGAACATCCCCGTCTTCCATGACGACCAGCACGGCACCGCGATTATCACCGCCGCCGGCCTGATCAACGCGTGTTTGCTGACCGGGCGGAAACTGTCCGAGGTCAAGATCGTCGTCAACGGCGCCGGCGCCGCGGCGATCGCCTGCACCGAGCTCGTGAAGGCGATGGGCGTGCGCGGCGACAACGTGATCCTGTGCGACCGGAAAGGCGTGATCTACCAGGGCCGCGAGGGCGTCGATCAGTGGAAGTCGGCGCACGCGGCGATCACCGAGACGCGCACGCTGACCGAGGCGCTGGTCGGCGCCGATGTGTTCCTCGGCCTCTCCGCGGCGGGCTCGCTGACGCCCGAGATGGTCAAGGACATGGCCCCCGCGCCGATCATCTTCGCGATGGCCAACCCCGAGCCCGAAATCCGCCCCGAACTGGCGATGGCAGCACGCCCCGACGCGATCGTCGCGACCGGCCGCTCGGATTATCCGAACCAGGTCAACAACGTGCTCGGCTTCCCGTTCATCTTCCGCGGTGCGCTCGACGTCCGCGCGACCGGCATCAACGACGCGATGAAGATCGCCGCCGCCAACGCGATCGCGGAGTTGGCGCGCGAACGGGTGCCGGAGGAAGTCGCCGCGGCGTACGGCGTCAGCCACAGCTTCGGCCCCACGTACATCATCCCCGCGCCGTTCGATCCGCGGCTGATGGAAGTCGTCCCCGTCGCGGTCGCGAAGGCGGCAATGGCCTCGGGCGTCGCCACCAAGCCGATCCTCGACATCGAAGCGTATCGCCATTCGCTGCGGGCCCGCCTCAACCCGACCACCTCGGTCCTGTCGATGGCCTATGAAGGCGCCCGCGCGCATCCCAAGCGCGTGATCTTCGCGGAGGGCGAGGAAGAGGTCGTCCTCCGCGCCGCGATCGCGTTCAAGGAAGGCGGCTACGGCACGCCGGTTCTCGTCGGCCGCGACGACGTGCCCGACCGGTTACGCGCGCTCGGCGTCACCGATCCTGAGAGCTTCGAACTCCACAACAGCCGCGTCTCGCCGCTCGTGCCGCGGATGGTCGACTTTCTCTATTCGCGCCTCCAGCGTCGCGGCTATCTGCGCCGCGATTGCGAGCGGATGGTCAACCAGGACCGCAACATTTTCGGCGCGCTGCTGCTCCAGCTCGGCGAGGGCGACGCGATGATCACCGGCATCACGCGCACCTATGGCGAGACGATGCGCCAGATCTATCGCGTCATCGATCCGACCGCGGGGAAGACGCCGTTCGGTATCCACCTGCTGGTCGGCCAGAGCCACACGGTGTTCATTGCCGACACTACGGTCAACGAACGCCCGACCGCCGAGCAGCTGGCGGACTTCGCCGAACAGACCGCAGCGGTGGCACGCCGGATGGGTCACGAGCCGCGCGTCGCGTTTCTCAGCTATTCGAACTTCGGCAATCCGAAGGGGGAGTGGCTCGACAACATCCGCGATGCGGTGACAGTGCTCGACGGACGCAAGGTCGGGTTCGAATACGAAGGCGAGATGGCGCCCGACGTCGCGCTCAACCCGAAGCAGCTCGCCAACTACCCCTTCGCGCGCCTCTCCGGTCCAGCCAACGTTCTGATCATGCCAGGCCTTCAGTCGGCCCATATTTCGGCGAAGTTGTTGCGCGAGCTGGGCGGGGACTCGGTCATCGGCCCGATGCTGATCGGCATGGAAAAGCCGGTCCAGGTCGCGCCGATGACATCCACGGCGAGCGAACTGGTCACGCTGGCCGTCTTGGCGGCGGGGGGCATCGCCCGGTAGTATCGGGAAAGTATCCTTCTCAATTACGGTCAGATTACTTAAATACATATCATTATGAATGTTTTCCGCACCGCGTTGTAAGGAGGATTGGCATCCGACGTCTTGACCCCAAGGCGTCGATCACAGAAAGCGTTGCGGTTAAACAGGGGGGCTTTGATGAAAGTTGTTTATTTCGCTGCATTTTGCGCGGCACTAGCCGGTTGTACAACCACCGCTGGACCGGTCGACCAGCGGAACAGCGAGCTTACGCAGGGAAACGTGCAGCTTAACCTGAAGGTTGGGGCGACAACTAAAGCTGAGGTGCTTGAAAAGTTCGGCAGCCCGAATATTACGACGCGTGACGGCTCGGGGCAGGAAGTTTGGAGCTATCAGCGGATGGCGACCGTTTCTCAATCGTCATCATCTTCGAGCTACTGGACTATTCTGCTTGCCGGGCAGAGCAAGAATGCCGACGGCTTTTCGCAGACATCGCGTACGATGACGTTGATCATCAAATTCGACGGTAAAGATGTGGTGTCGGATTTCCGTAGCCGCACAAGCGAATTTTAAGAGGGGCAGGGGCATGGGAAAAAAATTAGCAGGTTTGCTACTCGGTATTGTTGCGCTTTCAGCAAGTCCTGTCGAGGCAAAGAAAAAGCCGCAGATGACTCCGATGGAGCTTCAAGCTCTGCAATCGCACGAATACGAGACGTCAAAAGAGATCTTATTCGCGTCGGTTGTTAGCATATTCCAGGATCTTGGATATCAGCTTGAAAACGCAGATATGCCAAGTGGGTTTGTCACCGCCTCAAGTGCAACCTCGAATAAGACAAGCTTTCTCGACGTTTTAGCAAAGCAATCTTCGTCGGGGAATACGCGGGCAACGGCTTTTGTTGAAAGCATGCCAAACGGAATGGCCCGTGTTCGACTCAACTTTCTCAATTCTAAAACAAGTTCTGGCATGTGGGGGAATCAGAACAAGGAAGATAAACCAATATTGGACCCCCAGACATACAAAATCGCGTGGGACAAAGTTGATGAGGCGATCTTTCAGCGTAATGCGTTGGCTGCTTCGGCCAAACCTAACGCACCGGCTACCCAGAATTCGCAGCCAGTGGCTGTAAGCGTTCCCGTCACGCCTGGAACGTCGATTACAGTAACTCCAGCAGCCTCGCCAAAAGCGAAATAGGCACTAGGGTGCAGTGGTGATTGACTGAGAGGTTAAATATGCCTTGGTTGCTATTACCTGCAATGCTTGCGTTTGTCAGCGCTGCACCCGTTCAGGATCGCTTTGAGACGATTTCAACAAAATCTGGAGAGATAGAGGCGCCCTTATCCGGCGTGGGGCAAATAGTATTTTTTCGCCCGCGCGCTTTGATGTGGGCAGTTTTGGGCTGCGGCGTACTCGAAAGCGGCAACCAACTCGCAAAGCTTGGTGTCGGAAAATACTTCACCTTGTCGGCTACGCCGGGCGAACATCGATATTATGCGGGCTCTGGCAAGAAAATATCGCTCCATGTCTCTGAGGGCCAAACCTATTATATCAAATGTCGGATAAGCAGCGGCATAATTGGTCGGCCAACGCTCTCGCGATCGGATCGAGAGGAGTTTTCTGACGAAGCAAGCGGGCTCGCCTTAACGACTTCGCGTTGATTTGCTTTCGTCAGAAGTCGTTCGACGGATACCGGGCCAACCAAGCTATGCGTCGATGCTCGTCCCCAACGACGCGTGCACCAGGCCGCCATCCACTGTAATTGTTTCCCCGATCACATAATCCCCGGCGCGGCTCGCGAGATAGATCGCGGCGCCCGCCATATCCTCGTCCACCCCGACCCGCTTCGCCGGGATCCCCTGCGCCACCGCGTCCCCATGATCGCGCGCCGCCTTGTTCATGTCGCTCGCGAATGCGCCTGGCGCGATCGAGGTGACGTTGATCGAGTCTGTCACCAGCCGAGCCGCCATCCGCTTCGTCAGGTAGATCAGCGCGGACTTCGACGCATGATAGCTGTACGTCTCCCACGGGTTCAGCCGCTGGCCGTCGATCGAGGTGATGTTGATCACCTTCGCAGGCTTCTCCCGCGATCCCGAAGCCTTTAGCGCGGCATGCAGCGCCTGCGTGAGAAAGAACGGCGACTTGACGTTCAGGTCCATGACCTTGTCCCAGCCGACCTCCGAAAACTCCTCGAACGGCACGCCCCACGCTGCCCCCGCATTGTTCACGAGGATATCAAGCTTGCCCTCACGCTCGGCGAACTGCGCGGCCAGCGCCTTGCACCCCGCGACCGTCGAGACGTCCTGCGGCAATGCAATGCAGTTCGGCCCCAACTCTGCCGCCGCTGCCTCGCACACATCTGCTTTCCGCGACGAGATATACACCTTGGCCCCCTGCGCGATGAAGCCGGCGGCGATCATCTTGCCGATCCCGCGGCTGCCGCCGGTGATCAGCGCGACGCGGCCGTCGAGCCGGAACAGGTTGGTCGTATCCATCACGCATCCTCCGAATGTTTGGCCGCTTGGTATCCGCGCAGGCCGCCGTCCGCAAACCCGTTTTTCGAACGCGCCATCATTGACGAGTGCAGAAGCCATACTATGCTCGCCAAAAAGAGTAGGAGAGTGCGTGTGAGGTTTTCAGGCAAGCGGGCCGTCGTGACCGGCGGCGCGTCCGGCATCGGTCGGGCGACCGCACTCCGACTCGCCGACGAAGGCGCCACCGTCCTGATCGGTGACATCGACGAAGCCGGCGGCCACGCGCTCGCCGACGCATCCGGCGGCCGCATCCTGTTCCAGCGCACCGACGTGCTCCAGGCCGGCGATATCGAGGCGCTCATGCAGACCGCCGACGACGCAGGCGGGCTCGACATCCTGTTCAACAACGCCGGCGCGGGCGGCTCGCGCGACCCGATCGGCGAGATTTCGCCGGAAGACTGGGACCGCACCCAGGCGCTCCTCCTCCGCTCGGTCGCGCTCGGCATCCGCTACGCAGCACCCCTGATGGCCAAGCGCGGCGGCGGCGCTATCGTCAACACCTCGTCGGTGTCCGCGC
Organism: Pseudomonadota bacterium; assembly: GCA_040388215.1. Taxonomy (GTDB): domain Bacteria; phylum Pseudomonadota; class Alphaproteobacteria; order Sphingomonadales; family Sphingomonadaceae; genus Sphingomonas. The sequence continues at coordinate 4,148 of JAZKCH010000004.1, read as the reverse complement.
TCGGCACCGGCTACGCACCGACCGCCTATTCCACCGCCAAGGCCGGCGTGCTCCATCTCACCAAGCAGGCCGCCGCGGATCTCGCGCAACACAAGATTCGCGTGAACGCGGTCGTCCCCGGCTTCATCGTCACCAACATCTTCACGCGCACGCTCGAACTCGACGAGGACAAGACCAGCAAGGCCGATGCCATGATCGCGCATATCGCCGCCGACGCGCAGCCGATCCGCCGCCCCGGCACCGGCGAGGACATCGCCGCCGCAGTCGCGTTCCTCGCCAGCGACGACGCGAGCTTCATCACCGGCACGCACATCCTCGTGGACGGCGGCATGACGATCGGCACGCGGCCGAGCTGGGACCCGGCGCAACCCTCGCTGTTCGCGCTGCTCGACAAACTGAAGTGACCGCCGCGTTATGAGTGCACCCGCCCGCCGCCTCTCGACCGGCACGATGGCGAGCTACGGCTTCGGCGCGGTCGCGTACGGGGTGAAGGACGCCGGGTTCGGCACGTTCCTGCTGCTGTTCTACAACCAGGTCGTCGGGCTGCCGTCCGCTACCGTCGGCCTCGTCATCATGATGGCGCTGCTGATCGACGCGTTCGTCGATCCCGCGGTGGGCTTCTTCTCCGATCGCACGCGGACCAGATGGGGCCGTCGGCACCCGTGGATGTACGCGTCCGCGCTACCCATCATGGTCGGCTGGCTGCTGCTCTGGAACCCGCCCTCGGTGATGTCGGAGCCGCAGACACTGGTCTGGCTGTTCGTAATGGCAGTGATCGTGCGCAGCGCGGTGAGTTGCTACGAGGTGCCGTCGGTCGCGCTGACCCCCGAACTCACCTCCGGCTATGACGAGCGGACGCGGATCATGGCGTATCGCTATCTGTTCGGCTGGGTCGGCGGGTTGCTGATGCTGCTGTCGGCGTACCAGTATTTCCTCGCGCCCACCGCGGCGTTTCCGAACGGCCTGCTCAACCGTGCTGGTTACAGTGGCTTCGCGCTGGCAGGGGCGCTGTTCATCGGCGTCGCGATCCTCGTCTCCGCGCTCGGCACGCATCACGAGATCCGGCATTTACCCAACCCGCCGATCGTCAAACAGACATTACTCGAGTCGTTCGCCGAACTCCGCCAGACCGTAAAGAACCGCGCGTTCGCGATCCTGATGGCGGCGGGCGTATGCGCCTACACGATCCAGGGCATCAGCTACGCGATGTCGAACTACCTCTACACCTATGTGTGGGGCTTCAAGGGGCCGGTGTTCGTCTATCTGACGATCGCATTGTTCTCGGGCGTTTTCCTCGCGTTTCTCGCCGCGCCCCGGCTTGGCAAGACGGGGAGCAAGCCCAAGGCGGCGATGGGCGCGGTGCTGCTCGGCGCGGCGCTCAACACGTCGCCCTATTGGTTGCGGATGCTCGGCGTGTTTCCCGACGTCGGCGAGTCCGCGCTGCTGCCGATGCTGTTCGGCTTCTTCATCCTCGGCACCGCGTCGAACGTCACCGGGTTCATCCTCGGCGCGTCGATGATGGCCGACGTGGTCGAGGATTCGGAGGCGAAGACGGGGCGGCGGTCGGAAGGCGTGTTCTTCGCGGGCTCGTTCTTCGTCCAGAAATGCACGAGCGGGATCGGGATATTCTTCGCGGGGATGATCCTCGCGGTGGCGGGGTTCCCGGCCAAGGCCATGCCGGGGACGGTGCCGGTCGCGACGATCGACCGGCTGACGTTGATCTACGCCGGCCTCTACATCGCACTCGCCTGCGTCTCGGCGTACTTCTTTTCCCGGTTTCCGTTCGGGCGGGTGGAGCACGAGGCACGGCTGGCGAGACTGGCAACGAGTTCCGTTCGCGACCATTGAAAGCAACGTACGATCCTCCCCTGCAAGGGGGAGGTGGCTGGCCCTTGCCAGACGGAGGGGGAGGCACGCGAAACGTGCGTTCCGTGTCCTCCCCTCCGTCACCTTCGGCGATCCTCCCCCTTGCGGAGGAGGATCGCAGGGTCGCGCTAACCCCCACCCTTCCAGCGAGAGGAACCGCGCGGTAGGACGACGCTTGACCTTTCCGATATCTAGGAACGGCACCATCGGAGTTCCCATGCGTATCCCCGCACTAGCCACCGCCCTTAGCCTCGTCCTCGCATCCCCCGCCGTCGCACAGACGATCGCCCCCATCCTAACCACCCCCGACGCGCACGACCCGCACAGCTACGCCCGCCCCGCCGAGGCGCGCGTCACGCATGTCGCGCTCGATCTCGCCGCCGACTTCGACACCCACGTCATCCGCGGCATCGCCACCCTCGACATCCTCGCAAAGCCAAGCGCCAAGCTCGTGCTCGACGACAACGGCCTCAAGATCGTCAACATCACCGACGCGAACGGTAAGCCGCTCCCCTACGAAGTCGGCGCGATCGACAAGATCCACGGCGCACCGCTCACCGTCACCCTGAACGGCGCCAAGAAAATCCGCATCGCCTACGCCTCGTCCCCCGACGCAAAGGCGCTGCAGTGGCTTACGCCTGCGCAGACCGCGGGCAAGACGCAGCCGTTCCTGTTCAGCCAGGGCGAGGCGATCCTCAACCGCAGCTGGATCCCGACGCAGGATTCGCCCGGCATCCGCCAGACTTGGGAGGCGAAGATCGCCGTCCCCAAGCAACTCACCGCGGTGATGAGCGGGCTCGCGACAGGCAAGCGGACCTGCGTCGCGGATCGCTGCACGTTCCAGTACAAGATGGACAAGCCCGTCGCGCCGTACCTGATCGCGCTCGCGGTCGGCGACATCGCGTTCAAGTCGACCGGGCCGCGCACCGGCATCTGGGCCGAACCCGCGACGCTCCCCAAGGCCGCGTACGAGTTCGGCGAGCTCGAGAAGTTCGTCGCCGCCGCCGAAGGGCTGTACGGCCCGTATCGCTGGGGCCGCTACGACGTGCTGGTCCTGCCGCCGTCGTTCCCGTTCGGCGGCATGGAGAACCCGACGCTCACCTTCGCCACGCCGACCGCGATCGCCGGCGACCGCAGCCTCGTCTCGCTGATCGCGCACGAACTTGCGCACAGCTGGTCGGGCAACCTCGTCACCAACGCGACCTGGGACGATTTCTGGCTCAACGAGGGCTTCACCAGCTATTTCGAAAACCGGATCATGGAGGCGCTCTACGGCAAACGCCGCGCCGACATGGAGGCCGACCTCGCCTGGACCGACATGGAGCAGGCGGTGAAGGAGGCCGGTGGTCCCGCCGCGAAGGACACGCAGCTCCACCTCGATCTCGACGCCGCGCGCGATCCCGACGACGGCATGACGCAGATCGCCTATGACAAGGGCGCCGCGTTCCTCCGTACGATCGAGAAACAGGTCGGCCGCGCGCGGTGGGACGCATACCTCCGCAGCTATTTCGACCGCCACGCCTTCCAGCCGCAGACCAGCGCCGGCTTCCTCGCCGACCTCAAGTCGAAGCTGCTGACCCCCGCCGAAGCCAAGACGATCGGCGTCGACACCTGGGTCTACAGCCCCGGCATCCCGGCGAACGCGGTGCATGTTACGTCCGTGGCGTTCCCCGCGGTCGATGCGGCGGCGAAGGCCTATGCGGCAGGCGGACCGGTGTCGGCCGTTCCCGGCAAGGCGACCACGCAGGAGATCACGCGCTTCATCACGCAGCTCCCGCGCAAACTCCCGGCCGAGCGGTTGAAGACGCTAGACACCGCGTTCGGCTGGAACACCACCGGCAATGCCGAGATCCGCTTCGCCTGGCTGCAACTCGCGCTCGCCAATCACTATGCGCCCGCCGACGCCTCAGCCGAGCAGTTCCTGACCTCGCAAGGCCGCCGGAAGTTCGTCGCACCGCTGTTTCAGCAACTGATGGACTCGGGCGACTGGGGCCACAAGCTGGCGATGGACATCTACGGCAAGGCGCGGCCGGGCTATCATGCGGTCACGCAGGTCACCGTGGACCGCATAACCGGCTGGAAACTCATGAACTGAGCCAGCCTGGCTGGCCCTTTCGGGCGTTGGTCGGCGCGGTAACACGCTTCGTCGGATATGGTTCCCGGCCGGGTTTCAATTAAATCGAACCTCCCGTAGCCAGACTGTGACGAACGGGTTTTGGCCGGGGGGTCTCGATGAATTTCAAGGCGTTAGCAGCGCGTTTTGCGCTGGTGGTATCGTGCGG
>JAZKCH010000003.1:0-7826 GCA_040388215.1 Pseudomonadota bacterium | reverse complement strand
GAGGCTTTGGTCCACGGCGGCATCGCGAATCGCGTGAAGGTCAACGTCCGCTGGATCGACGCCGAACTGTTCGAGAACGCCGAGAGCGACATTGCTGGGCAGCTCGAGCCGTGCGACGCGATCCTCGTCCCCGGCGCGTTCGGCGAGCGTGGCGCGGAGGGCAAAATTGCCTCGGTCAAGTTCGCACGCGAGCGGAAGATCCCGTATTTCGGGATCTGCTTCGGCATGCAGATGGCGTGCGTCGAGGGCGCGCGCGATCTCGCCGGCATCCCCAATGCGTCGTCGACCGAGTTCGGCCCAACCGACGAGCCGGTGGTCGGCATGATCACCGAATGGATGGGCCGCGAAGGTCTCGAAACGCGTGCAGCGGAAGGTGACATGGGCGGCACGATGCGGCTCGGCGCGTATGACGCGAAGCTCGACGGTAACAGCGTGGTCGCGTCGATCTATGGCGGCACCGAAATCTCGGAGCGCCATCGCCACCGCTACGAGGTCAACACCGGGTACAAGGAGGCGCTCGAGCAGGGCGGCCTCGTCTTCTCCGGCATGTCCCCCGACGGCACGCTTCCCGAGATCGTCGAACGCCCCGACCACCCGTGGTTCGTCGGCGTCCAATTCCATCCCGAACTGAAGAGCAAGCCGTTCGACCCGCACCCGCTGTTCGCCAGCTTCATCGAAGCCGCCGTCAAGCAGAGCCGACTGGTCTGAGTCCCTCCTTCGATCCTCCCCCTGCCGGGGGAGGATCAGATCCAGCGCCTGAGCGGCGCCCCGTCCTGCTTTCTTCCGTCATGCCGGGCTCGTTCCGGCATCCACGGTTCCGCACAGTCGAGAGGCGTGAGTGCGAGGAACCGTGGACCCCGGAACACGTCCGGGGTGACGGATCGCTCGGGGCACCGTCTTACCACGAAAGCCCGGCTCGACGCAGCAACAAGCCGCGCTTTCCGCCCCCCAAGACAAGCTCGCATTGAATATCCCCTGAATCAGTAGACTTTGCGCGCCAAGGTTCAGGGGAAAAAATTCATGTCGCTTACGCTTGCGCTGTTGCTCGCCGGTCAGGCTGCTACCGTTACGCGGCCGCCAGTTGCTCCACAGACGTCCGCCGGTAATCAGGCTGACCCGCAAGCCAACGGCCGCCTCGGCAATCAGCAGCAGGGCGGCGGCGGCGATATCGTCGTCACCGCGCGGCGCCGGGCGGAGACCATACAGACCGTCCCGATCGCGATGTCGGTGATCGGCGGTACCGCGTTGGCGGAGACCGGCGCGTACAATGTCAGCCGCCTGACGCAGCTCCAGCCGACGCTGCAATTCTACTCGACCAACCCGCGCAATTCCGCCGCCAACATCCGCGGCCTCGGCGCGCCGTTCGGCCTGACCAACGACGGCATCGAACAGGGCGTCGGCATCTATGTCGACCAGGTCTATTACAGCCGCATCGCCTCGGCGACGTTCGACTTCACCGACACCGAGCGGATCGAGGTCCTCCGCGGACCGCAAGGCACGCTCTACGGCAAGAACACCACCGCCGGCGCGATCAACATCACGACGCGCAAGCCCAGCTTCACGCCCGAGGCACGGATCGAGCTCACCACCGGCAACTACCAGTTCGTCCAGGCCAAGGCATCGGTGTCGGGCCCATTGATCCCCGACAAACTCGCGATCCGGCTGTCGGCGTCGGTGACCGAGCGCGACGGCACGATTCACAACGTCGTCACCGGCAAGGATCTGAACGCGCAGGACAACAAGAGCGTACGCGGTCAGCTCTACTGGAAGCCGACCGACAATCTTGATCTGGCCTTGTCGGGCGACTACGGCCAGCAGAACCCGAATTGCTGCGTGCAATATTACGCCCGCACCGGCGCCACCCAGCGTCCGCTCACCCGCCAATACGCCGCGCTTGCCGCCGCGCAGGGCTATGTCGTGCCGTCCACCAACGCGTTCGACCGGGTGACCGACGTCGACACGCCGTTGCGCGCGAAGCAGGAACTCGGCGGCGTGTCGCTGCTCGGCAATCTGGATCTCGGCGCGTCGACGATCACCTCGGTCAGCGCGTGGCGGTTCTGGAACTGGGATCCGTCGAACGATCGCGATTTCATCGGCCTCCCGATCACCACCGTCTCCGCCAATCCGTCGCAGCAGACGCAATATAGCCAGGAGCTGCGGATCGCCTCGAACGGCAAGCACACGCTCGATTACGTGCTCGGCGCGTTCTATTTCTACCAGACGATCGATACGCAGGGGCTTCAGGTGCAGGGGCCGGCGGCGAGTGCGTTCCTGCTCAACCCGACCAGCGCAGGTGGCAAGAATCCGGCGACGCTGAACGGGCTCACCTCACGCAACACGATCGGCTTTACCAACACCAGCGCGGCGCTGTTTGGCAAGCTGACCTGGAACGTCAGCGACCGGTTCCAGATCGCACCGGGCCTGCGCCTCAACTACGACAAGAAGAAGGGCGACTATGTTTCCGTCGTCACCAACGGCACCGGTACCGCGCTGACCGCGGACCAGCGCGGCGTGCTCGCGCCGCAGAGCTACCAGCCCGATTTCGATAACTGGAACCTGTCGGGCGACATCACGGCGGCCTACACCGTGACGTCCGACATCCACGCCTATGCGACCTACGCGCGGAGCTACAAGTCGGGCGGCATCAACCTGTCCGGCCTGCCGCTAGACGGAAGCAACAACCCGATCCTGTCGGCTGCCACGGTGAAGCCCGAGAAGGTCAACCATTTCGAGCTTGGCCTGAAGACGCAGTTCCTGGATCGCCGGCTGACGCTCAATCTTGCGGGGTTCTGGACCGAGATCAGCGATTACCAGGCGACCGTCACCAATGGCCAGCTCGGCGTGCTGCGCGGCTATCTCGCCAATGCCGGCAAGGTCCGGACCCGCGGGCTCGAATTCGACTCGGCGTTTCGCCCGACCGACCGGTTCAGCGTCTACGCGAACGGTGCGTACACCGACGCGAAATACGTCAAGTTCGTCGATGCGCCGTGCCCGCCCGAACTGTCCGGCGGCACCACCGCCGATGCGACGCATCCCGCCAGCCCGGCCGGTCAGGCGGGAACGTCGACGACACCGTCCTACAGCCCGGCCAATTGCGACATCTCTGGCCAGCGCCTGCCCGGCGTATCGAAATGGGCGTTCTCCTACGGTGCGGAGTACGACCTGCCGGCAACGCTCGGCGGTCTCGATGGTCAGGTGTATCTCGGATACGACGGCAGCTACCGCTCGACCTTCTCGTCCAACCCGTCGCGGTCGCTCTACACCGACATCAAGGGCTATGCGCTCAGCAACTTCCGCTTGGGATTCAAGGCGAAGGACAGCTGGAACGTGTTCGGCTGGCTTCGCAACGCGTTCGACCGCAATTATTACGAAGTGCTCGCGCTCCAGTCCGGCAGCACCGGTCTGGTCGTCGGCCAGCCGGGCGATCCGCGTACCTATGGCCTGACGGTGTCGCGATCGTTCTGATCGTCATGCGCAAATCGTCACGACGCGTTCAGGTTGCGCACGCTACACCGTCAATACGGCCCGGAGGGGCATCGCAGTCGGAAGCTCCCGATGTTCCTCCGGTTCCAAAACCACGACATCTTGCCGCATAGTGACGGCCTATTGCGCGTAACCTCTGCGGGGCGCAGTCTCGGGCCCTGAAACAACAGGGGCGGCGGTATGTTCTTCGTGCGACAGGGACCCTTGTGGTTTCGATTGACCACCGGTGTTCTCGTCCTCTGGGGACTGCTCGGATGCTTCATGTGCCTGCAACAGGTCCGGCTCGGCGCCGACGCGATGGGCCATGCGACCGCCTACGACCGCGCGCTCTATGCCGCATTGCCCAACTGGTATGATCCGCTGTTCGCGGTCGCAGTGCTGACCGGTCTGGTCGGCGCGATCCTGTTGTTCATGCGTCGCGCCAATGCGCGCCCGTTCCTGCTCGCTTCGCTGGTCGCGACGATCGCGCAGTTTGCCTGGCTGTTCGCCGCGACGGATATTGTCGCGCACAAGGGCGCTTCCCAGACGCTCAGCTTCCCCTTCGTCATCGTCGCGATCGCGATCTTCACGCTCTGGCTTGTCGGCCATGCCCGAATGAAGGGTTGGGCGGTTTGACCTGGAGGCTGGGCGAGCCCCGACGCGCACGCTACTAGCGTCGCCATGTCCACGACCTACACCCTCGACACCGCGACGAGTCGCGCGAACCCGACGCCGGCCCCGCTCAAGCGGCTGACGATCCCCGCGATCCGCCGCCAGAAGGGCAAGACGCCGCTCGTCATGCTCACCGCCTACACGGTTCGCACGGCGCAACTGCTCGATCCGCACTGCGACATGCTGCTGGTCGGCGACAGCCTGGGGCAGGTGATCTACGGCCTGCCGTCGACCGTGCCCGTCACGCTCGAGATGATGGCGGCACACGGCGCGGCGGTGGTGCGTGGCAGCTACCATGCGGTGGTCGTCATAGACATGCCGTTCGGCAGCTACGAAGCATCGCCCGAAAAGGCGTTCGAAAGCGCGGCGTTTCTGCTCAAGCAGACCGGCGCAGCGGCGGTGAAGCTCGAGGGCGGCATCGCGATGGCGCCGACCGTCAAATTCCTCACCGAGCGCGGCATCCCGGTGATGGGGCATGTCGGCCTCACCCCGCAGGCGGTCAACGTGCTCGGCGGCTACGGCGCCCGCGGTCGCACGCCCGAGGAGGCCGCCAAGATCGTCGCCGACGCGCAGAGCATCGCCGAGGCGGGCGCGTTCTCGCTGGTGATCGAAGGCGTGGTCGAGCCGATCGCGATCGAGATCACCAACACCATCGCCTGCCCGACGATCGGCATCGGTGCTTCCGCCCAGTGCGACGGTCAGGTACTGGTGACCGAGGACATGCTGGGCATGTTCGAGCGCACCGCCAAGTTCGTGAAGCGGTTCGCCGATATCGCCGACACCATTTCGTCGGCGACGCAGACCTATGCCGACGACGTCCGAGCCCGCGCATTTCCGGGCCCCGAGCAGGTCTACGCGCCCAAGGATTGATCCGCTTCCGTTTCGGTTCCGGCGCGGCTAAGGTCCGCGCCGCCCACCCCCTCACTATTCCCGGAGCATTCCTTGGCCCTCCCGCCGAAAACCGATCAAGCATTCCTGCGTGAGGTCGACGAAGAACTGCGACGCGACCAGCTCGCGGGGTTCTGGACGACCTGGGGCAAATGGGTCGCGATTGGCGTCGTCGCCGCGCTCGCCGCGTTTGCCGGCTTCCTTTATTGGCAGCATCACAATGGCGAGGCCGCCGGTGTCGAAGGCGAACAACTCCAGGCCGCCTACGACTCGCTCGGTGCGAACAATGCCGCCGCTGCGTCGAAGCCGCTCGCCGAACTCGCCAAGTCGAACCGTGATGGTTACCGCGCGCTTGCGCTGTTCACGCAGGCCGACGTGCTGCTCCAGAAGGACGACCTGAAGGGCGCCGCCGCCAAGCTCGGTGCCATCGCCGCCGACACGTCGCTGGCCAAGCCTTTCCGCGATCTCGCACTCGTTCGCCAGACCTCGGCCGAGTTCGATACGCTGAAGCCGCAGGTCGTCGTCGAGCGCCTCCGTCCGCTCGCCGTCCCCGGCGGCGCATGGCTCGGCAGCGCGGGCGAGATGGTCGCGATCTCCTATCTCCGCATGAACCAGCGCCAGCAGGCGGGCACGCTGTTCGGCCAGATCGCCCGCGATACCGGCGTGCCCGAGACGATCCGTCAACGCGCGGTTCAGATGGCTGGCGTACTGGGTGTCGACGCTGTTGCCAGCACTGGAGCTACTGCCAGAGTGATCGCTCCGGCTGCATCAAACGAGGATACCAAGGCGCAATGATGAAGACATATCGGGTGACGGTCGCCGTCGCCGCGCTGGTGGCACTCAGCGGTTGCGGGATCTTCAAGGGCGGCGGCGGCAAGAAGACGCCGACACTTGGCGATCGCGTCTCGATCCTGGTTTCGGAGAACGAGGTCGAGACCGACAAGACGATCGCCGACGTCCAGGTCCTGCTGCCCGCGCCCGCGGTCAACGACGCCTGGGCACAGCCCGGCGGCAATCCCGCCAAGTCGATGGGCCAACTCGCGCTCGCCGATCAGCCCAAGCGTCTGTGGCAGTCGGGGATCGACGGCGGTTCGAACCGCGAGCGTCTCGGCGCAGCACCGGTGGTCGCCGACGGCAAGCTGTTCGTGACCGACGTTACCGCGACGATCCACGCATTTACCGCCGACACCGGCGCGGCGCTGTGGAGTGCGGGGATCACCGAGGGCAAGCTCAACAAGGCGGCACGTTTCGGCGGCGGCGTCAGCTACGACGACGGCAAGCTTTACGCGACCGACGGCGTAGGCGACGTCGTCGCGATGAACGCGGCCGATGGCGCGATCCTGTGGCGCGCCAAGCCGGGCGCGCCGCTGCGCGGTTCGCCGACGGTCGCCAACGGCGCGGTGTATGTCCTCACGCAGGACAACCAGGTCTTCTCGCTCAACCAGGCCGACGGCAAGGTCCAGTGGGTCCAGTCGGGCACGCTCGAAACGCAGGGCGTATTCGGCGTCGCGGCTCCCGCGGTCAGCCAGGGCACAGTCGTGGCCGGCTTCTCCAGCGGCGAACTCAGCGCCTATCGCTACGAGAACGGTCGTATCCTCTGGCAGGACGCCTTGTCGCGCACCTCGGTCACGACATCGGTATCGAGCCTGTCGGATATCGACGCAGCCCCGGTGATCGACGGCGGCCGCGTCTATGCGGTCGGGCAGGGTGGCCGCATGGTCGCGCTCGAACTGTCGACCGGCCAGCGCCTGTGGGAGCAGAATTTCGCCGGCATCTCGACGCCGTGGATCGCGGGCGAATGGCTGTTCGTGGTCACCGACGACGCCAAGCTCGTCTGCCTGTCCCGCTCGAACGGCAAGGCGCGTTGGATCTCGCAGTTGAAGCGCTTCCAGAACGAAAAGAAGCGCAGCAATGCGATCACGTGGTTCGGCCCGATCCTGGCAGGCAACCGTCTGGTCCTGACCAACTCGCGCGGCGAGATCAACTTCGTCTCTCCTACCGATGGTACGGTAAGTTCGACGATCGAAACGAAGACGCCGTTCTCGCTGCCGCCGATCGTCGCGAATTCGACGCTCTACACGCTCGACCAAAAGGGCAAGGTCACCGCGTACCGGTGACGTATACTCCCTCTCCCCGCCGGGGAGAGGGAAGGGGCCCGGCGCGCTTGCGCTGGGAAGGGTGAGGGGAGTGAGGCTCGAAACGCTCTCCACAACTCCCTCACCCTTCCGTCGCCTATGGCTCATCCCTCCCTCTCCCCAGAGGGGCGAGGGACATAGGTGACCTTTGCCGCGACACGCGCTAAGGCCCCCTCATGTCCAAACTCCCCGTGGTCGCAATCGTCGGCCGCCCAAATGTCGGCAAGTCGACTCTGTTCAACCGCCTCGTCGGCAAGAAGCTCGCGCTGGTCGACGACCGGCCCGGCGTCACGCGCGATCGCCGCGAGGGCGATGCGTCGCTGATCGGCCTCGAATTCCGCATCATCGACACCGCTGGTTATGAAGATCACGACGCGCAGACTCTGCCCGGCCGGATGCGCCAGCAGACTGAAGCCGCCGTCGCGCAAGCCGATGTCGCACTGTTCCTGTTCGACGCCCGCGCCGGCATCGTCCCGCTCGACGAAGAAATCGCGCGCTGGCTCCGCACAGCCGACGTCCCCGTCCTCCTCGTCGCCAACAAGGCCGAAGGCCGCGCAGGCGAAGACGGCATCCTCGAATCGCTCGCCCTAGGCTTCGGCGATCCGGTCCAGCTGTCGGCCGAGCACGGCGAAGGCATGGGCGACCTGTTCGAAGGCCTGCTCCCGCTGC
>JAZKCH010000002.1:0-3515 GCA_040388215.1 Pseudomonadota bacterium | reverse complement strand
CGCAGGAACTGCTCGACGATGGCGATCCGGAAACGGACCGAGTTGATGTTCCAGGAGACGATCTTCACGGCCGCGATGTAGCGTTGCGGGGGGGTGGGGACAAGGAAGCGTCTCGAGGCTTCGGAAGAAGGGAGAAGGCGCCATCGGCAAAGCCGCTGTCGTCGACCGGGCCCTGAGAAGAGTGGGGCCCCTCGGCCGCGCTTGAGCGAGTCAGGAAAATTCATTTTCCTGCCGCTCTACGCGAAAGACCCCCGCTCCGGGGGCATGGAGCGAGGGCCAACTCAGCGTTCGTCACGCAGGCAGACTGTGGGGAAACCATCCGGGCAACAGGGGGAAAAATCCCGAATGCCTCACATCCGCGAGCAACTCATTAGGGCGCGAAACCTGTCGCTCGCATGAATGGCCAGAAAGTTTTGTTACTTTCTTCCACCCACGGTGCGTGGGTCGTTCCAGCGGAAGGTGTTGTCGCTGACGGCCCCGCCGAATTTCTGGTTGGTCAGGCGGATCGTCGTCCGGTTGTTCTGGCTGTCGAGCGCGACCCAACCCTGCAGCATCAGTCCGCCCGGCGCGCCCGCGTTGCGCACGAACACCAATGTGATCCGGCCGTATTCGGGATGCTTGGGATCGTTCGCCTCGACCGACACGATCCGCTGGTCATACCCCGGAACGAGCTTGGCGTAGCGCGTGATGTCGCGGGTCGGGTCGAGCAGTACGCCAAGCGGCGAATTCTTGATCGGCCAGCGCTGCACCTGCTTCACCGAATAATCGATGAAGGTCAGCGCGCCGCCCTCCGCGACGATCAGGATCGGCACGCCCTTCTCATACTGGAAGCGCAGCTTGCCGGGCTTCTTCAGCGTCAGCACGCCGGTCAGCACCTTGCCGTTGCGATCCGCCTGCGAGAAATTCGCGGTCATCGTCTCGACCGATTGCAGATGCTTCTGCACCGCGGCCAGATCGCCGGTAGCCTGCGCGGCGATCGGCGCGGGTATGGCGGCAACCGAGAGAGCGGCGATCGTCGCGATCACCGCGGGACGGGTATTGAACATCGAAATCTCCTTGGAGCACGGACAATTGCCGGCCCGCGCTTGAACCGCCACTGAATTCGGCGAGTTCCGTCCCTCGTCATCCTGACGAAAGTCAGGACCCAGAGTTACAAAGGACTGTCCTGCTTGACCCTGGGTCCTGACTTTCGTCAGGATGATGGGGGAGGCGAAGGGCAACGCGTGACGCCGATTTCCATTACAGCGTAATCGCGCCCTTCAGGCCAAGTACTGCGACGTCGTTCGCGTCATGCACGCCGCCCGGGTTGTGGACCCACTGCACGTTCGGGCGCAGCTCAAGCCATTTGGTGGGGTGGACGCTGTAATAGATCTCCGACGCGTATTCCGCATCCTGCACGGCAGGCCGCGTCGGATCCAGTTCCTGGCCCTTGGCGACGCGCCCGTTCACGTTAGTTCGCGCCACGCCGAAGCCGAGGATGTCGCCCGGTCGCCACGGCACGAGCCCCTTGTAGAACAGCCCCGCTGCGATCTGGTTGTCGGTGGTCGAGGTCGCGCGGTCGGCCTGCGTCGCGTTGAGGAACACGCTGAGCCCGGTCACCGACTTGCCGTCCTTGGAGGTGCCGGTGACCTGTTGCTGGATGTTGAAATACACCCCGTAGCGCGCGCTGCGGCGGAGCGGTTCGAGCCCGGTGATCGCGATCGGCCGGCGGTTCAGATCGTAGAACACGTCGTCGCCGTTCGACGTGTTGACCCAGCCGCCGACCTTGTACGCGCCGACTCGACCGTCATCATCGCCGCGCCGCCATTCGGCCTCGACCGGGATCAGCGCGCCGGTCGCACCGTGGAACCGACCGATCACGAAGTCCTTTTCGAGGTTGCGCGGATTCACTTCGTACGCGGCGGTCTTGAGCGTCAGATGGTCGTTGACGTCGTAGCGCAGACGCGCGCCCCATTGCCCGACCGGCCAGTTATACCAGTAATCGCCGACCAGATTGCCGGGCTGCGCGCCGCAGAAGCTGAGGTTCTGGAAATAGCAGGAGAAGACCGCGAAATCCTCGCCGGGGTTGGTGCGGCCGATCTTCAGCTCGAGTTTCTCGCCGAGCTTCTGCTCGTACCAGAATTGCGTGAGGCGGACGGTCTGGCCGCGGCCGTACACTTCCTGCACCTGTTGCAGCACGCCGAGATTGGCGTCCGCGCCCAGATCGCGGCCCCGACGATAGGTAACGGTCGCCTGGAACGCGCCGCCCTGAAGCCCGATGACCTTGTCGAGGTCGAGCAGCACGCCGACATCGAACTGGCCGGTCTCGCGCAGCAGCTTCCGGTCGCCGCCCGAGAAATTATACCCGCTTTCCGACGCATAGCGCGCGCTGAGCCCGATCCCGCGATCAGCGAGGCGTTTGCGGATATCGAACCAGTCCGCAAACAGGCCGGGGGGCGGGGTACGCTGCGTATCCGCGGTGAGAGCCGAAGGCGAAAGATCGCTGTCACGGCGAACGCCCGCACGGGGGCGGTGCTGCGTGTCGGTCGTGCTGCTGCCGGGGGTTTGTTTGGCGGTATCCTGCGCGGAGACCTGACCGGGTATGGCAAGCGCCAACGCTGCCGTTGCCGCCGCATAGAACCGCCGATACCCCATCACGCCCACCTGTTTTTCGTAACTTGTATCAGCTCCGTATACCGGGCGCCGGCGGTTCGAAACCCTTGTCCGCGCGGGAAAGTTGGTGGCGGGCGCCCTCTTCTACTTCTCCTGCGAAGGCGGGAGCCCAGGGTTCCAGACGACATCGTTCGTGGTTCCTGGACCCCCGCGTTCGCGAGGGAACAGAAGTTTTCTCGAAGGACGGCTGGTATCGGTTTCCCAACGCTAGATCGCATGCCCCTCGGTATCGCGGAGCACTTCGCGCCGGCCGACATGATCGGGGCGGCCGACGATGCCATCCTTCTCCATCCGCTCGATCAACCGGGCCGCGGAGTTGTAGCCGATCCGCAACTGGCGCTGCAGCCACGAGGTCGACGCCTTCTGCGACTCGCACACGAGCTGGATCGCCTGGCGATATTGCTGGTCCTCCGCCGAATCCTCACCCGTCGGCGAGCCCTCAAGCGCAAAGCTCTCCTCAGGCTCCTCGGTAACGGAAGAGATGTAATCCGGCAGCCCCTGCGAGCGCCAGTGATCCGCCACCAGCCGCACTTCGTCGTCGGTTACGAACGGCCCGTGCACACGTACGATGCCCTTGCCGCCGGGCATGTAGAGCATGTCGCCCTTGCCCAGCAGCTGCTCCGCGCCCTGTTCGCCGAGGATAGTGCGCGAATCGATCTTCGACGTTACGTGGAAGCTGATCCGGGTCGGCAGATTGGCCTTGATGACTCCGGTGATGACGTCGACCGACGGCCGCTGCGTTGCCATGATCAGGTGGATGCCCGCCGCGCGGGCCTTCTGCGCGAGCCGCTGGATGAGGAACTCGACCTCCTTGCCCGCGGTCATCATCAGGTCGGCGAGCTCGTCGACGATCACCACGATCT
>JAZKCH010000001.1:210479-476525 GCA_040388215.1 Pseudomonadota bacterium | reverse complement strand
CGCGCGGCAGGTCCTGCGGCAGCCAGCGCCAGCGCTCCATGTTCGCCATGATCTGCCGCACGCGGTCGGTCGCGGACACGTTCAGCGCGGCGAGCGTCTGGGTCGAGACGATGCCGCTGGGGTTCAGGCCGTAGCGACGCTGCGCACGGCGCACCGCGTCAACCAGGGCGGAGTCGAACTTGTCGCCGCTGGTCGAGACGTCCTTGTCCTCGGCGGCGAGGCGCTTGCGCAGCGCCAGCACGCGCGGACCCGATGCGCCGATCGTGAAATCCGGGCCGGATGCGAGCGGCGACCAGCCACCGGCAGCGGCAATTGAGCGGTAATTCTGGAGGCCCTTGCGAAGGCCGTCATAGCCCGCATAGGGCGGCGGCAGCGACGCGAACCACGCGGCGATCCGATCGAGCCTGACCGCATCGGCGAACGCCGGGGTCGGATCGTACGCGGGCGGGCGCAGGCCCCAGTCCCGCTGGAAATCGGCCTCGCTGAGACGACCCGCATGCACCGCACGCGCATGATCGAGCGCGGCGCGGACGAGTTCCTCCTTGGTCGGCGCGGTGGTCGACGCAGTCGCGGCGGACTTGAGACCCTGCGCGACGATGTCGCCGTTGAGAAGTTTGTCGAGCAACGTCGCCTGCGCATCGCTCAGCGGTGGTACGGTGATGACCGGGGGGGCGAGCGTCGGTGTGGCCATAGGAACCGTCGGCATGACCGGCGGAGGGATAACCTGCGCGAAAGCTGGCGTCGCAAGCATCAGCGGCGCCGCCGTCAGCACCGACCGGATCATGCCCGTCATCACTCGTCCATCATCGAAACCGCGCGCCATAATCGTCCTGTCTAATCGTACTGCGTCGATACTTTCGCACGACGTACCGCACCCTTAGCTGAACCGGACTCGCTAAGCATCGCCAAACGAGCCGAATTCGTCGGTTCAGGCCGAAGCTGCGAATTTTTCCTGCCGGGCGAGGACTTCATACGCCATCACCGCGGTCGCGACCGCCGCATTGAGGCTGTCCGCCTTGCCGAGCATCGGAATCTTGACCAGCACGTCACAGGCCTCGGCCATCTCGGACGGCATGCCCTGTGCTTCGTTGCCGGTGAGCAGGAAGGTCGGGCCGGTATAGGTCGCGGACCGGTAGTCGGTGTCGGTATCGAGGCTGAGCCCGACGAGCTGCCCTGGGCCGGTGCGAAGCCAGGCGTGGAAGGGCTCCCATTCGGTCTTCACCACCGGGATCGTGAACAGCGCGCCCATGCTCGCGCGCACCGCCTCGACCGAGAAGGGATCGACCGATTCGCCGATCAGGATCAGCCCGCCTGCGCCGACCGCGTCGCCGGTACGCAGGATCGTGCCGAGATTGCCGGGATCGCGGAGCCGCTCGGCGACCAGCCAGATGCCGGCACTGTTGCGGTTGAGGTCTTCGAGCCTGGCGTCGAACTCGTCGAATACGCCGACGACCGCCTGAGGGTTGTCCTTGCCCGACAGCTTCGAGAGGATGTCCGGCGTGGTCTGGATCGACTCGCCGCCGGCTTCCTCGACGTCCATCGACAGCGCGTGGACGAGAGGGTGGTTCGCGCTGGCCGCTGCATAGAACAAAGTCCGGGGCAGACGTCCCGTCTCGCGCGCTTCAGTCAGGATGCGCAAGCCCTCGGCGAGGAACTGCTTGGCCGCGCGCCGATGTCGCTTGTCGCGCAGGTCGCGGACATACTTGATAAGCGGGTTCGAAAAGGCGGTTATCTCGCGGGGCATAGTCTTCCTCCCTTCCCGTATGCGGGAGGGGCCGGGGGTGGGCTCCCGGCCTCAGCAAATGATTCGATTATGGTGAGCGCGCGCCCACCCCCAACCCCTCCCGCCTGCGGGAGGGGAGCGGTCACGTCAATCCTCGCCGAACTTTGCCTCGACGAGTTCGGCGAGCGCGGTGACAGTGTGCTCGGCGCCATCGCCGCTCGCGCTGATCGTGATCGCGTCGCCCATCGCCGCACCGAGCATCATCAGCCCCATGATAGAGGTGCCGGTGACGTGATCCGAGCCGTCCTTGGTCACGCTCACTTCGACTGGGTGCGACGAGGCAAGCGTGACGAACTTGGCGCTCGCCCTCGCGTGGAGCCCGCGGCGGTTAGTGATCTGGACGGTACGCGAAACCTGGCTCACGCCGCCGCCTCGCCGAGAACCTCGGATGCTACCGAGATATACTTCCGCCCCGCTTCCCGCGCCGCCGCGACCGCCGCGACGACGGTCATCGATTTGCGCGCCGAGCCGAGCCGGATCAGCATCGGCAGGTTCATGCCCGCGATCACCTCGATATGGCCACGCTCCATCAGCGAGATAGCGAGATTGGAGGGGGTGCCGCCGAACAGGTCGGTCAGCACGATCACACCGCGACCGACATCGACCTCGTGGATCGCGGCGGCGATATCGGCGCGCCGACTCTCCATATCGTCGTCGGGACCGATCGCAATCGTCGCGACGCGCTCCTGCGGGCCGACGACATGGATCATCGCGCGAACGAATTCCTCGGCCAATCGACCGTGCGTTACCAGAACAAGGCCGATCATGTCAGCGTTTCATACTCATAAGACGACCGGTGACCCTTCGAGCGCATCTTGTGGAGCGGCCCCCAGGTCGCGGTGTGCGATACTGGGGGAAAATCCCGCGTCGCGCAACCGTCGCGCCACCCGCTCGGCGATATGGACCGACCGGTGTCTCCCTCCGGTACACCCGAACGCGACCGTGACGTACGACTTGCCCTCCGCCCTGTAGCGCGGAAGCAGCAGCATCAGGAGGTCCTCGATCCGACTTACCGCGGCTTCATAGGCGGGGTCGTCCATGATGTAGGCGGACACGTCGGCATCGAGACCGGTGCCGGGCCGCAAGTCGGCGTCCCAGTGCGGGTTACGCAGGAAGCGCATGTCGAACACGAGGTCGGCGTTACGCGGCAGGCCACGGGCGAATCCGAACGAGCGGATCGACAGTGTCGGCTCGCCCAGACCGTCGCCGGCAAAGCTCGCGCGGATTTGTTGCGCCAGTTCGTTCGCCGCCATGTCGGTGGTGTCGATCAGCCTGTTCGCCCAATCGCGTAACGGTGCAAGCAACTCGCGTTCGCGACCGATACCGTCGTTCGCCGGACGATCGAGCGCGAGCGGGTGACGCCGGCGCGTCTCGGAATAGCGACGCTCGAGTTCGGCTCCTGAGCAGTCAAGGAACAGCATGCCGATATCGAGCCCGTGCCGATCGCGCAGGTCGCGGATACGACGGACGATGCGTTCCGGGTCGAAATCACGCGTCCGGGCGCCAATGCCGATCGCTAGCGGTTGCGAATCGTCGGTCGATCCTTCGGGAAGCGGCGCATCGAGCAACCGATCGAGCAGCAGCAGCGGGAGGTTGTCGACGACTTCCCAGCCGAGATCCTCCAGTGTTTTCAACACGGTCGATTTGCCGGCGCCCGACATGCCGGTGACGAGCAGGATGTCCTTGGGCCGGGTCATGGCAAACACGTCATTCTAAGGGCTCCGGATTGCGTAATGCGAGTTCGACCTTGATCGGGGCGGACGCTTCGAAGGGATTTACCGCGAACTGGCGGACGTCGATCCCGGCGATCTTCCGGGCACGGCGTTCGGGCATCCGCTCGATCGTGCCATCGACCCGGACGAGCAGGCCCACCGGAACGTCGTCGACATACGGCATGGCCAAGATGCCAATCCCGCGGACCTCGATCCGGCCGGCGATCGTCGTTGGCACCCGCGCGCGCAAGGTTTTGCCCGAGCGTATCACCAGCGTCTGATCGTCGCTGACGAGGATCGCGCCGCGATCGATCAGGCGGAGAGCGAGGTCGGACTTGCCCGATCCCGACGCACCTTCGATCATCACCGCGAGGCCGTCGATCGCCACAGTGGTGGCGTGGAGCCGGTCGGAGGAGGGGACAACCACGTGCGGTCCTTACAACGACATGTCGGCGAGCGGTAGCCGCACGACGAAGCGCGCCCCACTAATCCTGTCTTCGCGCGATTCGACCAAGATCGATCCCTGATGCCCGTCGACGATCGTCCGCGCGATCGCCAGGCCTAGCCCCGAATGCTGGCCAAACGTCTCGCTATCCGGGCGGACCGAGTGGAACCGCTTGAACACGTCTTCGCGCGCGTCCTCGGGAACGCCGGGACCCTCGTCCTCGACGCGGACGACGAGTTCGTTGCGGTCGGGGATCGCCGAGATGGCAATCAGGCCTGCATCGGGCGAGAAGGATAGCGCGTTGTCGATCAGGTTCTCGAACACGCGTTCAAGCCGCGCGCCTTCGCCGAGCACGATCGTGCGGTCGTCGGGGTTGCGATCGAACCTGAGGCGGATCCCGCGTTCGACCCCGCGTGCGTCGCGTTGCGCAACGAGGCCTTCGATCATCGCGGCGATATCCATCGGCTCGAACTTGGCGCGGCTGAGCTGGGCATCGAGTCGCGAGGCTTCGGAGATGTCTGAGAGCAACCGGTCGAGTCGGCGGACGTCGTCTCGGACGATCGCGAGCAACTGCGCCTGGAGCACTGGGTCCTTCACACGTGACAACCCCTCGACCGCAGAGCGGAGCGACGCGAGCGGGTTCTTCATCTCGTGCGTGACATCGGCGGCGAACGCTTCAGTCGCGTCGATCTTCGCCCGTAGCGCGAGGCTCATGTCGGACAGGGCGCGTGCGAGCATGCCGAGTTCGTCACGGCGCGAGGGCAGGCGCGGCACCACCACTTCGCGTGCGCGCCCCAACCGGACCCGCACCGCCGCCCGCGCAAGGCGGCGGAGCGGCCGCACGATCGTCCGCGCAAGGAACAGGGACAGTAGGATCGATACGATCGATACGCCGAGCAGCACCATGCTCAGCCGAAACCGCTCGATCCGTACCGTGCGCGTGATGTCGCGGGCGTTGACCGTCGTCATCACGACTCCCCCGGTGGGAAGCGGCGCTGCGGCAGTAATGACCGGCGTGCGATCGGGCGCGCGCCAAACGGTCGTCGCGACGGCATGTCGTCTCTGTGCGATAGTCACGTCGGGCCAAGGCTGGCCACCGCTGCGCTCACGGTAGAGCGGCGGGCGCGGTGCCATCACGACCACGTCGATCGCGGCATCGAGGAAGCGGGCGATCGTCTGGTCCCTGTCTTCCTTGTCGGGATCCATCAGGACGAAATTGCGCAGGCCCAGCGCACGGCTGTCGACGACCGTCGCGCCGCCTGCGTCGAACAAGCGGATTCGCGAGCCCGTATCGCTTGCCAGCTTCAGCACCAGCGGATCACGCACTGCCGGATCGACGGCCGCCAGCGCTTCGCCGATCAGCCGGGCTTCGCGCGCGGTCTGCGCGACGCGGTTGTCGACGACCCGGCTGCGATAGGAATCGAGGTAGAAGAAGCCGCCCGCCAGCAGCAGCAGCGCGAAGATGTTGACCGCCAGGATCCGTCGCGTGAGCGATATCTGCCCCGACCAGCGCAGCGTGAGATCGCGCCCGTCGACGCCCAGTTCATTCCTCAGAAAATCGATACCCGGCACCATATAATGTCTCGATAGCGTCGAAGGCGGGATCGACCTGCCTGAATTTGCGGCGGAGTCGTTTTATGTGGCTGTCGATGGTCCGGTCGTCGACATAGATATCGTCCTGGTACGCCGCATCCATCAGCTGGTTGCGCGTCTTCACGATACCGGGGCGCTGCGCCAGCGTCTCGAGGATCATGAACTCGGTCACCGTCAGCGTCACCGGCTCGCCGCCCCACAAGGTGCGGTGCCGCGCCGGGTCCATGCTCAGCCGCCCGCGATCGAGCGGGCCGGCGGCTTCCGCCTCGGTTTCCGTCCCCGGCGATTGCGTCAGTTCGGTGCGGCGCAGGATGGCGCGGATGCGGGCGATCAGCAGCCTTTGCGAGAAGGGCTTGGCGATGTAATCGTCCGCGCCCATCGCGAGCCCAAGCGCTTCGTCGAGCTCGTCGTCCTTGCTGGTCAGGAAGATCACCGGGATCTGGCTCTTCTCGCGCAGCCGGCGGAGCAGTTCGAGCCCGTCCATCCGCGGCATCTTGATATCGAAGATCGCGAGGTCGGGCGGGTTGTCGGTCAGCGCCTTCAACGCCGTCTCGCCGTCCGAATAGACTCGCGTGACGAAGCCCTCGGTCTGCAACGCGATCGACACGGAGGTCAGGATGTTGCGGTCGTCGTCGACCAGCGCGATCGTTGCCGTCATTCTAGGGTCGCTTGCCTCGGTCGTTGGCGTAGCGGCGTAGGCCAATCCGCGGCGGCACTCAACTGGGGCCGCATCGGAACCGCGTCGGGGCAGTGCATTTGACCGGTGCGGAGTCGCCACCTACATCCCGCCACAACGACATACATACGTATGCGAAACCATCTGGAGAGATGTCTTGTCCAACGAACGTATTCCGGCCGGCGGCCTGGCCGCGCAGGGGATAGAAACCCGCGCCACCCTGCACTGGAACCTTGTCACCGCACAGCTCGTCGAAGCTGCGCTCGAACGCGGCGAGGGGACGCTGTCCGCCGATGGCCCGCTGGTCGTCGAGACCGCGCCGCATACCGGCCGCTCGGCGCAGGACAAGTTCATTGTCCGCGATGCCGAGACCGACGCGACCGTCTGGTGGGGCAAGAGCAACAAGGCGATGGACCCCGCGCATTTCGCCGCGTTGAAGGAGGATTTCTTCGCGGTGCTGGCGCAGAAGGACGAGCTGTTCGTCCAGGACCTGTACGGCGGATCGCAGGCCGATCACCGCGTCAACGTCCGCGTCGTTACCGAACTGGCATGGCATAACCTCTTCATCCGGACGATGCTGGTCCGGCCCGAGCAGGCGGCGCTGAAGGACTTCGTCGCGGAGTACACGATCGTCGACCTGCCCAGCTTCCGCGCCGATCCCGCGCGGCACGGCTGCCGCAGCGAAACGGTGATCGCGGTGAACTTTACCGACAAGCTGATCCTGATCGGCGGCACGAAATATGCCGGCGAAATGAAGAAGTCGGTGTTCGGCCTGCTCAACTATTTGCTGCCGCCGACCGGGGTGATGCCGATGCATTGCTCGGCGAACATGGGCGCGAACGGCGACACCGCGGTGTTCTTCGGGCTGTCGGGCACTGGCAAGACCACGCTATCGGCCGATGCCAGCCGGACACTGATCGGCGACGACGAGCACGGCTGGTCCGACACCGCGGTCTTCAATTTCGAGGGCGGTTGCTATGCCAAGATGATCCGCTTGTCCGCCGATGCCGAGCCGGAAATCTTCGCGACCACCAAGCGGTTCGGCACGGTGCTGGAGAACGTCGTGATGGACCCGGCGACGCGACTGCTCGATCTCGACGATCACACGCTGGCCGAGAACAGCCGCGGCGCGTACCCGATCGACTTCATCCCGAATGCGTCCGCCGAGAACATGGGGCCGGTGCCGCGCAACATCGTGATGCTGACCGCGGATGCGTATGGCGTGCTGCCGCCGATCGCCAAGCTGACGCCTGACCAGGCGATGTACCACTTCCTCTCGGGCTACACCGCGCGCGTCGCCGGCACCGAGATCGGCGTCACCGAGCCGGATGCGACTTTCTCGACCTGCTTCGGCGCGCCGTTCATGCCGCGGCATCCGTCGGTGTACGGCAATCTGCTCAAGGAGCGGATCGCGAAGGGCGGGGTGGATTGCTGGCTGGTCAACACCGGCTGGACCGGCGGCAAATACGGTGTCGGCAACCGCATGCCAATCAAGGCGACACGGGCATTGCTGAACGCGGCGCTCGATGGGAGCCTGAACGATGCCGAGTTCCGGACCGATCCGAACTTCGGCTTCCAGGTGCCGGTGAGCGTCCCCGGCGTCGACAGCGCCATCCTGGATCCGCGGACGACCTGGGCGGATAAGGACGCCTACGACGCGACGGCGGCGAAACTGGTCGACCTGTTCGTCGAGAACTTCGCGCAGTTCGCCGAGCATGTCGACGAAGGCGTCCGGCAGGCGGCGCCAAACGTTCGCGAGGCCGCCTAAAAATTCCTCTCCCCTCGGGGGAGAGGAAGGGGCCCGCACGACGAAGTCGGGTGGGAAGGTGAGGGCACGTGATACGGCGTGCCCTCACCCTCGCCGCTACGCGGCTTCCCTCTCCCCTGAAGGGAGAGGGGTTAGAGGGGCTCCACCACCACTTCACCGCCGACAACCGCCGTTACCCGAACCTGCTCGCCAACCACGGCATCCTCACCCCGAGCCGGCCAACTCCCGTCCCCCACCAGCACGCGCCCACGGCCCCCGACCAGCGCAGTCTCCACCACGACAACCTGACCAACCAGTCTTGCGGACCGATCGTTCAGCATCGGATCGCCGCCCTCGACCGGATAATCCCGGTACCAGCGCTTCCCAATCAGCACCGTCACCGCGCTCCACACCGCAAATGCCGCCAGTTGCGCCGGCACCGGCAAATCCGGCAACACGAACACCGCCGCGCCGGTCACCGCAGCGGCGATGGCGAGAAACACCAGAAACACCCCCGGCACCGCCAGTTCGGCGATCCCCAGCACCAGCGCCGCGATCAACCAGACGCCGGCCGCCCCGACCACGTCCATCAGCTTCTCGGAACCTCGGTCGACTTCGACAGCTCGAACGGCCCGCGAGAGGCAGGCTTGGCCGGCGGCGACGCAACCGCATCGCGCAAAGCATCCTTCGCCAGCTCGCCGATCCCGCCAAGCGTCCCCATCAACTGCGTAGCTTCGACCGGAAACAGGATCGTCTTCGCATTGGGCGAGGTCGCGAACTTGCCGATCGCCTCGACATATTTCTGCGCGATGAAATAGTTGATCGCCTGCGCGCCACCCTCCTCGATCGCCTGCGACACCGCGCGCGTCGCCGAAGCCTCGGCCACCGCCGCCCGCTCACGCGCCTCGGCATCGCGGAACGCCGACTCCTTGCGCCCCTCGGACTCGAGGATGCGCGCCTGCTTCTGCCCCTCGGCACGCAGGATTTCCGAAGCCCGCGAACCCTCCGCATCCAGAATGTTCGCCCGTTTCTCGCGCTCCGCCTTCATCTGCCGCCCCATCGCGTTGACGATGTCGGCCGGCGGCCGAATGTCCTTGATCTCGACCCGCGTGATCTTCACCCCCCAAGGCGTCGTCGCATGATCCACCACGTTGAGCAGCCGCGCGTTGATCTCGTCGCGCTTCGACAGCGTCTCGTCGAGGTCCATCGACCCCATCACCGTGCGAAGATTGGTCGTCGTGAGCTGCAACAGCGCCTGGTACAGATCCGACACCTCGTACGCCGCCTTGGCCGAGTCGAGCACCTGGAAGAACACGACCCCGTCGGTCGAGATCATCGCGTTGTCCTTGGTGATGATCTCCTGGCCGGGAATGTCGATCACCTGCTCCATCATGTTCACCTTCCGCCCGACGCGGTAGAAGAACGCGGGATAGAAATTGAAGCCGGGCCGCGCGACTGTGGTGAATCGGCCGAAATGCTCGATCGTGTATTGATAGCCCTGATGGACGATCTTGATGCTGGTGAAGAGGTACAGCAGTACCAGCGCCAGTGCGAGCGCGGCAACGATCAGGCCCATCGGTTCATCCCCCATCCGTGTATCGCACCGCTATAGCACGTCGGCGAAGGACAGGCCTAGCCGTACGCCGCGCGTTTGGTTACATGGCGCGCCACCTCACACCCAGGAACGGCAGCTCTCATGGATATCCGCCTCGGCCTCACCTTCGACGACGTCCTCCTGTATCCGGGGGAATCGGACGTGCTGCCAAGCCAGGCCGATACCCGGACGCAGGTGACGCGCGGCATCGCGCTCAACATCCCGATCCTCTCGTCCGCGATGGACACCGTCACCGAAGCCGACATGGCGATCGTCATGGCGCAGCTCGGCGGCATCGGCGTGCTCCACCGCAACTTGACCGTCGAGGAGCAGGTGGTGGCCGTGCGCCAGGTCAAGCGCTTCGAATCGGGCATGGTAGTCAACCCGATCACGATTAGGCCGACCGCGACGCTCGGCGAGGCGCAGGCTCTGATGTCGGGTCACCGGATCAGCGGCATTCCGGTCGTCGAGGCGGACGGCAAGCTGGTCGGTATCCTCACCAACCGCGACGTGCGTTTCGCGGGCGATCCGAAACAGCCGGTCAGCGAGCTGATGACGCACGAGAATCTCGCCACCGTCTCGACCGAAGTCGGCAAGGAAGAGGCGCGTCGCCTGCTCCACGCCCGCCGCATCGAGAAGTTGCTGGTGGTCGACGCGCAGTATCGCTGCGTCGGGCTGATCACCGTCAAGGACATCGAGAAGGCGGTGATGTTCCCCGATGCGACCAAGGACGAGGCGGGCCGCCTGCGCGTCGCCGCGGCGACGACGGTCGGCGACAAGGGCTTCGACCGGACCGAGCAGCTGGTCGATGCCGGCTGCGACCTGATCGTAATCGACACCGCACACGGCCATAACCGCGACGTCGGTCGTGCGGTCGAGCGCGTGAAGAAGCTGTCGAACTCGGTCCAGGTGATCGCCGGCAACGTCGCCACCGGTGAAGCGACGCGTGCGCTGATCGGTGCGGGCGCGGACGGGATCAAGGTCGGCATCGGCCCGGGCTCGATCTGCACGACGCGCGTCGTAGCCGGCGTCGGCGTGCCGCAGCTGACCGCAGTGATGGATTGCGCGGAGGCGGGCCACAAGGCCGGCGTCCCGGTGATCGCCGACGGCGGCATCCGCACCTCGGGCGACATGGCCAAGGCGCTCGCGGCAGGCGCATCGACGGTGATGATCGGCTCGCTGCTCGCAGGGACCGACGAAGCCCCAGGCGAGACGTTCCTGTACCAGGGGCGCGCTTACAAGTCCTACCGCGGCATGGGCTCGGTCGGCGCAATGGGCCGCGGCTCGGCGGATCGCTATTTCCAGGGCGACATCAAGGATCAGCTGAAGCTCGTCCCCGAGGGCATCGAGGGGCAGGTGGCGTATAAGGGGCCTGCGAAGGACGTAATCCACCAGCTCGTCGGCGGGATCAAGGCGGCGATGGGGTATACCGGTTCGGCGACGATCCCGGATCTCCAGAAGCGCGCGGAGTTCGTGCAGATCACCGGCGCAGGGCTGATGGAGAGCCATGTCCACGACGTCACCATCACGCGGGAAGCGCCGAACTACCCGACGCGGTAAGGGCCGGGGATGGTGACGACCGGGCTGGGTTAGGCTCTCCCTTGTTCTCCCGCGAAGGCGGGAGCCCAGTCTGGATCCCCGCCTTCGCGGGAGAACACGCTTTTCCCGCTCGGCTTGAAGGGCACTCCAATATCCCGTCATCCCGGCGAACGCCGAGACCCACGGACACGGTGGACCCAGCGATAGCACGCATCCACCACCCAAACCGCAACCATGTGTCCCGGCGTCCGGCGGGATGACGGGGAGGGGGCGGGCAACACGGTGATCCGACCGAGCCCCGAAATTATTCCCCTCCCGCCCGCGGGAGGGGCTAGGGGAGGGGATGATGACGAACACCCCGTACCAAATCCCCACCCGAACCCACGTAAAGTCGGAAGCCAGCAAGTGACTCCCCCAGCACGCACGCAGGCCGCGATCGAACTCCTCGACCAGATCATCGCCGCAGCCCGCGAGTCCGGTGCCGCCGCCGACACGCTGATCGCTCGCTATTTCCAGACCCGCCGCTACGCCGGATCCAAGGATCGCCGCGCCGTCCGCGAACTCGTCTACGCCGCGATCCGCAAGGCCGGCGACCGCCCCGAAAATGGCCGCACCGCGATGCTCCTCGTTGCGGATGCCGACCCTGAAGTGGCGGCGACGTTCGACGGCTCGACCCATGCCCCGGCCCCGATCGGAAAAGACGAACCCCGCGCCCGCGCCGGTGTCGCGCCACAGTGGCTGACCAAGGCGCTTCGTGCATCCGGTCTCGACGGTGCCGCCCTGACCGACCTCGCCGGCCGCGCCACGCTCGACCTCCGCGTCAACACGCTGATCGCCGACCGCCCGACCGTGCTCGCAGCACTTCCCGAGGCAGAAGCCACGCCGCATGCGCCCGACGGCATCCGCCTCCCGACCGGCACCAACGTCGAAGCACTCCCGCTCTTCAACGAAGGCGCGCTCGAAGTGCAGGACGAAGGCAGCCAGCTCGTAGGCCTCGCGATGCAGGCCAAACCCGGCGAACGGATCGTCGATCTCTGCGCCGGCGCCGGCGGCAAGACGCTCGCGCTTGCCGCAACTATGAAGAACGAAGGCGTGATTCTTGCCTGTGACACCGACCGCAACCGCCTCTCGCGCCTCGCCCCGCGCGCGACCCGCGCCGGTGCGACGATCGTCGAGAGCCGGCTGCTAAACCCGACGCGTGAGATCGAAGCGCTCAGCGAATGGGCAGGGCGCGCCGATGGCGTGCTGGTCGACGCCCCCTGCTCGGGCACCGGCACTTGGCGGCGCAATCCCGAAGCGCGCTGGCGTCTCACCCCCGACCGAGTCTCGCGGCTCCAGTCGACGCAGCAGCAGGTGCTCTCGGTCGCGGCGACGCTGGTCAAGCCCGGCGGCGCCCTCGTCTACATCGTCTGCTCGCTGCTCGACGCCGAAGGGACCGATCAGGTCAGCTGGTTCCTGAGCGCCCATCCCGGCTGGACCACCGAGCCGCTGTCGCTCCCCGCCGGCGCCAAACACGGCCACGGCGTCCGCCTCGAACCCGGTCGCGACGGCACCGACGGCTTTTTTGTCGCGCGCCTCCGGGCTGCGTGCTAGCCAGCCGGCTGATGACCCGCCTGGAGACGATCATGCGTTTTTCGTCCGTTGCCCTTGCCGCCACGCTGACTCTCGTGTGCGTATCGACCTCGCTCAGCGGGCAGCGTCCCGATGCGCAGATCGATGCCCGCTCGATGCAGCTGCTCGCACAGGGGCGGTCGCTGATGACGGCTGGCAATCTCGACGGCGCGACCGATGTGCTGGAGACTTCGGTCGCGGTCGACCCACGCAACCGTGCGGCGTTCCTGCTGCTCGCCCAGGTCGCCGAAACGCGCGACCTGCCGGGCAAGGCGATCCGCCTGTACCGCGAGGCGTTGCTGCTCGAACCGAACGACGTCGCGGCGTTGAAGGGGCAGGGCGAGGCGCTCGTCGCCAAGGGTGCGGTGGTGCGCGCGAAGGACAATCTCGTTAAGATCCGGACGCTGTGCAAAGGTGTCTGCCCGGAGGCGACGCAGCTCGCCGCGGTGATCGCCAAGGGCCCACCCATTGCAACCGCACAGGTCGAGAAAACGCCGGTCGCCGCCAAGGACTGACGCTTTTATAATTGATCCTCCCCCTGGCGGGGGAGGATCGCTGAGTTTAGCCGACCGCTTTCGCCAACGCCGTAAAATCCGCGACCGACAGCGTCTCCGCGCGCCGCGTAGCCTCCACCCCGATCCGCTCGAGCGCATCGAGCGCCCCCGGTACGCCCTTCAGGCTCTGCCGCAACATCTTCCGCCGCTGCCCGAACGCCGCGCCCGTCAGCCGTTCCAGCACCGCGAAGTTCACCCCCTCCGGCGCCTCGACCGGCGTCAGATGCACCACCGCGGACATCACCTTCGGTGGCGGGGTGAATGCCGAGCGGTGCACCGGCATCGCGATCCGCGCGGTCGACCGCCACTGCGCCAGCACCGCCAGCCGGCCGTAATGATCGTCGTTGGTCTTGGCGACGATGCGCTCGGCGACTTCCTTCTGGAACATCAGCGTGCACGATTGCCACCACGGCAGCCACGACGTCGACAGCCAGCCAACCAGCAACGCCGTGCCGATATTATACGGCAGGTTCGACACGATATGCGGCTTGCCCTCGAACAGCGCAGGCGCATCGACCTCCATCGCATCGCCTTCGATCACGCGCAGCCGCTCGGGATACGCCTCGCCAAGCTCCGCGAGCGCTGGAATACATCGTCGATCACGCTCGATCGCCGTAACCCGCGCTCCCGCCGCGAGCAGCGCGCGAGTCAGGCCGCCAGGACCGGGCCCCACTTCGAGCACCTCGGCATCCTGAAGGTCGCCCGGCACCGCTGCGATCCGCTTCAGCAATTGCCCGTCGAACAGAAAATTCTGCCCAAGCGCCTTGCTCGCATTCAAGCCATAGCGCGCGATCACCTCGCGCAGCGGGGGGAGCTCTGTCACAGCAGCTTCACTCACGACTGGGCAGCGGCCTGCGCGCGTCGGTCGGCCGCTTCGCCCGCCATCGCGATCGCCGCAATCATCGCGCCGGGCTCGGCGAGGTTCTTGCCGGCGATCGCGAACGCGGTGCCGTGATCGGGCGAGGTCCGCACGATCGGCAGGCCGAGCGTCATGTTGACGCCCTCGTCGAAATGGATCGTCTTCAACGGCACGAGCGCCTGATCATGATAGCAGCACATCACG
The DNA here is from genome assembly GCA_040388215.1 of Pseudomonadota bacterium. GTDB lineage: Bacteria > Pseudomonadota > Alphaproteobacteria > Sphingomonadales > Sphingomonadaceae > Sphingomonas. Next base: position 462,208 of record JAZKCH010000001.1, on the reverse strand, counting down.
ACGTCGTAGGTCTCGCGCGCCCTGGGATGGAACATCGTGTCCGCCGCAAACGGACCGGTTGCATCGATGCCCTCCTCACGGAGGATCGCAATCGCCGGTGCGATGATATCGATCTCTTCGCGGCCAAGCGCACCTTGCTCGCCAGCGTGTGGGTTGAAACCGGCAAAGGCGAGCCGTGGATTCTCGATCCCGAAATTCCGCAACAGTCCGCGTGCCGTCGCGCGCGCCTTGGCGACGATCAGATCGACCGTCAGCAGCGCCGAAACGTCCTTCAACGGCACGTGCGTCGTGATCGGCACGACCTTCAGCGAAGGCCCGGCCAGCATCATCACAGCGTTATCGCCCGCAACGCCGTAGCGCTCGGCGACGAATTCGGTCTGCCCCGGATGACTGAAGCCGATCGCGTAGAGCTGCGACTTCGACACGGGGCCAGTGACAAGCGCGCGCGCCGCGCCCGTGCGGACGAGGCCGACGGCGAGTTCAAGCGAATGCAGTGCGCAGCGCGCGCCGTCCGCGTCTGGCTCTCCTGGCACGATCGCGCCCGCATCACCGACGGTGAGCACGGGCAACGCTGTCGCGAACGCCTCGGCAGCGGCTGTCATGTCCGCAACGCGGGCGATCGGCCCCGTCCACACACGTTCGATCGCACGTGCATCACCAACCGCGACGAACGGCGGCAGGCGATGCGTTTCGCGCGCGTCCCAGGCCTTGGCGATGATCTCGGGGCCGATTCCGGCAGGATCGCCCATCGATACCGCCAGCGGCTGCACGCGCATCACGCCCCGATCACCATGCCGCGATCACCGATATTCGACCACGGCATCGCGCCGCAGATCGCGCAGCTTCTGCTGTGCGCGCAGGTTGACGCGTTGCTGCTCAAGCTGGCCCTGGATCTGCTCGGAGTTCGGCACCGAACCGCCAGCCGCTTCGTCGCGACCGCACAGTACCAGTGCGCGCACACCTTGTTCAGCGGACCCGAACGGCGGGCTCGACTCGCCGACCTGCAGCTTCAGCATAACTTCCTGGAGCTGCGGTGGCAGGTCGCGGATGCGGACCGTGTCGTTGTCGACCACATCCGCGCCGATCCCGGCCGCGACCTTCTCGACCGTACCACAGCCGCGCAGCTCCTGTGTGGCCTTGGCGAACGCCTGCGCGCGGGCCGAGGCCTGAGCCTGATTGGTGTTGGGCGGGAAGCGCAGCGTCAGCTGCTTAAGGCTGAGCTTTGCATCACGCGGATCGGCAGTCAGAACCTGACGCTTGTCGGTCAAATACAGGATCGAATAGCCGCCAGCGACCTCGATCGGTCCGGCAACCTGGCCGACCTGCATGGTCGTCGCGGCCTCGGAGAGCGGCCCGGGCAGCGTTGCCGCACGGATCCAGCCGAGATCGCCACCAACCGCGCGCGTCGACGCTTCCGAAAACTGGCGCGCGTAATATTCGAACGGCTGCGCGCCCTTCTGGATTTCCTGCAGAATCTGCTTGGCGTTCGCATAGACCTGCTGGCTGTTGGCCGGCGTCGCCGCGAGATAGATTTCCTTGAGGTTGAACTCGTCGGTGCCCTTGGCGGCCTGGAGCCGGTCGATGATCGACTTCACCTCCTCGTCGCCGACGTTGACAAATGGTTCGACGCGGCGGCGCAGATAACGCTGCCAAGCGAGTTCGCCCTCGATCTGTCGCTTGAGAGAGCGCTCCGACGACCCGGACTCGCGCAGATACGTCCGCATCGCGGCGGGGGTACGATTGAAGCGCTTCGACACGCCGTCATAGCTCTGGGTGAGTTCGGCGGGCGTGATCGTGATGTCGGCGGTCTTCGCCTCCTGGATCTGCAGCGTCTCGTCGATCAGCTGGCGCAGCACCTGCAATTTCAGCCGCTCGCGATCCTCGGGCGAGAGCTTTGCCTCGTTCGCCATCGCCACCAGCGCCACGCGCTGGTCGACATCGGTACCGGTGATCACCGTGTCGTTCACGATCGCGGTCGGCTTGCGGACGTTCGGGTCGAGCTTGCCGAAGATCTGCAGGTTGGTCGGGATATCGAGCCCGGTGTTGTCCGGTACGCTCTGATCCTGGACCGTCTGGCCCGGACCCGATTGCGCCGGTGCAGGATTCGCCGCGTTAGGTTGGGCCTGAGCGGCCTTGGCTGCCTGTGCGGGCCTGCCCTTCGTGCTCTTGGGCGGTGCTACCTGTGCGATCGCACTTGCCGCCAGCGCGGCCAGAACCACCGAACCGATCACACGGCCGCCACGCGCCGCCAGTCGAACATCATGCTTCAAGTGTCGGTATCCCATCATCGCACGTCGTATTCACGCCATCATTGCCATGACGGCGCATGTTCGGCGCGGTTTGCCCCAAAGTAGCTGAACGCGGGCTTAGCGGCCGAGGTTGGTGAAGGCCAGCGTCAACAGGAAGCTGTTGCCCTTCCGCGCGTCGCCGGTGTCGTTGTAGGTGCGCCGCCACGTCCCGCCGAGCCGCAGGCAGTCGTCCTCATACTGGATGCCGAGGCGGTGGCGGATCGGCGTGAAGCCGTCGCTGCGGGACAGTGGGTCTTCCGATGCGTTGGTAAGATCGACCACGCCGGAGCCGAACGCCGACCAGAACCGTGCAAACTGGACGCGGCCGGCAACGCGGACTTCCTCGCGGTCACGCAGATCCTCGATCGAGGCGTCGATGTTGCGGTTGAGCTTCAGGTAGCCGACCAACACATAGGTCGCCCGCGAACCGATCGTGGCGTCGACCTCGTTGCGGCGGATCGCAAAGCCGTCCTTGTCGAGTCGGTAGCGGTGGACGATCGAGACGAAGTCGCGGAACCGCAGTTCGCTGCGTCCGACGATATCGGAGAAGCGGTCGCTCAGGCCTGTGCCGTCGGGCAGGATGGTCGGGCGCAGATCCAGGCGATAGCTCTGGCCGACGTTGGTAGTGAAGCTGATGCCCGGCAGGTCGAGCGCCCATTCTCCACCGTAAGTGACGCGCGACGAATCCTCGAACCGGTCATAGCCGGCGAACCGGTTCAGCGAGAACAGGTTGGTGTCGTCGAGATCGACCGCGCGCGAATCCTCGTTCGGCAACGTGATGTTCGCGACCTTCGGCGCCGCGACGAACTGGACCCGCGGGGTGAAGCGCTGCGTGCCCCCGAGGAACGTGCCGATGAACGGCCATTTTACATCGACCGCGACCGCACCGATCGCGCGCTGGTGAAAGCCCTCTAGCCCCCGATAATTGACGATGGTCGCAGATGTGTCGTTGGTATTGTAGAGGTCGCCGCGCGCGAACGCGGTGAAGGTGACCTCCTGGCCCCAGTTGGTCAGCCGGCGCAGATCCCATTGCAGGCTTGCGAACGCGCGTTGCGTGTCCTGGCCATCGGTCCGCGTCAACGCGAGCGTGTTAAGCTGAAGCTGGAACCGCCCGCCGACGAGCCCGTCGTCGAACCGCTTGCGATAATCAATTTCGGGCAGCGCGATCGGCTGCTGGCCCTGTCTGTCGTTGACGCGCAAGGTCTGTGCATACCAGCCGCTCAGCGAGAAATAGCTGCTGTCGTCGATCCGCTCGAGGCTGGCGGTGGTGCGCAGCCGGTCGTCGCGCGAAATGTCGTAGCGGCGCAGGAAGGTCCGGTCGGTGGTCAGGCGCAGCGAGCCGCTCGCGGTCCAGTTCGGCGTCAGCTGATAGCGCGCCATGCCGTCGACATAGCCGCGGAACGCCATGCTGGTATCGGTCGGGGTCGCGGTATTCAGGTCGTCGCTGCGGCGGCTCTCGGTCGCATAGGCTCTGACGCTGAACGCCCCCTTGGTGCTGAGCGCGGAATAATCGACCTGCGCCATCGGCAGCACGCTGCTGTAGATGTGCGGCGTGATGATCAGCCCCTGGTTGGGGGCCAGCTTCCAATAATAAGGGACGCTGACTTCGAGGCCGTTGACGCGGCTATAGCCCCCGTTCGGCGAGAGCAGCCCGCTATCGCTGCCGCCACCGACCGGGTTGGAGAATTTGGGCAACGGCAGGCTCGGCAGGCCGAACAGATGCAGCCTTGCGCCCGAATAATAGATCCGCTTGCGTTCGGGGCGATAGGTGACGCGGACCGCGGTGATCTTCCACGTCGGCTCCTTGGGGCAGCCCGCCGAGTTCGTGACGCCGCACGGTGTGTAGGCGGCGCTCTTCAGATTGACCGTGCCGTCGGTCTCGCGCGTGCCCTGCTTGGCCGCCAGTCGCCCGCCCTGTTCGAGCACGACGAGCATGTTGTCGACCACGCCGTCCTTGAGAGAATCGGTCAGGTTGATCTCGTCGCCATAGGCGATGTCGCCTTCGGGATTGGTGACCGCGATGTTGCCCGTCGCGACGACCTTGCCGGTCTTGCGGTCCCAGACGACCTTGTCGGCGCGCAGGCGGCTGCCCTGCCGGAACATGCGGACCTCGCCGGTCGCGGTGACAATCTCGGTATTGGTGTCGTATTCCAGTCCGGTCGCACTGAACTGGACCTGGTCCTCAGCGGGAGTCGCGGCAGGCGCATTGGCGACCGGCGCGTCGGGCACCGGTGGCGCAACAGGACGGTTCTGGAAATCCTGAGCCTGCACGGGGGAGGTCGCCAGTCCGCACGCCAGCGCGAGCGAAACGGCACAACCCGTCAAAAGGTCGATACGCAACACGATCCGAACCAACCCCTTTGGCACTCGGCGGCCATGCGCCGCCCTATAGGCCGCCTATCGCACCACCGGGGCTTCGCTGCAATCGCCCTCCGCTGGTGGGCGCCACCTTGCTTTGCGGGACCTGCTGCATCAACTTAAGGGCTGTATCCATTCCAAAAAGTTTTCCGAGGTTTCTTCATGCAGATCGTCTTCGCGCCTACCGTCCCCGCCAATGCCCCGATTCTCGCCGTTCCGGTCGCGAAGGACGGCATGGCGCAGGTGACATGGGGCGCGATCGGTGGCGATGCGGAGGTGCTTGCGACAAGCGCAACCGCCGCGGCTCGGTTTGCCGGCGAGGCCGGTTCGGTGGTCGAACTGTTCGTGTCGGTCGAGGGTAAGGTCCGGCAGGTCCTAATGGTCGGTGTCGGCGTAGGCGAGACCGCCGATTGGGAAAAGGCCGGTGGCGCGATCACCGGTCGCCTCCTGACCTCGGGCGCGACGTCGGTCGTCGCCGACCTCTCGGCCGGTGCCACGCCGACTCCGAAGGCTGCCGCACACTTCGCCGCCGCCGCTGCCCAGCGCGCATGGCGCTACGACACGTACCGCACCAAGCTGGCCGAGAAGTCGAAGCCAACGCTGACCGAGATCACCATCGCAGGCGCGCCCGACGGCACCGACGCCGCCTGGACCGAGGCCGCCGCGGTCACCGAGGGTCTCGACCTGACGCGCTGGCTCGTTACTTCGCCGCCGAACGTCGTCTACCCCGAAAGCTTCGTCGAGAAGGTGACCAAGGACGTCGAGGGCCTCGGGCTGGAGATCACCGTGCTCGACGAGGCACAGATGACCGAACTCGGCATGGGGTCGCTGCTCGGCGTCAGTCAGGGCTCGCGGCGTGAGGCGCGCATCCTCGCGCTCAAGTGGAACGGGGCAGGGGCCGATGCGCCGACGCTTGCGTTCGTCGGCAAGGGCGTGACGTTCGATTCGGGTGGCATCTCGATCAAGCCCGGCGCGGGCATGGAAGACATGAAGTGGGACATGGGCGGCGCTGGCGCCGTCGCGGGCGCTATGAAGGCGCTGGCGAGCCGCAAGGCGAAGGCGAACGTCGTCGGCGTGATGGGTCTGGTCGAGAACATGCCCGACGGCGCGGCACTGCGCCCGAGCGACGTCATCACCTCGATGTCCGGCCAGACGATCGAAGTGCTCAACACCGACGCCGAGGGTCGCCTCGTGCTGTGCGATTGCGTCACGTGGGTGCAGCAGGCGCACAAGCCCACCACGATCGTCGATCTCGCCACGCTGACCGGCGCGATGATCGTTGCGCTCGGTACCGAGAATGGCGGGATCTTCGCCAATGACGACGCGCTGGCCGACCAGCTCATCGCGGCGGGCAAGACTACCGGCGACACGCTCTGGCGCTTTCCGCTGTCGCCTGCGTACGACAAGCTGATCGACTCGCCGATCGCCGATATGAAGAACGTGGGGCCGCGCGGTGCCGGCTCGATCACCGCGGCGCAGTTCATCAAGCGCTTCGTCGATGAGGGTGTGAAGTGGGCGCATCTCGACATCGCCGGCATGGTCTGGTCGGACAAGCCGGGGACGAACCACGACAAGGGCGCGACAGGTTATGGCGTGCGGTTGCTCGACCAGTTCGTCGCGGATAATTTCGAGGGCTGAACGCAAGAATTCCCCTCCCGCAAGCGGGAGGGGTCAGGGGAGGGGCCAACCGCGAGCGGTATCGAGCGAGGCAAAGCCCTCCCCCGACCCCTCCCGCAAGCGGAAGGGGAGTAAGAATGCAGGTCGATTTCTACCACCTAACCAGCCCCCTCGACCGCGTCCTCCCGCGTATCGCCGAGCGCGTCGTCGCAACCGGCGGTCGCCTGCTCATCGTCGCCGAACCCCAGGAGCAACGCGTCGCACTCGACCGGCTGCTCTGGTCCTACGCCCCCGAGAGCTTCCTCCCCCACGCCCAGGCCGGCAGCGCCGACGATGCAGCGCAGCCCATTCTAATTGCGGACGACATACCCGAAAGCGCCCCAGCCAATGCGGCGCGCAATGTCGCGATCGTCGATGGTCGGTGGCGTGACCTGACCCTGACCTTCGACCGCGCCTTCCACATCTTCGACGACGAAGCGATCCGCGAAGCCCGCCTCGCATGGAAAGCGCTAGCCGACCGCGACGGCGTTGAACGCCGCTATTGGAAACAGAACGACTCCGGGCGCTGGGAACAGGCCGCTTAGGCGGGAACCGGCCGTTTAGGTTGCTTTAGCCGCGTCCCCCGCCTAAGCGCCGCGCATCCAATTACCGACAACACAGGAGCCCGTGACCATCATGGCCGCGAACCGTACCTTTTCGATCATCAAGCCCGACGCAACCCGCCGCAACCTGACCGGTGCGGTCACCAAGATGCTCGAGGAAGCCGGCCTGCGCGTCGTCGCTTCGAAGCGCATCCAGATGACCCGCGAGCAGGCCGAAGGCTTCTACGCGGTCCACAAGGAGCGTCCGTTCTTCGGCGAGCTCGTCTCGTTCATGATTTCGGGCCCGGTCGTCGTCCAGGTTCTCGAAGGTGAGAACGCGATGCAGCGCAACCGCGACATCATGGGCGCCACCAACCCCGCCAACGCAGAGCCCGGCACGATCCGCAAGGAACTCGCCGAGTCGATCGAAGCGAACTCGGTGCACGGTTCGGATTCGGACGAGAACGCCGAGATCGAGATCGCGTACTTCTTCAAGCCCGAAGAAATCGTCGGCTGATGACCTGGCGGCTGCGACGGGCTGAGCCGGGCGATGCGCCCGCGCTATCGCTCGTCGCATCCGCCACGTTTCTCGATACCTGCGCGACCTTGCTGACGGGGGCGGACATCGTCGCCCACTGCACGGTTAAGAACAGCATCGCAGCGTTCGAGACGTGGCTGGGCGATCCGGCCACGATCGTGACACTCGCGGAGTACGAGCCGGGCCGTGCGCCGATCGGCTACACGGTTTTGACCGCGCCGGACTTTCCGATCGAACCCGGCCCTGCGGACATCGAACTCCGCCGCATCTATCTCATGAAGCAGGCCCAAGGCTCAGGTTTGGGCGCCGCCCTGATGGCCCGCGCCCTCGAAGACGCTGCCGCGGCAGGCAGGACCCGAATGCTACTAGGTGTATGGGACCAGAACACCCGCGCTCGAGCTTTCTACGAACGGCAAGGATTCGAGGTGATCGGCGCCCGCCAGTTCATGGTCGGCACCACCCTCCACGACGACCCGGTCTACGCACGGACGGTCTGAGGAGGGCGCGCATCAAACCGACAGCGACCACCCCGGCGAAGGCCGGGGCCCAATTGGGGAACGTCGCTAACGGAGCGCCGTGCGCTGTTACTGCAGCCTTGCCAATTGGGCCCCGGCCTTCGCCGGGGTGGTGCAACTTAGCGGCGAGTGATTACGCCGCCGGCTTCTCCTTCGCCCAGATCGCATCGAGCCTAGCCTGATCGCCACCACGCTGGCGAACGCGCAACCCCTGCAACTTCAAAGACCGCCCGGACAAAAACCCGCCAGCCTTCGTCTGCCAGATCACATCGTAAATCCCGCTCGCCGACCGCGTCGCGTCGCCATCGGTATAGTTCACCGTAATGAACACCGGCAGCCGCCCCGCCTGATCGTCCGCGCCACCATCGGTAGCCTTGAGCAGCGCCTTCTCGAACCAACTCCGCTGGATCTGGTCGGTCAGCGCATCCTGCCGCCCGGCGCCGAGGGCGGTTGGAAACGCCACGGTCGCGTCCACGATCTCATGCTTCTCGTCACGCAACAGCATCAGCGACTCGCCATTCTCCGCCGCCACCGCGCGGATTTCGAAACGCTGGTCCTTCCGCGCCTCGCTAGCCCGCGCGCTCGCCTTCTCGGCATTGTCCGCGCTGCGCTCCGACCAGTTGCTCCACAAGGTCAGCGCCGCGATCAGCACGCCGGCTACGGCCAGCACCTCGGCAAGCGTCACCCAGCGCCGCCGCGTCGCCGCAGCCTCGCGGCGTTCGGTCGGACTCTCGCCGCTCATCGCCCGCCTGCTTCCAGCAGCCGTGCAGGGGCCGCTAGTTCCCAACTCCGCGCGATCCGATCCTCGACCAGCGCCCAGTCGGGGTCGCCCGCCAGGTTCATTCCAACCCACCCGGTCGCTCCCAGGTAAGCAGGCCGCGAATACACGTCCGGGTTCGCCTCGATCAGCATCGCCTGCTCGTCGCTGCCACCCGTCTTCACGCACACGACGGTGAGCCCATCACCATGATGATCCGCCCGGAACTGCGCGAACTGCTTGCCCGCGACGAAGAACGTCGGCTGGCCATGCGAGACCTTTTCCTCGGTCTCGGGCAACGCCAACGCCGCCGCGCGAACGCGGTCGAGGGGGGACAGATCGGTCATCGCGTCACGAACTCCGCCAAGGTCTTCGGGTACAAAGCATGTTCCGCCGCCAGCACGCGCTCCGCAAGCGCATCCGCATCGTCGTCAGCCAGGATCGGCACCTCGGCCTGTCTCAGCACCACGCCGCCATCGAGTTCTTCGGTCACGACATGCACCGAACACCCGCCGACCGCATCGCCCGCCGCGATCGCGCGCGCATGCGTGTCGAGCCCCTTGTATTTGGGCAGCAGCGACGGATGGACATTGACGATCCGATCACGCCACGCCGCGACGAACCCTTCCGACAGCAACCGCATATAGCCGGCCAGCGCGACGACCTCGACGCCAGCCTCGCGCAACGCCGCATCGATCGCCGCCTCGTACGCAGGCTTGCCCAACCCCTTGGGCGAGAGCGCAAACGTCGCGAGTCCTTCGGACCGCGCCCATTCGAGCCCGGCCGCATCCGGCTTGTCGGACGCTACCAGCGCGATCTCATACGGACAGTCCGCCGCGCGCGACGCGCCGACCAGCGCCATCATGTTCGATCCGCGCCCGGAGATCAGCACGCCGACGCGCGTCTTGTCAGCCATGCGTCGCGGTCCAGTCCTCGCGCGCGCTCCAGGTGCCCGCCGACCCACGCACCGTGCAGCCATGCGCCCCAGTCTCGATCCGCCCGATCGCGAACACCGTCTCGTCCGCCGCCTCCAGCGCCGTCGTCACCGCCTCAGCCTCGTCAGCACTCACGATGACGACCATGCCGATCCCGCAGTTGAAGGTCCGTGCCATCTCCTCCGGTTCGATCGCGCCTTGCGCCTGCAGGAACGCCATCAACCGCGACTGCTCCCACGCATCCGCATCGACCACCGCATGCACGTCCTCGGGCAGCACGCGCGGAATGTTCTCGAGCAGGCCACCACCCGTGATATGCGCCAGCCCCTTGATCCGCCGCTCGCGCAGCAACGGCAGCAGGCTCGCGACATAGATGCGAGTCGGCGCCATCAGGTGATCGATCAGCAACTTGTCCTGGTCGAACAGCGCAGGCCGATCGAGCTTCCAGCCGCGATCGGTCGCGAGCCGGCGAACCAGCGAAAACCCGTTCGAATGCACGCCCGACGATGCGAGCCCCAGCATCACGTCGCCCGCCGCGATCTCGCGCCCGGTGAGAACGTTGGTCCGCTCGACCGCACCCACGCAGAAGCCGGCCAAGTCATAGTCGCCATCCGCATACATGCCCGGCATCTCGGCGGTCTCGCCCCCGATCAGCGCGCAACCCGCGGTCTTGCAGCCCTCTGCAATCGAGGCGACGACGCGCTCGGCGACCGCCGCATCGAGCTTCCCGCTCGCATAATAATCGAGGAAGAACAGCGGCTCGGCACCCTGCACGATCAGATCGTTGACGCACATCGCGACGAGATCGACGCCGACGCCCTCATGCCGATCCCATTCGATCGCCAGCTTCAGCTTCGTTCCGACGCCGTCGTTCGCCGCGACCAGCAACGGATCGACGAACCCCGCCGCCTTCAGGTCGAACATCCCGCCGAACCCGCCAAGATCGGCATCCGCGCCTGGCCTGCGCGTCGAGCGCGCGAGCGGGGCGATCGCCCGCACCAGCGCGTTGCCCGCGGCGATCGAAACGCCCGCTTGAGCGTAGGTATAGGAGCCCGTGGCGGGAGCGGCGGAGTCTGGCGTATCGGTCATGATCGGTGTTGCTAGCCACATCGCGCTTGGATTTCCACGTCTGCTTCGCCAAAAGGCCCGCTTGATGCGTATCCGTACCCTTCCCACCGCGCTTGCTGGCGCCGCGCTGCTGCTCAGCGGCGGAGCCGTGCTCGCGCAGATCGAGGGCGGCAGTCGAGGCGCAGCCCCGGTCGACAGCGGCAGCGCGTACGAGGTGAGCGGCGTGACCGTCGACGTCGCCGGCAAGACCGCCGACGCCGCGCGTTATGGCGGTTGGCGGCTCGCACAGCGCAAGGCCTGGGTGCAATTGTCGAACCGGCTCGGCGGTGGTGGCGGCCTCGTGTCCGATGGCACGCTCGATTCGCTGGTCTCGGGAATCGTCGTCGAGAACGAACAGATCGGCCCGCAGCGCTACATCGCCAAGCTCGGCGTGCTGTTCGACCGCACCCGCGCCGGATCGATCCTCGGCATTTCGACCTATGCCGATCGCTCGCAGCCGATGTTGACGATCCCGATCCAATATTCGGGCGGCGTCGGCCAGGCGTTCGAGCAGAGCACGCAGTGGCAGCAGGCCTGGGCACGCTATCGCACCGGCAACAGCAGCATCGATTACGTCCGTCCGTCCGGCTCAGGCCCTGATGCGCTCCTGCTCAACGTCGGCCAGACGCAGCGGCCGGGTCGCGGCTGGTGGCGGACGGTCCTCGACCAATATGGCGCGAGCGACGTGCTGATGCCGGTCGTAAAGCTCTATCGCCAATGGCCCGGCGGCCCGGTGATCGGCGTGTTCGAGGCGCGCCACGGTCCCGACAACGAGCTGGTCGGCAGCTTCACGCTGCGAGTCGGGACGCCCGATGGCCTCGCGCAACTGCTCGATACCGGCGTGAAGCGGATCGACGACCTCTACCAGCAGGCACGCCGCAACGGCTCGCTCCGCGTCGACTACAGCCTCTCGCCGCCACCGCCGCCCGAAGCCGCGGTGATCGACGACCTGCCCACCGACGAGACCGCCGATGCGAATACCGCGGTCCTGACCGGTGGCGCGGGCATCTCGATCATCGTCCAGTTCGACACGCCCGCAGCTACGGCGGTGTCCTCCACCGAAGCCGCCCTCCGCGCGATCCCTGGCGTCCGCTCGGCTGCGACGACGAGCCTCGCGCTCGGTGGCGTCTCGCTGATGCGCGTCGCGTACGATGGCGATCCTGCGGCGCTGAAGACCGCGCTCGAAGCCCGCGGCTACCAGGTATTCGGCTCCGGCCAGACGATCCGGATCCGCCGGGTTTCCCAACTTCTTCCGCCGGACCTTCCCGCGGATACCGTGACGACAGGGTGAGCGCGACCAAGATGACTCAAATCGCGCTGCCACTCGGGTGGCCGGCGGATCCTCGCGACGACGCCTTCCTGGTTACCCCCTCCAACTCGCGGGCCGTCCACACGCTGGAGCATACCGCGACCTGGCCCGTCATGACCGCCATCCTCACCGGCCCACGGAAATCGGGCCGCAGCCTGCTCGCGCGGATCTTCGCGGCGAAGAGCGGCGGGACGATCATCGACGACGCCGAGCGAGTGCCCGAAGCGCAGCTGTTCCACGCCTGGAACCGCGCGCAGGAGGAGCACAGGCCGCTGCTGATCGTCGCCGACGCCGCGCCGCCCGAATGGAAGGTGAAGCTCCCCGATCTCCGTTCGCGCCTCGCCGCTAGCCCGATCGCGGCGATCGGCGCGCCCGACGACGAACTCATGCGGCTGCTGCTGGCGCATATGTTCGAGCGCCGCAGCCTCGACGCGCGGCCCGATCTGATCGACTGGCTCGCAACCAGAATCGAGCGCAGTCATATTACCGTAACGCGAACCGTCGATGCGCTCGATCAGGAGGCGATGGAACGTCGCAAGCGCTTGTCCATTCCTCTTGCACGAACCACACTCACCGAGGCCGGGCTGATCCTCCGGCCGCAACTCGCTCTCGACCTTCCGCTCTTTACGCCACCATAAGCCCCCAAGAGGCCCGATGAACCGTCCAGCCCATATCGTCCGCCAATCGGAAGACGACGACGATCCCATCGGCGCCGAGCCGAACGACCGGTATTTCAACCGTGAGCTCTCCTGGCTGGCGTTCAACCGTCGCGTGCTGGAGGAGGCGTGCAACCCCGCGCACCCGCTGCTCGAGCGGCTCCGCTTCCTGTCGATCTCGGGCTCGAACCTCGACGAGTTCTTCATGGTCCGTGTCGCCGGCCTGAAGGGCCAGCAGACCCAGGACGTCGACCGGCGCCCGGCGGACGGCCTCACTGCGGGGCAACAGCTGACCGCGATCGTCCGCGAGGCCGACGCGCTGATGGCGAGCCAGCAGGCGGTATGGGGCGATCTCCGCGTGCTGCTCGACGAAGCCGGGCTGTTCGTCCTCCGCCGCGAAGCCATCGAGGGCGAGGCCGACGAGTGGCTCGAAACGCATTTTCGCGATCAGATCTTCCCGATCCTGACCCCGCAGGCGCTCGACCCCGCGCATCCGTTCCCGTTCATCCCGAACCGCGGCCTCTCGGTCATCTTCGACCTCGTCCGCATCTCGGACAACGAGCCGGTCCGCGAACTGGTCATGCTCCCCCACACGATGACCCGCTTCATCCGCCTGCCCGGCGAGCCGGCGCGCTATATCGCGGTCGAGACGCTGCTGAAGCGGTTCGCACCCGTCCTCTTCCCCGGCTACGACGTCCTCGCCGCCGCCAGCTTCCGCGTCCTGCGCGACAGCGACATGGAGATCGAGGAAGAAGCCGAGGACCTCGTCCGCTACTTCGCCAACGCGATCAAGCGCCGCCGCCGCGGCCGCGTAATCCGTTTGGAACTCGAAACCGGCATTCCCGACGTGCTCGCCGCCGTCCTCAAGGACGAACTGGGCGGTGCAGACGCGATCATCACCGAGAGTGGCAATCTGCTAGGCATCGTCGATCTCGACGGTCTAGTCGACGAAGATCGCCCCGACCTGAAATTCCCGCCCTTCACGCCACGCTTCCCCGAACGCATCCGCGAATTCGGCGGCGACTGCTTTGCGGCGATCAAGGCGAAGGACATCGTCGTCCACCATCCGTACGAGACGTTCGAGGTGGTGCTCGCCTTCCTGAAACAGGCTGCCAACGACCCCGACGTGGTGGCGATCAAGCAGACGCTCTACCGCGCCGGCAAGCAGCCCGCGGTCATCAACGCACTCATCACTGCGGCAGAGGCTGGCAAGTCCGTCACCGCCGTCGTCGAACTGAAGGCACGGTTCGACGAAGAGCAGAACATGGTCTGGGCCTCCGCATTGGAGCGCGCGGGCGTACAGGTCGTTTACGGCTTCATCGACTGGAAGACGCATGCGAAGGTGTCGCTGGTCGTCCGCCGCGAAGGCCAGGCGTTCCGCACCTACTGCCATTTTGGGACGGGCAATTATCACCCGGTCACCGCCAAGATCTACACCGACCTCAGCTTCTTCACCGCCGACGCCGCGGTCGGGCGCGATGCGGCGCAGATGTTCAACTACATCACCGGGTATGTCGAACCCACCGATATGGCGCGTGTCAGTTTGAGCCCACGCGACCTTCGCCAGAACCTGATGAACCTCATCGACGTCGAGATTGCCAACGCGCGCGCCGGCAAGCCCGCCGGCGTCTGGGCGAAGATGAACTCGCTGGTCGACCCCGCGGTGATCGAGAAGCTGTACGAAGCGAGCGGGGCAGGGGTCGAGATTGACCTCATCATCCGCGGCATCTGCTGCCTGCGCCCCGGCGTTCCCGGCCTATCCGAGACGATCCGCGTGAAGTCGGTGATCGGGCGCTTCCTCGAGCACAGCCGGATCTGGGCATTCGGCAACGGCAAGGCGCTCCCCAATGACGGCGCGAAGCTGTTCATCTCTTCGGCCGACTGGATGCCGCGCAACTTCGATCGCCGCGTCGAATACATGCTGCCGATCCTCAACCCGACCGTCCACGACCAGATCCTCGATCAGGTGATGGTCGCGAACCTGATCGACAACGAGCAGAGTTGGGAGCTAGGCCCCGACGGCGAATACACGCGCGTCGATCCCGGCGACCGCCCGTTCAACCTGCATCGGTATTTCATGACGAATCCTTCGCTCTCCGGCCGCGGCGCGTCGCTCGCGACCAGCAATGCCGTGCCAACGCTGTCGCTCCGCCGAAAACGATGAGCGTCACCAGCGTCCTGTTCGGCAATTCGCCCCCCAAGGCGGAGACAGATGATCATCCGCGTACGGGGATCATCGATATCGGCTCGAACTCGATCCGTCTGGTCGTGTATCAGGGCCCGCCACGGCTGCCCGCGATCCGGTTCAACGAGAAGGTGCTCGCGGGGCTTGGTCGAGGCTTGGCGGCAACTGGATCGATCGAGAAATCTGCGCTGAAAACGGCGCGAGTGGCACTTGCCCGGTTCGCGGCCGTCGCACGCGAGATGGAATGCTCGACGCTCCGCACGGTCGCGACGGCGGCGGTACGCGATGCGAAGAACGGCGGCGAACTCATTGCAACGGCTGAACAACTCGGGCTGAAGGTCGAGACGCTCTCCGGTGAACAGGAAGCGAGTGCGGCCGGCTACGGCGTGCTCTCGGCAATCCCCGACGCGGACGGTATCGTCGGCGATCTCGGCGGCGGCAGCCTCGAACTCGTCCGCGTCCGCCGCGGCAAGATCGAGGACCGCGTCTCGTTTCCCTTGGGCGTGCTCCGCATAGGCCCGCTCCGCGCCAAACGCGGCAAGGTGCTCGAACGCTATGTGGCGCGGTTGGTCCGCGAGGCCGGCTGGACTGCCAAGGGGCAGGGGCTGCCGCTCTATCTCGTCGGCGGATCGTGGCGGGCGCTCGCCCGCCTCGACATGGAGCTGTCGGACTATCCGCTGCCGATTATCCATCAATATTCGATGGCCGCCGCGACGATCACACGGTTGAGCCGAACGATCCCGCAACTTTCGAAGCCCCGCCTGAAGGCGATTCCCGGCTTGTCGTCGGGCCGTACCGCGACGCTGGCCGACGCAGCCGCGTTGCTCGGCGTCCTCATGCGTCAGCTCGGCAGCAAGACGACGGTGGTGTCGGCATACGGTCTGCGCGAAGGGCTGCTCTACGAACATCTGAAGCCCGCAGACCGAACGCTCGACCCCCTGATCGTTGCCGCCCGCGAAGAAGGCCGCCTGCTTGGCCGGTTCCCCGAGCACGGCGACCTGCTCGATCGCTGGCTCGCGCCGTTATTCACCACCGAGCCGCCTGCAATGGCACGACTCCGCCATACCGCATGTCTGCTCGCGGACGTAGGTTGGCGGGCCAATCCGGAGTTCCGCGCCGAACGGGGCGTGGAGGTCGCGCTGCACGGCAATTGGGTGGCGATCGACGCCCCGGGGCGGGGCATGTTGGCGCAAGCGCTTTACACGAGCCTTGGCGGGGACTTGGCGGCCGCAGATCCGGTGGGACGCCTGGCGAGTCCGGCGGCGATAAAGAGCGCAACCGCATGGGGCCTCGCGATGCGTCTTGGCCAGCGCATGAGCGGCGGCCTAGCCGGACCACTGAAACGCTCCAGCCTTGCGGACGACGGTGTAACGCTGACGCTGACGCTCCGTTCGGACGATCGCGGGCTTTACGGAGAAGCGGTAGAACGGCGTCATACCGCTCTGGCGACCGCGTTAGGCCGCAAGGCCGTGCTGGCCCTCAGCTAAATTCCTCCCCTGGCAGGGGAGGATATACCGAGCAGACTCAGGAGCAGGTAAAACGCTCGATCCGACCCTTTGCATCGACGTACACATTCAGCCGGTCAGCCCGAAAATCCATCGTCACTGCGGTATTCGGTGCGATCCAGCGCAGGGTCCGCGATCCCGACCGGGTCTGCATCACATCCGCCCGGGCATCGCTTGCGCGCTTGCCGACTAGATCGCCCAGCGAATCGGCATTGCACGCCGTAGCCACCGGTGCAGCGGCTGGCGTCTCGCCCCGCATCTCTACCGGCGTACAAGCCGCCGTGGCGGCCAAGGCGGCGACCAGAACGATCCTCATGCGGCATCCTCCGTACGCGTCATCTTCAGCTTGCCGCCGATAACCGCAAACGCCAGTCGTCCCTCGACCAGATCGAGCGCATCGCGCCCGAACTGATCGAACCGCCAACCCTCCAGCATCGGTAGCCCGGTCCGCACGCCGGCCGCCAGAGCTTCAAGCTCATCGGTCCGTGCGAGCAATTTCGATGCGACATCAATGTCTCGCGAGCGGATCTTGAGCAGCAATTTGAGGAGGTCGGCAACCAGCGACCCCTCCTTGCCGAGTCCCGGTTTACGATCGTCGCGTGGCGGCATCTCGTCATCGCCGAGCGGCTGTGCACCCTCGATTGCCGCCATCAAGCGCCCACCAATATCGTTGCCCGCCCACGTCGCCGACAACCCACGCACCCGCGCCAGGTCCGCCTGCTTCCGCGGCGGATGACCCGCCATGTCGCCGAGCGTCTCGTCCTTGACGATCCGCCCGCGCGGCAAATCCTTCGCCTGCGCCTCAAGCTCGCGCCATCGCGCCAGCGCCTTCAACCTGCCCAGCACCTCGGGTTTGCGCCCCGAAATCCGCACCCGCTTCCACGCCAGATCCGGATCGTTCGCGTAATTGGCAATATCGCCAAGCCGCTCCATCTCCTGATCGAGCCACACCCCGCGCCCGGTCTTGCGCAACCGCTCCAGCATCTTCGGGAAGATCTTCGATAGATGCGTCACGTCGCCAATCGCATATTCGATCTGGCGCGCATCCAGAGGACGGCGGGCCCAGTCGGTAAACCGAGCACCCTTGTCGACCGCGATCCCGAGCCAGCTGTCGACCAGGTTCGAATAGCCGATCTGCTCGCCCTGTCCGAGCGCCATCGCCGCGACCTGCGTGTCGAACAGCGGGAAGGGGGTCTTGCCGGTGAGGTTGTAGACGATCTCGATGTCCTGCCCGCCCGCATGGACGACCTTCAGCACGTCGTGATTCTCGACGAGCAGGTCGAGCAGGGGCTTCAGGTCGATCCCCGGTGCCATCGGGTCGATTGCCGCCGCCTCCTTGTCGTCGGCGATCTGGATCAGGCAGAGCTCCGGGTAATAGGTGCTCTCGCGCATGAATTCGGTGTCGACGCACACATAGTCGGCGTCGGCCATGCGCGCGCACAGATTGGCGAGCGTGGCACTGTCGGAGATAAGCGGGTGGATATGCATGGACGGTCCATAGCGAGCCTCGTTCGCCTTGACAAAGGCGGGTTGGGAAGGGAAGCGCGAGGCATCCAATTCCCGTCATCCCAGCGAAAGCTGGGATCTCCCGTCGCAGGGCGCACCTTGCCGCACGAGATGCTGGGACGCCGTATGAGAGACAGAGACATGCACGCCTATCGCACCCATAACTGCGCCGCCCTCCGCCCCGAACAGGTCGGCGAAGAGGTCCGCGTCTCCGGCTGGGTCCACAAGAAGCGCGATCACGGCGACCTCGTCTTCATCGATCTGCGCGATCACTACGGCATCACCCAGATCGTCACCGACGTCAGCGGCCCGGTCTTCAAGGTCATCGAAGGCCTGAAGAGCGAAAGCGTTGTCACGATCACCGGCAAGGTGACCGCTCGTGCGCCCGAAGCGGTGAACCCGAACCTGCCGACCGGCGGGATCGAGATCCGTGCGACCGCCGCGACCGTCCAGTCGATGGCGGGCGAGCTGCCGATGCCGGTCGCGGGCGAGGCCGAGTATCCCGAGGATATCCGCCTGCGCTATCGGTATCTCGATCTGCGTCGCGAGCGGTTGCACGCCAACATCATGCTTCGCAGCCAGGTGATAACCTCGCTGCGCAACCGCATGAATTCGCAGGGCTTCACCGAATTCCAGACGCCGATCCTGACCGCATCGTCGCCCGAGGGCGCGCGCGATTACCTGGTGCCGAGCCGCGTCCATCCGGGCAAGTTCTACGCGCTTCCGCAGGCGCCGCAGATGTTCAAGCAGCTGCTGATGGTCGCCGGCTTCGACCGTTATTTCCAGATCGCGCCCTGCTTCCGCGACGAGGACGCCCGCGCCGACCGCTCGCCGGGCGAGTTCTACCAGCTCGATTTCGAGATGAGCTTCGTCACGCAGGACGACGTTTTCGCGGCGATCGAGCCCGTACTGCACGGCGTGTTCGAGGAGTTCGCCGACTGGCAGGGCCATTCTGGAGCAAAGGGGGGGCGCCAGGTTTCCGCCCTCCCGTTCAAGCGCATCCCCTACCGCGAATCGATGCTGAAGTACGGCAGCGACAAGCCCGACCTGCGCAACCCGATCCTGATCCACGACGTCGGCCATCACTTCGTCGATTCGGGCTTTGGCCTGTTCGCCGGGATCGTCGCCGGCGGTGACGTGGTCCGGGCGATCCCCGCGCCGAACACCGCCGACAAGAGCCGCAAGTTCTTCACCGACATGAACGACTGGGCGCGCGCCGAGGGGCATGCCGGGCTTGGCTACATCACCCAGAAGAACGGCGAGTTGGGCGGCCCGATCGCCAAGAACCACGGCGAGGAAGCGACGCGGAAGCTGATCGCCGAGATTGGCCTTGGTCCGAACGACGGCATCTTCTTCGCCGCTGGCAAGGAGCTGCCCGCCTCGAAGTTGGCCGGCGCCGCCCGTGCGCGGATCGGTGCAGATCTGGGACTCATCGACGAGAACCGGTTCGAGTTCTGCTGGATCGTCGATTTCCCGATGTTCGAATATGACGAGGACGCGAAGAAGGTCGACTTCAGCCACAACCCGTTCTCGATGCCGCAGGGCGAGATGGAGGCGCTGGAGAACAAGGATCCGCTCGATATCCTGGCGTATCAGTATGATATCGTCTGCAACGGCGTCGAGCTGTCGTCGGGCGCGATCCGGAACCATCGTCCGGAAATCATGTACAAGGCGTTCGAGATCGCCGGCTACACGCAGGCCGACGTCGACACGAACTTCGCGGGCATGATCAACGCGTTCAAGGTCGGTGCACCGCCGCATGGCGGTTCCGCACCAGGGATCGACCGGATGGTGATGCTGCTCGCGGGCGAGCCGAACATCCGCGAGGTCGTGCTGTTCCCGATGAACCAGAAGGCCGAGGACCTGATGATGGGCGCGCCGAGCCCGGTCAGCGCGAAGCAGCTGAAGGAGCTCAATATCCGGCTGACGGTCGATGGTCCGAAGGACTCCACGAAGGTGGTCGCGCCCAACGCGGGGTGACGAAACTGTCCCTCGCCCCTCCGGGGAGAGGGAAGGAGGAGCCGCTTGGCGACGGGAGGGTGAGGGGTGGTTGGTGTCCGCCAACCGCCCCTCACCCTCCCACCCGCAAGCGCGGGCGGGTCCCTCCCTCTCCCCGAAGGGGCGAGGGAAAGACGTTATCCTTTCCGCCGCTTCCTCAACCCCCTCAACCATGCAAATACCCCTGCACGGTAAGGGGATGGCATGCGCGACGATCAGATGACACCGGCGGCGTCGCCGAGACTCGTCCGCAGCCTAGGCGTCATGGGCGTCCTTTTCCTTACCCTCTCCGTCGCGACCCCGGCATCGTCGGTGTTCGTGATCGTCCCCGGCATGCTCCAGGTCGCGGGCACCGGCGCGGTGTGGGCGACGCTGATCGCCGGGCTCGTCTGCGTCGCCACCGCGTTCGTCTATGCCGAGCTCTCCTCCGCCTGGCCGGTCGCCGGCGGCGAGTATGTCGCGGTCGCGCGTACGCTCGGGCCGATGGCGGGGTTCGTGATGCTCGGCGTCAACGTCTTCAACAACCTGCTCTTCCCGCCGGTCGCAGGGCTGGGCGTAAGCGCGGTGCTCGGTACGCTCGTCCCCGGCCTGCCGCAGATCCCCGTCGCAATCGCCGTGGTTGCCGGATCGACGCTGGTCGCGCTACTCCAGATCAAGGTGAACGCTTGGCTCACCGGACTCTTCCTGCTCGTCGAGATGCTCGCCATCCTCGCGGTCGTCTGGCTCGGGTTCGCCGATACCGTCCGCCCGATCGGCGACCTGCTCCTCCACCCGGTCATGCCGCAAGGAGGCAATCTCGTCCCCGCGTCCGCCGCTTCGATCGGCCTCGCCACCTCGATCGCGATCTTCGCGCTCAATGGCTATGGCGCCGCGGTGTATTTCGGCGAGGAGATGCTCGACGCGCCTCGGCTGATCGCGCGCGCGATCATGGCCTCGTTGGCGCTGACCCTTCTGTTCGAAGGGATCCCGATCGTCGCTGTCCTCGTCGGCGCACCGGATCTCCACACCACGCTCACCGCCAGCGATCCGTTCGGCTTGCTCGTCGCACTGCGCAGCGGCAGCGCAATGGCCAACTGGATTTCGATCGGGGTGGTCGTCGCGATCGTCAACGCGGTGATCGCCTGCATCCTCGCCTGCGCGCGGTTCTTCTACGGCACGGCTCGTGACGGATCCTGGGGCCGCCCGCTCGACCAGTGGATGGCGCATGTCCACCCGAAGTTCGGCTCTCCTTGGGTCGGCACGCTGCTGGTCGGCGGGTTCGGGATCGTCGCCTGCTTCCTGCCGCTGCAACTGTTGCTCGTCCTCAGCGGCACCGGCCTCGTCGCGATCTACGCAGGGATCTGCATCGCGGCGATGGTCGGCAGGCGCACCGGCAAGACCGCCCACGCGCCGTACCAGATGCCGCTCTATCCGCTGGCACCGGTCGTAACGCTGCTCGCGCTCGGCTATGTCTGCTGGACGAGCTGGTCCGATCTGGAGGAGGGCCGCCCCGGTCTGATCATGACGGCCGCGCAGATCCTGCTCTCGATCGCCTATTATTGGTTCGTCCTGCGTCGTCGCGGCCCGTGGAACGTTCATGTTCCACTAGCGACGGAGAGCAACGCATGACGATCCATCTGGCCGACTACGAAACCGGCGACGAATATGACGGCAAGTACAAGCATGACCTGAAGGAACTTCAGAAGCGCCTGGAGCACATCCAGGTCGCGCACATCGTCGGTGGAACGCGCGCGATCATCATGTTCGAGGGCTGGGACGCGGCGGGGAAGGGCGGCATCATCCAGCGCCTCTCCGCCGAATGGGACCCGCGCAACTACAAGGTCTGGCCGATCGCCGCACCCACCGCGGACGAGAAGGCGCACCACTTCCTCTGGCGGTTCTGGAACCGCTTGCCCGCCTGCAGCAACATCGCGGTGTTCGATCGCAGCTGGTACGGCCGCGTCCTCGTCGAGCGCGTCGAGGGGTTTACCAGCGAGACCGAGTGGCGCCACGGCTATGACGAGATCAACGCGTTCGAAGCGCAGCAGGTCGAGAGCGGCACCACCCTCGTAAAGCTATTCATCCACACCACGCAGAAGGAACAGGACCGTCGCCTCAAGGCGCGGCTCGACGACCCCTGGAAGCACTGGAAGACCGGGCTCGACGATTATCACAATCGGTCGAAGCGGAGCGACTATCTGGAGGCGATGGCGGAGATGTTCGCGCGCACCGACACCACGACCGCGCCGTGGACGGTGATCGACGGCAATGACAAGAAGGCAGCCCGGATCGCAGCGCTGACGCTGATCGCGGACCGCCTCGAAGCCGGCGTATCGATGGTCCCGCCACCGCTCGACCCGAAGGTCAAGCGCGTGGCGGAGAAGGCGTTAGGCCTTCGCTGACCCGTCAGGCTTTCGCGGATTTGGCCTCTGCTGCCTCGGCCTGGATGAACTCGTCATCCTCGTTGAGCAGCAGCATCTGGCCCTTGTCGATGCCGAAATAGGCACCGCGCAGCGCCAGCGTGCCGGCGGCTTCAGCCTCGGTCACGAACGGGAACGTGCGCAGGTTCGCGATCGAGGTGCGGACGGACTCGAGTTCCATTTCGCGACCGGCCTCGGCGCCTTCGCCGTACTTCGCGATCACCTTCTCGCGCGCACCGTCGAGCAGGCTGACCCAGTCGGAGACGAAGCCGCCGGCGCCGTGGTCGGCATCGGCGAACGCCTGAGTCAGTGCCGCCTTGCAGCCACCGCACTTCTCATGACCCATCACGACGATCTCTTCGACCTTCAGCTGGGTGACGGCGAACTCGATCGCTGCCGAGACGCCATGATAACCACCACCGGTTTCGAACGGCGGCACCAGGTTGGCGACGTTGCGGACGACGAACACTTCGCCCGGCAGCGTGTCGAAAATCTGGGCGGGTTCGACGCGGCTGTCCGAGCAGGCGATGATCATCACCTTCGGGCTCTGGCCGTCCTTCAGTTCCTTCCAGCGCTCACGCTGCTCCTCCCAGGGACCGTCCTTGAAGCGGTGATAGCCTTCGATCATTTCCGGAAAGTGAGTTGGCACGGTTAGCCTTTCATGGACGTTTGCACTGCAACATGAAAAACTTGTCATGTTGGATCTGGTTCCAAGGATTTTTATCGTGACGGGACGACAATTCCAACCCGATGCGGCGACCCACCGCCATTGTCTCAACGGCAGGGCGGGGCTATCTGGCACCTTATGAACGACATGACCCCGATGGCTGCGCCGGTCCGTGCGCGCAAGCCCGACTGGATCCGCGTCAAGGCGCCGACCTCCGCTGGCTTCGCAAAAACCCGTGAGTTGATGCGCTCGAAAAGCCTCACGACGGTGTGCGAAGAGGCGGCGTGCCCGAACATCGGCGAATGCTGGTCGAAGAAGCACGCGACGGTCATGATCCTTGGCGACACCTGCACGCGGGCGTGCGCGTTCTGCAACGTGAAGACCGGCATGCCGCGCGCGGTCGATCGGATGGAGCCGCAGAACGTCGCCGACGCAGCCGCGCAGATGGGGCTCAACCACATCGTCATCACCTCGGTCGATCGCGACGATCTCCCCGATGGCGGCGCGTCCCAGTTCGTTAAGGTGATCCAGGCGATCCGCGCGTCGAACCCGACGACGACGATCGAGATCCTGACTCCCGACTTCCGCAACAAGGCGCAGGCCGCGATCGAGTCGATCGTCGAGGCACGCCCCGACGTCTACAACCACAATCTCGAGACCGTCCCGCGGCTCTATCCGACGATCCGCCCCGGCGCGCGCTATTACGCGTCGCTGCGGCTGCTGGAGAGCGTCAAGAAGCACGATCCATCGATCTTCACCAAGTCGGGCGTGATGCTCGGGCTTGGCGAGGAGCGTCTCGAGATTCATCAGGTGATGGACGACATGCGTTGTGCCGACATCGATTTCCTGACGATGGGCCAGTATCTCCAGCCGACGCCGCGCCATGCCAAGGTCGCCGAGTTCGTGCCGCCCAAGGCGTTCGACGCCTATGCCTCGATCGCGCGCGCCAAGGGCTTTCTGCTGGTCGCATCGTCGCCGCTGACGCGGTCGAGCTATCACGCCGGCGACGATTTCGAGAAATTGCGCGCGAACCGCGACATGAAACTGGGCGTCGCGCGCATCTGATGCCGAAGCATTCGGAAACGCGCCATTTGCCCTACACGCCTGAGCAGATGTTCGACCTGGTCGCCGATGTCGGCCGCTACGCCGAGTTCCTGCCTTGGGTCAGCGCGATGCGGGTGCGCTCGAACAGCGAGACCGAGACGCTCGCCGACATGATCGTCGGCTTCAAGGGCCTGCGCGAGACGTTTACGTCGCGCGTGCAGAAGGTGCGCCCGAGCGAACTTACCGTCGATTATGTCGATGGCCCGCTGAAGTATCTGCGCAACGAATGGCATTTCCGCCCCGAGCCGCAGGGCTGCGCGGTCGACTTCACGGTCGACTTCGCGTTCAAGAACCGGATGTTCGAGATGATCGCGGGGCAAGTATTCGGCGCCGCGTTGCGGAAAATGATCGGCGCGTTCGAGACTCGTGCCGCCGAGCTTTACGGTGCGGATGCGTCCGGCAGCAAGAGTTCGAGCGCCCACAACGCGGCCTGAAGCCGGATCCCGCCACGACCCAGATCGCCGAAGTCCTTGCGGTCGGCGTGGACGTCGGACGGGTCGCCGCCCTTCTCCGCACGGCCAAACACGACCGTGCCGACTGGCTTCTTGAGCGAGCCGCCACCGGGCCCGGCAACGCCCGTAATGGCGACCGCGATGTCGGCGCCCGACTGCTTCAGGGCGGCCTGCGCCATGCTCCACGCCACGGCGATCGAGACCGCGCCGAACGTTTCGAGCACGTCCGAACTGATCTTGAGCACGCCGAGCTTGGCTTCGTTCGAATAGGTGACGAAGCCCACCTCGAACACGTCGGACGATCCGGGAATTTCCGTCAGCGCGGCCGCGACGAGGCCACCGGTGCAGCTTTCGGCCACCGCGACCCGGCGACCGATCGCGCGGTTCTGCTCGACAACTTTACGCGCGGCGTCGACCAGTTCGGCGGGAAGGATGGTATCCATCAGCGAGTCTCCACCGGGCACAGCAGCATCGCCACCGCGGCAATATCACCGCTGCGCGACTTCTGGGATTTGAGGTACCGCAACGTCTCGACGACGATGCCCGCGGTGTTGCGCGGTGGCAAGGGCTGGAGCAGCGTCACCATCCGGTCGATCGTCCCGCAATCACGCGTGGCGATCCGCCCGACGATCTGCGGGACCAGCAGCGTCGTGAGCAGTGGCCGCGCAAAGTCCGAATCGAGCATAGCGTCCACGGCAGGATCGCTCAGCTTGACGATCGCGGCGCGCGCCGCGGGCCAGGCCCGGTCGGACTGGATCTGGTAGCGGTCGATCAGCACGCTCGACTGCGACCGGATGAGACTGGCGGCGGGAAGCTGTGCCGCGCAGACGCGACCGGTCTCACGCAGAATGTCGGGCATCGCAACGAGCGTGAGCGATTCGGCCTCGGGTCCAGTGATACAGCGCGGTTGCGCGACCGCCGGGCTGGCGAGCAGAGCAACGGAGGCTAGTGCAGCGGCGATCTTCATGCTGGCGATCCCGGCACGCGGACGGTCGCGACTGCCTGCGCTGCGATCCCTTCGCCGCGCCCCGTGAAGCCAAGCCGTTCGGTGGTGGTCGCCTTGACGCTGACCCGGTCGAGCGTGAGGCCCAACAGGTCGGCGATCCGCGCGGTCATCGCCGCGCGGTGTGGCCCGATCTTCGGTGCCTCGCACATGATCGTCAGATCGACGAAATCGATCTGACCACGCTTGTCGGCGATCAGCTTGGCGGCGTGCTGGAGGAACTGCGCGGAGTCGGCGCCCTTCCACTGCGGGTCGCTCGGCGGGAAATGCGTGCCGATATCGCCCGCCGCGATCGTGCCGAGCAGCGCGTCGGTCAGCGCATGGAGCGCGACGTCGGCATCGCTATGCCCCGACAGTCCCTTGTCGTGCGGGATCAGGACGCCGCCGAGCCAAAGTTCTTCGCCGACTTCGAGCCGGTGGACGTCGAAGCCCATCGCGGTGCGGGTTTCGTAGGCGACCCGCGCTTCGGCGGCCGCGAAATCTTCGGGATGGGTGACTTTCTCGAGCATCGCCGAGCCCTGCACCAACGCGACGCCGACGCCAAGCCGTCGCACCATCTGCGCATCGTCGGTGGCTTCTTCATCAGCAGGCCAGACAGCGTGGGCGGCGCGCAAGGCCTCCACCGCAAACGCCTGCGGAGTCTGCACCCGGTTGAGGTCCGCGCGGGGCACGATGTCACCCAGCAGGCCACTGCCGCGCGCGAGCGTATCGGTCACCGGTAGCACCGGGATCGCCGCGTCCCTGGTCTTTAAGGCGGCGACGAGCGAATCGATAACCGCGGCAGGCAGGAAGGGGCGAGCGGCGTCGTGAATCAGCACATGCGTAGCATCCCCTACCGCCGCGACCCCGTTCGCGACCGACTCGCGCCGGGTCGCACCACCGATGACGATCGTCGCGTCGCGTCCCAAAGCGTCGACCGCCATCGCCTGCTGTCCTTCGGCCACAACGACGATTGTCTGGGCAATCGAAGGATGCGCGGCGAAGGCGGTGTGCGAATAGGCGATCATCGGTCGTCCGCCGATGCAGGCATATTGCTTGGGAACCGATCCCCCAGCACGCACGCCGGTTCCGGCGGCGACGATGATCGCGACGATACGCTGTCCCTGTGTCATCCCCGCGACCTAGCGGTTCGCCCTCGCGCTCGCCAGTCTTGCGAGAAACGGCCAGACAGGGTAGGGCCGTGCCTCTTTTTCAGGCACATTCATGCGTAATCTTTCCCCCATCCAGATCGGTCCCGTCCGGATCGAAAGCCCCGTCGTGCTCGCGCCGATGACCGGCGTCACCGACATGCCGTTCCGCACGCTCGTGCGACGCTATGGCTCGGGCCTCAACGTCACCGAGATGGTGGCGAGCCAGGCGGCGATCCGCGAAACCCGCCAGTCGTTGCAGAAGGCGGCGTGGGACCGGCTCGAGGAGCCGGTGTCGATGCAGCTGATCGGGTGCACCCCCTACGAGATGGGCGAGGCCGCCAAGCTCAGCCAGGATCGCGGCGCGGCGATCATCGACATCAACATGGGCTGTCCGGTGCGGAAGGTCGTCAACGGCGATGCGGGCTCGGCGCTGATGCGCGACACCAAGCTCGCCAGCGCGATCATCGAGGCCACGGTCAAGGCGGTCGACGTGCCGGTGACGTTGAAGATGCGGATGGGCTGGTGCCACGACAGCCTCAACGCGCCCGACCTCGCGCGGATCGCCGAGGACCTCGGCATCAAGCTGATCACCGTCCACGGCCGCACCCGCAACCAGATGTACAAGGGCAATGCCGACTGGGGCTTCGTCCGCAAGGTCAAGGATGCGGTGACTGTGCCGGTTATTGTCAACGGCGACATCTGCACGATCGAGGACGCCGAGGCGGCGATGGACCAGTCCGGCGCCGACGGCCTGATGATCGGTCGCGGCAGCTACGGTCGCCCGTGGGTGCTCGGCCAGGTTATGGAATGGTTCGCCACTGGCCGTCGGATCGAGGACCCGTCGATCACCGAGCAATATGATGCGATCGCAGGCCATTACGAGGCGATGCTCGAGCATTACGGGATCGAGACCGGCGTCAACATGGCGCGGAAACATATCGGCTGGTACACCAAGGGGCTGCCCGGTTCGGCCGAGTTCCGCAACAAGGTGAACCAGGTGCCCGATCCCAAACAGGTCAAGGCGATGCTAGCCGAGTTCTACGCTCCTTGGCGCGATCTTGCAGCGGCCTGATACCAGTTCACGGAGTCGGCCAGGCTTTGCGGAGCTGTTCGCGGCACTCCCGGTCGCGGTCGTCGTCGTCGATCCCGACCACCGTGTAGCGCACGCCAATGCGCTCGCCGAGCAGCTGCTGAACCTGTCCGAGCGGCTGATGATCGGCCAGCCACTCGACGCGATCATCCCGCCGCCCGACGATCCGCGCAACCGCGATGGCCACGGCCTGGCGGTCTACGACACCGAGATCGCGACCGCGCGCGGCGTGAAGATCCGCGTCGATTTCGCCGAGACGCAGATCGCCGACTATCCCGGCTGGCGCGCGATCACGCTCCATTCCGCCGCGACCTCAAGGCGTCTCGGCCATTCCGCGGACCGCGCGGCCGGCGCGCGCGCAGCCGTCGGCGCCGCAGCAATGCTGGCGCACGAGATCAAGAACCCGCTGTCGGGCATCCGCGGTGCCGCCCAACTGCTCGGCGCCGGTGAACTGACGACGCTAATTGTCACCGAGGTCGACCGTATCGCCGCGCTGATCGATCGGATGCAGGATTTCAGCGACACGCGGCCGTTGCCGCTTGCCAGCGAGAATATCTACCCGTTGCTCGGCCATGCCCGCCGGCTCGCGCTGGCCGGGTTCGCACGCGGCATCCCGATCGAGGAACGCTTCGATCCGTCGCTCCCGCCAGCCCAGATCAACCGCGACGCTCTGCTCCAGATCGTCATAAACCTTCTCAAGAACGCACGCGAAGCCGTTCGAGACGAACGCGAACCCCGCATCGTCATGACCACCGCCTACCGTCACGGCATCACCGTCAGCTCTGCTCCCGGCAAGCCGCGCCTGCCGCTGCCGATCGAGATCTGCGTCTTCGACAACGGTCCCGGTGCGCCCGCCGACATCGCCGATCACCTGTTCGATCCGTTCGTCTCAGGTCGTCGCGAAGGGCAGGGGCTCGGTCTCGCGCTGGTCGACAAGCTCACCCGCGACATGGGCGGGATCGTCCAATATGCCCGCGAAGGAAATCCCGAGATGACCGTCCTCCGCCTGTTGCTGCCAAGGGCCGCATCGTGAGCACCGTGCTGGTCGTCGACGACGATGCCGCGATCCGCACCGTCGTCGCGCAGGCACTCCGCCGGGCGGGGCATGACGTCACCGTCGCTGACAGTCTGGCGCAACTCGAACGCGCGCTCGCGGCCTCGCTTCCCGACGTCCTCGTCACCGACGTCATCCTCCCCGATGGCGACGGAATCGATCATGTCCGCAGCGTCGCCGCACGCTTTCCGCTGCTGCCGATCATCGTCCTCTCGGCCCAGAACACGCTGACCACCGCGGTCCGCGCTGCCGAGGTCGGTGCGTATGAATACCTCCCCAAGCCGTTCGACCTCGACGTCCTTACGCGTGCCGTCGCCGGTGCACTCGCAAGAGGCGGGATGGTCAGCGAGGATGCGCTCCACGACGCGGATCGCGCACTCCCGCTGATTGGGCGCTCGGCGGCGATGCAGGACGTCTATCGGATCATCGCCCGGGTCGTCTCGAACGACCTGACCGTGCTGATCTCGGGCGAATCAGGCACCGGCAAGGAACTTGTCGCACGCGCGATCCACGATCTGGGGCCTCGGAGCGCCGCGCCGTTCGTCGCGATCAACATGGCGGCGATCCCGCGCGAACTGATCGAGGCCGAGCTGTTCGGTCATGAGCGCGGCGCGTTCACCGGCGCCGCGACGCGCAATGCCGGCCGGTTCGAGCAGGCATCTGGCGGCACGCTGTTCCTCGACGAGATCGGCGACATGCCGATGGAAGCGCAGACTCGCCTGTTGCGCGTACTCCAGTCAGGAGAGTTCACCAGCGTCGGCGGCGCACGGACGATCCGCGTCGACGTCCGAATCGTCGCCGCCACCAACCGCGATCTGGCGTCGCAGGTCGCCAATGGCCAGTTCCGCGAAGACCTGTTCTACCGCCTTAACGTCGTGCCGATCGCGCTGCCGGCATTGCGCGAGCGGCGGCAGGACATCGCCTTGCTCGCGCGCCACTTCCTCGATCACGCCGCCATCCAGGGATTGCCGCGGCGTCAGCTCGCCACCGATGCGATCACCGCGCTCGGGGCGCATGCTTGGCCTGGCAACGTTCGCGAACTCGAAAATCTCATGCGCCGGCTCGCTGTTCTCGCGCGCGACGAGGTGATCGACGCTGAGGCGATCCGGACGATGCTCGGCACGCAGGTCGATGCGAGCGAGGCGCCCGATATCGACATTGCGCAGGCGGTCCGTGCGATGATCGAGCGGATCGCACGGCAAGACCCTGCGGCCCTCGATGACGGCACGTTGTACGACCGGGTGATCGGCGAGGTCGAACGGCCGCTGATCGAGGTTATGCTCGCACGCCACGGCCAAAATCAGCTCCGCGCGGCACGGGCACTGGGGATCAATCGGAATACGCTCCGCAAGCGGCTCGATACGCTGGGAATCGATCTCGGCGGTGAATTGCCCGCCTGAATGCACCAAAACGGTGATCTTCCGGTCATTATGTGGTTTAAAGGCAACGGTTGACGTTGTATCGCGGCACCGATGATCGCTTCCGCGGCGCTACCTATGGATGAAGACGGGCTTCCGGCCCGGTTTGTCGTGACGCCCGCGATCGAGGCGCTGGTCGTCGCCGTGGCGATCGCGATCGGCGTCGCGAGCTACTTCACGATTACGGGCACGGATGCGCCACAGCGTCTTCTCGCCCCCCCCCTCGTCGCGTTGCTGCTGGTCGCGAACCTGGTACCCGGTATCGCGCTTCTGATGCTGCTCGGGCGGCGTGTCGCCATGCGTCGCGCCGCCCGGTCGCCCGTCGGTGGTGGGGGGCGTCTCCACGTCCGGCTGGTCGCATTGTTTTCGATCGTCGCTGCGGTGCCGATGCTGCTCGTCACGATCTTCGCGTCGCTGCTGTTCCAGTACGGCGTGCAGTTCTGGTATTCCGACCAGGCGCGCGGGATGCTCGAAAATGCCACCGGACTCGCTCAGTCGTCCTATGCGCGTCAGCTCAACCGGTGGCAGGAAGCGACCGTGACGATGGCGAGCGACATGTCCGCCTATCTCCGCGAGCGCTCGCTGCAGAGCCCGGATTTCTCCGGCTGGTTCCTCCAGCAGGTCTATTATCGCAGCCTCTCGGAAGCCGCGTTATTCAAACTGTCTCCCCAGCAGGGGATCCAGACCTTGGCCATTGTCAATCCGTACGAGATCGACTTCACGCGGCGCGTCACGCCGTCGGCGATCGCCGAGCTGCGGTCGGGCAAGAGCGCGGTCGTCGCGGTGACGGGCGATCGTATCCAGACGATCACGATGTTGCCGGGATCCGACGAGCTGTTTCTGTATGCGGGGCGCGTCGAGGATACGAAATCGCTGTCCGAGCAGACCACGCGCGCGAACGATGTGCTGAAAAGTTATCGCTCGCTCCTTGCACGGTCACGCAGTTTGCAATTGCGGTTCAACGCGGCGTTGCTGTTGATTTCTTTGCTGATCGTCGGCGTTGCGGTCTGGATCGCGCTGGCGGTGGCGGATCGCCTCGTGCGGCCGGTCGGCGAACTGGTCGATGCAGCGCGCCGGGTGGCCGGAGGCGATTTGACGGCACGCGTGCCGGACCCGCGCAGCCGCGACGAGGTCGGCACGTTGGCGAATGCGTTCAACCAGATGACGGGCCGGCTGGAAGAGCAGAATACCGAGCTTGTCACCGCGAACGGTCAGCTGGAAAATCGCCGCGCCTTGATCGAGGCCGTGATGGCGGGCGTCTCCGCAGGTGTCGTCGCGACGAGCCGCGACCGGACGATCACGATCGCCAACGAATCCGCCACCGGGCTTCTCGCAACCGTCGTCGGGACGGATAGTCTGGTGGGTCGCCGACTGGTCGACGTTGCGCCGGAACTCGATGCCATGCTCGACAGCGGTGATCGCGAGGCGATCGTCGAAGTAGGGCAGGCGGGTGATATGCGGACGCTCGCCGTCCGGATCGCGCGACCGACCACGGGGCCGATCCTGACGTTCGACGATATCACGCAGCAGCTGCTCGACCAGCGTCGCGCGGCATGGTCCGACGTCGCGCGACGGATCGCGCATGAGATCAAGAACCCGCTGACGCCGATCCAGCTTGCCGCCGAACGGCTTCAGCGACGCTACGGCGGCAAGATCGAGGCGCAGGACGGCACCTTCTCGCGGCTGACCGACACGATCATCCGCCAGGTCGGCGACCTGCGCAGGATGGTCGACGAGTTCTCCTCGTTCGCGCGCATGCCCAAGCCTGTCTTCCGCGAGGAATCTCTGGTTGATGCCGCGCGGCAGGCGCTCTTTCTGCACGAAGTTGCGCATCCCGCGATCGGCTTTCACCTCGTCAACGACGACCCGGCTCTGGCCCTGGTCTGCGACCGCCGCCAGATCGGTCAGGCGCTCACCAACATCGTCAAGAACGCAGTGGAAGCGGTTGAATCGCGTGGCGAACCCGCCGGCTCGGTGACGATGACGCTCAGCCAGGATCCGGGCCGGAGCGTCAGCATCGCGGTGGCGGACACCGGCATCGGCCTGCCACCCGATCGCGACCGGATCATGGAACCCTATGTGACGACCCGGGCGCGCGGCACGGGGCTCGGGCTTGCCATCGTCAAGAAGATCATCGAGGAGCATTGTGGTACGATTGGCTTTTCCGATCGACCCGGGGGCGGTACAATCGTCACCATGACCTTCGACGCCAAGGCGCTGGCCGCGCTCGACCAAGGGGCATCGGCACTTGAGTTGGCAGGGGAGAGCCAGCTCGCCACGATGACCCGCAACCGGATATGATTTGATGGCGCTCGATATTCTCGTCGTGGACGACGAACGTGACATTCGCGAACTCGTGGCAGGCGTCCTCGAGGACGAAGGGTATGATACGCGCGATGCTGGCGACAGCGATTCCGCGCTCGAAGCGATCGCCGCGCGTCGGCCGTCGCTCGTGCTGCTCGATGTCTGGCTCCAGGGCTCGCGGCTCGACGGGCTAGAACTACTCGACGAGATCAAGCGCCGCGATCCGTCGATCCCGGTCCTGGTGATCTCGGGGCACGGTAATCTCGATACCGCTGTCGCCGCCATCCGCCGCGGCGCTTCGGACTTCATCGAAAAACCCTTTGAAGCCGAGCGACTGCTGCTTATGGTCGCGCGGGCGACGGAAACCGAGCGGCTTCGGCGTGAGGTTGCGTCGTTGCGTGCCACCGTTGGGCGGGAGACCGATCTGACCGGCAGTTCGGGATCGATCAACGGCGTTCGTGCGACCTTGAAGCGCGTCGCGGCTACCGGCAGTCGCGTGCTGATTATGGGCGCTGCAGGGGTTGGCAAAGAGGTTGCCGCCCGTCTCCTTCATGGTTGGAGCCTCCGGACCGACGCGCCGTTCATCGTCGTCAGCGCTGCACGGATGACCCCCGAGCGGGTCGACGAAGAGTTGTTTGGTGTTGAAGAAGCGGGCGACCTCGTCCGTCCCGGCTTGTTCGAGCAGGCCCATGGCGGCACGTTGTTTCTCGACGAGATCGCCGACATGCCGATCACGACGCAGGCCCGAATTCTGCGGGCTCTTACCGACCAGAGCTTCACGCGCGTTGGCGGCACACGCGTCGTCAAGGTCGATGTCCGCGTCGTCTCGGCAACAGCCCGTGACTTGGTCTTCGAGATCGCCGAGGGGCGGTTCCGTGAAGACCTTTATTATCGCCTCAATGTGGTTCCGGTGACGATCCCGCCATTGTCCGATCGCCGTGAGGATATCCCTGCGCTAGTCCAGCATTTCCTCGCGCATTACGCGTCCGAGCGTCGCGTACCGACACCGGAAATCGCATCGGACGCGATGGTAGCGCTGCAATCCTATGATTGGCCGGGCAACGTTCGCCAGCTTCGTAACGTTGTCGAGCGGACGATCATTCTCGCCCCTGGCGATCGGATCGGCCGGATCGATATCGATCTGCTGCCGGCGGAAGTATTGGGCGATCAGGGCGACATGGGATCAGCCGGATCGACCGCAATCATGGGCTCGCCATTGCGTGAGGCACGCGAGACGTTCGAACGCGAATATCTGCGCGTCCAGATTCGGCGATTCTCAGGCAACATTTCGCGCACCGCCAGTTTTATCGGCATGGAGCGCTCAGCGCTGCACCGCAAACTGAAGCTGCTAGGGATCACTGAAACGCGCGACGAATAGGACGCCGCAATTTTGCCGCCCTCTGGAACTATAAGGGCGTCGATCATAGATCACATATGGTGCCCGGTAACCGGGTGCATCTCCGACGCTGGGAAACAGCGCCTTGCGGGCAAAGTCCCGCCAAAAACAAAGGGTTATCCCATTGGCCGATAAACCAGGCTCGCTTCAGGACCTTTTCCTGAACGCACTCCGGCGTTCCAAGACTCCGGTCACGATGTTCCTCGTCAAGGGCGTGAAGCTCCAGGGGATCGTCACATGGTTCGATAATTTTTCCGTCCTGCTCCGCCGCGATGGCCAGTCGCAGCTGATCTACAAGCATGCGATCTCGACGATCATGCCGGCTGGACCGATGGACGTGTCGTCCATCGTCGATGCGGTCGGCGAGAACCAGAAGAAGCATCCGTTGCTGCAGGACATCTTCCTCAACGCGGTACGCAAGTCCGAAGACGCGGTAACGATGTTCCTGATCAACGGCGTCATGCTGCAGGGCCAGATCGCTGGCTTTGACCTGTTCTGCATGCTGCTGCAACGCGAGGGCATGGCACAACTCGTCTACAAGCACGCGGTTTCGACGATCCAGCCGACACGACCTCTCAACCTCGCCGAAGAGCCGACCGATACGGACGATGCAGATGACGCGGACCATGACGATTGAGTAGCGGTTTCGAACGCGACCGGGACGAGTTCACCCGCGGCATGCGCGCGATCGTCGTGTTGCCCGACCAGGGCGACGCATCGCGCGACGTCGATGCTCGCCTGGAGGAGACCGCAGGGCTCGCCGCTGCGATCGGCGTCGAGGTGGTCGAGCGGATCGCTTACCGTGTCCGACAGCCCAAGCCGGCGACGCTGATCGGTAGTGGTCAGGTCGAACTGCTCGCAACGCAGGTGCGGATGGAAGAGGCGGGGCTCGTCGTGTTCGACGCGAGCCTCAGCCCGGTCCAGCAGCGCAACCTCGAAAAGGCGCTCGAAACCAAGGTTATCGATCGCACCGGTCTGATCCTCGAAATCTTCGGCGAGCGTGCGGCGACCGCCGAGGGTCGCTTGCAGGTCGAACTGGCGCATCTCGATTATCAGGCCGGTCGACTGGTCCGCAGCTGGACGCATCTCGAGCGCCAGCGGGGTGGCTTCGGCTTCCTCGGTGGTCCGGGCGAGACCCAGATCGAGGCGGATCGCCGCCTGATCCGCGATCGGATGGCCCGGTTGAAGCGTGAGCTTGAACAGGTCAGCCGGACGCGGGGGCTTCACCGGGAGCGGCGTCAGCGTGCACCGTGGCCGGTGATCGCGTTGGTCGGCTATACCAATGCGGGCAAGTCCACATTGTTCAATCGGCTGACGGGGGCCGATGTGATGGCCGAGGATTTGCTGTTCGCGACCCTCGACCCGACGTTGCGGCAGATTCAGCTACCCGGCATCGACAAGTCGATCCTGTCCGACACGGTGGGATTCGTCTCGGATCTGCCGACGCAGTTGGTAGCCGCATTCAAGGCGACGCTGGAGGAAGTCGTATCCGCCGATCTCCTCGTCCATATCCGCGACATCGCGCATCCCGATACCGAGGCGCAGCGCACCGACGTCGAAACCGTGCTGGCCGAGATCGGCGTGGACGAGAACACGCCGCGGTTCGAGGTCTGGAACAAGCTCGATCTGCTCGATGCCGATACGCATGACGAGATCGCCGCACAGGCCGCGCATCGCGACGACGTCGTCGCCATCTCGGCGCTGAGTGGGGAAGGGGTGGATGAGCTGATTCACCAGGTTGCCGCCAAACTGACCGGTGCGCATCGTCGCTACAGTATCACGCTCGACGCCACCGATGGCGCTGGGGCAGCGTGGCTGCATGCTCACGGCGAGGTGCTCGGCAGCTTGGACGACGAACTGGAGACGACCTACGACGTGCGGTTGTCGGAAAGCGACTACGACCGGTTCATCCGCCGCGACGCTTGACCGACTGCCACAGGGCTTCCTTCTGATCGAGTGTCATGGTGGCGAAGGCGTCGCCGCCATCGGCCTCGATCGCCCGGAAGCGTGCTTCGAACTTGGCGTTGCCGGATCGTAACGCGGCTTCGGGATCGACGCCGAGATGGCGGGCCCAGTTTGTCACGGCGAACAGCAGGTCGCCGATCTCCTCTGCCACGGTATCTGAGCCGGCTTCGCGAACCTCTGCAATTTCCTCGAAAACCTTCGCTAGCGGCCCTGCTGCATCGGGCCAGTCGAACCCTACGCGTGCGGCGCGCTTTTGTAGTTTCTCGGCGCGCGACAATGCGGGCAGGCCGATCGCGACGCCGGCCACCGCGCTGGGATCGGATTTCTCCGCACGTTCGCCGGCCTTGATCGTTTCCCATCCCGGTGAGGTCGCGGCATCGCCGAATATATGCGGGTGGCGGCGTTCCATCTTGTCGCTGATCGCGGCGACGACATCGGCGAAGGTGAACGCGCCCGATTCTTCGGCGATGCGGCTGTGGAACACGACCTGAAGCAGCAAGTCGCCAAGCTCGCCCTTGAGATCCGCGTGGTCGTCGCGCGCGATCGCGTCGGCAACCTCGTACGCTTCTTCGATCGTGTACGGCGCGATCGTCGACCAGGTCTGCACGCGGTCCCATTCGCATCCGTCGACCGGATCGCGCAACCGCGCCATGATGGAAGTGAGCCGTTCAATCATATCGGGCACCTGTGATTAGCCATCGATCTGCTATCTACGCCGAGATCGATAATATACATTATGTAAAATCTACGTCTGGATCTGTGTCAGGATGAGCATAGAGTTCTCGACCCGCCACGATCCTAGCTTCGACAGGAAGTTCATGCCGATTACGTCGGTATCGCCGAACGACGGCGACGTGACGACCCCAAGATCGGTCGCGGTAATCGTGCCGATCGTGACACGCTTGGCCGTCGCGGTCCTGGCTGAAACGTCGCCATTTGCGGTCGAGATGATCACCGGAAACGGACTTTCGTCGCTATCGAGTCCTGCAGCCTTCGCCGTGGCCGTCGACAGCGCGGTCGTGGTTGCGCCGCTGTCTATCAGCATCCGCCGTCGCACGCCGTCGATATCGACATCGGCCCAGAAATGCCCGTCCTCGGCCATGCGGATCCGCGTTTCGGTCCCATTGACCTGCTGATCCGCAATCAAGGTCTTCAGGCCGGATAACCGATCCCGCTGGCTGGCGATCACCACGCCAACCGCGAATATCGCGACCCAGGCCAAGGCCATCTTCACCACGGGCTTCACCGGCAACCGGCGTGCTACCAGCGCGGACATCGGAAGTATCAGCATCACCGCGTACAGCGCGAACTGGGCTGCACGGTCGCCGGTCATGCGGTCAGGACGAGCCCGTCATGGCCCGGCTCGACACCGACCGGGAGTTCTTGGCGCAGCGTCGCATAATCCATCGAATTGTCCATATGGATCAACGCGGTCCGCTTCGGCCGCAGGCGTTCGACCCATTCGAGTACGGCTGGCAATTCCATATGCGTTGGATGCGGGCGCCGGCGCAAAGCATCGACGACCCAGATGTCCAGATCCTGGTAGATGCTGGCCATGTCGTCGGTCATGACATGGAAATCCGTCGCATATCCCACAGAAACACCGTCCGCTTCGAACCGGAGGCCCGCGGCGTGAATGCTGCCATGCGGTTGGTCGGTAACACGAATGTCGATTCCGCCGATCGTCAGCCGATCCGGTAGAACCTCTGCCGCGATCGTCGGCGGATAGCCAGTTCGGCCGTGGAAGGCATAGGTAAACCGTGCGTCCAACGCTGCCAGCGTGAACGGCCGCGCATAGCCTCGCACGGGCGCGCCGGTCGCATGGAAGAGTTGTCGCAGATCGTCGATGCCGTGGCAGTGGTCGGCGTGATCATGCGTCCAGATCACCGCATCGACCCGGTCCACGTCCACCGCCAACAACTGCTCGCGCATGTCGGGGCTGGTGTCGATCAGGATACGGGTGCCGTCATGCTCGACGATTGCGGAGGCACGGGTGCGGCGGTTGCGCGGTTCAGCCGGGTCGCAATCGCCCCAATCGTTACCGATCCGCGGAACGCCCGACGACGTGCCGGAGCCAAGTATCGTGATCTTCACGCGCGTGTTTTACCGAACAGCGCGTGGAAGTTCTCGGCCGTACGACGCGATAATTCATCGACATTCTCGCCGCGCAGGTCCGCCAAAAACTTGGCCGTATCCGCGACGAAGCCGGGCTCGCCGGTCTTGCCCCGATGCGGCACCGGCGCGAGGAACGGCGCGTCGGTTTCGATCAGCAGCCGCTCGATCGGCAGACGTGCGGCGGTTTCCTGCAGATCATGCGCGTTCTTGAACGTCACGATCCCCGAGATCGAGATATAAAGCCCCATATCCAACGCCTTGTCGGCGAAAGCTCCACTCGCCGTGAAGCAGTGGATGACGCCGGGATAGGCCCCCTTCCCCATCTCCTCGGCCATGATCGCCGCGGTGTCGTCCTCGGCATCACGCGTGTGGACGACGATCGGCAAGCCGGTCTCGCGCGAGGCCGCGATGTGCGCGCGGAAGCTCGCCTGCTGGCGGGCACGGTCGGAGGTGTCACGGAAATAGTCGAGGCCACTCTCGCCAAGCCCGACGACCCGCGGATGCGCCGCGCGCGCGATCAGCTTGGCCGCGTCGACGTCGGGATAGGTGTCCGCCTCGTTCGGATGGATGCCGATCGTCGCCCACACGTCCGGCTCACGCTCGGCGGTGGCGACGATATCGTCCCACTCGCTCTCGCGCGTCGAGATGTTGAGCATCGCCGTCACGCCGCGTGCCCGCGCGCGTTCGAGCACCGCCTGCTGGTCCTCGACGAGGCCCTTGTAGTTCAGGTGGCAATGGCTGTCGGCGAGCATCAGGCCTCCGCGGGCGTTTCGAGACGGGGAAACACGGGCGATGGCGGCGCGATCCGGAAGTCCGATGCGGCGATCCGGTCGTACCAGCCATCGTCGTCGATCGCGGCGTGGTCGCGCTCGGTCGCGCCGATCTGGTCGAGCACCTTGCCAGCGGACTCGGGCACGACCGGCAGGATCGCGATCGCGAGCATGCGGATCGCGCGGACCAGCGTGCGGAGCACCGCGTTCATCCGCTCGGGATCGGTCTTGCGCAGTGCCCAAGGTGCTTGCGCGTCGATATACTGGTTGCATGCGAACACGCCGCGCATCCACGCCTCGATCCCCTGCGACAGCGCAAGATCGGTGAAGCCCGACTTGAACCCGGCGCAGGCGACGACGACCTCCTCGATCAGCATGCCGTCGGCATCCTGCACCGTACCCGCGGTGGGAAACTCGCCGGCCAAGTTCTTGGCGATGAACGACAAGGTCCGCTGCGCGAGGTTGCCGAAGCTGTTCGCCAGCTCGGCATTCACGCGCATCACGATCGCCTCTGGCGAATAGCTGCCGTCCTGCCCGAAGCTGACCTCGCGGAGGAAGAAATAGCGTAACGCATCGACGCCGAACGCATCCGCCAGCGCCATCGGGTCGACGACGTTGCCGACCGACTTCGACATCTTCTCGCCGCGCGTCAGCAGAAAGCCGTGGCCGAACACGCTCTTCGGCAAGGGAATGCCCGCCGACAGCAGGAACGCCGGCCAGTAGACCGCGTGGAACCGGACGATGTCCTTGCCGATCAGATGGATATCCGCCGGCCAGTATTTCGCCTTGTCGCCGGTCACGTCGGGATAGCCGATCCCGGTCAGGTAATTGGTGAGCGCATCGACCCACACATACATGACGTGGCCCGGACTGCCCGGCACCGGCACGCCCCAGTCGAAGCTGGTGCGTGAAACCGACAGATCCTTCAGGCCACCCTCAACGAAGCGCATCACCTCGTTGCGGCGGCTTTCGGGACGGATGAAGTCGGGGTTGGCGGCGAAGAGATCGAGCAAGGGCTGCTGATATTTCGACAGGCGGAAGAACCACGTCTCCTCCGCGGTCCATTCGACTGGCGTGCCTTGTGGCGAGCGGCGATCGTCGCCTTCCCCGGTCAGCTCGGATTCGTCGTAGAATGCTTCGTCGCGGACCGAGTACCAGCCCTCGTAGCGATCGAGATACAGATCGCCCGCATCCGCCATCGCCTGCCAGATCGCCGAGCTCGCGGCATAATGATCCTCGTCGACGGTACGGATGAAACGGTCATAGGAGATGCCAAGACGATCGGCCATCGCGTGGAAATACGACGACATTTCGTTGGCAAGGTCGCGCACGGGCATATCGCGGTCGCGCGCGGCCTGGACCATCTTGAGACCATGCTCGTCGGTCCCCGTCTGGAACAGCACGTCGCGGCCCGCCTGGCGCTGGAAGCGCGCGATCGCGTCGGCGGCGACCATCTCGTAGGCGTGACCGATATGCGGACGGCCGTTGGGATAGTGGATTGCGGTGGTGATATAGAAAGGATCGGCCATGCCGCGCTCCTAGAGCATCGCCCCGGAGAGGTGAAGCCTGCGCGGCCCGATCACTGGCGTAATGTCGCGACGATCCCCGCCATCTCGAACACGGTGGCCTGCGCATCGAGCGACAGGCCGATCGCCGCGCCCGCGAGGTCGCGCGCCGCGGCGTGCGCGTCGAGCGCGGACCGGAGCGCTGGTCCCGATCGAGTCCGGGCGGCGCCTGCGATGAATGCGGGCGCGCGGTCGAGAAACGCCTCGTAGCGCAGTTGCGCCGCCTTGAGCCCGAGCGCCTTGGCGAGCTTCAACCGGCGTCCATTATCCCGATCGCCGTCCTGCGCGATCGCTGCGATCGCATCGTCGATCGCGGCGATATCGAGCCCGGCATAGCGCAGCGCGCGGCCGGGCGCGCCGTCGCTCGCCCGCACCAGCGCGGCGACCTCGCCCTCGTCGGCATCGGGCTGCAACGTCCGGATCGCGGTCGCGACCTCGTCGTCCGAGAGCGCCTCGAACCGCAGCAACCGGCACCGCGAGCGGATCGTCGGCAGCAACCTGCCCGGCGCATGGCTGACCAGCAGGAAGATCGTCCCCGCCGGCGGTTCCTCGAGGTTCTTGAGCAGCGCATTCGCCCCGCCCCGCTCCAGATCGTCGATCGCATCGATCACCACGACGCGCCGTGGGCTCATCGACGGCGTCGTCGCGAACAGCGGTTGCAGCGTTCGCACCTGCGCGATCGTGATGCTGCGCGCGAGATCTTGCTCGGGCTTCTCCGGATCTTTCGGCAACCGCGCGAGCACGCGGAAATCGGGATGCGACCCGGCCTCCATCAGCGACCGCGTCCGGTTCCCCTCGGGAACCTCCAACCCGGTCGATCCAGCATCGGGGTCGGCCGCATCCGCCAGCATGCGCATGGCTGCGGCGCGCGCAAAACTCGCCTTGCCGACACCCTGCGGTCCGGCGATCAGCCACGCGTGATGCAAAGACCCGCCGCGCATCGCCGCCATGAAGGCGGCCTGCCCGGCGGTGTTGCCGATGATCGACGTCATGCCGGCAACGCCGTCGGCGCCGCGGTCATCAGCCGAAAAAGCCGGTCAGTCCTGCCCATGCGCGCCCGAAGAACCCGGCGACCGCAACATCCTTCTCGGCGACCAGCGGCATCGTCTGCTGGAGACCGTCCGAGGTCGTTACGACGAGATCGGCGACATGCTGGCCCGCTTTGATCGGCGCCTTGATCGGCCCCTGATAGACGACCTTCGCGGTCATGGTCGGCGAGGTGCCGGCGGGCAACGTCACGGTCAGCGCCTTGGGTGCGACGAGACCGACCGACGAGCTGTCGCCCATCTGGACGGCTGCGGTCTCGACCTTCTTGCCCTTCGCGACGATCGGCTTCGACTGCCACGCACGGAAGCCCCACTCCATGAACCGCACCGACTCTTCTGCACGCTGGCCCGCGCTTGTGAGCCCGGCGACGACCATCACAAGGCGACGACCGTTCTGGATCGCGGACCCGGTGAAGCCATAGCCGGCCTCCTCGGTGTGACCGGTCTTGAGCCCATCAGCGCCGGCGACGCGGCCGAGGATCGGATCGCGGTTCGCCTGGGTGATGGCGCTGCCGCCCATCGTCTTGCCCCAGGTGAAATCACGCTTCGAATAGAATTGCTTGTAAAGATCGGGATAGTTGGTGATCGTCGCCGCGGCGAGCTGTGCGAGATCATGCGCGGTGACATAGGTGACGCCGTTGTCGGGCCAGCCATTGGCGGTGCCGAAATGGCTGTCCTTGAGCCCCAGCTCGGCGGCCTTACGGTTCATCCGCTCGGTGAATGCCTGCTCCGACCCCGAGATACCCTCGGCGAGCACGATGCACGCGTCGTTGCCCGACAGCGTGACGATCCCGTACAGCAGATTGGCGACGCTGACGTTCTCACCCGACGACAGGAACATCGTCGAACCCGCTGACGGACCGTGCCATTTTGC
Organism: Pseudomonadota bacterium; assembly: GCA_040388215.1. Classification (GTDB taxonomy): domain Bacteria; phylum Pseudomonadota; class Alphaproteobacteria; order Sphingomonadales; family Sphingomonadaceae; genus Sphingomonas. The sequence continues at coordinate 420,001 of JAZKCH010000001.1, read as the reverse complement.
CCAGGTCTCGGGCCGCACCGGCATCATCTGGTCGAGCTTCAGCTCGCCCTTCTTAACCATGTCGAACGCGACATAGACGGTCATCATCTTGGCGAGCGAGGCCGGCGGCATGCGGCGGTTCGCATCGCGCGCGAACAGGACCGCGCCCGACGACAGATCCTCCATATACGCGATCGGCGCAGCGGTCTGGAACTGCGGCGCGGCGGCGATGGACGGGTGCGCCAGCGCAATGGCGACGAGCGGTGCGACGATCAGCTTCTTCATGGGGTATTCCGTGAGCAAAAGGGCGGTCCGTGGGCAGGATGTGATGCAGGTCATAGCCGCGCCCGGCGACCGCGTCACGTATCCGTTGCGTGCAAATTCAGCCTAGCGCTCGACCGCGTCGGCAAGCAGCCCGACCGACAGCGCATAGAAATTCGAGCAGTTGTAATCCAGGATCACGCGGTAGTTGCTGGTGAGCAGATACGCGGTCGCGCCCTGCCCGTCCGGCTCGAGCAAGGTCGCCATCACGCTGTCGGCGGGCAGGCCGCGACCCTGCGGCGAAATCCCCAGCGCGCGCCATTCGGCGATCGTCCGCCAGCCGCTATGCCGCTCGAACACGCGCGGGCAGCGCGGCGACACGAGCCGGTTGCGGACCTGCGACCGGTCGAGCCCGGCGGGCACGTTGACCGCGACACCCCAGGGCTGACCCGCACGCCAGCCCGCATCGACGAAGTAATTGCCGATCGAGGCCAGCGTATCCGCCGGGCTGTTCCAGATATCCGCACGGCCATCGCCATCGCCGTCGCGCGCCAGACGCAGATAGATCGACGGCAGGAACTGCGGATTGCCGGTCGCGCCCGCCCAGCTCCCCTTCAACTGGTCGCGCGTGACGCCGCGATCGAGCATCTTCAGCCCGGCAATAAACTCCCCCGCGAACAGCGACCGCCGTCGGCCCTCATAGGCAAGGCTGGCGAGCGACCGGAGCAGGTCGAAATTGCCGGTATAGCTGCCGTAATTCGTCTCATGCCCCCAGATCGCGACCATGATCGATTCGGGCACGCCCGTCGTCTGCTCGATCCGCTGCAAACGAGAGCGTTGCGCCTGATAGGTCTGGCGACCGCGGGCGATCCGCGCCGCGTCGACATGCTGCGTGCGGTAGGGTGCAAAGGCCGGGATCGCGCTGCTGCTGGTCGCACCGGGCTGCTGCCGGTCGAGGTCGATGACCCGTTGGTTGAGGGTCAGCCCCGGGAACACCGCATCCGCTGTCCGCATGCTCACCCCGTCCGCCAGCGCCTGCTGACGAAGCGTCGTCATATAAGCCTGAAACCCCGCATCGTCCTGCGCCAGCGCTGGGCTAGTCCCAGCCAGTACGGCAACGAAGCCGATTACGATCCTGCGCATGCGCGCTGTTGCTGTCGATGTCCCGCCCATTGGCCAGCTTTGCCACAGACCCGACACGATCGGAACCTCGCGTCGTCGCACCCGGCGCACGCACGAACGCCCAGCTTTCGCCGCCGATCGCTTTGCACTGTGCCATGATGGTCGGGCATGCACAGCATTGCTCCACACCTTTTCCCGGTCGAGGTACGATGCCGCTTGCCATCCAGCGAAAGCTCCGGCTAAGGGCGATCGCAGTCGGGGAGTGGCGCAGGCTGGTAGCGCACCTGGTTTGGGACCAGGGGGTCGCAGGTTCGAATCCTGTCTCCCCGACCATCATTCGCTAAGTGATTGATTTCTCGTTGCCAACATGGCGATCGAAAGCTTCGATATTTAGGCTGATCCGGGAGACACAGATTGATGTGTGGTCTCTACGTAACACCAGCTACCCGCTGAACCGGATCGTCAACAAAGCGGTCCTGGGGTCGGGGAAGTTCTGATACCAAGCACCTATCGACGGGTTGTAGACCGAGGCGACCTGCTTGCTCCCGTTCAGGACGTTACGGACCGACATTGTCACGTCGATTTGAGGATTGGGGGTCTTCCAGGTGATCGTACTGTTCACATAAACCTGACCAGGCGAGCGATCCTGCGGGCGGTTCAGCGCGGAGACGTAATAGGAGGACTGGTAATTCGCATCGGCGGCCAGCCGCAGCGAGCCAGCGGCCGCCAGGGGCAGATCGTAGCTTGCGCCACCGGTCACGGTCCATTTCGGTGCATTGGTCAGGCGGTTGCCATCCGCATCCACCCCCGCCCCGCCGGCACCCTTATAGTCGTCGAACGTCGCGTGGAGATACCCACCCGCAAGTTGCACGTTTAAACGGTCGGTCAGGCTGGCGCTGTTCTCGATCTCGATGCCCCAGCTATGCGCCTTGCCCGCATTGCCACGCCGCGATCCCTGATAGACCGGATCGAAGAACGACACCTGCAGATCCTGGTAATCATTGTAGAACACCGCGATGTTCGAGCGCAGCGCGCGATCGAACAGCGTCGCCTTCAGCCCGGTTTCGTAGGTGCTTACCTTCTCCGGCGCAAACGGCAGCGTCGCCAGATCGAGCCGTGTCGCGCGGTTGTCGTACCCGCCCGATTTGAACCCCTGTGAGTAGCTGGCATATTGCAGCAGCGTTGGGTTCCATTGCGCCTGTACCGAGGCTTTAGGCGTCAGTGCGCGCCACGTCTCGTCCGCCTGGCCCGCGATCGACTGTGCGGTGACGATGCGCACGAAGTTTATGACCTTGTTGTCGAACACGAAACCCTTGTGCTCGATCGTGCCGCGCAGCCCACCGGTAAGGCTGAATACCGACCCAAGCCGATACGTCGCCTCGCCAAAGATCGCGTAGGCGTCCGTCGTCGTGATGTTGTGCGCGCGCAGTCCAGATACGGCGGCGGTCGGCGACGTACCCTGACGCGTGAACCCATCGCGTTCGACGAAAAAGCGTTCGTGCAGATAGAACAGACCGCCAGTGAAGGTCAGCGCGCCGAAATCGCCGTTCAACTGCACCTCCTGCGTTACGTAGCGATCATTATAGTGGATCAAGTTCTTCTGGATCAGTGCGGACTGACCGTCATTGTCGTACGACACCGGATCGAGATTGAACCCGCCGACCGCGGTGATCGACTTCAGGCTGAGATGCTCGCCCAGCGCGTATTTCACGCGCAGCGAGCCCGAACGCCCGTCGAGATCCTGGAGCGGTTCGACCTCGGAATAGGAGGTGCGCTTGTCGAACGTGACGCCGGGCTGGTTGACCGGGATATAGCTGCGCGAGTCGGATCGGTCGCGGACGAGGTTGGCGGTCAGCAACACGTCGAGATCGGCGTTCGGCGTCCAGCGCAGCTTGCCCCTGAACGAGTCCACGTCGATCCGGTTGACGTCGTGGCCGAGCGTCGGATCCTTGGTCACACCGTCGCGACTGTGGTGGATATACGAGAAGCTGGCGGCCAACGTATCGCTCAGCGGGCCGCTGACGAGCGCGCGGGCGTCGATCTCGTTCTTGCTGCCATAGCCGATCGCCGCCTTCAGATTTGTTTCCTGGTCCGGATCGCGGGTGATGATCCGCAGCGCCCCGGCGCTGGAGTTGCGCCCGTAAAGCGTTCCTTGAGGCCCGCGCAGCAGTTCGATCCGTTCGAGATCGTTGAACTCGACCATCGAGCCGATCTGGCGCGGGATATAGACGTCGTCGACATAGACCGCGAGCACGGGTTCCTGGATCGGATCGCTCTCGCCGACGCCACGCAGCGAAAAGGTCTGCGTGGTGTGACTGATCGAGGTGCGGGGCACGAACAGATTGGGTACCTGCCCCGCCAGATCGCGCACGTCGCGGATGTCGCGATCCTGCGCGAGTTGCCCGCCGAACACGGAGATCGCGATCGGCGTCTTCTGCAGATCGGTCGAGCGGCGTTCGGCGGTGACGATGATCTCGCCCTGATCGGTCGCATCTGTCCGGGCGGACGCATCGACGGGATCTGCCGCAGACGGCCCGCCGTTTTCCTGCGCATTGACGGAACACGCGAACACCATAGCGATGGTCGCAGCCGATATATTCAATAAACGTCTTGTAGTAATACCCACCAATGCGACCCCTTATTATGTCGCTTACCTATGGATAATCAGAATACGTCATGCGAGTTGCTTTAGTTTTCCCGCGGCAAACCGACGATTGTTTGTGAGTACGCATATGGTTCATGAGCAGTTCTTCAGTATAGCGCGCCGATTCGTGCATTCAGCGCGATCGACCAGAGCGGGCGGACGTCGACCTTGGCCGGGATGACCTTCGCCGCCGCGAACCGGTCCGCGACCTGCTGCTGCGAGGCGATCGCCGCGTCGGTGACGGGCAGGATGCGCGGATCGTTACTCCGCTCGCGGTGCTGCTGGAGCCAGATCGCCTCGGGGACCCCGGTTTCCTTGGCGAGCGCCGCCGCCCAGGCCTCGGGTTTCGCTACCGACCATGCGAAGGTACGCGCAATCCTGCCGAGGTAATCGCCGATCGCCTCGCGTTGGAGCGGATCGGCGAGTGCCGTGGTCGAGGCGGCGACGACATAGTTGCCGGACAATCGCCCCTTGCCGGTGGCGAGCACGCGCGCGCCGCTCGACCGCGCGAGGCTGCCCTGCACGCCGTAGATCACCCATGCATCGAGCCGACCCTGCTCGAACGCGGTCAGCCCGTCAGACGGCGACAGCGCGATCGGCGTCACATCCGCGAACGTCAGCCCGACCTCGTCGAGCAGGCGGAGCAGGATGTAATGCGAGGTGGTCGCGCGGACATAACCGATCCGCTTGCCGCGCAAACCCGCCGCGTCGCGGATGGTCGAGCCGGCCGGCACCAACACGACCTGATTGTTCACGTCGTATTGCTGAACCGCGATCAGGCGGAACAGCGGGTCGGCGGCGGCCGCGAAGATCGGCGGGATCTCGCTCATGCCACCGAAATCGATCGCGCCGGCGTTGATCGCCTCGACGATCTGGTTGCCGCCCGCGAACAGTGCCTTGCTGACCTTGTAGGGTGGCGCAGTCTCGCCCGCCTGCGAAAAGAACGAGTCGATCTGGCCCTTGTAGGTTGCGACGCGCAGCGTGACGTCCTTCAGCGCGGCGGGCGCGGTCCCGCCGCGTCCGCACGCAGATAAGGCAAGCGCGCCACCAATAACCGCGCGGCGGGAAACCGGCGGGCTCAACCGAGCAAATCCGGTTCTTGCGAAACGATCACGTCCCAATAAGGCTGGAACGCCCACAGCGCGCCGACCTCGGTCCCGACCTGCGACGCGGTATGCCGGGCGACCGCATCGCTCATCGGCTTGGTGGTGCCCGCCGCCTCGGCGAGCAGCTGCGCCTGGCACGCATTCTCCATCGCGAGATACCGCCACACCGCCGCTTCGACCGAATGCCCGACCGTCAGGATACCGTGGTTCTGAAGGATCACCGCTTTGCGACGGCCCAGCGTCTGCGCGATCTTCTCGCCCTCGCTCGCATCGAGCACGACCCCGCTATATTTCTCGAACAGCGCGTGATCGTCGTAGAAGGCTGCGGAGTCCTGCGTCAGCGGATCGAGCAGGCGACCGAGCGACGACCATGCCTTGCCGTACAGGGAGTGAGAATGCGCCGCCGCGATCACGTCGGGCCGGGCCTTGTGCAGTTCGGAATGGATCGCGAATGCGGCACGGTTGAGCCGCGCCGGCATGCCCTTGGGCGGCTCGACGATGTCGCCGGTATGGCTGACCAGCATCAGGTGCGACACCTTGATCCGGCCGAAATGCACGCCGAACGGGTTGACCCAGAAATGATCGGGCCATTCGGGATCGCGCACGGTGATGTGCCCCGCCCCGCCCATGTCGTAGCCGTTGCGCCCGAACAGGCGGTACGCGGCGGCGAGACGCTGTTTGCGATACAGCCGCTCGACTGCTGGATCGGCATGGACCGGGATCACCGACGACCCGAACTCGGGCAGCAGCGCCTCGACGATTACGGTGTCGTCCGGCTCCTTGCGCCGCAGGGGAAGCGGGTTGGTCATCGTCTGTCTCCTCAATACCCGCGCGCATGATCGACCACGCCGTCGAGCGGCTGCCCGCGGCGAAAGCGATCGAGATTGGCGGCGAAACTTAGCGAAAGATTGCGGCGCGTCTCGGTCGTGTGGACGCTGGTATGCGGCGACAGGCGGACGCGGGGATGCGTGTAGTAGCGGTGCCCGGCGGTCAGCGGCTCCGGGTATGTGACGTCGAGCGTCGCGCGCCCGACCCGCCCTTCGTCGAGCGCGGCGAGCAACGCATCGTCGTCGATCAGGATGCCGCGCGCGATGTTGATCAGGTGCAGGTTCGGCTTGGCCAGCGACAGGAGTTTCGCATCGACCATCCGCTCGGTCTGCGCGGTCGCGGGCGCGGCGAGGACGACGTGATCGGCCTGCGCGAAGATCGTCGCGGTATCGGCACGCTCGACACCCGCTGCGAGCGGCAGGTCCGAGCGGCGCGTGGCGATCACCCGCATCCCCAGCGCCTGCGCGCGCGGTGCGAGTGCCTCGCCGATCCCCCCGAACCCGATCAGCCCGAGCGTGGAGCCGGCAACGGTCGCGAGCGGCTTGGCGACCCAGTCCTTCCGATCGCGAATCCAGATGTCGGGGAGGTGCTTCGCCTCCGCCAGGATCGCGGCGAGTGCGAACTCCGCCAGCGCGATCGCCGACGCGCCACGCGCTGTAGTGACCACCGGGCCCTCGAACAGCCAGTCGGGATAGAAATCGATGCCGACCGAGACGAGCTGGATCCAGCGCAGGTCGAACGGCCAGCCCCTGGGTTGCGCCGGGAACGCATCGCCCGGCCGCCGGAACGGCGCGGCGATCAGCACCTCCGGTCCATGCGCGAGCCCGGCGGATCCGGGCACGATGCTGACGATCTCCGCGGCCTGGGTCGAGGCTGCAAAGGCGTCGTTGAATAGCGCCGGTAACTGGCTAACGACCTGGACTCGCGTCACGCGCCACGCTCCGCGAACGCCGCCCGGCCGGTGCTGCCGAGTACGACATCGCCCTGTGGCGTATGGATGCGGCCGCACAACACATCGCGCAGATGCCGCTCCAGCGGGTTGTGTCGCGTCAGCCCTGCATTGCCAGCCACTGCGATCGCCTTCTCGACCGCGGCGATCGCGTTCTCGGTGACGAGGTGCTTGACCAGCCCAGCTTCGAGGCCGCTCGTCGTGCCCGACGTACCGGTGTCGAGCAGCAGCCGGTTCTGCAACAACAACCCGTCGATCGCTCCGACGATCTCCTGGAACCGCGGCAAGGTCGACAACGAGGCGCCGAGGTTGGTCGGCTTGCGCGCGATCAGCCAGCCGACCAGCCAGTCGCGCGCATTCCGGGCCACGGCGTCATAGATCGCCGATGTCAGCACCGCCGACCAGTTGGCGAACGCGGCGGAATAGGGCGGTTGCTGGCCAACCGGCTTGGGGTCGAGCGCCTGATCGAACGGCACCAGCACATCCTCGAACACGACGTCGTGACTGGCACTGGCGCGCAGTCCGAGATGATCCCAGCTCTCCTCGATCCGGATGCCCGGCGTGTCTGCACGCACCAGCCAGCCGCCAACCAGCGGCTCGGCGTCGTCCGAGCGCGCCCAGACCACCATCCAGGTCAGCGCGGTCGAACCGGTCGAGAAGATCTTCCGCCCATCGAGCCGCCAGCCCTCGGCCGTACGCCGCGCGATCGTGCCGGGAAGGCCGCCTCGCGCCGGCGTGCCGAGATCCGGTTCGACCCGGAGCGCATTGATCAGCGCACCATCGCGCAACGCCTCGCCGACGACACGCGTCTTCAGCGCCTCGGTAAAACCGGACCGATCGTCGAGCCCGGCATGGAACAGATACTGCATCGTCAGGACGAGCGCGGTAGCGGGTTCGCCGCGCGCCACCGCCGCGATCACGCGTCGCGCCGCCGCCAGATCCCCGCCGCCGCCGCCGAGCCGACGCGGCGCGGTCAGCGCGAGCAAACCGTGGCGCTGCAGAAGCGCAAAGTTCTCAACCGGCAACGTACCGGCGCGGTCATGCTGTGCGGCGGTTGCAGCGAACGCGGCCGTCACACCGGGTAGGATCGCGTCTAGGTCCAAGGCTGGGGCATGTGGTGCAATCGAGAGGAGTTGTGCACTCATTGCAGAACCGTGCTGATCGGGCCGTCGACGGACCTCGCGGCGAGACAATCGGTCGAGCACGAGCCGTGCGCACCATACTGCGATCCGGCTCCGGAATTAGGATATACCAAGGCTGTGCTCCTTCCCGCAGCAAGGAGCGCTTCATTTCCCATCGAATCAATGTAGATTGTCTGCTAACGCATATGAGCCTGGCTTCTAGGACCGATCATGGCCGTCAACATTCCCACCGACGTCGTCCGCAGCTTCGTCGCGATCGTCGATGCCGGCTCGATGCTCCGCGCCGCGGACCGCGTGTTCGTCAGCCAGTCCGCGCTCAGCCTGCAGATGAAACGGCTCGAGGACCTGCTCCAGGTCGCGCTGTTCCGGCGCGAGGGGCGCAGGCTCGTCCTGTCGGTGCAGGGCGCACGGTTCCTGCCGCACGCGCGCGAATTGCTGAGCGTCAATGACCGTGCCTTGGCAGCGCTTGGCGACGGCAGCCTGGCCGGCCCCGCGCGTATTGGCTTCGTCCAGGATTTCGCGGAGACGTTGTTGTCCGGCGTCTTGTCGGTGTTCGCGTCGAGCAACCCCGACGCCTCGCTCGACGTTCGCGTCGCGGGATCGGCCGAACTGCTTGATCTGCTCGCGGCCGACCGTCTCGATATCGTCCTGTGTATCGGCGAGGACAACGACAAGGCCGCCGTCGCCACCGCCGACATGCACTGGCTCGGCGATCCACGCCTGACCTCCGCCGCGATCCTGCCCTTGGCGGTGCTCCAGAAGCCATGCCGGTTCCGCGATGCCGCGATCGCCGCACTAGAGGCCGCGGGCAGGCCCTACCGGATCGTCCTGGAGACGCCGAGTCTGTCTGCCCTCCGCGCGGCAGTAATCGGCGGTATCGGTATAACCTGTCGAACCGACGCCCTGATGGGGCTCGACCCGGAGATCCACGACGGGCTCCCCGCGTTGCCCCGCGTCGCCTACGTTTTGCGCATCAACGACACGCGGCATCCGGTACTCGACCGGCTTCACGACGTCGTCCTTCGTTCGATCGTCGAATCCGCCAGCACAGATTGACGCTCTTCACGGGCGCAAAGGCTTTCTTTCCCGGTCGACCAACACATTGAAACTGGTGACTTTTTAAGCCCGTATTTGCAACGCTCATAAGGCCGACAAGTCATTATCTATTGAACCAATGGGAATTGAGACGGCATTGAAGGCGCTCCGAAAAACGAGCGTCCGAAAGGCTGTCCATGGCGAAGACGTCCCAGCGATCCCCCAACCGATCATGGCAGAGCAAGCTCCAGCGTAGTCGCTGGGTGTCGCCGATAGCCCTGATGCTGGCATGGGAAGCGGCGTCGCGGATCGGCCTGATCCCAACCCGCACGCTGGCGGCGCCTTCTCAGGTGCTCGGGACGCTGTGGGGCATGATCGTGTCGGGCGAATTACCCGCCAACCTTGCCGTGTCGCTCGGCCGCGCCGCCGCCGGTCTGGTGATCGGCGTCAGCCTCGGCATCGTCCTCGCCCTAATCGCTGGCCTCACCCGCGAAGGCGAAGCGGCGGTCGACTCGCCAGTGCAGATGCTCCGGACATTGCCTGCGCTGGCGTTGTCGCCATTGTTCATCGTCTGGTTCGGGATTGGCGAGACACCCAAGATCGCGCTGATCGCATTCGCGACGCTGTTTCCGGTCTATCTTAACCTCTACAACGGGATCCGCGGCGTCGACGTCCGGCTGATCGACGCGGGGCGCAGCTTCGGCCTGTCGCGCGCGCAGATCGTGACCGACATCATCCTCCCCGATGCACTACCACAACTGCTGGTCGGCTTGCGCTACGCCTTTTCGGTCGCGGTGCTGATCCTGGTCGTCGCCGAACAGATCAACGCGTCGGCGGGTCTCGGCTTCCTGATCAACAACGCGCGCGATTTCATGCGGACCGACATCATCGTCGTCTGCCTGCTCGTCTATGCCGGGCTCGGCCTGCTCGCCGACCAGTCCGTGCGCCTGATCGAAGACCGTGCGCTCGCGTGGCGCCCCAAGCTCGTGGAGGCCTGAACCATGACCATCTCGCACATCATCCCGATGCCGCAGCCCGTCCGCCCCGTCGTCAAGCTCTCGCGGTTCTCGCGCAGCTTCGGTACCAACACGGTCCTCGACAATCTTCATCTTGAGATAGCCCAAGGCGAGTTCGTCGCGCTTCTCGGGCGTTCGGGGTCGGGCAAGACGACGTTGCTGCGGACGCTCGCGGGACTCGATACCGCCGATGCGCAGGACGTGACGATCCCGACCTCTCGTGCGGTGGTGTTCCAGGATGCGCGGTTGCTGCCGTGGAAGCGGGTCTGGCGCAACGTCGGGCTCGGGCTGAAGGGTGCAGACGTGCGCGACCGCGCGGAGGCGGCGTTGCGCGAGGTCGGGCTCGGCCACCGGCTCGACGTCTGGCCGCTGACGCTGTCGGGCGGCGAGGCGCAGCGCGTGGCGCTCGCCCGCGCGCTGGTCCGCGAACCGAAATTGCTGCTGCTCGACGAGCCGTTCGCCGCGCTCGATGCACTGACCCGCGTCAAGATGCACGGGCTGGTGATGGCATTGTGGCGTGCGCACAAGCCGGCAGTCCTGCTGGTGACGCACGACGTCGACGAGGCGATCGCGCTGGCCGATCGCGTGCTGGTGCTCGATGCCGGGCGGATCGTCGTCGAGGAACGCATCTCGGTATCACGTGGGCAGCGGACGGGCATTGCGACGGCTTTGCGCGACCGGTTGCTGGGGGCGCTCGGCGTCGAGCGCGACGAACCGCTGCCGTTCGTGAAGGCCGAGTAATGGCGAGCCTGCGCCTCGACTGCCTGCGCGACTTCGTCACCGGGATCGGCACGCTGCTCGATCGTACGCACGACGAGCGGTCGCTGCTGGAGGAGGGCAGCGCCGCGCTCGGCAAGCTCGTCGCGCACGACGACTGGTTGCCCGACGCGTACGCCGAACCCGATCCCGACCGCTATCGCCAATATTTGCTCCACTGCGACAGCCGCGAGCGCTTTTCCGTCGTCAGCTTCGTCTGGGGACCGGGTCAGGCGACGCCGATCCACGATCATCGCGTCTGGGGTTTGGTCGGCGTGTTGCGCGGTGCCGAACTGTCAGAACGGTTTGCGCGATACCCCGATGGTGGATTGCACGCGGTCGGTGCGATCGAGCGGCTCGAAGCCGGCGAAGTCGAGGCGGTGTCGCCGTCCGTGGGCGATATTCACCGCGTGTCGAACGCGTTCGACGACCGCGTCTCGATCAGCATCCACCTCTACGGCAGCAACATCGGCGCGGTCGAGCGCGCGACCTACGACGCGGCAGGCACGCCGAGGCGGTTCGTGTCGGGTTACGCGAACGCCGTGCTGCCGAACCTCTGGGACCGATCGGGAACAACGCTTTGACCACCGCCAACGACATCCGCACCGCGCTGCTGCTCGGTCACGAGATCGCGCTGCTCGACGTGCGGCACGAGGCGGCATTCGCGACCGGGCACCCGCTGTTCGCCGCCAACCTCGCCTTCGACCGCGTCGAACTGGAGGCGGAAATTCGCCTGCCCCGCAAGGACGTGCCGATCGTGTTGTACGATAATGGCGAAGGCTTTGTGCCGACCGCTGCGGCCGCGCTTGCCGCGCTCGGATACACCGACGTCGGGGCCCTAGAACGCGGTCTCGGAGGCTGGCGCGATGCCGGTTTCGAGGTGTTCGAGGACGTGAATTCCTATTCGAAGGCGTTCGGCGAACTGGTCGAAGCGCGCCGGCATACGCCGTGGCTCGCCGCCGAGGACGTCGCCGCGCTGATCGAGGAGAAGGCCGACATCGCGATCCTCGATGCGCGCCGGTTCGAGGAATATGCGACGATGAACATCCCCGGCTCGACCAGCGTGCCGGGCGCCGAACTCGTGTTGCGCGTCGCAGAGGCGGTGCCCGATCCCGACACGACGATCATCGTCAACTGCGCGGGCCGCACGCGGAGCATCATCGGTACGCAGTCGCTGATCAACGCAGGGATTCCCAACCGCGTCGTCGCGTTGCGCAACGGCACCATCGGCTGGACGCTCGCCGGCCAGTCGCTGACGCACGGCAGCGATCGCCCTGCCCCCGAAGTGCGGCAAAGCGACGAGACCGCCGCCACCGCGCGCGCCGTCGCCTATCGCGCCGGGGTCAAGCGCCTGACACCCGCCGAGCTGGCCGTGCTCGAACGCAATCCCAGCCGCACGCTCTACCGCTTCGACGTGCGCCGCCCGGACGAATATGCCGCCGGCCATATCGCAGGCTTCCGCGCCTATCCCGGCGGACAGCTCGTGCAGGAAACCGACATCGCCGCGCCCGTCCGCGGCGCGCGCGTCGTCCTCGCCGACGATATCGGGACGCGAGCCGACATGACCGCGTCGTGGCTCGCGCAGTTGGGCTGGGACGTATTCGTCCTCGACGGAGGATTCGAGGGCGCGCTGGAAACCGGCCCCGGCCCCACCATCCCGCCGGGCGATCCCGCACACCGCTACAAGCGCCCCTACGAAGGCACGGACAACGCCGCCGCCGCGATGCAGGCCTATCTCGACTGGGAATACGGCCTGGTCGACCAGCTCGCGCGCGACGGCACGCACGGCTTCTACGTCATCTAACACCGGAGACACGTCATGCCCGTCAAGTTCATCGGCTATATCGGTTTCAACGACGCGTCCGAAATCCACGGCGTCTGCAAGGCGCGCGGGCTCGACAAGGCCTATGTCGAGGCCGCCGCGATCGCCCAGGAAAAGGGTGGCTTCGACCGCGTGCTGATCCCGTTCGGCTCGGACAGCCCCGAGAGCCAGATCGTCGCCGCGCACGCCGCCGCGATCACCACCACGCTCGGCTTCCTGATCGCGCATCGCCCCGGCTTCACCCAGCCGACGCTGGCCGCGCGCCAGCTCGCGACGCTCGACCAGCTGTCGGGCGGGCGCGTCGCAGTCCACATCATCACCGGTGGCGCAGACAGCGAGATGGCGCGCGACGGCGATCATTCGGTCAAGGACGATCGCTACGCACGCACCGACGAATATCTCCAGATCCTGAAACAGGAATGGTCGTCGGCCACGCCGTTCGATCACGACGGCCGCTTCTACAATGTCCGCCAGGCGTTCAGTCAGATCAAGCCGACCAACCTGCCCGTGTTCTTCGGCGGATCGTCGCCCGCCGCGATCGACGTCGCCGGGCGCCACGCCGACGTCTACGCGCTGTGGGGCGAGACGCAGGCGCAGGTCCGCGAGGCGGTCGGCACGATCCGCCACGCCGCCGCGCGCTATGGCCGCAGCCCCGGCTTCTCGCTGTCGCTGCGCCCGGTGATCGCCGATACCGAAGAGGCGGCGTGGAAAAAGGCCGACCAGATCGTTGAGAAGGTTCGCGACCTGCGCGTCTCGGCTGGTGCCGCGACCAGCGGTCACGCGCCACCGAACGCCGGCTCACAGCGGCTCCTCGATACCGCCAACCAGGGCTACCGAGTCGACAAGCGGCTGTGGACCGGTGTTGCTGCGCTCGGCGGCGCGCAGGGCAATTCAACCGGACTGGTCGGCACGCCCGAACAGGTCGCCGACGCGATGCTGGATTATTACGACCTCGGCATCGACCATTTCCTGATCCGCGGCTTCGAGCCGTTGCAGGACGCGATCGATTACGGGCGTGACCTGCTGCCGGTCGTCCACGACCTGATCGCCGCGCGCGATGCAGAGCGCGATCTCGAACCGAAGCGGGCGGCGGGCTGATGCCGGACTGGACGGATGACGAGGGGGTGGCTGCGACGCCGCCCCCTCCGGCGGAAGGCCTGAAGCGCTGGTGGCCGTTGCTGCTGGCCGTCGTGCTTGCGGCAGGCCTGTATGCGTGGCTGGGCCGCGGCGGGATGAGCGGCGACGTGCTGCACGTCGGCAGCCAGCGCGGCGGCACCAAGGCGCTGATGCTCGCCTCGGGCGCGCTCAAGGGTGCGCCCTACCGCGTCGAATGGTCCGAATTCCCCGCCGCGCAGACGCTGCTGGAGGCGATCGGCGCGGGTGCGGTCGACGTCGGCATGGTCGGCGATGCGCCGTTCCAGTTCGCCTACCAGAGCGGCAGTCCGATCAAGGCGGTGGCAGTGCAGTCCGCGACGTCGCGACCGCGGGAAAGCCTCGCGATCCTGGTGCCGGCGCGGTCGCGGATCGTCGATGCAGGCGGTCTGCACGGCAAGCGGATCGCGACGACGCGCGGCTCGGTCGGCCACTACCTTCTGCTGCGTGCGCTCGATGCGAAGGGTCTCAAGCCCGCCGACGTCCGCCTGATCTTCCTCGCGCCGGGCGATGCCAAGGCGGCGTTCGATACGGGCTCGATCGATGCCTGGTCGATCTGGTCGCCTTATAGCGGGACCGCACTCGCCGAAGGGGCGCGCGTCGTCGCCGACGGCGCGGACTATCTCAGCGGCTATGGCTTCGATGCGGCGAACGCGGGCGCCGCAACGACGAAGAAAGCGATCCTGACCGATTATCTGCAACGCGAATCCCGCGCGCTCGATTGGGCCCGCGCGCATCCCGAAGACTATGCCGAGGTGCTCGCCAAGGAGACCGGTCTACCGCTCAAGATCGCGCTGTTCCATGCCAAGCACCTGCCGATGGCGCGGGTACCCGTCGACGCCACGGTGAAGGCGGAAGAACGCGATGTCGTCGCGCAGTTCCGCAAGGCAGGCGCGCTGACGGGCGATAGACCGCTCGACGACGCGTATCTCCCGCTCGACCAAGGGGCTCCCGGTGCACGCTAAGCTTCGAATGCGGGCCTGACCCGCCCGCGGCCGCGCCGCCCGACCATCGTCTTTTTACTCCGCGCGTCCCCGCTTCGGCGGGATCGGAGACGCGCGCCTAGCCCACGGACATCATCATGACATCGACCTCCCGCCTGCTCGCCGGTGTCGCCCTCGCGACCCTCGCTCAACCCGCCTTCGCGCAAAACGCGCCGCCGGCCCCTGCCACGACCTTGACCGCGCCGGATACGGGCGGCGGCACCGACGACACCATCATCGTCACCGGCGTTCGTGGCGGACAGGCGCGGACCGTCGCCGACAGCCCGGTGCCGATCGACGTCATCAGCCGCCGCGAGTTGCAGGCGACCGGCCGCACCGGGTTGAAGGAAATCCTCGGCAACATCGTACCCTCGCTGACGATGCCCGCGCTTGGTGGCGGCGGGACCTCCGCGAGCGTCAAGCCGATCGCGATCCGCGGCCTCTCGGGCGACTATCTGCTCGTGCTGGTCAACGGCAAGCGCCGCCACACCACCTCGCTGATCAACAACCTCTCGCGTATCTCGGGCGGCTCGACCCCGGTCGATATCGACCTGATCCCGACCAACGCGGTCGGCCGCATCGAAGTGCTCCGCGACGGCGCGGCGGCGCAATACGGCTCGGACGCAGTGTCGGGGGTCATCAACATCATCCTCGACGACGCGCCCAAGGGCGGGCGTTTCTCGATCACCGGCGGCCAGCAATATTCGAAGGGTGCGCCGCTGCTCCAGACCGATCTTAGCTACGGCACGCAACTCGGCGAAGGCGGGTTCCTCCGCGCCGCGGTCGAGGCCAAATACCATGATCGCGCGGACTCCTCGGCCGATGCGGTCCCGCGGATCCTGCCGCTGGTGAACGGCCAGCCCGACCCGCGCGAGGCGGCGCTCGACCATGTCTATGCGGGCGGATACGGACGCTCGAACCGCGACAAGATGATCAACGGATCGTACAATGCCGAGCTACCGGTCGGCGATACGCTACGCCTCTACAGCTTCTCGACGCTCAGCTACCGCGACATTCGCGACGCGCGCGGCGCCTATATCCCCTCCCCAACGGGCTATGGCGGGCAGGCGAACACCAGCGGCGTGTCGGTCTTGCCACAGCTCTACCCGACCGGTTTCCAGGCGTATCGGCGGATCAAGGAAACCGATTTCCAGGTCACCGGCGGCGCGAAGGGTGATCTGGCGGGCTGGGCATGGGACCTGAGTTCCAGCTTCGGGCGCGATCGCGTCTGGCTGGGGGCCGAGAACACGTTGAACCCGTCGATCGGGCCGACCAGCCCAACCAGCTTCTACATGGGCACCCAGATCCAGGACCTGTGGGTCAACAATCTCGACCTCAGTCGCGACGTCGCGATCGGCCTCGCCAAGCCGCTGTCGATCTCGGTCGGCGCCGAGCATCGCTGGGAACGCTTCCAGTCGCGGGCGGGCGAGCCCGACAGCTATCGCAACGGCGGCTACCAGATCCCGGTCGACGACACGCCGTTCGGGCAACTCTATGGCGGTCGCTATCCGTCGCCGGGCCTCGTGTCGTTCACCGGCACCTCGCCCGCCGATGCCGCCTCGCTCAGCCGCAACAACCTGGCCGGCTATGTCGACCTGGCGACCAACGTCATCGACGCGTGGTTCATCGGCGTCGCCGGTCGGTTCGAGCATTACGACGACAGCGCCGGCAATACGGTCAGCGGCAAGGTCTCGACGCGCTACGAACTCGCGCCCGGCCTCGCCATCCGCGGCGGCGTCAACACCGGCTTCCGCGCGCCGTCGCTCGCGCAGACCGGCTTTTCGACCACGCAGAACACCACGACGGTGATCGGCAACACGCCCGTCTCGACGATCGCCAAGTTCCTGCCGGTGAACAGCGCCGCGGCGATCGCGCTGGGTGCCCAACCGCTGAAGCCGGAAAAGTCGCTCAACTACACCGCGGGTGTCACCTACGAAGCGGGCGCGCTGCACCTCACGCTCGACGCGTATCAGATCCGCGTCGACGACCGCATCGTCAAGACCGAGTTTCTCGGCACGGCGTCGAACGGCGGCACCGCGATCCGCGACATCCTGATCGCCAACGGCGTGACCGGCGTCGACAGCGCACAGTTCTTCACCAACGCGATCGACACGCGCACGCGTGGCATCGACGCGGTCGCGGAATACACGTTGCGCACGAGCGGCCTCGGCGCTTTCCGGCTGAGCGCCGCCTACAGCTACAACAAGACGAAGATTCTCAGCATCGCCGACAATCCCGCAGCACTCAGTTCGCTAAACGTCGTGCTGTTCGGCCGCCAGGCGCAGCGCGATCTGGTTGCAGCGCTACCGCGTACGAAGCTGGTGCTGACCAACGATTGGTCGCTCGGCCGCGTCCATGCGCTCGCCCGCGCAACGCGTTACGGCCGTTACACCGAGTCGAGCAACGTCGCGAGCGGCGACCGGACCTTCGGCGGCAAATGGGTCGCCGATCTCGATATCGGTTACGACCTGACCGACCGCGTCACGCTCGCGGTCGGCGCCAACAATCTGTTCGACACCTATCCCGATCGTAACGGCCTGATCGCCGCCGATGGCAGCGGCGCCTATGGCGGGTTCGCCCCGTTCGGGCTCAGCGGCGGATCCTATTACGCGCGGGTCGGTGTGTCGCTGTGACCCGCCAGATGCACCTTGCGCTGTTCGTGACCGCGGACGGGATTCACCACGGCGGCTGGCGGCACCCGCAAGCAAGCAGCGCGGACCAGGGCTTCGGTTTCTACCGCCGCCTCGCCGGGCAGGCCGAAGCCGCCAAACTCGACATGCTGTTCGTCGCCGACAAGCTGGCGGTCGACGATCTCTACGGGAACCACTTCGCGACGACGGTCCGCTACCGCGCGTCGCGCGGGACGGAGCCGCTCACGCTGCTGTCGGCGCTTGCGGTCACGACCGAGCGTATCGGCCTCGGCGGGACGATCTCGACCAGCTATACCGAGCCCTATCACGTCGCCCGGATGTTCGCGTCGATCGACCATCTCAGCGGCGGTCGCGCGGCATGGAACGCGGTGACCTCGGTCAGCGACGCCGAAGCGCATAATTTCGGCCGCGCCGAGCATTACGATCACGCCACGCGCTACGACCGCGCCGCCGAATATCTCGATGTCGTCCGCCAGCTCTGGGATACGTGGGAGGAGAACGCGATCGCCCCCGACAAGGCGGCCGGCACCTATGGCGATCCGGCGAAGGTCCATTACGCCGATCATGCCGGCAAGTGGTTCGACGTGAAGGGCCCCCTGTCGCTGCCGCGTCCGCCGCAGGGTCACCCGGTGCTGATCCAGGCCGGGGCATCCGGCTCGTTCCAGGATCTCGCGACGCGCAATGCCGAAGTCGTGTTCGCGGTCTATCCCGATATCGATCGTGCCAAGGCTGGCTATCGCGGCTTCAAGGATGATGTCGCCGCCGCCGGACGCTCTCCGAACGCGGTCAAGATCCTGCCGGGCATGGTACCGATCATCGCCGACAGCGACGATGCCGCCGCCGACCTGCTCGGCGAACTCGACGCGCTGGTCGAGCCGCTGGCGGGGCTCAGCTTCATGTCGGGGAGCATGAACTACGACCTCGCGGACCACGCGATCGACGAGCCCGTCCCCGACATCCGCGACCTTATCCGCGGCAGCAAGGGCCGCTTCCACTACGTCATCGGCAAGGCGATCGAGGAAGGCTGGACGTTCGCCGACCTGGGTCGCTGGTACGGCTCCAGCCTTTCCTTCGCCAAGATGGTCGGCAGCCCGCGCACCGTCGCCGACGAGATGGAACGCTGGCTCGTCGAAGAAGCGTGCGACGGCTTCGTTGTCATGCCTGCGTTCATGCCCGCCGGCATCGACCGGATGCTGCACGACGTCGTGCCCTTGCTCCAGTCACGCGGCATATTCCGCCACGACTACGCGGCATCGACATTGCGCGGCCATCTCGGACTCGATCGCCCCGCCAACAGCTTTCACGTGTGAGGAGACCGTTCATGACCGAATCCGTCCGCGCCGCGCTTGGCGCGTTGCAAGACGAGCGTGACCATAGCTGGACGCCGACGCAGTTGGATCTGAACGCCAGCCAGCGACGCGAACTCGTCATCGGCTTCGATCGGTCGCGCGCGATCAAGATCGGCGATCCGATGCCGAACTTCGCGCTGGAAGCCGTGGATGGTACGACGATACGACTGGACAGCCTGATCGCCACCGGCCCTGCCGTGCTGATCTTCTTCAGGTTCGCCGGCTGCCCCGCGTGCAACGTCACACTACCGGTCTATCAGCGCGCGCTCTGGCCGACCCTGCGCAAACTGGGTGTGCCGCTCGTCGCGATCAGCCCGCAGATTCCCTCGAAACTGTTAGAGATACAGCAACGCCACGCGCTCGACTTCACCATAGCGACCGACCGCGATAACCACCTCGCACGCCAGCTCGGCATCACCTTTGAAGCCAATTCGGCAACCCGGCAGGCCGCGACAATACCCTTGGGCGATGTCACCGGCACAGGCACCTGGGAACTGCCTTTCCCCACGGCGCTTGTGATCGACCAAACAGGTGTCGTTGCCTGGACGGAAGTGACGCCCGACTGGATGAAGAGGACCGAGGCGGACGCCATCATCGACCCCGTCCGATCGATCATCGTGAAGGTCTAAAATTTCTCAGCAAATGGCCATGGGCGCTTCCACAGATCACTCCAGGACCGAAAGCCCGGCCGCAGCGACGCCGGCAAGTGCGCACGCCTCGTCATTGTCGGATGTGTCGCCGGTCACACCCACTGCCCCGATCAACTGGCCATCTGCGTCGACGATGAGCACGCCGCCCGCCGCAGGCACGACGCCGTGCGGCGAGATTGGCCCGAGCGACGCGATGAACGTCGGTCGGTCCGACGCCATCTCCGCAATCTTGCGGCTCGATACGC
Organism: Pseudomonadota bacterium; assembly: GCA_040388215.1. Lineage (GTDB taxonomy): Bacteria > Pseudomonadota > Alphaproteobacteria > Sphingomonadales > Sphingomonadaceae > Sphingomonas. The sequence goes on along the minus strand of JAZKCH010000001.1, from coordinate 400,311 downwards.
CAAGTGCGAGCGCCCCGCCCGCCTTGGCCATCGCGATCTGGGGCCGCAGCGTCGAGGCCCCATCTTCACGCTGCAGCGCGACGAGGTGCCCTCCGGGATCGAGCACCGCCACGCAGAGCGGCTTGAAACCGTGCTCCACCCTCCGCTGCAGCGTCGCCGTGATAATCTTGCTGGCAAGTTCGAGCGTGATGCGCACGGTGCATGGTTCCTTTGTATCGACCGCTATCCGGGACGACGGGTGATAGGCGTAAGGTTGGCCGGGATCATGGCCAATGGGGGAATGCCTCTACTGCCTTTGGCGATCCACGCGGCGCCCGATTTGCGCGATTGCTGCACACAAATACGCCCCGGTTGACCCGCCCAAACAAATGCTTTGCGGCCCACGTCGGCGGTCGATCGTTAAAACGGTCATGCGGCAGTCGACCCTCGTCGACTGCGAACGTGCGATGATGGAGTACGGATGATGGGCGATCTTCTGGCGAGTCGACTTGGCCTCGACGTGATCAAAACGGGCAACGGCGTCGGCGCGGAGGTTCGGGGTATCGATCTTCGGACGCTCGATGATCGGCAGTTCGCCGACCTGCACCAGGCCTGGCTCGACAATTTGGTCCTGCTCGTCCGCGACCAATCGCTGTCGGATGCGGACCTGATCGCCTTCAGCCGCCGGTTCGGGGACCTCGATCTCGCGCCCATTCAAGAGACCGGCCGCCGTTTCGTCGAGGGACTGCCCGAACTCTATGTCGTCTCGAACGTGGTCGAGGGCGGCGTCCCAATCGGCAGCCTCGGCAATGGCGAGGCGGTCTGGCACACCGACATGTCCTATGTCGAAGTCCCGCCCCAGGCGAGCGCGCTCTATGCGCTGGAGGTGCCACCGACGGGCGGCAATACGAGCTTTATCGATATGTACGCCGTGTACGCGGCGCTCCCCGATGACTTGAAGGCGCGCATCGCCGGCCGCCGCGTCAAGCACGACGGCACCTACAATAGCGGTGGTTTCCTGCGCGAGGGCGTCACCCCGAGCGACGATCCGCGCGAGGCGCCGGGCAGTCTGCACCCGTTGGTCTACATCCATCCCGAAACCGGACGCCCCGCACTGTATCTCGGCCGCCGGCGGAATGCCTATATCGATGGTCTGGATCTGGCTGAATCCGAAGCGCTGCTCGACGCGCTTTGGGAGCATGTCGATGGCGAGCGGTTTGGCTGGAGCCATGAATGGCGCAAGGGTGACCTGGTGCTGTGGGACAATCGCTGCACGATGCACCGCCGTGATGCGTTCGATCCTGCCGCGCGCCGTGTAATGCACAGGACGCAGATCAAGGGGACGGGTCGACCTGCATGAGCGGCCATGGCCTGAGCCGGTCAGACGCGGTCGCTCGTCACGTCCCGCGGTGGATGAGCATCCCGAACCGCATCCTCGCGGTGCTCTGCCTGATGTACCTGGTCCTTTACATCGACCGGGTGAACCTGGCGACGGTGGGCCCGCGGATGACCGCCGAACTGGGGATGAGCAACATCCAGTTCGGCCTGGCGATCTCGGCCTTTTCCTATCCCTATGCACTGATTCAGCTTTTCGGCGGTCGGGTCATCGACCGTTTCGGACCACGCCGCATGCTGGTGATCTGCGGCGCGATCGTCTGCGTGGCGACGGTGCTGACGGGTCTGGTCGGCGGGATGGCGTCGCTTTTCGCACTGCGTCTGGCGCTCGGCATTGGTGAAGGATTCGCTTTCCCCGCTGCAACCCGCGCCATGGCTACATGGCTGCCACCGGCGCGCTGGGGCTTCGCGCAAGGGATCACGCACGCCGCCGCACGGCTCGGCAATGCGCTGACCCCGCCGCTGCTGGTAGGGTTGATGGCGCTGGTCTCGTGGCGAGGCGCATTCGTGGTGCTCGGCCTGGCGAGCGCGGTCTGGGTGATCCTGTGGCTGGTGGTTGCGCGCGAGAACCCGGAACGACATCCCGGCATGTCCGACGAGGAACGCGCCGAACTGGCCCCGGCCGCGCAACAGGCGGCCACCACGCCGCCCGTTCCGTGGTGGCAACTCGCGCGGCGGATCGCGCCCGTTACCGCCGTGGATTTCTGCTACGGCTGGACATTGTGGGTGTTCCTGACGTGGCTCCCCTCGTTCTTCTTCAAGAATTTCGGGCTCGACCTGAAGCACTCGGCGCTGTTCTCGGGCGGCGTGCTGCTGGGTGGCGTGATCGGCGACTGGGTCGGTGGAGCAGCCAGTGACTATATCTACCGCAGGACCGGCAGCTTGCAGGCGGCGCGGCGCAATCTGATCATCGTCGGGATGGTCGGCGCGTTCGTTTTCCTGGTGCCCGTGGTCCTTACCCACGATCTGACGACGGTGGCGATATGCCTGTCGCTCGCCTTCTTCTTCTCCGAGCTTGTGGTGGCGCCGATCTGGGCAGTCCCGATGGACATCGCACCACAATATGCCGGCACCGCCAGCGGCATGATGAACTTCGGCTTCGGGATCGCCGGTATCCTGTCTCCGCTGGTGTTCGGCGCGGCGGTGGATCTGACGGGAAGCTGGTCGATCCCGTTCTGCGCCTCGCTGGCGCTACTCCTGGTCGGCGCTGGTCTGTCGTTCTTCATGCACCCGGAAAAGCCGTTTCAGGCCGACGGACTTCGCTGAGTCGAAAAGGGGGAAAACACCGCTTTGCAGGACATGGTGACATATCGCGTGAAATCTAATCGCCCTGATATCAGCCGGGGCCCAGGATAGAACGGTCTGGCGCGTATCCGAACAGCGGCATTGCGCCGCTGACCACAAGAAGGCAGCTTACGCGTTCATGGAAAGGGAGACCGGATTGTGTCTGTTGCCGTCCTGGATAGCCATCGGCTGACGATCATCGCGCTCGTCCCCGACAAGGCCGTCTCCATATTCGACCGGTTCCGGGAGTTTCCGCGGTTTAGCGATGCGCAGCATATTGCGGTGCGCAGCCGTACCGCCGCTGAGCGAACGGCGCTCGCGGCGCGGATCGATGCCGCTGTATCGGCGTCCGATCGTGCCGTCATGCTCCTGGCGCAGGGCAGTGCCTGCGCGGCGGCGGCGTGGTGGGCCCGACTGTCGCCGAAAGCCTATACCGCGAATGTCGCCGGTGCCCTGTTGGTCGCCCCCGAAGGCACGAGGTTGCACCACCGCCATTTCGCGGCGCCGAAAATTGGCCTGCCCTTCCCGTCGATCGTGGTCGGCGCCGATGACGAAGCGCAGCGCCTGGGCGTGGAATGGGGCAGTCGCCTCATCGATGGCCCGCTGCTGAACGCGGCGACGGCACCGACCAACCGCCTGCGCACCATCATCGAACGCTTCACGTCCGCCGTCGTCGAGCGCGACGTCGTTGCGGCGTATCGCATCATCCAGGCTATCGGAGACGCCTAGCTGGACGCCGGCCGTCGAGTGAGACCGGCCGAACTTCGGACAATGTGAGCGCCCTGCCGAAATTCGCTGACTTTGCTTTTAGGGTAGCACGCCCCCAAATCGTCGCGACGAAGCAGACCTATTCGAGCGGCGTTCCTTTGCCTGCTTTCAATGCCCATTGATCGGGCACGTTGGCGTAAGCGGAGGAGATGGACGTGGCAGGGTTCGGCGCGAGGATGCCCGTCATCGATCCGCCGGTGGATCATGCAAACGCGACCGCACTGCGGGTACCCGCGGTCGCAGGCGCTGTCCTTCGGGCAGTCGTGTGCCATCCAAGCGCGATGGCAAAAGAGTTACGGAACGTTGAGAGCGCAGACGGTATAGCCAAGCGCCGGAAGCGTGACGGTAAGACTGCCGGGCGCGCCAACCCGCGGCGCACAGCCAGCGCCCGCGAGCGACGTTGCCGTCGTCACGCCGACCCCGACCTGTACCGCGCGCTCGATCGGCACGGTCGACGTGTTGAACGCAAGCAGCACCTCGGCGCCGGTGGTCGGGTCGAACCGCGATATCGCGAGCAGGCCCGGTTTCTCTTCGCGTGCGCGCAGTGTCTGGTGCCCACGGGTCAGCGCGGGCGTAGCGGTGCGCAGGCGTGACAGCGCGGCGGTCTGCCGGAACAAAGGGTTGTCCACGCCAAAATGAGCGGTCGCGGTCGTCGTCCTGCTACCGAGCAGTCGATTGTCGTTATACACGTCGACCTTGCTGGCGAACATATCCTCGCGGGCGTCCTGGTCGTTGCCGTCGCTGACGAACCCCTGTTCATCGCCGGAATAGATCGTCGGAACACCGCGCAACGTCAGTAGCATCGCGTTCGACAACATGACACGTGCCGTCACTTCGGCATCGCTCGCCTGCAGAAACGCTTTGCGCACGAACGTCGCGAACCGGCCATCGTCATGATTGCCGGTGAAGGTCGGCAGCGTCACCGCGGTGTCGAACCCCTTCGCATACAGCGCGTCGCTGTTGAACAGCTCTTCGAACACGTCGGTGCCGCGAGTGCCCGCGACGGTCTCGACCACCGCCTGGCGGAACGAGAAATCGAGTACCGCGGGCAGCTTGTCGACGATCGTGTGTTGCGCCAGCACCGCGGGGCGAACCTCGTGATCGGAGACTTCGCCGAAGATGTGGAAGTTGGGGATGCCCTTCGCGGCGGCGCGCGCGGTCATCGCGGGGACGAACTGCGCCCAGAATTCCGGATTGACGTGCCGCGCGGTATCGATCCGGAAACCGTCGATGCCATAGCGGTCGATCCAGCTGCCGAAGATGTCGATCATGCCCGACACCACGCGCGGGTTTTCGGTCATCAGATCGTCGAGCCCGACGAAATCGCCCATCGTGGAGCTTTCGTTGCGATAGGTCGTGTCGCCGCGATTGTGGTAATATCGGACGTCGTTGAGCCACGCCGGGACCTTCGTGGTCCGCTCGGTCGCGGGCACGAAGGGGGTGTAGGCATAGTCGGTCCGCGTCAGTCGCGCGAAATTTTCCGTGGTCCGGACGTCGTCGCCGAGGAAGCCCGGATTGATCGCCGCGCCGCCGGTGCCAAGGCGACGCTGATAGGGATAGTCCGCGCGGCTGCGATACGGGCATGCGGTCTTGCCGACGCATTCGCGGTACTGGATCACGTCGGCGGTGTGGTTGACGATGATGTCCATGTACACCTTCATCCCGCGGCCGTGCGCTGCGGCGACGAGCGCGGCGAAGTCGGCGTTGGTGCCGAGATGCGGATCGACCTGCGTGAAGTCGGTGATCCAATAGCCGTGATAGCCCGCCGATTGCTGGCCGGGGCCGCCCTGGACGGGTTTGTTCTTGAAGATCGGCCCGACCCAGATCGCGGTTGCGCCAAGCGCCTGGATATAATCGAGCCGCTTGGTCAGCCCCTTGAGATCGCCGCCGTGATAGAAGCCCTTGGCAGTGGGATCGAAGCCGGTGACCAGCGGGCCGCCGGTCAAGCCGCCGCGATCATTGGTTGGGTCCCCGTTCTCGAACCTGTCGGGGAGCAGGAAATAGATCACCTCGTCCTGCGGCAGGCGCGCACGATAGTCGCTGGTCTGCGCGGACGCCGCGGGTACAGCAGACGCCGCGAACAACAGCGCCATTGCGGATCGTGTCGCCAGCTTCAACATACTTCCCCCGTGTCGCGTCCGATCGTTCGTCGATCGCTTTCGTCGCGGCGTTGTGAGGTTGCATGGCAGGTAAGCCAACTGCCGAGCATACGTATTCAACGGCGCCGGCGCGATGCCACGTGCGGGTTCGATTCCCGCCCATGGCAGCACTCGCTGGTCGGCGTGGCGCGGTTCGATCAACGCCACGCATCCTCACGACTGCCTTGACGCAACACCGACCCGGCTTGACCGGAGTGCCTTGTCATTGGGTCCTCAGAACAGCCGCTTGAGCAGCCCGACATTGGTCTTGCCGAGTTCGATCACCTCGTCGCCGCGTCCGCTGATGATCGCCTTGGCCATGTAGAGCGTGAAACCCTTCATCTGCTCCAGCGTGATCTTGGGCGGCATCGAAAGTTCGGTCCGTGCGGTGACCGCGTCGAGCAAGGCTGGCCCCGGATGCGCCAGCACGTCGCGAATGCCGGCCTCGACCTCGCCGGGATCGGTGACCCGCACGCCGTGCAACCCGATCGCGCGCGCCATCGCCGCGAAGTCCGGATTGTCGAGCGCGACGCCGGTCTCGACCAGCCCGGCGGCCTTCATCTCCATCTCGACGAAGCCGAGCGTGCCGTTGTTGAAGACGATGATCTTCACCGGCAGGCCGAGCTGGCGCACCGTCAGCAGCTCGCCCATCAGCATGGCGAGACCGCCGTCGCCCGACAGCGTCACCACCTGCCGCGTCGGATAGGCCGCCTGCACGCCGATCGCCTGGGGCAGCGCGTTCGCCATCGAACCATGGTTGAACGATCCGATCAGGCGCCGCCGCCCGTTCATCTTGAGGTAGCGCGCCGCCCAGACCGTCGGGGTGCCGACATCGCAGGCGAAGACCGCATCGTCCGCCGCCTGCTCGCTGAGAACACGCGCGACGTGCTGCGGATGAATCACGCCGCTGCCGGGCGTCCCGTCGGCGAGATCGTCGAGGCCTTTGCGCGCCTCCGCATAATTCTCGCGTGCCGATTGCAGGAAGCCGCCGTCGCGCGCGCCGGTCAGCTTCGGCATCAGCGCCGTGATGGTCGCGCCGACATCGCCGACCAGGCCGATGTCGATCGCCGTCCGCCGCCCGAGATTTTCGGGCAACAGGTCAATCTGCGCGACCTTCGCCTTTTCAGGATAGAATTGGCGATACGGAAAGTCGGTGCCGAGCATCAGCAACACGTCGCAGGCCATCATCGCGTCGTACCCGCTCGAAAAGCCGATCAGTCCGGTCATGCCGACGTCGTAGGGGTTGTCGTACTCGACGAATTCCTTGCCGCCCAGCGCATGGACGACCGGCGCCTGCAATTTTTCGGCGAGCTTGACCAGTTCGGCATGCGCAGTCCGGCACCCCCGCCCCGCTAGGATCGTCACCTTGCGCGCACCGTTGAGCAACGCGGCAAGCTCGGCGATCTGCGCTTCACCAGGAACCGTGACCGACCGCGACGGCAGCAGCGCGCCAGCCGAGCGTGCGAGCGTGCCGGTGGTCGAACGCAGCGCGACATCGCCGGGCATCGCCACGACGGACACACCGCGGTGGCCGACCGCGGCACGGATCGCGGTTTCGAGCGTCCGCGGCATCTGGTCGGCGTCGGAGATCGTCTCGCAATACACGCTGCACTCGCGGAACAGCGCCTCGGGCCGCGTCTCCTGGAAATAGTTCGACCCCACTTCCCCGCTCGGCACCTGCGCGGCGATCGCCAGCACCGGCACGCGCGTGCGGTGGCAGTCGTACAGGCCGTTGATGAGATGCATGTTGCCGGGCCCGCACGAGCCGGCACAGACCGCGAGCTTGCCGGTCAGTTGCGCCTCCGCACCGGCCGCGAACGCCGCCGCCTCCTCGTTGCGGACGTGGATCCATTCGATCTTCCCCTGCCGGCGCAGGCTGTCGGTCAGGCCGTTGAGACTGTCGCCGACGACGCCGTAGATCCGCTCGACACCGGCTAGGTGCAGCGTTTCGGCGAACAGGTCGGCGATGATGGTCTTGGACATGGAACGGCTCCGCACGTGAAGGATGGCCCCCTCGACCAGCGAGACGGACGAGACGCAAACGCATTTCGGTGCGATCGGGATGCACCGAACGCAGCCCGAGATAGGCGGCAGCTCAGTCCCGCCCCGTGTCCGACGTCACAAAACTGCACCCGTTCCGTCACGAAGACGCATCACCCGGCGACTAGCGGCTGCGGTGCGAACCGATGGATCCACGTCGGCAAACCCCAGGGGTCTTATGAAATTCATCACCGGCAGCGCATTGATCGCGCTGATCGCCAGTTCGTCCACATTCGCACAGACGACCCCGACCCCGCCGCAGGCTTCGACCGACACGGTCGCGGAAGACGCGCAGATCGTCGTCACCGGGACGCGCGATCGGTCGCGAACCCAGTTCGACACGCTCGCCCCTGTCGACGTCCTGTCGGGTGACGCGGTGCGATCAAGTGTCTCGGGCGACCTGTCGGATACGCTGGCGCAGTTGCTGCCGTCGTTCAACGTCCAGCGCCTGCCCGCCGCCGACGGTCAGGCCTTCGTCCGTCCGGCGACGCTGCGCGGGCTCTCCGCCGACCAGACGCTCGTGCTGGTAAACGGCAAGCGCTATCACCGGTCGGCGCTGCTCGGCACGCGCGGCGCGCAGGCGCCTGATCTGGCCGGCATCCCCTCGCTGGCGATCAAGCGGATCGAAGTGCTGCGCGACGGCGCGTCGGCGCAATACGGGTCGGATGCGATCGCCGGCGTCGTCAACATCATCCTCGACGACATCGCCGGCATGGAAGCGTTCGGCCAGGTCTCGCAATATTACAAAGGCGACGGCAACGAATACCAGACCGGCGCGCGCGGCGGCATCGCGCTCGGCGACCGCGGCGCGATCGTCGTCACCGGCGAATACGACCATTCGGAAGCGACCTCGCGCACCCGCCAGCGGCCCGACGCCACCGCGTTCCAGGCGGCCAACCCGACCCTGGTCGTGCCAAACCCGGTGCAGCGCTGGGGCCAGCCCGATGAGGAGCGTATCCGCGGTGCGATCGACGCGCATTACGCGCTCGCCGATGCCGCGACACTCTATGTGTTCGGCACCGCACAGCAGGGCGAAGGCGTCACCGACTTCAACTGGCGCAATCCCGCGGGCACCGGCAGCGTCTACAATGCCAGCAGCGCCTTTCCCGGTTTCTCGTTCCGCAGCATCTACCCGGTCGGCTTCACCCCGCGGTTCGGTACGACGTTCAGCGATTATCAGGCGGATGGCGGACTACGCGGCGACCTGAGCGATCGCTTCAGCTACGACCTCTCCGCCGCGGTCGGGCGCAGCCGAATCGCCTATACGCTCGACGAGAGCCTGAACGCATCGCTCGGGCCAGCGAGCCCGACCAGCTTCTATCTCGGCCAGCTCGAACAGCGTGAGTTCAACCTCAACGCGGACTTCGTCTACCGCCTGCCGGTCGGCACCGCGCATCCCGTCAACGTCGCATTCGGAGCCGAGCGGCGGCGCGAAACCTATCAGGTCTCGGCCGGCGACCCGGCTTCCTACGCCATCGGCGCCGGCGCAGCGACAGGCCTCGCCCCTAATTCCAACGGCTTTCCCGGTTTCAGCCCGAGCCTCGCGGGCACTTTCGACCAGACCAGCTATGCCGGCTATGTCGACCTCGAATGGCAGCCGGTCGAGAGGGTGACGCTCGGCGCCGCCGGTCGCTACGAGGATTTCTCCGCGTTCGGCGACACCTTCAACTACAAGCTGTCGGCGCGGTTCGAACCGGTCAAGGGCATCGCCGCACGCGGGACCTATTCGACCGGTTTCCGCGCACCGACGCCGGCGCAGCTCAACACGTCGCAGACCACGCAAGGGCTCGACACCACCACGCTCCAGGTGTTCAACCAGGGCCGCCTGTCGCCCAGCGATCCGCTGGCGATCGCGCTCGGCGCCAAGCCGCTGACCCCCGAAACCTCGAAGACCGCGACCGCCGGGCTTACCTTCCAAAGTCGGTTCGGGCTGACCGGCTCGATCGATATCTATCAGATCGACGTCGACAATCGTTTCAGCCAGTCGCGAACGTTCGCGGTGCCGGCCAGCTTCGCCAACCCGCAGCGCTTCACGGCGGTTTCGTATTTTACCAACGACTTCGACACACGCACCCGCGGGATCGATGCGGTGCTGTCTTATGCGCACCGCGTCGGTCCGGGCCGCGCCAGCCTCAGCCTCGCCTACAACTACAACCAGACCAAGGTTCGCAGCGGCGTCAGCGCGGCGATCCCCAACGATACGCAACGCCGTATCTTCGAGGAGCGCCTCCCAAAGCATAACGGCACCGCGACGATCGGTTACGATATCGGCGCCGTCTCGTTCCTGGCACGCGGCCGCTATTACGGCGCGTGGACGGATGTGACCGGCAACGCGACCGGCGAGCTGTTCCAGCGCTTCGGCTCGATAGCACTGTTCGACGTGTCGGCGAGCTACCGGTTCGACGAGCATTTCACACTGCGGATCGGGGCCGAGAACGTCGCCAACACCTATCCCGCAGAAGCGACCAACCAGGCCGTCCGCGGACTGATCTATTCGCGCAACGCCCCTTACGACACCGATGGCGGACAATATTACGCGCGGGTCGGGATGAAGTTCTGATGGCGCAGATCGTCGACCGCCGCCTCTTTCTCGCGGGCGCCGCCACCCTGCCGATCGCGCAGGCCAGGGCGTTTCCGACCAGGGCGGTCGACGAGGAGGCTTTTTGGAAGAGCATTGCCGCGCACTACGATTCGACGCGCGAGGTCATCCATCTCGAGAACGGGAACTGGGGCATGATGGCCCGCCCCGTTCTCGACGCGTACGAACGAAACGTCGAGCGCGTGAACCGCGACACGAGCTACTACACGCGGCGAGGCATGATCGCGGACTGGACCGCGTCGCGCGATCAGCTCGCTGCCGCCTTGCACGTCCACCCCGACGAGATCGCGTTCACCCGCAACGCCACCGAAGCGCTCAAGGCATTGATCCTGGGCTATAACCGCCTGACGCCCGGTGATGCCGTTCTCTACGCGGATCTCGATTATGACAGCATGCAGGCGTGCATGGACAGCCTCGCGGTACGCCGCAGCGTATCGGTGGTGCGGATCGCGCTGCCCCAGCCGGCCACCCGCCAGTCGTTGATCGACGCTTATGCGGCAGCGATCGCAGCGAACCCGCGTCTCAAACTCATCCTGCTCACGCATCTCAGCCATCGTACCGGCTTGGTCCTGCCGGTCCGCGAGATCGCCGCGATGGCGCGCGCACGCGGGATCGCGACGATCGTCGACGCCGCGCACAGCTGGTGCCAGATCGATATGACGCTGGCCGACCTCGACTGCGATTATGTCGGGATCAACTGCCATAAATGGCTGGGCGCCCCGCTCGGCGTCGGCGCGATCCATATCCGCCGTGGCGCGCTGTCCGCGATCGACCGAGACCCCGCCAACCCGGCGTCGGACCGTGACACGATCCAGGCCCGCATCCATACCGGCACGGTCGATTTCGCCGCACCGCTGACCGTTCCTGCGGCGCTCGCGTTCCAGGCGAAAGTCGGCAGTGTCCGCCGCGCCGATCGGCTTGCCGCACTCCGCAACCGCTGGGTCGACCAAGTGAAGGGCGTGACGCACATAGAAATCCTGACACCCGACGATCCCGCGCTGCACGGCGGCATCACCTCGTTCCGAATCGCGGGCAAGACCAGCAGCGCGGACAATATGGCGTTGGCGAAAACGCTGCTCGACCGGTTCCGGATCTTCACGGTGCACCGCGACGGCCCCGCCGTCGGATCGTGCGTCCGCGTGACGCCCGCCCTGTTCAATTCGATGGCTGACATGGACGCCCTCGCGCGTGCCCTGAAATCGCTCTGATCCACGGTCTTTGCGGCCCGTCACGATACATCTAGCCGCCGTCGCGGAGTTGCGCTAGCAAACGCACATGACCGTACCCGCTATTCTAAAAAACCTGCGACTGCCTGTAATCGGGTCGCCGCTCTTCATTATCTCGGGTCCCGAACTGGTGATCGCACAGTGCAAGGCGGGGATCGTCGGGTCGTTCCCCGCGCTCAACGCCCGGCCCCAGGCGATGCTCGACGAGTGGCTGCACCGGATCACCGAGGAACTGAGCGCACACAATCGCGCGAACCCCGATCGCCCCGCCGCACCGTTCGCGGTCAACCAGATCGTCCACAAGTCCAACGACCGCCTTGAAAGCGATCTGGAGACCTGCGCGAAATGGCAGGTGCCGATCGTCATCACCTCGCTAGGCGCACGCGAGGACCTGAATACCGCGGTGCACGGTTGGGGCGGCATCACGCTGCACGATGTGATTGACGATCGCTTTGCGCGGAAGGCCATCGAAAAGGGCGCCGACGGCCTGATCGCGGTCGCGGCGGGCGCCGGTGGCCATGCCGGTCGCCTGTCGCCGTTCGCGATCGTCCAGGAGATTCGCCAGTGGTTCGATGGCCCGCTCGCCTTGTCGGGATCGATCGCAACCGGCGACGCGGTGCTGGCGGCACAGGCGATGGGCGCGGACTTCGGCTATATCGGATCGCCCTTCATCGCGACCACCGAGGCCAATGCGGACCAGGCGTATAAGGACGGCATCGTCGCCGGTCGCGCGTCGGACATCGTCTATTCGAACCTGTTCACCGGTGTGCACGGCAATTACCTACGCGCCTCGATCGTTGCCGCCGGGATGGACCCGGACGCCCTGCCCGAGGGCGATCTGAAGACGATGGATTTCGGTGGCGGCAACGGATCGAAACCCAAGGCATGGCGCGATATCTGGGGCTCTGGCCAGGGCATCGGCGCGGTCACCGAGGTTGAGTCGGTCGCGCTCCGCGTCGATCGCCTCGAGCGCGAATATCGCGCGGCGAGAACGCGTCTCGCGCTTTAGCTCCAGGAGCGGCGACCGCCGCCTTGTCTGCGATTGACGGAAGCCGTACTCAAAACACGGTGGCGAGGCGGTGCTGCATGGACAACGCCGGACTTGTAATCGTCTCGACCGGGTCCTGCGCTAGGTCCAGTCGAGCGACCCGTCGATGCAGATCGATGCTTGCCTGGACCAATTTGCGGGCTTGGCTCGGCAGCACATCGATCAACGCCTGTTCGGTCGATGGCGCTTCGCCGAGTCTTCTCGAGGGTTCCAGCGCGTCACGCGCAGACAATTCTCCCGCCCGGACGGCGCGCTGCGTCAGAAACCAAGCGATGGCGTGCATCAACCGGGTCGTCACCTTCAGTGATTCGCAACTGAAACTCACGCGGATCGCAGGATCGAGCGCTTCGCGATCGGTCCGTCCTGTTTCGTCGAAATAATCACGTGCCTCGTCCGCCAGGAGCATCGCTTCGCTGTACAGCGTATCGATCAGGTGGTGCTGCATCTGCAGGTCGTGGCTGGTCTGGGTCATTGTTCCAGGGGATGCCATAGGGGCTCGCGTTCCAACAGCGAGGTTAACGTGCTGGAAACGGGACAGTGTCCCGGAATGCGCCAGTTTCCGCCTGCATCCCCCGGGGCGGCGGTCAGGCGATGATATCGGGAATCATCTGGTCCTCGAGCATCGCGATCTCGTCTCGCAACCGCAGCTTGCGTTTTTTGAGACGCGCCATCTGCAACTGATCGGGAATGGCGGTCACCGCCAGCGCGGCGATCGCGTCGTCGAGGTCGCGGTGCTCGGTCCTCAGCCCGTCAAGCCGTACCCTGGTTTGTGCGTCGTCCACCTTGTCCCCCGGTTTATGCCGCCAACCTGCCATCGTCCTTAGCAAATAGATCGCGGTGTGCGAGCGTTAAACCGTCACGATCTTTAGCGAATACCACGCATGAACAGGTCATCACCGAAAACACCTCGATCAATCGTTTTGATCGATTTCCGATGAAGACATTTCCGTGACTCGGTGGTTTACAGAGGTTCTCAACCCGAATGCAGGAGGTATCCCACCGTGCAGACGACGCATCACACAGCTTTAGTGACCAAGCACGCCGTGCTCGATCGACGTATCGCTGAAGAGATTCATCGCCCACTGCCCGACGCAACCGTGCTGGCTGGTCTCAAGAAACAGAAGCTGCGGCTAAAAGAAGAGATCGTCAGCCTGTGAACTAAGGTCGCTACCGCTCCCCGGTTAAGATCCGGGGGGCGTTTCGCCTAACCAATCGAGATTTTGCAGGCACCTCGAAATTGGCGGCGAGGCTAGCATGGAACACAGGTATCCTTGCATCGTGCGCTGACCGCTATGGAATATGCGCTCCCACAGGATCGATCAGCCTATTCAGCGCGATGCCGATTCGCCCTTGGGTACACCACGCTATCTTGCCACTTACATCGCCGATTCCGTCCAAGTTGATCATTATCGGTGTCCCAACATCGGCAACCGTGTCCAATTCGATCATCAGGCCGCCCGCGGATAGGTTGCGAACGCGTACCTCGTGGACAGCGGAATCGCTATCTAGACTTACACGCGCGGTCAGCACTGTGATGTCCCGTGCGCGCAGCCGTTTGCCGCCTTCGATATCAGCGCCGGGCGAGAAATCGCGGGTTTCGTGCGGTTGCGTCATCGCTTTTCATGCCCCTCGCAAATCGATCGACGATGAGGAACGGTATGACGGTGCTGAATGGTGTCCATGCACATCTCGTACACTATGCGTCGGTCATACCGGCAAGCCGTAAAATGTGATTGGGTATATCACGCCGAAAAGTGCCAATCCTGCCGATCGATGCTGTGACGATCAGTCCTCTCGAGAGACCTTTTCGTTGCGTTCGTGACGTTCCTGAGCTTCCACCGTCATAGTTGCGATTGGTCGGGCTTCCAGCCGTGCCAGGCTGATCGGTTCGCCCGTGACTTCACAATAGCCGTATTCGCCTTCGTCGATTCGACGAATAGCCGCTTCTATCTTCGATACCAGCTTGCGTTGCCGATCACGTGTACGCAGCTCGATCGACCAGTCCGTCTCACTCGATGCACGATCGGTAAGATCGGCTTCACGCATCGAATCGACTTGGAGTTGTGATAGAGTTTCTTGCGATTCCCGTAGGATGGCGTCCTTCCACGCTTGCAGCTTTCGACGAAAATACGCCTGCTGCTTTAGGCTCATGAACGGTTCATCGGGTTCTGGCCGGTATCCATCGGACCCGCCATCGTTCGCCGGGTCGCGGTTGAAATTGCCGGTATCGTCCATACGATTCATTACGGTCGCCATACCACTCTCCCTCTGGCCCCGTCGGATCGGCCTCGCCGATCTCCAGAAGCCGCCCCCAAATGGTAAAAGCGCCTATAGTCGTACGGTATCGGGACCACAAGCGATCGGACTTGCGCATCCGTGACGATTTGCGACATTTTATAACATGAGGAGTCGCGGAGATTTCGCGAAGGCGCGCAACTTCGGCCTTTCGTAGTGATTGCATGCGCCGATTCCGTCCGGCTTTATGTCCCAAGCCGGCACGTTAAGCCTAGTTGGATGATGAACGAACCGTAAATGGGTTATTTACCGTTCTCGATATGGTTAATCCGCTTGCACTTAACGGTTTGTTTTGCAGTTAGTGTGATAGCGGCTTTCTAATGCTGCAGGCGGGGATCCGGCACCAAAGGCGTGCCGGCAACGAAAGAATGACGATATGTCGGTGCGGATGGCTTTGGCCAAATTATGCGCGTGCGCGTGCGGAGGTGCCCTGATCGGCGGCGGTGCCGTGCACGTCGCTGAACGTCAGCCGCGCACTGCCAACACTAAGCGCATCCTCGTAAAACGTGTGGCACGTCCTCAGGTCGCTGTGGCACGTCCGCGGATTCGACGTGTGGTCACGACGAGCCGGACCACCTGTGCACCGACGATAGTGTCCGTTGCAGGCGCAACGCCGATTCCAGCCCCCGTCGGCGAGGGCTTTATCGGCGGCGGCGGTGCCGGCAGCGTTCCTGTCGTTGTTGGTGGCAGTGGCGGCTTTTTCGGTGGTGGATTGGGCGGCGGATTTGGCGGCGGGTTCGGCGGCAGTGGCGGATCGAGCGGCAGCATCGTCATCTCGTCGACCTCGAGCGGCGGATCGACCTCGACCGGTGGATCTTCGAGCAGCACGGGAGGCGCCGAAGTGTCCAGCACGTCATCGAGCGGTGGTTCGAGCGGCAACGTCTCTTCGGCGTCGGGTGGCTCTAGCGGTAACGTCTCCTCGGCCTCTGGAGGGTCGAGCGGGAATGTCTCGTCGGCCTCTTCGAGCAGTGCGTCGTCGGCATCTTCTGCCTCGTCCGCCAGCAGCGGAAGTTCGTCGGGCTATGGTTCCAGCAGCAAGGGCTGGGGATCGAACGGCGGCTGGAATTCGACCGGCGGGTGGAGCTCGAACGGATCGTCGGGCAGCTCGGCGTCGTCGGGCAGCAGTGCATCGTCGGCAAGCTCGAGCGGGTCGAGTGCCAGCAGCGCAAGCAGTGCCAGCAGCGCGTCGAGTGCGAGCAGCGCCAGTTCGAGCGGCAGCACGGGGTCGAGCGGCGGGCCACCTGCCCCGGTTCCCGCGCCGCCGATGGTGCTGCTGTTCGGTGCAGCCGCAGCCGCGCTGGTCGCCCGCAAACGCTTCGCCAAGCCGGCCGCGATCGCCGCCTGACGCTATCGCCTCACACATTAAAAAGGCCCCGCCGGAGATGTCCGGCGGGGCCTTTTGTTTATGCGCTGAAGTCAGGCGGCCTTTAGCGCTTTCTCGATGTCCGCGATCGGATGGCCGGTCAGATCCTTGTCGAGCTCGCCCGTCAGCCGGCTGCTGACCTCCTTGTGGTAATGCTTGCGCAGCTCGCCGAGAGTCTTGGGCGGTGCGACGACGATGAGCGACTCGTAATCGTTCTTCAGCGCGCGAACCTTGAGGAAATCGGCGGCTTCGGCGGCGAAGCGATCCTCTTCGAGCTGGTGGAAATCGGTCGGCTCGACCGAACTCTGCACACCGCCACGCGGTGACGACGCACGCCCGGCGGCATCGGTTGCCTGATCGCGGGTGGCAGGATTGACGTGCTCCTGCGCCTTTTCGACGACCAGATTGAAGTCCATATTGTCGCCCTCGTTGCGCAGAAACAGCATTTTCCGACCGTCCGCGACGAGCACGACGGAGTTATGGGGAAGATGCATGCGATATCTCCTTCTTCGCTGTGCGTGTGATGAATGAACGCGCCGCAAAGTCGAGAGGTTGCGGACCCTTCCGATCCTTCCTGGCAAAGGGGGATTAGGAGGGCCCGCCTTGCGCCTGCGCACCCGTCTCGGCATAGCCTCGGGCATGCACGACATACGCCTGATCCGCGACGATCCCGCCGCCTTCGACGCCGCCCTCGCCAAGCGGAGCTTCGCACCGCAGTCCGCCGCACTGGTCGCGCTCGACGAGCAGCGGCGGGCGACGATCGCGGAGTCACAGACCGCGCAAACCCGTCGCAACGAGCTGTCGAAGGCGATCGGCCAGGCCAAGGCGCAGAAGGACGAGGCGAAGGCGCAGGCGCTGATGGCCGAGGTCGCGAGTCTGAAGGATGCGCTGCCGCAGCTCGAGGCAGACGAGGCGCGGCTGAGTGGGGAGCTTGGCGACATGCTCGCGGCGATCCCCAACCTTCCCGCAGTGGACGTCCCAGAAGGCGGCGGCGAGGACGACAACGCGCTCGTCCATACCCGCGGTACGCCCACGACCTTCACCTTCACCGCCCGCGAGCACGACGCGATCGGCCCCGCGATCGGCCTCGATTTCGAGACCGGCGCTGCAATGTCCGGCGCGCGCTTCACGCTGGTCCGCGGGCCTGCCGCCAAGCTGCAACGCGCGCTTGGCCAGTTCATGCTCGATCATGTCGCGGACGCCGGCTTCGAGCAGGTGTCGCCGCCGCTGCTGGTCCGCGACGAAGCCGTGTTCGGGACTGGCCAGCTGCCAAAATTCTCGGAAGACCTGTTCCGCACCACCGATGGCCGCTGGCTGATCCCGACCGCGGAGGTGAGCCTCACCAACATCGTCCGCGAACAGATTCTGAGCGAGGCCGAACTGCCGCTGCGCTTCACCGCGCTGACGCCGTGCTTCCGCTCGGAGGCAGGCGCGGCGGGGCGCGATACGCGCGGCTATATCCGCCAGCATCAGTTCGACAAGGTCGAGATGGTCTCGATCGTCACTCCCGACATGTCCGAAGCCGAGCACGAACGCATGACCGCGTGTGCGGAAGGCGTGCTTGATGCGTTGCAGCTACCGTTCAGGCGGATGCTCCTATGCACCGGCGATATGGGTTTCACCGCGGCACGCACCTACGATCTCGAAGTCTGGCTGCCGGGCCAGGCGCGCTATCGCGAGATCAGCAGCGTCTCGACCTGCACCGATTTCCAGGCGCGCCGGATGAACGCGCGCTATCGGCCCGAGGGTGAGAAGGGCACGCGGTTCGTCCACACGCTCAACGGTTCGGCGCTCGCGGTCGGCCGGACGCTGGTCGCGGTGCTGGAGAATTACCAGCAGGAGGACGGGTCGGTCGCAGTGCCGGCGGTGCTCCAGCCGTATCTCGGCGGGCTGACCGTATTGGAGCCGAAGCGCTGATGCGTATCCTGCTGACCAACGACGACGGCTATCATGCGCCCGGCCTGAAGGTGCTGGAGGCGATCGCCAAGACCCTGTCCGACGATATCTGGGTGGTCGCACCCGCGGAGGAACAGTCGGGCGCCGGGCATTCGCTGACCTTGTCGCGGCCGATCCGCGTGCGGAAGCACGGCGAGAAGCGCTACGCCGTTGCGGGCACGCCGACCGATGCGGTGATGATGGCGCTCGCCAAGATCATGAAGGATTGCCCGCCCGACCTGATCCTGTCGGGCGTCAACCGCGGCGCGAACCTCGCCGAGGACGTAACCTATTCGGGCACCGTCTCGGCAGCGATGGAAGGCGCGCTGGGCGGTATCCGCTCGATCGCGCTGAGCCAGATCTATAGCCGCGAGGGCATGGGCGACAGCGTACCGTTCGAGGCCGCCGCGGCGTGGGGCGAGCGCGTGCTCCGACCGCTGGTCGACGCACCGCTCGCGCCGCGGACGTTGGTCAACGTCAACTTCCCCGCCGGCCCGGCCGATGCAGTGAAGGGCGTCCGCGTCGTCGGCCAGGGCCTGCGCGATTATGGCCGATTGCAGATCGTCAGCAATACCGATCCGCGCGGGTACGAGTATCACTGGTTCGCGCTCGGCCGGACCGTCGAAACGCCTGCGCACGCGACCGACCTCGAAGCGACCGCGGAGGGCTATGTGTCGGTGACCCCGCTGCATCTCGACCTGACGCATTTCGAATCGATGGATATGCTCGAACGGGCCTATCGCTGATGCGGCGCGCGAGCCTGTTTGCGGTGGCAACAGTGCCGCTGCTCGGGCTCGTCGCGTGTATTCCGCAGGTCGAACGTCCGGCCGGTTACGGCACCGCGCCGGCCCAGCCGTATCGCGATCCACCGCCGCGGCGTGATGATCGGCCGCGTCGAGACGACCAGCCTCGTCGGGACGACGATCGACCGCGCCGGGACGACACGCCGCCGCAGGATATCCCCGGCCGCGATACCGGCGAAGTCGCCGCCCTGCCCGCACCGCGCCCCGCCTGGGAAGCACGACCAGTCAGCGCCGATGCGAAGACCATCCCCGACTCGACCTATCTCGTTCGGCCCGGCGATACGCTCGCCCGTGTGGTTGACCGCAGCGGCGCGAGCATGGAAGCTATCGCGCGCGCCAACGACCTCGAATCGCCCTACACGATCCGCGCTGGCCAGCGGCTGACGATCCCCGGCGGGCGTTATCACCAGGTCCGCCGCGGCGAGACCGGGATCGCGATCGCGCGCGCGTACGGCGTCGAGTGGTCGAGGATCGTCGCCGTCAACGCTTTGGTCGAGCCATACGTGCTGCGTGCCGACCAGCGGATCCAGATCCCCGACGCTCCGGGCGGCGGCAGGCCAAGTGCCTCCGAACGCGCGCAGGCGTTCAAGCTCGATATTGACGACATCCTCACCGGTGGCGAGCCCGCGCTGGCGAGCAACCAGGCGGCAGCTCGGCCGATCGCGACACCGCGCCGCGTGCTGCCGTCGAACGCCGTCGTCACCGCACCAGCGCGGCTCGCGAGCGGCGGCTTCCTGTGGCCGGTCGACGGCAAGCTCGTGAAGCGCTTCGGTCCGGGTGCGAGTGGCGAACGCAACGACGGGATCAAGATCGCCGTGCCGATGTCGACTCCGATCCATGCCGCCGCGGACGGCGTAGTGGCCTATGTCGGTGACGGCATCGCCGCGCTCGGCGGGCTGGTGATCGTCAAGCACGGCAGCGGCTGGACCAGCGTCTACGGTCACGCCTCGAAACTGCTGGTGCAGCGCGGCCAGAGTGTGAAGCGCGGCCAGACGATCGCGCTTTCCGGGGATACCGGGTTCGCCGATCGCCCGGAACTGCACTTCGAACTCCGTAAGGGACGGACGCCGGTGGATCCGACCTCGCAATTGCCACGGCTGTGAATCTCCCCTCCCGCTTGCGGGAGGGGTCGGGGGAGGGCATGGGTGCGACATCGACATCCCTGAGGATGTGTCCACTCCCCTAGCCCCTCCCGCACGCGGGAGGGGGACGAGATGCCCATGACCTACCAGTCCGACCTGCTCACCACGCTGACCTCGCGCGGCTATGTCCACCAGATGACCGACGCGGCCGCGCTCGATGCGCTCGCCGGCAAGCAGGTCGTGCCCGGCTATATCGGCTTCGACCCGACCGCGCCGTCGCTCCACGTCGGCAGCCTCGTCCAGATCATGCTCCTCCGTCGCCTCCAGCAGACCGGCCACAAGCCGATCGTCCTGATGGGTGGCGGCACCGGCAAGATCGGCGATCCGAGCTTCAAGGACGAGGCGCGCAAACTGCTCGGCGAGGATGGGATCAAGGCCAACGTCGCCTCGATCCGCCGCATTTTCGAACGTTTCCTGACGTTCGGGGACGGTCCGACCGACGCGGTGATGCTCGATAATGCCGAATGGCTCGACGCGCTCGAATACATCCCGTTCCTGCGCGATGTCGGCCAGCATTTTTCGGTCAACCGCATGCTCGCGTTCGATTCGGTCAAGCTCCGCCTCGACCGCGAACAGTCGCTGAGCTTCCTCGAATTCAACTACATGATCCTCCAGGCGTACGACTTCCTCGAACTGTCGCGCCGCGCCGAGTGCCGGTTGCAGATGGGCGGCTCCGACCAGTGGGGCAACATCGTCAACGGCATCGAACTCGCCCGCCGCATGGACTCGACCGAGGTCTACGGGGTCACCACGCCGCTGATTACGACCGCGGATGGCGGCAAGATGGGCAAGACGATGTCGGGCGCGGTCTGGCTGCACGAGGACCAGCTGCCGCACTTCGATTACTGGCAGTTCTGGCGCAACACCGACGACCGTGATGTCGGCCGCTTCCTGCGGCTGTTCACCGACCTCCCGCTCGACGAGATCGCGCGGCTCGAGGCGCTCGAAGGTGCCGAGATCAACGCCGCCAAGATCGTCCTCGCCAACGAAGCGACCGCGATGTGCCGCGGCCGTGCTGCCGCCGAGCAAGCCGCGGAGACTGCGCGGAAGACGTTCGAAGAAGGCGCATCGGGCGACGCCTTGCCGAGCTTTGCCGTTTCCGGCGGCGCGATCGGCATCGTCGAGGCGCTGGTCGGGCTCGGCTTCGTCGCCTCCAACGGCGAAGCGCGGCGCAAGATCGCCGAGGGCGCCGTCCGCGTCGATGGCGAGCCGGTACGCGAGCCCACGCAATCGATCGCGGTCGCCGTCCCCGTCCGCCTCAGTCTCGGCAAAAAACGCCACGGGATGCTAACCCCCTCGTAAATAGACGCATTCCGGGTACAAAGAATTGCGCGTTAAGCATCATCGTTCGCACCCGGTTCACACCGCGCCGCCTAGGTTGCCCCCTGCTCAAAGGCGGGGGAACCATCGATGACGAACCATGCCGAAGCCGTTCGCGATTTGCGCGGCGAGCCGCGCGACGAAGTCATGCACCGGACGCGCGCGATCGATGCCGCGGGGCACAGCGTGAAGCTGGTGCTCGTCAACATATCCGCAAAGGGGCTGATGGCGCGCTGCGATGGCAACCCGGCGGCCGGCGACACGCTGCGCATCCACCTGCCGATCCTCGGCGAGGTTGCCGCAGTGGTACGCTGGTCGCTCGGCGGGCGGATCGGGTGCGAGCTCGAACGGACGATCCCACTCGCCGAATATTACGGCATGCTTTCGGTCATGATCCGCCACATCTGACGCGTCAGCCGGCGCGGACCAGCACGACGCCACCGATCACCAGCGCGACGCCGGCCAGCCTTGCGAGGCTGATCGGTTGCTGGCTGAGACCAAGCAATCCGAACCGATCGAGGATCAGCGCGGTGACGAGTTGGCTCGCGACCGCCATCGTCAGCGCGGACGCGAGGCCCAGCCGCGGCGTGGCATAGGCGAGTGCGGCGACGAAGCATGCGCCGTACAGGCCGCCGAGCCATGCCCAGCCGGGTGCGCCCTTCAACGCCGACGGCATGGTCCGGTCGGTTGCTGCCCATATTCCAAACAGGATGATCGTGCCGACCGCGAACGAGACGAGCGAACCGAGCCAGAGCGATCCGGATGCCTTGACCAATGCGGCGTTGGTCGGTGGCTGGATCGCGAGACCGATGCCCGCGAGGAGAACGACGATGATAGGAAGGAGGGCAGTCATCGCGGCTCCGTGATCGCTACCCCCGCCGAGGTCAACCCGAGCGGAGCAGCGCCACACCGGCATCGCGATCGAACAGGTACAGGGCCGTACGCGCCGCCTGCCCCCGCGGCCCCTCCAACCCACCGTCGCGGTCGATCAGTAACCGCGCGTCGTCGTGCGCGCATTGCAGCAGGTCGGCCATCATGTCGGGGGTCGCGAGCCGGAACGCCATCTCGCCCGACTGCTTGGTGCCGAGCAGTTCGCCGGCACCGCGGAGGCGAAGGTCCTCCTCGGCGATGCGGAAGCCATCGTTGGTTTCACGCATCAGGGCGAGGCGCGCGCGGGATGTCTCGCTGAGCGACGACCCTCGCATCAACAAGCAGATCGACCGGCCGGTGCCGCGCCCGACACGGCCGCGGAGCTGGTGGAGCTGGGCGAGGCCGAAGCGGTCGGCGTGCTCGATCACGATCAGCGTCGCGTTGGGGACGTCGACGCCGACCTCGATCACCGTCGTCGCGACGAGGACGGACGTGCGCGCGGCGGAGAACTCGGTCATCACTGCGTCCTTCTCCGCCGGTTTCATGCGGCCGTGGACTAGGGCTACCTTGTCGCCGAACCGGGCGCGCAACACTTCCGCGCGCATTTCGGCAGCGGCGAGGTCGCTCTTCTCGCTCTCCTCGACCAGCGGGCACACCCAGTACGCCTGCCCGCCATCTGCGAGATGCCGGCCGAGCGCGTTGACCACGTCGTCGAGGCGATCTTCCGAGATGACGCGCGTCTCGATCGGCTGGCGGCCGGGCGGCATCTCGTCGAGGCGGCTGACGTCCATTTCGCCGTACTGTGCGAGCGTCAGCGTGCGCGGGATCGGCGTGGCGGTCATCGCAAGCAAATGCGGCGGCGCGACGCCTTTTGCCTGCAACGTCATCCGCTGCGCAACGCCGAAGCGGTGCTGTTCGTCGACCACCACCAGCCCCAGGTCCTTGTAGCCGACCGCATCCTGGAAGATCGCGTGCGTCCCGACGAGGATATCGATCTCGCCGCTCGCCAGCGCCATCAGCGTCGCCTCCCGCACGCGACCCTTGTCGCGCCCAGTGAGCACGCCAACGTTGATCGGCAGGCCGGCAAGCGTCTTGCGCAACGTCTCGTAATGCTGGCGCGCGAGGATTTCGGTGGGGGCGAGCATCGCGGCCTGAGCGCCCGCCTCGACGGCGATCAGCATCGCCATGGCCGCGACCAGCGTCTTGCCCGAGCCGACATCGCCTTGCAGCAGCCGCAGCATCGGCGCGGTCTGCGCGAGATCGCCCTCGATCTCGCCGACCGTCCGCGATTGGGCGCCGGTCAGCGTGTAGGGGAGCTTGAGCAGGTCGCGCAGCCGGCCATCACCGTGGAGAGCCCGCCCCCGCCGTTTGCGCGTGTCGGCGCGGACCAATGTCATAGCGAGCTGGTTCGCGAACACCTCGTCATAGGCCAGCCGCTCGCGCGCCTTCGCATCCGACGGGTCTGCATGGATGCGTTCCAGCGAGTCGTGCCAGCCCGGCCATTCGCGCTTCGCCTTCAAGCCCGGCTCGATCCACTCGGGCAGGTCCGGCGCGCGCGCGACCGCCTGCGTGGTCAGCGCCGCCAGTCGCCGCGAGGTGAGGCCTTCCGACAGCGGATAGATCGGCTCGCGCTCGCGCAACTCCTCGTCGGGTTCGACGATGTCGGGATGCACGATCTGCAATTCCTGGCCGTATTCGTCGAGCCGGCCCGAGATGCGCTTGGCCTCGCCGATCGGGAGGAGCTTCTTCGCCCAGCCCGAACTGCCGCCGAAGAAGACGAGGCTGACATAGTTCCCGAGCTCGTCGGTCGCCTGCACGCGCGTGGGGCCGCGGCCGGCGCTGATCCTGTAGTCGCGCGGGGTCAGCGTGATCGTGATGATCCGCCCGGCATCGCTCGACATCAGCTCGGTGCGCGGCAGGCGATCGACATAGCCGGTCGGCAGATGGAAGGCGACGTCGACGACGCGCGCGAGCCCGAGCCGGTCGAGCGGCTTGGCGAGCGCAGGCCCTACCCCCTTCAGGACGAGGGTTTCGGCGAACAGCGGATTGAGGATTTCGGGTCGCATGACTATCTGGCCTCTATAGCCTAGCCGACGCCCGCCGCCAGCGGTCGCCGGCCTATCCGCGTTGGAGATACGATGGACCACGAGACCCGCCTCAAGCGCTTGGGCTTCCGCAGCTCGCACCGCGGCACGCGCGAAGCCGACATGATGATCGGCGGCTTCTTCGAAACCTATGGCCGGACATGGACGCCCGAACAGCTCGACTGGTTCGAGGCGCTGCTGGAAGAACAGGACGTCGACATCATGGGCTGGGCGATCGGCTCGATCCCGTGCCCGCCCGAGTGGGACGGCACGATGATGCAGGCGATGCGCGACATCAACTACGTGACGGTCGTGAAGTAATCTCGTCTCCCTCTCCCCTCCAGGGAGAGGGGCGGGGTGAGGGGCAGCCAAGCAGCGCAGCGCCTAGAACAGCCCCTCACCCAACCCTCTCCCCGACGGGGAGAGGGCTTTAGGAAGCCAATGCTAGACCTCAAGACGATCCTCTCCGCGACAACCCCGCTGACGCTGTCGGGCGTGCCGTCCGGCTTCCAGCCGTCGCTGCTCGCCGACCTCGCGCGCGCCGCGAAGACCCGCGCGGTGTTCATCGCGCCGGACGATGCGGCGATGCGCGCGGTCGCCTCGACCGCGGCGTATTTCGCGCCCGATCTCGAAGTGCTGAGCTTCCCGGCCTGGGACTGCCTCCCCTACGATCGCGCCTCGCCGACGCTGCGCATCATGGCCGAGCGTGTCGCCGCGCTGCAACGTCTGCAAGGCAAGCCCAAGGGCCCGCAGCTCCTCCTCACCACCGCCAACGCCGCGACTCAGCGCGTCCTCACCCCGTTCCGCATCCGCCAACTCGTCGCGCGCCTGGCCCCCGGCGAGCGGATCGGCCGCGACAAGCTAGCCATGCTGCTCCAGGCGAACGGCTATGTCCGCACCGACACCGTCCACGACCAGGGCGAATATGCGGTGCGCGGCGGGATCGTCGATCTGTATCCGTCGGGCGAAGACCACGCGCTGCGCCTCGATTTCTTCGGCGACGAGATCGAGAGCGTCCGCACCTTCGACGCGGCCGACCAGCGCACCACCGGCCGGATCGACGGCTTCGTCCTGCTCCCCGCCTCCGAAGCTTTGCTCGACGAAGACTCGATCAAGCGCTTCCGCACCCGCTACCGCGACGCGTTCGGCGCGACCGCGACCGGCGATCCGATGTACCAGGCGATCTCCGAAGGCCGCCGCATCGCGGGCATGGAGCATTGGCTGCCGCTGTTCGAGGAGAAGATGGCGACGTTGTTCGACCATCTCGGTGCCGACGACGTCGTGGTGCGCGACAACGGCGTCGCTGCGGCGGTGGAAAGCCGGCTCGAATCGATCGCGGACTATTACGAGAACCGCAAGCGCGCAGAGGCCGCCCAGCCCGGCAGCTACCGGCCGATGCCAGCCAAGGCGCTGTACCTGGACGCGCAGGAATGGTCGGGCGGCGTCGAGGCGTTCGCCGCGCATATCACCTCGCCGTTCCACGAGCCGCCGAGCGACACCGTGCTCGACTTCGACGTCGACGGCCCGCGCGATTTCGGTCCCGAGCGCGCAGCGCAGACGAACATCTACGAAGCCGTCGCCGATCACGTCGAAAAACTGCGCAAGCAGGGCCGCAGGCCGATCCTGGCCAGCTACTCGATCGGCGCGCGCGAGCGCCTGGGGAGCCTGCTCGCCGACCACGGCATGAAAGGCGGCAAGCACGCCGAGACCTGGCAGGAGGCGCTCGGCATCGCCGACACCGCGCGCAGCTTCGGCGTCGCGCTGATCGTCCTCCCGCTCGATCACGGCTTCACCGCGCCGGGGATCGCGGTCCTCACCGAGCAGGACATGCTCGGCGATCGCCTCGTCCACCGCAAGAAGCGCAAGAAATCCGCCGACGCGTTCCTCGCCGAACTCGCGACGCTGACGCCGGGCGATCTGGTCGTCCATACCGAGCACGGTATCGGCCGCTACGAGGGCCTGACCTCGATCCCGGTCGGCCAGAGCCCGCACGATTGCGTCGCGCTCAGCTATGCCGGCGGTGACAAGCTGTACGTGCCGGTCGAGAACATCGACGTCCTCTCGCGGTACGGCTCGTCCGAGGAAGGCGCGACGCTCGACCGTCTCGGCGGCGAAGGCTGGCAGCGCCGGAAATCGAAGATGAAGGAGCGGATCCGCGAGATCGCCGGCGAACTCATCGCGACCGCCGCCGAACGCGCGCTGCATCCGGGCGACGTGCTCGAACCCGATTCGAGCGGCTACCCCAGCTTCGTCGACCGCTTCCCGTACGAGGAAACCGAGGACCAGGACCGCGCGATCGAGGACGTGTTGGGCGATCTTGCCGCGGGCAAACCGATGGACCGCTTGGTCGTCGGCGACGTCGGCTTCGGCAAGACCGAGGTCGCGTTGCGCGCCGCGTTCGTCGCGGCGATGGGTGGCAAACAGGTCGCGATCGTCTGCCCGACGACATTGCTCGCGCGCCAGCATTACAACAACTTCGTCGCCCGCTTCGAAGGCTTCCCGATGAACATGGGCCGCCTGTCGCGGCTCGTCACCGCGAGCGAGGCGAAGGCGACCAAGGAGGGGCTGGCGAACGGCACGATCGACGTCGTCATCGGCACGCATGCGCTGCTCGCGAAGAATATCGACTTCAAGCGGCTCGGGCTGGTGGTGGTCGACGAGGAGCAGCGCTTCGGCGTGACGCACAAGGAGCGGCTGAAGGCGCTGCGGGCGGACGTCCACATGCTGACGCTGACCGCGACGCCGATCCCGCGCACGTTGCAGATGGCGATGTCGGGCATCCGCGAGCTGTCGGTGATCCAGACCCCGCCGGTCGATCGACTCGCGGTGCGGACGTACATCATGCCGTTCGATCCGGTTGTCCTGCGCGAGGCGTTGCTGCGCGAGCATTACCGCGGCGGGCAGAGCTTCGTCGTCACCCCACGCGTGGCAGATCTGCCCGAGATCGAGGATTTCCTGCGCGAACAGGTGCCCGAGATCCGCTTCGTCGTCGCGCACGGCCAGATGTCGCCGACCGAGGTCGAGGAGCGCATGTCGGCGTTCTACGACAAGAAGTTCGAGGTGCTCGTCTCGACCACGATCATCGAGAGCGGGATCGACATCGCGTCCGCCAACACGATGATCGTCCACCGCGCGGACCGCTTTGGCCTCGCCCAGCTCTATCAGTTGCGCGGTCGCGTCGGGCGTTCGAAGACGCGTGCGTACGCGTATCTTGTGACGCCGCCCGAGCGACAGATGACGGTGACGGCGGAGAAGCGGCTGAAAGTGCTGTCCGATCTCGACTCGCTTGGCGCAGGCTTCCAGCTCGCTAGCCATGATCTGGATATCCGCGGCGCGGGCAACATGCTCGGCGACGAGCAGACCGGGCATATCAAGGAGGTTGGCTTCGAACTCTACCAGGCGATGCTGGAGGAGGCGATCATGGACGCCAAGGCCGGCGGCATGACCTCGTCCCGCCCGCGCGATTTCTCGCCGCAGATCACGGTCGACGCGCCGATCCTTATCCCCGAGGATTACGTTCCCGATCTCGACCTGCGGATGGGCCTGTATCGTCGTCTCAACGATCTCGACGAGGGCCAGGAGATCGAGGCCTTCGCCGCCGAGATGATCGACCGGTTCGGGCCGCTGCCGGATGCGACCGAAAATCTGATCAAGGTCATTGAGATCAAGCTGAACGCAAAAAAAGCGTGCGTGTCGAAGATCGACGTCGGGCCGAAGGGCGTGCTGGTGTCGTTCCACGACGACAAGCCGCCGAACATCGACAAGCTGCTGGCGTATGTCGAGCGCTTGAACGGCGTCGCGCGGTTGCGGCCGGACAGCAAGCTGGTGCTGCAACGCGCCTGGGGCGATCCGAAGGCGCGGCTGCATGGGGCGCTGCAGTTGTCGAAGGGGTTGGCGAAGGCCGCTTCTTAAGCCCTCTCCCCTCTGGGGAGAGGGTTGAGTGAGGGGCGCCGCAAGCGCTGCCCTTCCCAACTACCCCTCGCCCCAACCCTCTCCCCCAAGGGGAGAGGGAGCAGCGCCACGAAAAAGGCCGGACTACCCTGGGGTAGCCCAGCCTTTTACCGTAACGAAAGCCGCAGCTTACTTCGGCAAAACGACACTCGGTCCGATGCTGTCGACCACCTTACGTGCATCGAATGCGCGGATATTGTCGCGCGGGATCGGGCCCTTGCGCATCACGATCTCGGCCGTCGCTTCGTAGCGATCGATCGTGCGGACATCAAAGTCGTTGCCCCATGGGCCACCGAAGCCACCGCCATATCCACCGAACCCGCCGCCAAAGCCCGGGCTCCAGTTACGCCAGCCGAACCCGCGCCCGTAATAGCGCCACGACGGGCCCCAATAGCCGCCGAAGCCGCCATACCCGAACCCGCCGCCGATCCCCGGCGTCGAGTACGTCCGCGACTGGAGGTTGGTGTCGCGGTCGGCCATCAGGTAATAGTCGTAGCCGTTCTGCAACGTCAGTTCGGCGGCGCGGAAGAACAGATAACGCTCGACAGTATCGCGCGACGTAACGCTGTTGCCGGCAAAGCTGACAAGGAAGCGACCGGGCTCGACCTGGCGGTCGCTATAGCCGGTGCGGTTGAACCCCTGACCCGTGGCAGGGCGATAGGTGGTCTCGGTCGCGCATCCGGCCAGCAGCAGCGCGCCCGTTGCGAGCGCTGCGAATGCGACCTTGCGACCCTGTATCTTGAACATGGTGTCGTCTCCGTTCGCGGCGAATGCGGCGAAACGCCGCTTATTAGCCGTCAGTGGTGGAACGGTTGATGAACGACATCGCTCCAATGCGCCACCTAGCTGACGCATTTTTCATGATCTGCGTCAGTCGCCGATGACGTGTAGCGCGAGTGTGCGGCGATGCGGGCGGCGGCGGTGTTCGAAGAGATAGATGCCCTGCCACGTGCCAAGCGCGAGTCGCCCGTCGATCAGCGGGATCGAGAGCTGGACCTGAGTCAGCGCAGTACGAAGATGGGCGGGCATGTCGTCTGGGCCCTCGTCGTCGTGGAGATACTCACGCGATTCCGGCGCGATGCGGGCGAAATAGGCTTCGAGGTCGGTGCGGACTTCGGGCGCGGCGTTTTCCTGGATGAGGAGCGACGCGGAGGTGTGGCGGCAGAATACCGTCAGCAGGCCCTCCGATATGCGTTGGTCGCAGGTCCAGCGGGCGATCTTGTCGGTAACGTCGACGAGGCCTTGGCGGGTGGTGTCGATGGTGAGGATCGTGGTGGCTTGGCGCATGGGTTCCTAACGATCGGTCGGGAGGGTTGCTCCGTCGTTCCCGCGCGAAGGTGGGGGGCCGGGAGTACCAGAGGCCGTCGCCGGTAGCCTGGGCTCCCGTTTTCGCGGAAGAACCGAGGGGCCGCCCGCATCCTATTTACCACCCCGGCGAAGGCCGGGGCCCAATTGGGGGACGTCGCTAACGACGGACGCGCTCCGTTACTTTGACCTCTCCAATTGGGCCCCGGCCTTCGCCGGGGTGGCAACGCTGAATTAAGCTCAGCCCCTCAAACAGCCCCGTGGCACTGCTTGTACTTGCGCCCCGACCCGCAGGGACACGGTGCGTTACGGCTGACCACACCCTCCCAATTCGCCGGATCTTCGCCGATATCGGCCTCCTGCGGCTGCGGGATCTGCAAAGGCGGCATCGTCGACGTGATGTGGCCGCGCGTGCCCGCATCGATGTCGTTCGAATTGTCCTCGCCCGTGAACGGGTCGAAATGCGTGGTGATGAAGTCCGGCAGTTCGGGCAGCCCGACCGGCGCCTGCATCTGGAACTGCGCATGCGCGATCGTCTTGGTCACGTCCTCGCGGATCGTCTCGAGCATCCGCTGGAACAGCGAGAACGCCTCCTGCTTATACTCGTTGATCGGCGTCTTCTGCGCGTACGCGCGCAGATGGACGACCTGGCGCAGCGCATCGAGCGTCGCCAGATGCTCCTTCCAGTGATGGTCGAGATTCTGCAACAGGATCGACTTCTCGACCGACGTCCACGTCTCCGCATCGAGATCCGCCGACTTCTGCGCGATCGCCTCGTCCGCCATCGCGCGGATACGCTCCTCCAGAACCTCGGGGTCGACCGACTCCTCCAGCAACCACGCGTCGATCTGCGGCTCGAGGTTCATCACCTCGGCAAGTCGCGTCTTCATCCCCGCGACGTCCCACTGCTCGGGATACGAGTTGGGCGGGCACGCATCGCCGACGATCACGTTGACCGTCTCCGCGCGCATGTCGGTCACCACGTCGCCGACCGTATCGGCATCCATGATGTCCGCGCGCTGCTCGTAGATGACCTTGCGCTGCTCGTTCATCACGTCGTCATATTCGACGACCTGCTTGCGGATGTCGTAGTTGCGCGCCTCGACCTTCTTCTGCGCGGTCTCGATCGCCTTCGACAACCACTTGCTGCCGATCGCCTCGCCGTCCTCGATATTGTTGCGCATCATCTTGGCGAACAGCGTGTCCGGCCCAAAGATGCGCAGCAGGTCGTCGTCGAGGCTGAGGTAGAAGCGCGACAAGCCCGGATCGCCCTGACGCCCCGAGCGCCCGCGCAGCTGGTTGTCGATACGCCGGCTCTCGTGCCGCTCGGTGCCGAGCACGAACAGACCGCCCGCGGCGAGCACCGCCTGCTTCTCCGCCTCGATCTCGATCGTGATCCGCGCCGCTGCCTCGTCATACTCAGGCGTGCCCTCGACCAGTTCGGGATGCTCGTCGAGCATGCGGAACTCCAGGTTGCCGCCGAGTTTGATGTCGGTGCCGCGGCCCGCCATATTGGTGGCGATCGTCACCGCGGACTTGCGCCCGGCCTGCGCGACGATGTGCGCCTCCATCTCGTGGAAGCGCGCGTTGAGCACCTTGTGATCGACGTTCTCGCCGACCAGGAACTCGCTCAGCATCTCGGACTTCTCGATCGACACGGTACCGACCAGCACCGGCTGGCCCAGCTCGGCGTGATGCTTGATCTTCTTGGCGATCGCCGCGAACTTGTCCTTGGTGTCCTTGTAGAACTCGTCTTCCTCATCGACGCGCTTGACCTCGACGTTGGTCGGGATGCTGACGACGTTGATCTTGTAGATGTCGTAGAACTCGGCCGCCTCAGTCGCCGCGGTGCCGGTCATGCCGCCGATCTTGGGGTACATGCGGAAGTAATTCTGGAACGTGATCGAGGCCATCGTCTGGTTCTCGGGCTCGATCTGGACGCCCTCCTTCGCCTCGACCGCCTGATGCAGGCCGTCCGACCAGCGCCGGCCGTCCATCATGCGACCGGTGAACTCGTCGATGATGATGACCTTGCCGTCCTTGACGATGTAGTCGATGTCCGACTTGAACATCACGATCGCACGCAATGCCTGGTTGAGGTGATGCACGACCTGCGTGTTCTCAAAGTCGTACAGGTTCTGCCCCTCGAGCAGCCCCGCCGCCTCGAGCATCCGCTCGACCTTCTCGGTGCCGTCCTCGGTGAGGATGATCGTCTTCTGCTTCTCGTCCTTGTCGTAATCGATCGGATCGAGCTGCTTCACGACCGCGTCGACCTGCATGTACAGCTCGGACTTGTCGTCGGTCGGGCCGGAGATGATCAGCGGCGTGCGGGCTTCGTCGATCAGCACCGAATCGACCTCGTCGACCACCGCGAAGTTGAACGCGCGCTGCGTCATCGCGCTGCGCTCGTACTTCATGTTGTCGCGCAGATAGTCGAAGCCGAACTCGTTGTTGGTGCCGTAGGTGATGTCCGCGGCATAGGCGGCGCGGCGTTCCTCGTCCGACAGGTTCGGGATGATGACGCCGATCGTCATGCCGAGGAAGGTATAGACCTGCCCCATCCACTCGGCGTCGCGCGCCGCGAGGTAGTCGTTGACGGTGACGACGTGGACGCCATCACCGGGGAGTGCGTTGAGATAGGTCGCGAGCGTGGCGACGAGCGTCTTGCCCTCGCCGGTCCGCATCTCCGCGATCTCGCCGCGGTGGAGGACGATGCCGCCGACCATCTGCACGTCGTAGTGGCGCTGGCCGAGCACGCGGTGCGCAGCCTCTCGGACCGTCGCGAATGCCTCTGGGAGCAGGTCGTCGAGCTTCTCGCCATTCGCGAGACGCGCGCGGAACTTGACGGTCTGCGCGGAGAGTTCCTCATCCGACATCGCCTGGAGCGACGGCTCGAACGAGGCGATCTTCGCGAGGATCGGGTTGAGCGACTTGACGTAGCGGTCGTTGGACGAACCGAACAAGGATTTGGCGAGGCCACCGAACATGGGCTGATTTCCTGGATATGAGACGCGGCGGCACATTGGGGGCACGCACGCGCAGAGATAGGGAGCGGCCCGTGAGCCGAGGGATCAAGCGCTCGACGCTATTCGCGCCGACGGTCCGCCCAGATCGGGGTCGTGCTGACCGCAACGACGCACAACGTCGCGGAAACGGCGACGTCTTCCAACGAGGCCAGCGCGGCTACGGGCCGCACCGCGACCTTCGCCACGGCCATGGTCGCGACCTGCGCACAGACGCTGCCCTGCGCCACTGCCTGCGCCGACTGCCCACGCACGCCCGGTACCGCGCCGGTCAGCGCGGAAAGCAGGGCGGAGAGGAGGAGCAGAAGGTTCATGCGAAGCCGGCTTTATGCGAACACGTCGTCAAGGTCCATCCGTCGTCCGGTGATCATTTCCCGACGAGCCGATAGGCGACGCGCAATCGATCCTGCACCTTGATGGGCGCGCCCTGATGCTTGACGAACCGCTCGGCGCCGTCGCAGAGATCCCCGGCTTTGGCGTCGTCGTCCTCCGTAGTCGCGGTGACCAGCGTGGCGACCGGCGTGCAATTCGTCCGCATGCCATCGGGCTGGACGACGAACTCGCTGCCGACATCCTGAACCGATGTCATTCCGGTCGGCAACGGCCCCGTCAGGGGCGCGCTCTGCCCGACGATCCGATCGATCAGGACCAGGGCCTCGACGTCGCCCGGTGGCGAGACCGCGGGATTGCCTCCGAACATCGATGCGAACAGCTCCCGAAACCCAGCGCACATCGTCATTGCTTCGATCCCGACATTGCCGGGCACCGTGCGAAGTTCGCAGCGTTTGATCACGGCTTTGTTGGAGATCAGCAGCGTCAACCGCTGCCCGGTGCTCTCCAGCGGGCTGGGTGGCGGCTCGGGCAGGATCCAGCGAACTTTGAGCTCATACGTCCCGGCAACCGGCTTGCCCGCCGCATCGCGTGCCGGCGCGAACGACGTCTTGCGACCCATGATGATCCGACACGTCCCCGTATCGAGCGAGGTCGAGTTGGAGGACGTCGCGATGCGGCATCCGGTCACCGCACCCAGCGGATCGATCGCCAACTCGGCAATCACCGTCCCGTCTTCCCGCGCGGTGGCGGCGAGCGGCGGATACGAGTCGGACCCGAACAGCGTCGCCAGTTCGGCGGATGGCTTCGGCGCGACAGGATCGCCAGCCGGCCAGCCGGTCCATGCGCAAGCAACGCCAGACCCGCGACAACCCCGTATATTCTCACCGACGAATCCCCCGAAATGATCCGGCGCACAACCAAGCCGTTGCAGCCATCCGGCACAAGCGGCAAATGGCGGGCATGACCGAGTCCACATCCCCCCTCGCCCTGCCCTTCCCCACCGCGCCCGCGATCGACGGCGTCGCGCTGCATGTCGCGCGGGCGCGGTACAAGGCGTGGGACCGCTGCGACCTGACGTTCGTGACGCTCGATCCGGGGACGGTGGTCGCGGGTGTGCTGACGACCAGCAAATGTCCTTCGCCCGAAGTGGAGTGGTGCCGTGCGGCGCTGACGCTTGGTCAGGCACGGGCGCTGGTGGTGAACGCCGGCAATTCGAACGCCTTCACCGGTTCGCGCGGGCGTGCGGCGGTCGAGGCGATTGCCGCGCGGACTGCGGCGCATCTTGGGTGCCAGCCTTCGGACGTGTTCGTGTCCTCGACCGGCGTGATCGGGGTGCCTTTGCCGATCGACAAGGCCGAGGCTGGACTGGACGCTGCCTTCGCCGCCGAGCCATGTGGCTGGGAGGATGCGGCGGCGACGATCATGACGACCGACACGTTCACCAAGGGCGCGGTGACGACGGCGGTAATCGGTGACCGCGCCGTTACGCTGGTCGGGATCATCAAGGGATCGGGGATGATCGCGCCCGACATGGCGACGATGCTCGGGTTCATCTTCACCGATGCCGCGGTTGAGCCGGAGTTCCTGCAGGCCGCGCTGTCGAAGGCGAACGCGCCGAGCTTCTCGTGCATCACGGTCGACAGCGATGCCTCGACTAGCGACACGGTGCTGGCGTTCGCGACGGGCAAGGCTGGCAATACGGTGCTGGCCGATGACGACAGCATCGGTGCGGACGCGTTCCGCGCTGCTTTGGCAGACCTGTGTCACCAACTCGCCATGCTCGTCGTCCGCGACGGCGAAGGCGCACAGAAGCTGATCGAGATCCAAGTTACCGGCGCGGAGAGCGACCGCAGCGCGCACCGCATCGCAATGAGCATCGCCAACTCGCCGCTGGTAAAGACCGCGATCGCCGGCGAGGACGCCAATTGGGGCCGCGTGGTCATGGCCGTAGGCAAAGCTGGCGAACCCGCCGACCGCGATACGCTTTCGATCCGGTTCGGGAATACGCAAGTTGCAGAAGGCGGCTTGGCGCTGAGCGGTTACGACGAGGCGCCGGTGGCGGCGCATCTCAAGGGCCAGGAAATCGAGATCGGCGTCGACCTCGCGCTAGGCGAAGGCCGCTCCACCGTGTGGACCTGTGACCTCACGCATGGCTATATCTCGATCAACGCCGACTATCGGAGCTGACCCCTATTGCCGTCACCAGCGAAAGCTGGGGTATCCCGGTTGGTGAGCGGAGTGGCTCGAACCGGGAGATCCCCGCTTCCGCTGGGATGACGGAGAGGTAGGTGATCCTTAGGCCAGCTCGCCCTCGAGCCAGGCCTTCAGCCGGCCCTTGGGTTCGGCGCCGACCTTGGTCGCCGCGGGTGCGCCGCCCTTGAACAGGATCATCGTCGGGATACCGCGCACGCCATACTTGCCCGGCGCGTCAGGGTTTTCGTCGATGTTGAGCTTGGCGATCGTCACCTTCTCGCCGAGCTCTTCCGAAATCTCCTCGAGCGACGGCCCGATCATCTTGCACGGGCCGCACCATTCCGCCCAGAAATCGACGAGCACCGGGCCCTCGGCGTTCAGGACGTCCGCATCGAAGCTGGCATCGGTAATCTGCTTGGTCGCCATCGTGAATTCTCCTTCGTTGAACGCAATCTAGGGTCGCGCGGGCGTCCGCTCAACCACCGAGGCGCTAGCTTTGCTCCGTGGGCCGATAGCGCGGCTTGTTCGCGGCCAACGTCTCGCCGTCGAGCACGATCAGCCGCGGCCCTGCGGTGTACAGCAATGCCGCCTCGACCGACCGCCCCGGAAAGATCACGCCCAAGGCTTCGGCGTACGCGGCCATCTGCCTCAGATGGTATTCCGGCACGTCGTCCAGCCCTCTCGGTGCGCGCCGCCCGGTCTTGAAGTCGACGACGCGGATCCGGTCCGCCTCGATCAGCAGGCGATCGACCGTTCCCGACACGACGAGGCCGTTCGCCAAGGTCGCGGCGATCGGTGCCTCGGCGAGCGTATCCGCGCCGAACAGCTCGGCGAAGCGCGGATCGTCGAGCACGGCAACGACGCTCCGAACGATCTCGGCGCGCGCCGCGGCATCGTCGACGCCGCCGGCTTTGGCCAACCAGCGATCCCCCGCCGCGGCGCGGTCGTTGGCAGCAACCGCCGGTAAACGCTCGAACAGCGCATGGATCAGCCGGCCCCGCTCCGCTGCGACGCGCATCGCTGGCGTCGGCGGCGGATCGGATACGGCATCGTCGCCAAGCGCAGACGGCGACAGCGGACGAGGCGGACGGGCTTCTTGCGGTGCCGGCTCATGCGCCCAGGCCGGCAGCTGCGCGTTCTCCATCTGCCGGATCGCAGCCGCAGGTTTGGCGATTACCGCAGGCTGAGGCTCGGCCCCGGCAAAGGTCCTCGACCCCTCACCTACCGGCACCTCAAGCGCGGTCAGCGCACGGTCGGACGCCGCATACCAGCTGTTCTCGGGCGGCACGCCTTTCGCGCGCGGCCCGAGCGCACCGGCGATCACCAGCCGCTCTTCCGCGCGGGTCGCGGCGACGTAGAACAGCCGCCAATGCTCCTCGAGTTCGCGCTGCTCGGCCGCCGACACGACCGCATCGAGTGGCCCGCCACGTTCGCTCGACCGCGGACGGAACACGGGGATCGGCGCAGCGCCGGGTTCGGGCGCCCATTTGAGGATCGAGCGCGGTGCGGCCGACGGGTCCGCGGTCGCATCCGCCAGAATGACGAGCGGCGCCTGCAAACCCTTCGCGCCGTGCGCCGTCATCACCCGCACCGCATCGAGCGGCGCGGACGGATCGCGTACGATCTCCACGTCTCCCCGATCGAACCAGTCGAGGAAGCGCTGCAGCGACGGCGTCGTCGTACTCTCGAACGTCAGCGCGGCGTTGAGCAGTTCCTCGATCGGATCGCGTGCTTCGGTGCCGAGGCGGCGGATCAGCTTCCGCCGGCCATCGAGCGGTCCCGACAACAGCTCCTCGAGGAACTGGTAGGGCGTGGCGATGTCCGCGCGCGCGAGCATCGCCAGCAACGGCGCGAGCCTTGCCGCGGGCTGCGTGCGTTGCAGGTGGCGCCACAATGGACCCGCCTCACGCGGTGCGGCCGCCATAAGCTCGTCCTGCGTCCAGCCGATCAGCGGGGACACAAGCAGCGCCGCGACGCTCAGATCGTCCTCGGGCTGCAACACGAAGCGGATCGTCGCCAACAGATCCTGCACCGCGAGCGGCGCGTTGAGCCGCAGGCGATCGACACCCGCCACCGGCACGCCCTCGGCATAGAGCCGCGCGACGATCAGCGAGGCGAGGTCGCCGCGCCGCTTGACCAGGATCATCACGTCCTCAGGCCGTAACCGCCGGCCCTTGCTCTCCAGCATGAGCCCCGTATCGGGCACGAGCCAGCCCTTCACCGCACGCGCGATATCGCTGGCGAGCTTACGTACCGCGTCGTCGACCCAGCCCTCTTCGTCGTCCTCGCTGTCGCCCGCGGACACCGGCGGCCACAGGGTCACCGTCCCCGGGCCGGCCACCTCACTGGCGTGACGCTCGACCTCACCCGCGATCCCAAGACCCGGCTCGCCGATCGCGTCGATCGCCGCATCGACGAACTCCAGCACGGTTCGCGTCGACCGGAACGAGTGCCGCAACGACAGCCGCGCCAAGGGGAGCCCGCGCTCCTCCTCGGGCCAGTCGTCGTCACCTTCCACCTCGCTCGCACGCCCACCGAAATACTGTTCGGCGGCCTGGAAATTGAGTGGGTCGGTCCCCTGGAAGCCGAAGATCGCCTGCTTGTAATCGCCGACCGTGAACAGCGTCCGCGTCGACGGCGCATAGATGCCGCGCCCGACGAAGAACTCGTCCGCCAGCGCGCGGACGATCCGCCATTGGTGGCCGTTGGTGTCCTGCGCCTCGTCGATAAGCAGGTGTTCGGTCGCTTGGTCGAGCTTGTAGCGCACCCATTCGCCGATCCCCGGCTGGTCGAGCAGCGCCACCGTCGTCGCGATCAGGTCGTCGAAATCGACCGCGCCCGCGCGCCGCTTGGCGAGAGCATAGCCCCGCGCATAATCGCGCCCGACTTCGAGCCCGTCGGCGAGCAGATCGCAATAGCTCGCGCGCTGGACCAT
Source organism: Pseudomonadota bacterium (assembly GCA_040388215.1). Taxonomy (GTDB): domain Bacteria; phylum Pseudomonadota; class Alphaproteobacteria; order Sphingomonadales; family Sphingomonadaceae; genus Sphingomonas. The sequence continues at coordinate 362,282 of JAZKCH010000001.1, read as the reverse complement.
CGACAGTACGTCGGTGCACGCCTCGCCCAGATCGCGCGCGAGGACTTCGTAGTCGGGCTCGGCATCGATCAGTTTCTTCGAGGCTTTGCGCTGCGTGCCCGTGCCGGTGAGCACGACGCTGGCGAGCTCGTCCAGCGTCGCCGCGCGATCTTCGGAGCCGAGCCAGCGTTGCACGGTCGCCGCCGCGGCCTGCCCGGTGGCGGTCCCCCAAGCGCGATTGGCCGCCGCGATCCGCGCGATCGCGTCAAGGTCGAGCGCATCGCACCATTCCGCGATCGCCTCGTCGATGTCGCCGGACGGAAGCCCGAGTTCACGCCTCAACCACGGCTGGATGCCGACCGGGAGGGCCTCCAACGCCGGCAGCGCACGCGCGCAGGCGAGCAGGAACGCCTCCGCCCCGCCCTCGCCCATCCGCAGCGACAGCCGCCCGACGATCTCGACCGGACGCTCGCGGCCCTCGCGCTCGGCGTCGGACAGCATCGACGCCAGTGCCTCGCGCGCGAGCCCCGCCTCTTCGCGAGCTTCCAACGGCCGGAAGCCCGGCGTCAGCCCGGCCTCGACCGGGAACGCCGCCAGCAAGCCCTGGCAGAACCCGTGGATCGTCTGGATGCGCAGGCCACCGCCGGGCGCGTCGAGCACCTTGGCGAACAGGGTGCGGGCGCGGTCCTGCAACGCCTGCACCGGGCTCTCGCCGAGCGCGATCAGGTCCGCCGCGAGCGCGGGCGCAGGCATCCGCACCCAGGCCGCGAGCCGCCCGTTGATGCGCTGCGCCATCTCCGCCGCGCCTGCCTTGGTGAAGGTCAGGCACAGGATCGCGCCGGGAGCTACGCCACGCAACAGCAGCCGGAACACGCGGGCGGCCAGCACCTGCGTCTTGCCGGTGCCCGCCGAGGCGGACAGCCAGACGTGCGAGGCCGGGTTGCTGGCATCGGCCTGCGCGCCCCTTAAGCGGGGCAGCGTAGCAAGCGCGTCACCGCTCACGGCCATACCATTCGTCGCGTCGCATCAGCTGGTCGTACTCGGCATAGGGGGCGTATTCGGGGACGAGCTTGGCGGTGAACGCGGCGTTGCCGGTCAGCCATTCGCCGACGACTTCGGTGAAGTTGTGCGCGGCGATCGCGGTGAACTCGGCGGTCGGGATCTTGTCGCGCTTGCCCTCGGGATCGACCGGGCTCTCGATATAGCCGAACGCGTCGCGCTTCTTGCCGAGCGACCAATATTCGAACGCGCCCGCGGTGCCGGAGACGTCTGGGAACCCGCCACGCTCGGCGATCAGTCCGAGGAGCCCGAGTTGCAGGCTATAGCCCGCGCGCACCGCGGTCGGCGACGGCGGCTTGCCGGTCTTGTAGTCGATCACGGCCAGGCGCCCGTCGGGGAGCTTGTCGATGCGGTCGTAGCGCCCCGACAGGGTGACGCCAGCGATCTCGATCTTGCCCTTGCCCTCGGCGCTGGCGACCATCCGGCCGTCCTCGCCCTGCGCGACGATCGCGCCTGCGATCCAGTCGATCGCCTCGAGCAGGCGCGGCTGCCAAAGCGCGCGCATCATCGGGTGCGTGCGTTCGTCGTCGAGCATCGCCTTCGCGCGCTGGCGGAGCGTGTCGACGGTGCAGTTGTCCTGCTTCCACCATTGCTCGAGAATGTCGTGCACCGCGGTCCCGCGCCATGCGGCGCTCGGATCGGCATCGACCGGATCGAGCGGCATCAGCCCGAGCACACGGCGTGCGTAGAAGGCGTAGGGGTCGGCCTTGAGGCGATCGACCTCGGTGACGGAGATGACCTTCGGACGCAGCGATGCGGGTGGTGAAGGCGCGGGTCGGTCGACGGGTTCGTGAACGCCCGGATCGTCGAGCGAGCGCGTCCAACCTTCGAGGGCCGTGGCGCGCTCGAACCGATCCCCCGCGAGCGCCTGCAACCTAAGCCACAGCCGCGACGCCAGCGCGGGAGACTTCGCATCTCGCCGCGCTCGCGTGACGACTGCTCGCGGCGCACCCAAGGCCTGCGCGAAATCATGCGCGGCGGTGCCCACGCGTCGCTCCAGCCCCGGCAGCCCGAGTTCCATGCGGATCCGCGGTGCAAGCCAAGGGTCGGGCGCGGGCCGCCCCGGCCACACACCTTCGTTCAGCCCTCCGAGCACCATGACGTCGGCAGTCTGCAACCGCGCCTCGATCAGGCCGTAGATCGCAAGCCGCGGATGCCCGCCCGGCGCCGGACGCACCGCGACCTCGTCAAGCAACGTCCGCAGCAATTGCGGCAATTCGCGCGGATCGATCCGCGGCGGTCCGGCGGGTGCTTCGGCTTCCAGATCGGCGAGGAACTCAGCCGCCGCGCGCCCTGCGAGGCCCGACCAGAGATTGTCCCCGCACAGGGTCTGCGCCGTCTCGCGCAGGCACGCGAGCACCGACGCCAGAGGCTGCGGCCCCTGATCGAACGCACCGGCCAGCGGCGTCAGCAACGGCTGGACGTCGGCCCACCATGTTGCCGCCGTCCCCTTACGCTCTTCCAGATGCCCGGCGATCCCGTCGAGCCCCGCCGCGGGTCGCGGTCCGCGCAACCGTCGGTCGAGCGCGCGCGCGCCGTCGAGCCACAGCAAGCGATCCTCGCCCGCGCGCACCAGCGGATGCTTCAGCAACGCCAGCAACGCGAGCGGCGAGAAGCGTTGCGCCGCCGCCTCGGCCAGCGCTAGCAGCAACGTGCCCGGCGGGAGAATCGACAGGGGCCGCCCCGCGCTATCGTCGATGCCGATGCCCCAGCGCCCGAGATGCGCCGCAACCCTTCGCGCCAAGGCTCGATCCGGCGTGACGAGCGCGGCTGTCCGCTCGGGCACTTCCAACGCCTCGCGTAGGACGAGCGCGATCGCTTGCGCTTCTTCCGCCGGGGTCGCGAGTTCGGCGGCGGTCACGCCCTTTAAGCGGCGGTCCTCCGCGGCGATCTGCGTCCACTTGCCGGTGAAACCCGCGGGCGCCAGCGCGTTGGCGATCGCTCGGCCGCGCGCGGCATCGGCGTCATGCCCACCCCCTTCGCGCCACGTCTGGACCTCGCCGCGCGCTACGCCCATGCGCAGGAGCATCAGCTTGGCATCGAATTGCGGATGCGTCTCGATCGAGCGCCGCGTGAGCCCGGTCACCGGGTTCGGATCATGCGGGCCGAGCGCGTCCCATTCCTCGTCCGGCAGCGCCAGATCGAGGCCGGCGAACACCACCATGCCCTGCGGCATGTCGGCGATGCAGCGGAGCAGCCGCGCCACCGCAGGCGCGGAGTCGGTCACGCCCGCAGCACACACGATCCCGGCCGGCGGCGCACTCCGCCAGCGCTGGGCGAGCCGGTCGAGCAACGCCGAGCGTCGCGTCGCCGCATCGATCCGCTCCAGCCGCGCGAGTTCGCCCGGCCAGCGTTGCAGCACGATCTCGAACGTCGCCAGCGCCCGTCGCCAATGCTCGGTCAGTTCGGGGCCGAGCTCGATATCGCGCAACTTGGTCGGCGGCACTTCCTCGACCAGCAACTGGTCGAGCGTCCGCGCGAGTTCGCCGGCGAGCCGCACCGCCTCCGCCGCGTCGACCGGATGCCCTTCGCGTGCCCGCTCTTCGGAGACCAGCCGCGCGAGGATCATCCGCCGCTGATACGGCGGCACCGCGGGCAGCGGCGGATCGATATCGTCCGCCGGATCGAGCGCGGCACCGACCGCCTCGCCCATCTCCGGATCGCCCAGCGCCACGAGGCGGGGCAGGACGAGCCCGCCGCCGCTCGCGCGCACGAACGCCTCGGTCACGGCCTTCACCGCGCGGTTGTTCGGCAGCACGACCAGTGCGCGCGCGAGTGCCAGCGGATCGCGCCCCGCCCGCCGCATCAGCCCGGCGACTAGAGCATCCGCAAATGCACGGTGCGCGGGGATCGTGTAGAGCGTCGGACGACCCGCCGTGGCGATATCAGCCATCCGCGAGGATCGCCTCGGTTTTTGGGATCGCGGCGGGCGTGCCGACGTCGAACCACAGGCCCTGGTGGACCTGACCGTAAGCGCGGCCTGCCTCGATAGCGCGGTCCCAGAAGATGTTGGTTGAGAACGGCCCCTCGGGCCAGTCTGCGATCAGCCGCGGATGCAGGATCTGAATGCCGGTATACGCGAACGGCGCGAGCCGGCCGGACTTGCGGCGCCCACTGATCCGGCCATCGGCGGCGAGATAGAAATCGCCCGGCCCGTGGTGGTTATGCGCCCGCGCGAGCGGCACCATCAGCAGCAGCGCGTCCATCGTCGCATCGTCCCAGCGCGATGCTAGCAGCTTGATCGCGTCGACCGGTCCGTCGATCCACAGATTGTCGCTGTTGACCACCAGTACCGGCGCATCGCCGAGCAGATGCCGCGCCTGGACGAGCCCGCCGCCCGTCTCCATCAGCATTTTGCGCTCGTCGGAGATCACGACGTCGATCCCCGCGAACCGGTCGGTGACGTGCGCCTCCAACGTATCCGCGAGGTAATGCACGTTGACGACCGCGCGCTTGATCCCGGCAGCCTGCAGCCGATCGAAGACGTGATCGATCAACGGCTTGCCCGCAACCTTGACCAGCGGCTTGGGCCGTGTCGCGGTCAGCGGCCGCATCCGCTTGCCCAGGCCCGCCGCCATCACCATTGCCGTTTCGGGCACGATACCGCGAGGGACAGGGCGAATCGTCTGCTGGCGGCTCACGCGCTCAAGGCCAGCGGATCGCCGCGCAACTCTGGCGGCACATTCGCCGCGAACCATGCCGCGACCGGCGCCATTACCGGCTGCGCCAGATCACGCTCCAGATACGTCCACACACGCGGGCACATCGTCGGGTAATGCGGCTTGTCGTCCCGCTTCCACAGCCGCGTGAAGATGCCGAGAATCTTCGCATTCCGCTGCGCGCCGAGCACGTGGTAAGCGTTCATGAAGTCTTCCCCCGCATCCGCCGCCGCGCCGTATCGTTGCAGCATAGCCGCCTCGACCGACGGATCGACCGTCCGCCGCGCGTCCTGCAACAGCGACACCAGATCATAGGCCGGATGCCCCGCAAGCGCGTCCTGGAAATCGAGCAGGCCGAGCGAGCGCGTCGGCCCGACCAGCATCAGGTTCTCGGCATGATAATCGCGCAGAACCGTGACCGGCGTCTCGGCGATTGCATGATCGAACACCGACTCCCAAGCCGCGTCCCACCCAGCAAGATCTGCCTCGATCCCGACCGCCAGGCAGTACCATTCGACGAATAGCCCCGCCTCGCGCTTCAGCACGGCGCGATCATAGGGGGGGATCGGCCCAGCCGGCTCGGCGCGCAGCCGCACCAGCAAGTCGATCGCCGGCGCATACAGCGACAGTTCCTCCTCCGGTGAAGCATCGACCGCCTCGCGCAGCCGATTGTCGCCAAAATCCTCGATCAGCACGAGCCCTTGGTCGAGGTCGCAGGCCAGGATCGCCGGCGCTGCAAAGTCGCGCTCGACCAGCCATTCGGCGACCGCGATGAACGGCCGTGGGTCCTCGTGCGGAGGCGGTGCGTCCATCAGGATCGCCTGGCGCCCGCTTTCGATTGCGCGAAAATAGCGACGAAACGAGGCGTCGCCGGCGACCGGGAGGATCTGTGCCCCACCCCAGCCATGGGCGTCGAGGAAAGCGGCGGCGCCGGGCGGCGGGGTCATGTCGGCCATCGCAACCTCCAAGCTTCCGGCACGCCGATAGTCAAGCCGCGCGTGCCGTCCGGCTCGATCGTCAGGCTGAGCCGAAGTGCATCCGGCCAGTAATCGGGACCCGCCCGTTCTGGCCACTCGACGAGCAACAACGAATCATAGCGTGCGTCGTCTAGCGCTAGCTCCTCGATCTCAGCGGAGTCGTCGATCCGGTAGAGGTCGACGTGGAGGACGGGGAAGCGGACTTCCGGCGGTTCGTAGGGCTGGACGATCGCGAAGCTGGGCGATGGTGCCTCGCCGGCGAGCCCGAGTGCGGCGAGGAGTCCGCGCGCGACGCTGGTCTTGCCGGCGCCGAGCGTGCCTTCGAGGGTGATCACGTCGCCGGGTTGGACGCGCGCTGCCAACATCGCGCCGAACGCCTCGGTCGCTTGCGGATCGGGTAGGGGAATCACGCGCATGAGCCCTCTCCCCCTCGGGGAGAGGGTTGGGTGAGGGGTTGTTCCGGGCGCTGCACTGCATGGCGGCCCCTCACCCCGGAGGGGAGAGGGAGCAGATCGAGCGCGCTCATCGCCGCGGCAATTCTACGGTGATCAGCGTACCGGCGCCCGGTTCGGACAAGAGCTCGATCGTCCCGCCATGCGCCTCCACGAACTGCTTCGCCAACGGCAAGCCCAGCCCCAAAGCTCGATCCCCCATCGCCTTCGACTCCCCAAACCGATCGAACGCGTGCGCGACCGCCTCGGCATCCATCCCCGGTCCGTCATCCGACACCACGATCCGCGCGGACGTCGCATTGCCATCGGTATGCAACAGCACCCGCCCACCATCCGGCGTCGCCGCGACTGCATGCCGCAGGAGGTGCTCGACGACCTCCTTCAACCGCTTCGCATTGCCGTTCACCCGCCCGGTAGACCGCGCCACCTCGACCGCGAAGTCGAGCTTCCGCCGCTTGGCCGACGGGAGGATCGTCTCCGCTGCCGCGCGCACGGTGGTCGGCAGATCGACATCGCTCCGGTCCGTTTCCGCACGATCGCTCTCCGCCCGCGTCAAGTCGAGCACGTCGTCGACGAGCAACCCAAGCCGTTCGACCGACTCGAGGATCGCCCCGACATAGCCCTCGGCCTGCGGCGTCATCGCGCCCGCATAGCCGCCGTGGAGCATCTCCGCGAACCCGCTGATCGACGTCAGCGGCGTGCGCAGTTCGTAGCTCATGTTCGCGACGAATGCGGTCTTCACCTTGTCGGTCGCCTCGAGCGCATCCGCACGATCGCGCAACGCCTGCTCCGCGCGACGGCTGTCGGTGATGTCGAGCATCGTGAACAGCGCGTTGCCGTCGGGCAGCGGCACGCCGGCAAACTCGAAATGCCGCCCATCCGCGAACGCCACGCGCCCGCCGCGCTGCTGGCGCCCGACCGTCGCCGACCGTACCAGATCGGGGATCAGCGCGGACCGCCCCGGCGTCGCGAGCTTGGCGCCAGCCGCCTCGGCAAACGCATCGACCCGGGGGTGCGAGGCAAGGAACTCCTCCTCCAGCCCCCACAAGGCGCGGAACCGGTTGTTCCACAGCTGCAACCGCCCATCCGCCGCGAACACACCGAGTGCCTCGAACAGATTGTCGAACGTCGCGGTCCGCACGCGCAGCAGCGTATCGCGCGCGCTGGCAAGCTGGACCTGCTCGGTGCGATCCTCGAAGATCAGCAGCAGGCCGCCGTCCGGCAGCGGCTGCGCGACGACACGAAGGTGCGTGCCGCCGCGGAGATGCCAGTTCTCCTCCATCGCGCTTCCGCCCTGCGCCGAACCGGTCTGCATGAACCAGTCGCGCCGTTCCGCCTTCCAGCTCGGGAAGTCGCGGACTTCGGGCAGGCGGTTCGCCTCGCGCATCCGCTCCAGCACGCGGTCGAACTCGGGGCGATCGGCGAGCCATTCGCTGCGCATCGCGAACATCCGCCGGAACGGCTGGTTGCAGAATACGAGCGATCGGTCTCCACCGAACTGCGCCACGCCTGCCGACAACCGATCAAGCATCGCGCGCTGCGCTTCGGCGAAGCGTTTCGCGCCGGACCGCGCCTGCTCAAGCTCCTCGATATCGATCGCGAACCCGGCGACGCCACCGCTCGGCAGCGGCACGTCGTAGATCTGCAACGACCGCCGCGCGCCGTCGATCGTCGCTGGCAGCACCTGCTGGTGCGGCCGCCCTTGCTCGCGCGCAACCGCCGCGCCGGCGAGCGGCCCGCCCCGCCCCGATCCCTCGACCAGCTCCAGCCCGCGCGCCACCACATCGGCAGCGTCACGCCCCTCGACCGCATCGACATAGGCCGAGTTGACCATCGCCAGCCGCAGGTCGGTCGCGCGGTACCACATCGGCATCGGCGCGGCCTCGATCAGCCCGGTCAGCGACTCATACGCATCGCCCAGCCGCGCGGTCTCCGCCCCCAGCCGCGCGATCTCCGCCTCGCTGTCGGTCGCATCGAACGCCCAGAGCAGCACCGCACTCGTGGCGCCCATCTCGCCCGGCGCACGCCCCCCGCGAAACGTGATCGCCCGCGTCGAGCCCTGCAGGCGCACCGACCGCACGAACCCCCGCCCCGACCGCTGCGCCGCCGTCACATCGGCGATCAACCGCGCCGCATCGTCCGGCGAGAGCCCCGCACCCCCGGTCGCAAGCTCCGCCAGCGACCGCGGCGGAACGTCGAGCCCGAGCCAGTCCGCCATCCGCTGCGCCATCTCGATCCGGCCGCCCGAGCGGATGACGGTGACGATCGCGGGCGACCCGTCGAGCAGCGTCTGGAGATGCGTATTGGCCTCGACCGCCACCGCGGCATCGCCGCGTGCGCGCAGACCAAGGAACAGCAGCACGCCGCCACCGCCGATCAGCAGCAACAGGATCGCGCCTGCGGCTATCGCCGTGCCGAGACCCAGCGTGATCATGATAGGGTTGCGAAGCGGCAAGCGGACGTCATCTCGCCCTGTCTAGGACACTTCGCCCCCGCCGGGGAAGCCGCCGCCATGCAAAAGGGCCCGGTCTTTCGACCGAGCCCTCGCATCGCAACGATCGGATGAACGATCAGTAGCGGTAATGGTCCGGCTTGAACGGGCCTTCGACCGGCACGCCGATGTAACCGGCCTGCTTGTCCGAGAGCTTCGACAGCTTCACGCCGAGCTTCTCGAGGTGGAGCATCGCGACCTTCTCGTCGAGGTGCTTCGGCAGGACGTAGACTTCGTTCTTGTAGTTCTCGCCCTTGGTCCAGAGCTCGATCTGCGCGAGCGTCTGGTTGGTGAAGCTGGCCGACATCACGAACGACGGGTGGCCGGTGGCGCAACCCAGGTTCACCAGGCGACCCTTCGCCAGGATGATGATCTGCTTGCCGTCCGGGAACTTCACCAGGTCGGTGCCCGGCTTCACTTCGGTCCAGTCGTAGTTCGACAGCGCGGCGATCTGGATCTCCGAGTCGAAGTGGCCGATGTTGCAGACGATCGACATCGGCTTCATCGCCTTCATGTGATCGGCGGTGATGACGTCGGCGTTGCCGGTCGCGGTGCAGAAGATGTCGGCGCGCGACACCGCCTCTTCCATCGTCACGACCTCGAAGCCCTCCATCGCCGCCTGCAGTGCGCAGATCGGATCGACTTCGGTGACCATCACGCGTGCGCCGCCGTTGCGGAGCGACTGCGCCGAACCCTTGCCGACGTCACCGAAACCGGCGACGCAGGCGACCTTGCCGGCGAGCATGACGTCGGTCGCGCGACGGATCGCGTCGACCAGCGATTCCTTGCAGCCGTAGAGGTTGTCGAACTTCGACTTGGTGACCGAGTCGTTGACGTTGATCGCGGGGAACGGCAACTCGCCCTTCTTGGCGATCTCATACAGGCGGTGAACGCCGGTCGTGGTCTCTTCCGAAACGCCCTTCAGGTTCTTGACCGTCTCGGTCAGGTAGCCGGGGTTCTTCGCAACGTACGCCTTGAGCGCACGCTGCATCTCGACCTCTTCCTCGTTCTCTGGCTCGGGCATCGTGTGGCCGGCTTCGAGCTTGGCGCCCCAGAGTGCGAACATCGTCGCGTCGCCACCGTCATCGAGGATGATGTTGGCGGTCTGGCCTTCTACGTCGCGATCCCACGAGAAGATGTCGCCGACATAGTTCCAGTAATCCGCGAGGCTCTCACCCTTGATCGCGAACACCGGCACGCCGGTCGCGGCGATCGCGGCGGCGGCATGATCCTGCGTCGAGAAGATGTTGCAGGTCGCCCAGCGGACGTCGGCGCCGAGCGCGGTCAGCGTCTCGATCAGCACCGCGGTCTGGATCGTCATGTGCAGCGAACCGGTGATCCGCGCGCCCTTGAGCGGCTGTGCGGCGCCGAATTCGGTGCGCAGCGACATCAGGCCGGGCATCTCGGTCTCGGCGATGTTGATCTCGGCGCGGCCGAAATCGGCGAGGCTGATGTCGGCGACGACATAGTCGGGCTTACCGGCAGTTTTCTGGGGCGCGAGCGTGGTGGCCACGAGGATATCTCCTGGGAATAATCTTTGATCGGCGAGCCTCATGCCCGTGCCGGATGCCGTGCCACTTAGGGGATCGGGGGGCTCAAATCAAATATAAAGATATCTTTATATGATGGGTGGGACCCCGCCCGCGTGACAACGCCGCCGCAAACTTTCCTCCCCCGCCAGGGGGAGGTGGCGCCGAAGGCGACGGAGGGGAAGGACACGGAACAGGGGTTCCCTTACCTCCCCCTCCGTCTGGCAAGAGCCAGCCACCTCCCCCTGGCGGGGAAGGATTAAACTAAGCCCGCCCCGTCTCCGCAACGAGCAACCGCGGATCCACGCCAGCCTGCGCGAAGGCATAAGTCCAGCGATCCTCCACCGCGGTATCGAACAGCAGGTCGGTGTCGCCGGCAACGTTGAACCACCCCGGCCGCGACAGCTCGCCCTCAAGCTGCCCGCCATCCCAGCCGGCATAGCCCAGCGCTACCACCCACTGCGACGGCCCCTTCCCCTCGGCGATCGCGCGCAGCACGTCGACCGTGCTCGACAACTTCCATCGCCCGGCGACGTCGACCGAATCCTGTCCGCCCCAATCGGACGAATGCACCACGAACCCGCGACGAGGCTCGACCGGTCCGCCGAAATGCACCGGCGCATTGGGCGCATCGCCCGGCGCGATCCCGAACTGTTCGAGCAGGTCGTGAAACCCCAGCCCGTCGATCGTCGCGCCGACCCCGATCCCGATCGCGCCATTCACGTCATGGCTGCACATCGCGATCACCGCGCGGGCGAAGCGCGGGTCGCTCATGCCCGGCATCGCGAGCAGGAATTGTCCCGAAAGAAAGGCCGTCTTGTCCATGCGTTGGAACATAGCGGCGCAGACGATCGCCCGCCACGCTTGAAATACCGGCGCCCGCGTCCAAGGTACGGCTCGCGCGAGACCAACTCGCGGCGACAGGAGATTTCAGATGACGATCAGCGTCGGCGACCGGCTTCCCACCACCAACCTCGTCAAGGCTACGGCCGATGGCCCCGACCAAGTCGATACCGACAGCTTTTTCAAGGGCCGCAAGGTTGCCCTCTTCGCAGTCCCCGGCGCATTCACGCCGACCTGCTCCGCCAAGCACCTCCCCGGCTTCGTCGAGAAGGAAGCCGAGCTGAAGGCCAAGGGCGTCGACGAGATCGCCTGCGTGTCGGTCAACGACGCGTTCGTGATGGGCGCATGGGGCAAGTCGGCGGGTGCCGGCGACATCACGATGCTCGCGGACGGCAATGGTGACTTCGCCAAGGCGATCGGGCTGACGATGGACGGCTCGGGCTTCGGCATGGGCACGCGCAGCCAGCGTTACTCGATGCTGGTCAACGACGGCGTGGTGGAGCAGCTGAACGTCGAGGCCCCCGGCGAGTTCAAGGTGAGCTCGGCCGAGCATCTGCTCAGCGAGATCTAATCCTCCCCGGCACGGGGAGGGGGACCGTTCGGCAGCTTTGCCGAATGGTGGAGGGGGCTCACCGCGAGCGTTACGCTCGTGGAGCGCCCCCTCCGTCAGCCCAAGCGGGCTGCCACCTCCCCGACACGGGGAGGATTTAGGGGGGAATTTGGTGGTCTTGCCACCGTAACCTCGGCCACCTAACACTGCGCGATGACAATCGCATCCGACCTCGTCGCCGACCTCGACCGCCTCTACCGCGCTTCCGTCGCGCGCCTCCAAGCCGCCATGAGCGCCTATATCGCCGACGGTACGACGCCCGATCCGGTCAGCCGTACCGACGGCTCGTTCGCCTATCCCGAAATCCGACTGGTCTATAAAGGCGGCGTCGATCGCCCCACGCCGCTGCGCTCGTTCGGCCGCCTCGTCACCGCCGGCGATTATCGCATCAGCGTCACCAAGCCCGCGATCTTCGCCGAATACCTGACCGAACAGCTGACTCTGCTGATCGAGGATTACGACGTCACCGTCGAGGCGGTCGAAGGTCGCCAGGAAATCCCGTTCCCCTATGTGATCGAACCCGGCCACGCGCTGAGCCTCGACGAGGTCTCCGCCACCGAATTGTCGCGCCACTTTCCGGCGACCGAACTTGCGCATATCGGCGATGAGATCGCCGATGGCCTCTGGGTCGCCAACGACGAGACCCGCCCGCTTGCACTGTTCGACGGGCTTCGCACCGATTTCAGCCTCGCCCGCCTGCGCCACTACATGGGTACGCCCGCCGAGCACGCGCAGCGCTTCGTGCTGTTCACCAACTACCACCGCTATGTCGACGAGTTCGTCCGCTGGGCAGGTACGCAGCTTGGTGAAGGCTCACGCTTCAACAGCCTGTCGGGCGCGGGTGGGATCACGATCTCGTCGGGCGACGACATCGACAAGATCATCTCCGACAGCGCGTGGCGGCGTCACCAGATGCCAGCGTACCACTTGATGGCGGACGACCGCACCGGCATCACGCTGGTCAACATCGGCGTCGGCCCCTCGAACGCGAAGACAATCTGCGACCATCTGGCCGTGCTGCGTCCCGAGGCTTGGCTGATGATCGGCCATTGCGGCGGCCTGCGACCCAGCCAGCGGATCGGCGACTATGTCCTCGCGCACGCCTATCTGCGCGACGACCATGTCCTCGACGACGTCCTGCCGCCCGAAATCCCGATTCCCGCGATTGCCGAAGTTCAGCTGGCGATGGCGAAGGCCGCCGAGATCGTCTCGGGCCAGTCGGGCGAGGAGCTCAAGCGCCGCCTCCGCACCGGCACGATCGTCACCACCGACGACCGCAACTGGGAACTGCGCTATTCGAAGTCGGCGTTGCGCTTCTCGCTGTCACGCGCGGTCGGCATCGACATGGAATCAGCTACCATCGCCGCGCAGGGCTATCGCTTCCGCGTCCCCTACGGCACGTTGCTGTGCGTCTCGGACAAGCCGCTCCACGGCGAGTTGAAGCTGCCGGGCCAGGCCAACCGCTTCTACGAGCGCGCGATCAGCGAGCATCTGCGGATCGGGATCGAGACCTGCGAACAGCTCCGGCTGGAGGGTGCCAAGCTCCATAGTCGCAAGCTCCGCGCGTTCGACGAACCTCCCTTCCGGTAAAAAGCGGAGCGCAGCGTGCAGCGATGCGTTATACATCGGCAAATTTTCTGAGGGAGTATAGCCATGGCTGACACCGAGACGCCCGAAACAGAGACCAAGAAGCCTGTCACGCGTCGCCGCGCTGCGCGCAAACCCGTTGCGTCGAAGGCATCCGCCGTGACTTCGACCGTCAAGCCCGCTTCGACATCGGCCTCGGTAACGCCGGAGAAACAAGTCTCTCCAACCCTGCGGAAAGTCGCAGCAAAGACCGCTTTAAAGCCACGCTCAACCAAACGCAGCACGCCGCGACGCGTACCGAAACCGGTGCAGCAGACTGCGGCGCAGGTGAAACAAAAAGGTGGAACCGTTGCGGTTGGCAGTAGATGGAGCGCGGCGGCGATCTTTGGTGGCGTTGCTGTCGTTGGTGCGGCGGTAGGGGCATTGCTGACTCTCCGAGGCAGTACGTCGAAGATACCGAAAGCGGGCGACAAGTACGCACGCCAAGACGAACTCATTTCGTCGAAATTGTGCCAGACTACGACGGCCGACGAGCGCGCAATCCCAGAGTGACCCCCTGTTTCAAAGTATATCGATGAACCCGATCATGTTGTTAAGGTCGTCAAAAATACAGTGGGTTCGTTCAGTTGCAGGGGTTTCGCTGCTTATCTCTAATTTTTCTAAGAGAGAGGCATTTGGATCAGAATTCCATCAACAACTACTTGTTGAGCGATGTGGATACGCGGCCGTAGTCTACGCCAATAGCTGATATAAACCTGCGCAGCGATATAATTTGTCGAATAGGCAACGGATTTATTGCACGTCGTATTTATCTGGCGAGGGTGCCCAGGACTAGTCGCTGGTCGCGCCGTGCTTACTGTTGCAGCGTGAGAATGCCGAAAGATCCAACGTCCCGGCCACGGTGTCGGGATTTACGGACGGTGCCGTGAGTGGCATTGCCTAGCTGATCGCCGCGATCTTCGATAGATGAAAATTGCGCTCAATGCGCTGCGTTCTCTAGTTGTATGCCACGTCGCGCTGGAGAGCGCGAAGAAGCGGCGCACGTATACCATCTACCTCACGTCGCTGCCTCCGTTGACTTCATGCTTAAGCTGCCTATCACTTTAATTAATCATCAAAATGACAATAAACTATACAAATCAGAAACATCCCGTTCTTCACACTTATTAACTAATATCAGTATGGCTGCGTGATCTGACTGTTCAATTATTAGACATCAAGTTAATTCTGTTACATCAAGCGAAGCAGGCGGAATATAAGGTAATATTGTATTCTTTTTTCGATGCCAATGTCAGCCCATGCGTTGATATTAAACGAGGGAGTGCAAAATATTACTGCTTTACTAACGTAACTTGCGCCACATCGATCCCGCCGCCAAGAAACCCACCTTCGCAATACATTAGGTAATATCGCCACAACGCCACGAACCGCGCATCGAACCGCGCCGGCAAGCGCCCCTCCGCGACCGCAGCATCGAACGCCACCCGCCACCGACGCAACGTCTCGGCATAGTGCAACCCGAACCCGCGCCGGTCCTCCCACGTAAGTCCCCGCGCCTCCGCCAGTCCACGAAACCGCGGCTCGGACAACAGCATCCCCCCCGGAAACACGTAACGCTGGATGAAATCGACACTGCGCGAATAGGAGTCGAAGATCGCATCGTCGATCGAGATATACTGCAACGCCACGCGCCCACCCGGCTTCAGCGCGCGCGCGATCGCGTCGAGATACACCGGCCAAAATTCCTCACCGACCGCCTCGACCATCTCGATGCTCGCCACCGCGTCATAGGTGTCGGTGACGTCGCGGTAATCGGTCAGCGCCACGCGAACGCCATCGAGCCCCGCCGCCGCGATCCGGTCGTCGACCTGCCGCTTCTGCTCGGTCGACAGCGTGAGCGCATGCACGCCGACCCCCGCCCGCGCCGCTATCTCGGCGAACGACCCCCAGCCACAACCAATCTCCAGGATCGTATCCCCCGCCCGCGCGCGCGTCCGGTCGAGGATCGCGCGCAGCTTGGTCGCCTGCGCCGCCTCATGCGGTTCGGCATCGTCGAAGGGCTCGGCGAAGATCGCGCTCGAATAGGTCAGGCTGGGATCGAGCCAAGTCTCGTAGAAATCGTTTCCAAGGTCGTAATGCGCCGCGATGTTCTTCCGCGAGCCGGTCGGATCGTTCCGCCGCATCCGATGCCACGCGCGTGCCGCCAGCCGCACCACGCCTCCAGAGCGCGCCGCGCCTCCGAGCGAGCGGCGGTTGCGCATGAACAGGTCGAACAGCGGCACCGGATCTGGGCTCGACCAGTCGCCTGCCGCCCAGCCCTCGTACCAGCCGACCGAACCCGCCGTCGCGAGCCGCACCAGCGCGCGCCAACGATGCACGGTCACTACCGACAAAGGCCCCGGCGCGCGTCCGCCGATCAGCCGCCGCGTGCCGTCGGGTAGGCGTGCGTCGATCCCGCCGCTATCGAGCCCCGCATCGATCCGGTCGAGCAATCGGTGGAAAATCGGCGCGACGAGACGCGCGACCGGGGAAACTTGCGCGGCAGGCACATCGTCGAAAGCGGGAACGGCGGTCATCGCGGCGCTCCATGCAACAGGGGGGCGAGCGAGGAAAGAGGAAGGCGTCAAACACCCAAATATGGAGCAAGCCGCTCACACCCTCCCCCAACCGTCATCCTGACGAAAGTCAGGACCCAGAGCCACGATTCGTCACCGTGGGTTACCATGGGTCCTGACTTTCGTCAGGATGACGGCGGGGTGCGACGGTAGCCGCTACTCAACGCGCGTGCCGACCGGCTTCCAAGGCGCGCTCCCGCCCTTCGCGATGACCGACGATCTTCGCCGGATACGCTTTCGGCCGGCAGCCGGACTCGTCCGGATCATGGATCGCATCGCCGGTCACCTTCGTCAGCTCCGGCACCCACTCGCGAATATACGCCCCCGCATCGAACTTCTCCGATTGCGACAGCGGCGCCATGATCCGCCCGAACATGTTCGAATCCACCCCGGTCCCGGCGACCCACTGCCAGTTCACCGCGTTGTTCCCGTAATCCGCGTCGACCAGGCAATCCCAGAACCAGCGCTCGCCTTCCCGCCAATCGATCAGCAGGTGCTTCACCAGGAAGCTCGCCGTGATCATCCGCACGCGGTTATGCATCCACCCCGTCGCCCAAAGCTGGCGCATTCCCGCATCGACGATCGGATAGCCGGTCTTCCCCGTCTGCCAGGCCTTCAAGTCCGCCTCGGCCTCCTTGCCCGACCTCCAGGGGAGCTTGTCGAACTTCGGCCGCCCGTTCGTATCGCCGTAATCCGGCATCGTCAGCACGACGCCATCGGTGAAATCGCGCCACGCCAGTTCCTTGCGGAACGTCGTCGCATCGCCGTGACCATCGACCGCATGCCACACGGCACGCGGCGAAATCTCGCCGAAGTGCAGATGCGGGGACAGGCGTGACGTGCCTTCGATCGACGGCATGTTGCGATCGACGTCATAGGCCTCGACGATCGGCGCCATCGCCTTCGCGTTCTTCAAAGCCTGCGCCTCGCCGGGCGTCCAGTCAGCGAACCCCGCCGACCAGTCCGGCTTGGTCGGCAGCAGGTCCCAATCCGCGAGCTGTTCGCTCTTCGGCCACTTCGCCGGCGCCGGGATCGTCCGCGGTACAGGCTCGGGCTCGCCCGGCGGCATCATCTGGTTGAGCGCCTTCCAGAACGAGGAATATACCTTGAACTGCCCACCAGACCCCGTCTTCACGTCCTCGACGCGCGCGAGATGATTGCCGTCATGCAGGCATAATCGATCGCCGAGCGCAGCCTCCGCCTCGCGCCACCACGGCTCGTAATGGCGGATCGCGTGGATCTGCTCGGCGCCGGTTTCCTCCATCAACGCCGTCAGCACCTCGACCGCATCGCCGCGCCGCAGGATCAGCGTCGATCCCTTGTCGGCCAGCGCCGCGGCGAGCGATTCGAGGGTGTGGTGTAGCCACCAGCGCTGCGCGCCGCCGATCGCCCACGCGCCCGGCGCATCGTCGTCGAGCACATAGACCGGGATCACCGGCCCCGCGTGCGCGGCCGCGATCAGCGCGGGTTGATCGTGAAGGCGAAGGTCCTGGCGCAGCCAGAGCAAAGAAGATGTCGTCATCGCGCGTTCAATGCACCAACCCGCAGTCCGGCGTCACCCGTTGCGGCAAAAGTTTCGCCCAACGTCAGGATCGACGCGACGTGCCGCTCGGCGATCGCCAGTGCATCGTCGCCATAGCCGCCGCCGACCGTACTTGCGAGCGGCACCCCGCGGTCGATCGCGATGCCGGCGACCAGCCGCTCGCGCCGCGCCAACCCGTCGAGCGTGAGCGACAACCGTCCGAGCCGATCGCCTTCGAACGGATCCACCCCCGCCTGATACAGGATCAACTCCGGCCTGAACTCGTCGAGCAGCGGCACCAGGGTCTGCTCCAGTGTCGCCAGATACGCCTCGTCGCCGACCTTGTCCGCCAGCGGCACGTCGAGCGTCGAGCGCGCTTTCCGGACCGGGAAATTCTTCTCCGCATGGATCGAATAGGTGGCGATCTCGGGCCGTCCCGCCAGCAACGCCGCGGTTCCGTCGCCTTGATGCACGTCGCAATCGACCACCAGCACGCGCGCCACGCGACGCTCGTCGATCAGCCGCGCCGCCGCCACCGCCAGGTCGTTGAACACGCAGAACCCTGCGCCGGTGTTTGCCAGCGCATGATGGCTCCCGCCCGCGGTATTCGCGGCAAACCCATGTTCCAGGGCAAGACAGGCCGCCAGCCACGTTCCGTGCGGCACGATGGCGGCACGCGACGCCACGGCCGCGGTCACGGGAAACCCGATCCGCCGTTCCTTTTCCTTCGGAACGCGCGCCTCCAGTACCTCGGCGACATAATCTTCGTCGTGCACCGCCTCGAGCCACGCGGTTGGGGTCGCTTCGGCGCAGTGCCAAGCCACGGCATCGCCCTTTTCGAGCAGCAGGTCGCGGATCAGCCCGTTCTTGTTCCAGCGGTAGGTCGAGCGTGCGGGTGCTGCGGTGACATAGTCGGGATGGTGGACGACGTGGATCATGTTCCGTAGGTAGGAGCGCGCTGCCCGAGCCCCAAGCCGCCGGCTGCTCGAGCGCCTGCATTCCGGAGACTTTCGTGACCGATTATTCGACCCTTCCCTACCGTCCCTGCGCCGGCGTGATGCTCGTCAACGCCGAGGGCAAGGTGTTCGTCGGGCAGCGCAACGACTCGCCGTCCAAAGCCTGGCAGATGCCACAGGGCGGGATCGATCCGGACGAGGACGCCGAAACCGCCGCGTTGCGCGAGCTCGGCGAGGAAACCGGCGTCATGCCCGACAAGGTGGACCTGATCGCGGAGGCGCCGGGCGAGTTCGTCTACGATCTCCCCCCCGAACTGCTCGGCAAAGTCTGGAAGGGCAAATGGCGCGGCCAGACGCAGCGCTGGTTCCTGTACCGGTTCAACGGCACCGACGCGGATATCGACATCGCCACCGAGCATCAGGAATTCCGCGTCTGGCGCTGGAGCGATCCGGCCGACCTGCCGCGACTGGTCGTGCCGTTCAAGACCGCGCTGTATGAACAGGTACTCGCCGCCTTCGCGCCACATCTCGGCGCATAATCGACTCTTGGCGCAGTTCCCATCGGCTCGCGCCGCCGTTACGGAATCCAGCGTGCGCCGCTTGCCCTGCCTCCTCCTCGCCCCGCTGTTGCTCGCCAACGCGCCCGATCCGCAATCGGTGATGATTCCGGAGACAATCCGCGCAATGCTCGACGCGGCGCTGGAGGCGGGCAACGAGGCGGACGTCAACACGATCGCGAAATATGCGCGCGCCGCCGACCCGCTCAGCGGCGACGCGGTGCTGGCGATCGCCGAAAAATGGAAGGCCGACCGCGCCGCACAGCGCACGCAGGTCATCCGCCAGGCGAGCTTCCTCGACCTATGGAGCGGCAAGGCGGAGATCGGCGGCTATCTGACCACCGGCAATTCCGACACGGCGGGCGGCACCGCAGTGCTGGACCTCAACCGCGAAGGCCTGCGCTGGCGGCACAAATTCCACGCCCAGGCCGATTACCAGTCGAACCTCAACATCACGACGCGCGAACACTACCTTGCCTCGTACGAACCCAACTATAAGATCGACGACCGCGCCTATATCTACGGCGTCGGACAATATGAGGGCGATCGGTTCCTCGGCTATTACAATCGCTATTCGACCTCCGTCGGTGCCGGCTACAGCCTGATCAAGACCGCGGGCACCAAGCTCGATCTTGAGCTCGGGCCGGCGTATCGTCATACCGAATTCACCGACGACACCGTACAGAGCAGCATCGCCGCGCGTGGCACAGCGAATTTCAGCATCCGCATCTTGAGCGGCCTGTCGGTCAGCCAGGTCGCATCGGCCTATGTCCAGCGCTACAACAGTACGCTCAGCGGCACGACCTCGCTCAACGCCAAGCTGATCGGGCCGCTCTCCGCCGCGCTGTCGTACAGCGTCCAGTATGAAAGCGAGCCCCCGGTCGGATCGGTCTCGACCGACACCACCAGCCGCGCGTCGCTGGTCTACAGCTTCTGACGCTGTTCCCTCACACGGCCGGTTTCGCTAGGGTCGGGTGATGAGGGGACTTTCAACGATAGAGCGCGATGCCGTCGACAAGGCGCACGCGGCTCCGATGCTAGGGCAGGTCGAAACCTGGGCGGTGATCAACAGCGGCACGCGCAACCTAGCCGGCCTCGCGACGATGGCCGGATTGCTAGGCGACGCTTTCGCGGTCCTGCCTGGCGAGATCACCTTGGTCGAGCCGACACCGGTCGACAGCGTTGCAGCGGACGGCATCGTGTCGTCGATCGAGCACGGCAAGCATCTACATCTCGTCGTCCGCCCCGACGCGCCGGTAAGGATGCTGTTCACCGGGCACATGGACACGGTCTATCCGGTCGATCACGCGTTCCAGTCGCTCCAGTGGCTCGACGACGGCCGGCTGAACGGGCCGGGTGTTGCGGACATGAAGGGCGGCCTCTCCGTGATGCTCGGCGCTCTTCAGGCGGTCGAAGCGAGCCCGCTTGCTGCCCGTATCGGCTATGACGTCGTCATCAACTCGGACGAGGAAACCGGGTCGTTCTCCTCCGCTCCGCTGCTGGCCCGCGCCGCGCACGGCAAAATCGCCGCGCTGACCTACGAGCCAGCACTCGCCGACGGCACATTGGCGGGCGCACGCGGCGGCACCGGCAATTTCTCGATCATCGTTCGCGGCCGTAGCGCGCACGCCGGCCGCAACCCCGAGGACGGCCGCAACGCCCTCGTCGCCGCCGCCGACATAGCGGTCAGGCTTTCGAAGGTCCGCGGCCCGCGTCTCGCGGTGAACCCGGCACGGATCGAAGGCGGCGGTCCCAACAACGTCGTTCCCGACCTCGCCATCCTGCGCATCAACTTCCGCCCCGCGACGCTCGACGACATTGCGCGCGCCCAGTCTCACATCGACTCCGCGGTCGCGATGGTGACTGCCGAACACGACGTCCGCATCGAAGTCCATGGCAGCTTCAACCGCCCACCCAAACCGATCGACGACGGCGCCGCGCGCCTGTTCGATCTCGTCAAGGCGTCGGGCAGCGATCTCGGTCTCGACATCGCCTGGAAGGCGACCGGCGGGGTGTGCGACGGCAACAACATCGCCGCCGCCGGCGTGCCCGTCGTCGACACGATGGGCGTCCGAGGCGGCGCGATCCACTCGGCGGACGAGTTCATGATCCCCGACAGCCTGCCCGAGCGCGCAGCACTGTCGGCGGTCACCATATTACGCATCACGGAGGGCCGTTTGTGAGCTTCAGGATCCGCGCCGCGGTCGACGACGATCTCCAGCATCTCTACGAGATGGCAAAGCTCACGGGTGGCGGTTTCACCAACTTGCCGCCCGATCGGCGTGCGCTGACCGCCAAGCTCGAGCGCAGCCATGCCGCCTTCGCGCGCAGTGACGGCCCGGTCCAGGACGAGCTGTTCGTGCTGATCCTCGAGAACACCCAAACGCGCGAAGTTCGCGGTACCTGCCAGATCTTTACGCAGGTCGGCCAGAGCTACCCGTTCTACAGCTACCGGATCGGCCAGCTCACGCAGCACAGCAAGGAGCTCAACCGCACCTTCCGCGCCGATATGCTCTCGCTCGCCACCGATCTCGAGGGCGCGAGCGAGGTCGGTGGGCTGTTCCTCCACCCCGGCGAACGCGCCGGCGGTCTCGGCTTGTTGCTCGCGCGCAGCCGCTACCTCTTCATCAAGATGCATCGCGCGCGCTTCGCCGACCGCATCCTCGCCGAACTGCGCGGCGTGATCGACGAAGCCGGCGGATCGCCCTTCTGGGACGGCCTTGCGGGCCGTTTCTTCGGGATGAATTTCCAGGATGCGGATCAGTTCAATGCGGTCAACGGTCACCAGTTCATAGCCGACCTCATGCCCAAGCACCCGATCTACACCGCGATGCTCACCGAAACCGCGCGCGCCGCGATCGGCCTGCCGCATCCCTCGGGCCGCGCCGCAATGCGGATGCTGGAGAACGAAGGCTTCGCGTTCGAGGATTATGTCGACATCTTCGACGGTGGCCCGACGATGACCGCGCGCACCGACCGCGTCCGCTCGATCGCCGACGCGCGAGAGAGCCGCGTCGTCGCGATCGACCAGGACGGCGGCACCGAAGCGCTGGTCGCGACCGGCAACCTCGCCGACTTCCGCTGTGCCTTCGGTTGCGTACGCGAGTCCGAAGGAGGCATCGTGGTGGGCGAGGACTGCGCACGAACGCTGGGGGTCTGCAAAGACACCAGCGTTCTGCATGTGAACCGATTGTGACACCCGGCAAGCCAGCCGGACCGTCGGGTTAACTTACAGGTAACCATCTTTCACAATCCTAGAACCACGCGTTTCCGCCAATGGTACGTATCTTGCTGAATGACGCGCATGTGGAACCGCTTTGCCCGCCTCTTCATCATAAAGACCAAGTTCGAGGCGTTTCTCGTCATATATGGGCTTGGTACCGGTGCCGTCGAACGCGGCATGCACTACCTTGCGCAATATCCGGGATTTGGCGGCTGGCTTCTATTCGCCGCTTGTCCGATAGCGGTGTTCATGGCTGGCGGCCGGATTATCGACTCCGTTGCTCATGCGCGTGATCGTTGAACGGCAGTCAAATCCTCTGCTGGGCGAGGTGCAGATAACGGCTTGAAAAGTCGGCGAGTTCGCGGAGAGCATCCCATTGGGGAAAGCTAATCCTGCGCCGGTTGCGACTGATCAATCCGTCGGCCTCCAATGACTTTATAGTCCGGTTGACGTGCACCGCGGTCAGGCCGAGCGCGTCCCCAAGCTGTTCCTGACTCATCGGTAATTCATAGTCACCTTCCCCAGTCAGTCCCTGCATATCAAGGCGAATGGCAAATTCGCACAGGAAATGCGCCAACCGCGATCGTGCGTCCCGTCTTCCGATGTTCAAGATCCACTCTCTGGAGATCGACCCTTCGACAAGCGTATTGACGAAAATCGCGTGGCCGACTGCTGAGCGGCGGCGGGCTAGGTCGCGGAGCGCCGTACGGGGAATTGTCGCAACTTCGGCGCGGGTCAGGGTCTGGACGTTGTGGTCGGCGACGTCGAGGAACAGATGCTGGAAATCGAGCGCATCGCCCGGAATATGCAGCGAGACGATCTGCCGCATACCCGAGCCCGTCAGCTTCTGGCGATAGGCGAAGCCCGACAACAATACCGCGCACTGCTCGGGTGCGTCGCCTTCGCGGACCAGATACGAGGACGGCTCATAAGTCCGAAGCGTATAGGGCAGCGCGAGCAGAGCCGTACGGTCCTCCGCGTCGAGCGCCGCATGCGTCTCAAGCTTTCGTACCATCAGGGCCAGGGGACTGGATGTCGAGACCATAGCGTATTCCCGCAAATATCGGGGCGGGAGCATATGCATCTCTCGGTCGTCAGGGCCCACAAAATCGGCTGGCGATAAAAGGCGATAACATAGTCCGAACAGCGCTATTTAGATGCAAATCAACATAGGTTTGCAAACATAAGTTAGTTTATAAGTACAGATTTTGATGTCGGTTCACGCAGGATCGAGAAGGCAATGGCCCAGCGAGCACGATTAAAATAACATCCAGACTTTTTTGTCAGATCGCCAGAGATGCAGGCGCGATCGGCAATGGTTCCTTGATGATCCGACGGCCAGGATCGATCTGTGATCCAATCCTGACAAGCGCGCTCTGAAGACAGTCGATACAGTCGCTGAGCTTTGCACCGAGTAGCGCGCTATCGCCCTCGTCGGCAATCCTGAGCGCTTCCTCGATAAGAAAAACCATTGATTTCAATCGCGCTATCGCTTGCACCTTGTTATGCATACCACCTCCCAATATTGCGCCGCTTTACCTATGCTCGCGATTCGTGCGAAAGCCAATTGCAATCTAGGGAGGTCAACGGTTCCTGGTTGCAGGTTCGTTATGGACGCAACGGCGCTTTCCAGCGTTGCACGAGCCCTGCCATCACGATATCGACGGACTCGACGCTCGAAGCGATGCGCTGGTGAAGCATGCCCGTCGCGTCCCTGAATCGGCGAGCGAGCGCGTTGTCCGGTACAATTCCGAGTCCGACCTCGTTCGAAACGATGATGACCCGCCCTTCGAGCCGACCGATGGCATGCAGCAACGCGTCGATTCGCGCGGCGATCGGGACATCGGCGAGCAACAGGTTGGACACCCACAAAGTCAGGCAGTCGACGAGCATCACCGTATCGCGAGCGTCGGCGGCAAGCAGGGCCTCGGCCAGCGCCAGGGGTGCCTCGACAGTTTGCCAGCGGTCGTCGCGATCGCTCCGATGGCGCGCGATCCGGTCCGTCATTTCCCCATCGAACGCCTGCGCCGTTGCGATATAGATCAACTCTACCGTATCGTTCTTAGCGAGTGCCTCCGCCATATCCTGCGCGTGGCGGCTCTTGCCCGAGCGCGCGCCACCAAGCACGAACAGGCTCTTGCCGAATGACGCTCCCTCTGATTGCACCATGTCGCGTCCTTCGTACTTGCGGCTTACGACCGGAATGACGATGACGCCGAGAAGATCAAGCAAAAGCCCATGGGACTTACCGACGAAATGAAGGCTTTGCGGATCCACGGTGGACGGATCGATATCGCCGCCGGTTGCTATCCGGGTGCGCCGCAGCCGTGGCTCGATCTGTCGACGGGGGTCAATCCGTGCCCCTGGTCCGCCGATCCCTCGCCATCGGTGGACCTGCAGACACTACCCTCACCGGCCGCGATCGGCGATCTCGAAGCGGCGGCGGCGGCGATGTTCGGCACCAGCGCGGATCGGGTCGTCGCGTTGCCCGGTAGCGAGCTAGGCCTGCGCTCGCTCGATAGTCTCGACCTGCCATCGCCGGTCCGGTTCGTCACGCCCAGCTACTCCACGCATGCGGACGCGATCTCGGGGGCGACACCGATCGCGCGCGATGCGATCGACACGATCCGCGACGGCACGCTTCTGCTGGCCAATCCGAACAATCCGGACGGCGAACTCGACGCTCCCGACCGACTGTTGCAGATAGCGCGGCACGGTGCGTGGCTGGTCGTCGACGAAGCCTTTGCCGACGCCGTACCGGAGTCCAGCCTCGTCCCGCGTCTCGGCCCCGACGACCGGGCGATCATATTCCGATCGTTCGGCAAGTTCTTCGGGCTCGCGGGCGTGCGGCTGGGCTTCATGATCGCGCCACCGGCGCACGCGAAAGCGATGCGCCGTCGCCTGGGCAGTTGGCCGGTCTCCGCGATCGCGGTCGCCTACGGCACGGCGGCCTACCGCGATACCGCGTGGATCGCGGCGGCGCGGCGGTCGATCGTCGAGCGTGCCGAGCGGTTCGATACGGTGCTCGAACGTCACGGCCTACGCGGACGTGGTGCGAGCCCGTTGTTCCGGCTGGTGGAAAGCGACGATGCGCCGGTGGTGTTCGAACGGCTTGCACGAAAGGGAATTCTCACGCGTCCGTTCGATCATGCGCCACGCTGGCTCCGCTTCGGCGTGCCGGCGGACGATGCGGCGTTTGCGCGCCTCGACCAAGCCCTTGCGCGTGATTGAGCCGATCGCAGCGCTAGCGATCCTGGTCGACGTGACGATCGGCTGGCCGCCGGCGCTCTATGCGCGGATCGGTCATCCGGTCGGCGGATTCGCGCGCGTGATCGGCTGGGCGGAGACGCGCTGGAATACGCCCGCCCGATCAAGCGCATATCGTCGCGTCGCCGGCGTCCTGACATTGGCCTTGGTCGTTGCGATCGCGATCGGAGTCGCATCGGCCGCGACGCTGCTTGCCCGCCACGCGCTGGGCTCGGCGGCATGGATGGCGATTGGCCTCATGGCCGCGCCCGGGCTCGCGATCCGCAGCCTGTACGACCATGTTGTTCCGGTGGCGCGAGCACTGGAGACGAGCGATCTCGAGACTGCGCGCGCACGCGTCGCGATGATCGTGGGCCGTGACGTCGCATCGCTCGATAAAGCGGGCGTCGCTCGGGCGGCGATCGAGAGTCTCGGCGAGAGCGTGTGCGACGGCGTCGTCGCACCGCTGTTCTGGCTGCTCGTCGCGGGGTTGCCGGGACTGTGGGCGTACAAGGCGATCAATACCGCCGACAGCCTGATCGGTCACCGCGAGGAGCGTTGGCGCGCGTTCGGCTGGGGCGCGGCGCGGACCGACGATGTGGCCAACCTGATACCTGCGCGGATCAGCGGCGTGCTGCTGTGCCTTGCCGGGCTCGGCGGGTGGCGGACGATGTGGCGCGATGGCGGCAACCATGCGTCGCCCAACGCCGGCTGGCCCGAAGCGGCGATGGCCGGTGCGCTTGGCCTGCGCCTTGCCGGGCCGATCGCCTATGACGGGGTGAGCGTCGCCAAGCCGTATATCGGCGACGGCCGCGCGGACGCCAACGCAGCCGACCTTCGTGCCGCGCTCGGCATCTATCGCCGGTCGTGCGTGCTTCTACTGGTCATTGCCGGAGGCATCGCATGGGCGCTCTGATGTTGCAGGGGACCGGCTCGGACGTCGGCAAGTCGGTGCTGGTCGCGGGCCTATGCCGCGCGTTCGCCAATCGTGGGCTCTCGGTGCGTCCGTTCAAGCCGCAGAACATGTCGAACAATGCCGCCGTCACCGCTGACGGCGGCGAGATCGGACGCGCCCAGGCGACGCAGGCGATCGCCTGCCGGGTCGCACCGAGCGTCGACATGAACCCGGTGCTGCTGAAGCCGCAAGGAGATCGCACCTCGCAGTTGATCGTTGGCGGAAAGGTGCGCGGCACGCTTGCCGCTGCACGCTGGCGCGAAGGGCGCAAGGGTCTGCTGGTCGACGTGCTCGCCAGTTTCGAACGGCTGTCGGCCGACTGCGATCTCGTCGTCGTCGAAGGCGCGGGCAGTCCCGCGGAGATTAACCTTCGTGCCGGCGACATCGCCAATATGGGGTTCGCGCGTGCTGCCGACGTGCCCGTGGTGCTGGTCGGCGATATTGACCGCGGCGGCGTGATCGCGGCGATCGTCGGTACACGCGCGGTGATTGACCCGGCCGACGCGGCGATGATCCACGGCTTCCTGATCAACAAGTTCCGCGGCGACCCCGCGCTGTTCGACGACGGCTATCGCGCGATCGAAGCGCGGAGCGGATGGCGCGGGTACGGCGTCGTGCCGTGGCTGGCCGACGCGGTCCGGCTGCCGAGCGAGGATGCGGTGATCCTCGAACGCCCTTCAGCCAGCACACACCGCCAGATCACGATCGCCTGCCCGATCACGCCGCGGATCGCCAATTTCGACGATCTCGATCCGCTCCGGCTCGAACCTGGGGTCGCGCTGGTGATGGTGCCGCCGGGGACGCCGATCCCGGACGTCGACATGATCGTGCTCGCCGGATCGAAGGCGACGATACCCGACCTCACCTTCGTTCGCGCGCAAGGTTGGGACATCGATATCCGCGCGCATCATCGTCGCGGCAAACCGGTGCTCGGGCTCTGCGGCGGTTACCAGATGCTCGGCCGCAGCATCGCCGATCCGGACGGGATCGAGGGGCCGGCGGGTCGCGTCGACGGACTCGGGCTGCTCGACGTCGACACGGTCCTCACCGGCAGCAAGACACTGGAAAGGGTGCGCGGCCGGGCGCAGGGCGCTGCGTTCGAGGGGTACGAGATGCACATGGGCGCGACCACCGGACCCGCGACTGCGCGCCCGGTAGGCCACCGCGCCGATGGCAGTCCCGAAGGCTCGACGAGTGCGGACGGGCTGGTTTCAGGAAGCTATGTCCACGGCCTGCTCGCGCTCACGGAGCAACGCGCGGCGTGGCTGGCTCGGCTCGGCGTCAAGGCCAGCGGGCCCGATCAGGGCGCCTCGATCGACGCCGCACTCGATTCCATCGCCGCCATGATCGAACAGCATGTCGATCTCGACGCGCTGCTGGCGCTAAGCGAGCGCGCCGGCCACCGCGAGCGCGAGTAGCAGCCCGGTCTCGACGATCTCGATCCCGGCGCCGTGCGCGTCGCCAGTCACGCCGCCGAGCGTCCGCTGTAACCATGCAGCAACGCCGAGCGCGAGCAATGGGAGGGCGATGAGCGCTGGTACTACGACGGCGGCGAGCGCGAGTAGCAGGCACCATCCCACAAGATTACGTGCCCGGACGGCGCCGGCAACTGCTGCGCCGAGTCCACCCGGACGCAGTGGCGGCAACAGTTTCGCCCATACGAGCGGACCCATCCTCGCGGCGAACGGTACGAGGATTAGCGCCCAGCTTATTCCGATCGCATGCAGCAGCACGAGCTTGACCAGCATCTGGCTGACAATCGCGACGACGCCGAAGCTGCCGATATGCGGATCGGCCATGACCGAGAGCAGGCGCGTCCGATCGCCATGCGCCGCGCCGAGTCCGTCGGCAAGGTCGGCGAGACCGTCGAGATGCAGCGCGCCGGTGACCGCGATCCAGGTCAGCAGCGCGGCACAGGCACCGGTCCAGGGATCGACAAGTGTGCCGAGCCAGCCGGCGAGCGCGACGATCAAGCCGATCGCGAGGCCAACGATAGGGTAGAACCGGATCGCCGCGGCGAAATCCTCGGCGCCCACTTCGACGCGCGGCATCGGCAGGCGGGTGAGAAAGCCGAACGCGACGATCAACCGCTTCATGTCGCTAGGCCGACGATCTGCACGGTCCGCGTCCGGCCTGGCCAAATTCGTAGCGAGACGAGCGCGGCATAAGGCAGATCGAACGCCCAGATCTGCCGCCGATCAAACCCGCAGAACTCCGCGAGTGCCGCCCGAATCGCGCCACCATGCGTCACGACAAGTGTCGATATTGGCGGCATCTCTGCCAGTGCTTGTGCGACACGAGCCTGCAACGTGGACCAGCGTTCGCCGTCGGGTGGCGGCGAGGCGTCGGGATCGTCGTAGAATGCTGCCAGTGCGGCGGGGTCGATTGCCGCTGGAGCCAGCCCGTCCCACGCCCCGAAATCGAGTTCCCGCCAGCGAGGGTCGGCCTCGACCGCTACGCCTAGCGGCCCGCCAATCGCTTCTGCACAGGCGCGCGCGCGGATCAGGTCGGAGGCCTCGATCCGCCCGACCGCAAGCCCCTTGCTCCGTGCCGAACAGGCGGCGATCCCCGCCTCGGTCGCCGGGTCGTCGGTCCGCCCCAGCATTCGCCCCGCCACTTCGGGCGCCCCGTGCCGCATCAGGTGCAGCATGTACGCGCTCACGCCGCCGAAACGCCCGCCTCGGCGAACGTCGCCATCTCGGCATGCACGGCCAACGCGGCTCGAACCAGCAACGTCGCGGTCGTAGCGCCGCTGCCCTCGCCCAGCCGCATCCCGAGCGAGAGTAACGGATCGAGACCCATTCGCTCAAGCAGAAGACGGTGCCCCGGCTCGGCCGAGACATGTCCGGCAAGGCAATGCGCGAGAATGTCAGGACACGCCGCAGCCAAGGGCGCGATCGCTGCACAGCAGATGAACCCGTCGAGCATTACGGGTACGCCCGCTAGTCGTGCGGCAACCACAGCGCCCGCAATTGCTGCTAACTCGCGCCCGCCGAGCCGCCGCAGAGTCTCGAACGGATTGGTCAGTGCCTCATGGTGCAGCGTGACCCCGGCCTCGACGACGGCGATCTTTCGCGCGATGCCTTCGTCATCGACTCCGGTGCCCGGCCCGACCCAGTCGCTCGCCGACCCGCCGAAGCTCGCCAGACACAGCGCCGCGGCGGTCGTCGAATTGCCGATCCCCATCTCGCCGAGCACGACCAAGTCCGGCGCATCCGCGACCGCCGCCGCGCCCGCGTTCAACGCGGCCAGGCACTCGTCCTCCGACATCGCAGGCGCTTGCGTGAAATCCGCCGTCGGTCGATCGAGGTCGAGCGACACGGTCTTAAGTTCGAGGCCCGCCGCTCGCGACAGCGCGTTGATTGCCGCGCCGCCATGCTCGAAATTGGCGACCATCTGCGCGGTGACCGAAGCCGGAAACGCACTCACTCCGCGCGCGACGATACCGTGGTTGCCTGCAAACACGACCGCGCTGCCACGATGGAGCCGGGGCAGCGGGTTGCCCTGCCAGCCGGCCATGAACACCGCGATATCCTCCAGCCGCCCTAGCGATCCAGGGGGCTTGGTCAGTTCGCCTTGCCGGGCGATCGCCGAAGAGCGCGCCGCGGCGTCCGCCTGCGGCAAGCCGCGCAAGGCCGCCAGAAACCCGGCGGGCGTCGCGAACGCGGTCATTCGACGACGAAGCCTTCGGGCGGCGTGCGGGTGATGAAATGCCCCTTCACGCCCTGCGGCCATTGCTTGAACGGCACCTGCCCGAACGCGCTTTCGCCGTAGAGCTTCGCGTACTCGAGGATCGCGCGCGCGGCGTCCTCGGTCGGCTCGAAGCGGCCGAGGACGTAGCCGACCTTGGCGGGTGCGCGCAGGTGGATCGTGCAGAAATCCTGGCACGCGAACAGGCATGGCATCTCCTGCACCGCGACATCGGCATAGGCCGGGTCGCTAGCCTGTACCGTCTTCAACGCGCTGACCAGCCTTGCGCCGCCGCGCTGGCCCTGCTCGTCGTCGCGCGCCTCGGTGGAATGGCGGCACGTGTTGCACGCGACCACCGCGACGCCGTCTTCGACCGGCTTCAGCATGTCCGTTCCCGGACGGTCGAAGCATGATGTGTAATCGGCATAGGAACCCCTTCGGACAGTCGATCCCGCACCGCGCGAAGGGCGAGAAGCGCACGCCTCCGGCCTCCGCGAAACGCGAAGCGATGTCGTCGCTCGGGGTATTACCCGTCCGTTCGGCGCACCCTGGCCGGACGAAAGACGACCGCGACGGGCAGGTCTCCTGGCTCGCGGGTCAACGCCGTCCGCGCCGCCTTCTCGGGAGTATCCCAATGGCATGAGGCACGATGGCTCGCCGCGTACAGTTGCAGGGGCAGCCGGGTGTTTCCCGTTCCCATTTTCATTTCCCTACGCGTCGCCGCCTCGGGAAAACCTGTCGCGGGTCGAGCGATAGGCGTACGATCGACCGTAGACAAGCAGCCTCTGATCCTCCCCTGACAGGGGAGGTGGCAGCCCGTTTGGGCTGACGGAGGGGTGACTCGCCGTCGTGATCGCAATACCCCTCCGTCTGGCACGCGCCAGCCACCTCCCCTGCAAGGGGAGGATCAAGAAGTCAGAACTCCACGCCCGCCTGCGCCTTCACCCCCGACCGGAACGGATGCTTCACCTGCGTCATCTCGGTCACCAGATCCGCCATCTCGATCACCGCATCCGGCGCATTCCGCCCGGTCACCACGACATGCGTCATCTCGGGTTTAGCCGCCAGCACCGCGAGCACCTCGTCGACCGGCAGATACTCATACCGCAACACGATGTTCAGCTCGTCCGCGACCACCATCGCATAGGATGGATCGGCGATCATCCGCTTCACCTCGTCCCAGGCCTCCCGCGCCACCGCGATGTCGCGCGCACGATCCTGTGTATCCCAGGTGAACCCCTCCCCCATCGGCTTGAATTCGCACAGGTCCGAGAACGCATCGAAGATCGCCTTCTCGCCGGTCGCCATCGCGCCCTTGACGAACTGCACCACGCCCACTTTCCGCCCATGCCCGATCATCCGCACCGCCATGCCGAACGCGGCGGTCGACTTGCCCTTGCCCTTGCCGGTGTGGACGATGATCAAGCCCTTCTCGATCGTCTTGCTCGCGACGATCTTGTCGTGGACCTCCTTGCGCTTGGCGCTCTTGGCATTCTGCTCGTCGTCGGTCCGCATGATCATGTCCTCTCCTGCACCCGATGGCGGATCGCGGCGCGCGGCGCTAGAGGACCGAGCATGCTCCGCATCACCGATCTCAAGCTCCCGCTCAACCACGCCGACGAAGCGCTCCCCGCCGCGATCCGCGATCGCCTGCGCGTCACCCCGCGCGACCTGATCCGCTACACGGTGGCTCGTCGCGCGCACGATGCGCGCGACAAGATGGACATCCAGCTCGTCTATTCGGTCGACGTCACGCTGAAGAACGAGGACACGGTCCTCACGCGCTTCCGGAAAGATCGCCATGTCCAGCGCACCCCGGACACGGGCTATCGCTTCGTCACCAAGGGCGGCGCAAGCTACACCGGCCCCCGCCCGGTGGTCGTCGGCGCAGGGCCGTGCGGGCTGTTCGCAGGCCTGATCCTCGCGCAGATGGGGTTCCGCCCGATCATTCTCGATCGCGGTAAAGTCGTCCGCGAGCGCACCAAGGACACCTGGGGCCTCTGGCGCAAGAGCATCCTCAACCCCGAATCCAACGTCCAGTTCGGCGAAGGCGGCGCCGGCACCTTCTCCGACGGCAAGCTCTGGAGCCAGATCAAGGACCCGCGCCATCTCGGCCGCAAAGTCCTGACCGAATTCGTGAAGGCGGGCGCGCCGCCCGAGATCCTCACCGAAGCGCACCCGCATATCGGCACCTTCCGGCTCGTCACGATGGTCGAGAGCATGCGCGAGACGATCGAGGCGCTCGGCGGCGAATACCGCTTCTCGACGCGCGTCGACGGTCTCGACATCGTCGAGGAGGCGGGCACGCGCCAGCTCCGCGGGCTCCACCTCAGCACCGGCGACTATCTCGAAGCGAACCACGTCGTCTTCGCGGTCGGCCACAGCGCGCGCGACACGTTCGAGATGCTCCACGCCAAGGGCGTGCATGTCGAGGCGAAACCCTTCTCGATCGGTGTCCGCATCGAGCATCCGCAGTCGTGGATCGACGAAGCCCGGTTCGGGCCGTGCGCCGGCCATCCTGATCTCGGCGCGGCGGCGTACAGCCTGTCGCACCACTGCAAGAACGGGCGGACCGTCTACAGCTTCTGCATGTGCCCAGGCGGCACCGTCGTTGCCGCGACCTCCGAGGAGGGCCGCGTCGCGACCAACGGCATGAGCCAGTATTCGCGCAACGAACGCAACGCGAACTCGGGGATCGTGATCGGCATCGACCCCGAGCGCGACTATCCCGGCCACCCGCTCGCCGGGATCGAACTGCAACGCCACTGGGAGTCGCGCGCTTATGTAGCCGGCGGCTCGAACTACAAGGCGCCTGCGCAGCGCATCGGCGATCTGCTCGCTGGGCGCGCCTCGACCGCGCTCGGCTCGGTGATCCCGTCGTACAAGCCGGGCGTCCACATGACCGACCTGTCGGAGTGCCTGCCCAAGTTCGCGATTACTGCGTTGCGTGAGGCGTTGCCCGCGTTCGGGCGCGAGATCCCGGGCTACGACCACCCTGACGCGGTGCTGACGGGGGTCGAGACGCGGACGTCTTCGCCGGTTAGGATCACGCGCGGCGACGACTTCGTAAGCCTCAACACCCCCGGGCTGTTCCCGGCCGGCGAAGGCGCGGGCTATGCGGGGGGAATCCTCTCGGCCGCGGTCGACGGAATCAAGGTTGCAGAGGCGGTTGCGCTCAGCCTGACGGCGTGACTGCCGGGACTAACCTCCAGAATACCACCCCGGCGGAGGCCGGGGCCCAATTGGGGGACGTCACTCACAGGGGACTACCCGACGTTACTGGGGCCTTCCCAATTGGGCTCCGGCCTTCGCCGGGGTGGTCCGGGTGTTCGGTGGGCAGAAGCGCGGCCCAATTGGCGGTGAGCAAAGAAGCCATCCGCTAGCGTCGAAACTTCATTTCACCCGGTCAGGCCCCGTTTTAATCAACCACGCACGCGGCAACCCCGTCGGCTTCGCCACCCCGTCGAGCCGGCGCGCGCTCACCAGCGCGACGCGCTTCAGGATCATCTGGTGCTTGAACGCATCCATCCCGCCACCGGTCGGCTTGGCGAGGATGCGCTTCACCACGTCCATCCCCGCGACGACATGCCCGAACGCCGCATAGCCGGGATAGCCCGCGCGCGCGTCCATCGCCGGCGCAGGTCCGACCGTGATGAAGAAATTGCCGCCCGCCGACGCCGGGTTCATGCCCCGCGCCATCGAGATCGTCGCGTCGAGATGCTTGATGCCCGTCATCGCGGTCGTCTCGAGCGGGAACGGCGGCAGGATCCGCCGCGCATCGGTACGGATCCCGGCCTGGATGAAGCCCAGTTTCGGCGACGATTTCTGTCGGCTGGCACGGTAGAAGTCGGTCCCGTCGAACCGCCCGTCATCGACATAGGCAAGGAAGTTCGCGGTCGTCTTCGGCGCGTGGCGGGTGTCGAGTGCGAGTAATATCGGGCCCTCGGATGTCACGAGGCGCACGCGGACGATACCCGGTTTCGGTCCTGCGCGGTTCGGCTTTTGCGCAGATCCCGCCGTAGCGAGCGTCGCCATCGCCAGCAGCCCGATCGTCCAATGCCGCATCCTAATCACTCACGCCCTTACCAATCGATGCCGGCTAGCGGTCGGTGTCCGACGACGCAAGCGACGACCCATCGATCCTCCCCCGCCAGGGGGAGGTGGCAGGCGTCAGTCTGACGGAGGGGGCGGAAAGGGAACGTCCGTTTCGCAGTCCTCCCCCTCCGTCGCCTTCGGCGCCACCTCCCCCTCGCGGGGAAGGATCGAACAGGCTGGCTGCGGGCTCCATGTCCGGCGCGCGCCGCCTGCCGCTAGAAATACCGCGGGATCGGCCCCCATTGCGGGGTCTGGTCGGGCAGATCGACCATCGTCTCGTCGACGAAACACCAGCCCCAGCCCTCGGGCGGATCATAGCCCTCGATGATCGGATGCTGCGTCGCATGAAAGTGCGCGGTCGCGTGGCGGTGTGGCGAATCGTCGCAGCAGCCGACATGCCCGCACGCCGACACAGCCGCAGATGGACCCATTCGCTGCCGATCCGCAGGCAGTCCTCGCACCCCTTGGCGCTCGGCACGACCGACTGGATCGTATCCATATGCGTGCAGCCGTAGCTCATGACGCCTCCCGTTCGGCCATGTCGGCGAGCGCGACATGGACCTGCGCGACCACCGCCGCCCCCTCGCCGACCGCCGCCGCGACGCGCTTGGTCGAGCCCGCGCGCACGTCGCCGATCGCGAACACGCGCGCGCGGCTCGTCTGTAACGCGAGGGCAGCCTTGCCGGTGACGATGAACCCCTTGTCGTCGGTATCGACGCAGCCTTGTAGCCAACCCGCGTTAGGGTCGGCGCCGATGAACAGGAACAAATGCCGCATTGCGCAAGGCTTGGTCGCGCCATCGGGTTGGCGGAACGTCGCCGCCCTGAGCCCGGTCGCGCGATCGCCCTCTAGGCCGACGATCTCGGTACCGACATGCAGCGTCACGTTGGCCAGCGCAGTGATCCGGTCGATCAGGTATTTCGACATCGTCGCCGCCAGCGGCCGTCGCACGATCAGGTGCAGATGCTTCACACGAGGCGCGAGAAATACCACCGCCTGTCCCGCCGAATTGCCGCCGCCGACCAGCGCGACCTCCTCGCCCTCGCACAGCCGCGCCTCGATCGGCGATGCCCAATAGGACACGCCTGCGCCCTCGAACATCGCCAGATCGGGGATGTCGGGCCGGCGATAGCGCGCACCCGACGCGACGATCACGGTCCGCGACCGGACCCGCTTGTCATCCGGCAGCGCGAGTACCAGCGGATCGTCCGCCGGCCGCGCGTCATCGCAGTCGAGCCGCGCGACCTCCAGCGGCACCGCGATCTCCGCCCCGAATTTCAGCGCCTGGTTGAACGCGCGGCCCGCCAGCGCCTGCCCGGAAATACCGGTCGGAAACCCCAGATAATTCTCGATCCGCGCGGACGCCCCCGCCTGCCCGCCGATCGCGCGCTTGTCGAGCACGACCACCGACAGTCCCTCGGACGCCGCATATACCGCCGCCGCCAGCCCCGCCGGCCCCGCCCCGACGATCGCGACGTCGTACACGATGTCTGGATCGAGATCGGGCGTGATCCCCAGGCATGCCGCGATCTCTACGTCCGTTGGTCGCTTGAGCACCGTCCCGTTCGGACAGACCACCAGCGGCAGATCGCCGCGCAGCACGCCGATCCGGTCGACGAGCGCGCGACCCTCCTCGTCCGACGCCGCATCGAGCACGATGTTCGGATAGCCCGACCGCGTGAGGAAGCCCTGCAAGCGGACGATGTCCGGGCTGCCGGGCACGCCGACGATCACCGTGCCGCCGCTGCCCTGCTCGATCAGCCCGACCCGGCGCAGGATCAACGCGCGCATCACGATCTCGCCGACGTCCGCCGAGCCGACCATCAACGCCCGCAGATGCGCCGGATCGAACGGCAGCGCGGTGCAGCCATCGGGACCGGCGCACCCACCGGCGATCGACGGGCGACCGGCGAGCTGGTTGACCTCCCCGGTCAGCTGCCCCGCGCCGTGCGTGGTGATCGCGGCCTCGTGGCTCAGCCCGTCACGCCGGACGACGTCGATCGATCCCGCCAGCACCAGCCATGCCGGCGCACCCAGTTCGCCGATCGCGTAGACCTGTTCCCCCGCCGCGAAGGTTCGCGCCGGGCCGCTCGCGAACCGCTTTGCCGTCTCGATCTGGTCGGCGTCGAGCACCGGAAACATCTGATGCTCGCGCGAGGCGACGCTGTCGCTCGGGCTCATCGCGGCGCCACCGGTTCGAGGCCGAGCAACAGCGTCGGAATCAGTTCGGACACGGTCGGGTGGATCGGCACCGCCCAGCGCAGCGCCGACACCGGCTGATCCGCGTTCATCATGTCGAGGATGCCGTGGATCGCTTCATCGCCGCCCGTGGCCAGGATCGCCGCGCCGAGAATCCGCTGCGTCTCCGCATCCGCGACGATCTTCATGAAACCCTTGGTCTCGCCCTTCTCGATCGCCCGCCCGACGCGCGTCATCGGCCGCGTCGAGACCAGGATCGGTCGCCCGGTCTTCTCCGCCTGCGTTTGCGTCATCCCGACCCGGCCGAGCGGGGGATCGATATAGAGCGCATAGCCGAGCAACCGCTGGCTCAGCGTCCGATCGTCGCCGTCGAGCAGGTTCGCGGCGACGATTTCGAAGTCGTTATACGCGGTATGCGTGAACGCGCCGCGCCCGTTGCAGTCGCCCAGCGCCCATATTCCCGGCACGTTGGTCTGTAGGAATTCGTCGACGACGACATAGCCCTTCGCATCGGTCGCGATCCCGGCGAGGTCGAGCCCGAGATCGTCGGTATTCGGCCGCCGACCGACCGCGAGCAGCACGTGACTGCCGACCACCACCGGCTCGCCCGCCGAGCAATCGACCGATACCGCGACGCCGGCGTCATGTGGCGAGAAGGCGATGCAGTTCGCCCCGGTCCGCACCGTTACGCCCTCATCCTCCAGTATCGTGCGGACCGCATCGGACACGTCGGCATCCTCGTGTGCGATGAGCCGCTCGCTCCGGTCGACCACCGTCACCGCTGCGCCGAACCGGCGATACATCTGCGCGAATTCCAACCCGATATAGCTCCCGCCGACGACGACGAGATGCGCGGGCACCGCCTCCAGCGCGACCATGTCGGTATTGTCGAGATGGGGGACGTCGCCAACACCGGGCATGTCGGGCACGCTCGCCCGGCCACCGACGTTGAGGAAGATGCGCGGCGCGGTCAGGTCCTCGCCATCGACCGCGATCGTCCCCGGGCCGGTAAACCGCGCATGACCCCGCAGCAGGGTAAGCCCCGCCATTCCCTCCAGCCACGTCTCGTTCCCGGTCCGCGCGTCCATCACGACTTTCCGCGCCCGCGCCGCTACCGCCCGCATGTCGATCGAGACCTCGCCGGTCCGCACGCCGAACTCCGCAGCCCGGCGCGCCAGATGCGCGGCGTACGCGCTGGCGACGAGCGTCTTGGTCGGCATGCAGCCGGTATTGACGCAGGTGCCACCAACCAGCTTCCGCTCGATCAGCGCAACGGTCATTCCGGCCGCGGTCAGCCGCTCGGCGAGCGGTGGTCCAGCCTGCCCTGCGCCGACGATGATCGCATCGAACCGACGCATCAGAGCGACGACACCACCAGTACCGCACCGAGGATCGCGACCGCATCCTCGATCAGTGCCGCCGGACGATCGTTACCGAACGTCGCCGCCATCCGCGCGCGTGCCGCGGCACCGCCATAGGTCCCGATCACCGCGCCGACCACGCCCATAAGAAGTCCGAGCAACGGTACGGCGACGCCGTAGCCGACCGCTGCACCCGACAGCCCGCCGGTGACGATGCGCGCGGCGAACTGCGGCGGTACCTTGCGGCTGGGCGTCGACGGCAGCTGATCGGTGACGAGTTCGGCGGCGGCCAGCAGCGTTAAGATCCAAGGCGCGAACCGCCACCCGAGGAACGCCAGCCATGTTCCCTGCAACGGCAGCGCACCCCGGCTGGCGGCCCAGGCGACTGCGGCAGGCGCCATCATCGCACGCAATCCCGCGACGATACCGATGACCAGGGCGAGGAGGAGTCCGTGGACGAGCGGTGGAACGAGCATGGCAGTCTCCGATCCGTTGAGACCTTGATCGTTCCACGCACTGCCACCGACGTCAAATCGTTACGCGCCCGATATGGGTCCGAAACGCGGTTCCTCACCGATGTCGAAAGCGCTCGCACCGCTCCAGCGCGTTATTTCGCCGCGGTCGCTTCGATCTCGACCAGGAACGCCGGTGCTGCGAGCGCGGCCACTTGTACGGTTGAGCGTGCGACTGTGTTCGGGTTTTCCGTTGTGCCGAAGAACATCTTGAAGCCCTCGTTCATGCCGGCAAAGTCCATCTTGCCGCCAAGTTTGGGATCGCCTGCGACGAACACGGTCAGCTTGATGATGTCGCGCATCGCATAGCCCTGCGCCGCCAGGATCGTCTTGATCTTAGTGAACACGCTGATCGTCTGCGTCTTGGTGTCGCCGAAATCGGCGATCGTCAGCTTCGCGGGCGGCGTCTTGCTGGCCGGGTCGATCGGTGCGGCGAGCTGCCCGCTCAGGTACAGCATTTTCGCGCCCGCCGGGACAGTGACTCCCTGGAGGATCAGCCCCGGGGGCGTGTTGGCGTGGCGGACGATCGCGGTTTCAGGCGTCTGCGCGCTCGCGACGGATGTACCGGCCAACGCTGTGAACCCGGTCGAGACGGTGAACAGGGCGAGCGATGTAACGAAGGTCTTCGACATGGATATCCTCTCGGGAAGACCGGGCGCCGAAAGGATCCGGCGCCCGGCGATGATCAGAAACTGACGTTCATGCGCGCATAATAATAGCCGCCGTTGATCCCGTACGGGCTGAACGTCAGCGGCGCGTCGAGCTGGTTGCCGCCGCCGACCAGCGTGTTGTTGGTCGTACCCGGTACCAGGCCGAGCGTGGGCGGCCGCTTGTTGAAGACGTTGTTCGCCCCGATCGACAGTTCGAGGTCGTCGGTCGCCTTGAAGTTCAATTCGACGTCGCCGATGAACGCGGTGCCGATCTTCTGCGTATAGAACGTCCCGCCGTCCGGGCTGTATTTGGACGCGCTCTTTCCGTAGACCGTGCCTCGCAACGTCATCGAGAATTTATCGATCGAGTAGAAGGTCGACCCGATCACCTTCACCCGCGGCGATGCGGTCTCGATATTGGCACGCGCACCGGCATCGAACAGCGAGATGTTGCCCAGCGCTGCGGGGGCCGTGGCGAGCTTGGTGATCTTGGTCTTGTTGTAATTGCCCGACAGCGTCCAGGTCGCCTTGCCGTAATCGCCGAAATCGCTGGCGTAGCTCGCGACCAAGTCGATGCCGCGCGTCCGGGTATCGGCGCCGTTGGTGAAGATGTTGATGCCGGTCTGGCTGACGGTCGGATCGAGGACGTTGCCATTGGCGAGGATCGCCGCCGTGACGATCGGGAAATTGCTCGCCCCGCCCTGTCCGAAGATCGAGCCCGTGCCGAGAATGCGATCCTCGATCTTCACCTGATAGGCATCGATCGTGATCGTCAGCCGCGGAACCGGCCGGATGACCGTGCCGAGGCTGTAGTTGGTCGACTTTTCAGGCTTCAGATTGTCGAAACCGATCAGCTTCGCCGCGGCGGAATTGGCCGGGAGCTGGACAAAGGCCGCGGTCGGCGAGACGTTGGTCGCCGAGTAGAACGACTCCGCCAGCGTCGGCGCGCGGAAGCCGGTCGAGAAGGTGCCACGCAGCGCGAACGCATCCGAGAAGTCGTAGCGCGTCGTGCCCTTGTAGATGAACTTGCTGCCGAAATCGGAATAATGCTCGTAGCGCCCGGCGACGTCGACCTTCAGCCCCTCGATCGGCATCAGCGCGACGTCGACATAGGCCGCCTGGGATTCACGCCCGTTGACGCCCGCATCCGAAGGACGGAACCCCGGATAGGATTGCCCGCCTTCCTTGTAGATCGAGGCGGCGTCGCCCGAGCCGATCTCATACACGTTCTTGCGATATTCGCCGCCGAAGGCGAGGTTGATCGGGGCGGCCATCCCCGCCTCTATCTCGTGCGTAAAATCGGCGTTGGCGGTGAATTCGCTTGATTTGAAGAACCCGTTGTAGAACGTCGTCGGGGTGAAGCCTGTATCCGCGTAGAGCGACGCGTTGGCGGAATCGATCGTGTAGATCTCGTTCTTGTCCTGACCGAACGTCGTCGACAGGTCGTAATGGAAGCCGCTGACATCGCCGCGCAGGCCGCCGGTAAACGCCATGTCCTCCTCGCGGATCTTTTCGCGCGGCGAGAAGCCGTTGACCGGGCTGTCGCCGTCGGGATCGAAATAGGTCGTCACGCCGCCGACGGTCCGCGACACGCGGGTCGGCACGCGGACATTCTCGTAGGCGCTGGCGATCCGGCGCGAATAGGTGCCGAAGCTGTAGGCCTCGACCCCGCCGAAATCATAGGCGGAGTTGTATTGGAGATTGGTCAGCCGTGACTGTGCATCGCCGCTGATCTTGTTGACGTAAGGGAAGCCCGCCATCCCCGGATACAGGCTCTGCTGGACGGCGTTGATCGACGGCGTGGTCGTGCTGGTCAGCAGATTGCCGTTGATGTCGGTAACGCGGCGATCGAGCCCGCCGACCTGCGT
This sequence comes from Pseudomonadota bacterium, assembly GCA_040388215.1. GTDB lineage: Bacteria > Pseudomonadota > Alphaproteobacteria > Sphingomonadales > Sphingomonadaceae > Sphingomonas. Next base: position 321,647 of record JAZKCH010000001.1, on the reverse strand, counting down.
GAAGTCGTGATAGCGGTAGAAGCCGGTGACGTTGATGAAGCCCGCATCGCCGAGCCTGGTCGCGAGGTGCAGCGTGCCCGCATAGGTGCGCCCGCCGGTGTCGTAATTCTCGCCGGCGGTGACGTAACCGTCGCCACCCTCCTTGTCGTCCTTCAGGATGATGTTGATGACCCCCGCGATCGCATCCGAGCCATATTGGGCCGCCGCGCCGTCCTCGAGCACTTCGATACGCTTGATCGAGGAGGGTGAGATCAGGTCGAGATCGGCGGTCGCCGCGCCCTGGTACGGTCCGCCGAGAACGGCGAGGTTCGAGGTGCCATGCCGTCGCTTGCCGTTGATCAGCACCAGCGCGTGGTTCGGACTAAGCCCGCGCAACCGCGCCGATAGCGTTAGGTTGGCGGTATCGCCACCGAACGCCTGCGCGGTGAACGACGGCACGAGTTGTGTCAGGACCTGGTTCAGGTTCGGCTGGCCGACATGGCTCATCAGGTCGGCGTCGAGCACCTTGATCGGTGCGGCGCTTTCGGCGGCGGTGATCCCGGTGGCACGGGTGCCGGTAACGATGATGTCGTCGCCCGGCGCGCTGGCTTGCGCGGCGACTTCGACCGCCTGGGCATGCGCGGCGGCGGTAGACAGGCTTGCAAGAGCTACGGCGAGTGCACCACGTGAAATGCTGGTAACGGTCTTCATAAGGACTCCCCCCTTATTGATGATCGCCGTTCATGCATCTTCCCCAGCCGCACGATGATCTCAGTCATCATTACGTGATCTATCATTCCCGCAATCCATGATTGCGAACTATAGTCTCCAGTATTGTTAGCGTTCTATATTCAGAGGTTTGCGAAAAAATCTGGATTGTGCAACCGATTCGACCTCGGTTTGAAACCATAGTGTCGCAATTTGCGGTATCGTTACTTTAAAACAACGACCACCTTATAGTTTCGACGGTCATGCGGCGCGGCTTCGGCGCTCGGTGCTGGCCTGTGCCGCCACACGCCGGGCCAGCGCCATCACCTGGCCCTGCGCAGACTGGATACCGCCCTCCTGCCATCCCGGTGTCTGGCTGAGCGCGGCGGAGGCGAAATAGACGCGCCCATCGGGCTTTTGCAGCAGGCGGAACTCAGGCGTGTCGATATGTCCTTCCTGCCGGCCGTTCGCACTGCCCGCGTTCCAGTCGGGCCAAGGCCCCAGGCTGTACGGGATCTTGTGCCAGTTCACCGCGAGCCCATTGACCAGATCGGCGCCATGCCCCGGATGCAGCCGGTCGATGACGCCGCGGGAGAATGCGATCTGTTCCGCGATCGGCCGCTTCGCGAACTCGGCGGCATTCGCTCCCGACGAATAGCAGCCGAGCAACATGCCCCGTTCCGAATGCAACCCGGCCGAGGGATACCAGATCAGCGTGGTAGGGCCGCCAACGAACGAGATGCCGCCATAGATCTGCTCGCGTTCCCAGAACCGCGGGCTCTCGAACGCCACCTTGTTCGAGTGATCGTATACCACGCCGGCGATGGTCTTCTTCAGCGCGGGCGAAAAATCGGTGTCGATCGTCGCGAGCACCGGAAACGGGATCGTGCAGATGATGTAATCCGCCTTTACGGTGTCGATCACGTCGCTGACCTTGTCGCGGTACACCACCTCGACGCCGCCGGGCGTATGGCGGATCTTCGTCACTTCGGCGCCGCGGATCGCGGGGCGGCGCAGGTTGCGATCGAACCCCGCATGGATACGGTCCATGCCGCCGACCGGCTCGAACATCGTCGCCTGCATGTAGAGATTGTCTTCGAACAGCGTCATCGGTAGCCGTTCGTTGGCGAGCAACTGGTCGAGCGCCACCGCGCTGCCTGCCGACGAGAAGGTCACGCCTGCCCCCGGTGCCGTGCCGAACCCCGATCGCTCGGTGCCGGCGAAACTATAGTCGGTGCCGAGATCGCCGTACGCCTTCAGGAACGGCATCAGTTTCTGCTTGTCCGCGGCGGTCACCGCCTGATCGAGCGCACCCTGGTTGAGCGCCTTGGCCAACAGCTCTGCGATATGTCCGCGCATGTCGTTGATCGCGGTCCGCATCCGGATCTTGCTGCCGTTCTCGCCCATCACATAGGCCGAACGGCTCGAATTGACCTCGACCTCCAGCGGCACGTCGAACTTCTTGGCGTATCCGATCAGTCCCTGGTGGAAACTCGGGATCCGCGCCGGCCCGGCGTTGAAATAGATGCCGTCGGAGAATTTGGCGGTCTGTGTCGCCTCGCCTATCATCTCGATCTTGTCGCCGTCGCGCACCGTCCAGGCACGTCCGCCGACCCGGTCGCGCGCTTCGAGCACGGTGACCTGAAACCCCGCCTGCTCGAGTTCGTAGGCAGACGTCAGGCCGGCGATCCCCGCGCCCAGTACGACGACATGGACGCCTTTACCCAGTGTCGGCGTCAGCGTCGCAAGCGCTTCGGCATGCGACGTTCCAATCAATCCCCCGGTGAGGCCCAGCGCCTGCATCGCACCCAATGTGGCGCCCAGCCCGCCGATCAGGCCAAGCCTTCCAAGAATAGTCCGGCGCGTAATTGCTGTATCGCGTGTAATCATCGAGGCCCCCGAATGCGGCAAACCTCCCCAAAGGTTTGCCGAACGTCAGAAACACCGCCGGGTCGAACCGGTCAGCGGCCTCGCAGGATCATCATCCCCTAGTCAGTCACGATGGACGTAGGATAAGGTGCAGAAAAGAACGGATAGTTCCTTTCTGCGCGTCATCTCGACACGTTGCATCTTTTGACTGGCTGATTCGGATTGAACATTGCTTCGGGCTGTAACGCAAATGAAATCTTCGTTGACAGTGGCTGAACCGGGTCGCGCCGTTCCGCGTCCACGCTTGCAGGAAAGCCCGGCCCTTGAATTTGAACTGACCTCCGGCCAACTCTCGCAGCAGTCGTTTCAGCAAGAGACCTGCCACATCTTATGACCACCGAAACCACGCCCGCCGCCGAGGCCCCCATCATCGAAGCTTCCGTCACCGAAACGTCCGCTCCCGCGACCCACGCGTTCGAGGCGGACGTCGCGCGACTGCTGCACATGATGGTGCACTCGGTCTATTCGGATAAGACCGTGTTCCTGCGCGAGTTGATTTCGAACGCCGCCGATGCCTGCGAGAAGCTGCGCTACGAGGCGTTGAGTGCCCCCGAACTGCTCGGGGATGAATCGCGCACGCAGATCGCCATTACGCTCGATCCCGACGCCAAGACGCTGACGATCGAGGACAACGGCATCGGCATGACCGCCGACGACATGGGCGAGGCACTCGGTACGATCGCACGGTCGGGCACGAAGGCGTTCATGGACCGGATCGCCGCCTCGACCGGTTCGGACGGTGCGCAATTGATCGGCCAGTTCGGAGTCGGTTTCTATTCCGCGTTCATGGTCGCCGAGAAGGTGGATGTGATCTCGCGGCGTGCCGGAGCGGATACGGCATCGATCTGGTCGTCGGACGGCCTCGGTACCTACACGATCGCGCCGGTCGACACCGTCGAAGCACCGCCGCGGGGCACCCGCGTGGTCTTGCACCTACTCGAGGACGCGACGTCGTTTACCGACCGCTACACCGTGGAGCGCCTGATCAAGGACCAGTCGGGCCACGTCCCCGTCCCGATCACGCTGCGCGAAAAGCCGGATGCCGAGCCGGTCGACATCGCCGACGGGGCCGCACTTTGGACCAAGCCGAAGTCCGAGATCAGCACGGAGGACTATGCCGATTTCTACCGCAGCGTCTCCGGCCAGTTCGACGAGCCCGCGCTGACGCTCCACTACCGCGCGGAGGGGCTGCACGAATATTCGGTGCTCGCCTATGTGCCGGGCGCCAAGCCGTTCGACCTGTTCGATCCCGACCGCAACGGCCGCATGAAGCTGTACGTGAAGCGGGTCTTCATCACCGACGACGCCGAAGTCCTGCCGCGCTATCTCCGCTTCATGCGCGGGTTGGTCGATTCGTCGGACCTGCCGCTGAACGTCTCTCGCGAGATGATCCAGGAGAGCCCGATGCTTGCCGCGATCCGCAAGGGCGTGACCGGGCGCGTGCTGGGCGAACTCGACAAGCTCGCGACCCGCGATGCCGACGCGTATGCGAAGATTTGGGAGAATTTCGGCGCGGTCCTGAAGGAGGGGCTGTACGAGGATTTCGAACGGCGCGAGGCCCTGCTGAAACTCGCGCGGTTCAAGACCACGACGTCGGGCGGCGCCTGGCGCTCGGTCGCGGACTATGTCGCGGCGATGAAGGACAACCAGACCGCGATCTACTACGCGGTCGGCACCGATCTCGACCGTCTCGAAGCTTCGCCGCAGCTTGAAGGTTTCCGCGCCCGCGGGATCGAAGTGTTGCTGCTGCCGGACTCGGTCGACGGGTTCTGGGTGACGGCGGGCATCGATTCCGACGGCAAGCCGTTCAAGTCGGTCACGCAGGGGGCGGCTGATCTGAGCCTGATCCCGCTGGTCGACGGCGCCGAAGCACCGACCGCCGACACCACGCCCGAAGTCGCGGACTTCATCGCGTTCGTGAAGACCACGCTGGCCGACGCCGTTTCCGACGTGCGCGCGTCTGAGCGTCTGACCGACAGCGCGGTCTGCCTTGTTGCGGCGGATAGCGGCATGGATCGCCAACTCGAACGCATCCTCGCCATGAGCAGTCAGGCGCCCCCCGCGGCCAAGCCAGTGCTGGAAATCAACCCGACCAACCCCCTGATCGCCAAGCTGGCAGCACTCGGCGAAGACGATGCGAGCTTGCGGGAGGACGCCGCGCACCTCCTGTTCGACGAAGCACAGATCGCCGATGGCGAGCGCCCGCTCGACGCCCGCGCCTTCTCCGCCCGCCTCTCGCGCCTGTTCACGCGCGCGCTAGGGTAAGCGTCTTGGACCACGGTTCCGCGGATTTGCGGAACCGTGGTCCAACGACTAATCCGCTCCAAAGACTGAGGAGCAGGATATGTCGCCCATTCTAGACCGCCGCCAGATGCTGACCGGCGGCGCGGCCATCGCAGGTCTTTCGCTCGGCTCGACCACGGCGTTTGCGCAGAGCGACCGGATCGAAAGCCTGATCACGAGGATGACGCCGACCGAGAAAGCCGGCCAGCTCAGCTGCTTCTCCGATCAGATCCGGCCGATCGGCGTGCCCTTCAACCCCGGCCTCGCCACCGGCGGTGCCGCCGAACAGATCGCTCGGATCAAGACCGGCCAGATCGGTATGCTGTTCAACGGCGTCGGCTACGCAGGCGCCAAGGCCGCGCAGGATGCGGCGATGGCCACCCGGCTCAAGATCCCGCTGATCTTCGCCGGCGACGTCATCCACGGCTTGCGCACGGCCTACCCGCTGCCGATCGCCGAGGCTTGCGCGTTCGACCCCGACCTTGCGGAACGCACCGCGCGCGCTGCGGCGCTGGAAACCACGGCGCTGGGCATCCACTGGACGTTCGCGCCGATGGTCGATGTCGCCCGCGACCAGCGCTGGGGTCGCGTTGCCGAAGGGTCGGGGGAGGACCCGTATCTTGGCATACAACTGGCCCGCGCGCGCGTCCGCGGTTTTCAGGGCGACGACCTGCGCGATCCGACGCGGGTGGCTGCTTGCGCCAAGCATTTCGCTGCATACGGCGCGGTCTCGGGCGGGCAGGACTACAACTTCACCGAGATTTCCCCTGCCACGCTGCACGAGGTCCATCTCGCGCCGTTCAAGGCCGCGGTCGACGCGGGTGTCGCCACTTTGATGAGCGCGTTCAACGACATCGATGGCGTTCCTTCCAGTGGGAATCACTGGCTTATGACCGACCTCCTGCGCGGCGAATGGCGGTTCCGCGGGATGGTGGTCGGTGACTATACCGCGGACGAGGAACTGATCGCGCATGGCTATGCCAAGGACGGTCGTGATGCCGCGAAGAAGGCGGTCATCGCCGGCATGGACATGGCCATGCAGTCGAACCTGTTCAATCTTTGGCTGCCCGACCTCGTCGAGAAGGGCGAGGTCCCGCTCGCGCGACTGGACGAAGGCGTCCGCCGCGTCCTGCATCTGAAGGACGCGATCGGGCTGTTCGACAACCCTTATCGCTCGGTCAGCCAGAAGGCGGAACGCACCAGCGTCTCGACGCCCGCCATGCTGAAGCTCAGCCGCGAGGCCGGTGCGCGTTCGATCGTGCTGCTAAAGAACGACGGCAACCTGTTGCCATTGAAGAAGAATCCGGGCCGTATCGCTTTGATCGGGCCGTTCGCCGAGGATCGCAAGAACGTCGTCGGTACCTGGGCTTTCATGGCCGACGAAAAGCTCAACGTCTCGATCGCCCAAGGGCTCCGCGCACGCGGGTTGACCGTCGCGACGGCGCAGGGATCGGACATCGAAGCCCCCCTGCCCGGTGGAATTGCCGCGGCGGTCGCGGTCGCGCAAGATTCCGACATCGTCCTGCTGGCGATCGGCGAATCGCAGCTCATGTCGGGCGAAGCGCAGTCGCGCACCGAGATCACCATCCCCGCCCCGCAGATGGCGCTCGCCGAGGCCGTCGCGGCAACGGGCAAACCGGTCGTCGTCCTGCTCCGCCAAGGCCGCGCGCTGGCGCTCCACGGCGCGGTCAAGGATGCGCCTGCGATCGTCGCGACCTGGTTCCTCGGGTCCGAAAGCGGCAACGCGATCGCTGACGTGCTGTTCGGCGACGTCAATCCGTCCGCCAAGCTGTCCGCCAGCTTTCCCAACGAAAGCGGCCAGGAACCTTATTTCTACAACCACAAGAATACCGGCCGCCCGGCGCCGGATACCGGCAGCCAGGAATACAAGTCGCGCTACCGCGAGACAAAGAACGAGGCGCTGTACCCGTTCGGTCACGGCCTGAGCTACACCAGCTTTGCAGTTTCGAACGTCGTCGTGCCGGCGAGGATGACCGACACGCTCACCGTCACAGCCACGGTCACCAATACCGGCGCGCGAGCCGGCGACGAAGTCGTGCAACTCTACATCCACGACCGCGTCGCCAGCCGGACCCGGCCCGTCCGTGAATTGAAGGGTTTCGCGCGCGTTTCGCTGGCGCGGGGCGCGGCGAAACGTGTGACGTTGACCTTGAAGCGCGAAGACCTCCGCTTCTGGGGCAATGGCGACTGGGTGATCGAGCCGGGTATGTTCGATCTCTGGGTGGCGACCAGCTCGATCGACGGCGAGAAACGAAGCTTCGAGCTCGTATAGCCATGTTCCCCCGCCGCGGCGGGGGGCCATGCTACATCCGCACGACCCGGTTGCCGATCCGCTCGGCCTCTTCCGGGTCGTGCGTGACCATCAGGATCGGCAGGCGCATCACGTCGCGGACATGCTCGATCGCCAGCATGATCTCTTCCCGCCGGGCGCGATCGAGCGACGACAGCGGCTCGTCGAGCAACAGAAAGCGCGGCCGGCTGAGCAGCGCACGGCCGATCGCTACCCGCTGCGCCTCGCCGCCCGACAACGTGCGCGGCCAGCGGTCGAGCAGATGGCCGATGCCGAGAAAGCCGATGATGTCCTCGAACCGCTCAGCATCGCCGCGTACGCCATAGAGCAGGTTCGCGCGGACGCGCATGTGCGGGAACAGTCGTGCTTCCTGGAAGACATAGCCGGCGCGGCGACGTTCGGGGGGCACGTCGATGCCGTCGCCGAACAATGTCTCGCCGTCGATCGCGATCCGTCCGCGATCGGGGCGGAGCAGTCCGGCGACCATGTTCAGGACGCTCGACTTGCCGACGCCCGAGGGACCGAACAACACGGTCGCACCCTCGCCCGCGTCGAGCGTCAGCGATACCAGCGCATCGCCGAGCCGCTTCTCGATAGCGATCTCAAAGGACATGGAGCCCCCTGCCCGCGCGCCGCGTCAACAGTTCCGACACAATCAGAGCAACGAGCGACAAGCCGACGGAGACGCACGACAATCGCCATACCAATGCGTCCGCGCCGGGCTGTTGCAGTGCAGAGTAGATCGCCAACGGCAGCGTCTGCGTCTCGCCGGGGACGTTGGAGACGAAGGTGATCGTCGCGCCGAATTCGCCGATCGATCGCGCGAAGCCGAGCACCGCACCGGCCAGCACGCCGGGAATGCTGAGCGGTAGCGTCAAGGTCCAGAGTACGCGCCACGGCCCCGCACCCAGCGTCCGTGCGGCATTCTCCAGCCTCCGGTCGACCGCCTCGATCGAGATCCGCATCGCGCGCACCATCAACGGCAATGCCATCACCCCCGCCGCGATCGCCGCGCCGGTCCAGCGGAACAAGACGGTAATCCCGAACCAGTCCTGCAACCACGCGCCGATCGGGCCCTTGGGTCCGAAGGCGAGCAGCAACAGCCATCCGGTCACGACCGGTGGCACCACCAGCGGCAGATGGATCGCCGCATCGACGATCACCTTGCCGGGAAACCGGACGCGCGCGAGCAGCCAAGCCAGCGCAAACGCGACCGGCAGGGTCACCAGCATCGCCACGCCGCCGACTTTCAGCGACAGCGCGACGATCTCCCATTCGGCTGCATCGAGCATTTAGCGCGCGGAGAATCCGTAGCGCACGAAGATCGCCTTGCCCGCGCGTGAGACGAGGAAGCGTCGAAACGCTTCCGCCTCGGGGTTGGTCGACGTCTTCAGCCGCGCGACGGGATAGGTGATCGCAGGGTGCGTATTTTCGGGGAAGACACCTGCGATCCGGACCTTGGCGGAGGCCTTTGCGTCGGTCGCATAGACGATCCCGAGCGGTGCCGCGCCGCGCTCGACCAGCGCCAGCGTCGCACGAACATTCTCCGCACGGACCACCTTTGGCGCGACCTGTGCCCACACGCCGAGCTTCTCCAGCGACGCCTGCCCGTATTTCCCTACCGGCACGGCGGTATCGGCCATCGCCAGCGGCCCCGCGGTCAGCACCCGCGCAAGTGCAGCGGGTGGCCGGACCGGGATGCGGACCGTGCTTCCCGCCGGTGCCGCGACCACGAGCCGGTTGCCGAGGAAGGTAACACGGGTCGCGGCGACGATCAGGTTGTTCTTCGCCAATTCGTTCATCCAGTCTTCGTCGGCGGATACGAACAGATCGGCGGGCGCACCGGCTTCAACCTGCCGCGCCAGTGCCGACGATGCCGCGAACGAGATCGTCGGCTTCGCATGTCCCTGTTTCGCCCAGGCATCGGCCGCCGCGGTCAGCGATTCCTGCAACGAGGCAGCCGCCAGCACCAGCGGCGGCCGCTGCTGTGCCTGCGCTGCGACCGGCCCACCGATCAGCGACACGGCCAGAACCAGCCGTAGCGAATGTTTCACTTTTGTGACTCCTCGAACCCGTAACCACCGCTATAGGGCGCGACGATTGCCGCACGCTACCGTGAAACGGAGTTACGATCCTGCCCTCGAACTCGTTCCGTCGTGCTGCGTCGATGCCCATGGTGACATTTGCCGTGCTGGCGTTGCCGGCCGCTGCGCAGGAGCAGGGGCTCGACGTCAGTGGCAGTATCCGGGTGCGCGGCGAGGCGCTCGACGGACAGCCGCGCGTCGATACCTCGACCGACGACCACGCCGTCTTCCTCCGCGTCAGGCTGGCGGCGAGCTATGCCAGTGGGCCGTTCGCGATCGGCGGCGAAGTGATCGACTCCCGCGCCTATTTCGAACCGCGCGGATCCACCGTCAGTTCGAGCGAAGTCGATGCACTCGAACCGGTCCAGGCCTGGCTCCAGATCGCACCGACCGAAAACGCCAGGCTGCGGCTCGGTCGATTCACGATGAATCTGGGCTCGGGCAGGCTCGTGGTCGACGAGAATTTTCGTAACACGACCAATGGCTTCACCGGGGCGAAGTTCGATTGGGGCAACGCGGCTGGTGATGCACTCACCGCGTTCTGGACGATGCCACAGCAGCGTTTGCCCGATGACGATGCGGGCATCCGGTCCGATCGGCTGGTGCGCGACCGCGAACGCACCGCACTGCAATTCTACGGCGCAATCGGCACCAAGGCGGGCGTGCTCGGTGGAGATCTTGAAGCGTACGCGTTTCGCCTGCAGGAACGCGATGCCCCCGATTTCCTGACCCGCAACCGGCGGTTGTGGACCGTCGGCGGTCGGCTCTCGACCGAAGCCGCGCCCGGCTGCACCGACTATGAGCTCGAGGCGGTGTGGCAATCGGGCACCGCGCGGCTGTCATCCGCCGCCACCGACCTCATCGACCGCCGCGTCTCCGCGGTCTTCGTGCATGGCGGGCTCGGCTATAGCCTGCCCGGTGGGTGGAAGCCGCGGCTTCGCGTAGCCGCGGACTATGCGAGCGGTAACGGGCGGGGCGGCAGGATCGGCCGGTTCGACACGCTGTACGGCGCGCGCAGTTTCGAATTCGCCCCGAGCGGGCTGTACGGCGAGGTCGCACGCGCGAACCTGATCAGCGTCGAGACTCGGCTGGAACTGGCGCCGACGTCGCGCACCGACGCGTATTTCGCGGTGCGGCCGTTATGGCTCGCCGACGCCACCGACAGCTTCGGGCAGACCGGCGTGCGCGATGCGACCGGTGCATCGGGCCGCACGGTCGGGACGCAGTTCGAGGCGCGCGCACGGTGGTGGGCGGTGCCCGAGCGTATCCGGATGGCGGCGGGCGGCGTGTATCTCGCCAAGGGGCGGTTCCTCCGCAATGCGCCCAACGCGCCCGCGACGGGCGATACGCGCTATGCCTATGCCGAGGTCACCTACAGCTTCTAAGTGCCCCTAGTTCGCGGTCACGCGCCCGGTCCGCGCCAGCTTGCCCCAGCCGACCAGTGGCCCCCGCAGCGCCTGCGCGATCGCCTTCAGCACGACGTAATACATCACCTGACGGTAGCCGATCCGCTGCGGGATCAGCAGCCAGAGCAATCGCCAGCGTTCCTTGCGCTCGAGTGCAAACGCGATCGTCGCGGCAAGCAGGTCGATCGCGGTGAAGATCAGCCAGTATGCGAGCATCGTGTAGACGTCGTGACTGGTCTGCTCCCAGCCATGCGCCTGCACTGCGAGATAGGTCGAGGCGAAGCTGACCAGCAGCGCAAGGTCGATGATCGGCGAGATCGAGGCGAGTATGATCTGGAACACGATAGCCTGCGGCAACCCTACCCAACCGAGCCCGCGCGGATGCGAACTGCCGATCGCCGAGCGGTGCTTGTAGAGGCACTGCAACGTCCCGAACGCCCAGCGGAAGCGCTGTTTGGCGAGCGCGCGCATCGTCTCGGGCGCTTCGGTCCAGGCGATCGCGAACTGGTCGTACTGCACCTTCCAGCCATGGCGCTGGATCGCGATCGTGAGGTCCTGGTCCTCGGCGAGCGTGTCGTCGGGATAGCCGCCAACGCTGCGGATCGCTTCCAGACGCCATGCGCCGACCGCACCCGGCACGACCGTCATCGCGTTCAGCCGGGCGAGCGCGCGCCGTTCGAGATTCTGCGCGGTAATGTATTCGAGCGCCTGCCATTTGGTGATCAGGTTGACGCGGTTGCCGACCTTGGCATTGCCCGCGACCGCACCGAGCTTCGGATCGTCGAACCAGCGGGCGAGGCGCGCGATCGTCATCGGTTCGAACTGCGTATCGGCATCGAGCGCGATCACGATCTCGCCGCGTGCGAGTTCGAGCCCGCGGTTCAGCGCGCGCGCCTTGCCGCCATTCTCCAGCGTCAACAGGCGGACGCGGTCGTCGCTGGCGAATGCTTCGGACACGACGCGGCTGGTGCCGTCGCTCGATCCGTCGTCGATCACGATTACCTCGATCGCAACCTCTGCGGAGGCGAGCACGCCTTGTACGGCGCGGACGATCACGCGTTCCTCATTGAACGCCGGGATCATCACCGTCACGAACCGCGACGGATCGATCGCCGGGAACACCGTCTTCAGTTCTCGCCGCGCCTGGATCAGCGCGAGCGCCGACAAGGCTAGGGCGCGGATGATGCCGATAGTGATCGCGATCCCGAAGATCCAGCGGAGCGCGACGACGATGCCGCCGAGCGTGCTGAACAGCGCCAGATCCGCCACCGCCGCGACGCGGTCGCTCGACGAGATCACCGGCATCGACTGATTGCGCGACAGCCCGGCGAGCGTCGAGACCGGCACGAAGCTGTAGCCCATCGCGCGCAGCCGCTCGATGATGATAGGCAGCGCGGCGACGGTCTGCGCGCGATTGCCGCCAGCGTCGTGGAGCAGGATGACGTTGCCACTGCGCTCCGGGTTGCCTGCCTCGACGCCGGCGATGGTGCGGTCGATGATTGCCTGGACCCCGGGGCGCTTCCAGTCGTCGGGATCGACGTGCAAGCCGACCGAGATATAGCCGCGCTGCTGCGCTTCGAGCGCGGGGACGATCTCGTCCGCGGTGCTCGGCTCAGCATCACCGAAATAGGGGGCGCGGAACAACCGGAGTGAGCGCCCTGTGAACGCCTGGAACAGCCGCTGCGTGGTGTTCAGCTCGTACTTCACCTGCCGCTGCGAGACGTTGGCGAGGTTGGGATGCGTATAGGTGTGGCTGCCAATCTCGTGACCTTCGTCGACCATCCGCTGGAGCAGAGGCCGCTCGGTCAGCGCATTCTCGCCGATCACGAAGAACGTCGCAGGCGCATGTTCGCGCTTGAGCACGTCGAGGATCTGCGGCGTCCATTCGGGATCGGGGCCGTCGTCGAAGGTCAGCGCAAGCTGTTTCGGGCGATAGCCGGTTCGTACGACGACATAGGGCGACGGCATCCGCGTGAAGTTGACGTCCGCGATCGTGCCGTCCTTCGCCGGCACCGCGTCGCGAATGCCGGTGACGGGCTCGGCCGCGATCTTGAGGATCTCGCCGCTGCCCTCGATATCGACGTTGGTGCCGGCGGGCATGTTGTCGATCGAATCGGGGATCGGCAGTTTCCGATGATCGCGGCCCCAGATCGACCAGAGACCTGGATCCTCGGAGCCGAGACGCCAGAGCGCCACGCTGCCGAGGCCAGCCTTTTGCAGGAACGCAATCTGGTTGTACGCCGACGCCGCGTCTAGCAGCCAGACCTGGTGCTGCACGCCGCCCTCCGAATAGGCAAAGCTGCTGTTACCGCTGGTCTTGTCGAAAGTCGGGACGGTGCCTGAGTCCGCCGCAGCCTGCCAAGCCTCCTCGACGTCGAGCGCATCGCCGTTGCCGCTGTCCGCGCCGGCGTGCCAGTCATAGGCGTAGGAGCCGATTGCGACGACCAGCTTGGCGGGCGGGATGCCGCGCGCGGCGTCGGCGACCATGCGCGCGAACCAGCGCTGCGACGCGATCGGCCCCGGCGCGCCGCTCGTCTCGTGCTCGTCATACGCCATCAGGAAGACCTTGTCGGTCACCTTGGCGTAGGCGGGCAGGTTCCAGTCGGGGTTGGCGACCGGCGCGGCGATCGCGACGACCCAGCCACGGGGTGCGAACCGCGCGCGCGTCTCGGCGAGGAAAGCGCGATAGTTCGGCTGCGCCGATGCGGGCAGATCCTCGAAATCATAGAACACGCCGCCGGCATGGTTCGCACTCAGGAACGGTACGAGTTTGTCGAGAAACGCCGCGCGTGCCTTCGGATCGGCGAACAGCGCGGCGCTGCCCGCGCCGTCCCAGTTCCCGTCGACCGCGTTCTGCACCATCGGCAGGATCATCGGACGGTGGACCGCCTTGTTCAGGATGTCGCGGCCGGCCTGGTCGCGAAAAACGGTGATGTGATGGTCCTTGCCGGTGATCGAAACCCAGCCGGGGATCAGCCAGTCGAGCTGTTCGACGTGCCGCGCGAGGCTGGCCGTGCTCGCCTCGTCCCACGGCGCGTGGAAGGCAATCGAGAGTGCGGGGTTGGCGCCATTGCCGACACCGGGCTTCGCCGCGCTCGTGCCGAAGAGCTGCTTGGCATAGTAATTGAGGTCGCGGCGGGTCTCGCGGAGGATACCGCCCCGCGGCGCGGGCAGCTTGTGGAGCGCGGGATGCTCGGGCTCGATCGGCAGCAGCGGCGCGGTCGGTACGGCGCCGATCGAGACGGCGAACACCGCTATCGACAACAGTAGCAGCGCGATGAACGCCGCGACGCCAAAGGTGAACCGCCGACGCCGGCGGCCGCTTGCATCGTAGAAGACAGGATTGAGCGACATGGAGCGAGTATCAACCGGCCGAAGGAAAACGGCAACTCGCCGCAACATTTCGCTACATCGCTCTTCGCGCGGACGCTTCTGAAAAATGCGTCACGCGTGGTTTAGGGATGGGCCTAGCAGGTCGAATACTGGTTCTAGACGATCCTCCCCGCCAGGGGGAGGTGTCGCCGAAGGTGACGGAGGGGGAGGACACGGAACGGCGGTTGCCGCTTACCTCCCCCTCCGTCTGGCAGGTGCCAGCCACCTCCCCCTGGCGGGGGAGGATCGATGGCACCCTACCCGATCAGCGGAACTTGCCGCTGAGCGACACACCGATGATCCGCGGTTCGTTGAACACCGCCGCCATATAGTTCTCGATCACACCCTTGAGGTTCTTCTCGCCGGTGATGTTGCGGGCGAACACCGCCAGCTCGTACGCGTCGTCCGGCGCTGCATAACCGATCTTGAGGCCGCCCTCGAAGTTGCCGTTCGCGGTGAACTCCTTGGTCTTGTACAGCACGAACTGCGTATAGCCCTGGATGTTGAAGTCGCCCGCGATGAACGCGCGACCGCCATTGCCGAGCGGCTGGTCGTACCGCGCGGTGAGGTCGACGTTATACTCAGGCGCATTCGGCAGCGGCTCGCCGTCGATCTTGACCAGAAACGTCGTGCCGAACGCGCCGGGAACCGCGCGCGGCGTTCGCGATGGCGTGCAGACCACGACATTGTTGAGCGCGCAGACCTGCACCTCGGTCGTCTTGTCGCGGATCGCGCTGTGCAGCAGGCTCAGCCCCGCCCCCAGCGTCAGGTTCGGCACTGGCTTCCAGTTGGCTTCGGCTTCCATGCCGTAGGCCTCGGCCTTGTTGCCGTTGAACAGGATGCCGTTGCCGTTGAGGTCGTTGCCGTTGAGCTGGATGTCGTTAACCCGGTAGCCGAATACGGTGGCATTGAGGCTCAGCGTGTTGTCGAGCAGACGCGTCTTGATCCCCGTCTCCCACGACAGGATCGTCTCCGAGTTCGCCGTCGAGAAGTCGGAGTTGAACACCGCCGAACGGCCCTGGATCGTCGGTCCGCGGAAGCCTTGCGCAACGCGCGAATACAGGCTGATGTCGGGGTTCGCCTGGTACAGGATGCTCGCATCCCAGCTCGGCTTGGTGGCCTTGAGCGTCACGTCGCGACGGAAGTTGCCGGGGTACTGACTGACGCCGAGCGCATTCTGCACGGTCTTGAGAAGCTGCGTACGCTTCTTGTCTTCGGTGACGCGGCCGCCGAGCGTGACCGTCAGCTTGTCCATCACTTCATAGCTGATCTGGCCGAACCCGGACCACGACGTGTTCACGTCGTGCAGACGCACCCAGTTGTTCGGGTTTGGTCGCGTGCCGTTCACGTCCGGCGCGGTCAGGAAGAACGTCCGCTGGTAGAAATCGGTGATATCGCGATTATCGAAATACAGCCCGCCGAACTGCCAGTTGAACCGCCCGCCGGGCTGGCCGGCGATCCGAAGCTCCTGCGACCATTGATCGAGATCGCGGATCTGCCCCTGCGACTCGCCGAAGCCGTTCGCGCGCCCGTTGAACGGAAAGCTCACGGCCGCACCACCATCGGTATCGCCGCGGCTGAAGCCCGACGTCGTCTCGTACGCGGTGATCGAGGTCAGCGTGGCCGGACCGAAGTCGTAGGCAGCGCGCGCCGAGCCGCCATAGGTGTTGTAGCTCTGCGGGTTGTCGTTCCCCTCGTCGAGCGACACGGTGTTGCGCGGCTCGGCCGACACGTCGTTCGAGCCCTTCTTGAGCGCGCCGCGGTGGAACAGCGTCGAGGTACCGTCATACCAGCGGGCGTGTCCCGACAGATCGAGCGTGAAGCGCTCACCCGGGGTCAGCATCAGCTGGACGCGGACGTTGCGGTCGTCGAAGCCGCCCATCGCATTGTTGCGCGGCGTCGCGGTGCTGTCCGCGCTGAAGCCTGCGAACCGGTTGTCGACATAATTCTCGCGGTGCTGGATCAGCGTCGAGAGACGGATCGCCAGAAGGTCCTTGATCAGCGGGCCACCGACACCGGCGTCCAGGCTGACGCTGTTGTACGAGCCGACCGAGGCGGATGCGCGGCTCTCGAAATCGTTGCTCGGCTTGATCGTGTCGAACTTGATGATGCCGGCGGTGGTGTTGCGGCCGAACAGCGAGCCCTGCGGACCGCGCAGCACTTCGACCTGGCGGACGTCGAACACCGGGTTCGACTTCAGCACGACATGCTCGAGGATCACGTCGTCCTGGATGATCGTGACCGGCTGCGAGGCGCCGAGGTAGAAATCGATGTTGCCGAGACCGCGGATGTAGAAGCGCGGAAAGATGCGGCCGGTGGTCGACTCGACGTACAGGCCGGGGACGCGACCCGACAGCGCGAGCAGGGTGTCGTCGCCGCCAGCAGTGTAGGCACGCAATGCGTCACCTGAGGCTACGCCGACCGAAAGCGGCACCTTCTGGAGGTTCTCGGAACGACGCTCGGCAGTGACGACGATATCGCCGAGACCTTCCTCGGGTGCGGCTTGCTCCTGAACGGGCGCGGCCTGCGCGAACGCGGCCGAGCCACCCACAACCGAACCAAACGCGACGCCGAGCATCAGCGCCGACTTAACGACCGAAATCTTCACGATGATATTCCCCAATCGTGCGGCGCCGTCCCTGACGACCGGCCGCACATCCCAATACGCAACGCCGCTACACGCCATCGACCGCCCTCCCCGGACGACACGACGACGCCTCGCGACGCTCACTCCCCAGCGCGGCGGTTAGGCGGGGATTGTGTTAGGATGATGACAGTTGGTTGCGGCGCTTTCGGGCGAGCGCTGGTTTGCAACATGGTGCGATATTTTTGCCGATGGCAGCGAGCGGAGGCGCCGTGCTAGCTTCGCCCTATGGATTTGGTGATGCGATTTTGGCTGACCATCCGGCGTTCGGGGTGGTTCGAGCCCAGTGCGACCGGCGGCGTCTTCCCGTTCCCTTTCGCCTGGCAGGCCTGGGCGATCACGGCGGCGTTCATCGCAGCGATCGCGGCGAGCGTCGTACTGCACGGCGAAGCGGCGTGGCTGACTCGGATTATACTGTGCGTTGGTTACATCGCATTCGGGATCGCGACCTACGAGTGACAGCGCCGTATGGCGATGCGCCGTTCAAGCATGGCAGGCATTCGGGTTTGGCTCACGAAAGTTCCAAAGCCGCGCGACCACCGCGGACTCGTCTGGTGCTTATCCCGCGGAGACAAGAATAGCTTGTTTCCCCGCGAAGGCGGGGATCCAGGCTGGGCTCCCGCCGTCGCGGGAGAACAAGGAAGAGTGGATGGTCGTTTGAACGCGGGCTCAGTCGCGCCGCGGCAAAGCCGCGTCGTCGGAGGACACGACCGCGGACGAACTCGGCCGGTCGCCGTCCGGCTTGGCACTAGCCTCAGCTAAGCGCTGCACCGCTTAGCCTTGGGCGCCTACGCGTCGTCGCCCATCCGGAGCGCGGCGATAAACGCCTCCTGCGGGATGCTGACCGACCCGTATTCGCGCATCTTCAGCTTGCCCTTCTTCTGCTTCTCTAGCAGCTTCTTCTTGCGGCTCGCGTCGCCGCCATAGCATTTCGCGGTGACGTCCTTGCGCATCGCGCTGATCGTCTCGCGCGCGATCACCTTGCCGCCGATCGCTGCCTGGATCGGGATCTTGAACAGGTGGCGCGGAATCAGTTCCTTCAACCGCTCGACCATGCCGCGGCCGCGCACTTCGGCGGTGCCGCGGTGGACGATCATGCTGAGCGCGTCGACCGGCTCCTCGTTGACGAGGATGCCCATCTTGACGAGGTCGCCTTCGCGGTAGCCGATCTGGTGATAGTCGAAGCTGGCATAGCCCTTCGACATCGATTTCAGTCGATCGTAGAAATCGAACACCACTTCGTTCAACGGCAGTTCGTAGGTCGCCTGCGCACGCCCGCCGACATAGGTCAGGTTCTTCTGGATGCCGCGCCGGTCCTGACAGAGCTTGAGGACGCTACCAAGATACTCGTCGGGGACGTAGATCGTCGCCTCGATCCATGGCTCGCTGATCGTCGCGATCTTGTTAGGCTCGGGCATATCGGCGGGATTATGCAGCTCGATATGCGTCGTGCCGGACGGGTCGGGGTGGGTCAGCTCGATCTCATAGACGACGGACGGCGCGGTGGTGATCAGGTCCAGATCATATTCGCGCGTCAGCCGCTCCTGGATGATCTCCAGATGCAGCAGCCCGAGGAACCCGCAGCGGAAGCCGAAGCCGAGGGCTGCCGACGTCTCCATCTCGAACGAGAAGCTCGCATCGTTCAGCCGCAGCTTGCTAATGCTCTCGCGCAGCTTCTCGAACTCGGCGGCATCGACCGGGAACATCCCGCAGAACACGACCGGCTGGACTTCCTTGAAGCCCGCGAGGGCCTCCAATGCAGGCCGCTTCGCATCGGTGATCGTGTCGCCGACGCGCGTCTGCGCGACCTCTTTGATCTGCGCGGTGATGAAGCCCATCTCGCCGGTGCCGAGCTCGGTCAGCTGCTCGATCTTCGGGCGGAAACAGCCGACCCGGTCGACCAAATGCATCGTGCCGGTCTGCATGAACTTGATCTGCTGGCCCTTCTTCAGGACGCCGTCGATCACGCGCACCAGGATGACGACGCCGAGATACGGATCGTACCAGCTATCGACCAGCATCGCCTTCAGCGGCGCTTCGGGATCGCCGCTGGGCGGCGGGATCTTGGTGACGATCGCCTCGAGGATCTCGACGATGCCGATCCCCGACTTCGCCGACGCGAGCACCGCCTCGGACGCGTCGATGCCGATCACGTCCTCGATTTCCTTGCGCACCTTCTCAGGCTCGGCGGCAGGCAGATCGATCTTGTTGATAACCGGCACGATCTCGTGGTCGTGCTCGATCGACTGGTAGACGTTGGCGAGCGTCTGCGCCTCGACGCCCTGTGCGGCATCGACCACCAGCAGCGCGCCTTCGCACGCGGCGAGGCTGCGACTTACTTCATAGGCGAAGTCGACATGGCCCGGCGTGTCCATCAGGTTGAGGACGTAATCGAGGCCGTCCTTCGCGTGATAGGCGAGGCGCACGGTCTGCGCCTTGATCGTGATCCCGCGTTCCTTCTCGATGTCCATGTTGTCGAGCACCTGCTCGGACATTTCGCGCGCGGTCAGGCCGCCAGTTTCCTGGATCAGCCGGTCGGCGAGCGTCGACTTGCCATGGTCGATATGGGCGATGATGGAAAAATTGCGGATGCGGTCGAGCGGAGTCATGGCGCGCTCCTAGCAGTGACGTCGCGCTGGGGATAGATCGCCGTATCACTCCATAATTGTCTTGCCCGGACTCGCTGTCGCGGCTAGGGGGCTCACCGGCAATGTTGTCGGGGCGTGGCGCAGTCTGGTAGCGCACTGGTCTCGGGGTCCAGGGGTCGTAGGTTCGAATCCTATCGCCCCGACCATTGCCGATTTTCCTGGGGCGGATGCCCTATCCCCGATATCGAACATCATATGCA
Organism: Pseudomonadota bacterium; assembly: GCA_040388215.1. GTDB lineage: Bacteria > Pseudomonadota > Alphaproteobacteria > Sphingomonadales > Sphingomonadaceae > Sphingomonas. The sequence goes on along the minus strand of JAZKCH010000001.1, from coordinate 302,083 downwards.
CCGCCTCCATCCCGTGACGGCGGGTGATCAGGGATAGGAGCGATTCGGTGATCGAGGTCAATTTCGACGGGATTATCGGGCCGACGCACAATTATGCGGGCCTTTCGATCGGCAATCTCGCCTCGGCGAACAATGCCGGCAATTTTTCCGCACCGCGCCTCGCTGCGCTGCAAGGCATCGCCAAGATGCGCCGCGCAATCGCGCTCGGTCTGCATCAGGGCATGTTTCTCCCGCACGTTCGCCCCAATGTCGACTGGCTCAAAACGCTGGGGTTCGTCGGTACCGATGCCGAAGTCCTCGCCTCGGCATGGGCTGCCGACCGCGCGCTGGTTGCCAACGCGATGTCCGCCTCGGCGATGTGGACCGCGAACGCCGGCACGGTGTCGCCGGGCAGCGATACCGCGGACGGCCTGTGCCACATCTCGGTCGCGAACCTGTCGACGATGCCGCACCGCGCGAGCGAAGCCGAGCAGACCGAGCGCCAGCTCCGCCTCGCCTTCGCCGATCCGCGCTTCTTCCGCGTCCATCCTCCCGTCCCGGCGGCGTTCGGCGATGAGGGGGCGGCGAATTTCATGCGTCTTGCCTCGCCCCCCGGTCACGGCCCGGTCGAGATGTTCGTCTATGGTGAAGGTAATGCGGGCGGCTTCCCGTCACGCCAGCGCCGCGCCGCCAGCGAAGCCGTCGCGCGCCGCCACGGTCTCGATCCCGCCCGCACGCTCATGGTGCGCCAGAGCGACGCGGCGATCGCAGCCGGCGCGTTCCATAACGATGTGGTCGCGGTCGCCAACGGTCATGTCCTGTTCGCGCACGAGCACGCCTTCGCCGATCCCGCCGCGCTCCATTCGGCGTTGCGAATGCTCCTGCCCGACGCCATTGTGATCGAAGTCCCCGCGGACCGAGTCAGCTTGGACACCGCGATCCGCACATACCTGTTCAATTCGCAGCTCGTGACGCTACCCGATGGTAGCATGGCACTCATTCTGCCCGCGGAAGCCCGTGACAATGACACGGTCTGGACGTGGCTCGGCGAACTCGTCGCGAGCGGCGGCCCGATCCAGCGGCTGGAAGTCGTCGACGTTCGCGAATCGATGCGAAACGGCGGTGGTCCCGCCTGCCTGAGACTGCGGGTGCAAGTCGGTACCGAGGCACTTGCCGCGATCGATCCCCGCTTCCTGCTCGACGAGGCGGCCTGCACGCGGATCGAGGCCGTGATCGCGCGCGCGTGGCCGGAGGCGATCGCGCCCGACGATCTCGGCGATCCGCGACTATGGGAACGCTGTACGGCGGCGCGCGCAGCGCTGATCGATGCGCTGGGCTTCCGTCCGGGCGAAATCTGACGCAAGGCGGCGTGCTTCGGCACGGCATAGGTTCCCGCGAGGACGACGCCCCTCGCTGCTACCGCCGTAGCATCTCGCGGGCAGCGGCCGAGGCAGGCCGGCCTATCGCGCCGTCAGCGGCGGACATCGAGGCCGCCAGCCAGATACGAATCGATATCGGCCTGCCGGAAGAGGCTGGCGTCCCCCGGCAGCGAGTGTTTCAGCGCGGCGAGTGCGAGGCCGATCCGCGCGACGTCGGCGAGATCCTTACCCGAGCGAAGCCCGTGAAGCACGCCCGCGGCGAACGCATCGCCGCCGCCGATCCGGTCGACGATCCCCGCGAGGACAACCTCTTCGGTCTGGATATGGGCTGTGCGGGTATCGATCCGCGCCGACAGCCGGTGCAGATCGACATGCTCGACATGGCGCGCAGTCGAGGCGATCGTCTGCAACCGCGGGAACGCGTCGAATGCCGCCTCTGCCGCCTCTGCCGCCTCGCGCCGCCGATCCCGCGCATCGCCCGAAAACTCACGACCGAGCAGGAGTGCGACGTCACGGTGGTTGCCGAACATCAGATCCGCGTGTTCGACAAGCTGCGTCAGGATCGCACGTGGGTTTGAGTCCCAGCGCTCCCACAGCTTGCCACGCCAATTGCCGTCGAACGACACCGGGATATTGCGGCGCGTCGCAGCGCGAACGGCGGCCAGCGCGGTTTCTGCCGGGATCGGACCGAGTGCCGGCGTGATCTTCGACAAATGGAAGCGGTCGACGCCCGCCAGGAGCGTATCCCAATCCCAGGTGTCGGTCGGAGCCTCCGCGAACGACGACCAGGCGCGGTCGTAGATCACTTCGGTCGCCCGCAGCCCGGCCCCGGATGTGACGAAGTACAGGCCCATGCGCTTGCCGCCGAACACGGTTGCCGCCATGTCGACGCCAAATCCGCGCAGGGTGGTGATCGCCGCACGCCCGAGATCATTGTCGGGGACCGTCGTTGCCATGCCGACGTCGTGCCCGAGCCGCGCGAGTTGGGTAACGACGTTCGCTTCCGCCCCGGCAACCCAGATATCCAATCTGGGCGTCTGCAACAGCAACTCGCGTCCAGGTGGCGAGAACCGCAGCATGATTTCACCGAACGCCAGAAACTTAGCCATATCGCCCCTCATCGAAGTCTTACCCGCACCGGTCGGTGGCTTTCCACGGCCGAAGCCTCTGTGGAAGCCCCCTTGGCCAGCCCGCGCGCACCTCTCCATCACGCTGGCGGAAATTTACATCCCCCCGCCATCTGCGCGATAGCCCGTAAGATGTCTGTGGGCCGAAGACTGCGGCAGTGGCGTGAGCGCTCTCGTCGATTTGATCCTGACCTCTGCCGTCGTTCCGTCATACGGACGCATGAGCCTTGGTAGTTGAGGGCCTGGGCCTGGGTCCTATGAGACACTACCGGCCGTGCATGCTTTCGAAATTTGGCCTTCTCTGCTAGTTGATCGGAATACCCTGCCGGTCCCGTCGACCGCGCGCTTGCGTGCTTGCCGCGCGTTCGAATCCTTGGGGAGTCCGGTTTGCAGATTGTGACCTTGTGCCTGTTCCTGTTGCTCGCCGTGGTGGTCAGCGGCATCGCTTCGCGCATGTTGCCATCGGCACTGCCCCGGCCACTCGTGCAGATTGCGCTGGGGGCCTTAATCGGGATGGTCGCGCATGTCCGCGTCGAACTCGATCCCGAACTGTTCTTCCTGCTGCTCGTACCTCCTCTCCTGTTCCTCGACGGCTGGCGTATTCCGAAGGACGAACTCTTCCGCGATCGTGGCGCGGTGCTGGGGCTGGCGCTTGGGCTGGTGTTCCTCACCGTGCTCGGCATGGGTCTGTTCATTCACTGGCTGATCCCGGCAATGCCGCTGGGGGTTGCGTTCGCATTGGCCGCGGTGGTGTCGCCGACCGACCCAATTGCGGTGTCGGCAGTCGCGCAGAACGCGCCAATTCCGAAACGGATGATGCATATCCTGGAGGGCGAAGCGTTGCTGAACGACGCGTCCGGTCTGGTCTGCGTCCGTTTTGCGATCGCCGCGGTATTGACCGGGACCTTCTCGTTCGCCGACGCTGCCGCGACCTTCGCCTGGATGGCAGTTGCGGGGGTCGCGATCGGCGTCGGCATCGCGCTGGGGATCATCGCGACCAAGAGTGCATTCGCGCGGCGCTTCGGCGACGAGGCGGGTTCGAACATCCTGGTCAGCCTGTTGATCCCGTTCGCTGCGTATCTGCTTGCCGAACATATCCACGCATCGGGCGTCCTTGCCGCCGCCGCCGCCGGAATCGCGATGACCTTTACCGATGCGACGACGGCGGTCGCTGCCGGCACGCGGATACGCCGGCGCGCGGTGTGGGACATGCTGCAGTTCACGCTCAACGGCGTGATCTTCGTGCTGCTCGGCGAACAACTGCCCGAGGTGTTCGTTCGCGCGCGCGATACCGTCACGTCGACCGGGCACATCAGCCCGTGGTGGCTGGCGATCTACGTCGTCACGATCGTCGTCGGTCTGGCCGCGCTCCGCTATGGCTGGGTATGGGTATCGATGCAGTTCACGCTGTTCCGCGCCCGTCGCCGCAACGATGTGGCTGGCAGCACCAGCCCGCCGCGCCGTATCATCGCCGCGATGTCGTGTGCCGGTGCTCGTGGCGCGATCACGCTCGCAGGTGCGCTGACCCTGCCGCTAAGCTTGAGCGACGGCACACCTTTTCCGGCACGCGACCTCGTCATCTTCCTCGCGTCGGGCGTGATCCTGTGCTCGTTGATCATTGCCGCCGTCGCGCTGCCGCTTCTGTTGCGCGGTCTCAGCCTGCCGCCCGAGACCGGCGTCGGCGCAGCGCGGGATCAAGCCAAGCTGGTTGCGGCGAACGCGGCGATCGCCGAGCTAGATCGGGTCCAGCACCGGATGGCCGAGGGGCGCGACGATCCCGACCGCTTCACCGATATCGCCGCGCGACTGATGGACCAATATCGCGAGCGGATCGACAGCCTCTCGACCAAGCCCGAAGACCGTGCACGACACGGCGACGTGGTGATCGAGCGCGACATGCGTCTTGCCGCGATCCGCGCCGAGCGCAATGCGATCTTCGACCTAGCCAGGCGTCGAGAAATCGGGGTCGAACTGGCTGAACAACTGGGGCGCGAACTCGATCTGGTCGATGCGCGTCTGTCCCGTCAGGGGCTGGCATAGATCGAGACCGTATATGGGCATGTGAAGCGCCCCGCCTGTCCGTGTGACTGAAACCGGCGGGGCGCTAAAGGTACGCGATACTGCGGCGATGCCTCTGCGGCGGCTATGCCCTCTCAAGGTTAATTGAAGATTAACGAGGCACCCCGCCCGTCCGTGCGACACTCTCGTATCCGGGCGGGGCGCCGAGGATGCTGCGACCATCGAGCCGCGCATCGCTGTCACCAAGCTAGCAGCAGATCGCGATGTGAAAAGAACCATCCGTCACGTTAGCGGCTCGGTTTGTCGGATATCGAACGGTTCAAGTTCATATCTCGGCAGCACGTACCCTCAGCGGGGCGGCACCGCGGCCTGACCACCCGGTAATTTAACCTTGCGGAGCGACGCGATCATCGCGCGCGCGCCGGGCGGTGCGGCCTGGAGGAACAGGCCGAACAGATCCGCATCGGTCAATGCATTGACATCGGCGCCGATCGCCAACGCGATCGCCTGACGCGTCCGCGCACCGGGTTGCGCTTCCAACACGATCGTTCTCCACGTCATACCGACCGGCGGCAGCCCCACGACGTCGTCGAATTCCCCCGGGATCATGGCGCGGATCCGCAACCGTCGATCGAGGTGCCTGGCGAACCACGTCGCGTCTCCTGCGGTTGCGATCTCCACGGCCATCGTCCGTTCGTTCATCACGCGGTCTCAACTCCTGCCTTTTTGTGACGAAGACGGGTGTGGTGGAAACGCCCTGGATGCAAGTACCCCGTCAGCCGGTAGCGTAGGAACGTCGGCTCGGCTCGGCTCGACGGGGCGCCTCGTCGCGCGGCGAGCCTGTCTGACGTCCGACGATCGACGCGGGAGGTCGTCAACGTCGTGCAAGCGTAACAGTCGGCATATCCTCAGGGCGTGAGCGTCGCCGTCCTCTCTACCAAAAGATTGGCGACCTTCCGAAGGCCACAGCCTAGAGTTCGGCAATGACCCTGCCAATTCTCTACAGCTTCCGTCGCTGCCCGTATGCGATGCGCGCGCGACTGGCGATCGCGGTACACGACCGACCCGTCCACCTTCGCGAGATCGTCTTGCGTGCTAAGCCGGTGGCGATGATCGCGGCGTCGGCCAAGGCGACGGTGCCGGTGCTCGTCCTGCCGGACGGGGCGGTGATAGACGAGAGTCTGGACATTATGCGCTGGGCCTGTGCGACTTCGTCCGACGCAGGCTGGCCGACCGATGCCGACGGGGCACTGATCGCCGTTAACGACGGTGCGTTCAAATATCATCTCGATCGGTACAAATACGCTGATCGCCACGGTGCCGACCCTGTCGAGCATCGCGATGCCGCGACCGTCCTGCTCGGGCGTTTGAACGAGACGCTGCGGGCTGGCGGCAGTCTGAGCAACGGTTCACGATCGATGACCGATCTCGCGATCATGCCGTTCGTCCGGCAGTTCGCGGAAACCGATCGTGGTTATTTCGATACCCTGCCCTTTGCCCGGCTACACATCTGGCTCGCGCGCCACCTTGCCTCGGATCTGTTCGCGCGGATCATGATCCGGTCGGAACCTTGGCAGCCCGGTGGCGCGGACCTCGTGTTTCCAGATCCGCAGAACAGGCTGCGCCCGATGGCATGAGGAGGCTATGGCGAACGCACAGCCTCCTCACAGCATCAGAAGCCGACGCTGATCGTGCCGAACACCTGGCGGGGGGCGACCGGGAACTGGTTGAAGGTCCCGCTCGCCGCGCCGATGCTGAGCGTCGAGGCCGCGCGCTTGTTGGTGATGTTGGTGACGTTGAGGCTGACCGTCGCGGTCTTGACGATCTGCCCCTCCGACAGCGGTACCCGCGCGGCAATGCGCCCCGACAGCGTGAAGTAGGACGCGACCGACAGGTCGTTGGTGTAGGTCGCGAACCGCTTGCCGATATAGTCGCCGACCAGCTGCGCGTCGAAGATGCCGTAATTGGCCGTGGCGACGAATTTGTTGAGCCAGTCGGGGCTGCCCGGCACCTTCTTGCCCGCGGTTGCAACCGTAGTCGTGCCGCTGACGTAATTCTCCTCGTAGCGCGAGTTGTTGTACGACAGCGCGTCGTAGAACGAGAAATGCGGGCCGAAGCGCAGCGTGCCGGCGATGTCGATGCCGTCGGTCTTCACCGCGCCGACATTCTGCAGGATCGCCGCGCCGCTGACCACCGCGGTGACTACCGGTGTCGGGCTGATGCCTAGCAGGCGATTGCTGAAGTCGACGTGATAGACGCTGACCTGGCCCTCAAACGCGGTGATCGGGCCGAGGTTGAGCGCGTGATGCGAGCGCAAGCCCGCTTCGTAGGTCCAACTGGTCTCGGGCTCGACGTCCTGTTTGAACAGGTCGAATGCCGCCTGGCTGCCGAGCGCGAAGGGCGACAAGCCGGCCGCAGCGCTGGTCTGGAACTGGCGAATGTTCTTCTGAACGTTGACGAATACCTGCTCGTTGTCGCTGGCATCCCACAGCGCGCCGAGTTGCGGCAGGAAGTATTTGTGCGTGTCGATCTTGCCGACCGGCAGCGCGACCGAACCGGTGAACGAACCCGGGATCGGCTGTGTGGGCACGCGCTGCGACGCGTTCTGGAACGTGCTCTTGACGCCGCCCTGGATCGTCAGGCTCGGCAAGACCTTCCAGCTGTCCTGGATGTGCGCCTGATATTCGTCGACGCGGACTTCGCTGTGATATTGCGTGATCAGCGGGGTCAAATTGTCGCGCGGGCGCTGGTAGGGCGTGGTCGGATCGTTGACCGGGAACGGATACCAGCGGCGATAGGCGGACGAGCTCTGATGCTCGTACCAGGCGCCGAACTCGATGTGATGCGCGCCGAGATCGATGCCGACCGTGGAGACCAGGCCACCACGGGCGATGCGATATTCGGTGGTGCGCGTCGCGAGGCCTGAGCCACCGAACACAGTCGTGAGGTTCTGGCCGGGGTAATAGAACGAGAACAGCTTGGGCAGCCCGGCGACGTCGATCGGGCCGCCGATGATGCCGACGCCGTCATTGTGATGATAATAGGCCTGGTTCGAGAAGGTCACCCGGTCGCTGACGTTCCAGTCGTATTTGATGTAGCCGAGATAGTCGGTGCGCGCCGCGACGCCGTAATAGTTGCGGTAGTTCGACCCGTCGGCCTTGTACGCGCCCGAATTCAGATAGTTGAGCATGCCCTGGAAGTTGGGGAACATGAACGGGCGGACATACGGCGCAGTGCCTTGCGTCGCGGTGGTGATGACGGTCGAATCCTCGTTCGGCTCGGTCTTGTCCGAATAGGCCGCGTAAACCGTCAGCTTGCCGTTCGAATCGTCATGAACGAACTTCGCATTGGCCTGATACCCGCCCTGGATACCGTCGAAATCCCACGCCTTGGCCTTCTGGCGCGAGCCCGAGATGTAGAAGCTGTTGCCGTTGCCGAACGTCCCGCTGTCGACGCGCGCGAACAGCCGCGAGGTCGAGTGGCTGCCGAGCGTCTGGTCGACCTGGACGCCCATGTCCTTGCGCGGATCGCTCGAGAAGGTGTCGATCGTGCCGCCGAGGTTGCTGGTCGACGCGGTGCCGAGATCGCCCGCGCCGCTGGCGAGCGTGACGCGCGAGACGTTCTCCGAGATGATCGCACGCTGCGGCGACAGGCCGTTGTAATTGCCGTAATTCTGGTCGCCGAGCGGCAGGCCGTCGAGCGTGTAGCCGAGCTGCTGTGCGTTGAACCCGTGGACAAACAGCGAGATGTTCTGTTCGTTGTTGCCCCACGGATCGGCGGTCAGGAACGTGACGCCGGGCAGCGTCTGGAGCGCTTTGAGCGGGCTGACACCGGGGAGGATCTTCTGCATGTCGACGCCGCTGATCTGCGCGACCGAGCGCGTGGCGGTGCCGGTGACGACGATCGTATCGTCCTGGCCTGCGGGCGACGCGGCCTCCGGTGCAGCAACCGGTGGAGGCGAACCGGGCTCCGCGTCCTCGGACACCAGTGACTGCGCCGATACGCCGACCGGCACGACGCTGACCGTGGCCACGCCGATCGCGCCGCACAACAGACGCGCAGCGGTACGAGAAAACATTTTCATTCTAAAAACCCCTAGTGAGATCGATCGATCGTCACTCCCGGGGTTTCGCCTATTGGCGCTGCGAGACAGTCGGATGACCGTTACGCTACAGATTTAATAAGGAGCGATGTGGCGGTCGCAGCGACCGCCACATCCCTTCCGTGCCCTATTTCTCGCCTGCGACCAGACCGCGATCCTCAAGCATCGGGCCGATATCCGGATCCTTGCCGTAGAACGCCTTGAACATCGGGCCGTAATCCTCGGTGTGGCCTTTCGACAGGATCATGTCGCGGAAGCGCTGACCGTTCGCGCGCGTCAACCCGCCATGCGCCACGAACCACGCATACGCGTCGTTATCGAGCATCTGCGTCCACAGATACGCGTAATACCCCGCCGCATAGCCGCCCGCCCAGATGTGCGCGAAATAACTGGTGCGATAGCGTGGCGGCACGTCCTTCGTGTCGAGACCCATCGAGTTCAGCGCCTTGGTCTCGAACGCGTCGACATCCTGCGGCCCCGCCGACGCCGGCAGCGAATGCCAGTCCTGGTCGAGCGTCGCCGCCGCGACCAGTTCGCCAAGTTCATAGCCCTGGTTGAACTTCGCCGCGTTCTTGATCTTGGTGACGAGCGCCTGCGGCATCACCGCACCGGTGCGGTAATCCTTGGCATAGTTCGCGAAAACCTTCGGATCGAGCGCCCAATGCTCGTTGAACTGCGACGGGAACTCGACCCAGTCGCGCGCGGTGTTGGTGCCCGAGACCAGCGGATAGGTCTGGTTCGCGAACAGCCCGTGCAGCGCATGGCCGAACTCGTGGAACATCGTCGTCACGTCGTCGAACGTGATCAGCGCAGGCTGGCCCGGCGCGGGCTTGGTGAAGTTGCCGACGTTATAGACGACCGGCTTGGTCTTCAGCAGCTTCGACTGGCCGACGAAGTTCGACATCCACGCGCCACCCGCCTTGTTGTCGCGCTTCCAGTAATCGAAATACATCAGGCCCAGCTCGGAGCCGTCCTTGTCGTAGACGGTGAACACGCGGATGTCCGGCTGATAGGTCGGGATGTCGCGGCGTTCCTTGAAGGTGACGCCGTAAAGCTGGTTCGCAGCGAAGAACACGCCGTCGGTCAGCACGCGCGAAATCTCGAAATACGGCTTCAGCTCGTTCTGGTCGAGGTCGTACTTGGCCTTGCGCACCTTGTCCGAATAGAAATCCCAGTCGGAAGGCGCGAGCGGGAACGACGTTCCGGTCGCGTCGATCGTCTTCTGCAATTCGGCCGCCTCGCGGCGCTGCTCCGCGGCGGTCGCAGGCACCAGCTGAGTCATGAAGCCCTTTGCCGCCGCCGGGGTCTTCGCCATCTGGTCATACAGCGAATAGGCGGCATAGTTCGGATAGCCGAGCAGCTGCGCCTTCTGCGCGCGCAACTGCGCGATCTTCTGGATGAGCGCACGCGTATCGTTGGCGTCACCGCGCTGCGACCGGTTCCAGCTCTTCTCGAACAGCGCGGCACGCGTCGCACGGTCGCTGAGCGAGGCGAGCGCGGGCTGCTGCGTCGTGTTCTGCAGCGACAGGACGTATTTGCCGGGCATCCCCCGCTCCTTCGCGCCTTCCGCCGCTGCTGCGATCTCCGCATCGCTCAGCCCCGCAAGCTTGGTCTTGTCGTCGACCACCAGCGCGCCCGCCTTGGTCCCGGCGAGCAGCTTCTGCTGGAAGTCGGTCGTCGCGGTCGAGATCTGCGTGTTGAGCAACCGCAGCTTGGCCTTGTCGGCATCGTTCAACTGCGCGCCGGCATGGAGGAAATCGCTGTGGTAGATCTCGAGAACCTGCTTCTGCTCGGCATCGAGACCGAGCGAGTCCTTCTTCGCATACAGCGCCTGGACGCGCGCGAAGAGCTTGGGATCGAGATAGATCGCGTCGCCGTGCTGCGCCATCTTCGGCGCCACCGCACTGCGGACCTTGTCGAGCGCATCGTTGGTGTTCGCCTGCGACACGCCGAAGAACGCCTGGCTTGCGCGGTCGAGCGTCCGGCCCGAGCGCTCCATCGCCTCGATCGTGTTGGCGAAGGTCGGTGCGGCCGGGTTGTCGGCGATCTTGCGCATTTCGGCGATCTGCTCGGCCATGCCCTGTTCGAGCGCAGGCTGGTAATCGGCATCGGTGATCTGGTCGAAGCGTGGCGCCTGGAACGGCAGCGTGCTGGGCACAGTCAGCGGATTTACACGCGAAGGTTTGACGGGCGGTTGCGCGGACGCAGCGCTGGCAATGCAGCAGATGAGGGCAACGGAACGAAGCAGGCTGGAACGCGACATCGACGACTCACAATGGCAGGAGTGATGCCCCTATCAATGCCCTGCCCCATCCCTCGTTACAATCCGTCTGCAAACCGCCGGGTTGAGCGCTTGCGCTGTCGCGCACACGCAGGCAGTAGGCGGGCAAACCCCAGGAGTTCCGACATGGCAAATACCCTTGAAATCGATCAGGCGAGCGTCGTCGACAACGACATCCAGAAGCAGATCGAATTTTCCGGCGAGTTCGACGGCGACGAGTATGAGTTCGCGGTCAAGTACGCGGTTCTGAAGGAGCTTAGCGGCGACGAGCCCGAGGACGACGGCATCGAGCTGTTCAATCGCTTTAACGACGACATCGTCGATGCCTGCCTTGCAGCGATCGAGCGCAAGCCGAATGCGACGACGATCATCGTTGACGAAGACGACCTGGAATAAGGACTAAAGGGGGAGCGACGGCGCAGTTCTTGCCGCCCGTCGCTCCTCCCGTAGACGTGCTGTCGAAACGGCAGGCGGACCGATCTGCACAGCATCAGTCGCCGGTCACGAACCGCCTGATCCGGGTCGAGTAGCGGCTACCTACGAGTAAGGTTACGCCGAACAGCATTGATGCCCCCCATATCGCCGCAAAGGCGATAATGACGAATTTCACCATGGTCGGACTCCGACTTTGTTTCGTTGGGCGGCGCTTACGCCCGCCAAGACGGACACTGGCTGAACGGAGTAGCAATCCGAGGTTCAGGTTATCCTGAGTGTGCTTGTCGCACCGGTTCGAGAGCGGCGCGCTCAGGCGATGCTCGTGGTCCGGCGCCGGCGCAGAACGTAAATGTCCATGATCCAACCGTGCCGCTCACGTAGCGCAGCGCGCGTCCGCAGGATTTGCGGCCCGATGCGGTCGAGCGGACCAGCCAGCAACGCTTGATGCGGCATGCCGAGATACGCCCCCCACCAGATGTCGATTCCTTCCGGAGCCAAGGCTTCGAACGCGCCGCCGCCGTCCAGCATAACCGCGACGGTATCGACGCCGATTGGCCACCCCCCTTCCCTCAGGCGGCGCCCGGTGGTGATCATGACCGGCGCACCCAGCGTATTGAGGGGTATGGCATGCGCTGCGGTCAGCACTTGCAGGCTGGTGATGCCGGGCTCGACATGAACCCGCAGCGCGATCCCGTCGGCGCGTAGCCGATCCGCGATCCGCAGCGTGCTGTCGTATAGCGACGGGTCGCCCCAGACGAGCAGCGCTAGACGGCCGCCCTGTGGAAGATGCGTTGCGATCTGGGTAGCCCAGGCTGCGGCGATAGCATCGTGCCACTCGCCGACGGCTTCCAGATACGGCGCGCCGGCGTCGCGGATGGGGAGGTCGAACTCGACCACCCGGGTCGAGCCGGTCAGGACATCGGCGCAGATCGTCCGGCGCAGGTCGATCAGGTCGGACTTCGCATCGCCTTTGCGTGGGAGAAGGATCAGGTCGGCAGCGTTAATCGTGGTGATGGCGGCGCGCGTGAGGTGGTCGGGATTGCCGGTGCCGATGCCGATCAGGTTGAGATCGATCATTCGGCGTCCATGAGCGGACCGTAGAGGATCAGCGCGGGCTTGCCGGAAAAACCTGCCTGCAACTGCTTGGCCAGTTTCGCAATCGTCGAGCGCGTCAGGGACTGGTCGGGGTGGCCGATATTCTCGGCGATCAGCGCGGGCGTGTCCGGGGACAGGCCGTGGTCGATCAGCGAGGCGACCAGCGCCGGGAAGGTGCGCTTGGGCATGAACACGACGGTCGTCGCCTCGGCGTCGGCCAGCGCGGCCATGTTGCGCTGTTCGGGCAGGTCGCCGGTGACATCGTGGCCGGTGACGAACTGGACGCGACGAGCACTGAGCCGGCGGGTGAGCGGGATCTGCGCGGCTGCTGCGGCCGCGCTGGCGGCACTGATGCCGGGGATGATCTCGAACGGGATACCGGCGGTCCTCAACGCGACGATCTCTTCCTCGAGGCGGCCGAACATCCCCGCGTCGCCGGACTTGAGGCGGACCACGCGGATGCCGGTGCGGGCGTACTCGACCAGCAGTTGCGAGACGTGCGCCTGGGTCGGCGACGGGCGACCGGCGCGCTTGCCTACCGCGACGAGGTCCGCCCCCGGGCGGGCGTGGCCTAGTACCGCGGAGGACAGGTCGTCGAACAGCACTGCATCGGCAGATTGCAACCGCGCGACGGCTTTCAGCGTCAGCAGTTCGGGATCGCCTGGGCCCGAGCCGACGAACGAGACGAAACCGGTCATGATGGGCTCGCGATCATGTGGAAGAAGCTACCGGTGACGTGGCCGCGATGCGAGCCGGTTTCGGGAACCGGATTGCCCTCGGCATCGGTGACATGCGCGAGCGGCGCATCCGGCTGGTCGATGATCGTCGAGTAATGGAACTCGTGTCCGGTGAGCGCGGCGCCCGCCGCGAAGCCGCCCATCGGCGCGTGGAGTGTCGCATTGCGGTAGCCGAGGTGCATTTTCCGCTGGGCGTAGCTGGTGACGAGGCCGAGCAGACCGGCCATCCGGTGACGCGTGCCATCGGCGTCGATCAGCCGTTCACCGAGTGCCATATAGCCGCCGCACTCGCCGTGGACGGGCCGCGTACGTGCATGCTCGGCGAGAGATGTATGGAAGTTGCGCGCTTCCGCGAGCTTGCCCGCGTGGAGTTCGGGATAGCCGCCGGGCAGCCAGACCAGGTCAGCGTGCGCGGCCGGGGCTTCGTCGGCGAGGGGCGAGAACGGCATGATCTCGGCGCCCGCCCGCCGCCAGCCTTCGAGCACGTGCGCGTAGGTGAACGAGAAGGCTGCGTCCTGGGCGAGCGCGATGCGCTGGGCGGGTGGTCGGATCCAGGTCGGAGCGCTGGCTGGACGCGAGACGGCCGAGGCGGCGTCGCGCAACGCGGGAATGTCTACGTGCGCGCGGAGGAACGTCGCATAGTCGTCGATGCGCGCGTCGAGGTCGGGGTGCTCGGCGGCTTGTACCAGCCCGAGGTGGCGCTCGGGCAGTTTCAGGTCGCCGCGCCTTGGCAGCGACCCGAACACGCGGATGCCGACTGCCTCCATGCCGCTGCGCGCCAGACGTTCGTGGCGGGGGCTGGCGACGCGGTTGAGGATGACGCCGGCGATCGGCACGCTCGGGTCATAGCGGCTGAAACCGAGCGCGGTGGCGGCGGCGGACTGTGCCTGGCCTGACACATCGATCACCAGCACGACCGGCCAGCCCATCCTGCGGGCGATATCGGCACTGGCGCCGTTGCCGGTTGCGCCCGGCTTCGCGACGCCGTCGAACAGCCCCATCGAGCCTTCAGCAAGCGCGAAGTCGGCGTCGTCGGCATTGGCGGCGAGTGTGTCGAGCATCGTCGAGGGCATCGACCAGCTGTCGAGGTTAAACGACGCGCGGCCGCTGGCGGCGCGGTGGAAGGCGGGGTCGATATAGTCGGGGCCGCTCTTGAACGGCTGGACCGCGAGGCCGTCGTCGCGGAGCGCGCGAAGGAGGCCGAGCATGACGGTGGTCTTGCCGGTGCCCGAGGCGGGCGCGGCGATGAGCAGACCGGGGGTCATGAGAGGTCTCCAGCGAACTTCGAGTCTGCGGATTGGGGACGGAAGCGACGATCATAGCCCGTTGCGTAGAGGCTGCTTTCGACGAAATTCTCCGCGGCCAGGGCTTTGCCGACGAGGATCAGCGCAGTGCGATCGGGTTTGCCTTCGATAGCCTGCGCGATCGTCGCGAGCGTGGCACGCTCGATCTGCTGGTCGGGCCAGCTCGCGCGCCAGACGATCGCCACCGGGCATTCTGGGCCGTAGGACGGCGTGAGGTCCGCAACGACCTGCGCCAGATTGTGGACCGAGAGATGGATCGCGAGCGTCGCGCCGGTTGCCGCGAACGCGGTCAGGGTCTCGGCGGCGGGCATCGTGCTGGCGCGGCCGGGCGTGCGCGTCAGCACCACCGATTGCACGAGTTCGGGGAGCGTCAACTCGACCTCCAGCGCGGCGGCTGCGGCGGCGAAGGCGGGGACGCCGGGGGTGATCGTGAACGGGATATCGAGCGCGCGAAGGCGGCGCAGTTGCTCGCCCATCGCCGACCAGATCGACAGGTCGCCGGAATGGAGCCGCGCGACGTCGTGGCCGGCGTCGTGCGCGGTCTGGATCTCGGCGATGATCTGGTCGAGCGACAGCGGCGCGGTGTTGACGATGCGCGCGCCGGGGGGACAGTGATCGAGCATCGCAGTCGGGATCAGCGAGCCGGCATAGAGGCAGACGGGCGAACCGGCGATCCGGTCGCGGCCGCGCAAGGTCAGCAGGTCCGGGGCGCCGGGGCCTGCGCCGATGAAGTGGACGGTCATGCAGCGGGTCCTTCGACACCCGACCGAGCGATGGCGCAGGTGGCCATCCGGTCGGGCGAGATATGGCGGGTGGCGAGAAGCTGGGCGCCGGGGCCGGCGGCCGCGAGGGCCGAGGCTTCGGCGACGCTGCCGGTTTGGCGGGCTTCGAGACTGGCGATCGACTGCGTGGGCGTTGTCGGGATTTGCAACGCGTCGGGCGCGACAGCGATTACGGGTAGACCTAGCGTCTCCGCCAAGTCCGATACGAGCGCCAGCTTGTCGTGCGGTGCCGCCAGCGTCGTCACGGGGGCGCACCCGTGCTGCGCCGCGTCGAGCGCGGTACGCAACGCAGCGACATCCGCACCGGTGCGAAAGCCGAAGCCGGCGACGATCACGACACGACACTCCACTGGACGACGGGATAGCTCGCGCGCCAACCCCGGCGTGTGCCGAGCGGAGCGGCGTCGGACAGCTCTATCCGCATTAGCGTGCCGCCCTTCGCTGTGTGCCAACTGGCCAAGAGCGCTTCGGATTCGAGCGTGACCGCGTTGGCGACCAGGCGCGTGCCGGTTGGGAGTGCTTTCCAGAGCGCGTCCAGCATCGCGTCCGAAAGCCCCCCGCCGATGAAGACGGCGGCGGGTGTGGCTTGGCCTGCGAGGGCACCCGGTGCGCGGCCTTCGACGACTTGCAGTCGGTCGACGCCCAGGGCGGCGGCGTTGTTGCGGATGCGGTCGGCCCTGACTGGGTCGGCTTCGACTGCGATGGCTTTGGTCGAGGGATCGGAGAGCAGCCATTCGATCGCGATCGAGCCCGAGCCTGCGCCGATATCCCACAGCGTCTCACCGGGTTTCGGCGCGAGCGCGGACAGCGTCAGTGCGCGGACCGGGCGCTTGGTGATCTGGCCATCATGCTCGAACCACGCGTCGGGCAGGCCGGCGGTGCGCGGTAGCACCATGCCGTCGCCGGCAAACGCGATGCCGATCGCGACGGGATGCGCGATGTCGTCAAACGCCAGCGTGGCGGCGGTCGCTTCGCGGATGCGTTCGCGGGGGCCGCCAAGGGCTTCGAGGATGTGGAGATGCGATGCGCCGAAGCCGAGATCGTTCAGATAGCAAGCGAGTTTCGCCACGGCCTCGCCGTCGCGGAGCAGGACGAGAGCGCGGCGGTCTGGAGCGACGTGCTGGCGAAGGCGTGACAGGGGCGCGGCGTGGAGACCGAGACAGGCGGTATCCTCGAGCGGCCAGCCGAGACGCGCGGCGGCAAGGCTGAACGTGGAGGGCGCGGGGTAAGCGACCCACTCGGTCGATGCCAAGTGGCGCGTGACGGAGGTGCCGGCGCCGAACCAGAACGGATCGCCGGACACGAGCATTGCCACGCGCCGGCCGCGGTGTTCCAGCAGGCGGGGGATACCCGCGTCGAACGGGACTGGCCAGGGCATGACCTCGCTCTTAAGGTCCGGAAGGAAGGCGAGGTGACGGGCTGCGCCGGTCACTAGGTAGGCCTCGGCGAGTGCTGCTTTTGCCGCCACGGACAGGCCGGCCGCGCCGTCTTCGCCCAACCCGATGATCGTCAGCCAGGGAGTGTCAGCCATGTCGAACATCCTGGTGCTGGGCGGCACGACCGAGGCGAGCGCGCTGGCTGCGATGCTGGCTGGGCGAGGCGATGCGGCCGTGTTGAGTTACGCAGGGCGCGTGGCGAACCCCAAGGTGCAGCCGATCCCGGTGCGGGTGGGCGGCTTTGGCGGTGTCGAGGGGCTGGTCGCGTATCTGCGAGCGCACGGCGTGACGCATCTGGTCGATGCGACGCATCCGTTCGCGGCGCGAATGAGCGCGAATGCCGTCATGGCCGCGGAGCGTGCGGGGGTAGCGCACATCGCCTTGACGCGCCCCGCCTGGGTGGCCGGTCCGGGTGATCGCTGGACGCGCGTGACCGATATCGAGGGTGCGGTCGTGGCGTTGGCTGGCCCCGCGCGGCGCGTGATGCTCGCGCTGGGGCGGATGCATGTCGATGCGTTCGGCGCGCAGCCTCAGCATGACTATCTGTTGCGCTTCGTCGATGCGCCCGATCGTCCGCCGGGGTTGCCGCGGCATCATCTGGTGGTCGATCGCGGGCCGTTCGATGTCGACGGCGATCGGCGGTTGATGGCGGCGCACGGGATCGAGATCGTGGTCTGCAAGAACGCTGGCGGCACGGGCGCGCAGGCCAAGCTGGGCGCGGCACGCGCACTCGGGGTGCCGGTGATCATGATCGATCGGCCCGCCCGGCCCGCTCGGTTGGAGGTGCATGTGGTGGAGGACGTGCTGCGCTGGCTCGATCATGGTGCCGACCTGGGCGTGTAAAGGATCGGGCCTGCGGGGCGGTCGATGATCCGGGTCAGGCTGGAGCCGATGATGATCATCGTCCGCATGTCGGCCATCTCGGCGCGGGCTTCGGGTAGCGGGACGATGCGGAGGGTTTCCTCAGGCGTCGAGACGGCGCGGGCGAACAGGACGGGGCGGTCGTCGCCGCACGTTTCGCGGAGAATCTCGAAGACGCGGATCAGGGCGTCGGGGCGTGCCTTCGATCGCGGGTTGTAGAAGGCGATCGCGAAGTCGGCTTCGGCAGCGAGGCGCACGCGGCGTTCGATCAGCGGCCAGGGTTTGAGATTGTCGGACAGGTTGATCGCGCAGAAATCATGCCCGAGTGGCGCCCCGGCACGCGCACTCGCGGCGAGCATCGCGGTAATGCCGGGGAGTACGCGGATGTCGAGA
This sequence comes from Pseudomonadota bacterium, assembly GCA_040388215.1. Lineage (GTDB taxonomy): Bacteria > Pseudomonadota > Alphaproteobacteria > Sphingomonadales > Sphingomonadaceae > Sphingomonas. The sequence goes on along the minus strand of JAZKCH010000001.1, from coordinate 284,153 downwards.
TCTCGCCATTCCTGCGGGCCGGCTTCGAGTGCTTCGAACACCGCCGCGGCCATCGCGAACACGCCGGGATCGCCCGAGGACACTACGACCACGCGGCGGCCTTGGGCTGCGAGCTGGAGGGCGTGCGTGGCGCGGTCGAGTTCGACGCGGTTGTCGGTCGGGTGGAGCGTGAGGCCGTCGCGGGGGGCGACGCGCGCGACATAGGGGATGTAGCCGATGACGTCCGTCGCGTCGGCGAGCGCGGCGGTGACTTCGGGCGTCACGAGGTTCGGATCGCCCGGGCCGAGGCCTGCGATCGCCAGCCAGCCGGTCATGGCCGCCGCCCCTGGCCGTGGATCAACAGGATCGAGAAATAGGGCGTGATAGCCTCCGCCTCGCAAAGCCGCGTGACGCGCTGATCGGCCATCGCGGCGTATTCCACCAGCCATGCCTCGCTCTCGCGTCCGGCGGCGGCGACGGCGCGGCGGAGCTTGGCGAGGTGGCGGCCGATCTTCATCACCACCAGCGCGTCGGTGTCACGGATGCGGCGGACCAGATCCTCCTCGGGGAGCGTGCCCATCAGGACGGTCAGCACGTCATCGCCCCAGGTGATCGGCGCGCCGCTGGCGGTCCAGGCGCCCGACATGCCGGTTATGCCGGGGACGACTTGCACCGGCGCGATCGTCTGCAACCGCGTGTAGAGGTGCATGAACGAGCCGTAGAAGAACGGGTCGCCTTCGCAGAGCACGACGATATCCTCGCCGCCGCGGGCCAGCGCCGCCAGGTGATCGATGCAGCCTTCGTAGAATGCCGAAAGGCAGTCGTTGTAGCGCGGATCCGAAATTGGGATCTCGGTGGTCACGGGGTATTCCATCGGGAACTCGATCACGTCGGCGCGGAGCATCCCGTCGACGATCTTCCGCGCCTGCCCGGCCCGACCCGCCTTGCGGAAATAGGCGACATGACGCGCGCCGCGGACGAGGCGATCCGACCGAACGCTCATCAGGTCCTGCGCGCCCGGTCCTAAACCGACGCCGTGGATCGTACCGAGTGTCATTCGGTGCCGCTCGCGAGCGCGTTGATCGCGGCGACGGTGATCGCACTGCCGCCCATCCGGCCTTCGACGACGACGCAGGGAACTGGCTGGTCGGTCCAGAGCGCCACCTTCGATTCGACTGCGCCGACGAAGCCGACGGGGCAGCCGATGATCGCCGCCGGACGCGGGCAATCGGGGTCTTCGAGCATGTTGAGCAGGTGGAACAATGCGGTCGGGGCGTTGCCGATCGCGACGACGGCGCCGGCGAGATGCGGGCGCCAGAGTTCGAGGGCGGCGGCGGATCGCGTATTGCCCATCGTCCTCGCGAGCTCGGGCGTTTCGGGGGCGTGCAGCGTGCAGACGATGCGGTTGTCGGCGGGCAATCTGGCGCGCGTAATGCCTTCTGTGACCATGCGGGCGTCGCACAGGATTGGCGCGCCGGCTTGCAAGGCGCGGCGGGCTTCGACGGCGAAGGTCGGCGAGAAGCGGAGGTGCTGGGCGAGGCCTACCAGCCCGGCGGCGTGGATCATGCGGACGGCGACGGGCTCTTCTTCGGGCGAAAAGCGGGCGAGATCGGCTTCGGCGCGGATCATCGCGAAGGACTGGCGGTAGATCGCCGCGCCGTCGGTTTCATAGGCGTACGGCATTCAGGCGGCTCCGAACTGGGCGAGGATCTGCGCGGCGTCGAGGCCTGCGCGGGAGGGTGGTGCGCCGGCGCGCGCGTCGAAGGCGAGGTCGTAGCGACCGTTGCGACCGGTCAGCGTCACGTCGGCCAAAGCGGCACGCGCGCATCCCTTAGCGCATCCGGAGACGTGGAGCCGACCGGCGATGTGGGGGGCTAGGCGGTGTGCGAGGCTGCGGGTTTCGACGCTGGCCTGCGGACATGCCGGCGCGCCTACGCAGGCATCTACGCGCAGGATCGGCGCAGATGGGTCGGTGATGAAGTCGGCGGGGTCCGGCTGCGCGGGGAGCTTGGCAGCGGTTTCGCAGATCGCGATGTGCCAGGGTGTGAGGCGAATCCCCTCGACGGCGGTTTCGGCTTCGAGGAAGCGGGTCAGTGCCGTCGCCGAGACCCGACCGAATGGCAGGCCGAGCGCGACGCCGAGAGGGTGCCGGCCAGGTTGGAGCCTGTACGCCGATGGCGCGGAGGACGTGATGCCGGCAGCCCAATCGGGGAGCGGCGCATCATGTCGTGCCATGCGACCGCTCGCGGCGCCGCCGCTGTCCGCGAACCATCGAGCAAGCGCTATCAGGCGGTCGACTTCGGTGCCGGGCGACAGCAGCGTGCCGAGCTCGCGACCGTCTGCGCGGAGGATCAATTGGCCGGACGCGGCGCGTTCGATGCGGAAGTCGGCGGAGGCGTCCTGCAGCGTCGGCGTGGCACCGGCATCGATCGCGAAGCCGACCTTGCCGGGAAGATCCGGCAGCTCCGACAGTCGGGCGCGTAACTCTTCGGCGATCCGGTGGGTGTCGTCGCCTGCGCGCCAGTCGGGTGCGACGAGGATGTTGGCGCGCGCCTCTCGGGTCTGGTCCCGGTCGATCAGGCCGAGGTCGAGAAGCGCGTCGATCAGCGGGCGCCAGCTATCCTCGCGCACGCCGCGGATCTGGAGGTTAGCGCGGATGGTGGCGTCGATCTGGCCGTTGCCGTGCTGGGTCGTGGCTTCGGCAAGGCCCAGAACTTGCGCGCGGGTCAGGCGACCGAGCGGGGGTTGGACGCGAACGAGCAGGCCGTCGCCGGCCATCATCGGACGCCATGCGTCGGGGCACCAGCCCTTGACGACGAACCCGGTCATGCCGGCAGGTCAAGCGCGGCGAGGATCGAGTTGCGGCGGGTCGGCCACAGGTCTGCGGCATGCAGGGCGGCGAAGCGCGCCTGCATAGCCGCTAGCGCGCCGGGATTGGCTTCGGCGAGGAAGGCATGAACGTCGTCTCGGCCGAGCGTCGCATCGTAATAGAGGTCGATCAGTTCGGGGCGGACTGCGCTGGCAAGGTGCGCGAAGGCGCCGAGGTGGTCGAGCGTGGCGGCGATCTCCGCCCCCCCGCGGAAGCCGTGGCGCATCATGCCGTCGACCCAGGCGGGGTTCGCCGCGCGGGCGTGGACGACGCGGGCGATCTCTTCCTTGAGCGGGCGCGCTTTGGCTTGGGCCGGGTCTCGTGCGTCGAGATGGTAGAGCGTGGCCCTCCCTCCTGCGACCGATTGCGCGGCGGCGAAGCCGGCTTCGTGCGCGGCATAGTCCGCGGCGAGGAGAAGGTCGGTTTCGGGCAGGTCTTGGACGTGCACGAAGGCATCAGCCGCAGCGACGCGGTCACGAATGCCGATCGGGTCGAAACTGTCTAGGCCGTCGTCGAGCGCGTGGCTGGAGGCGGATAGCCACGCTTGGCCGGCTTTGAACCGAGCCTCTGGCGTGTAGGTTTCGGCTGCGTCGCCCATGCTCAGGCCGTAGCGGCCGGGTTCGGGACCGTAGACGCGGGCGGTCGATGGCTTGCCGACGAAGGGATTCCAGTCGACCGGTTCGTCGCGTGCAGCGAGCGCTCGGACGGCTTGGCCGAACATCGTGCAGAGTGTCGGGAAGGCGTCGCGGAACAGGCCGGAGACCCGCAGCGTGACGTCGATGCGGGGGCGGTCGAAGTTCGCCAGTGGCAGGATCTCGACGCCTGTCACGCGGTCCGACTGCATGTCCCACACTGGCTCCGCGCCGAGCAGGTGGAGCGCCATCGCGAACTCCTCTCCTGCGGTCCGCATCGTCGCGGAAGCCCAGAGATCGACGACGAGATTGCGGGGATAGTCGCCGTGGTCCTGCAAGTGGCGGCGGACGAGTTCGTCGGCGAGCTTTACGCCCTGGGTATGGGCGGCGCGGGAGGGGACTGCGCGGGGATCGGTCGTATAGAGATTGCGGCCGGTCGGGAGGACGTCGGCACGGCCTCGCCACGGGGAGCCGGAGGGGCCGGGTGCGATGCGTTTGCCCTGGAGCGCGGACAGGAGCCCGGCACGTTCGCCCTCGCCTTGCTCGCCGCGGCCGTAGATGTGGAGGCCGTCCCCGTACTGGCTTTCCTTCACGTCGCAGACGAACGTGTCGATGCGGGTGATCGCTTCCGACTGGGATTGCGCATCGTCTAGGCCAAGCGTGGCGGCGAGTCCGGTGGCGGTGGCTTCGTCGCGGATGTCGCGTTGCAGGCGGTCGCGGCGCGCGGGGTCGAGGCCGTCGGCGTTGGAGAATTCGTCGAGCAGCGCTTCGAGGCGGCCGAGGCCGGCGCCGGTGCGGGTGCGTTCGAGCGGTGGCGGGACGTGGCCGAGCGTGACCGCGCCGATGCGGCGTTTGGCTTGCGCCGCTTCGCCGGGGTCGTTGACGATGAACGGGTAGATGACGGGCATCGCAGCCGTGAGCGCTTCGGGCCAGCAGGTGTCGGACAGCGCGACCGACTTGCCGGGCAGCCATTCGAGCGTGCCGTGCGCGCCGACATGGACCAGTGCATCGGTGCCGCGCGTGCGGAGCCAGAGGTAGAAGGCGACATAGGTGTGGCAGGGGCAGCGCGAGAGGTCGTGATACTCCGCGGCGCGTTGCTCGGTTCGGCCGCGTTCGGGTTGGAGGGCGACGAGGGCGCCGCCGTGGTCGATCGCGGTGAACGCGAAATCTTCCGTTGGATCGCCCCAGGTTTCCCGGAGGTCCTTGCGGAGGGCATCGGGGAGGTCCGTGAGGGCTTTGCGGTACTCGGCGAGCGGCCAGTGAACGCGCGAGGTAGCCAGATCGGCTGCGTCGGGCGTGATCGCGTAGCCGGCTTCGGTTAGGTCGGCGAGGATTGCTTGCGTGGAGGCGAGCGCGTCCAGGCCGACGGCGTGCGCCATCTGGTATGCCTTGCCTGGGTAGGTCGAGAGGATGATCGCGATGCGGTGGTCCGCCACGGGTTTGCTGGCGAGTTTCGTCCACGCTTCGATCCGCGCGGCGATGGCGGTGATGCGTGCGGGGTCGGCGCGGTGTTCGCGGCGGGTATATTCGAGGTCGCCGTCCCTCGCCGCGGATTCCTTGAAGCTGGCGACGCCGGCGAAGAGGCGGCCGTCCACTTCGGGCAGGACGACGTGCATGGCGAGGTCGGCGGGCGACAGGCCGCGGGTGGCGCCGGCCCAAGCTGCGCGGTCGGACGTGGCGAGCGCGATCTGGAAGACGGGAACGTCGGCCCCGTCGAGCGGCGTGGTATCGGTCGCGCCGCGGGCGGAGAAGGCGGTGGCGTTGACGATCGCAGCGGGCCTCAGGGCTGTGACCCAGCGAGATAGCCAGCCGGCTGCGTCGGGGGCTTTGAGCGAAGGCGCGAACAGCCCGATGACGTCGAAGCCTCGCGTGGTCAGTTCGGCGTGCAGGGCTTCGATCGGGTGGAGGTCGGCGGCGGTCAGGTAGGAGCGGTAGAAGACGATCAGCACGCGGGGGCGGTGCGCGTTGAGCGCGAACGCGGCCGGGCACGTCACGCCGTCGTACGGTTGCCAGCCGCCTACATCGGCGATCGCACGGACTCCGGCGACCGGGCTGGCATAGCAACCGGCGGCCAGCGCGAACTGCGCGAGTGCCGCCTGCGCCGCAACCGCGCCGCCGGTGTCGCAGAGGTGCTCCAGGCGGCGCAGCGTCGACAGCGGGATCGTCGAAGCGGCGTCGAGGCGCGTGTCGATGCGGCCGTCTGCGGCGAGAACAGCGAGCGCGATGCCCTTCTCGCGTGCGAGGTTTTCGACCTGCTGCAGGCCGTAGCTCCAATAGGAGCGGCCTCCGATCAGCCGGATCAGGATGCCCTTCGCGCCGGTCAGCGTCTGCTCGACATAGGTGTCGACCGAGAGCGGGTGCTGGAGCGCGGTCAGGTTCGCTAGGCGGAGCGACGGGAGACGGCTTCCGGCGGCGTCCGCACGTCTCCAGCCCGCGGCGAATGCGCCGAGGTCGCCGTCGGAGAAGGAGAGGACGACGAGGTCCGCAGGGGATTGAGCGAGGTCCTGCGGGACCGCGCTTTCCTCCAGCCCGTGGGTCTCGCGGAAGACGACGTGCATCGTGGGCCTCAGCCGTCCAGTGCGGCCTTGATGCGGGCCTCGTCGATCCGGTCGTGTTCGGCGATCACCACCAGTTGCGTGCGGCGCGGTTCGCCGGCGCGCCACGGGCGATCGTATTGCGTGCGGACGCGCGCGCCGACGGCCTGGACGAGCAGGCGCATCGGCTTGCCGGTGACGGCGGCGTAGCCCTTCACGCGGAGGATGTCGGCGCTGCGGGCGAGTGCCTCGATCTTCGCGGTGAGGTCGGCGGGGTCGGCGATCTCGCCGAGCTCGACGACGACGCTGTCGAAATCGTCATGCTCGTGATCGTCCTCGCCATCGTGGTGCGAGGGGCGGCTGGCGATATCGTCTTCGGCAGCGGCGTTGAGGCCGAGGATTACGCGGGGATCGATGATGCCGTCGGTCAAGTCGATGACCGGGAGCGGGCGCGGGGACTCGGCTGCGATGACGGCGCGTGCCTTGGCGACGCCTTCGGGGCCGGCGAGGTCGACCTTGGTCAGGAGGACGAGGTCGGCGCAGGCGAGCTGGTCCTCGAACACTTCCGACAAAGGCGTCTCGTGATCGACGCTCGGGTCGGCGGCGCGCTGGGCGTCGAGCGCGGCCACGTCGGGGGCGAAGCGACCGGTGGCGACCGCTTCGGCATCGGCCAGCGCGATGACGCCGTCGACGGTGATGCGCGAGCGGATCGCGGGCCAGTCGAACGCCTTCAGCAGCGGCTTCGGCAGCGCGAGGCCGGACGTCTCGATCAGGATGTGATCGGGGCGCGGGTCGAGTGCGAGCAGCGTTTCGACGGTCGGGATGAAGTCGTCTGCGACGGTGCAGCAGATGCAGCCATTGGCCAGCTCGACAACATTTTCGGCCGGGCAATCGGGGATCGCGCAGCCCTTGAGGATGTCGCCGTCGATGCCGAGCGTGCCGAATTCGTTGACGACGACCGCAAGGCGACGGCCGTTCGCGTTGCGGATCAGGTGGCTGATGAGCGTCGTCTTGCCGGCACCGAGAAAGCCGGTGACGATCGTGACGGGGACCTTTGAAAGATCGGACATGATTATTTCCTCGACGTCTAAAGCACACGCACGCACGACCTTTCGGCCGCACGCGTTCGTCGCTCAGACGGAGTACCGTGCCGCGACCATCCCCTGGATCGTAGCAAGAGCGACCATTGCGCTGGCAGGTCTCCTGGCTCGCGGGTCGAAGCTCGACGTACGCCTTCCCAGGTTTACACCCAGTGGCTGCCCTCCGAATCGAAGGGCGTGTGCGTCTCGCTCACCGCTTACAGTTGCAGGGACAGCCGCGGCATTGGGAGGAAGACTCCCGCACCGCATTCCCATTCAAGCCCTTCCGGGCACCGGCGCGATCTGTGAGGTTCGGTACAACCGAGCCTCGGGGGTGGGTTAGAGGAGTTTCCGCCACGCCGCCAGCTATCCGTGCACGACTTCGATCTCGTCGAAGCGTTTCCAGCGGTAGATCGCGAAGCTCAGCACCCAGCACAGCACGAACAGGCCGATGATCGCGAAGCCGAGGCCGTTGAAGTTCTCGCCGAGTGCGGCTGCCAGATCCCAGATGCCGCCGGTCAGGCCGAGCTTTGCCCCGAGCAGCGCCAGCGTCTCGATCCCGCCGATGGCGATCGCGACGATGGCGGAGATCAGCGTGATGGTTATGTTGTAGTAGAGCTTGCGGATCGGCTTCACGAACGCCCATTCGTACGCGCCGAGCATCACGACGCCGTCCGCCGTGTCGACCAGTGCCATGCCGGTCGCGAACAGAACGGGGAGGACGAGGACGATGCCGATCGAGAGCCCGTCGGCGGCCTGGCTGGCGGAAAGGCCGAGGATCGCAACCTCCGTGGCGGTGTCGAAGCCGAGGCCGAACAGGAAGCCGAGCGGGGCCATGTGCCAGCTGCGCGTGACCAGCCGGAACATCGGGCGGAACAGCCGGGCAAGGAGCCCGCGGTTGCCGAGCAGCAGGTCGAGATCCTCCTCGACATAGGTGCCGCCGCCGCGGACGTGGCCGAAGGTGCGCCAGACCGAGCGGAGGATGATCAGGTTCATCGCCGCGATCGTGAACAGGAACAGCGCGGAAATCATCGTCGCGACCACGCCGCCGACCTGCTTGAACGCCTCGAACTGCGACAGCGCGCTGGCGGTGAGCGCGATCGCGACGGCGGCGATCAGCACGATCCCCGAATGGCCGATCGCGAACCAGAATCCCACCGCGATCGGGCGCTGGCCGTCCTGCATGAGTTTGCGCGTCACGTTGTCGATCGCGGCGATATGGTCCGCGTCGACCGCATGGCGCAGGCCCAGCCCCCAGGCGAGCAGCGCGGTGCCGAGCATGAGCGGTTGCGCATGGAACAGCGAGAACGCCCAGCCCCAGGCGGCGATATTGGCCGCGACCAGGCCTGCGAACAACCAGCCGATGCGCTTGCGGGTCGAAACCCCCGCCGGTCTTTCAAGTGTTGAAGTCGTCATGCACAAACCCCGCAGCGTCCGACGAGGACGGGGGCCTGCCGCGAACGGCCGGGCCATGCGACGACCGGACGCCATGAGCGGCCGACGCACGACGCCGATGCGGCCCCCGCCACATGGTCGTCGCTCAGCCAGTGTCACGCAGGCGGCGTTCACCGTGCCTCGGCCACCCCCTGGACCGGGACAAGAGCGACCAGACGCCGGCAGGTCTCCTGGCTCGCGGGTCATTGCTCGATGCACGCCTTCCCAGGTCTGAAACCCAGTGGCTGCCCTCGCGAAAAGGGCTCGTGCGCTTCGCTCGCCGCTTACAGTTGCAGGGACAGCCGCGGCATAGGACGGCGAACCGTCCGCACCGCATTCCCAATCAAGCCCTTCCGGGCACCGACGCGATCATGGGAGACGGCTGGAAGCCAGTTCCCGCGCGACCGGTACCCTGCTTTCGGTCGCGTGCCAACGGGCGTGCTAATTCGCGACGCCCAGCTGTTGCAGCATGAACGCCTGCCACTCGGAATTCTGGCGATAGCGCTCGAACCGCCCAGACTTGCCGCCATGCCCCGCCTCCATGTTCACCCGGAACAGCAGCGGGTTCGTGTCAGTCTTCAGTTCGCGGAGCTTGGCGACCCATTTGGTCGGCTCGTAATATTGCACCTGGCTGTCCCATAGCCCGGTCCCGACATACAGTGCCGGATAGGCCTTCGCCTTGACGTTGTCGTACGGCGAATAGCTCAGCATGTAGTCGTACGACGCCTTTTGCGCGGGGTTGCCCCATTCGTCGTACTCGAACGTCGTCAGCGGGATCGACGCGTCGAGCATGGTCGTGACGACATCGACGAACGGCACCTGCGCGATGATCAGCTTGTAGTCCTCTGGCGCCATGTTCGCGACGCCGCCCATCAGCAGCCCGCCCGCGCTGCCGCCCATCGCGGCGACGCGGTCCTTTGCCGCGTATTTCTGCGCGACGAGATAGCGGGTGACGTCGATGAAGTCGGTGAAGCTGTTCTTCTTGTTGAGCAGGTGGCCGTCGTCATACCAGCCGCGCCCCATCTCCTGCCCGCCTCGGATATGCGCGATCGCATACACCACGCCGCGATCGAGCAGGCCGATCCGGCCCGGATCGACCGCCGGGTCGGTCGAAATCCCGTAGCTGCCATAGGCGTATTGGAACAACGGCGCGGTACCGTCGCGCTTGGTGCCCTTGGCGTAGACCAGCGACACGGGGATCCGCGTGCCGTCACGCGCGGGCGCCCAGACGCGTTCGGTGACGTATTTCGCGGGATCATAGCCCGGCACCGGCGCGACCTTCAGCACGCGGCGCTCGCCGGTCTTCGCGTTGACCTCATAGGTCGTCGTCGGCGTGACGAGCGAGCCGTAGGTGTAGCGAATCCAAGGCGTCGCCGTCTCCTCGTTGACGTCGAGCGACATGCGATAGGCAGGTTCGTCAGCGGTCACAGCGGTCGACTTGCCGGCGTCGTTCAACACGCGGATCATGCGGTTGCCGCCCTCGCGCTGGTCAATCGCGACGAACCCGTCGAACGGCTTGAACCCCTCGATGAAGACGGTGTCGCTGGCCGGCGTCAGGTCGCGCCAAGCCGCCGTGCCCTTGGCCAGATCGGCATCGGCGACGGTGACGAGCTTGTAGTTCTTCGCGTCCTTGTTGGTGCGGATGATCCAGCGGTTGCCGATGTGATCCGCGCTATAGCGGAACTCGCGCGCACGTGGGGCGACGATCGTGAAGCTGGTCGGTGCCACGGCCGGTGCGCAGCGTTGTTCGTCGCTGACAGTGCTACTCACGCCGATGCAGACGAACTTGTCGTCGGCGGTGCGCGAGACCTCCATCGAATAGGTGTCGTCCTTCTCCTCGTACAACAACCGATCGCTCGCGACGGGCGTACCGAGGACATGCGCCTTCACGCGGTAGCCGCGCAGGGTGACCGGGTCCTTCTCGACGTACAGCAACGTCTTGTTATCATCAGCCCAGACGACGTTCGGCTCGATGTTCGAGAGCGTGTCGGCGACGGTCGCGCCGGTCGCGAGGTCCTTCACCTTGAGCACATATTGGCGACGGCCGACGGTGTCCTCGGCCCAGGCGACGCGGAGATTGTCGGGGCTTACCGCCCAGTCGCTGAGCGCGAAGAAGCTGTGGCCCTTCGCCATCGCCGGCTCGTCGAACAGCGTTTCGGCGGGCGCGGTGCGGCTTCCCTTTCGACGCTCGAAGATCGGATAATCCGCACCGGTCTGGAACCGCGAACCGTAATAATAGCCGTTCTTCGCATACGGGACCGAGCTGTCGTCCTGCTTGATATGCGAGACGGTCTCTTCGTACAGCTTGGCCTGAAGCGGCGTCAGCGACGCGAGTTGCGCATCGGCATAGGCGTTCTCCGCGGCGAGATACGCGAGCATCTCGGGGTTCTTCCGCGTATCGTCGCGCAGCCAATAATAATCGTCCTCGCGCGCGCCGTTGGGCGACGTCACCTGAAACGGCTTCTTCGCAACCCGCGGCGGTTGGACCTGCGCAACCGCCGCGGTCGAGACCAGCGCCACGCCGGCGAGCATCATGTACCGTATCGTCATTGTGCTGCTCCCGTTGCGACTGCGGGCTTCCGGTATCGATCGAACCAGGCGATGATCGCCGACGCCTTCGCCGCGGATTGCGACGGGCGTGCAGCGAGGCCACCGTGGCTCGCGCCCGGCACCTTGACCAGCGCGGTCGGCACGCCGCGGATCTGGAGCGCCGCATAATATTGCTCGGATTCGCTCACCGGCGTCCGGTAATCGTCGCCACCGACCACCACCAGGGTCGGCGTCTTGACGTTGCCGACGATGCTCAGCGGCGAGCGGTTCCAATAGCTCATCGGATCCTCCCACGGCAGCTTGGTGAACCAGTAGCGCGAGGTGAACAGCGTGTTGTCCATCGTCAGCGCCTCGCTGATCCAGTTGATTACCGGCTTCTGAGTCGCGGCGGCCTTGAACCGGTCGGTCTTGCCGACGATCCACGCGGTCAACAGCCCGCCGCCCGATCCGCCGGTCACGAACAGATTGTCGGGATCGGCAGTACCCTCCGCGATTGCCGCTTCGACCGAGGCGATCAGGTCGTCGTAATCGGCCGCCGGATAGGTCTTGTCGATCAGGTTGGCGAACTCGGCGCCGTAGGAGGTCGAGCCGCGCGGGTTGGTCCAGAGCACGGCGTACCCGGCGGCGGCGTAGAGTTGCATGTCGGTGGCGAAACCGGGGCCGTACGCGGCGTTGGGACCGCCGTGGATCTCGAGGATCAGCGGCACGCGCTGGCCTGCGACACGTCCCGGCGGGGTGGCGAGCCATGCGTCGATCGGGCGACCGTCGGGTGCGGTCACCGCGATCTTCCGGACCTGCGCGAGCGCCTTCGATCCGGTCAGCACTGCGTTGAGCGTCGTCAGCCGGCGCGGCTTGCCACCTGCCAGCACCCAGACGTCGGCGGGCGTGCTCGCATCGCCGCCGGTATAGGCGATCGTGCCGCCCTTCGAGACCGAGAACTCGCCGCCGGTATAGGGACGGTCGAGCCCGCCGCCCGCGACGTTGTCGATCAGCGGCGTGACGCGGCCATCGACCCCGATGCGTGCGACGCGGCGCTGGCCGTGGTCGTCGTAGCTCGCATACAGGCTGCGACCATCGGCCGACCACACCGCGTCCTCGATCGCCCGGTCGAGTGTCGCGGTGAGCGAGCGCGGCGAGGCGGCCTCGCGGTCGCCCACATAGAGCTGCGTGTTCTCGTAGCTGCGGCGCTTGTCGTCGAAGCCGAGCCAGGCGATCTTCGAGCCGTCGGGCGACATGCGCGGCTGCGCATCGGGACCGTCGCGCGTCGTCAGCGTCCGCAGCGCGCCGCTCGCCGCGTCGACCGCGATTACATCGGAGTTCATCACCTGGCGGTCGGCGGCCGGCCCACGGATCGCGGCGAAGACGATACTGCGGCCATCGGGCGTCCACGACAACGGACCGCCATCGTCGAACTTCCCATATGTGAGCTGCCGCGCCGCGCCCCCGTCCGCGCCGACGACGAACAGATGGTCATAGCCCGGCTTCACATAACCCGGCCCGTCGTTGCGGTAGTTGACCCGGTCGATGATCGTCAGCGGCTCGGCCCATTTCGCGCCCTCGGGCTTGGGCGGCTGCGTGCCGAGCTTGGTCCCCTCGCCCGCCACGGTCGCGATATAGGCGAGCTTCGTCCCGTCCGGCGACCAGGCGAGCGCCTGCGGATCGCCGGGGAAACTCGTCACGCGCGCGCTCTGCGCACCGCCGATCCAGCGGACGAACAGCTGCGATCCATCGCCGTCACGGGCCGCGTAGGCGATCCGCGCACCATCGGGCGACCAGCGTGGACTGCTGCCGTCGGTCGCGAACGGCGTCTGCCGTCCGCTCGCGACGTCGATCAGCCACAGCGACGACTGCATCTTGTCGGTCATCACGTCGCCGGTGCGGCGGACATAGACGATCGTCTTGCCGTCCGGACTGATCTGCGGGTCCGCCGCGATCGTCAGGCCGAACAGGTCGCTCCCGGTGAAGCTGCGCGTGGGTGCGTCCGGTAGTGGCGCGGCCGGCTGTTGCTGGGCAAAGGCCGGCGTCGCCGCGAGCAGGAGGAGGGCAAGGGTCAAGCGCAACGAACGGCTCCTTCGAATGAACCGCGCGAAGATGACACACTATTACGGGGTGGCAAGCGGTACGAACGACACCGGCAAACCATCCTTCGGGCGCGGGATCGGGAAGACCTGCCACGCATCGCCGCTGCCCGCCGCCGCCTCGATCCGGTAGCGCGCGAGCAGGTGCGCGATCAGCAGCCGCATCTGCATCGTCGCGAAGTGCAAGCCGATGCACATATGCGCGCCGCCGCCGAACGGGACCCAGGCAAACCGGTGACGACCCTTCGACGCTTCGGGTGTGAAGCGCAGCGGGTCGAACCGCTCGGGATCGGGCCAGTATTCGGCCATCCGGTGCGTATAGGTGATCGCCGTCCCGACGCTCGTCCCCGCGGGAATGTCATACCCGCCGAAGCTGAAATCCTTCAGCGCGCGGCGCGGGATCGACGGGACCGGCGGCATCATCCGCAGCGATTCCTTGAACGCATATTCGGTGAGGATCAGGCGATCGAGCTGCTCGGTCAGCGGCACATGCGGGTCGAGCGCGGCGACCTCGTCGCGCAGCCGCTCCTGCCACTCGGGGTTGCGAGCGAGCAACATGACGAGGCTCGTCGCGGACGAGGTGATCGTGTCGTGCGCCGCCATCATCAGGAAGTTCATGTGGTCGGCGATCGCCAGCGCGGACAGCGGCGCGCCGTCGTCATCGGTCGCGCGGCAGAATTGCGAGAAGAAATCTTGGCCGTCGCCAGTCCGCCGCGCGGGGATCTCACGCTCGAAGAAGTCGACGAGATACGCGCGCGCCTTCACGCCCTTGCGCATCTGCGTGCCGGGCCAGGGTTTGCGTATCGGCGAGACGCTCGCCTGCACCTCGTCGACGAACGCCTGGTTGATCTTGTCCGCCTCCGCGCCGAGCGGCACGCCGAGGAAACTGGTCGCGGCGAGATCGAGGGTGAGCTTTTTCACCGCGTCGTAGAAGCGCAACGTCTGCCCGGCCCAACCGCCGATCGCCGCCTCGATCCCCGCATCGAGTTCGGTCGCATAATGCCGCATCGGCTCGGGCTTGAAGGCGACCGACAACGTCTTCCGGTCGGCGCGATGCTTGTCGAAATCCATCAGCATCAGGCCGCGCGGGAACAGCAAATTGAGCACCGGCCCCCAACCCTGTTCGGACGAGAAAATCTTGTCGCGATCGAACAGCACCAGCTCGTTCGCATCGGGGCCGAGCAGGTTGACGCCGGTGCCGCCGAGCGCGCGATTGCGATACACCGGGCCGTACCGCGCCGCCATATCTTCCGAGAACGCGATCGGATCGGCGAGCAATTTGAAGGTGTTGCCGACGAACGGCAGGCCGTAATTGCCCGGGATGTGATCGAGCGTGCCCTTTCGCTGACGCGGGAGCCAGTGCGCGCTGGCGTTCTGCAACATGGCGTGGCTCATCGGCGGATCCTCAGCGACATGCCGGCTTGGCAAGCCTCGAATACCGGCATAACTAATGTTCTGCAACCGGGGCGCGGATCCCGGGGCTTTGACAGGAGAGATGCATGGACCTCGCAAACAGTGCTGCCGTGGTGACCGGCGGCGCGTCGGGATTGGGCGCGGCAACCGCGCGCGCGCTGGCCGCCAAGGGCGCGAAGGTGGCGATCTTCGACCTCCAGGCGGACAAGGGCGAAGCGCTCGCGGCGGAGATCGGCGGGGTGTTCTGCAAGGTCGACGTGACGTCGGACGACAGCGTCGATGCCGGGTTCGCGGCGGCACGCGCGGCGCACGGTCAGGAGCGGATTCTAGTCAATTGCGCAGGCACGGGGAATGCGGCGAAGACCGCGGGGCGATCGAAGCAGGACGGCTCGATCAAGCATTTCCCGCTCGATGCGTTCGACCGGATCATCCAGATCAACCTTGTGGGCACGTTCCGCTGCCTCGCCAAATCGGCGGCGGGGATGTTGACGCTGGAGCCTGGCGAGGACGGCGAGCGGGGCGCGATCGTCAATACCGCGAGTGCTGCGGCCGAGGATGGCCAGATGGGCCAAGCGGCGTACTCTGCGTCAAAGGCCGGCGTGGTCGGCATGACCCTGCCGATCGCGCGCGACCTGATGAGCGAGGGGATCCGGGTGAACACGATCCTGCCGGGGATCTTCGATACGCCGCTGCTGGCGGCGGCCCCGCAGCAGGTCCGCGATGCGCTGGCGGCGTCGGTGCCGTTTCCCAAGCGTTTGGGGCGGCCGGAGGAGTTTGCGGCGCTCGCGCTGACGATGATCGAGTGCGGGTATTTCAACGGCGAGGACGTGCGGCTCGATGGCGCGATCCGGATGGCGCCGCGGTAACTCGGGCCTAAGCGCTAACCCCCTCCTCTCGTCATCCTGACGAAAGTCAGGACCCAGGATCACAGGCGGTGTCGTCCGTGGCTCTGGGTCCTGACTTTCGTCAGGATGACGGATTTGGATCAGGCCGCCCGAGCCAATTGCCGCCCCTTGATCATATCCGCCGCCTTCTCAGCGATCATGATCGTCGGCGCGTTGGTGTTCGAGCCGATCAGCGTCGGCATCACCGAGGCATCCACCACCCGCAACCCTTGCAACCCGCGCACCGCCAAAGTCGCATCGACCACCGCCAGCTTATCGTCCGCGGTGCCCATCTTGCACGTCCCCACCGGGTGGTAGATCGTCTCCGCCGTCCGCCTTACCCAAGCGTCGATCTCGTCGTCGGTCCGCACGTCCTCGCCCGGCGACAGCTCCCCCGCCCGGTACGGATCGAGCGCAGCCTGCCGAGCGACGTCGCGGCCGATGCCGACGCAGGCGCGCATGACGCGGCGATCCTCTGGGGTCGCCAGATAGTTCGCGACAATCACCGGATCCGCAAACGGATCCGCCGAGCGCAACCCGATCCGCCCGTGACTCTCCGGCCGCAACTGGCACAAATGCAGCGTGAAGCCGTCCTCGGTCGCCTTGGTCTTGCCGTGATCCTGCATGATCGCGAGCACCGCATGGATCTGCACGTCGGGCCGCGACAGCCCCTCGCGCGACGACACGAACGCACCGGCCTCGAGGAACTGCTGCCGCCCCGCCCCCTTGCCGCGCAACAGGTAATTGAGCCCGACGCCGATCATCCCGACGCCCTTGGTCATCGCATAGCCGGTGCGCAGCCCACGCGATTTCCAGTTCATCACGACATCGAGATGGTCCTGCAGATTCTCCCCCACGCCGGGCAGCGCATGCACCACGCCGATTCCCGCCGCGGTCAGCCGGTCGGGATCGCCGATCCCCGACAGTTGGAGGATCTGCGGCGACTGCACCGCCCCCGCGCACAAAAGCACCTCGCGCGCCGCGGTCACAGACTCCGCCCGCGCGCCCTTGTCGAGCACATAGTCGACACCGACGGCACGCCCCTTGTCGATCCGGATCCGCGTCGTCCGAGCGCCCGTCACGCAGGTCAGGTTACGCCGCGACAACACCGGCCGCAGATACGCCGCCGCCGTGCTCCACCGCTTCCCGTCCGCCACCGTCAGGTCGTACCGCCCAAACCCCTCCTGGCTCGCGCCATTGAAATCCTCGGTCACCGGGTACCCCGCCTGCCGCCCCGCCTCGACCAGCGCGTCGTAGAACGGGCTGTCCGACTCGCCGCCCGAGATCGTCAACGGCCCCCCGCCGCCGTGCAGGGCGCACTCGCCGCGATGATGCCCCTCGAGCCGCTTGAAATACGGCAGCACGTCGTCGAACGACCAGCCGGGCAAGCCCATCTGCCGCCACTCGTCGTAATCCTGCGGATGGCCCCGCGTGTAGATCATGCCATTGATCGACGAGCTGCCGCCCAGCCCCTTGCCGCGCGGCCACCACAGGCGACGATTGTCGAGATGCGGCTCGGGCTCGGTCGAAAAGCCCCAGTTGCTCGCATTCTTGCTCTTGATGAGTTCGCCGACGCCTGCGGGCATCCGCACGAGCACGCCGCCGTTGCGCCCACCCGCCTCGAGCAGCAGGACCGACACATCGGGGTCCTCGGTCAGCCGCGCGGCGAGCACACAGCCGGCCGAGCCCGCGCCGATAATTACGTAGTCATACGTCTGCATGCCCGCATCCTCTTGTTCACGCTCCGCTTTTTTACGGAGTCGCGGTATCAGGCTAGCGCTCGCACAGCAGCGTTAGCAACCCTCCGCGCAGCACGTCGCGGTCGATCGCCTCGTCCGGATGCAGTTCGCTGAGACCGATCGCGAGCAGCGCATAGGCACGGATCCCGGCCTCGACCGAGTCGAACCCGTGCGCGGACAATTGCGCGACGAGAAACGCCATCACCGTGTCGTCATGCTCGCGGATCGCCGCCGCCGCACGCGCGTCGCTCCTCGCCCACGCGCGCATCGCCAGTGCCAGTTGCGCCATGTCGTGATCGCGGACATGATCGGCGAACGCCCGGATTCGCTCGACCGGGGACAAGTCCGATGCGGAGAGCATCGCCACCAGCGGATCGATATGCGCCTCGACGAAATACCCCGCGAGCGCCGCGTGATAGCCGTCGAAATCCTTGAAATGATGATAGAAACTACCGGTCGACGCACCCAGCGCCTGCGCCAGGCTGCGCAGTTTCAACGCGCGCAGGCCGCCGGTCTTGAGAGACGACAGCCCCATCTCCAGCCAGTCGCGCGGCGCCAGATCGGCACGCGGTGCCGCCGCCTCTTCCACCAATACCCTGCTTGACAAGCCATTCCCCATAACGAATGTTACGTCGTAACGAAGCCGGACGCAATCCGGCATCAGGCACCACGATCGGAGCAGACCGACGGGTGCAACAGGAGAGCGATGTGGCCGAGGCACTGATCATCGACGCCGTCCGTACCCCGCGTGGGATCGGCAAGACCGGCAAGGGCGCGCTCGCGCACATGCACCCCCAACATCTCGCCGCGACCGTCCTGAAGGCGATTGCCGAGCGAAACAAGCTGGATACCGCCGATGTCGACGACATCATCTGGTCGACCTCGACTCAGCGCGGCGAGCAGAGCGGCGATCTCGGACGGATGGCGGCGCTCGACGCGGGCTATGACGTGAAGGCGAGCGGGACCACGCTCGACCGGTTCTGCGGCGGCGGGATCACGGCGGTGAACTTCGCCGCGGCGCAGATCATGAGTGGGATGGAAGACCTCGTCATCGCCGGCGGCACCGAGATGATGTCGCTGACCACGACGATGATGCAGGACGACATGGCGGCGGGCAAGCGACCGCTCGGGATCGGCTCGGGCAACGCCAGGCTCGACGCCGCGCATCCGCAATCGAACCAGGGTATCTGCGCCGACGCGATCGCCAGCATTGAGGGGATCGACCGCGAAACGCTCGAAGCGCTTGGACTGGAAAGCCAGCGCCGCGCGGCCGTCGCGATCGCCGAAGGGCGGTTCGATCGCAGCCTCGTTCCCGTCACCGACGACACCGGCGCGCTGGTGCTCGAAAAGGACGAGTATCCGCGCCCCGATACGACCGCCGAGGGCCTCGCCGCGCTGCGCCCGTCGTTCGCGGGGATTGCCGACATTCCGCTCGACGACAAGGGCACGACGTACCGAAAGCAGATCAACCGGCGCTATCCCGACGTCGATATCAAGCACGTCCATCACGCCGGCAATTCCTCCGGTGTGGTCGATGGCGCCGCGGCCGTGCTGCTCGCCAGCGCCGACTATGCCGCCAAGCACGGGCTGAAACCGCGCGCGCGCATCGTCGCGATGGCGAACATGGGCGACGACCCGACGCTGATGCTCAACGCCCCCGTCCCCGCCGCGCGTAAAGTGCTCGCCAAGGCAGGGCTTACGGTCGACGACATCGATCTGTGGGAGATCAACGAGGCATTCGCGGTGGTCGCCGAGAAATTCATCCGCGACCTCAAGCTCGACCGCGACAAGGTGAACGTCAACGGCGGCTCGATCGCGCTTGGCCATCCGATCGGCGCGACCGGCGCGATCCTGATCGGCACGATATTGGACGAACTCGAACGCCGCGACCTGAAGCGCGGGCTCGTGACGATGTGCGCGGGCGGCGGGATGGCCCCGGCGATCATCATCGAGCGCGTCTGATGCACCCCGTCGCGCACGCGCTGACGTCGCCCGACAAGCCCGCCTATATCATGGCGGCGACGGGCGAGACGGTGACGTATCGCGACCTGGATGCGCGCGCGAACCAGGGCGCGCATCTGCTCCGCTCGCTCGGACTGAAGCGCGGCGACGGCATCGCGGTGCTGATGGACAATTCGCCGCGCTATCTGGAGGTGATGTGGGCGGCCGAGCGCACCGGCGTCTACTGCACGTGTCTCTCGTCAAAACTGACCGCGGCCGAGGCGGCGTACATCATCCGCGACGGCGATTGCCGCGTGCTGATCGCGAGCAAGGGGTGCGCGGAGGTCGCCGCCGCGCTGGTACCGATGCTCGACGACGTCCGGCGGTACGTCGTCGACGGCGCGATCGAGGGTTGCGCGTCTTACGAAGCCGCGCGCGACGCGATGCCCGCCACGCCAATCGCCGATCCCTCGCCCGGCGGCATTCTGCTCTATTCGTCGGGTACCACCGGCAAGCCCAAGGGCATCAAGCACGCGCTGTCCGACGAGCCGTTCGGCACCAACGTCTCGCCGCTCGTGATGCTCGGCAAGGGGCTGTACGGGTTCACGCCCGAGATGGTCTATCTCTCGCCCGCCCCGCTCTACCACGCAGCGCCGCTGCGCTGGTCGATGGCGGTGCATCAGGTCGGCGGCACCGTGGTCGTGATGGAGCATTTCGACCCCGAAGCTGCGCTCGCGGCGATCGAACGGTTCCATGTCACGCACGCGCAATGGGTGCCGACGCACTTCATCCGCCTGCTCAAACTCCCGCCCGAGGTCCGGGCCCGCTACGACGTATCGTCGCTCAAAGCGGTGTGGCACGCAGCCGCCCCCTGCCCGCTTCCGGTCAAGCAGGCCATGATCGACTGGTGGGGCCCGATCATCGGCGAATATTACGCCGGCACCGAAGGCAACGGCTTCTGCGCGATCTCCAGCACAGAATGGCTGACGCACAAGGGTTCGGTCGGCCGCAACCTGACCGCGCAGACGATGATCTGCGACGAGGACGGCAACGCGCTGCCGCCACGCGCGGAAGGCGACGTGTATTTCGCGGGCGGTGGCGCATTCGAATATCACAACGATCCTACCAAGACCGCGGAAGCCGCCAACGCACACGGCTGGACGACGCTTGGCGATGTCGGCTGGCTCGACGAGGAGGGCTATCTCTACCTCACCGACCGCAAGAGCTTCATGATCATCTCGGGTGGCGTGAACATCTATCCGGCCGAGATCGAGAACCTCCTCGTCACCCACCCGAAGGTCGCCGACGTCGCGGTGATCGGCGCACCCGACGACGAGATGGGCGAGCAGGTGGTGGCGATAATCTGCCCCGCCGACCCGAGCGAAGACCGCGCGCAACTCGCCGCCGAACTCAGCGCGTTCGCCCGCGCGAACCTCAGCCATGTGAAGGCACCGCGCCGGATCGACTTCCGCGAGACGCTGCCGCGGCACGAGACGGGCAAGCTCTACAAGCGCCTGCTCCGCGACGAATATTGGGCCGAGGCTAAGGAGTCCGCATGAACTTCGATTATTCCGACGACCAGAAATTCCTCAAGGACGAAGCGCGCAAGTTTCTCGGCGCGCATTGCGGCAGCGACCGCGTCCGCGCGGTGCTCGACGATCCCGCCACAGCGTATGACGTCGACCTATGGAAAGCGGTCGGCGCACAAGGCTGGCTCGGCGCGGCGATCCCCGAAGAGTTCGGCGGACTAGGGCTCGGCCATATCGAACTCTGCGCGATCGCCGAGGAACTGGGGCGAGCCTGCGCCCCGATCCCGTTCGCCTCGACCGTTTATTTCGTCGCCGAGGCGCTGATGCTTTACGGCAGCGACACCCAGAAGGTCCGATGGCTGCCGAGGATCGCGGCGGGCGACGTCGTCGGTGCGTTCGCTACCTCGGAAGGCGCGGGCCCGGTCACTGCACGATCGGTCCGCACCACCGTCTCCGGTGGCAAGCTCACCGGCGAGAAGATCCCCGTCACCGACGGCGACGTCGCCGACCTGATCGTCGTCCTCGCGCGCGACGGCCTCTACCTCGTCGAGAAGGGCGCAGGCGTCACCGCGGAAGTGCTTGAAACGCTTGACCCGACGCGCAGCGCCGCTCGCCTCACCTTCACCGACGCGCCCTGCGAAAGGCTCGGCACCGACGACGGCATCGCCGCGATGCAGGCGGTGTTCGATCGTGCCGCCGTCCTCCTGGCGTTCGAGCAGCTCGGTGGCGCGGATCGCTGTCTCGAGATGGCGAAGGGCTACGCGCTCGATCGCTACGCGTTCGGGCGGCAGATCGGCGGGTATCAGGCGATCAAGCACAAACTCGCCGACATGTACGTGAAGAACGAACTCGCGCGCTCGAACGCCTATTACGGCGCGTGGGCGCTGAACGCGGGCGCTGCCGAACTGCCGCTCGCCGCCGCCACCGCGCGCGTCGCCGCGTCCGACGCATACTGGTTCGCGTCGAAGGAGAACATCCAGACGCATGGCGGAATGGGCTTCACCTGGGAGTCCGACTGCCACCTCTATTACCGCCGCTCGCGCCAGCTCGCGCTCGTCGCCGGCGCCCCCGCCGCGTGGCGCGAACGCCTCGTCGG
Organism: Pseudomonadota bacterium; assembly: GCA_040388215.1. Classification (GTDB taxonomy): domain Bacteria; phylum Pseudomonadota; class Alphaproteobacteria; order Sphingomonadales; family Sphingomonadaceae; genus Sphingomonas. The sequence continues at coordinate 262,396 of JAZKCH010000001.1, read as the reverse complement.
CCAACTCGAAATGCGCAACGCCGCCTGATCGGAGCAGCACATGGACTTCAAGGACAGCGACGCCGAAGCCACCTACCGCGCCGCCGCGCGCGACTGGCTCGACGCGAACATCGCCGAGCATGACGCCGGCCATTACCCCGACGACATGACCAAGGCGAAGGCGTGGCAAGCGCGCAAGGCGGCCGGCGGCTATGCGTGCATCACCTGGCCGCAGGAATGGGGTGGCGGCGGCGGCACGCCGATCGAAAGCGTCATCTTCGGCCAAGAGGAAGCGAAACACGCGGTCGACGGCAGCTATTTCACGATCGGACTCGGCATGTGCGTGCCGACCGTGATGGCCTATGCCGACGACGCGACCAAGCGGCGCTTCGTCGGCCCCGCGGTGCACGGCGACGAGATCTGGTCGCAGCTCTTCTCCGAACCCGCCGGCGGCTCCGACGTCGCCGCGATCCGTACGCGAGCAGTGAGGGACGGCGATGACTGGGTCATCAACGGCCAGAAGGTCTGGACCTCGGGCGCGCATTACAGCGACTACGGCATCGTCCTGGTCCGCACCAACCCCGACGTCCCCAAGCATCAGGGCCTGACGATGTTCTGGCTCGACCTGAAGGCGCCGGGGATCGAGATCCGACCGATCCACCAGATGTCCGGCGGGTCGAGCTTCAACGAAGTCTGGTTCGAGGACGTCCGGATATCCGACGCACAACGCCTCGGCCCCGTCGACGGCGGCTGGAAGGTCGCGCTGTTCACGCTGATGAACGAGCGCCTCGCGATCGGCACGAGCGGCGGTGTCGGCCCCGAGGACATCCTCGCCTTCGCCGCCCAAGCCAATGGCGCAGATGGCCCGCTGCTGAAGGACGCCGCGTTCCGCCAGACACTCGCCGACTGGTGGGTGCAATCGGAGGGCCTGCGCAACACCCGGATGCGCACGATCACCGCGCTGTCGAAAGGCCAGGTCCCCGGCCCCGAAAGCTCGATCGGCAAGATCGTCGCCGCCAACCAGTTGCAGGCGATCGGCAACACCGCGGTCGAGGCAGGCGATCAGTACGGCATCATATCCGACCCCGCGCTGAGTCCGCTGAAAGGCGCGTTCCACGCCGCGACGATGTGGGCGCCCGGCCTGCGCATCGCCGGCGGCACCGACGAGATCCTCAAAAACATCATCGCCGAACGTGTCCTCGGCCTGCCCGGCGAAATCCGCGTCGACAAGGACCAGGCGTTCCGGGATTTGCCGGTGGGGGCGTGAGATTGATCGTGCACTCCCGCTCAACCAACGCGATCGAAGCAAACGAAAGCTGAATTCCGACACGTCGAACCGAAAGGGTCCGGATCATCGACAGGTACAATTGGTGGCTTTTCGCGGGCGGCGTTCTCAGCGCTGTGGCGGCATTGGCTCATCTGGGATGCATCATGGGAGGCGCAGCATGGTATCGATTTTTCGGTGCTGGTGAGCGCATGGCGAGGCAGGCGAAACGTGGCGACATCATGCCGACGATCATTACGTTCGCGATTGCGGCGATGCTGGCAACCTGGTCGCTTTACGCCTTTTCCGGGGCCAGGTTGATACCCCCGCTCCCCGGATTGCGTCCCGGCCTGGTCGCCATAACAGCGATTTACCTTCTCCGTGCCGCGGCGTTCCCGCTGATGCTCAGGATCATGCCGGACCGTAGCGTTCGGTTCCTGGTGTGGAGTTCGCTGATCGTATTCGTAATCGGGGCAGTCCATTTCGTGGGGTTGTATGTCGAATGATCGAATAGACCGGCAGGGATGGCCAAAATGTCGGTTGCCGTTGGCAGCTGCCCCGTCCGGGTTTTAAGATCATCCAGAGCAAACCAGCTGTCACCGAACATTTTACGCCTGCCGTTCCGCAAACTCACTTCGAGGAACTCCCGATGACCGACATGCAGACCATCCTCGCAACCCAACGTGATGCATTCATGGCCGAGATGCCGGTCACCAAGGCCGTCCGCCTAGACCGCCTCAAGCGCGCGACTGCGATGGTGCGGGATAATGCGGCGCGGTTTTGCGATGCGGTGTCGGAGGATTTCGGGCATCGTAGCCGCGAGCAGACGATGATGACCGATATCGGCGCCTCGCTCGCGCCGATCGCGCATGCCGCCAAACATCTCGACCGCTGGATGAAGCGCGACCGCCGTCCGGTCCAGTTCCCGCTCGGCCTGCTCGGCGCGAAGGCGTGGGTCGAGTATCAGCCCAAGGGCGTGATCGGCATCATCGCGCCGTGGAATTTCCCGGTGAACCTGCTGGTCGGGCCGCTCGCGGGCGTGTTCGCCGCGGGCAATCGCGCGATGGCGAAGACGAGCGAATACACCCCCGCCACCGCCGCGCTGTTCGAGGAGATCGCGCCGAAGTATTTCGCGCAGGACGAACTCGCGATCGTCTCCGGCGATGCGGAAGTCGGCAAGGCGTTCTCGGCACTCCCGTTCGACCACCTGATCTTCACCGGTGCAACCGCGATCGGCCGCCACATCCTCCACGCCGCGGCCGACAATCTGACACCGGTCACGCTCGAACTCGGCGGCAAGTCGCCCGTCATCCTCGGCTCCTCGGCGGATATCGCGAAGGCCACCGAACGCGTGACGCTCGGCAAGATGATGAACGCCGGGCAGATCTGCCTCGCGCCCGACTACATGCTCGTGCCCTCGGCGGACGAGGCCAAGGTCGTCGACGGCATCAAGGCGGCGGCCAGCGCGATGTACCCGACGCTGCTCGCCAACGCCGACTACACCTCGGTGGTCAACGATCGCCACCACCAGCGTCTCACCGACTGGATCGCCGATGCCCGCGCGAAGGGCGCGACGGTCGAGGTCGTGAACCCCGCCAACGAGGATTTCGGCGCCGCCAACTCGCGAAAAATGCCGCTGCACATCGTCCGCGATGCGACCGACGACATGATCGTCATGCAAGAGGAGATCTTCGGCCCCGTCCTGCCTATCCGCCGCTACGACGGCATCGACGATGCGATCGCGCAGGTGAATCGCCGCGACCGGCCGCTTGGGCTCTATTATTTCGGCAGCGACGAGGCGGAGCGCCGCCGCGTGCTCGATCGGACGATCTCGGGCGGCGTGACGCTCGACGACGTGATCTTCCACGTCTCGATGGAGGACCTTCCGTTCGGCGGTAGCGGCCCGTCGGGGATGGGTGCGTATCACGGGATCGACGGCTTCCGCACGTTCAGCCATGCGCGTGCGGTCTTCAAGCAGTCCAAGCTCGACGTCGCAAAGCTCGCCGGGTTGAAGCCGCCTTATGGTGCAGCGGCCGCCAAGACGATTGCACGGATGATGCGCAATTAAGGCAGGCGGCATAGTCTCAATTGCTAGCCGATAGCCTTCCCTCTCTCGGCAGGAGAGGCGTTCGGGTCACTACCGTAACAATATCGTCGACCGTCTCCAAACCGTCTTCGATCTGTCGCCGACGCGTCACGCGGATCGGCAATGGGCCGCTGAGCGCCGTCGCGCTTCAGGGGATATCATGCAGACCATATCGTCGCTTTTCGCCGGTGTCGCACTCGCGGCGCTCGCTACGCCTGCCGCCTTCGCCCAAGTCGCGCCAGAGTCTGCCTCGGAAACTCCGGCAGCCGCGCCGGCACAGGTCCAGGCCGATCCGGCACCTGAAACGTCGCCCGACATCGTCGTGCTCGGCTTCGGCCAGAGCCGCCAGGTGCAGAGCGTCAGCGCCGTCGATCTCGCGCGTCTCACTCCCGGTTCTAGCCCGCTCAAGGCGATCGAGAAGCTCCCCGGCGTTAACTTCCAGGCGTCCGATCCGTTCGGTGCGTATGAATGGGCGGTCCGCATATCGCTGCGCGGGTTCAACCAGAACCAGCTCGGCTTCACGCTCGACGGCGTGCCGCTTGGCGACATGAGCTACGGCAACGTCAACGGCCTGCACATCAGCCGCGCGATCATCTCCGAGAACGTCGCCCGCACCGAAGTCGCGCAGGGCGCCGGCGCGCTCGGCACCGCGTCGACCAGCAACCTCGGGGGCACGATCCAGTTCTTCAGCGACAAGCCGCGCGATACGCTCAACGTCACCGGCGGCGGCACCTATGGCTCCGACAACACGTATCGCGGCTATGCCCGCCTCGACACCGGCGATCTGGGCGGCGGCCTCAAGGGTTATCTCAGCTATGGCTACCTCACCACCGACAAGTGGAAGGGCGACGGCGTCCAGCGCCAGCATCAGGCGAACGGCAAGATCGTCAAGGACCTGGGCGCGTTCGGTAGCCTGTCGGCGTTCGTGAACTTCTCCGATCGTCGCGAGCAGGATTACCAGGATCTCAGCTACGACATCATCCGTCGCCGTGGCCTGCGCAACGACAACATCGCCGATAACTATCCGCTCGCGCTGCAGATCGCCAAGACCTACCAGAACCAGGGTGCGCTCGCGACGTATACCAAGGCGAACAACGGCTCGTCCGTCGGCTTTGTTGCGCCCTGGGCCGGCGTCGGCACGACCTTCCCGACCGGGTTCGGCACGGTCGACGATGCGTATTTCGATGCCGGCGGCGTCCGGCGCGATTACCTCGGTGGCGTGACGCTTGACGCGAACCTGACGCCCGAACTGACGATGACTACGACCGGCTATTATCACGACAACAAGGGGCAAGGGTCGTGGATCACGCCCTATTCGCCGACCCCGGCCGGTGCGCTGAACCAGGATGGCAGCGCGATCGCCGCGGCGAGCCCGCTGGGCTTCCGGACGACCGAATACAGCATCAAGCGCGGCGGTGCGCTCAGCAACATCGCCTATGAGACGGGTGCGAACACCTTTGAGATCGGCGGCTGGCTGGAGACCAACACCTTCACGCAGGCGCGGCGCTTCTATGGGATGACGGACAGCGCGGAGCCCAACCGCGACGTACTGAAGTTCCAGAAGAACTCCTATGCGACGCAGTGGGACGGCAAATACGGCACCGACACGATGCAGTATCATGTCGAGGATACGCTGAAGCTCGTGGGCGATCGGCTGATCGTCAACGCCGGGTGGAAGGGCGCTTACGTCGTCAACAGCGCGACGATGCTGCCCGACACGACCTCGCCGCTCTCGGTCGGCCGCATCTCGGCGAAGGACTGGTTCCAGCCGCAGGCGGGTATCCTGTTCAAGCTGACCCCGGCGGCGGAAATCTTTGCGGACTATACCGAGAACATGCGTGCGTTCGTCTCGTCGGCAACGACGGGGCCGTTCGCGGCGACGCAGGCCGGCTTCAACGCCGTCCGCGGGCGGCTCAAGCCCGAGCGCTCGAAGACGGCGGAAGGCGGCGTTCGCCTGCATAGCGGACCGTTCCAGGCCTCGGCGGTCGGCTATTATGTCGACTTCTCGAACCGCCTGCTCGCGTTTGCGAACGGCGTCGGCATCCTCGGCAACGCACCGACGCTCAACAACGCCGGCAGCGTGCGCACGTACGGCGCCGAAGTTTCGGCTAATTACCGCGTGTTCCGCCCGCTCTCGCTGTTCGCCAGCTATTCCTACACCAACGCGGAATATCAGGACACGGTCACCGACGCTTCGGGCTCGGTCCAGGTCCGCAAGGGCGATACCGTCGTCGATACGCCCAAGCACATGATCAAGGGCGAGATCGTGCTCGAACAGTCCGGCTTCACCGGCCGGGTCGGCGCGGATTACATGAGCAAGCGCTACTTCACCTACCTCAACGACCAGTCGGTGCCGAGCCGCGTGCTGGTCGACGCCAGCATCGGCTATCGGTTCGAGGGTGACGGCGCGCTGCACGGCGTGGCGATCGAGGGCAGCGTCACCAACCTGACCGACAAGAAGTACATTGCGACGATCGGCTCGAACGGCTTCACCGCAAGCGGCGACAACCAGACGCTTCTCGCCGGTGCGCCACGGCAGTTCTTCGTGTCATTGAAGAAGGGTTTCTGACAGCTGGCGTTTGACGAAGGCCTGGCGGATGCTCCGCCGGGCCCGCCCTACTCGACCGCGCGCAGCTTGGGGCGACCCGGTGGCGACTGGCGGAGGAGTTCGTCAACGCGCGCGGCTAGATCGGTCTGACGGAACGGCTTCGAAAGGCGAATGACATCGCCTGGAACGTCCTCACCCGCCGCCGCATAGCCCGTGACGAGAAGCGCCGGGATGCGGTTTCCGGCGGCGCGCAACTCGCTGATCAACTGCCCGCCGGTCATGCCGGGCATAAGGTAATCGCTGACCAGGACATCGGCGTCGACGCCGGCGCGGATCGCCGACAGGGCTTGGCTGGCGGACGAGACTTCGACGACGACATAGCCGATGTCACGGAGCATGTCGGCGGTCGCGGTGCGGACCAGATCCTCGTCGTCGACCAGCAGTACCTTGGCCGCGCGGCGGGCGGTGACGGGCTCGGCAGCGTTTTCGACCAGATCGACCGCGGTTTCCTCGGTCGCCGGCAACCAGAGTTCGACCGACGTGCCGGCACCCGGCTCGCTGGTCAGCCGGAGTGTACCGCCCGATTGCGCGGCCAGCCCGTGGACCATCGACAGACCGAGCCCCGTCCCTTTGCCGATGCCCTTGGTCGAGAAGAACGGCTCGGTGGCGCGCGCGAGCGTGGCCTTGTCCATGCCGACGCCGGTGTCGATCGCAGCGATCCGCACATAGCGATCGGCCGCCAGTCCAAAGAGGTTGCGGTCGTCGACCACCGCCTCGCTGACCGATACCGTCAACTTACCGCCGCCCGGCATCGCGTCGCGCGCATTGATCGCGAGGTTGAGCAACGCGAGTTCGAGCTGGTTGGGATCGACGCGCGCCGAGGACAGATGCCGCGGGATCTCGATTGTCACCGCGATCGACGGGCCGAGCGACCGCCGGATCAGGTCGACCAGCCCGTCGATCAGCGCGCCGATATCGACGGCTCGGGGTTGCAGCGCCTGGCGCCGCGCGAAAGCGAGCAATCGCTGCGTCAGCGTCGCCGCGCGTTCGGCGGCCTGCAACGCGCCGCCGATCATCCGCTGCGAGCGCTCGTCGTCCTTGTGGCGGCGCCGGAGCAGATCGAGGCTGCCGACGATCGGCGTCAGCAGGTTGTTGAAATCATGCGCGACACCGCCAGTCAACTGGCCGATCGCGTCCATCTTCTGCGCCTGCGCAAGCTGCGCGTCGGCTTCCTTGCGATCGGTCACGTCGGACACGACACCGGTCATCCGCAAAGCCTTGCCGGCATCGTCATACCGGACACGGCCCTTGGCGACGAGCCACCGCGAGTGGCCGTCGGCCGCATCGATCCGGTACTCGACATCGATCACCCCGGTTCGGGTCGCCTCGGTCATCGCCCGTGTGACAGTTCCGCGCTGCTTGACGTCGACATGGCTGAGGAAGGTTTCCATGTTCCAGTCGGCCCGACCCTCGGGATAGCCGTAGATCGCATCGTGCCGCAGCGTTCGCCGCGATTCTCCGGTCGTCAGGTCAATGTCCCAACTGCCCATGCCCGCTGCCTCGAGCGCGATCTCCAGGCTCTCGCGCGCGGACCGTAGTTCGCTGGTACGGTCAAGGACGGTGCGTTCGAGCGTGATCGCGACGTCGCGCAGTTCATATTGCCGATGCCGCGCGGTCAGCGCCGATCTGATCGCCCCGAGCATCGCCTCGGCATGGAGCGGGCGCTCAAGCAGCACGACGTTGCCCAGATCGCTGAGGCGCTGCGTCGCACGAACCGTCCGCGGCGTCTTCGTCCCGTTCGCCAGCACGACGAACGGAACGTCCGCCCAGGCTGGCTGCGCGGCAACCCACTCCGCAAGCCGCTCGGGCTCCTCGGTCGTCAGCGCCTCTTCGGTCAACAATACCGCGGCACCGCCTTTGGCGAGTTCTGCCAGCAGGTCCGCCTGATCGCGGCAAACCGTCGCCGCGATGCCGTTCCGGCCGAGAAGGTCCGCCGCAATAGCCGAATCGCGCCCGCGCGGCGCCAGGATCAGGACCCGGTCGTCCATATCAGCCGCGTGACTCCCGCATCCCCATCCGGCTGGCCATCAACGTCTTTCCTTCGCCGGAAAATGTCGGAACGCCGGTCAATACGCCCTGGAATTCGCGAAGGGGCTCGCCGACCAACAATCCGTTGCTACCGATCTGAAACTCCCGGATCGTCCGTTCGTGCCGTGCGGTGCGTGTCTTGATGACCGAGATCGCCTGACGCACCTCGCCGTGGGCCTCGAAATAGCGAAGCTGGACGATGGTATCGGACAGATAGCTCAGGTCGACATCGGACCGGACATCGCCGGTAATGCCGTGCAGGCCGAGGATCAGAAGACTGACGATGCCCTTCTGACCGAGATAGGTCAGCATCTCGTGCATCTGCAGGATCAGGAACTGCTCGTTGGGCATCGCCTGCAGATACGCGTTGAGGCTGTCGATCACGACGACCTTGGCACCGTGTTGCTCGACCGCGGCGCGGACCGCACCCGAAAACTCCCCCGGCGACATCTCGGCGGGATCGATCGCACGCAGTTCGAGCTGTCCGTTGTCGACATACGGCATCAAATCCATGCCAAGCGACGCGCTCCGCTTCAGCAAGGTTGGAAGGCGTTCGTCGAACAGGAAATAGGCCGCCCGCTCGCCACGCTTGAGCGCCGCGATCATCGACTGGACCGACGCCGTCGTCTTGCCGACGCCCGCCGGGCCGGTCAGCAACGTCGCGGTGCCGGGGATCAGCCCGCCGCCAAGCAACGTGTCGAGTTCGACCGAGCCCGTCGAAACCGCATCGTCCGAATATTTCATGACATGTTCGGACGCGATCAGCCGCGGATAGACGCACAGTCCGCCGCGCTCGATCTCGAAATCATGATACCCACCGCGGTACCGGACGCCACGCATCTTCACGACGTGGAGGCGGCGGCGTTGCGCGCCGAACCCCGACAGGGTCTGCTCAAGCGAGACGACGCCATGTGCGATGCTGTGTAGTTGGAGGTCGCTGCCCGAGCCGCTCTTGTCGTCGAGGAACAGCACGGTGCAGGCGCGTGTCGAGAAGAAGTGCTTGAGCGCGAGGATCTGGCGTCGATACCGGATCGGGCTCTGCGCGAGCAGGCGGAGTTCGGACAGGCTGTCGATCACCACGCACTTGGGGCGGAGTTCGTCGACCTTCGCCATGACGTCGCGGATCGTTTCGCCGAGTTCGACCTCCGACGGGTGGAGCAGCGTCTGTTCGTGATCCTCGCCAAGGCCATCGGCCGGGACCATCTCGAACAGCGTCAGCGAATCCAGCGACCACCCATGCGTCGCAGCAACTGCGCGCAACTCGACTTCGGTCTCCGCGAGCGTGATGTAGAGTCCAGCCTCGCCGACCGATGCACCCGCCAGCAGGAAGCCGAGCCCGAGCGTGGTCTTGCCGGTTCCCGGCGTACCTTCGATCAGATACATCCGGTCCGGCGTCAGCCCGCCGTTTAGAATATCGTCGAGACCCGCAATTCCAGTCCGGGCGAGCGCCGGCAAGTGTCCGTCTTTTGCCAACGCGGCCGTCCTCTCGTCGATCGAGCGCACCCCCACGGGATACGACCTGTTCCCCTAGCCTTAGGGGATAAGCCACCAATCGCATAGCCTTGCGCGCTGAACGCCGTGCCGGTGGGCTTGCGGGCCGCGGCCAACCGTCACACAGCGCGTCACCGCCACGATCGAGGACCCCATGCCGCTCAAGCACTCGTTTCCGCCGGTCGCCGACGACGACGCGCGCGTGCTGGTCTTGGGAAGCCTGCCGGGTGACCGCTCGCTCGCTGTGCAGCGCTATTACGCGCATCCGCAGAACCAGTTCTGGCAGTTGATGTCGGCGGTTGTCGGCCACGATCTCGTCGCGCTAACCTATGACGATCGGCTCGCCGCGTTGCGCGCCAGCGGGATCGCATTGTGGGACGTGATAGGATCCGCACGCCGGGCAGGCAGCAGCGATGCGGCGATCGTCGATATCGCGGGGAACGACATTGCCGGGCTGGTGGCCCGTTTGCCCCGGCTCCGTGCGGTCGCGTTCAATGGCGGTACCGCGTTGAAACAGGGGCTTAAACTGCTCGGGCATGATGGCGGGCGCTCGGACCCGAATGGTCCGGCGATCGTCGCGTTGCCATCGAGCAGTCCGCTTCACACGATCGGACTGGCGGCCAAGCAACCGGCATGGGACCAGCTTGCGTCGTTCTTGACCGACCTTCCCGACTAACAGGCTGTTTCGCGACCAAGAACTACCCGACGCGGGCGTTTAGAAGACTGGCGAAGTTTGCCGCGCTGCGGCAAGGGCGGTGGATGTCGATCGAAACGCTCATCGCCCAATATGGTCTTGCCGCGATCTTCGTCGGAGCAGGACTGGAGGGCGAGACTTCGGTCGTGACCGGCGGCCTCCTCGCGCACGAGGGCCTGTTGTCGTTGGGTGGCACCGCGCTGGCAGCCGTGGTCGGATCGTTTGCGGCCGACCAACTCTTCTTTTTCGCGGGCCGGCGCTACCGCGACACGGCTCGGGTCCGTCGGATCGCGACGAAACCCGCCTTCGCCAAGGCGCTCGATACGCTGGACCGGCATCCGACGGTCTTCATCCTCAGCTTTCGCTTTCTGTACGGACTACGCACAATCAGCCCGATCGCGATCGGTACGTCGCACGTGCCCGCGCGGACCTTCGTCGTGCTCAACGCGATCTCGGCGGCGGTGTGGGGCGTGCTGTTCACCGGTATCGGCTATCTGTTCGGCCATAGCCTGATCGAGGCGATCGATGCGGTGATGCCGAAGCACAAACTGCTCGGCATCGTCGCGATCATCGCCTTGGTCGCACTGGTGATGACCACGGTCCGGTATTGGCGTCGGCGTCGATCGAACGCCGCCCGCCGACCCGAGGCATACCGGGTCCGTTCGGCCGCGTCGACCGACGCCGCCGAACGGACCTGAGGCTCAGGCGATCTTTTCGAGCGGCTGGTCCGGACGATCGGCGTGCGTGCGGAACCGGGCTGCGGTAGCCTGGGCGTACGGCTTGGCCATCACCGTCGAAACCGTGATGGAGTCCGCGGTCGCGTGGTCGGGCGTGAGGGTCAGCAGCGTGAAGCCCTTGCCGTCCTGGTCGCAGAAGCGGACCTCGCCCTTGTTGGCGTCGGCTATGAGTGTGCCGATGCCGGGCAGCAGCGAGCCGTAGGACGGACTGGTGATCGCGGTACAGCCGAACTCCGCGGCGACTAGTTTGCCGGACGCATCGTGCAGGTCGTTCGCCCAAGCGGCGTGGCTGTCGCCGGACAACACGATCGGGCGCGACTTGGCGCGCTGGAACGCCGCGTACAGACGTTCGCGCGCGGGCGGATAGCCGTCCCAGCTGTCGAACCCGAACGGCAGACCGGCACGGTACGAGGCGATGCTCGCGGTCAGCCGCTCGCGCCACATCGCCGGCAACTTCGCCATCGTCTCGGCGAATTTCACCGGCCCGAGCTGGCGCTCCATGTCGGGCCCTGCGACCTTGGCCATCACCACCTGGTTGCCGAGCACCTGCCACGGCTTGCCCGCCGCGACCGAGGTCGCCATCGTCTTCTCGACCCACGCCAGCTGCGCAGGGCCGAGAAGCTCGCGATCGGTCCGCGCGCGCTCGGCGAGCATCGGTGCGTATTCGGCCTGCGTGATCTCCTCGCCCTTCGACACCACCTGGTGGCTGCGCGCGAGCAGCCGGGTCTCGACCATCACCAGCGTGGCGAGATCGCCGAAATCGAAGCTGCGGTTGATCGCCGCCCAGGGCTGGCCGGGCTTGGGATCGCGGATCGGCATCCATTCGAAATAGGCCTGCATCGCCGCAGCTTTCCGCGCCTCCCAGTCGCCTTCGGTCTTGGGATCGTGGTTCTCGGCACCGTGCATCCAGTCGTCGTTGGCGACCTCGTGATCGTCCCAGACGCAGATGAACGCGGCGCGGGCGTGTGCGGCCTGCATGTCCGCGTCGCGCTTCACCTGCGCGTGGCGCATGCGGTAATCGGCGAGGCTGACGATCTCGTGGCGCGGCTCGACCAGGCGGCCGATCTTCTTGGCGATATCCGCGCCATAGCCGTCGACGCCGTATTCGTAGATGTAATCGCCGAGATGCAGCACTGCGTCGAGCCGGTCGAGCTTGGCGATCGCGTCATACGCATTGAACAGCCCGCCCGCGTAGAGCTGGCATGAGACGACGGCCATGACGACGTCGGCGACCTTGCCTTTCGGCAAGGTGCGGAACCGGCCGACCGGTGAGCGCGTGCCATCCGCCGCGTCGAACCAGTAGCGGTATTCGCGGCCCGGTTGGAGCCCGGTCGCCTCGACCTTGGCGGTGAAGTCGCGGGCTGCGCGGGCCTTGACGCTGCCCGAGCGGAGCGGCTTGCCGTCTTCCGTCTCGGCAACGTGCCAAGTGAGCGCGATATCGCCGGCCTGCGTGAAATCGGCGGGCGTCGCGCGAGTCCACAGGACCGCGCCGTCGACCGCCGGATCGCCACTCGCCACGCCGTGGTCGAAGCGGCTCTTGACCGCACCCTCGGCCTGCGTTGCGACCGCGGGCAGCGCCAGTGTCGCGCCGGAGCCAGCGAGTTTCAAAGCATTCTTCAGGGCGTCGCGGCGGTTGATTGTCATCGGCTGAGGCTTTCGTAGCGGTGTCGTCCGGCTGCTAGCGACGATCAAAGACAGCGCGGTGGCAACGATGTGACACCACCGTTACGGCAACGTCATCTTGCTTTCATTATTACGCCATCGAAACGTCACGTCGGCCCCGTAGTGCCTCCGCAACGACACGGGGGACTTCATGACACACTTGTTCACGCGGCTTGCGCTTACGGCGCTGGCCACGACCTGCTCTACCGCGGCACTCGCGCAAGCTGCCGCCCAAGCTGAACTCCAGCCGGCTACCTCCAGCGACGAGATCGTCGTCACCGCGCAGAAGCGCGAACAGCGGATCGCAGACGTACCGATCACCGTCACCGCATTGACCGGCGCCCGCATGGCGTCGATCGGCGTCTCCGAACTCGACGAGGTCGCCGCCTTCATCCCCGGTCTCCAGGTGCAGGAGCAGAGCGCGAACAACCCCGGCTTCGTGATCCGCGGCATAACCTCGGACAACGGATCGTCGCAGCAGGGCGCGCGCGTCACGCTGTACTACAACGGCATCGACATCAGCCGGTCGCGGGGCGCGTGGCAGGACCTGTACGACCTGGAGCGCATCGAAGTCGTGAAGGGCCCGCAGGCGACGCTGTTCGGCACCGCCGCCGCGGTCGGCGCGATCAGCCTGATCTCGAACAAGCCGCAGCCGGGCTTCTCGGGCGGCCTCGACGCGTCCTATGGCAATTTCGACCGGACGCAGGTGTCGGGCTTCCTCAACGCCGGCAACGACATACTCTCGGGCCGGATCGCCTTCGCCTACAAGTATCGCAAGGGCTATGTCCGCAACATTGCCGGCGACGCGAACGTGCCGAACCAGAACCAGGGCGGCGTCGACCAGGATGACCTGAACGGGCAGGATCAGCGCGGCGTCCGCGGCTCGCTCCGCTTCACGCCGAACGACAGCATCACCGCCGACCTCGTCCTGACCTATGACGGCCAGCGCAACCCCGGCACCGCGTTCAAGAGCCGTGCGCATGCCCCGACCGGCGGGCAGACCGGCGACTATGGTAATGCCGAACTGTCAGGCTCACCATACAGCGCGGAGTTTCTCGGCGCGCGCAAGCTCGGTCTGGACCGCAACGTCTACGACGCCAATCTGACGATCACCGCGGACCTGTCGCCGGGGATCACCTTCACCACCGTCAACGGCTATCGCCGGTTCGACGCGCTTGAGATCTTCGACGCGGACGGTGGCCCCGCCGCCTATCTTGAGTTCGCCGAGGACGCGAAGGGCGACCAGTGGAGCCATGAGAGCCGGTTCGCGTTCGAAGGGCCGAAATACCGGGCGTCTGTCGGCTGGAACGCGTTCTTCGAGAACGGCTTCCAGCGCGTGCCGTTTGCGACGGAAGAAGGCACGTACCTCGCCTGCTCGGTTGCTACGGCTTACGCGCCGATCCGCACGGCATTGAACGGCCAGGGAATTCCGACCGGGACCGGCTGCGTCGCGGCGAACGGCACGATCCCTGCCACCCGCGCGACGTCGATACTGACCGGTGGCCGTGCGACGGCAATACCTTACGCCTCGGTGTTCACGAATTATGGCAGGAACAACACCTATTCGGTGTTCGCCGATGCGACGTACATTCCGGTGCCCGCGCTCGAACTGACCGCCGGCGCGCGGATCATGATCGAGGATCGTCAATCGGGCTATTCGTCGGTGCAGCCGAACTCGGTGATCCTCGCCGGGCTGGGCATCCAGTCGAGCCTGCTCGGAACGGCCAGCACCAACGGCAACAAGTTCGTCGCGGAGAAGAGCTTCACCGCGATCCTCCCGCGCTTCAACGCGCTGCTGAAGCTGAATGACGACGTCAATCTGTACGCGACGATCAGCAAGGGCCGACGCTCGCCGGTGGTCCAGCTCGCGGCACAGCGCACCGCGTTCGGTGTCGGCCCGAACCTGCAGATCGTGCCGCAGGAAAATGTCTGGAACTACGAGGGCGGCGTGAAGGGTCGCGTCGGACCGTTCAGCGGCGCGGCATCGGTGTTCTACCAGACCTATGACGGCTTCCAGGTGTCGGTCAGCAACAACGGCGTCGTGACGACGCAGAGCGCCGGCTCGGCCAAGAATCTCGGCGTCGAGCTTGAGGGCAATCTGAAGCTCGCCTCGTATCTCTCTATATTCGGGACCTTCGCCTATATCGATGGCGGCATCGGCGACGAGGCGGCCAACGGCGTGTTCGCGGGCAACCGCTTCCGCCTCCAGCCCGATGTGACGGCATCCGGCGGCGCGATGCTGCGCGTGCCGGTGGGTAGTGCGACGGTCTATGCGACGCCGACCGTCACGTACAAATCGAAGGTGTTCTTCGAATTGCCGAACAATCCGGCGATCAGCACGCCGGGCTATACGCTGGTCAACCTGCGGGCTGGGCTCGAATTCGCAGCAGGCAAGTACAGCGTCGGCGGCTTCGTCCGGAACGCGACCAACAAGCGCTATCTGATCGATGCGGGCAACACCGGCGGCGGCTTCGGCATCCCGACCTACATCGCCGGCGAGCCACGCTTCTACGGCGTCGAGCTGGGCGCGAAATTCTAACTTCACGCATCGCTATCGTACCGAGCAACCATCCCCGGGGGGACCACGCATGACCATCGACACCATCTATACCGACGGCGATATCGACACCAATCCGACCGCCAATCCGCATCTGAACGAGCTGATCGATACGCGCTATTCGCGGCGCCAGACGTTGATGGGCGGCATGTCGGCAACCGCCGCCGCGGTGTTCGGCGGCATGCTGCTGACCGGGTGCGACGATGACAATGACGGCAACGGCAGCAGCCCGGTCACCGTCACCGCGACCGCGGGCGGCAGTTCGTCCGCCGGGCGGGTGGCGACGCTGACCGGCGCGGCGATCGGCCAGGTCGACAGCGTGAGCTGGACGCAGACGGCGGGCCCGGCGGTGACGCTGGCCGGTGCGACCACGTCGACTGCGACCTTCGTCGTGCCGGGTGCGACGGCGGGCACGGTGCTGAGCTTCCAGTTCACCGCCGTCTCGGCGAGCGGATCGGTGAGCGCGACGACCAGCGTGACGGTGGGCGCGGCCTCGCTCGGGTTCACTGCGGTTGCCAAGAGCCTCGCGGACGTCGTTACGGTGCCCAGCGGATATGCGGTGACGGTGCTGTACCGGCTCGGCGATCCGATCGCGGGCGGCGTTGCGGCCTATGCGAACGACGGCACCGACACGAATTTCTCGAAGCGTGCGGGCGATCACCATGACGGCATGAGCTATTTCGGGCTGTCGGCGAGCGGCACGCCCGATGTGAACGGCAACACGCGCGGCCTGCTGGTGCTCAACCACGAGAATATCTCGCAGCCTTATCTGCATCCGAACGGTGCGACCAATCCGGGCGGCATCCGTCCCGAGGCCGAGGCGCTGAAGGAAATGGAGTGCCACGGCGTGTCGGTGATCGAGGTCAGTCGCTCCGCGAACTGGGCCTATGTTCCGACCTCGTCGTTCAACCGGCGCATCACCCCGCTGACGCCGATGAGCTTTTCGGGGCCGGTGCGCGGCAATGACAGCCTCAAGACGCGCTATTCGCCGGACGCGACGACCGGGCGTGGCACGATCAACAATTGTGCCAATGGTACAATGCCTTGGAACACATACCTGACGAACGAAGAGAACTGGGTCGGGTATTTCCGCCGCGAGGTCGGCGATGGCGCGCGGCGTGCAGCGACCGGTGCTGCCGGCGTCAAGGCGAACACGTCGCTGGCGCGCTATGGCAAGGGCGAGAGCAACACCGGCGGCAATTACGGGTGGTCGACGGTCAGACCGGCGGACACGACCAGCACCGCCTATGCGCGCTGGAACATCACGGCGCAGGCCGGCGCACCTGCCGATGGCACGGGCGATTTCCGCAACGAGATCTTCCAATATGGCTGGGTGGTCGAGATCGACCCGTTCGATCCCGCCTCGACGCCGCGCAAGCGGACCGCGCTGGGGCGCATGAACCACGAGGGCTGCGAGATCGGCCGGACGATCGCTGGCGTGAAGCCGGCGTTCTACATGGGGGACGACGCGCAGAACGAATATATCTACAAGTTCGTGTCGGCCACGCCTTGGTCGGCGGCGGATGCCACGGCCGCAAACCGGTTGGCGATCGGCGACAAGTATCTCGATACCGGAACGCTTTACGTCGCGAAGTTCTCGGCGGATGGTAGCGGTCAGTGGTTGCCGCTGGTGTTCGGCCAAGGACCCCTCACCTCGGCCAATGCAGCCTATTCGTTTTCGAGCCAGGCGGATGTGCTGATCAATACGCGACTGGCGGCGGATGCGCTGGGGGCCACCCGGATGGATCGGCCGGAGTGGACCGCGGTGAACCCGGCGACCGGCGAGATGTATTGCACGCTCACGAACAACTCGTCGCGCACCGTGGCGACGGCGGACGCAGCGAACCCGCGCGCCTATGTCGATCCGAAGACCACGGGCGGGCAGACCACGGGTAACGCCAACGGGCACATCATCCGTCTGCGCGAGACGGGCGACACGTCCGAGGCGACGACGTTCGCATGGGACATCTATGCTTTCGGCGCGGGTTCCGATCTGGATGCGACCAACATCAACCTGTCGGGGCTCGATGCGACCAACGACTTCTCGTCGCCGGACGGCCTGTGGTTCGGCCTGCCGAGCAATGCCTCGGGGACGATCGCGCCGGTGATGTGGATCGAGACCGACGACGGTGCGTATACCGACGTCACCAACTGCATGCTGCTTGCCTCGGTGCCGGGCAAGGTCGACGACGGCGGTACGCGGACGGTGACCAACACGGTCGGCGCGGCGACCGGCTCGGTGACGACGCGGATCGGCAAGGCGCCGGGCGCGACCCTGCGCCGCTTCCTGGTCGGGCCGAAGGAGTGCGAGATCACCGGCATCTACTCGACGCCGGACGGGCGGTCGCTGTTCGTGAACATCCAGCATCCGGGCGAAGGTGGCGGACCGACCAACATCACCAGCAGCTGGCCTGCGAACCAGGCGGGTGCGGTGACGCCGCCGTCGCGGCCGCGGTCTTCGACGATCGTGATCACGAAGAACGATGGCGGTGTGGTGGGGCTTTAAGCTAATCGAGGAGTGAGAGTGGGTCGATCTTCCTCCCCCCTCCCTGAAAGGGAGGGGGCGGGGGTGGGTCGGCCTCCGCGCTGCGCAACGGTTCGGGCTCAAGCAGGCCTACCCACCCCCAACCCCTCCCTTTCAGGGAGGGGGCAAGAAGAGCGTCAGTCGCCCGCGGGGATCCGCGCCAAGGCTTCCTGCTCGATCTTCTCCAGCTCGTCGCGCGTCTGTACGATCGCCTCGCGTTGCGCATCCAGCAGGTCGATCCGCTGGCGACAGCGTTCTGCCAGCGCGCGCATCTGCTCCACATGCTGCGGGTCGGCGTCGTAGAGGTCGAGGAACTCCTCGATGTCGCGCAACGTGAACCCAAGCCGCTTACCGCGCAAAATCAACTGCATCCGGGCCACTTCACGCCGCGTGTAGACGCGCGTCGTGCCGATCCGGCAGGGCTCGATTAGCCCCTTGTCCTCGTAGAATCTGAGCGTCCGCGCGCTAACGCCGAGCATGCGCGAGACTTCCTGTATGCCGGTAAGATCGTCCTGTCGGTCGTTCACGAATCCACTCCCCTCGCCTCCGACGCCGCCGCCTTTGCGGTCTCTTCAGCGACAAGTTCCTTTTTGGATAGCTTGCCGATCAGCGTCTTGGGGAGACTGTCGCGGATTTCGACCTCGCGGGGAAGCTCGATCTTGCTGATCTTGTCGCGGAGAAAATCGCGCAGTTCGAGCGGGGTAGCGACCGCGCCTTCGGCCAGCACGACGAACGCCTTGGGGGCTTGCCCGCGGTATTTGTCGGGCACGCCGATGACCACGGCTTCGAGCACCGCTGGGTGTTCGTACAGCGCCTCCTCGATCACGCGCGGATAGACGTTATAGCCGCCGGCAAGGATCAGGTCCTTGATCCGGTCGACGATGAACAGATAGCCGTCCGCGTCGAGGTGCCCCACGTCGCCAGTCCGCAGCGCCCCGTCCGCGAACAGTTCGGCGGTGGCGACGGGCTTGTGCCAATAGCCCTGCGTGATCTGAGGGCCGCGGGCGCAAATCTCGCCATTCTCGCCGATCGGCAGCAGCCGGGTCGGGTCCTCGCGGTCGCGAATCTCGATCGTCGTGCCGGGGAACGGCAAGCCCGCCGAGCCCGGCTTGTTGATGCCGTCGATCGGGTTGCAGGTGATGATCGGCGAGGCTTCGGACAGGCCATAGCCTTCGACGAGCTTGGCGCCGGTCGCCGCCTCGAACGCGGTGCGGACCTCGGCAGGGAGCGGTGCGCCGCCCGAGATGCAGGCGTGAATCGAGGACAGGTCGATCTTTTGGGTTTCCGCCGCTGTGGTGATCGCCGCATAGATCGTCGGCACCGCGGGGAAATAGCTCGGCTTGGTGCGGTCGATCGTCTTGAGCAGCTGACCGAGTTCGAAGCGCGGCATAAGGATCATTTCTGCACCCGCGCGGATCGAATAGGTCAGCACCGTCGTCAGTGCAAAGACGTGGAACAGCGGCAGCGCGCCGAGCACGCGGTCCTGATGGGGCTGCTCGCCGCCGACGAACACCATCATCGCATCGGCGTTCGACACCAGATTCGCGTGGCTGAGCATCGCCGCCTTGGGCTCGCCGGTAGTGCCGCCGGTATATTGTAACACGGCTACCTCGTCCGGCGTGACCGTGACGGGGGTTGGCGCACCTTTTGCCTTCAGCAGCGAGTCGAACGTGCAATGGCGCGCGTCACTCGGAGCATGGCCGATCTCGGCGCGCTTGAAGATGCGGTAGGCAATCGACTTCACCGTCGGCAGCGCGCCGGCGATCGGGCAGGTTATGACGTGCTTGACGCCCATCTGCCCGGCGACCTTGAGGGCGCGCGCGTGGATCTCGGCGATGTCGCAGGTGGCGATGATGGTCGCGCCCGAATCCTCTAGCAGATGCGCCAGTTCGCGCTCGACATAGAGCGGGTTGACGTTGACGACGATGCCGCCCGCCTTGAGGACCGCGAAGAACAGGATCGGGTAATAGGGCGTGTTCGGCAGGCACAGCGCGACGCGCGTGCCCTTCACGACACCGAGATCCTGGAGCCCCTTCGCGGCCCGGTCGACCTGCTCGCCGAGCTCGGCATAGGTCAGCGTCCGGCCCATGAAGTCGAGCACGTTGCGCGACCCGAACCGGCGCACCGACGTGTCGAGCATGTCGCCCAGCAGGCGTGGCTCGCCCTGCAACGGCATGCCGATCGCCTTGCCCCCGGAAGTGTCCTGCATCTCGCTCTCCATTACTCGATGTGCGTAAGCCATATTGTCGGCCGCTTCACCTTGACGTAAAGGTGAGGTATCGCACCTTAAGGGTAACCCGCAAGCGTTAACCGGGTCGACCGCAATATGAGAGGATCATCGTGACCAACGTCGTCATCGCCGGGTACGCCCGTTCGCCGTTCCACCTCGCCGGCAAGGGCGAACTCGCCCGCGTCCGTCCGGACGATCTCGCCGCGCAGACGATTCGCGGGTTGCTCGACAAGACCGGCGTCGATCCCGCCGAGATCGAGGACATCATCCTCGGCTGCGCGTTCCCCGAGGGCGAGCAGGGCCTCAACGTCGCCAAGCTGATCGCGCAGATTGCCGACCTGCCGATCTCGGTCGGCGGCATGACGGTCAACCGGTTCTGCGGCTCGTCGATGAGCGCGATCCACATCGCCTACGGCCAGATCGCGGTCGGCGCGGGCGAGGCGTTCATCTGCGCCGGGCTCGAATCGATGAGCCGCGTGCCGATGGGCGGCTACAACCCCCTCCCCAACCCCGCGCTCGCGAAGAAGAGCGCTGGGGCGTATATGGGCATGGGCGAGACCGCAGAGAACGTCGCGCGCCAGTATCAGATCACGCGCGCGGAGCAGGATGCGTTCGCAGTGAAGAGCCAGGACAAGGCTTCCGCGGCGCGCGCCGATGGCCGCCTGAGCGATGAGATCGTGACGATCCAGACCAATGCGGGCCCGGTCAGCCAGGACGGCACGATCCGCGCCGGCACCACCACTGAAGCGCTCGCCGGCCTCAAGCCTGCATTCAGCGCGGAAGGCTCGGTGACCGCCGGTACGTCCTCGCCGCTGACCGATGGTGCATCCGCGGTGCTCGTAACCTCCGAGGAGTTCGCCAAGAAGCACGGGCTGACGATCCTCGCGCGGATCAAGTCGATCGGCGTGTCGGGTTGCGCGCCGGAGACGATGGGGCTTGGCCCGATCGGTGCGTCGAAGAAGGCGCTGGAGCGCGCCGGGATCACCGTCGCGGACCTCGACGTGGTCGAGATCAACGAGGCGTTCGCAAGCCAGGCGATCGCCTGCATCCGGGATCTCGGGCTGAAGGACGAGACGATCAACCTCGACGGCGGCGCGATCGCGATCGGCCATCCGCTCGGCGCCACCGGCGCGCGGATCGTCGGCAAGGCAGCGTCGCTGTTGGCGCGCGAGGGGGGGCGTTATGCGCTCGCTACCCAGTGCATCGGCGGCGGTCAGGGAATCGCGACGGTGCTGGAGCGCGCATGATGGTCGATGCTGTGAAGAAGGTCTGCGTCATCGGCGCGGGCGTGATGGGCGCAGGTATCGCGGCTCAGGTCGCGAACGCCGGCATTCCGGTGCTGCTGCTCGACATCGTCCCCCGCGAGGGTGACGATCGCGATGCAGTGGCAAAGGGCGCGGTCGCCAAGATGCTCAAGACCGACCCCGCGCCGTTCATGTCGAAGCGTGCGGCCAAGCTGGTCGAGACGGGCAATATCGACGATCACCTCGATCGTGTCGCCGAGTGCGACTGGATCGTCGAAGCGATCGTCGAGCGGCTCGATATCAAGCAGGCGCTGTACGCCAAGCTCGAAGCGCTGAAGCGTCCCGGCACCGCGGTGTCGTCGAACACTTCGACGATCCCGCTCGGCAACCTCGTCGAGGGACGTACAGACCAGTTCAAGGCCGACTTCCTGATCACGCATTTCTTCAACCCGCCGCGCTACATGCGGCTGGTCGAGATCGTCCGCGGTGAGCATACCGACGTCGCAGTCGCGGAGAAGGTCGAGGATTTCGTTGATCGCTTCATGGGCAAGCGGATCGTCCGGGCGAAGGATACGCCGGGCTTCATCGCCAACCGGATCGGCACGTACTGGCTGGCGATCGCGATCAACGCGGCATTGGACCAGGGACTGACCGTCGAGGAAGCCGACCAGATCGGTGGGCGGCCGATGGGCGTGCCGAAGACGGGTATCTTCGGGCTGGTCGATCTCGTTGGTGTCGATTTGATGCCGTTGCTGTCGAAGAGCCTGTCGTCCACGCTGCCCGCCGGCGATCCGTATTTCGATACGGTCCGTCCGCTGCCGCTGGTCGACAAGATGATCGCGGAAGGGTTTACCGGCCGGAAGGGCAAGGGTGGCTTCTACCGCTTCGACAAGGCGACGCGGACCAAGCTGTCGCTCGACCTCGCGACCGGTGAATATCGTCCGGAGGCCAAGCCCGCCGAACTCCCCGGCAAGACCGGCAAGGATCTGGCGGCGCTGATCGCGGAACCGGGGAAGATCGGCACCTACGCGTGGACGATCCTCGGCAACACGCTGTCCTATGCGGCGATGCTCGTCGGCGAGGCGGCTGACGATGTCGTTGCGATCGATGACGCGATGAAGCTCGGCTATAACTGGAAATACGGGCCGTTCGAGTTGGTCGACCGGATGGGGCCGGGTGTGCTCGCGGCTCGCCTGACCGAGGAAGGGCGCGATGTTCCTGCGATCCTGATGACCGCGGGCGATCGCCCTTTCTACCGCGTCGAGAACGGGCAGCGTCAGTATCTCACGGCCGACAGCGAGTATGCCGACGTTCCGCGCGCGGACGGGGTCGAACTGCTGGAGGACATCAAGCTCCGCTCGCAGCCGATCCTCCAGAACCTGTCGGCGTCGCTCTGGGATGTCGGCGACGGCGTCGCGGCGCTCGAGTTCCACACCAAGATGAACGCGCTCGACGACCAGGTCGTGTCGCTCATCAACGAGGCGATCCCGGTCGTCCGCGAGCGCTTCAAGGCGCTGGTGGTGTATAACGAGGCGTCGAACTTCTCGGCGGGTGCGAACCTCGGTGCGGCGATGTTCGCGGTCGGGGCGGGCCTGTGGGATATGGTCGAGGCCAGCGTCTCCGGTGGTCAGCAGGCGTACAAGGCGCTCAAATACGCGCCCTTCCCGGTCGTTAGCGCCCCCGCCGGGCTCGCACTCGGCGGTGGCTGCGAGATCCTGCTCCACTCGGACGCAGTGCAGGCGCATGCCGAGACCTATGCCGGCCTCGTCGAGTGCGGCGTCGGGCTCGTCCCCGGTTGGGGCGGCAATGGCGAGATGCTCGACCGCTGGACCAAGTCGGGCATGGTCCCGAAGGGCCCGATGCCGGTGCTGACCAAGGTGTTCCAGGCGGTCTCCACCGCGCAGGTCGCCAAGTCGGCGGCTGAGGCGAAGGAGATGATGATCCTGCGCAAGGACGACGGCATCACGATGAACCGCGACCGGTTGCTGGCGGATGCGAAGGCCAAGGCGTTGTCGCTGGTCGAGGGCTATGCGGCACCGGAGAAGCCGACCTTCCGTCTAGCGGGCGAGAGCGGCCGTACCGGGCTCAGCATGGCGGTGGCGGACTTCCACAAGAAGGGCATGGCGACCGACTACGACCTCGTCGTCGCCGATCGTCTCGCCGAGGTACTGACGGGTGGCGAAGCAGATCTCGTCGACACCGTGACCGAGGACCAGTTGCTCGACCTAGAGCGCGCGGCGTTCATGGCGAGCGTCAAGGATCCGCGCACCCAGGCCCGCGTCGTCCACATGCTGCAGACGGGCAAGCCGCTCCGCAACTAACCCTGTTCCCCCGCGAAAGCGGGGCCCAGGACCAAGCAGCGCCGCGTTCGTTGCCCTGGGCCCCCGCGTGCGCGGGGGAACGACAAGTCCATGAACACTTTTTCACTCGCGGGAATCGGTAAGAAGACTTGACTTGTCTTCGTACAATTCTAGTCGGGATCAGTAACTGCCGTATACGGCAACAGGGTCGCGGTAACGTAGATGGCCTGACGAGACTTTGGTGACCGTACGCATACGGCGCCATCAAACGACACTAGGAGAGGATAGAAGATGTCCCTGTTGATTATCGGTGCTCTGCTCGCTGGCGCTTCCGCGACGCCCGAGACCGTGATCGGTCGCTGGAAGACCGAAACGCACAACGCCATCGTCGAGATCGCTCGCTGCGGCCCGTCGATCTGCGGCAAGATCCTCACCTCCGACGCACTCCGCGCCAATCCTTCGATGAAGGACGCGAACAACGCGAACACCGCGCTGCGCAATCGTCCGATCCAGGGCATGCAGATGCTGAGCGGGTTCAAGCCCGACAAGGACGGCGTCTGGAGCAGCGGGCAGGTCTACAATGCCGAGGACGGCAAGACCTATAGCGGCAAGATCACCCCGCTCGGCGCGAACCAGCTGAAGCTGCGCGGCTGCGTGTTCTTCCCGCTCTGCAAGACGCAGACCTGGACGCGCGTACGCTGAGGCGCACCGCCCAGTCTTCGCTACCTCCCCGAACAATCAGTAAAGCTTTCAGGATCTTCCTCATGATTATGCGCACCAAAGCTCCGCTTCTCGCGGTATCCGCACTCGTGTCCACCTTCGGGTTCGCCAGCACCGCCTATGCCGACGCCTTCTATCTCCAGGCGCAGTCCGCACGCGGCGCAGGCCGTGCGTTCTCGGGCGAAGGCGCCGACACAGGTCCTGACTCGCTGTGGTGGAACCCGGCCGCGATCGCCGGCATCCGCGACGGCAGCGCGACGCTCAGCGCGTCCGCAATCCTGCCGAAGGGTGACGTCGTCGACACCGGCACGCGGATCTGCCGCCCGGGCCAGGCCTGCACCGGGATCAGCGGCCAGTCGAACTCGCGCGATCCGATCAACAAAGGTGTCGTGCCATCGGGGTCGATCGCCTATCCGCTGACCGACCGGATCGCCGTCGGCCTCGCGGTGACCTCGCCGTTCAGCTTCACGACCAACTATGATGGGGACAGCTGGGCCCGCTACAGCGCCGACAAGACGCGGCTGCGGACTATCGATATCCAGCCGTCGGTTGGTATCGTCGTGACCGACTGGCTGCGTGTCGGTGGTGCGCTGAACGTCGAATATACCGATGCGACGCTCAGCAACGCGCTGCCCAACCTGTCCGCGGCGCTGGCCGATGGGCGCCAGGAACTGAGCGGCGACGGCTGGGATTTCGGCTGGACCGCAGGCGTCCAGCTGCACAACGACTTCGCGACGGTCGGGATCAGCTACAAGTCGAGCATCCGGCATAACCTGAAGGGCGATCTGACCGTCAGCGGCCTCGTCGGCCCGCTCGCGGGATCGAACACCACCGTGTCGGGCGCCAAGGCTGCCTTCAACACCCCGGGTCAGGTGATCGTCGCAGGCCGGTTCCGCGGCACCGACAAGCTGACGCTCAACGCGCAGGTCGTCGCGTATAATTGGAGCAAGTTCGACACGATCGATCTCGGCGCACCGCTGAACACCGCGATCCCCGAGAACTACATGGACAGCTGGAGCCTCGCGGGCGGCCTCGACTATGACGTCACGCCGAAGCTCACCGTGCGGGCAGGTCTGCAGCGCACCAAGTCGCCGACGCAGGACGGCTCGCGCGACGCACGCGTGCCCGACGCCGATCGCTGGACCTATGCAGCGGGTGGCTCGTACCAGCTGTCGTCGCACATCGCGCTCGACGCCGCTGCGCAATATGTCGACTTCGAGAACACGACGATCGACCGCCTCACGGCCGCGTATGTCGGCACTGCCGCACAGACGAACATCCTGACCTCGGGTGCGCTGCGTAATGCCTCGGCGGTCGTACTGTCGCTCGGCGGTCGCGTGAGCTTCTAAGACCGCCTTCACGATCCTCCCCCGCAAGGGGGAGGTGGCTGGCGCTTGCCAGACGGAGGGGGCGGTAAGGGAGAACCTCAGTTGCGTGTTCCTCCCCCTCCGTCGCCTTCGGCGTCACCTCCCCCTGGTGGGGGAAGGATTTTTACACTTCGACCAACCTCATGCTCTCGGCATAGACTCGCTGTTTGGCCACGTAGGCTGCGGCCGACATCTTGAGGCCGGCAATCGCTTCCGGCGACAACTCCCGAACCGCTTTGGCCGGCGAGCCGACGATCAGGCTGCCGGCCGGAAACACCTTCCCCTCCGTCACCAGCGCATTCGCGCCGATCAGGCAATTCTCACCGATCACCGCATTGTTGAGGATCGTCGCGCCCATCCCGACCAGTACGTTGTCACCGATCGTGCAGCCGTGGAGGATCGCGTGATGGCCGACCGTGCAGCCCTCGCCGATCGTCAAAGGCGCACCTGGATCGGAGTGCAGCATCGCGCCCTCCTGAATGTTCGTCCGCGCGCCCACCAGGATCGGCGTATTGTCGGCACGGATCACCGCGCCGAACCAGACGCTGGTCCCCTCCCCCAACTGCGCGTCACCGATCACGTCGGCGGACGGCGCGACCCACACGTCGTCCGCTAGCGTCGGGCGTTTCCCCTCGATCTCGTAGAGCGGCATCAGGCGGCGTCCCTCTCTTTTGCCCGCGCGCGGAACGCGTGGAGCAGCGGCTCGGTATAGCCGCTCGGCTGCGTCAGGCCATCGAACACGAGCGCCCGCGCGGCCTGGAAAGCCAGGCTCTCGTCCTCATGCCCCGCCATCGGCCGGTACAGCGGATCGCCTGCATTCTGCGCATCGACCTTCACCGCCATCCGCCGCAACGCCGCGTCCGCCTCGTCGGGCGTGGCGATGCCGTGGAGCAGCCAGTTCGCCATGTGCTGGGAACTGATCCGCAGCGTCGCGCGGTCCTCCATCAGGCCGATGTCATGGATATCGGGCACCTTCGAACAGCCGACGCCCTGGTCGACCCAGCGCACGACGTAGCCGAGGATGCCCTGCGCATTGTTCTCCAGTTCCTCGCGCACCTCGTCGGGCTGCCAGTTGTGACCGGTCGCGACCGGGATCGTCAGCAGCGCATCGAGCGACGCGATCGGCTCGGCCTTGCGCTCCGCCTGCCGCGCGAAGACGTCGACGCGGTGGTAGTGCGTGGCGTGCAGCGTCGCGGCGGTCGGCGACGGCACCCACGCGGTGTTCGCACCGGTCATCGGATGCGCGATCTTCTGCTCGAGCATGTCCGCCATCCGGTCGGGCGCGGCCCACATGCCCTTGCCGATCTGCGCCTTGCCGCTGAGCCCGCAGGCGAGCCCGATCTGGACGTTGCGATCCTCATACGCCTTGATCCATAACGAGGCCTTCATGTCGCCCTTGCGGATCATCGGGCCGGCACGCATCGACGTGTGCATCTCGTCGCCGGTGCGATCGAGGAAGCCGGTGTTGATGAACACGACGCGGTCCTTCACCGCCGCGATGCAGGCGGCGAGATTGGCCGACGTGCGCCGCTCCTCGTCCATCACGCCGACCTTGATCGTGTGGCGCGTCAGGCCGAGCAGGTCCTCGATTCCGTCGAACAGCCGGTTGGTGAAGGCGGCTTCGTCGGGGCCGTGCATCTTCGGCTTGACGATGTAGATCGAGCCCGCGCGGCTGTTGCGGATCGGGCCTGTGCTCTTGAGATCGTGCAAGCCGATCAGCGAAGTGACGATGCCGTCGAGGATGCCCTCCGGCGCCTGGCTGCCGTCGGCGAGCAGGATCGCGGGCGTCGTCATCAGGTGGCCGACGTTGCGCACGAACATCAGGCTGCGACCGGGAAGCGTGAACGCGCTGCCGTCGGGTGCGGTGTATTGCCGGTCCGGTTCGAGTGCGCGCGTGACCGTGCGGCCGCCCTTGTCGAAGCTGGCGGTCAGGTCGCCCTTCATCAGCCCGAGCCAATTGGCATAGGCGGCCACCTTGTCTTCGGCATCGACTGCGGCGATCGAGTCCTCGAGATCGGCGATCGTGCTGAGCGCGGATTCGAGCACGACGTCGGCGAGGTTCGCAGGGTCGTCGCGGCCGATCGGATGCTGAGAGTCGATCACCAGTTCGATGTGCAGGCCATTGTGACGCAACAAGATGTTGTCGCCTGCATGCCCAACGAGCTGACTTAGGTCGGCAAGCTCAGGCGTGCCACCTGTCCAGTCGGTCCACGACCCGCTCGCCAGCGGCACGGCATCATCGAGGAACGCCTTGGCCCACGCAATCACCTGCGCGCCTCGGGCGGCGTCGTAGCCCTTGCCGGAAGCCGTGCCCGGAATTGCATCGGTGCCGTAGAGCGCGTCGTACAGACTCCCCCATCGCGCGTTCGCGGCGTTCAGCAGGAAGCGCGCGTTGAGGATCGGCACCACCAGCTGCGCACCGGCGAGCGAGGCGACCTCCGCATCGACGTTGGTCGGGGCGACTGCGAAGGGCGCAGGCTCGTCGACCAGATAGCCGATCTCACGCAGGAACGCCTGATACTCGGGCTGGTCGATCGGCTTGCCGGCGCGGGTTTCGTGCCAGGTGTCGATCTTCGCCTGAAGGTCGTCGCGAACGGCCAGCAGCGCTGCATTTTCAGGTGCGAACCTTGCGTAGATATCGGACACACCCTGCCAGAACGACACGGCCTCAAGGCCCGTGCCCGGCAGCGCCTGCGTCTCGATGAAGTCCACCAGCGATGCGGCGATCTTCAGACCTGCCTTCTCGGTCATCTCGGCCATGCTGCTCTCCTATGCTCTGATAGCACGATAGACGCCCGCCACCTTCGCCACTAGACGCTATAAACCGAAAGCTGTTGATCGCCTGGAGAACGAATGGACCCCGACATCGTCCTCTTCGCCGAGGTCGTCCGCACCGCCAGCCTCAGCGCGGCGGGGCGTTCGCTCGGTATCTCGCCGGCAATGGTGTCGAAACGCATCGCTCGGCTGGAGGCGCGGCTCGGCGTGCGCTTGCTCAACCGGACGACGCGGCGGCTCGACCTCACCGCCCGCGGCGCGGCGTATCACCGCGACATGGTGGAGATCCTCGCCGCAATCCGCGATGCCGAGGCGCGCGTGTCCGACCGCGCCGATACGCCGGCGGGGCCGCTCCGGGTCAGCGCGCCGACCTCGTTCGGCCGTCTCCATATCGCGCCGCGCCTGAAGCCGTTCCTCGACGCGCACCCTGCGATCGAGCTCGACCTCGACCTGTCGGACGGCTTCTCGGATGTGATTGGCGATCGCCTCGACCTCGCGATCCGGATCGCGCCTGCGGTGCCGCCAAGCCTGACCGGCTATCGTCTCGCCGACAGCCGACGCGTGCTCTGTGCCGCGCCGAGCTACAGCCCGCCACGCGACGCGGCCGATCTCACGAAACACCGGCTGCTTGCGGCGAAGGGCCAGATGCCGTGGCGCTTGGCCGGTCCCGAGGGCGACGTCACGATCGACCGCCCGAGCTACGTCGCGACCAACTCCAGCGAAGTCGTCCGCGAACTCACACTGACGGGCGTCGGCATCGCGCTGCGGTCGCTATGGGACGTTAGCGCGGATCTCGCGAGCGGCCGACTCGTTCGCGTCCTGCCAGAACTGGCCGGATCGGCGGACGTCGGGATCTACGCGGTGCATGCACGCGGAGCGGTGTCGTCGGGCACCAGCGCGCTGCTCGATTACCTGCGCGGTCTATGGTCGCCGATACCGCCGTGGGATTCCTGAACGAGGTCGATCGTCACCGCGTCGATCCGCCGCAGCATCGCCACGAACTGCTCGACTTCCTTGGCCGAGAACCCGGCGAAAATCCGCCGCTCCAGATCGAGCGCTTTCGGCGCGACCGATGCGTAGAGCGTGTGCCCGTCATCGGTCAGCTTCAGCAGATGCGAGCGCCGATCCTCCGGGTTCGCATGCCGCTGCATCAGCCCGCGCTCGACCAGCGCGATCGCCGCGCGGCTGACCGTGACCTTGTCCATCCTCGTCTGCTGGCCGATCTGCTGCTGCGTGATCCCGCCGGCCTCGGCGACCACCGTGACCAGTCGCCATTCGGGGATCGTCAGCCCGAACAGCGCCTCATACGTGTCCGCGACCGCCTCGCTGACGAGGTTAGAGGTGATCGACAGGCGATACGGGATGAAATCGTCCAAGACGAGTGCGCGGTCAGCCATGTTGAAATCGTAACGATTGACACCAGTTGTTCAACCCGCCAGATTGGTAACAACGGATACCAGATTTAAGGATCGAATCATGGACCATATGCCCCAGTCTGACCATATGGACGTAAACCCGATGGGTCTCGACGGGTTCGAGTTCGCCGAGTTCACTTCGCCCGATCCCGACCGGATGGCCGCGCAGTTCGAGCAGTTCGGCTTCGTCGCTGCCTCGACCCACCCGACGAAGGCCGTCACGCGCTACAAGCAGGGCCGGATCAACCTGTTGCTCAACCGCGAAGACGGTGGTCACTCGGCGGCATTCCGCGCGGACCATGGCCCTTCGGCGAGCGGCATGGCGTTCCGCGTTCACGATGCCAAAGCGGCATTCGACGCAGCCCTCACACGCGGCGCCAAGGCGGCTGACGCCAGCACGGGTGCGCTCGGCGAGGGGAGCTATGTGCTCGAGGGCATCGGCGGTTCGCTGCTGTATCTGGTCGACAAGCATGGCGCGGCCGGCAGCCTGTACGACGACTGGAATGCGGTTCCGGGGGCGGCCGAAGCCGAAGCCGAGAACAATGTCGGTCTCGATCTGCTCGATCACCTCACGCACAATGTGAAGCGTGGGCAGATGCGGACCTGGGCCGAGTTCTACGGTCAGATCTTCGGCTTCGAGGAGCAGAAGTATTTCGACATCAAGGGCAAGGCGACCGGGCTGTTCAGCCAGGCGATGATCGCGCCCGACCGCGCGATCCGCATCCCGCTGAACGAGAGCCAGGACGACAAGAGCCAGATCGAGGAATTCATCAAGGATTACAACGGCGAAGGCATCCAGCATCTGGCGCTGACCACCGACGATATCTTCGAGACGGTCGAGAAATTGCGCGCGCGCGGCGTCAAGCTGCAGGACACGATCGAGACCTATTACGAATTGGTCGACAAGCGCGTGCCGAACCACGGCCACGACCTCGAACGCCTGCGCCGCAACCGCATCCTGATCGACGGCAATGTCGGCGAGGAGGGGCTGCTGCTGCAGATCTTCACCGAGAACATGTTCGGGCCGATCTTCTTCGAGATCATCCAGCGCAAGGGGAATGAGGGCTTCGGCAACGGCAATTTTCAGGCGTTGTACGAGTCGATTGAGTTGGACCAGATCCGGCGTGGGGTGATCACTGTCGACGCGTGATCGAGGACCGAAGCGCAGCTTCGGCCGAGATGCAGCGCGCAGGCGCTGCCGTCGACCGGCCGGCGCGGACGGAGCCGCCCCATAGGGCGCGGCTTCGCTGTGAGCGACGGGGCTGCGGTTGGAAAAGAGTTTGAACGGCCGGCGGTTCGGGCGTTGATCGGAACAGGTGACGGAGAGGAAGCCATGACAATTCACCAGCCGACCAATGCCGCAGGCGAGACCGCCGGCCAGACCGAGTATATGCCTGGTTTCGGCAACCACGTATCGACCGAGGCTATCCCCGGCGCGTTGCCGATCGGGCGCAATTCACCACAGCGCCCCGCCTTCGGGCTTTATACGGAACAGCTCTCCGGCACCGCGTTTACCGCGCCGCGTCACGAGAACCGCCGCAGCTGGCTCTACCGGATACGCCCGACCGCCGAGCATCCGCCGTTCAAGCCCTATGCTGGCGCCCAGCGGTTCGCGCCCGGCACCACCGACGCGCCGCTCGCGCCCAACCGCCTGCGCTGGGATCCGATCGAGGCGCCTGCCCCCGGCACCGATATGATCGATGGCATGACGACGATGCTTGCCAATCGCGATCCCGCCGATCTCGAGGGCGTCGCCCTTCACGTCTATGCCGCCAACACCGACATGACGGCGCGCGTGTTCATGAATGCCGACGGCGAGTTGCTGTTCGTGCCGCAGGCCGGACGGCTGCGGCTGCTGACCGAACTCGGCCGGATCGACATCGCCCCCGGCCAGATCGCGCTCGTCCCGCGCGGCGTCCGGTTCCGCGCGGAACTCCCTGATGGCGAAGCGCGCGGTTATGTCGCGGAGAATTACGGCGCACTGTTCCGCCTGCCCGATCTTGGGCCCATCGGCGCCAACGGCCTCGCCAACCCGCGCGATTTCGAGACCCCGGTCGCGTGGTTCGAGGACCGCGACGAACCGGTCGAGGTCGTCCAGAAGTTCATGGGATCGCTGTGGACCACGACGCTCGACCATTCCCCGCTCGACGTCGTCGCGTGGCACGGCAACCTCGCGCCGTGGCGCTATGATCTGTCGCGGTTCAACACGATCAACACCGTCAGCTTCGATCATCCCGATCCGTCGATCTTCACGCTGCTGACCTCGCCGAGCGACGTGCCCGGCCGTGCAAACGCCGATTTCGTGATCTTCCCGCCGCGCTGGATGGTCGCCGAGGGGACGTTCCGGCCGCCGTGGTTCCACCGCAACGTCATGTCGGAGGCGATGGGGCTGATCACCGGCGCCTACGATGCAAAGGCCGAGGGGTTCGCGCCCGGCGGGATCTCGCTGCACAACCTGATGTCGGGCCACGGGCCGGATCTAGCGAGCTGGCAGGGTGCGAGTGCGGCGGAGCTGAAGCCGCACAAGATCGACGGCACGATGGCGTTCATGCTGGAGAGCTGCTGGCCGTATAAGCCGACCGCCTATGCGCTGGAGCATTCGCAGCTCGATTATGATGCGGTCTGGTCGGATTTCCCGAAGTCGGTCCTCCCGAAGTGAGCCTCACGCTGCACGGTTATTGGCGCTCGACCACCGCCTACCGGGTCCGGATCGTACTGGCCCTGAAGGGGGTCGCTTACGAACAGGTCACGCACGATCTCCGCACCGGAGCGCAGCGCGAGGTCGGGTATCGGAGGCTCAATCCTCAGGGGCTCGTTCCGGCGCTGGAAACCGACGATGCGGTCCTGACGCAGAGCCCAGCGATCCTAGAATGGATCGATGAAGTGTATCCCGATCCGCCGTTGCTTCCCTACGGTGCGAACGACCGGGCGATCGTCCGTGCGATGGCTGCGACGATCGCTTGCGACATTCATCCGGTGAATAATCTGCGCATCCTGAACGCCTTGCGGACAGAGTTCGGGGCGGACGAGGCGGCGGTGAGCCGCTGGATCGCGCGATGGATCGGTGATGGGTTCACGGCGCTGGAGACGCTGATCGTGCGTCATGGCGACGGCTTCGCGTTCGGTGCGATGCCGACGATCGCCGACTGCCATCTGGTGCCGCAGGTTTACTCGGCCGAGCGGTTCGCTGTAGATCTCTCGCCCTATCCGCACCTCAAGAGCGCCGCCGACAAGGCCCGCGCCCTCCCCGCTTTTGCCGCCGCGCATCCGGATCGGCAGCCGGACGCCGACCGCGCATGAGCGACGGGGAACGGCTGACCGCGACGCCGGGCGGGATCAAGCTGGCGCCGCTGGATGCGATCGCCGAGGGCAAGGCGCGAAACTTCGTTCTCCAGATGCGCGCTGGTCGCTTCCACGGCTTCGTGGTGCGCAAGGACGATACGGTGTTCGGTTATGTCGATCGATGCCCGCACATGGGAATGCCACTCGCGCAGGTCCTCGACGACTACCTCACGCCGCGCGGCGACCTGATTGCGTGCAGCTGGCACTCCGCGTTGTTCGAAATCGAGAGCGGCGCCTGCGTTGGTGGACCTTGCGGGGGAACGCGGCTGACGCCTTGGCCGGTCGCGGTGGTCGATGGGATGATCGTCACCGCAGGCTGACGCGGGGGGCGACTTGCGCTAAGAGAGCGGCGCCCCACCCCAGCATGATAGACCGATGACCGAAACCCTGCCCATCCGCGTCGTGGCGCTGTACCGCTTCACGCCGTTCGCCGACATCGCCGCGATCCAGCCGCCGCTTGCGCTCGTGTGCTGTTCGAACGGGGTGAAGGGGACGCTGCTGCTTGCCGCCGAAGGGATAAACGGGACGATCGCCGGCTCCGAAGAGGGGATCGACGCGGTGCTCGCGCATATCCGCGCGCTGCCGGGGTGCGCCGATCTCGACGTCAAGGAATCGCGCGCGGCGGTAATGCCGTTCCACCGGATGAAAGTGCGGCTGAAGCGCGAGATCGTGACGATGGGCGAGCCGACGATCGATCCGCTGGACGGCGTCGGGCATTATGTCGAGCCCGAGGACTGGAACGCGCTGATCGCCGAGCCGGGGACGATTCTGATCGATACGCGCAACGATTACGAGGTCGCGGTCGGTACGTTCGCCGGCGCGGTCGATCCGCAGACGCGGACGTTCCGGGACTTTCCGGCGTGGTTTCGCGAGCATCGTGACGAACTAGTCGGGGACGGCCCGCCGCCGAAGATCGCGATGTTCTGCACCGGCGGGATACGGTGCGAGAAATCGACCGCGTTCCTGAAGGCCGAGGGGCTGGACGAGGTGTATCACCTCAAGGGCGGCATCCTGAAGTATCTGGAGACCGTGCCCGAGGCGGAGAGCCTTTGGGAGGGGGAGTGTTTCGTGTTCGATCAGCGAGTTGCGGTCGGACATGGGCTGGCGCTGGGAAGTCATGTCCTATGCCATGCGTGCCGGATGCCGGTGAGTGTCGCGGATCGTTCGTCGCCATTATATGTCGAGGGGGTGAGTTGCCCGGCGTGTCATGATGCGCGGGACGAGGTTCGGCGGGCTGGGTATGCGGAGCGCGAGCGGCAGATGCGTCTGGCTGAGGCTCGGGGCGAGGCGCATGTCGGAGCGGTGTTGCCGAAGACGCATGCTAGCGTCGAGCAAGCGGTTGATGGCTGACCAAAGCTTGTTCACCCGCGAAGGCGGGTGAACATTTGGGGTAGCTAACCAGCCGCTGCGAAGCGCTCGGCCAACGCCGTATTACCCTGCGACACCGCGAGCGAATGCACGCTGTTACCCGCCGCATCTGCAATTGCCGGGTCCGCGCCGTGCTCCAGCAACAGGTCGATGATCGCCGTCTTGTTCACCAGCGCCGCCATCATCAGCGCGGTCTGACCCACGCCGTTGCGCCGGTTCACGTCGGCGCCCGCGTCGAGCAGGATCTGCGCGATCTCGGTGTAGCCCTTGAAACAGACGCCCATCAGCGCCGTGTTGCCGCGTGCATCCGCCGCGCCGTCGACCTTCGCGCCCGCCGTCAAGAGCGCGGCGGTGGCTTCGGCCTGGCCGTTGTAGCTGGCGATCACGAGCGGCGTATAGCCCTTCGCGTCGGTCGTCTCGATATCGACACCCGCCTGCAACAGCGCCGGGATCATCTCGTCGCGCCCGGTCCGCGCGGCGTCGAACATCAGTTCGACCAGCCGCTCCATCGGCGGCAGCGGGGGCAGGTCTCGCGCGTCAGTCATCAGTCGCCTCGATGATATGCGGCACGAACCGCGCGAGATTGCGCGTCACGACCGTTTCATCTTCCCGAACGCCGAGCCCCGCGGCTTCGTTGCCGACCATCCACGCGCCGATCACCGGATGGCGGCCGTCGAACACGGGCGGTGGCGCATAGGCCTGACGGATCGCGCCCTCCGCACCGTAACCCTGGTCGAGCACCGCATGGCTATCCTCGCCGATCACCTCGACGTTCGCTCCCTCACGCGAGAACAGCGGTTTCCGAACATACTTAGGCCCGAGGATCTTCGCGGCAGGATCGTCATCGAAAAACGCGGGGAGCAGGTTGGGGTGCTCGGGATGGCGTTCCCACAGCAGCGGCAGGATGCCCTTGTTCGACAGGATCGACTTCCACGCCGGCTCGATCCAGCGCACGTCAGCGCGCGACAAGTTCGGGGCGTAGGGCTCGCGGAGCATGAACTCCCACGGGTACAGCTTGAACGCGGCCTGCACCTCGAAGCCGTCGGTATCGATGAAGCGCCCGTCGGCGGCGAGGCCGATATCCTTCATCTCGACGAACTTCGGCTCGATCCCGACTTGGCTCGCCAGATCTTCGAAGAACCGCACCGTCTGGCGGTCTTCGATTGCGCCCGCATCCGCGGCGAAATGGACGAAGCCGCCCCTCGGGAACAGCGCGCGGAACCGTTCGCGCAGCTTGTCGAACAGGCTGTTGAACTGGTCCGTCCCCGCCGGCAACGCACCACTCGCGAGCAGATCCTCCAGCCACATCCACTGGAACGTCGCGCATTCGAATACCGATGTCGGCGTGTCGGCATTATACTCGTAGAGCTTGGCCGGCCCGGTGCCGTCATAGGCGAAATCGAACCGCCCATAGAGCGAAGGCTGACGCGTTCGCCACGTCTCCGCGACGTAGT
This sequence comes from Pseudomonadota bacterium, assembly GCA_040388215.1. Classification (GTDB taxonomy): domain Bacteria; phylum Pseudomonadota; class Alphaproteobacteria; order Sphingomonadales; family Sphingomonadaceae; genus Sphingomonas. The sequence continues at coordinate 226,551 of JAZKCH010000001.1, read as the reverse complement.
TCCACTGCTCGCGCGGGATCGCGAGGCGTTCCATCAGTTGCTGGTCGCGGACCACCTCGTCGACCAGATCGAGGCACATCGCGTGCAATTGTTCTGCGGCAGGTTCGAGGTCGTCCTCGATCTCCGCCAGCGTGAAGGCGTACGCCGCGCCCTCGTCCCAATAGGGCTCGCCATCCGTGTCGTGATAGACGAACCCGATCGCCTCGGCCCGTTCGCGCCAGTCGCCGCGCGGATCGACCGCGATCCGCCGCATCAGGAGTCGGACGTCTTGGAGTCGTCGCGCTGCTCGATCTGCAGCGTCTGGCCGACTTGCGGTGTCTTCGGTGCCGTCAGGCGCGCGAGCACGTCGTCCGCGGACGACTGGCCGGGGCCGATGCCCGCCAGCCGCAGCTTCTCGTCGAGATCGGCGCCGGTACGACGGTCTTCCAACTCGCCCGCCGCCTTGATCCGCTCGCCGCGGATCGCTTGGCGCTCACGGATGCGCGCGAGGCTGTCGGCCGCCGAGCCGAGCTTGTTGCCCGCGCCCATGCTGCCCGACGCGACCGAGGCCTGCGCCTTCTGCACCGACTCGTTGACCTTGACGACCTCAACCTCGCGGCGGAGCTGTTCGATCTTGCGGTCGGTCTGGGCGACGGCTGTGTGGATCTGCTCCTCGGCGGCGCGCATGTCCTCGACCTGCGGGGTCTTCAGCGCGATATCCTGCTCGAGATCGGCGATCCGCTGTGCGACCTGGCGCGCGAGGTCCATGTTGCCCTTCTCGACCGCGATGCGGGCCGAAGCCTCGTACTTCGCGGCCTGGGCGCGATAGCTCTCGACTTCGGTTTCGAGGATGCGGCGGCGGGCGACCAGCCCCGCGAGATCGTCGCGCGCCTTGCCCTGCGCCTTGTCGGCGTCGCGGATTTCCTGGTCGAGGATACGCAGCGCGTTCGCGTCGACGACCGCGGCGCCCGCTTCGTGCGCGCCGGCACGACCGAGGGTGAAAAGCTTGCTCCAGATGGCCATGCCAGTCTCTCCGTTTGTATCTAAATCAGGCGGCGGGAATCTGCGCGTGGCGCAGGTCGGTGGCCGCATCGATCGCATTCTCGGCAAGCGTGCGCAGTTCGATGACCACGGTATCGAGCGGGCTCGACGTCGCCAGTTCACCGAACAGCTCGTAATAATCACGGCCATCGACGGTGCCGATCCCGAAGTTCGACAGCGGCACCAGCTTCTGCGACTTCAGCAGGAACGTGTTGAACGCCAGCTGGTCTTCCTGTTCGTCGCACGGCCAGAGCAGCGTCGAGCACGCGATCTGCGCCTCGCTGACGTTGACGAACAGTTCGAGGTCGCCGTGATGGTGCATCGTCACGAGCAATACCGGATCCGCGCCTTCCAGGATCCGCGCGGAAAATTCGCCGGCCTTGGCTGGCTCGGACGTGTCGAGCGCCGCCTTCAGGCTGCGGACGGTCCAGATGTCGGTCAATGCAAGAACTCCCGTGCTTGTCGCTCGCGGAGACACATAGGCGTTTCGCGAGCGCCTGCCACCCTCCCCACCCCCGTCATCCTGACGAAAGTCAGGACCCAGGGTCACGGAGGGCGGCGCTGTTGGCTCTGGGTCCTGACTTTCGTCAGGATGACGGGGGTTGCACTTTGCGAGCCCGCCCGCTTTGTCCTAAGAGGCACGCCAACCACAGAGACGCGAGGATTGCATGTTCGATCGCCTGTTCGGCCGCAAGCCAGCGCTTGACGAGAATGCCCTGCCCGTCGTCCGCAACGTCACGCTGGGGCGGACAGTGACGGTCGATCCACTTGCCTGGCGCCGGTTCGGGTCGGAGCTCCTGTTCCCGTTCAATCGCGATACGCTGGTGATCGTCGCGCAGGGGCTGATCGATCTCAACGAAGGCGGCTTCGTCCACCGGTTCTATACCGATGACGACATCATGTTCCAGGCGGTGTCTAACGACCGCGGCGGGCAGGACGTCACGGACGTCACGCTGTTCGCGCCTTGGGACAGCAGTTACCCGTCGTCGGCCGCCGAGCGCCCCGCATGGAAAAGCCGCCTCAAGGCCCGCACGTTCACCGCCGAAGGGCTGCCGGGATACAGCCGATCCTGGTTCGGTCCCGAAGCAAGCGAGCAGGAGCCGGTGACGTTCTGGGAGGAACTCCACGACGACCGCGACGGGATCGTCGATCGCCGGATCTTCCAGACCTGCATGCTGTTCAGCCGCGACCTGCCGGGCGACGATGGCCGCGAATTGCTGCTCGCGATCGACATGGAGACCGAGTCGGGCGAGGTCTCGTTTGAGATCATGCTGGGCGTGGCACTGGAACTCGGCGAGTTCAGGGCCTAGCGTCCCGCACAGACGGCTCCGGGGGAATTGCCATGATCGACCAATATAGCTTCGGCGCCAGCGCGCTCGCCTTCCTGATCGCGTTCGTCGCGGCGGGGGCGTTCACGATAGTGTTCAAGATCGTCTATCAGGTCGCGACGCCGTATCACGAGAAATCGTTGATCCGGGAAGGCAATACCGCCGCCGCGATTACGCTCGGTGCGGCGTTGCTCGGCTATGTCCTGCCGCTGGCCTCCGCGCTGACGCATACCGTTTCGCTGGCTGAGTTCGCGGTGTGGGCGCTGCTGGCGGGCGTTATCCAGATCGTCACGTTCTTGATCGTGCAGCATTTCGTGATGCGCGACTTCAACGATCGGATCGTCCGCGGCGAAATCGCCGCAGCCACCTATATGGGCAGCATCTCGCTGTGCGTCGGCATCCTCAACGCCGCCTGCATGACGAACTGAGGGGCATAGCGATGAAGCGTTCCAGATCGATCGTCCTCACCAGCCTGATCGCAGGATCGGGCATTTCGCTGACCGCGTGCGACGGTGACGTCGGCGGCAAGCCCGTCGAGGCGCAGAGCTATGCGTCGGTGCAGGAGTGCCGCGCGGCCGGTGCGTTATCGGCAGTACAGTGCGACACCGCGTTCGAGCAGGCCAAGGCCGATGCCGCGAAGACCGCGCCGCGGTTCGAGGACAAGCAGACCTGCGAGGAGCAATACGGCGCCGCGCAGTGCGAGCCGCGCAACAACGGTAGCGGCGGGAGCTTCTTCACGCCGCTGTTGACCGGCTTCCTGGTCGGGCAAGCGCTCAACGGCGGCTTCGGCAATCGTGGTGCGCCGATGTACCGGGATCGTGACGGCAATTATTATGGCGGCGCAGGCGGGCGTATCAACCGCGACTATGTCACGGGCCGGACCCGCGTAGGGTCCGACGCCTTTACGCCAACCACCGCCAGGGCCCCTGCCCGCGTCCAATCGCGCAGTTCTGTAATCTCGCGCGGTGGTTTCGGCGGCGGCTTCGGCGGGCGCGGCTTCGGGGGATAACACAGGCGTCATCCCCCTCGCTGCTAAGGAGGATCAGCGGCGGGCGGGCATAAGCGGGCCACCGATCTCGGTCGCGGCGATAAACGCCGGACGCGCGCGCAGCCGATCGAGATACGCGGCGACATCGGGGTGCTCCTTCAGCAATCCGGCGCTCTCGGCGATCGCTAGCATGTAGCACATCTGGATATCGGCAAGCATGAGCTGCTCGCCCATCAGATACGGACCGTCGCCAACGCCTGCGCCGATATAGCCGAGCGTCTTGGTCACTTCGGGGCCGGTGAACTTGGCGAGGCCGTCGGGGAGCCCACCCATTCGCTTGCCGAGCGACGTCATCATGATCGGCAGCGACGCCGAGCTTTCGACATATTGCAGCCACTCGTCGTGGATCGCCGCCGCGTCGCCGTCGACTGGCGGCGAGAAGCGACGATCACCGTAGCGCTCGTCAATGTACGACAGGATAGGAGCGCTCTCGGCCAAGGTCAGGTCGTCGTCGACGAGGACCGGTGCCTTGCCGAGCGGGTGGATCGCCTTCAGTTCGGGCGGTGCGCGGAAATTCTCGTCGCGCTCGTATTTGACGAGGTCGTATTCGATGCCGAGCTCCTCGAGCAGCCAGAGGACGCGGATCGAGCGCGAGTAGTTCAGGTGGTGGAGGGTTAACATAAGCGTCCTTCGTCAGGGAATGTGCTGCACTGCGGAACGGCTGGGCAGCGTCGAAGGTTTCGTCGAGCGTGGCTCCGGAATTCTCCGGCAACGGAGAGACTTATGACGAAGCTAACCTGCGACGTGGCGATCATCGGCGCCGGGACCGCTGGCCTCGCCGCTGAGCGGAGCGCGCGTCGCAACGGTGCCAAGACGCTGCTGATCGACGAAGGCTTTGGCGGTACGACCTGTGCGAGCGTGGGATGCATGCCCTCCAAGCTGTTGATCGCGGCGGGTAATGCGATGCATGCGGTCGAGCATGCTTCGGTGTTCGGGGTCGAGGCGTCGGGCAAGGTCGACGGCGTCGCGGTGATGGCACGCGTGCGGAAAGAGCGTGACGCTTTCGTCGCGGGCGTCGAGACGTCGATCGACAAGCTGCCCGAGGACGTGAAGATCGAGGCGCGGGCCAAGTTTGCCGGTGCGACGATCCTGGTGCTGAGCGACGGCCGCGAGGTGCATGCGAAGGCGGTTGTGATCGCGACCGGATCGAGCCCGGCGATCCCCGAGATGTTCGACGCGGTGCGCGACCGCGTGCTGACCAACGAGAGCATCTTCGAACTTGCCGACCTGCCGGGATCGATCGGCGTCATCGGCGCGGGTGCGCTTGGGCTCGAACTGGCGCAGGCGATGGCCCGGCTTGGTGCCGAGACGATGGTATTCGACACCGGCAAGACGATCGGCGGGCTGAAGGACCGTCATGTCGGCGAAGCGTATCACGCGATCCTGTCGCGCGAGATGCCAATCCTGCTTGGTGTCGAGCTCGAGGTGAAGGCTGAGGATGATGGCGTCATGCTGTCGTGGAGTGGGTCGGCTTCCGGCAAGCAGCGCTTCGATTATCTGCTGGTTGCGACCGGGCGGCCGCCGCGGATCGAGGGTATCGGGCTGGAGACGACGGGCCTGACGCTCGATAACCACGGCATGCCAGACTATGATTGCGAGACGATGCAATGCGGTACCGCGCCGATCTTCATCGCGGGCGATGCCGATCATGATCGTGCCGTGCTGCACGAGGCTTCCGCCGAGGGGACGATCGCAGGGCGCAACGCCGCCAGCTATCCCGAGGTGACGCCTGGCAAGCGGACCGTACCGTTCGCGATCACTTTCACGCATCCTAACGTCGCGGTAATTGGCAAGATCGCCGAGGACGACGATGCGGACAGCGTGATCGGGACTGCGTCGTACGACGATCAGGGTCGCGCGAAGGTCGAGGCGTGCAATGCCGGGCTGGTGCGGTTCTACGCGGATCGGCGTGACGGGCGGCTGACCGGTGCTTCGATGGCGGGGCCCGCGGTCGAGCATAGCGCGCACCTGATCGCGTGGGCGATCCAGAGCGGCTGGACCGCGACCGAGGTGCTGGATCTGCCTTTCTATCACCCGACCTTCGAGGAGGGGATGAAGGACGCGCTCCGCTCGATCTGTAGCGAGGTGCATGCGCCGACCCCGCCGGATCGCGATGATGGGTTTACGCCGGGGACTTAACCCTCGATCCTCCCCCGCAAGGGGGGAGGTGGCACCGCAGGTGACGGAGGGGGAGGGCTCGGAGCGGCGGTTTTCCTTTCCTCCCCCTCCGTCTGGCAAGCGCCAGCCACCTCCCCCTGGCGGGGGAGGATCGCGAGATTAGCGCTACTGCTCCAGATCGAGATACGCGACGACGTCGTTCTCCGTCGCCAGGTACAGCCCCGCCTGGACGTCCTCCTCCTGCTGCGCGGCGATCGCCAGCGCCTTGCCCAGCGGCCCGTAGAACAACGTCGTCGCCGCCCCGCCCTCGCCGCTGTCGTCCAGATGATACAGTCGGACCGATACGCTCGAAGAAATCGTCCGCATTACAATACCCTACCCAAAGCTTCATGACCGAGAATTCACGGAACCAAATGCGAAGCAGCGCAACTTTGCCGCGCTTCACCCGTTAGGCCAACATATACAGGGGTTTATATGCATCAGGATGAAGGTTTTCCGGTATCGCGCCGTGGCGTGATCGCCGGTGGCGTCGCGTCGGCCACGTTGGCAGCGGCACCCGCCGCGCAGGCACAGACGCAGGGCACCGCGCAGTCGGCCCCGCCGACGATGCCGGTCACGCTCAAGGTCAACGGCCGCACCACCAAGCTGAACGTCGACACGCGCACCACGTTGCTCGACGCGTTGCGTGAGAATTTGAAGCTCACCGGCACCAAGAAGGGTTGTGACCACGGTCAGTGCGGCGCCTGCACGGTGATCGTCGAGGGTCGCCGGATCAACAGCTGCCTGACGCTCGCGGTGATGCACGAAGGCGAGGAGATCACGACGATCGAGGGCCTCGGCACGCCCGAGAAGTTGCATGCGATGCAGGCGGCGTTCGTCAAGCACGACGGCTATCAGTGCGGCTATTGCACCCCAGGCCAGATCTGCTCGGCGGTTGCGACGCTTGGCGAGATCAAGGCGGGCATCCCTAGCCACGTCACCGGCGACATCGCCGCGCAGCCTGCGGTTACCACCGACGAACTGCGCGAGCGGATGAGCGGCAACATCTGCCGCTGCGGTGCCTATGCGAACATCATCGACGCGATCCACGACGTCGCGGGTACGGAGCGCAGCGCATGAAGGCCTTCACATACGAGCGCGCCACCTCGGCGAAGGAAGCCGCCAGCGCCGCGGTCCGCACGCCGGGCGCAAAGTTCATCGCAGGCGGCACCAACCTGCTCGACCTGATGAAGCTCCAGATCGAGACGCCGCAGCATCTGATCGACGTCAACGGCCTCGGCCTCGACAAAATCACGCCGACCTCGGAGGGCGGCCTCCGTGTCGGCGCGCTGGTCCGCAACACCGATCTCGCCGCCGACGCGCGCGTCCGGAAGGATTACGGCGTGCTCAGCCGCGCGCTGGTATCCGGCGCATCGGGTCAGCTCCGCAACAAGGCGACGACTGCGGGCAACCTGCTCCAGCGGACGCGGTGCCCGTATTTCTACGACACGACTAAGCCCTGCAACAAGCGCCAGCCCGGCAGCGGCTGCGCGGCGATCGGCGGGTTCAACCGCAACCTTGCCGTGATGGGCACTAGCGACGCGTGCATCGCGACGCACCCCAGCGACATGGCCGTGGCGATGCGCGTTCTGGATGCGACGGTCGAGACGGTGAACGCCACCGGCCAGACGCGAGCGATCCCGATTGCCGACTTCCACCGCCTCCCCGGTGCTACGCCGAACATCGAGACGTCGTTGGCGCCGGGTGAGTTGATCACTGCCGTCACGTTGCCGAAGCCGATTGGCGGCACGCATATCTACCAGAAGGTGCGTGATCGCGCGTCGTACGCGTTCGCGCTGATCTCGGTTGCTGCCGTGATCCAGCCGGGTGGCCGCGGGCGTCTCGCCTTCGGTGGTCTCGCCCATAAGCCGTGGCGTGTCGAAGCCGCCGAGGCGCAGATGCCCAACGGCGCCAAGGCGACCGCATCGGCCGTCCTCGCCGGCGCCCGCACCACATCACAGAACGCGTTCAAGCTGCCGCTGGTCGAACGCACCATCGGCGCCGTGTTCGAAGAAGCGAAGGCCTGACGCCCATGAAGTTCGATACCCCCGCCACGGCGAACCCGACCGATCGCATGAAGGTGCTCGGCCAGCCGCTCGATCGCATCGACGGCAAGCTGAAGACTACCGGCAGCGCGCACTACGCCTATGAACGCAACGACGCCGCGCCCAACGCGGCCTATGGCTACATCCTGGGCGCGGCAATCGCCAAGGGCCGCATCGAGAGCATCGACACGGCCGACGCGAAGGCAGCGCCGGGTGTGCTCGCGGTCGTCACTTATGAAAACGCCGGCAAGCTCGGCAAGGCCAAGAACCACACGGCACGGATGCTCGCCGGGCCCGAGGTCCAGCATTACGACCAGGCTGTTGCGGTCGTCGTTGCCGAGACGTTCGAGCAGGCACGCGCGGCTACCAAGTTGCTCCGCGTCAACTACGCACGGACCGCCGGCAAGTTCGATCTCGCCGCCGCGCAGGGCTCGGCCACCAAACCCAAGAGCGGCAACCCCGACACTGCCGTCGGCGATTTCGCGGGCGCGTTCGCCAAGGCGGCGGTGAAGGTCGACGAGCGCTACACCACGCCCGACCAGAGCCACATGATGATGGAGCCGCACTCTACCACCGCGGCGTGGAAGGACGGCAAGCTCACGCTCTGGACGTCCAACCAGATGATCGCCTGGGCGGTCGGCGACATGAGCGAGACGCTGCTCCTGCCCAGGGAAAACATCCATGTGATGTCGCCTTATGTGGGCGGTGGTTTCGGGTCGAAGCTCTGGGTCCGTAGCGATGCCGTAATGGCGGCGCTCGGTTCGCGTGCGATCGGCGGACGTCCGGTGAAGCTCGCACTCGCCCGCCCGCAGGTGATGAACAATACGACTCATCGCCCCGCGACGATCCAGCGCCTCCGTATCGGTGCGCAGAAGGACGGCAAGATCACCGCGATCGCGCATGAAAGCTGGTCGGGCGATCTACCCGGCGGTGGTCCCGAGACCGCGCCGAACGCGACCCGTTTGCTCTATGCCGGCGCCAACCGGATGACCGCGACACGTCTCGCCGTGCTCGATCTTCCCGAGGGCAACGCGATGCGTGCGCCAGGCGAGGCGGTCGGCCTGCTCGCGCTCGAAGCGGCGATGGACGAACTGGCCGAGAAGCTGAAGATGGACCCGGTCCAGCTGCGGATCATCAACGACACGCAGGTCGATCCGGAAAAGCCGACGCGTCAGTTCTCCCAGCGCGATCTGGTCGGCTGCCTGAAGACCGGCGCCGAACGCTTCGGCTGGAACAAGCGCAACCCCGTCCCCGGGCAAGTCCGCGATGGCCGCTGGCTGGTCGGCATGGGGATGGCGTCGGCGTTCCGCGACAACGTCACGATGAAGTCGGGCGCACGCGTCGGGATCGACAAGAAGGGCGTCGTCACCGTCGCCACCGACATGACCGACATCGGCACCGGCAGCTACACGATCATCGGCCAGACGGTAGCCGAGATGATGGGCGTGCCGATGGACAAGGTCGTCGTCCTGCTGGGCGACAGCAGCTTCCCGGCCTCGTCGGGCTCGGGCGGTCAATGGGGTGGCAACAGCTCGACCGCGGGCGTCTACGCGGCGTGCATGGCGCTGCGCGACTCGGTTGCGCGGAAGCTCGGGTTCAACTCGACCGATGTCGTGTTCGAGGACGGCAAGGTGAAGTCGGGCAACCGCAGTGTCTCGCTCGCCGAAGCCGCGGGCGATGCGGGCATTTCCGCCGAGGACACGATCGAGTTCGGCGACCTGACCAAGACCTATGCGCAGGCGACGTTCGGCGCGCATTTCGTCGAGGTCGGCGTCGACTCGGCGACCGGTGAGATCCGCGTCCGCCGGATGAGCGGTGCGTTCGCCGCGGGTCGTATCCTCAACCCGAAGTCGGCCCGCAGCCAGGTGATCGGGGCAATGACGATGGGCGTCGGTGCGGCGCTGATGGAGGACGCGATCGTCGACACGCGGTTCGGCTATTTCGTCAATCACGACCTCGCCGAATACCACGTGCCGGCGCATGCCGATATTCCGATGCAGGACGTGTTCTTCATGGACGAACTCGACGAGAAGTCCTCGCCGATGAAGGCCAAGGGCATCGGCGAACTTGGCCTGTGCGGCGTCGGTGCGGCGATCGCCAACGCAGTCTACAACGCGTGCGGCGTCCGCATCCGCGAATACCCGCTGACGCTCGACAAGGTGATCGGCAAGATGGTCTGATCACCCCTCCCCTGCGTCGTGACCTATGACGCGGGGGAGTTCGGCATTGCTTATTCCGTAGCGACGGCCTGCAACCCTTCGAGGTCGCGTATCCGTATCCTGGCATAAGCGACCTCGACGATACCCTCTCGCTCCAGCGTCTTCAGGTGGCGGTTGAGGGTTTGGCGGGCGATACCGACAATTGCCGCAAGTTCGTCCTGGCGGATGGTGATGCTGCCATCGCCGGCAGCCGAGGCGCGCAGGAGCGCCAGCGCCAGTCGGACGCGGATCGTCTGACCGATGCTGTTGGCGATGAACCGCAGCGCGGCGCGTTGATGCGCGCAGACCAACAGCCCGAGATCGCGGTATAATTCGGGCTGCAACGCGGCCGCCCGGGCAAAGGCGGGCATCGGCACGTGGAGCAGGCGAGCCGGTCCGAACGACGTCGCCTCGTGCGGACGCGGCAGCCCGTCGAGCGTCGACAGCTCGCCAAACCACGTCCCCGGGCGCACGATCAGCGCGAGCAACTCCGCGCCATTCACGGAAAGCCCCTTCAACCGGACCTGCCCCTCCAGCACCGCCCATAGTCCGTTTGGAGGATCGGCCAGTCCATAGATCCGCGCCCCGGCTGCGAGCATTTCAACGCGCGCCTCGCGCAGCAGCGCGTCGCGACGTTCCGCCGTCATGGTCGCGAACCACGGATCGGCCGCCAGTGTGTCGAGATCGCGCATCGGATCATTTTTACGCGGTTCGGCGAGATTGTCACCATCACGACATTCTTATCACGCCGACTGCCGTATCGTGCGCTCAACGATAAGGAGGCGGATGATGGCTACGGCACTGAAGGCAATGGCGACGGTACGGGATCAGGTATCCGCCGAGGAATGGGCATTGCGCGTCGATCTGGCGGCGGCCTACCGCCTGGTCGCACTCTACGGCTGGGACGATCTGATCTTCACACATCTGTCGGCGCGCGTGCCCGGACCCGATCATCATTTCCTGATCAACCCGTATACGCACATGTTCGAGGAGATCACCGCGTCGTCGCTGGTCAAGATCGACGTCGATGGCAACAAGGTCATGGACACCCCCGCGCCGGTCAACCGCGCGGGCTTCGTGATCCATTCCGCGATCCATGCCGGGCGCGACGATGCGGTCGCCGTGCTGCATCTCCACACCCCCCATGGCCAGGCCGTCTCGGCGATGACGGAAGGTCTGCTCCCGCATACCCAGACCGCGATGATCGCCGGGCACGACGTCGCGTATCACGACTTCGAGGGTATCGCGACCGAACTCGAGGAGCGCGAGCGGCTCGTCGAGGACCTCGGCACGAAGAACGCGATGATCCTGCGCAATCACGGCACGCTGACCGTGGGCGAGTCCGTCCCGCAGGCCTTTCTCCGCATGTATTTCCTGGAGCGCGCGTGCGAGGCGCAGGTGCTGATGCTGAGTGCCGGCCGTGAAAATTTGAACACGCCGAACCAGGGCGTCGCCGAAAAGGTCGAGGGCCAATCGAGCGGCCCCGGGATGCGCATGCTCGCCGACGGCCTCGCCTGGCCGGCGCTGCTTCGCAAACTCGACCGGGTCAATCCAGGCTATCGGGACTGACGCCGGGGCGATCGTCGCGGTACGGCGTTGCCGCGCGATCCGCAGCACTTTCACGCCACGTTTCGGTGGCAAGAACCACGTTTCGGGGCAAGAACAAAGCGAGCGCAGCCTAAACTGCGCTCGCTCGTTCAGGTAGGGCAATACGGAGACCTCCGGTGAAGCTCTATTATTCGCCGGGTGCCTGCAGCCTCGCCGATCACATCGCGCTGCACGAAGCAGGCCTGTCGTTCGATCATGAGAAAGTCGATTTGAAGGCCAAGCGGACCGAACACGGCGCCGATTTCACGGCGATCAATCCAAAAGGGTACGTGCCCGCCCTCACGCTCGATACCGGCGAGACGCTGAGCGAGAACATCGCGATTCTGGACTGGATCGCGCATCAGGATAGTGCGCTGAAGCCGAGCGGACCGATGGGCCATACCCACCTGATCGAGGCGTTAGCGTTCATTTCCACCGAAATTCACAAAAGTTTCAAGCCATTCTTTGCCGGTGGCAGCGAAGAGGAAAAGACCAAGGCCGGCGATATCATCCTCAAGCGGATGGACTATCTCGCGGATACGATGGAAAGCGGCTATCTGTTCGGCACGTCCGTAAGCGTAGCCGACTGCTATCTGTTCGTGATGCTGTTGTGGGCGGCAAAGAATAAGCTGCAAGCACCTGCAAAACTCCTCGCCTTTCGCGAGCGCATGATGACGCGCCCTGCAGTACAAACGGCGATGCGCCACGAAGGGCTGATGTAGCACCGGTGGGCGCGCGTGGCGCGCCAACCGCAACTCGCCGCGGCACCCGATCTGCCTGCCCGCGCCATGTACGTGTCTAGACGACTCCGGATTCGCCGTCGCGCAAGCGCGGGGTGAGAGGGCAAAACTGCGCTCGACCTCCCTGCAGCTTGCCGCCGGTCTTCCCGCCGCAATTTCAATCAGAATTGCATGAAGATATCGATCCGCCGCGCTGACGTCTGCGGAATGGAGGCAACCCGCTCTACCCTGGCTGGACCGGGAAGTGGGCTTTGGCATGACGAAATCCCAATCTACACCACGTCACCCATCCTGACAGTTATCACGTCCGTAACGAACCTATGTTGAATCAACTTAAGCTCTCGTCAAAACGTGACGTTGTAGACATGCAGATCAGAAAGCTATGCTGTCTGACTTTATTACATAGCTCATACGCAGAATCGACGAACTGAAGCACGCTGCGATATAGGCCAGCATATGTGTCATTTTTGACACTTGCGGGCACAAAACAGCCCAACGCGCCGCGTGCCGACTTTACAGGCCGGGGGCCGCGCTTCATCCGTTGCCCATCACCCGGCCACGCAGTTTGCGGCCGAGGCGTCTCACGCCGCAGATCGCCAGAGCGACTGCTGCTGCTCGAAAGGGGACTTCATTTGGTTACCGTCACTCGCTTCACCTCCAAGACGCTGCTGCTTGCGGCCGCCACCCCGCTCGCGCTGGTCTGGTCGACCGCGTCCGGTTTTGCCCAAGACGCCACGCCGTCGACTCAAACGCCCGCGACGATCGCACCGCAGGCCGCGCCTTCCCCCGAGGAAGAGGGACAGGACATCGTCGTTACCGGCTCGCTGTTCCGCGGCGCCGATACCGGCCCGTCGCCCGTCACGACGCTGACCGCGGCGACGCTTCAGCAGCGCGGCATCAACACGGCGGCCGAGGCGGTGCAGCGTCTCACGTCGAACGGCGCAGGTACGATCAGCCAGGGTTGGAATACCGGCAGCAACTTCGCAACGGGTGCGACCGCGGCATCGCTTCGCGGCCTGTCCGTCCAGTCGACGTTGACGCTGTTCGACGGCCTGCGGATGGCGCCGTATCCGCTTGCGGATGACGGCCAGCGCAACTTCGTGGACATGAACACGATCCCGAGCGCGCTCGTCGAGCGGATCGAGGTCCTCAAGGACGGCGCATCGTCGACCTACGGCGCGGATGCCGTCGCCGGCGTGATCAACGTCATCATGAAGAAGCAGATCGAGGGCCTCCACCTGAATGGCTCGGCGGGCATTTCCGATCGTGGCGACGGCGCCGAGCAGCGTCTCGACGCAACCTGGGGCTATGGCGATCTGGCCAGCCAGGGCTTCAATTTCTACGTCAACGGCGAGTATCAGAACACCGCTGCAGTCGATGCGAGCGATCGCGGATACCCGTTCAACTCGTCGGATCTCAGCCGCATCTGCAACGACAAGGGCAGCTGCATCGCACAGCCGGCCGGGGCGCGGAACTTCTTCAACGCGGACGGAACCTATTCCGGTCTCGCTTCGACAACCGTGGCGATGGTGCGCCCAGTCGACGCGACCGGTGCTGCGCTAGGGCGGTACAATATCCTGAACGGCGCAGAAGGCTGCCGCGATTTGAACCCCGTCACGGTCCTGCCAGGCCAGAGCCCCACGGCCGGATCGGTCGTCTGCCAGCAGGACTTCCGCAAGCAGTATCTCCAAGTGCTGCCGCAGCAGGAGCGCTATGGTTTCGCCGGACGCTTTACCGCGAATATCGGCGATAACGCGCAAGCCTATGTGTCTGGCAACTATTATCGGACCAACACCTTCACGCAGCTCAGCCCGCTGGGGTTCAACAACCAGACGACACCCCCAGGCGCAGTGGTACTAAACCCGCTGTACCTGCCGACCTATGTCTGCGCTGGCGGCGTCGGATCGACGACGATGCTCGATACGGGCTGCAACGCGGGGAACGGAGTCCTCAACCCCAACAACCCCTTTGCCGCCAGCGGCAGCCGCGCGCAGCTGTTGAGCCTGTACGACCGGCCGCGTACGATCGAGACGAATTCGCGGGCATTGCGCATCGCGGCGGGTATCACCGGGTCCTTCGGCGACAACTGGAAGTATAGCGGCGACTTTACCGCGTCGAACACGCAGTTGGACGTGATCCAGCGGAACTTTCTGATCCCGCAGCGCCTGCTCGACGTGATTGCACGCGGAACGTACGACTTCGTCAATCCGAGCGCCAATACGGAAGAGGCGCGCAACTATATCGCGCCGGAAAACCGCACGCGCTCGACCGCGGACCTTTGGCAGATTCAGGGCAACATCTCGAAGGAGCTGTTCACGCTGCCCGGCGGCCCGTTGCAGGTCGCGGTCGGCGCCGCCTATCGCAAGGAGTCGATCGACAACCCCAGCGCCAATCCACAGAACGACGCGCATCCCTATGATCGCTACTATGGCGTGAACTCGGTGGGCGCCGAGGGCAGCCGCAACGTCAAGTCGGCGTTCTTCGAAATCAATGCGCCGGTTCTCGACCAGCTCGTAATCAACGGGTCGGGTCGCTACGATGACTATTCGTCGGGCCAAAGCAACTTCTCGCCCAAGATCGGTGCGAAATTCTCGCCGATCCAGCAGTTCTCGTTGCGCGGGACCTTCTCGAAGGGCTTCCGTATTCCAAGCTTCAACGAGGCCAATGGCTTGCCGACGACGGGGTATGTAACCCGGTCGCTCGATCCGAGCATTCCGGCGCAGGCGGCGTTCATCGCGGCGCACGGCGGCAATTCCTATGCCACCAGCCAGTTCTCGGTCGGCAACACATCGACCGGCAACCCGGACCTCGACCCCGAGAAGTCGACGAGCTGGACGCTCGGCGCGATCTTCGAACCGACCTCGCGGATCAACTTCACGGTCGATTACTTCAACATCAAGGTTAAGGGCCTGATCAACGCGGCGAGCTCTGCCGGTGCGTTCGAGCAATATTACGAGAACAACGGCGCCGTAACCATTCCCGGCGTGGTCGTTCGGCCCGGGCTGGCGGACAATGACAACCCCGCCGCACTGCCACAGATCGGCTTCATCGAAGTGTCGTACCAGAATGCCGACGAGCAGCGCGTGTCGGGCATCGACTTCGGCGCCAACGCCCGGTTCCCTCTCGGCGGCAACGCGACGTTCATCACGTCGGCGGATGCCTCGTATCTGCTGAAGTTCGAAAAGCAGACGACGGATGGCAACGTCGAGCGCTATGACGGCACGCTCAGCCCCTGCAACAACACCTCGTGCTCGGGCTCGCCGAAGTGGCGTGCGACGTGGCAGAACACCTTGGAGGTCGGTGCCGCGTCGATCTCGGCGACCGCCTATTACACTGGTGGCTATGACCTGGCGTCGACCGATGTTTCCAACGGTTACAGTGGCGTCAAGGGCGACTGCGAAGCGAGCATCGGGTCGTCGGTGGTGACGTATCAGGACGGTTCGCCCGTGCTGTGCAACGCCAAGGCGACGTGGAACGTGGACATGACCGCGACGGTCAAGGTCAACGACCGGTTCACGCTTTACACCAACGTGCTCAACATCTTCGATATCAAGCCTCCGTTCGATCCGAGCGGCGGGTACAGCATCAACCAGTACAACCCGGCGTGGACGACCGCCAACGTTCTCGGTCGTTTCTTCCGGGTCGGCGCCCGCGTCGACTTCTGATCTACCGACACCGGACGGTATCGGGGCGGCTCCTTCGGGAGCCGCCTTTTTTTTGGACGTCGCATCGGATCACACCAGGTGGCGAAGGTCCGACCGAGGGCCAATGTCGATACGGTTGAAGCGTGGCCAGATCGAGCGCCGCACGGCACGGCACGGCGGGTGACCGCGGCCGTGCGTGAGCATATCCGGTTCTGATCATATGGGTCGTCGACCGTCGAGCCAAACATCCCGGATCGCGCGACCCGTGCGGGGATGGGGCGGCCTCCAATGCAAAGCGGCGGGGG
>JAZKCH010000001.1:0-210469 GCA_040388215.1 Pseudomonadota bacterium | reverse complement strand
CGGATGTCTCCGGATCGACGCCGCCGTCAGCCCTATCTGTCTGGTACGATCAGCCGTGCAGCGACCGGCGGAACGTCTCCGGCAGGAACACGAGACCGACAACCGCCGTTACCGCGCAGGCGAGGATCGGGTACCAGAGGCCGTAATAGATATCCCCGGTCGCAGCCACCATCGCGAACGCCGCGGTCGGCAGGAACCCGCCGAACCAGCCATTGCCGATATGATAGGGCAGCGACATCGACGTGTAGCGGATCCGCGTCGGGAACAGCTCGACCAGCAGCGCGGCGATCGGGCCGTAGACCATCGTCACGTACAGCACGAGCAGGACGAGGATCGCGACGACCATCGGCTTGTTGATCTGCGCCGGGTCCGCCTTTTCTGGGTAGCCGACCGCAGTCAGCGCAGCCTTCACCTCGCCACCGAACGTCTTGATCGCCGCCGCCTTTTCAGGCCCCGACACCACCGCCGGATCGACGACCGGAATGGTCGCGCCGCCGATATGGATCTGCGCGACGGTACCGGCGGGTGCGACGACGTTCGCATACGAGATGCCCGCCTTCGCCAGATACGCCTTGGCGATGTCGCACGAGCTGCTGTCGAACTTGTTTTTGCCGACCGGATCGAACTGCACCGAGCACTCGTCGGGATTAGCGACGACTGTTACCGGCGAATTGGCCTGCGCGGCATAGAGCGCCGGGTTGGCGGCCTTCGACAGCGCATGGAACAGCGGCATGTAGGTCAGCGCGGCGAGCGCACAGCCGGTCAGGATGATGTATTTCCGCCCGACCTTGTCCGACAGCCAGCCGAAGAAGATGAACGCCGGCGTCGCGATCAACAGCGCGATAGCGATCAGGATGTTAGTGGTTGGCCCGTCGACGCGCAGGTTCTTCTCGAGGAAGAACAACGCGTAGAACTGGCTGGTGTAGAACACGACGCCTTGGCCGACGACCGCACCGAACAGCGCGATCAGCACGACCTTCAGGTTGCTCCACTGCCCGAACGCCTCGGTCAGCGGTGCCTTCGAGGTCTTGCCCTCGTCCTTCATCTTCTGGAACACCGGGCTCTCTTCGAGCTGCATGCGGATCCAGAGCGACACCGCGAGCAACGCGATCGAGACGATGAACGGGATCCGCCAGCCCCATGCCGCGAACGCCTCTTCGCCGACCAAAGTCCGCACGCCGATGACGATCAACAGCGCTGCGAACAGCCCGAGCGAAGCGGTGGTCTGGATGAAGCTGGTGAACAACCCGCGCTTCTTGTCGGGCGCGTGC
The DNA here is from genome assembly GCA_040388215.1 of Pseudomonadota bacterium. GTDB lineage: Bacteria > Pseudomonadota > Alphaproteobacteria > Sphingomonadales > Sphingomonadaceae > Sphingomonas. The sequence continues at coordinate 209,198 of JAZKCH010000001.1, read as the reverse complement.
TCCGCGACATAGGTCGCGGCCCCGCCATATTCGCCGCCGAGCGCGAGGCCCTGCAACAGGCGCAGCACGACGAGCGCGATCGGCGCGGCGACGCCGACCGACGCGTAGCTTGGCAGCAGGCCGACCAGGAACGTCGACAGCCCCATGATCGCCATCGTCACGAGGAAGGTGTTCTTGCGCCCGACGACATCGCCGATCCGCCCGAACACCAGTGCACCGAACGGCCGCACCGCGAAACCAGCCGCAAACGCCGCGAGCGCGAAAATGAACCCGGTCGTTTCGTTGACGCCCGAGAAGAACTGCGCGGTGATGATCGTCGCGAGCAGGCCGTAGAGATAGAAATCATACCATTCGAACACCGCGCCGAGCGAGGACGCGATGATGATCAGCGGCTGGCTCTGTTTCACGTGCCCAAGGGGCGAAGCATCCCCTGTTGTCGTCGCCATGGCGGTATCCTCTCAGGTGTTGGGTGGGGATTCTGGAGCGTCGGGCAATCAGAACCCGTATTTGAACGCGAATTCGAGGCGGTCGAGCGCGCCGGTGTCCCCTGAGACCAGCTCGCGGACGGCGTGACGATATTCCACGCCGATGTCGAAGCCCTTGCCCGGCGACCAGAACAGGTTGCCGGCGCCGCCATAGGACTTGGCGTTGGCCAGCCCCGTGACGATCACGCCCGCCGGATAATTGGCGGATTGGTAGCTGCCCATGACTGTCGAGTGGATCGCATCGGTCCAGCCGATACGCAGCGCCGCGAAGCCCGCGAAATTGTCGATCCGCTCGAGCTGGGTCGCGGCACCGCCATAGATCGCGTCGGGGACATATCCCAATCCCAGATACCGGCCGATGCCTTGCCCGTAGGTCGCCATGAAGCGCAGGTCGTGACGTTTGCCGATGGGAATCTTGCCGGACCCGGACACGCCCCAGCCAAAGGCGGTGTCGCCGCTGCCCAGCGTATCGGTGCGCAGTTCGCGCGCGATGCCGGCCAGCGCGAAATCGCCGAATTTGGGCTTCCAGTTCACCCGTGCCACCACGTCGGGCAGGCGGTCGTCATCCGTGTCGACCAGCGCCGCGTTGGCCGGCAGCGCGGTTTCCGTCTCGGGGTTCTCGGCCGCGATCTGCAACGTCAGCCCGGATCGCAACGGGATAGTGTAGCGGACCAGCGCCTGGCGGTTGAACACCGTGCCGTCCAGCGGTCCGACGAAATCGGTCGTCTCCGGCAGAACGGCGATGTTCTGGAAGGTCGACCATTCCTGCCCGACCAGCAGATTGCCATATTCGATGAAGCCACGGCGGAAGGTGGGCGTGTAGGGATTGGTCGCGCGCTGCGCGCCGACCGGCGCCGTCGCGAGCGCGAAATCGAACTCCACCAGCGTCTTGATGTCGGTGCCGTTCATCGGCGTCGACGTGCTGAACTGCAGGCGGGTCTGGCGCGCGGAGAGCAGCAGGTCCTGACTGGAGAACCCGCCGCCGACCGGAATCTGCTGCGGCAGGAAGAACTCCTTGCCCAGCCCGCCGACCGCGGCCTCGCCATCGTTATAGCGGCTGGCAATGACGTTGAGGCGAACGAAGCCGCCCAGCTTGACCGTCGTGTTGCCGACGCGGAAACCGTCGGCCGGTGCCGAATTTGTCGCGACAGGCTTGGCCTGGGCCACATTGGTCGCGCCGGGCGATCGGCCTGGCGACTCGGATGCCGCGCTCATCGAAGACGCGGTCATGGGAGACGCGTTCATGGAATTCGGGGCGATCGGCGCCGCAGCCGTCGCCCGCGCCGCGGTCAGCTCGCCGCGCAGATCCTGCACGGCGGCTTCGAGCGCCTTCAACCGTGTCTCGAGCTCCACTTCGCGCGCGGTCTGCGCCTGCGCCATGCCTGGCACCATCGCGGCCCCGCCAAGCAACGCCGCCAACGCCAGTCGCGTCCTGAACGCCATAGATGTCATCCCCGTCTCCATGCTCTCCCACTGGTCTTGCGCGTGGAATTAGCGTCGTCATCATGGCGCATTGCGTCGCGTCGTCCACCCCTTACTTTGGTGCGGGATGATCGCCCGAACATGACCGCGTACAGCGCGGCAAAAGGAGAGCCAGATGACCGAGGCCAGCTATCCCGTCCCCGCGGAATGGGCGAAGGACGCCCTGATCGACGCCGCCACCTATGACCGGATGTATGCCCAGGCCGCGACCGATCCCGACGCGTTCTGGGCGAAGGAGGCCAAGCGCCTCGACTGGATCGTGCCGCCGACCAAGATCAAGGACACCTCGTTCGACGAGAGCGACTTCCACATCCGCTGGTTCGAGGACGGGCAGTTGAACGTCGCCGCCAACTGCGTCGATCGCCACGCCGACGCGCGCCCCGACGCGACCGCGATCCTGTGGGAAGGCGACAACCCCGCCGACGACCGCAAGATCAGCTATGCCGAACTCCGCGACGAGGTCTCGAAGCTCGGCAACGCGCTGAAGGCGAAGGGCGTCCAGAAGGGCGACCGCGTCACCATCTACCTGCCGATGATCCCCGAGGCGGCATTCGCGATGCTCGCCTGCGCGCGGATCGGCGCGATCCACTCGGTGGTGTTCGGCGGGTTCTCGCCCGAGAGTCTCTGCAACCGCATCCACGACTGCGACAGCCGCATCGTCATCACCGCCGACGAGGGCCTGCGCGGTGGCAAGACCGTGCCGTTGAAGGCCAATGTCGACGCCGCGCTCGACCACGGCGATCTCGCGGTCGAGACCGTGATCGTCGTCCGCCGCACCGGCGGCAAGGTCATAATGACCGAGGGCCGCGACTGCTGGTATGCGGACTGCGTCGAGGGCCAGTCGACAGACTGCGTACCCGAGCCGATGAACGCCGAGGACCCGCTGTTCATCCTCTACACCAGCGGCTCGACCGGCCAGCCCAAGGGCGTGCTGCACTCGACCGGCGGGTATCTGGTCTGGGCGTCGATGACGCACGAATACGTCTTCAACTACCGCCCCGGCGAGATCTTCTGGTGTGCGGCCGACGTCGGCTGGGTCACCGGTCACACCTATTCGCTGTACGGCGCACTCGCGAACGGCGCGACCACCGTGATGTTCGAGGGCGTGCCCAACTATCCCGATCACAGCCGATTCTGGCAGATCGTCGACAAATACCAGGTCAACATCCTCTACACCGCACCGACCGCGCTCCGGTCGCTGATGCGTGAGGGCGACGACTGGGTGACGCGCACCAGCCGCAAGTCGCTGCGCCTGCTCGGCTCGGTCGGCGAACCGATCAATCCCGAGGCGTGGAACTGGTATCACAACGTCGTCGGCGACGGCCGCTGCCCGATCGTCGACACCTGGTGGCAGACCGAGACGGGGGGTCACATGATCTCGCCGTTGCCCGGTGCCACTGCGCTCAAACCCGGCAGCGCGACCAAGCCCCTGTTCGGCGTGATGCCCGAACTGGTCGACGCCGACGGGAAGGTGCTGGAGGGCGCAGTCGAAGGCAATCTCGTCATCGCCGACAGCTGGCCCGGCCAGATGCGCACCGTGTGGAACGATCACGAACGCTTCTTCCAGACGTACTTCTCGACCTATCCCGGCAAGTATTTCACCGGCGACGGCTGCCGCCGCGACGAGGACGGTTATTACTGGATCACCGGCCGCGTCGACGACGTCATCAACGTCAGCGGCCACCGGATGGGCACCGCCGAAGTCGAGAGCGCGCTGGTCGCCCACTCGAAGGTCGCCGAAGCCGCAGTCGTCGGCATGCCGCACGACGTGAAGGGCCAGGGCATCTACGCCTACGTCACCCTGAACGCGAACGCCGAGCCGAGCGATGACCTTCGCAAGGAGCTCGTCCAGTGGGTCCGCCGCGAGATCGGGCCGATCGCGACTCCCGACATCCTCCAGTTCGCCCCCGCGCTCCCGAAGACGCGCTCGGGGAAAATCATGCGCCGTATCCTGCGGAAGATCGCGGAAAACCAGCTCGACCAGCTCGGGGATACCTCGACGCTCGCCGATCCAGCCGTGGTCGACGCCTTGATCGCGGGCCGCGAGGAGGCCATTCCAGTCCCTGCATGACCCGCACGATCCTCATCGCCGACGACCACCCGCTGTTCCGCCAGGCGCTAAAGCTGGCGGTCAGCCGCGCCGCGCCCGATGCGGTGGTGATCGAGGCGGGGCAGCTCTGCGAGGCGGTCGACGCGGTGCGCGGGGCCGAGCGGCTCGACCTGATCCTGCTCGACCTGCGGATGCCGGGATCGGAAGGATTCGCCGGCGTGGCGCTCCTTCACGCCGAACGCCCCGACACGCCGATCATGGTGATCTCCTCGGCCGACGAAGCCGAAGCCGCCCCCCGTGCGAGGGCCTATGGTGCAATCGGCTTCGTCTCGAAAACCGCCGATCTCGCAACGCTGGAAAACGCGGTTGCCCGTGCGCTAGCCGGCGAACGCGACGCGCCAACCGAATGCGCCCCCGTCGACGCAATGTCCACCCGCGTCGCCAGCCTCACCCCGACCGAGCTGAAAGTCCTGCTCGGTGTTCTGGCCGGCCGCCTGAACAAGCAGGTCGCCTTCGACCTCGGCATCTCGGAGGGTACGGTAAAAGGCCACATGACCGCGATCCTGCGCAAACTAGGGGTGCAGAACCGGACGCAAGCGGTGCTGGCGGCAAGGGCGATGGACTTCCACTTCGCCGACTGAGGCCATGCCACTCGGACAAGACCCAGCCCGCAACCCAACGGTAGCACATCGGTCCTTGTTCTCCCGCGAAGGCGGGAGCCCAGACTGGACTTCCGCCTTCGCGGGGAAACATATCTTGGTCGAAGGGTAAGAGTACCGACTGGTTTCGAGAGCCAGCGCTCCAGCTGAATGTTGCCCCCCGTTTAATCCTCCCCCGCCAGGGGGAGGTGGCGCCGAAGGCGACGGAGGGGGCGGAACGCGCAACGCCCGTTTCCCTTACCTCCCCCTCCGTCTGGCAAGAGCCAGCCCCCCCCTGGTGGGGGAGGATCAAGGAGGCTCAACTCCCCCACGCGGCGGCGGCCGAAGCCTCCTCGATAAACCGCCACAAATCCGCCGGCACGACCGGCTTCGTCAGCACGACAAGCCCGGCACACCGCGGATCATCCACAACCGCCCGGTCCGCCGTCACCAGCGCAATCGCCGGCGTCGGCACCATCGCCCCCAACCGAGCGACGACGTCCAGCCCGTCCTCAGCCTCATCAAGATGATAGTCGACCAGCGCCACATCCGGCTCCTCATCCGCCGCCAGTTCCATCGCCTCGGCGATCGTCGCCGCGAGCAACGGCACGCACCGCCGCGCGCGCAACGCCGCATCGAGCGCCGCCAGGATCGTCGCATCATTGTCGAGGCACAGCACCCGCAGCCCCGGGACCAACCTGCTTCCCGCCGAGAGTGTAGGCAACGCCACGTCCAACCCGGCAGGCGCCAACGGCACGCGCACAGCAAACGTAGTCCCCCGCCCCGGCGCCGACCGCAACTCCACCGCCGCCCCCAGCAACCGCGCGATCCGCCGGACGATCGCCAACCCCAGCCCGACGCCGCCACCCGCACTCCCCTTGCTCTCCAGCCGCTCGAACTCCTCAAAGATCCGCTCGCGATCCCCCGCCGCAATCCCCGGCCCGGCATCCCGCACCTCGATCAGCACATCGTCGCCCCTGCGCCGCGCCCCGATCCAGATCCGCCCATCCGCCGAATAGCGCACCGCATTCGACAGGAAATTCTGCAATATCGACCGCAGCAAAGACCGGTCCGTCGCCACGCTGAACGCGCCGGCATGCGACGCCAGCACCAGCCCGCGCTCGCCCGCCAACGGCGCAAACTGCACCGCCAGCTCCTCGATCAACGCCCCCAGCGCAAACCGCTCGACCTTCGGCACCACGCCTCCCGCATCGAGCCGCGACACGTCGAGCAACGCCCGCAGCAACGTATCCGCCGACCCGATCGCCCCATCGATCGCGCGCACCAGCTCACCCTGATGCGGCGCCCTATCGTCGTCGAGGCCCTCGTCGAGCGCCGCACAGAACAGCCGCGCCGCATGCAAAGGCTGCAACAGATCATGGCTCGCCGCCGCCAGAAACCGCGTCTTGTCGCGCGTCGCGGTCTCCGCCACCGCCCGCGCCTCGTCGAGCATGTGGTTCGACCGCGCCAGATCCTGCGTCCGCGCGACGACCCGCGCCTCGAGATCCGCCTGCGCCTCCTTCTCCGCGGTAATGTCGGTGAAACTCTGGACGTAGCCCCCGCCCGGCATCGGCCGCCCGACCATCTTGATCCACCGCCCCGACGGTCGCTGCCGCTCGAAACTGTGCGGCGTGCCCCGCGCGAGATGCGCCACCCGCCGGCCGACATGCGCCGCGATATCGCCAACCCCCTCGCGCTCGGCATTGTAGCGGATCAGGTCGGCGATCGACCGCCCGACCACGACATACCCCTCGGGATAGTCGAACATCTCGACATAGCGCGGATTCCACGCGACCAGCCGCAGGTCCGCATCGATCACGCTGACCCCGGGATCAATCGTCTCCAGCGTCGCCGACAGCAGCGTGCGCGAGAATCGCAGCGAGCGCCCACGCTGGTCGAGCAGCCGCACCACATCGCTGACGTCGATCGCCGACCCGGCAATGCTCGACGCGACGATTTTCCGCGCCGACGGTGCGCCGATCACGCCCGCGATCAGCCGCTCGGCGGTGCGCGCGGCGGGCCCGTCGATCGGCGAGCGCAGATCGGGCGAGGCCACGCCGATCGCCTCCGCCTCGCCGTCGCCGACGAACCGCGCCACCAGCATCCGCAATTCGCCGAGCGTGGTGACGTGGTCGAGCGCCGCGTTCCCCCGATGCCGCTCGCGAAAGTGCAGACCGGCGATCAGCGCGACGTTGATGCCAAGGCTCCACACCGTGCCGTTGACCAAAGGCGAGCCGATCCGCCACCCAAGCAACGCATCCGGATCGAGCCACCCCCGCGTGAATTGCGCCAACGCCGGCCCGACGCCCTCGCCGATCGACGGCAGCAACAGGCAGTAGATCCACACGACCACGCCCCCGATCAGTCCGGCCCGCGCCGCGCTGTGATTGGCGAAATCCCACCCCACCGTCGCAATCAGCGCCGGCGCGAACTGCGCGACGCCCGCGAACGCGATCAGCCCGATCGACGCCAGCGGCAGGTCCGCGCCAAGACTCCGGCCATACAGCAGCGCGACCGCGACGATCGCGGCGATGATGACCCGCCGCACGCGCAGCATCCGTCGGCCAAGCTCACCCTCGCCCGCCTCGCCGTGCCGCCGCAACAGCAGCGGCGCGAGCAGGTCGTTGGTCGCCATCGTCGACAGCGCGATCGTCTCGACCACCACCATCGCCGTCGCCGCCGAGAAACCACCAAGGAACGCGATCAGCGCGACCAGATGCTGCCCCTGTTGCAACGGCACCGCGAGCACGTACAGGTCGGGCTCGGTATCGCCTGGCAACAGCGTCATCCCGGCAAGTGCCAGTGGCAGCACGAGCAGTGAGATCACCACCATGTACGCGATGAACGGCGCGCGCGCTCGGGCGACCGCGTCGGGCCCGCGCGCTTCGATCACCCCGACATAGAATTGCCGCGGCAGGCACAGGATCGCCAACGCCGACAGCAATGTCCGCACCCAGAAATCAGACGTCAGCGCGCGCCAGGTGAAGCCGGACCCGAGCCGGGCCAGCGGCGGCGCCAGCGTCTCCGCCGGCACGTCGACCAGCAACGCCACCGTCACAACCCCGAGCACCACGAAGCACAACAGCTTGATCAGCGACTCCGCCGCGATCGCCGCCACCACGCCGGGATTGCGCCCCGCGACCTCGTACCGCCGCGCCCCGAACAGGATCGCGAACACGGCGAGCAGCAGCGCAACCAGCACGCCGACCTCTGCCGAACTGCCGACGCCGGCAATCGCGCCGAAGCTCAGCGTCACCGACCGCAACTGGAGCGCGATATACGGCACCGACGCGAGCAACGCCGTCCCCGCGACGATCGCCGCAGTCCCGCGGCTGCGCCCATAGCGCGCGGAGATGAAGTCGGAGATCGAACTCGACCCTTCCTCGCGTGCCAGCCGCACCAGCCGCGCGAGAAACTTCGGCGCGAGCAGGAATACGAGCGCCGGCCCCAGATAGATGGCAAGGTAATCCCACCCCCGCGTCGCCGCCGTCCCCACCCCGCCGAAAAAGGTCCAGCTGCTGCAATACACCGCCAGCGACAGCGGATACGCGATCCGCCCGAGCCGCTGCGACAGGCCCCGCCGGTCCACCACCCAGGCGATCCCGAACAGCAGGATACCATAGCCGAGGATCGCGAAGATGACACTTGGCCCGACGATGATGGCGCTCCGTTTTTCGCTGTCCGAGGATGCTCCCTAGCACAGGATCGGCGGCGCGCTCGCGTCCACCGGTCCGGTCGTCAGGCTGTCGCCTCGGCCTTGCGCCACTGCCGGTAGCCGATCACCGCGAGGGCGATCATCGCCGCGTACAAGCCCGCGGTCAGCGTCAGGCCTTTGACGAGAAACATGCCGACATAGAGGATGTCGACGACGATCCAGAGCAGCCAGTTGGCGGTATGGCGGCGTGCGGTCCAATATTGCGCGACCAGGCTGAAGCTGCTGAGCGCGGCGTCCATCCAGGGCAGCGCGGCGTTGGTGTAGCGGCTCATGAACCAGCCGATCGCGACCGCGCCGATCGCGCCCGCGGCGAGACCCACGAGCGCCTGCGCGGGGCGGAGCGGCACCACGACGACGTCACCGGTGGCGTCCTTGCCCCGCGTCCAGGCGACCCAGCCGTAGAGGATCGCGAGGCCGAACAGTGCTTGGAGTACCATGTCGGCATAGAGCCGGACGTCGAGGAACAGCTTGAAATAGAGCGCGCAGGCGAGGAGGTTGACCGGCCAGCACAGCATGCGGCGCGTTGCGGTCAGCCAGATGCCCGTAAAGCTCACCGCAACCGCGACGATCTCGAACGCGGTCATCGTCGGGTGGCCCGAGCTTCGATCGCATCGAGAAAGCTGCGACCCGGATCGGACAAGAACCATTCGGCATGGCCGATCAGATAGCCATCCCAGGCCAGCGCGGCGGATGCCGGATCTTCGACGACCGCGGTGAAATAGTCGGTCTCCGACAGCGCGAACTCGAGGTGGACCAGTGGCAACAGGCGCACGACCGCAGCGATATCGGCGCGGCCGAGCGGCGTGACCGTGGCATAGCCCGCGAGCAGCGCCACCGCCGCGTCCGGATCGGCGATGTCGTCCGTCCCCTGCCCCAGGTCGAGCCAGCGAACGGCCGTACGCTCGATCGCAGTGGCGATGTCGTGGACGGCGCAGGTGCGGTCGGCGAGCCCGAAGTCGAACACGGTCCGGACGCTGCCGTCGGTCGTCCACAGCAGGTTGGAGGGATGCCAGTCGTTGTGCGTCCACAGCATAGGTTGCCCGGCAAGCAAAGGCGCGAGCCCCTGCCCTAAAGCTTCGAACAGCTGCGCGAGTTCGCGGCGCCAAGGCCGGGATGCCAGGAACGCCGCCAGCGCGGGACGGGCCGAGACGTAGGCTTCGGCCGCCGCGATCGGATCGGCGGCGGGGAGGATGGTGAAGCTGGCAACCAGCGGCTGCGGTCGGCGCGCCGGCGCGGCGAAACTGCGCGCTGCCTCGTGCACATTCGCAAGCGCGACGCCGGCGGCATGGGCATGCGCGTACGAGGCGAACGGCGTCCACGACAGGCTGTCGCGGTACAGGTCCGCGCCGGGCGCCGCGCGGTGCAGTTCGTACGACCAGGCACCGCTCGCCACCGCCGTCGCGCCGTCCGACGTCGTAATGACCTCGGGTACCGACACGCCCTTGCCGGCGAGGTGTGCGATGAACGCGTGTTCCTCGGCCAGCCCTTCGAGCGAGCGGACGCTGCGATGTTGGCGCTTCACCAGGAACGCGCCCTGCGTCGTGTGCGCGAGCGTCGCGGCGGAAAAGGGACGCGGGGAATGCCAGTGCAACCCGGTCATCCGTCCTGCCGCCGGGAAGCGAGCGAGTACCGCCTCCGCCTCGTCCGCGGTTATCGCGGGCCAGATCGGCGCCTCCATCGCGGTGCTCATGCCGTGGACGAGGTGCGCGGGCTGCGTCGCCATCTCAGAATGCCCGCGAGATCGTCGCCATGACCGCCGCGCCGCTGCCGATGTAATAGGCGGGCGGCGCGCCGGCGATGACCGTGCCGTTGCGGCCGATCGTGTCCTGCGGATTGGTGCTGACCGACTGGACGCCGGCGAGGACGTGTGGATCGGTGACGTTGATCGCGTTGACGCGCAGGTCGGTGCGCTTGCCGTCGAGCCAGTCGGCAAGGTGCATACCGACCGACAGGTCGAGCGTCGCATAGCCCTTGATCCGCTCGTCGTTCATGAAGCTCGCATATTGCCGACCGATATATTTCGACGCCACGCTGCCGAAGAAACGCCCGTCGTCGTAGATCCCGCCGGCGCCGAACTGGACGGTGGGGCTGGATACCGCGCGCTTGCCGCTGGTCGGGAGGAAGTCCGCGCCGACCGGCAGATCGTCGTCGATGCGCGCGCGCAGATATTCGCCGGAGAGGTACAGGCTCACCCCCGCGACCGGGCGGTAATCGATCTCCGCATCCACGCCGTACGAGGTCTGCCCGCCGGCGTTGAGCGTCGCGTTGACCTGCGCGCCGCCCTGGTCGATCACGGTGGCGAGTTGGCGGTTGCGGAACTTGTAGTGGAAGCCGGTCACCGACGCGGAGAACTGTTCGCCGATGAAGCGATAGCCCAATTCCTGCGAGACCGAATATTCGTTCTTGAGTGCGTTGCTCCCCTGCACGACGACCGCGCCGCCCGCATAGCTGTTGTAGAGCGTGAACTCGTTGGGCGTGCGGAAGTTGGTGGTGATGTTGGCGAACAGCTGCTGGCGATCGTCGATCCGGTAGTGGATCGCGGCGCGGGGCAGCGCCGCGAAGCTGTCGTTGCGGACCTTGTCCTGCGGGCCGGGGAGGTAATTGCGGCCGTTGCGCAGGACGTTCACGCCCTTGAAGCCGGCATCAATCGTCAGCCGCGGCGTCAGCGCGATGCTGTCGGCAAGGAAGAAGCCCTTCGTCACAGTGACGGTGCGCTGGTTCTCATAGGCGAGCAGGCGGCCGTCGGCGGTGCGGATCGCCTTTGAACGATAGCCCCAGCGGTCGAACGGCTGCCCATCGGCGTCGATCGAGGTGTACGACTGCGTGACGCGGTCGGTGCCATAGTCGAACCAGAGCCCCGCCGTGAGCGTGTGCGCGCCGGTCCTGAAGGTCAGCTTGCTGACATTGCCGGTCCGCATCTGGTCGCCGGTATAATTGCCGAGCACGGTCGCGACGCCGTCGACTGCGCCGGGCAGCGCGATCGGCTGTGCCAGTTCCTCGGTGCCGAGGAAATTGCCGCCCGTGGTCAGCTGCGTTCCGTAGGGCGAGTTGCCGTAACCGAACTGGAGGTAGGTTGTGCTGTCGAGCGCCAGCCGATCGGTCAGCACCAGATGCACCGGCGCGGAGGCGTAGAGGTTGCGGAACGGCGCGCGGTACAGGCGCCAGTAATTCGTATTCCCCTCCGTGTAACGCTTGTCGTAGTTGAAGCCGCGACCTTGCGCGTTCCATTCGGCGAGCGTCGGGCTCGGGTAGCTCGACGAGTTCGCGTCGTTGTACGACAGCGCGAGGCTGGCGCGGTTGCCGGCGCCCCATTCGTTGAGAATCTTGGCGTCGATATGCTGGCGCGTGTCGAAACCGGCACCCCGCCAATTGTCCGCGCGGGTGTTCGAATAGGACAGGAACGCCTTCAATCCGGTCGCACCGATCGTACCGCTATCGACGCGGAAGAAGCCGCGCCGCGCCGCGTAGCTGCCTAGCGACAGGTCGACGAGTGCCCCCGGACGCGCCTTCGGGTCGTCGAGCGACAGCGACAACAACCCGCCTGCCCCGCCCAGCGTCGGGGAATCGATATCGACCGACCCTTGCGCGAGTGTGATGCGCTTCAAATTCTCAGGGTCGGCGAACTGTGACGGGTAGGCGTAATAATAGCCGATGTCGTTCTGCGGTGCGCCTTCCATCAGCACGCCGATCTCGTCCTGACCAAGCCCCCGAAGCGTGAGGCTGGAGCTGGTCGACAGGCCGTACGGATCGCTCGACGCCACGTTCGCGCCGGGCAGCAGCGTCACCAACTGAAACGCGTTGAGCGTCGGCGCTTGCTTGACGATGAAATCGGCGGAGATCGCACTCTGCGCGCGCGGCACGTTCTGGTCGGGCAGCAGACCGGCTGGATCCTGCTTGCCGACCACGCGGATTTCCGCGGGTTCGACCGGGTCGGACGTTTGCGCCCCGACCGACGATGCGGCGAGGCTCGCGGAAAGGGTCAGCGCGACTTGGCCCAAGAGCCTGCGCTCGCGCCCAGCGGAAATTACACGAAAACCAGCACTGAAAAACGTCACGTCCACTCCAATCGGAGGGACGACGGGCCAGCCGCAGACCCTCCCTACGCCGGTATAAGCCGGATCAGGTTCAGCGGGTCATGGGCTGCAGCCCACCTCTCAGCCGCGCATCAGCGGCCCCCCGGGGATTTCCGTCGCTTAGGCGCTCGATCGGCCGTTGGAAAGCGTCATCGCCTGAGTCTCGCGTCGGGATCGCTGAGGACGATACCTCACAGGCAGCGCTGGCTATGTGGCAGGAAACAAGCCACGCCCTGCCGGACCGCCAACAGCCTGGATGACCGCGCATGTGCTTTTCGGCGACTGCAAGCTTCGTTGCCTCCGGGGTACTCGCCACGATCGGCGTGGCCACGTTGCGCCATGTCCGCGAACCACGCGCGCTGCTCTTCGCCTCCGTGCCCCTGTTGTTCGCGGTCCATCAATTCAGCGAGGGATTGGTGTGGCTGGCGTTGCACGGCGAACTGGGCAAGGTCGCGCTCGATCATGCCGTGCTGCTGTTCACGGTCTACGCGCTCGGCATCCTGCCGGTGCTGATGCCGACCGCGGTGGCATTGATGGAGCCGCCCGGCTGGCGCCGTACCGCGATCGTCGGTCTGACGATCACCGGCGCGCTCGTCTGCCTGTGGGACATCGCCGGGCTCGTCCTGTTTCCGACCCATGCCTTCATCGAACAGCATTCGATCGCGTATCGGAACGGGATGACCAGCAACCTCGTCGTGTCGGTCTTCTACATCCTGGCGACCTGTGGCGCGCTGCTGCTGTCGAGCCACCGCGTCGTCAGGACTTACGGCGTCGTCAACGTGATCGGGCTGACCATCGTTCATCTGGTCAAGGGCTATGCGTTCGCCTCGGTCTGGTGCTTCTACGCCGCGATCCTCAGCGTGATGCTCTATTGGCAGTTCCACCGACGAAAGATCGATATCCGGACTCCCAACGGCGTCTCGGTGGCCGACCAGCCGTTCTTGCTCATCTGGCTGAGGCGCGCGCGGTCGCGGGCTACGTCGCACGCCTGAGATGGGGGCGTCGTCGCCGGGTTCCGCCGCGCCGTCGACGCATGGTCTTTCGGCGTTTGCCGCCTTACGCTGCGTCGATGACCACGGTTCTTCAGCGCGCACGTACTCCTTTTATCCTGTTGGCCCTGCTGGGTACGCCGCTTGCGGCCCAGCGTGGCACGCCGCCGACCGAGCGGACGCGTTGGCAGGCGCAAGCCGGCCGCGTCACGATCACGCGCGATGATTGGGGGATTCCGCATATCCAGGGGCGATCGGATGCCGATGCGGTGTTCGGGCTGATCTATGCGCAGGCCGAGGACGATTTTCCGAGGATCGAGTCGAATTACCTGACGGCGCTGGGCCGTACCGCCGAGGCGGATGGCGAGGACGCGATCTGGGCAGATCTCCGGCAACGGCTGTTTGCCGATCCGGTCGAACTCAAGGCGCAGTATGCGGCAAGCCCGGCCTGGTTGCGCACGCTGATGCAGGCCTGGGCGGACGGACTGAACTATTATCTCGCGATGCATCCACAGGTGAGGCCCAAAGTGTTGACCCGGTTCGAGCCCTGGATGGCGCTGAGCTTCACCGAAGGCAGCATCGGTGGCGATATCGAGCGTATCTCGCTGAGCGACCTGAAGACCTTCTACGGCCGCCCGACCCCGCCGACTCCCGAGGAGCGCGGGACAGTGCCGCGCGAACCGTCGGGCTCGAACGGTATCGCGATCGCGCCGCGGCTGACCGCGAACGGCCATGCGCTGCTGCTCATCAATCCGCACACCAGCTTCTATTTCCGGTCCGAGGCGCAGATGACCAGCGCCGAGGGACTGAACGCGTATGGCGCGAGCACCTGGGGGCAGTTCTTCATCTATCAGGGCTTCAACGCGAAGGCGGGCTGGATGCATACCTCCTCGACGGTCGACAATGTCGATGAGTTCGCCGAACGGATCGCCGGGCGCGGCGACGGCTATACCTATCGCTACGGCAAGGTCAGCCGAGCGGTCACGACGAATATCGTGACCGTGCGCTACCGCAAGCCGGACGGCACCACCGGCGACCGCCGCTTCACGACCTATCGCACGCACCACGGTCCGATCGTCGCCATCAAGGCGGGACGCTGGATCGCCACGGCGTTGATGTGGAAGCCCGTCCCCGCGCTCGAACAGAGTTATCTGCGGACCAAGGCGACCGATCTCGCGAACTATCTGACGGTCGCCGAGCGCAAGGCCAACTCTTCGAACGACACGCTGTTCGCCGACAGCAAAGGCGAGATCGCCTTCCTGATGCCGCAGTTCATGCCGGTGCGCGACGACCGCTTCGATTACACCCGACCGGTCGACGGCAGCGACCCCGCGACCGACTGGCGCGGACTGCATACGCTGCCCAGCTTGCCGAGCGTGCTCAACCCGCGCACGGGCTGGGCGCACAACACCAATGACTGGCCGTGGAGCGCCGCTGGTCCCGACAGCCCCAAACCGGCGGAGTATCCGCGCTACATGGATCAGGTCGGGGGCAATGCGCGCGGCGTGCACGCCGATCTGTTGCTGACAGGCAAGTCCGGCTGGACACCCGATACGCTGCGGGGGGCGGCGTTCGATCCGTATCTGCCAGCGTTTGCGCGGTTGCTGCCCGGTCTGGTCACGGCCTGGAATGCCCTGCCCGCCCATGATCCGCGTCGCGATACTCTGAAGGCACCGATCGCATTGCTCAGGTCATGGGACTGCCGCTGGAGCTACGAGTCCACCGCGACCAGCCTGGCGGTGTTCTGGGGCGATCAATTGTGGCGCGAGGTCGGGAGTTTTGCGCAAGTCGAGCGGCTGAACGTCCCGGACTATATCGCCACGCGGGTCGGTGCCGATGCAAAGCTCGCGGCGTTGACGGCCGCCGTCGACCGGCTCCGCCGCGATTTCGGCGATTGGCGAACGCCCTGGCAGGACATCAACCGGTTCCAGCGGCTCGATGACGCGATCACCCCGCATTTCGACGATGCGCGATCCTCGATCCCGGTGCCGTTCACCTCGGCCCAATGGGGCAGCCTGGCATCGTTCGGCGCCAAGCCCTGGCCGGGAACGAAGCGCTATTATGGCACCAGCGGCAACAGCTTCGTCGCGGTCGTCGAGTTCGGCCCGCGTGTGAAGGCATCCGCGATCATGGCCGGCGGCCAGAACGGCGATATCGCCTCACCCCATTTCGCCGACCAGGTCACGCGGTACGCACGCGGCGATCTGCGCCCGGTCTATTTCCATCCCGACGAGTTGAAGGGCCATGTCGAACGCCGATACCGCCCCGGACGGTGACCGCAGGAACAGCCCGGCTCAGATACCCAGGTTGCGGTGCTTGATCTCGCCGAGCAATGCCTCGGCCACCGGGTTGCCGACCTCGCCGCCCGATTGCCGGTAGGCCGCGGACAGGTCGTCGTCCGATGCGCCCGTCAGCAGGCCGCGAACTTCCGCGCTGAAACTGTCCACTTCGCCGGCCGCTACATCCGCAGCGTCTTCACTGGACACGGCCGGTTCGTGTCCGGCTTCGGGCGCATGCGCCATCACGGCATCCTGCTTAAACATATCGAACGCGTCGGCAGCTTCGCTACGTTCCTCCAGCGCGATTTCGAGGAGGGTGAACAGGTCGAGCGATGGTGCTGTGTTTTCCATGGCACCTTCCTAACCGCCATCGCACGTTTCACGCAAATATTCGCGTCAAGCACGGCCAGCGTCTCATGAGTGCTCGATGACTTTCAGGAGAATGCGGAGAGGGATAGAAACGTAAGCATTGCTGCACCATTAACCGCGTGCTACCCGCGCGGAAACAGGATTGCTGATGTGGGGTCGACCTGAAGACTGCCTCCCATTCGCACGGGTTAGGTCGCGGGACAGATGAGCTTGAATAACGACGCGCGCCATTCGGGCCAGGACGAGGGTGTCGATCAATCGGTCCCGGTGACGGAGCCTGCGCCCGTGGTGCAAGGTGTCGACACGCCATCGCCGCGACGCCGACTATGGCGCAAGCCCTTGCTACTGGCTGCGCCGATCATAGCGATCATACTCGGCTTGGTCTTCTATCTCGGCGGCGGACGCTATCAGGCCACCGACAACGGCTATATCCAGTCTGGTCTCGTCCCCGTCAGCGCGAGCGTCAGTGGCCCGGTGGTGGCGATCGCGGTCGTCGATAATCAGCGCGTGAAGGCCGGCGACGTCCTGTTTCGGATCGACCCCGCGCCGTATCAGGCCGCGGTCGACGAGGCTGCGGCCGAACTCGCCAACGCCCGCGCGCAGGTGTCGTCGCTCCGCGCGAACTATCGTGAAGGTGAGGCATCGTTGCAGGCGGGGCGCGACAAGCTCGCCTATGCCGACCGCGAGGCGGCGCGCCAGAAGTCGCTGCTCGCCGAGGGCATCTCGTCGCAGAACCAATATGACCAGGCGGTGCTCGCCGCGCAAACTGCGCGCCAGCAGATCCAAACCTCGATCCAGCAGAATGCCGGCGTCGCCGCCACGCTGACCGGCAACGTCGCCGCACCGACCGAGCGCCAGCCGGGCGTGCAGCGCGCGCAGGCGGCGCTCGAGCGCGCCAGGCTCAACCTCGGCTATACCGTCGTCCGCGCCGCGCAAGGCGGCATCGTCACCAAGGTGAACCAGTTGCAGGTCGGCAGCTATGTCTCCGCGTCGAAACCGGTGTTCACGCTCGCTGGCACGCGGCTGTGGGTCGAGGGCAATTTCAAGGAAGACCAGCTCAACCACATGCGGATCGGCCAGCGCGCCACGTTCAAGGTCGATGCGTTTCCCGACCTGAAACTGACCGGCCGCCTCGCCAGCTTCAGCCCCGGCACCGGCAACAGCTTCTCGCTGCTGCCGGCCGAAAACGCGACCGGCAACTGGGTGAAAGTGGTCCAGCGCCTGCCCATCGAGTTCAGCATCGATGCGCTGCCGAAGGACGTGCCGCTGCACGCCGGGCTCAGCGTCGAGGTCAGCGTCGACACGGGGTACCAACGCCATCTGTTCGGCGGCGCGACGCAGAATGGTGCGACGCGGGATGGTACAACGGGGCCGCAATGACCGGCGCGTATCCGGAGCCGGGCGTACGCCGGCTGATCACCGCGTCGGTGATGGCGGCGACAGTCATGAACTCGCTCGACAGCACGATCGCCAACGTCGCGCTGCCGCATATCCAGGGTAGCGTGTCGGCATCGAGCGAGGAGATTACCTGGGTCCTGACCTCGTACATCGTCGCTGCCGCGATCATGACGCCGCTGACCGGATGGCTGGCGGGACGGTTCGGGCGCAAGCGGCTGATGCTGTGGTCGATCGTCGGCTTCACCGTCGTCTCGGGGCTGTGCGGGATCGCCAACAGCCTCGGCGAACTGGTCGGTTTCCGCCTGCTCCAGGGAATCTTCGGCGCGGCGCTGGTGCCGATGAGCCAGGCGATCCTGCTCGATATCAATCCGCCCGAGCGGCACGGTCCGGCGATGGCGGTGTGGGGCATGGGCGCGATCCTCGGGCCGATCATCGGACCGGCGCTCGGCGGATGGCTGACCGACGACCTGTCGTGGCGCTGGGTATTCTATATCAACCTGCCAATCGGCCTGCTCGCCTTTGCCGGGCTGTCCGCGTTCCTGACCGAGACCAAGGATGCGGCACGACCGCGGCTCGACCTGTTCGGGTTCGCGATGCTCGCGCTGGCGATCGGGTCGCTGCAGTTGATGCTCGACCGCGGCCAGACCAAGGACTGGTTCAGCTCGCTCGAGATCTGCATCGAGGCCGCGCTGGGGCTGTTCTTCGGCTATCTGTTCGTCGTCCACACGCTGACCGCGCGCAAGCCCTTCATCGACATCGGGATGTTCAAGGACCGCAATTTCCTGACCGGGTCGATCTTCGGCTTCTTCCTTGGCACCATGCTGTTCGGCGTGCTCGCGCTGCTGCCGACGATGCTGGAGACGTTGATGGGCTATCCGGTCGTGCTCACCGGGCTCGTCACCGCACCGCGAGGGATCGGCACGCTGTTGTCGATGATCCTCGTCGGTCGGCTGATCAAACGCGTCGACGCGCGACTGCTGATCTTCGCGGGGTTCGCGATCGCCGCCTATTCGCTGCACATGATGTCGGGGTTCTCGCTCGGCATGGACGAAAACCTCGTCATCCTGTCGGGCTTCATCCAGGGGATCGGCACCGGTCTGGTCTTCGTGCCGCTGACGACGATCGCCTTTGCCACACTCGATGCAAAATACCGCAACGAGGGCGCGGCGATGTTCACGCTGACCCGCAACATCGGCTCGGCGGTCGGCATCTCGGTGTTGCAGGCGATGACGATCCGCAACGGCGCCACAGTGCATTCGCGACTGATCGAAGGTATCCGGCCCGACAATCCGGCGATGATGCAGGGTTTCGACTTCGATCTGCCGAGCGCGGTCGCGGCATTGAACGCACAGATCAACCGCCAGGCGGCGATGGTCTCGTATATCGACGCGTTCTGGCTGCTGTTCCTCCTGACTCTCGCGGTGATACCGCTCCTGCTGCTGATGCGCGGCCCGCGCGCCGGGGCGGATGCGGGCCCGACCCTCCACATGGACTGACCGTCATGCGTATTCTCTCGATCCTTCTCGCCGCGACCGCCCTGGCGAGCGTATTGGCAGGCTGCACCGTCGGCCCGAATTTCGCACGCCCCCAAGCCCCGACGGCGACCAGCTATCTGGCGAATGGCGAGGCTTCGGCTGCTACGGCGGCCACCCCGCGCGTCGATCTCGGTGCCGGCCCCGCGCCCCGCTGGTGGACCGCGTTCGGCTCGCCCGAGATGGATGCGCTGGTCGACCGTGCGATGGCGAACAACCAGAGCCTCGCCGCGAGCAACGCCACGCTCGATGCGTCGCGCCACGAACTGCGCGCGGTCGCCGGGCGGCGCCTGCCCCAGGTCGATGCGAACACACGGGTCGACCAGCAGCAGGTCAATCTGGCAGGCTTCGGCTTTTCGGGCACGAACCCGCTCGCGTCCGGCGGCAACCCGGAATTCCTCCTCTACTCCGCAGGCGGCGGGATCAGCTACGATCTCGATCTGTCCGGCGGTCTGCGTCGCCAGGTCGAACAGAGCGCCGCACAGGCCGAGGCGCAACAGCGCCAGACCGAGGCCGCGCATCTGTCGATCGCCGGGCAGGTCGTCACGCAGGTCCTGACGATCGCCGCGATCCGCGCGCAGATCGCCACCGCCACCGCACTGCTCGCCGACGACCAGCGCAACGTCGACCTGACCCGCAAACGCCGCACCGGTGGCGACGGCACGCTGGTCGAAGTGCTCAATGCCGAGAGCCAGTATGCCGCCGACCGCGCCGACCTGCCGCAGCTCGACCAGCAGCTCGCCGAGGCGCGGCATCTGCTAGCGACGCTGACCGGGATCACCCCCGCCGATCTGGGGCCGACCGAGATCGACTTCGACCGGCTGACGCTGCCCGCGTCGATCCCCGTCGCCCTGCCGTCCGAACTGGTCCACCGCCGTCCCGACATCCTTCAGGCCGAGGCCGATCTGCACGCGGCGGCGGCGGGGGTCGGGATCGCGACCGCGCGGCTCTATCCCGACATCACGCTGGGCGCGACGCTGACCCAAGGGGCACCTGGGCTCGACGGGCTGCTGAAGAACGCGTTCCGAGGCTATGACATCTTCGCCGGGCTGACCGCGCCGATCTTCCACGGCGGCACGCTCAAGGCCCAGCGCGCGGCGGCGATCGATCGCGCGCGGGCGAGCGAGGCGACTTACCGCCAGACCGTGTTGACCGCGTTCGGCCAGGTCGCCGATACGCTGTCGGCGATCCAGACCGACGCACGATCGGTGGCGAACCAGACCGAGTCCGTTTCGGTGGCGGATCGCTCCCGCCGTCTCTCGCGCCGGAGCTTCGACGTCGGTAATTCAGGCACCCTGCAGGTACTGGAGTCGGAACGCCTGTACCAGCGCTCGCGCAATGGCCTGGTACTCGCGAGAACGCGGCAATTCTTAAACGTCGCGCGGCTCTATTCCGCTACCGCCGGCGGATGGACAGGACAGGCCTCCACCCCGTGAGGCAGCATCGGCACCGATAGGCCGGCCGCTCGCCTTCGTTGCCGAGGATACGGCTCGTCCGGCTAACGGGCCACACGGTGTAACACACTCTGCACGCAACAGGTTTTTTGGCGATTGCGCGATCGGACCGCGTCCTGCAGGATTGACCGATGCGCAAAATCCTCTTTTTATACCTTCTGCTGAACCCCGGTATTGCCGCCGCCCAGGCCATAGCGCCGGGCCGGTGGGACATTGTCTCAACCGCGGTGGATCTCGTCATACCCGGCGCTCCGGGTTTCCTGCTGAAGATGATGAAGGGCCGCTCGAAGACCGAGCATAAATGCGTAACGCCGGCATCATCGGAAACCGGCGTCGCGGCGCTGCTGGTGCCAGACCCGAAAGCACAATGTCGTGTCGATAGTGTACAGATCGACGGAGGTCGGTACGCCCAGACATTGACCTGCCCACAGAAAAACGGCGGTCCGATGCAGATTTCACGGGCGGGGAGCTATACCTCTAACGGATTTACCGGCCGGCTGAAAATGGCCGGACGTGCGCCCAAGGGACCGCTTGCGATTACCCTCGATCAAACCGCCACGCATGTCGCGGGCGCCTGTCGCAAATAACGATTATGGGAGGCGGCCTTAGCGGCAAGCGCCTCCCACGACAGTCTTAGAACGCGACCTTGAACTGGCCGCCGATGATCCGCGGCTCGTTAATCATCCCGGTCAAATTGTTGAAATCGATCGCCGAAATGCTGCGATACTGGTTGGTAATGTTGCGGACGAATGCGCCGATCTCATACCCCTGCGGCGATTTATAGCCGACCTTGAGCCCGCCTTCGAGCGACGACTTGCCGGTGAACTCTACCGCTTCGTACAGGAAGAAGTTTACGCGGCTGCGATAGACCCAGTCGGTATAGGCATAGACCTCGCCGCCATTGGCGAGCGGAATGCCGTAGCGCGCGGTCCAGTTGGCGATCCAGCGCGGCGCCTGGGGAAGATCGTTGCCGTCGATCACCGCGAACCCGTTGACGATCGGATCGAGCACGGTGCAGGTCGCGCACACGCCGACGCCGATATTCCGGTCGCGGATCTCGGTGAAGTTGTAGCTGCCGCTCGCGGTCAGCGTCAGTTCGGGGAGTGGCCGCGCCTCGAACTCGCCCTCGACGCCGTAGCCGATCGCCTTGTTCGCGCTGATCAGTCGCGCCGAGTTGCTGCTGCCGCCGACCGCGGTGATCTGCAGGTCCTTGGTGCTGTACCAATATGCGTCGAGCGAGAAGTTCACCTTCCGATCGAGCAGCGTGCCCTTGAAGCCGCTTTCGCCCGAGAAGGTGGTCTGCTTCGGCGCGGTGCTCTGGACGCTGCCGAAGGTCACGCGATCCTGGATCGCCGGGCCCTGATAGCCGGTCGCGAGCCGCGAATAGACGTTGATCGCGGGTGTCAGTTCGTAGGTCGCGCTCGCGTCCCAGGTGACGTTCGAGCCGCGGACGACCGCGCGCGCGGGCAGCGTGTCGCTGATCCCGCTGCCGGGGATCGGTGCGGTGACGAGGTCGTTGCGATAGTCGTGCGAATAGCGGACGCCCGCGCGCAACGTCAGCAACTCGGTCGGCTTGGCCTCGATCGATGCAAACGCGCCGTAATTTTCGTTGCGATTGTCGTGAGCGATGTCCTGCGTCAGATCGGTCGCGCGCGATCCGGTGCCGCCGAACGCATAGTCGTACTGGTTGTAGCGCAGCGTCTGGTGGAAATAATACAGCCCGCCCTGAAGGCGGATGCCGTTCATGTCCTCGCTCGCGTAGCGCAGTTCCTGGCTGAACTCCTTCGGCTTGGTCAGGCCGCCGGTATTCGACGGGAACAGCCCGACGCCGATCGCGCCGATCGTGCCGCCGAGGAAAGTGTAGTTGTTGCCACCGTCGACGTCGCCCGTGCTTTCGACCTTGGCCTGCTCGTAGCCGGTGACCGAGTAGAAGGTGCCGATGCCGTCGAGATGATAGTCGAGCCGGAGGTTGGTGCCCCACTGCGTCAGGCTCTGGCTGGTATAGCCGTCGAGCGTAGCATGCTTCGGGTCGAAGCCGGTGTTGAAGTCGTTCGTGCCCGGCTTGAAGAGCCCGGCGCGGAAGATGCGCGGCGAGCCCGTCAGATCGCGGACGTGCACGTTCAGCAATGCGTTGAAGTCGCTGCTGGTATAGCCAAGCTGGAAGCGGCCGGCGACGTCGCGATAGCCTTCGAGCTTGCGATCCGCATTGCCCGTCGTGGAATCGTTGGTCACCCAATCGTCGCGCGACTGGATGATGCCCGAGGCGCGGAACGCGAAGCCGTTGCCGATCGGCAGGTTCAGCGCCGCCTCGCCGTTGATCGTGTTGTAGGTCGCCCAGGATCCGGTCGCGTAGCCCGAGACCTTATCCGGGTTCGGCTTGGCGGAATCGATCTTCACGACGCCCGCGGGCGTGTTGCGCCCGAACAAGGTACCCTGTGGCCCCCGCAGCACTTCGACGCTTTGCAGGTCGAAGACGGGGAACGACTTCAGCATCGGGTTCTCAAGCGCGACGTCGTCATAGACGACCGAGACCGGCTGCGCGGCGTTGGGATCGAAATCGGTGTTGCCGAGACCGCGGATATAGAAGCGCGGGAAGGTGCGGCCGAACGACGATTCGACCTGGAGGCTCGGCGTGCGGCCGGCGAGGAAGCGGATGTCGAGACCGCTCGAATTGAGCACGTCGAGCTTTTCGCCACTGATCGCAGTGACCGCGAGCGGCACGTCCTTCGACGATTCCTGGCGGCGCGTCGCGGTGACGACGATCTCGCCAAGTCCCTGATCGCTAGCGGTATCGCTGGCAGTCTGGCCAGCTGACGCTTGCTCCTGCGCGGCGGCGGGTGCGGCGAAGGCCAACAGCGGCGCGCTGGCGGCCAGCAGACGGGCGATGGCAGAAGTACGAATGGGCAAGTTAATCATGGATGGTCCCCCCTTGGGTTTCGAACATCCTCCAGCATCGATCCGTGTGCCCCGGATCCGTCGTCGGTCGGTAACACCACTGTAACACGCGGCAAGAGCCGGGATCAGGCATGGTGCGTTTTTGCGCGGCACCGCGACATCTTTGCCCCAGTCGCCGCCGCCGCCGCTGCCGCTGCGACGGTTCAGCGCTTCGAGGGCCGCATGTAGAGTTTGCGCATTGCCGCCTCCATCTTTGCGCGGTCGACGCGAAGGACGACGGTCTGGGCTTTCTCGCCGAGATGCGGGCGAGACGCATCGTGCCACGACAGCGTATCGCCGTAGGTGGCGGTCTGGCTCGTGTCGAAATCAATGTAGAGCGTCTCGGCGTGGGTGACGATGGCGGGCTCCAGCCAAGCCATAGCCGCAATCTCGTCCCACATCGGGAAGCCCGGTTCGAGCCCGGTCTGAAGCGTATCGGTGAGCGCCGTATGGGCAGGCTTCAGGCTGTCGAGAAAGCTACGCGTCCACTGCGTCCCGGTCGATGGATCGATCGGCACCATCGTCACCTTCGGCCACGCCCCGTGCGCCATGATCCGCGCCGCTTCGGGATCCCAACGGATGTTGAATTCGCGCCGCGGCGTATTGACGAACTCGCGCGCAAAGTCCGCAGCCGCCGGCGTGTCCAGCGTCTGCTGAGGATTGAGACTGCCGCCCATGTAGATCAGTTCCTTCACGTTCGCGGCGAAGCTCGGGTCAAGGCTCTGCGCGATCGCGATGTTGGTCATCGGTCCTGTGGCGAACAGCGTGATCTGATGCGGATGCGCGCGAACCATCCGGACCAGAAACGCGGCGGCGATTTCACCGGAAGGCTTGATGACGGGATCGCCGATCGGCAAGTTCGGTACGACTGCCGGCGATGGTGTGCCCAGGGTAGACTGGCTCTTGGCGCCGGACGCGGACTCGGTCCACGGCCCTTTGAATTCAAGCCGACCATATAGCGCTTCCCACCGCTTGGTCGCGGCTTCGCTGTTGATCAGGGGAAAGGTTGCGCCTGGCACTACCGGCACGTCGGTACGCCCGAGGATCTCGACCGTGCGCAAAGCGTAAGCCGTCGCGATTGCGCACCAGACCGAACCGCTGGTGGTGGTAATCCCCAATACGTCGACATCAGGGGCCTGGAGCAACAACGCGGGCACGCCGTTGAGCCCGACGACGTCGTCGTCGATGAGAACCATCCGCTTGGCCGGCGCCGCCGCAGCCGCAGCCGCAGCCGCAGCCGTCATCGTCGCCGTCGCCGTCGCCGCAAGGGCAAACAGCGCGAACCAGCAAACCGTGGAAAAATACCGAAAGGCCATCGCGCTACTTCCTTGTCAGTCCGACAGACCCGTGAACCCAAACCTGTTCCCTTACGGTACCGGGATCATCTACCAGTTGATCGACCCGCCCAACCGGAAAGATCGCGGTCGCAACGGGGTGTATTCGTTGCGCGCCGCAAGCGCGAACGGGTTGCCGCCAGCGAAGCGATCGCCCTTCACGTCGAACAGGTTCTCGGCAGTCGCCGTCACGCGAATACGGCCGCGGTTCCATGCGGCCCCAAGATGCGCCGTCCCGTATTCCCCTTGGAAGATGTCGAGCGGCGCCTGCGTTCCGACCGTCGAGCGGCCGACATAGCGCCAACCGGCGTCGATGCCGACGCTGGCATCTAAGCCCACGGACCATTCATATCCCATGCGCCCCGACACCGCGAACGGCGGCGTGTTGGGCAATCTGGTTCCCATCTTGGTCCGCAGCGATGGAGCGGGATCGGTTACGCCGGTATCGTTGAGGAACATCGCCGCATCGATGTGCAAGCCTTTCACAGGGACCCAATTGAGACTGGCTTCGAGCCCGCGGATGCGACTGTTGCCGAGGTTGGTGGTGAAGGGAAAGCCGTTCCGATCGACGAGGTCGGCCTGGATGTGGTTCCAGTCGGTCAGCGACACGCCAACCGATCCGGCAATGCCGAGCGGCCCACGGCGTTCCTTACGCACGCCGATCTCGGCCACGTGGATCGTATCGGGGACGAGATCGGCGACCCGTCCGACGCCAGGGGTAACGGTGATTCCGCCTGTCCTGAACCCAGAATGATACCGCGCATACCCCGATAGAGTCGGTGCCATCAGCCACGAGGCACCGAGCGTCGGATCGATCCGGGTCGAGCTCCGCCCCCGGATATAATTTGTCGTCTTCAGGCTCGCGATCGGATCGCCATCCGAGCGCTGATGCGTGAGCCGGGCACCCACCGTAATCGTCAGCACCGGATTGAGCGCGATGCCGCCCTCGCCGAACAGCGCGGCATCGCGCGTGCGGTTGGTGACGCCGATGATATCGCGCAACCGGTCGGGAGCGCCGTACATCCGGGCATAGGCGTCGCGCGCGTGGATCAGCGCGACTCCGACCAGCCACCCCGCGCCGTTCGCGCTGGTCCGCGAGACGCGCGTCTCGTGCGAGAACAACCGGCTGCGCTCGTCGGTGTCGTAGGCGATCGGGACGTTCGGCCGGTTCGGGCGGGTGGCGTCGAAGCGAGCTTCGGCATCGCGCCAGACCAGTCCGGTCGCCGAGACGAGGTGAACGCCACTCGCCCATTGACGATCGATCACGACGCGGCCCAGCACATAATGTTGCTCGAACGGCTGCGCGAGCAACGACGCGCGCGCCAGCGACCCCATTCCCCGCTCCGCATATTGGAGATCCGGCGCCGACACGGACTGCGCGACGATCCCCGCATCGATCGTCCAGCCGCTCGCGGGGACGACCCGCATGTCGAACCGTCCGCCGGTGGTCGCCACGCTGTTGATGTTACGCAGGCTGCGGCGGACATCGTCGATATAGCCGCCCTCGACGACGTGATACCCGACGGCACGTACGCCGATGACCCCGCTCCGGATCGGCAGGTTGATCATCGCTGCCAAGTCGGTGCCCGGATCGCCCGACCGGGTCGCGCCGACGCCGGCCGACAGATTTGCGGACAGGCGCGATACATCCACGGCATGCGGCACCAACCGGACGATCCCGCCGATCGCACCCGCCCCATATAATGTACCCTGCGGGCCTTCGAGTACCTCGACCTCGTCCATGTCGTATAGGTTCAGCCCTGGATCGGGGCCGTTATATGCGACCGGCACGTCGCCGAAATAGACGTTGGCGGTCGATTGCGTCGGGCCGGTGAAGCTGCTGTCCGCCACGCCGCGAATAAACAGCTTGTTGCGGCCGGCGCCGAGCGCGGTGCCCTGGAGAATGGGGGTGACGGCGATCGCCTGGTCCATGCCGTTGGCCGCACTCTCGCCCACGGTCACGGTCCCGTCAGGTCGGAGGATCGTGACCGCGCCCGGAAAGCGAAGCCGCGACGTCCTGCGCTTGGAAGCGGTCACGACGATCTCGGGCTGTATCTCTGCCGCAGGTGGCGGTGGAGGCGCGGGATCGGATTTGCGGCGTACGCGTATCGCTGCAATCTGTCGGCGGACGATCCGGAAGCTCCCGGCATCCAGGCGCTGCGCCGTGAAGGGCGTACCCGCCAGCAGTCTATCGAGCGCCGCCGCAGCGCTCATCCGTCCATTTGCGCCTCGGGTGACGATCCGTGCGATGCCCGGCTCGGCGCTGCCGATATCGACACCGGCCTGCTGCGCCAGCGCCGTGATCGCGCGATCGAGCGGACCCGCCGGCACAGCGAACGCGCGCCGTGCCGCCGCGCGCACGGGCACAGGCTGCGAGACGGCGAACAACGAAGCAGCGATCAGCAGGGCAACACGATAGGATTTACGGACCGGCATGCCCCCCG
Organism: Pseudomonadota bacterium; assembly: GCA_040388215.1. Classification (GTDB taxonomy): domain Bacteria; phylum Pseudomonadota; class Alphaproteobacteria; order Sphingomonadales; family Sphingomonadaceae; genus Sphingomonas. The sequence continues at coordinate 182,022 of JAZKCH010000001.1, read as the reverse complement.
ACCAATCTCCACCGTCCGCGACCATGCTCCGCACGGGCACCGATCAGCGCGGCCGTCCGGGCAATTAAATGGTCTGCGTCGCCAGTAACGCCGATCGAGCCGGTGAAAGGCGTGTCTGCCAACGCAGGCGAGACGGTCACGACCGATCCGGTGCTGCGCTCCAGTGCGGCGGCGACCAGCCGGACCGGAGTCTGCTGGAACACCAACCGACCCTTACGCCAACTGCCGACGTCGTCGATCGCAACCCCAGACATCCGCGGTGCCTCGCCATCGACGTGCGACAGCGCAGCACCCGCCGTCAGCATGATCCGTTCGTGCTCCGGCTGAAACATCACAGCTCCCTCCGCGACCTGGACACCGAAATTCCCGCCGACGCGCGCCACGTTGAACACCGTGCCAACGTCCTGAAGCCGCATGCCGCCGGATTGGACCAGGAACGGATGTCTCGGATCGTGCGTCACGTGAAATATCGCCTCGCCGCGTTCCAGCGTCACCACTCTCGCAGCGCCGGTATCGATCGCCAGACGCGTACCTCCGTTCAACTCGATACGACTGCCATCGGTCAGAACGACCGTGCGGCGTACGCCAGCCGGCGTTTCGACGATCCGCGCTGCAGCGACCGGCACAGTTTCCGACGGAAGCATGACGCCGACGATAGCGATGGCTGCAAGGCTACCCAGCGCCGGCAATGCCCAGCGGCGGTTGATACGGGGCGCCGGGCGGTCGTCGTTGTCGGCGACAAGCGGCGGCGCGTCCGACCAGTCGGGCGGCGCCAGCGCATCGTCGAGTTCCGCGTCGGCGCGGGTCAGCGCGTCATAAGCTTCGGCATGGGCGATATCGGCTTCAAGCCACTCGGTGAACGCCAGCCATTCGTCCGCATCCGCGGTCGCAAGACGCAGATGCCACGCCACAGCCTCGTCCGCCGCTGCGTCCACCATCGTATGGCCGGTCCACTCATCGACCATCGTGCTGGTCCTCCTCAAGAGGGAGACGTTCTGGCCGCCGGATGTCCACACCGGAATTCGGCCGGTGCAGGTAAACGCGCAGATAGGCGCGGTGCAACAGCTTCTCGACGCCGCTGACGGTGATCCCCATCCGCTCGGCGATCGCCTTTTGTGGCAAGTCCTCGAAGCGGTACAGCCGAAAGGCCGTTGCGACGCGGTCGGGCAAGCCCTTGAGCGTCGCCTCGACGCGCGCCAGCCGTTCACGGGCGATCAGCGCACGCTCGGCATCGGGGTGCTCGTCGGCAGTCGCCTGCGTCTCCAGCCAGTCGGTGTCGCGGCCGACGCGGCGGATCGCACGACGCCGGCGGTCGACCGCGACGTTGTTCGCCATCCGACAGATATAGCCGACCGGTTCGGCGATCGGGCCACCGGTCACCGTTTCCAACTTCAGCCATAGATCCTGCAACGCATCCTCGGCCTCCTCGGCGCTACCGAGCCGGGCGACGAGCAACCGAAGCAGCATGGCGCGCTCGGCAAGGAATACCGCGCGAAGCCCGCCCAACGTCACGCGGATACGCCGCGTGCGTCGCTACGGAACATCGCCGCCAAGGCCAGGATCGCGATGCCGTTCTGGAGCAGTGCGTGCCACCCTGCCCCATCCGTGCCGAAGGCCCAGAGCATCATCGGCAGCAACGGATAAAGCGCAAGACTGGTCACAAGACCGACAGTCATCGATCGGCCCGGCAGACCCAACGCGGTCAGCCCGGACGCCAGCGGCGCGCTCGCCAGCCCCGCGGTACGCGCCCCCGCGATCAGGATCAGCAATCCCGTCGCACCGCCAAAGCTCGCACCGCCTAGCAGAACCAGCAAGCGATCGCCCACCAGCGCGAGGACCACGACGATCGGGATCGCCACCGCCAATGCCAGGCTTGCGCTTCGCCAGACGGTATGGCGCAACCCGGTCAGATCGCCGCGGGCCACCTGCGCCGCAAGCACCGCGTAGCTTGCCTGGCTGAGCAGCACGGTGGGCTGGGCCAGTAGCGACGTCGCGCGCTGGGTAAGCGCGAGCAACCCCGCCGCTGCCGGTCCGAGCAGCCAACCGACCGTCAAAGGCGCAAGATTGGGTGCCAGTTCGCGCACCGTGATATCGAAATTGGTGATCAGGATGAACCGCTTCAGTCCGGCAGTATCGCGCGCGGCGCCGCGCCACGGTCCAGCCAATGGCTCGCCATCTGCCAATTTGCGCCAGGCGACGAGCCCGAAGCCCCACATCGCCAGCCCTTCAGCGACGGCCGCAACCAGCCACACCGCGATGAAGCCGATGAGCCCGCCGCCGGCGAACCAGACGCCGAGCGCGCCAATCAGCCTAACCAGCGGCGAAACCGCCTGATGCAGCCCGATCAGATCAAACCGTCCGGCGATCTGAAGCAGCCCTTGCGGCGTCGCCCGCACCGTCGCGATCACCGCCAAGCTATAGGGGATGGCGATCGCGATCGTATCCGGCGACCATCCTAGACGCGGTCCGATCAGCGGCACCAGCAGCGCTGCTATGCCCACCGCGACGACGCCACAGCCGAGCTCGATCACTGCCAGAAACCGAACGATCCGTGCAAACCCGGTCCGGTCTCCAGCCTCGATCGCGATCCCTCCGTAGCGAACGACCCCGTGAAACCCGGAAAACGCCAGGACGCTGCCGATGAGTACCGCATAGGCGTTGACCAGTACCAGGACGCCATAGTCGGCCACGCCAAGCCGATGCGTCACGAGTACGAGGTAGACGAGACTCATGACCCCCGCTGCGGCCTTGCCGCCCAGCAGGTGCCCGAGGTTCGCAAGCACCAGCCATACGCCCGACTGGGTCTGGTCGACGCGGTCGGGCTTTGCGGACGGCGCCAGCCTGTACGTCATACGGTTGAAGAACGAACGCATCGGGAGCGCTTAGACTTCCTCCGTTGCGCCGACGAACGGAAAGTTCCCGGCAATGTGCAGAATGACAAAATATTTAGTGAGGGCCGCCCGCTTCGGGAACGTCTACCGGGCATGAAGATCGGTTTTCTGTTCAATCACGACCAGGTGCATCAGGTCGCCCACGCCCTACCAACCGCCTTGGCGATGGCGGAGGGCTATCCGGATGCGGAGATCGTCGTCGCGACCACCAATGCCCGGCTGACCGACGAAGTCCGGCGGCTGTGTGCAAGGCTGGGTGTCAGCATTCCGCTCGTCGAACTCGGCCTGCGCCGCGCCTCGACACGGACGCTGGCGAGCACGCTCGAATGGGCGTTGCCGGTGACCAAGATCGGCATCTACCGCGACAATCTCGACTTCTTTCGATCGCTCGATGCGCTGGTCGTCGCCGAGAAGACCTCGCTGCTGCTGAAGACGCGCTATGGTCTCGACGATCTCAAGATCATCCACACGCGGCATGGCGCCGGCGACCGCGCGATCGGCTTCAACAAGCATAGCGCGACCTTCGATCACGTGCTCGTTTCCGGGACCAAGATCCGCCAGCGCCTCCACCGCGAGGCCGGCGTACCGTTCAACCGGATGAGCCTGATCGGCTATCCCAAGTTCGACCTGATGCCGGAGCCTGCGCCGCGTCTGCCGTTCCAGGCGAACGGCAAGCCTACGGTGCTGTATAATCCGCATCCGTCGCCGCATCTCTCGTCCTGGTATGCGCAGGGCCGCGCGGTGCTCGAGCATTTCCTGCACGACGACCGCTACAATTTGATCTTCGCACCGCACGTCATGCTGTTCCACCGCAAGTTCGTGCTGACGATCGACAAGTTCCGGATCGACCGTGCAGGCGGCATCGATCGGCGTTTCCTCGATGCGCCGAACATCCATGTCGATCTGGGCAGCGCCGCCTCGACCGACATGACCTACACCGCAGCCGCCGATATCTATCTCGGCGACGTCAGCAGCCAGGTGTACGAGTTTCTCCACACCCCACGGCCGTGCCTGTTCCTCGACGCGCATGCGACCAAATGGGACGGCGATGCGAACTATGCCCACTGGCAGGCGGGCGAAGTCGTGACCGGCACGGACGGACTCGGCGATGCACTCGACCGCGCGGTGGCGCAGCATCATCGCTATCGTCCGGTTCAGCGTGCGCTATTCCAGCGCAGCTTCGAGCTGACCGCGGAGCGCTCCGCGGTGCGTGCGGCGCGCGCGGTGATGAGCGTGCTCGGCGATACGACCCCGAGCGTGCTGCCGGAGCGCGAACCGGAGACGGCGATCGGATTGCAGGGGTTGCGCGTAGCCTGAACCGCCGCGAGAAGGCCGGCGTGGCGTCCTTGCCGGGCGTGGCATTTGGGATCGATCGACCACAGTGGCTTTACGCAAGGATATCTGGCGCCCCGCCATCGTGATGGCGACTGCCGAGGCGATCGTCGCACGTGGCTCGATCGAGGGCTTGCCGATGATGTGGCTGCCGCCAATGGGCAGCTTCCAGTTTCTCGCGGACCCGTTCGGGGTGTGGCGCGACGGCCGGCTGCACGTGTTCGTCGAAACCTACGACTACCGCGTGCGGATCGGTGCGATCGAAGTGCTGGTCTATGATGCCGATTTCCGCTTGGTCGACCGCCAGCCGGTCCTGAACGAACCCTGGCATTTGTCCTATCCGCTGGTGTTCGAGGCGGAGGGGGAAACGTGGATGTTGCCCGAAGCGCACCGCTCGCGCCGGCTGACGCTGTACCGTGCGGTCGACTTCCCGACCCGGTGGGAGCCGGCGCACGTGATCGATCTCGATCACGTCGCGGTCGATGCGACGCCGGTATTCCATGATGGGCTCTGGTGGCTGTTCTATACCTCGGCGGACCGCGAACCCGACAAGATGCGTGCCCTGCACGTCGCATATGCCGAGCGACTGGCGGGCCCGTGGACGCCGCACCCGGCTAATCCGGTGCGCGTAGACGTTGCAAGCGCGCGCCCCGGCGGCATGCCGCTGGTGATCGACGGCCAGATCGTGCTGCCGGTGCAGGATTGCAGCCGGACCTATGGCGGCGCGATCCGGCCGCTGACGATGACGACGCTCACCAAGGAGCGGTTCGCGACTGAGATCGGCGATGCGCTGAAGCCGCCGGTATCGTGCGCGCCGTATGTCGAGGGGTTCCACACGCTGTCGGCAGCGGGATCCGTGACGTTGGTCGATATGAAGCGCACCGAATTGTCGCTGCACGGCCTCTCGATCGAAGCCGTCCGCGAAGTCAAGAAACTCGGTCGCGCAGTCCGAAAGCGCGCATCCGTTCGAGGATAGCCAGCCCGGTCGCGGCGAACCGCTCGGGTCCGAAGGTGGCGAGAACGCGGGTGCGGCCGGCCTGCCCCATCGCCGCCAGTTGCGCCGGCCTCGCCAGCACCGATGACAGCGCCTGGGCCAACGCGACGGGATCGCCGGGCGGAACGGTAAAGCCGGTTTCGCCCTCGACGATAGTGCCGGGGAGTTCGCCGACCGCCGAGGCGACGACCGGCAACCCCGCCTGCATCGCCTCGTGCGCGGCAACGCATAACCCCTCCGATCGCGACGGCTGCACATAGAAATGACAGCCCGCGAGGAACGCCGCCGGGTCGGCTGCGTAACCGGCGAACCGCAGCGTTGTCAGCCCGAGCGCTTGGGCGCGGGCTTCGAGCGCCGCGCGTTCTGCTCCGTCACCGGCGATGACCATCTCGTACGGCGTACGCGTCTCGATCAACGCGAGCGCCTCGATCAGCACGTCGTAGCCCTTGACCGGGTGGAGACGCCCGAGGCTGCCGATGCGTACGGGCTGCCCTTCCCGCCACGGGGTCGCCTGTCGCGCGTCCGGATCGGCGCGGAAGATCGACCATTGCACCAGGCGCGCGGGCGGAACGTGAAGCCGTTCCGCGGTCAGCCGCGTCACCGCGGTGGAGTCGCCCACCCACAGCCGCGACAGACGCTGCATCGCGCGCAGCAGGACGCGGTTGGCGGGCTTGAGGAACGCGGCGTGCTGCCAACTGACGACCGGCCAGCCGCGACGCAGGCCGATCATCTGGCCGAGCAGGGTCGCGCGGGTCAGCGACGTCCAGAGATGCGTCGGCGCCCAGTCGCGGAGTGTCGCATCGAGCCAGCGGAGCGCCGCGACATGATCGGTCTCGCCGCCGTCGCGCACCTGCACGTCGAACCCGGCGGCGCGCATCGCCGTCTCGCCGCGACGGTCGCGTGCGGTCAGCGCGAACACGGCCACCTCCGCCCCGCCGTCGCGCAAAATCCCGAGCACCGCGGGCACCGGCGACGCGGCCCCGCCGCCTTCGACCGAGTTGATCACATAGGCGATCCGCATCGGCAGAGCGCTCACGCGCGCACCGCCGCGAACAGATCGAGATAGGCTTTAGCGACCGCACCGATCCGGTGGTGCGCAACCGATGCTGCCAGTTCCGCCGGATCGGGCGGCGATTGGGACAGCATCTGCGTGATCGCCTGCGCCAGGGCGATGGTGTCGCCAAGCGGTACCACCTTGCCCGCCCCCGGTGCGTCGAGCAATCGCGTCGCTGGCGTGCAATCGGTCGCCACGACCGGCCTGCCCGCCGCCAGCGCCTCGACCATCACGGCCGGATAGCCCTCGAAATCGGACGGCAGCACGAACAGCCGCGCAATATCGAGCCAGGGTCGGATGTCTGCGACATAGCCCGGGAATGCAATCCGATCGGCGATCCCCAGCGTCTCGGCTTGCCGCCGAAGCGCGTGCGCTTTCGGGCCGTCGCCGACGATCACCAGCCGGGCCGATTTTTCCGGTAACGCGGCGAACGCTGCGATCAGTCGCGCAAACCCCTTCTCTGGCACCAGACGCCCCGCCGCCAGGATCGCCGGGCTCTGCGTTTCGGGAATTGGTAGTGGCGGCACGCTATCGTCGGCCAGCGCGGGCAACGCGATCGTCGTGGCGACGCTGCGGCGCAGGATCCGGTCGGCCTGATCGCGCGCGACGTCGGACAGCGCGACCACCGCCTGCACGTGCCGTAGCAAATATCGCATCCGACGCTCGAACGCCCATTGTCGCACTCGACCGCGCTGCAGCTTGTCGAGCGCGGCGCTGACCTGCGCGATGACGGGTATCCCCGATCTGGCTAGCGCGGCGGCGACGGGCCAATGGAAATTACCGGGGATGAAGACGCCGTCGAACCGGCGCTGTTCGACGAACGTGCGCGCCGCCTGCGCCAATCGCCTGCGCGAGCCACGACCACGCGCGATCAGAGGTTCGGCAAGGACAATTTGGACCGCCTCACCGGCCAAAGCCCGAAGTGGCCCTGCGTCCGACCCGGCAAAGATCGTGACCCGGGCACCTCGTTTCGCCCATGCTTCGGCCAGGCGCACGGCGACCCGCTCGGTACCGCCCAGCGCGAAGTCATGAAGGACGATGAGGATCGACAACGCGGCCATTCCCGCGCGGTTAGCGCCGACATCGCGCCGACGCCAAGCTTTGTTACGGCGCGACCCAGATCCGGTCGTGGCCGAGATCGAAGATTACCCGCATGTCCTCGAACGCGCTGAGCCCGACCGTTGGGCTGGCGCCGTGCACGACTATCGCGTTCTTGAGGATCGAATGGCCGAGCGCGACGGCGCTGGCTACGGTCGGCGCGGTCACGGCGGTGGCGTGCGCAAGGTCGAGTACCGCAGCGGTCGGTGGCGCGGCGTCGAGTGTCAGCGGCACCGTCATCGTGCCGTCCGCCTGGTGCGTGACCGGGATCGCGGTCATGCCGCGTTCGGCACGCGCTGCCTCGCCCGGCAGCAACAGGCGGAGTTCGTGGTGCGGGAAGTCGATCTCGATCGGGTGCGCGTCGAGGATATCCTGGCCGATCCGCAGGTCTGCACTGTCCGCCGGGGCCGGTTCGACCGCGGCGATCGGCGCGTAGAGATACTCTGCGCGGATGCCGATCTTGACCCGGTCGCGGTGGGCGATCCGGTCGGCTAGCGTCGCGGCGAGCGCCGACTGCGGTGCGCCGGGGACGATGGCAATCGTCGTCGGCGCATTGTCGACCCGGCCGTGGAATAGCAGGGTGGCCGCCATCAGGACGAACTTGCCGCTCGTCGCGCCTATCATGCCGCCCATCGATTATCCTCCTGTGACGCCGCCGCCCGCGGCCTGGAACAGTGCCACCGTGTCGGCCAACCGGGCGGCACGCGCCTGCACCGCCTGCCCGCGTGCCTGTGCGTCGGTGGCGGTGGCGTTGAGCAAGGCGGGCGTGCCGACGTCACCGAGCGCGAGTTGGCGGCGGACGAAGTTGAGCGCTCGACCGGATGCGTCGGTCGCGCGCGTGGCGGAGTCGAGCGCGTCGGCGTCGGTGCGTAGACCGGTCAGCGCGTCGGACACGTCGCCGAATGCCTGGAGCACCGCGGCACGATATTGCGCCTTCGCCCCATCCAGCGCAGCTTCGGCGGCGTGCTGCTGATGGCGGAGCGCGCCGGCGTGGAAGATCGGCTGCGTGATCCCGCCGATCAGCGTCCAGAACGGGTTGCCGCTCTTGAACATGTCGCCGAATCGTTCGGACGTCCCGCCCGCCGATCCGCTGAGCGAGATCGCGGGGAGCCGTGCGGCGATCGCAGTGCCGACATCGGCCCCCGCCCCTTCGAGTTGTGCGCGCGCGGCCAGCACGTCGGGGCGGCGCGCGACGAGATCGGAGGGCACTACCAGGGGCAGATCGCGTGGAAGGGTCAGCGATGCGAGCGTTGGCAGCGGCGGCAGGTCCGAGCCTGCCGAGCGCCCGATCAGCGTCGCGATCACCACGCGCTGATGCGCTTCGGCGCGGACCAGCGGCGGCAGCGCGCCTTCCGCTGTCGCCAGTGCTGCCTGCTGCGTCGACACATCGGCAGCCCCGACGGCGCCGAGTTGCTGGCGCTTGACCAATGTCTGGAGGATGTCGCGGTTGACCGCGATGGCGGTCTGCGCCGCGACGATCTGCTCGGCGAGCGAGGCGCGCTGGATCACCGCCTCGACCAGATTGGCGATCACCGTTGTCCGCGCCGCCGCGAGCCGCTGCCGCTGCGTTTCGGTCGCGGCGCGGGCGGAGCGGATCTTCGACCGCGTGCCGCCGAACAGGTCGGGCGCATAGCTGACCGTCACCTGCGCGGTGTGGAGCGTGTAGAGCTGCTGGTTCTGGTCCGCGACCGCGGGCGACAGCGCGTTCGAGATCCGCGTGCGCTCCGCCTGATAGTTCACGTCGGCCTGCGGCAGTGACGAGCCCGCCGTGGCGGAACCCTGCTCGCGATATTGCCGCAGCGTTGCCTCCGCCGCGGCGACGTCGGTCGCGTGCGCCTGCGCCTCGGTCACCAGCGTATCGAGCTGTGTGCTGCCGAAGGTCCGCCACCATTCGGCCGGTACTGCCGGAAGCGTGGTAGCCTGGGTCGCGCCGCTGGACGGCGCGAAGGTCTGCGCGGCGGGGGGCGGCGGCAGGCTGGCATGCGCGTCGAGGTTGCGCGGGCCCATCGTGCAGGCGCTGGTGGCGCCGGCGAGCAGGAGGATGGCGAGACGCTTCATGCTTGGACCTCCGGATGGGCGTGATGGCCGACGTCGCGCCCGTGCGCGCCGCGGTCCTCGGGCGGTACGCGTTTCGAGAAGCGGTCGATCAGCACCGGAAGCACCAGCAGGATCAGGATGGGCGCGAGCGTCATGCCCCCGACGACGACCAGCGCGAGCGGCTTCTGCACCTGGCTGCCGATCCCGCTCGACAGCGCGGCGGGAAGCAGGCCGATCGCCGCGACCAGACACGTCATCACCACCGGACGCAGACTGTGGCGGACCGTGGTCGCGAGCGCATTCTCCCGCGCAAACCCTTCGTCGACGGCGTGATTATAGGTCGTGACCACCAGAATCCCGTCCATCACCGCGATCCCGAACAGCGCGACGAAGCCGATCGCGGACGAGATGCTGAACGCGGTACCCGTCAGCGACAACGCCAGTACACCGCCGATAATCGCCATCGGGATCGCTGAGAACGCGAGCAGGCTGTCGCGGATCGAGCCGAAGTTCGCATAGAGCAGCAGCAGGATCACCAGCAAGCTGATCGGCACCACCACTTCCAGTCGCGCGACCGCGTTGTTGAGGTTGTCGAGCTCGCCCGCCCATTCGAGGTGATAGCCCGACGGCAGGTGGACGGTCCGTTCGATGCGCGCGTGTGCCTCGTCGACCGCACCGCCGAGATCGCGGCCGCGGACCGAGAACTTGATCGGAATGTAGCGCTCCTGATGCTCGCGGTAGATGAACGACGCGCCCGAGGTGAGCTTGACGTCGGCGACCTCCGACAGCGGCACCTGGATCGTGCCCGCGCCATCGGGCGACGGTGCACCGATCGTGATGCGGCGGATCGCGTCGATCGTGTCGCGCTGTTCGGGTTTCAGGCGGACGACGATCGGGAAGTGGCGATCGGTGCCCTTCTCGTACAGGTCGACGTTCGACTGCCCGCCGATCGCCGCAGCCACCGTCGCGTTGATGTCGTCGGGGGTCAGCCCGTAGCGCGAGGCGCGTGCGCGATCGACGTCGATCCGCACGGTCGGCTGGCCGAGCGACTGGAACACGCCCAAATCCTCGATCCCGCGGACCTTGCCCATCTGCGCCTTGATCTGGTCGGCGTATTTCTCGAGCGTCGCTAGATCGGGACCGAACAGCTTGATCGAGTTCGCGCCCTTCACGCCCGAGGCGGCCTCCTCGACGTTATCCTCGATGATCTGCGAAAACGAGAAGTCGACGCCGGGATATTTGGCCGACAGCCGCTTCGACAGTTCCTCGGTCAGCGTCTCCTTGGTGACGCCGCTCGGCCAGGTGTCGAACGGCTTCAGCGGCACGAAATATTCGGCGTTGAAGAAGCCCGTCGAGTCGGTCCCGTCGTCGGGCCGACCGTGCGCGGACAACACCGCCTGCACCTCGGGATATTGCATCAGGATACGGCGGACGCCGTTGACCACCGGCTGCCCCGCTTCGAGGCTGACCGACGCGGGCAGCGTCGCGCGGATGTACATGTTGCCCTCTTCGAGATGCGGCAGGAACTCGATCCCGAGCGACCGCACGCCGACCACCGCGAGCAGCATCAGCAACGCAGCCCCACCGATCGCGACGACCCGGTTACCGAGCGCGAACGCCGCGGCCGGTTCGTAGACGCGGCGGAGTTTGCCAACGATCCACGTCTCCACCTCGGACAATTTGTCGGGCAGCAGCAACGTCGCCAGCACCGGTGCGACCGTGAAGGTGGCGATCAGGCCGCCGGAGATCGCATAGGCATAGGTCTTCGCCATCGGCCCGAAGATGTGGCCCTCGACGCCGGTCAGCGTGAACAGTGGCAGGAAGCTGGCGATGATGATCGCGGCGGCGAAGAAGATGCCGCGGCTGACCTCCGAACTCGCGCCCAGCACCGCCGAGAAGCGGTTGGCGAGCGTGTAATGCCCCCCTGTTCCATCAAGGCGGCCGCTTTCGACATGCGCGGATCGCTCGACCATGTGGCGGAAGATGTTCTCGACCATGATCACGCAGGCATCGACCACGAGCCCGAAATCGAGCGCACCGACCGAGAGCAGGTTCGCGCTTTCCCCCTGCAACACCAGGATCAGGATCGCGAAGGCGAGCGCGAACGGGATCGTCGCGGAGACGATGATCGCGCTGCGCAGATTGCCGAGGAAGATCCACTGGAGCGCGAAGATCAGCAGGATGCCAACCACCATGTTCTCGAGCACGGTGTGGATCGTCAGGTGGATCAGGTCGGAGCGATCGTAGATCCGGTCGAGATGCACGCCCGGCGGCAGGATCCCCGACGCGTTGATGTCGGACACTTCCTTCTGCACGGCGAGGATCGTCGGCATCGACTGCGCGCCGCGCTGCATGAGAACGATGCCCTGGACGATGTCGTCCTGGTCGTTGTAGCCGGCGATGCCGAGGCGCGGTGCGTTGCCGATCCGGACGTGCGCGACGTCCTTCAACAGGACCGGCTGGCCGCCGCCGGTGCCGACCAGCACGTTCTCGATGCCGCCGACCGACTGGATCAGGCCGATGCCGCGGACGATCGCCGCCTGCGCGCCGAAGTTGATCGTCTGGCCGCCGACATTGCCGTCGCTCTTGCCGAGCGCCGCCAGCACCTGTGCGACCGTGACGTTGTGCGCGGCGAGCCGGTCGTTGTCGATCACCACGTCGTAGGTGCGCAGCTTGCCGCCCCAGCCGGTGACGTCGATCACGCCCGGAATGCGCTTGAACCGGCGCTGCAGGACCCAGTCCTGCAACGTCTTGAGATCCATCACCGAATAGCCCTTCGGCGCGGTGATCTTGTAGCGGAAGATCTCGCCGACCGGGCTGGTCGGCGACAATGTCGGCTGCGCGCCACCCTGGAGCGGGGGGAGCTGCGACAGGCGGTTGATGACCTGTTGCTTGGCCGCGTCGTTGGTGAGGTCGTAGCTGAACTGGATCTTGATGTCCGACAGCCCGAACAGCGAGATCGCGCGGATCGCGGTCAGATGCGGGATGCCCGCCATGCCGACCTCGATCGGGATGGTGACGTTGCGCTCCATCTCCTCAGCGGAGAGGCCCTGGGTCTGGGTGATGATCTCGACCATCGGCGGGACCGGATCGGGATACGCCTCGATGTTGAGATTGTAGAAGCCGACGCCCCCCGCCACCAGCATGGCGACGAAGATGCCGACGATCAGCAGGCGCTGACGCAGCGCGAATTCGACGATCCGGTTCATTCGCCGAGACCGGCTTCGTTGACGAACAGCGCGCCGGTGGTGACGATCCGCTCGCCCGATCGCAGACCGGCGGTGATCGCGACCTTGCCGTCCTGCTCCTCGCCCGCGGTGACTTTCCGCGCGATCAGCAGGCCATCGGGGCGCACCACCCACACGCGCGCGTCGTCGCCTTCGTGGATCACTGCGGCGGCGGGAACGAGCAAGGCATCGCCACTGTGCGGGCGCTGGATCGAGAAGCTCGCGAACATCTGCGGCTTCAGCGCGCCGTCAGGGTTGGCGATCGTCGCACGCACCGGCAGACGACGGCTCTGCGGATCGAGCGCGGCACCGACCAGATCGATCGTCGCGTGGAAGCTGCGGCCCGGCAGCGCGGGCGTCGTCACCGTGACGCTGTCGCCGCGATGCACCGCGCTCGCGTCGTTCTCGGCGAGTTGCGCGATCAGCCAGACACGCGACGGATCGGTGATCGTCATCACCGGCTTGTCGCCGCCCTGCGACAGATACTGCCCCGCCGATACATCGCGCGACGCAATCAGACCGGAGATCGGCGCATGCAGCGTGGTTACGTCATGGATACCCGAGACTTCGCCGACATTCTCCAGGCGCGAGATCTCACCCTGCGACTTGCCGAGGATCGCCAACTTGTCGCGAGCGGCACCGAGCGACGCGGCGGCGGTGCGTGCGGTCGCCTGCGCGGCGGCGAGATCGGTCTTCGCCTGCTGATAATCCTTCAGCGCGCCGCCCGCCGTCTCGTAGATCTGCCGTTGGCGGTCCGCGGTACGCTCCGCGGTGGCGAGTTGCGCCTGCGCGTTCTGTGCGGCGGCGCGCGCCGCGAACAGCCCGCTGCGTGCATCGACGAAATCGCTCGTCTTCACCAGCATCAGCGGCTGGCCTTGCGTCACGCGCTGCCCCGCATCCGCGAGCACGCGCACCACCTGCCCCGAATAGGGCATCAGCACCGGCGTGCTGCGATCGCCATCGACGGTGATCGCGCCGCTCGCGAGCGTCCGCGCATCGGACGCGCCATAGCCGACGCGCATCGTCGTCAGCCCGGCCATCTGGTCCCTGGTAGGCCGGAACGTCCCCGGCGGCGTGACCGGTGCCGGCGCAGGTTCGTGATGCGTGAGCTTGCCGATCAGCACGACGATCAGCACCAGCCCGACGATCACGCCGGCCGCGATTCCGAGCCAGCGCATCTGCGCGGATCGCGAAAGCGTGGCGGCGGGAGGGAGCGTTTCGGGTGTCGTCGATGCGTGCATATTCAGCCCCTTGGGGATTAGACTGGAGCCGGTAGCGCCGCTGGCTTACAGCGCGCTTACGGATGCTGCGCCGCGGCAAGATGAGGTCGATCCGATGCGGGTGCTGTTGATCGAGGACGACGCAGACCTGGCGCAGGCGCTGACCGCTGCGCTGTCGCCACGCGGGTTCGCAGTCGATCTTGCGCGCACCATTGAGGACGCCGAAGCGTATCTGCGGGATGGCGACTACGCCGCGGTCCTGCTCGATCTCGGCCTGCCGGATGAGGACGGACTGGCACTGCTCCACCGGATGCGGAGCCGCGGCGACATTCGCCCGGTGCTGATTCTGACGGCGCGCGGCACGATCGACGCCCGCATTCGCGGCCTCAACGAAGGCGCCGACGATTATCTGGTGAAGCCTTTCGACGTCGACGAATTGCACGCGCGCCTGCTCGCGGTCCTGCGTCGCCAAGGGGGATATCTCGGACGCTCGCTGACCTGTGGTCGCCTCACGTTCGACCTCGAAATCCGCGTCGCGCATGTCGAAGGTACGACGATCGCGCTGTCGGTCCGCGAGACCGAGCTGCTCGAACTGCTGCTGCGGCGCGCGGGCAACGTCGTGCCGAAGCGGATCGCCGAGGACCACCTGTTCGGACTTGGCGGAGAGCTCGGCTCGAACGCGGTCGAGGTCTATGTCCACCGCCTGCGCAAGAAACTCGACGACGCATCGAGCAGCGCGCGGATCGAGACGGTGCGCGGCGTCGGCTACATCATCGTCCCCAAGCCATGAGGTTGCGTCTGCCGCGTTCGCTGTTGGGTCAGTTCGTCGCGCTCCACGTCGTGATGGCGCTGATCGCCACGATCGCGCTGTCGCTCGGCGTCGCTGCGCTGCTCCACAGCACCGCGGATCACTACCAGCGTCGCCTGCTCCGCCAACAGGCCGCCATCGTCGCGAATGCCCTGCCGTCGATCACGCTCCCCAGCGACGTCCTGACCGACGGCATGGCGGTCGCGATCATCGACCGCCGCCGCGCCGTCCTGATGACGAAGGGCCCCGCCCGGCCGCGGATCGTCGCAGCCGTACCCATGGACCACGGCGCGCACTTTTTCCGCCGCGGCGTGATCGAGGCGTACAGCGTGCCGATATCCGGCGGCCGCTGGATCGTCGCATCGCAGGACAGCGCCGCCCCCGAAGTCATCACCGACGACATCGTCAGCGCCTTCCTCAAACGCTTTGCGCTGCTCGTATTGCCGATCGCCGCGCTGGTGCCGCTGATCGGCGCGCTGCTCACCCGCCGCCTTACCCGGCGGATGCAGGCGGTGTCGGCGACCGCCGCCGCGATCGGCCCACGCACGCTCGACACCCGCCTGCCGCGTGGCACGCTGCCGTCCGAAGTCGAACCTCTCGCCGCCGCGACCAACGAAGCGCTCGACCGGCTCGAAGAAGGATTCCGCACGCAGACCGCGTTCGCCGCCGACATCGCGCATGAACTTCGCACGCCGCTCGCGGTCATCCGCCTGCGCGCCGATGTGGTGGAGGACGGTCCGGTGAAGGCTTCGTTGCTCGCATCGGTCGATCGCGCCGGCCGCGTGGTGACGCAGTTGCTGGCGCTCGCCGATCTCGAACGCCCGGTCGAGGACGCCGGCGAACCGCTCGACCTCGCGGCGCTCGCCGAAGCGGTCGTGGCCAGTCGCGCGCCGGGGCTGCTCGCCTGCGGGCGAACAATCGCGCTTGAAGACTGCTCGTCGGGTATCCTGAGCTTCGGTTACCCCGCTGCCATCACCCTGGCGCTGGAGAATCTGGTCGATAACGCGGTACGCCACACTCCGCCCGGGACCGCCATCGTCGTTCGCGTCGGACCGGGCAACGGCCTCAGCGTCACCGACGACGGGGACGGCGTCGCGCCCGAGCAACTCGCGCGGCTAACGGATCGCTTCTGGCGCGCGGAAGGGTCCCGCTCCGAAGGCTCGGGCATCGGCCTCTCGATCGTCGACCGCGTTGCCCGCGCGCACCACGGTGCGCTGGATGTCTCGCCATGTCTCGGCGGTAAGGGGCTCCGGTTCACGATGACCCTCGGCGTTCCCCTGCCTTGACCAGGGCTCGATCGATGTCCGTCCGGCTTCGACCAAGCAATCCGCATCGCGCATGCACGTGCTCGCGGCGATGGACAGGGATCAGCACGGCGATCGACGGCTCTCCTTGGCGCCGTTTGCAACATCATCTGCGCGCGCCCTCTCTCGATCGTCGTTTTCGCTGTTCGGCATCGGAACGCAGGATCGACACGAGTGCCCAAACCGCGCATCGTCTCGCTGGCTATGCCAATTCCCGACCAGACTTCGCGGTACCCGACATGATACCAGAAGACGTTACGCGCTGTCGCTGGGCGCGGAGCGATCCGTTGCTGGCGGCTTATCACGATGCCGAATGGGGTGTCCCCGAGCACGATCCGCAGGCGCTGTGGCAAAAGCTGATGCTCGACGGCTTTCAAGCGGGGCTCGCGTGGATCACGATCCTGCGCAAGCGCGAGGCGTTTCGCGCGGCATTCGCAGGTTTCGATCCCGAAATCGTCGCACGGTTCGGCGAGAAGGAGGTCGCGACGATGCTCGTCAACGCCGCTATCGTCCGCTCGCGTGCCAAGATCGAAGCCACGATCGGCAACGCCCGTGCCTATCTGGCGATGCGTGACGCCGGTGAGGATTTTTCCGAGTTCGTCTGGCGCTTCGTCGATGGCGCCCCGGTCATAGGCGACGGTGAAAAGGGACTGACACGATCGCCCGCGTCGGAGGCGCTTTCCGCAGCGCTCAAGCAACGCGGATTCAAGTTTGTCGGGCCCGTGATCGTCTACGCCTGGATGCAGGCTTGCGGGTTGGTCGACGATCATGAGTCCTGCTGTTTCCGACGGACCGCTGCGGAGTCCGACAAATAGCGGCGTCATCCACCCCGCAACAGCCGCATCACCAGCGTGCGGATACGGGCGCGCGCCTCCTTCGAATGCGTCGTGAGCACGCCGTGTTTCTCGATCGGTAGAAATTCCAGCGGATGGCCGTCCGGGCGGAACACATAATGGTCGAACCACGCGCGCCACGCCTCGCGCTCGGCAGGCGGACGCTCGGCGATCGCGAGCATCGACATCAGCATCGCGGTGTACGGCTGGTCCGGTCCCGCCGTAAAGCCGTCCCACCAGAAATTGACCAGGACGTTGACGTCGCTGAGCGCCTCGACCTGATGCCACCACAGTTTCGGGATGTAGAGTGCGTCGCCGGGGTCGAGCTCGACCACCGTCGCCCGATTTCTCGCCTGTGCGAACTTCGGATACCGCGTATCCCCCCGCTCGCTGCCCGCCGCGAGACTTATCGGTTGCCCCGCCAGCGTGTGGTCGATCGGTCCGACGTACAGATCCTTGATCGCATCGGGTGGGAACAACATGAACCGACGCCGGCCTGCCGCGACGCACGCGACATTGTCCATCGTGTCGTAGTGGCAGGCGACCGTGGACGGATGACCGATCCAGAACCGCGGTCGCACGGTCGCCGGCACGAAGGACAGTCGGGTGGTTTCTTCGATACCGGGAAAATACGTCTCTGCCGTCAGCGATCCCATATACATGCTGGGTCGCCCGGGCATCGACGCACTCGCCAGGATCTCGGTCAGCGCGTCGCCGAACGGGATCATGCGGCGATCGAAGTTGAACCCGGTCATCGCCGCATCGTAATTGTACCGCGCGGCTATTTCCGGTTCGCCGACGAACACTTCGGCGACTCGGCCGCAATCGAAACGCCGGAACTGCTCCACCACGCCCGCCAGATCGCCGCCCGGGACCGCACGATTGGAGAGCATCGGCCAGTCGCGCGCCGCACCGCGGAGGATCGCGGGTTCGCCACGCTCCATGACGAGCATCCGGAAGCGATCCGGATCGTCCAGCGCGCTTGCAGCCGGATCGTGGATCATTACGCGACGTCCAACAGGCGGTCGTTCCGGATTCGCCCGAGGGTCCGCAGATGGCGGACCGACCCGGTCTGCGCATAGGCCAGTTGCAGATCACCCGTGCGGAACAGTTCGAGCGCCGCTGCGTCGGATAGCGCGTGCAGTGCATCCAGGCTGATCGTGTAAAGTCCTTCGAGCGTCAGAGTTTCGCCATCGTCGAACGACATGGTGACGTCGATCGGCTCGAGCAGACGATGCGCCAGAAGGCGCCCGATCAGCGCGTCCGTTTCGGGAATGCCGGCCTGCAGGACGTGCAGGGCATTTTGGACCCGCTTCAGTGGTAGCGCTGCCGCCCCATCCGTCTCGAAAATCGGCTGACCGTCGGGCGCGGCGAACACATCATGTTCCCGGTCCAAGACCAGCTGGCCGTCGGCGATGTAAAAGCCCTGTCGTTCCAAGTCGGCCGGGCGATAGTCCGCCAGTACGCCGTCTTTCGCAAACAGATTATCGCCCTGCTCCAGCCCCATCACCACGCCTGCATAGAAGGCGCCGGTTTCGGGATGCTTGGTGAACAGGATGGGATAGTGCGGCGCCGCCTTGAGGAATTCGTCGGCGACGATCTGCGCGAACTGTCGTCCGCCATCGCTGGCCCTCGACACCCGCAGCGAGGCGTGCTGCGCATGGTTCAGCATCTCCCAGACCGGCATCCGTTTCTCTCCCGTCCTAGTCTCGTTGGGTATCAGATCGCACAGCCTGGCCCGGTTGCAAAGCCGCGTCGCCATCACTCATACAAATGCTTGCAACCCCCAAAGGTATGCGTATGATGTGAGCGCTAACGTTGGTTGGCGAAGCGAGACGCGAGGCGTCCGATTCGTCGATCGAAATATTGGTCGGGCATGCTTCTCACAAGAAGAAGCGGTGCGACGTTGACGAGGGGATGACTGGATATGACCACGAATTTTCGTGCTTTGAGCCTTCGCAGCTTGCCGCGGCCGAAGAACACGCTCGCGTGCGCCACCAGCGTCATGGCGTTGATGTCGTCGATCCCTGCCATGGCGCAGGATCAACGCAGCCTCCAGAACAGTATGAGCGTCCAGCCGGATGCGCCGCAGCCCGCTGTACCAACGACCGCCAACACCACGACTGCCGCGCAAGCTGGTCAACCGCAGGACGTGACGACTGCGCCGGACGTATCGCAGGGCAACGCGCTCGCGAGCGATGAAATCATCGTCACCGGTCTGCGCGGCTCGCTCCAGCGCAACCTTGACCTGAAGCGTACGTCGTCGGGTGTCGTCGACGTGATTTCCGCCGAAGACATCGGTAAATTCCCGGATTCGAACGTCGCCGCGTCGCTTCAGCGCCTGCCGGGCGTCTCGATCCAGCGCTCGGGCTCGCGCGGCGAACCGACCGGGATCACGGTTCGCGGCTTCGGCGGCGATTTCAATACGACGCTGTACGACGGCCGCCGCATCTCGACCGCGACCGGCGGGCGTCAGATCGACTTCAGCACCGTGGGCGTCGATTTCATCGGCCAGCTGAGCGTCTTCAAGACTCCGGACGTAACGGTCGCCTCGAGCTCGATCGGCGCAACCGTCGACATTCAGTTCCCCAAGCCGTTCGATCATCCCGGCTTCCGCCTTGCCGCCACCGGTTCGGGTTCGATCCAGGAGCGGGCGGGCAAGATCGTGCCGACCGCCGGCCTGCTCGTCAGCAGCACGAACACGGACGAGACGTTCGGCATCCTGGCCGACGCCATCTACACGCGGCGTGATACCGATACCAACCGCGTCTATGTGTCCGGTTGGCCGGGCGGCAACTTCGCGCCGTGCCAGCTGACCGGGAACGCCAGCGCCGCGACCTGCGCGCCGACCAGCGATCCGAAATCGGCAAACTACGCCAATCCCAACAATCGCCAGAACCTACCCGGCTGGTTCCCGCAGCAATATGGCGCAGAGCAGCAGCGCGTGAAGGACGAGCGCGTCGATGCGCGCGTCGCGTTCCAATATCATCCGACCGATGATCTGATGGTCACGTTGGACAATAATTTCTCGCGCCAGACCATCAGCCAGGAGAATTACGCGTTCGGCGTCTGGTTCAGCCAGGGCGATCTGCGCAACGTCACGCTCGACAAGAACGGTACGGCGGTCGACTTCACGCAAGCCGGCAGCCCGACCGATTTCACCGCGGCGGAAAACAAGCAGATCCTGCAGACCAACCAGACCGGCCTCAATGTCAAATACGACGCGACCGAGCATCTGACGCTGGAAGCCGACGGGTCGTACGCGAAGAGCTGGCTCAATCCGGGCAACGTGATCGGCAGCAAGAACGCAGACATCGGTTATGGCAATGCGCTGGGCAACGTCCTGCGGTTCAAGGTCGATGGCAAGAGCAGCGACGCCTTCCCGACGATCAGCAACTTCGGACCTGCCGGCGATGGCGCCCGCTGGGCCGACCAGTCGCTGATCGGCACCCACGTCACGGTCAACCAGACGCAGCACAATACCGACGAACTCATGCAGTTCCGCGGCAACGCTACGTGGAAACAGGAGAACCTGACGATCAAGGCGGGTGGCCAATATTACCAGGACACGTTCAACTTCCGCAACCAGAGCACGTTCACCAACAACTTCTGGCAGGCCTATGCGGGCTATGGCGGCCCATCGGGGCGGACGACGGGTGTGTCACCGGTTCCCGCGAACATCTATCAGGGCTCGGTCAGCCTGAATAACTTCATTCCGGGGTTCGACGGCAGTCTGCCGCCTTCGGTGTTTGTGTTCAGCCCGACTGCGTATCAGAATTACCTGACAAGCCTCGGCAATCCATACGCGAAGAACATTCCGGGCTTCAATTATCCTAGCCCGACAAGTGGCGATGGTCTGCTTGGCTTCCGCGGCACGTTCGACGAGGCGGTCGATCCGGGCAGCGTGCTGAACGTGCGCGAGCGAACCTGGTCGCTGTATTTCAACGTGAACTTCAAAGCCGATATCGGCACCATGCCGTTCACGTTCAACGCGGGCGTCCGCAACGAGACGACGAACCTGCGCGCGACGGGCCAGGGCCGCCTGCCGACCTCGATCACGACCAGCACTGCCGATCCGACGCTGCTCGGGATCCCGACCTACACCGCGATCGTGCCCAACACGGCCAACAGCTCGTATTCCTACCTGTTGCCCAGCGTCGATGCGAAGCTGGAAGTTACCGACAAGCTGCTGCTGCGTTTCGATGCATCGCGCACCCTGACCCGGCCAAGTCTCAGCGTACTGAACCCGGTCCTGAACGTCGGCAACGGCCAGCGCGTCGGTGCGCTGTCGGCCAGCGGCGGCAACCCGAATTTGAAGCCGTATCTGGCGGACAATTTCGATGTCGCGGCCGAATGGTACTACCAACGCAACTCATATCTGTCGGTCGACTTCTTCCTGAAGAACGTCAGCAATTTCATCATCGGTGGTGTGACCCGACAGTCGATCAACGGCTTGATCGATCCGACGACGGGCGTGCTGGCGAGCTTTGCCGTATCGCAGCAGGTCAACGGCCCCAATGCGACCGTTCGCGGCGTCGAACTGGCGTGGCAGCAGGTGTTCGGCAGCTCGGGCTTCGGGTTCCAGGCGAACGCGACCTTCGTCAACACCAACCGGCCATATGACGACAAGAATATCTCGCAGACCGGCTTTGCCGTCACCGGGCTGGCCAATTCGGCGAACTTCGTCGGCTTCTACGACAAGGGTGGGTTCCAGTTCCGCACCGCACTCAACTGGCGCGACAAGTATCTGCTCCAGTTCGGCCAGAACCAGAACACCGGCTCGTTCGGGGCCGAGCCGACCTTCGTCAACCAGAGCTTCCAGGTCGATCTCTCGACGAGTTACGACATCAACAAGCAGTTCAGCGTGTTCGCCGAGGCACTGAACGTCAACAACAACCAACAGAGCACGCATGGGCGTTACGACAACCAGCTGCTCGACGTGTTCGATTACGGCCGCCGCTACACCGCGGGCGTTCGCTTCCGCTTCTGATCCCTCTCCCCCTGGCGGAGCACGACCTGGTCGTGCTCCGCCTTCTTTCGATTATTCTGCACCATGCATGAAATTCAGAACATCGTTATCGTCGGCGGCGGCACCGCAGGGTGGCTGACCGCGGGCGTCATCGCGGCCAAGCATCAGGCGCGCCGCCAGCACGGCTTCACCGTCACCCTCGTCGAATCGCCCAAC
Source organism: Pseudomonadota bacterium (assembly GCA_040388215.1). Classification (GTDB taxonomy): domain Bacteria; phylum Pseudomonadota; class Alphaproteobacteria; order Sphingomonadales; family Sphingomonadaceae; genus Sphingomonas. The sequence goes on along the minus strand of JAZKCH010000001.1, from coordinate 160,039 downwards.
GTGCCGACGATCGGCGTCGGCGAAGGAACGTGGCCGACGCTGCGTTCGACGCTCAAGAAGATGGGCGTGTCGGAGACCGAGTTGTTCCGGCAATGCGACGCGTCGTTCAAGCAGGGCGCACGGTTCAATCGCTGGACCACCGATGCGCCGGACGACGGCTATTATCACCCGCTGATGCTCCCGCAGCACTTCGGGCAGGTGAACCTCGCGCCGCACTGGCTCGCAAGCGACGACAACGCGACGTTCTGCGACACGGTCACGCCGCAGGGCCGGATCTGCGACGAAGGACTCGGCCCGAAGACGATCGCGACGCCCGAATATGACGGCCACGCGAACTACGCCTATCACCTCGACGCGGGCAAATTCTCGCATTTCCTGCAGCGGCATTGCTGCGACACTTTGGGCGTCCGCCATGTGAAGGCCGACGTCACCGAGGTGCATCTCGATGAGAGCGGCGACATCGCCAGCCTCGATACCGAACAAGGCATATCGATCGCGGGTGACCTGTTCATCGACTGCACCGGCTTTGCCGCGCTGCTGATCGGTGGCGCGATGAAGGTGCCGTTCCGCAGTTGCACCGACATATTGTTCTGCGACACCGCGCTGGCGATGCAAGTGCCGTACGACCTGCCCGACGATCCGATCGCGAGCCACACGATCTCGACCGCGCAGTCGGCGGGCTGGATCTGGGATATCGGCCTGCCGACGCGACGCGGGGTCGGTCATGTCTTCTCGAGCAGCCACATCAGCGCAGACGCCGCCGAACAGGAATTGCGCGATTATATCGGTCCTGCCGCGCGTGACCTGACCGCGCGTCGGCTGGCGATCCGTGCCGGCCACCGCGAACAGTTCTGGGTGCGCAACTGCGTCGCGGTCGGGCTGGCCGCGGGGTTCCTCGAACCGCTCGAAGCCTCCGCGATCGTCCTGATCGAGCTGTCGGCGAAGATGATCGCCGAGCAATTGCCCGCGTGTCGCGAGGTGATGGACGTCGTCGCGCACCGCTTCAACGACACGGCGCACTATCGCTGGGGTCGGATCATCGACTTCCTAAAGCTGCATTATGCGCTGACGAAGCGCACCGACACCGCGTTCTGGCGCGACAATGTCCGTCCGGAATCGATCCCCGACCGGCTGGCGGGCCTGATGGAGCTGTGGCGGTTTCAGTCGCCCTGGGTTCACGACGAATTCGATCGCGCCGAAGAGGTCTTTCCGTCGGCGAGCTATCAATATGTGTTGTACGGCATGGGGGCGCGAACCGCGGTCATGCCTGGGACGATCGACGACGATCTAGCGCTGGCGCGTCGTGCGCGGCACGACAACCAGGTGCAGACTCAGCGGCTGGTGAACAGCCTGCCGGGCCACCGCGATCTCATCGACCGTATCAAGCGTCACGGCCTCCAGCCGATCTAGCCGTCAGGGAAACATAACATGCGGACCGTCACAACGTGCCTGGCTATGGGCGCGATCCTAACCATCGGCGCGACCGCCGCGTCGGCGGCACCGCGCCTCGACGGCGTGATGGGCGATCACGCGGTTATCCAGCGCGGGCAACCGATCGTCCTGACCGGACAGGCCGCAGCGGGCGAAACCGTGATGATCACGTTGGCTGGCCGGAGCGTCACCGCCAAGGCCACGCGGGACGGCAAGTTTTCGGCGAGCCTGCCCGCCCTCCCGGCCGGCGGTCCGTACGACCTGACGATCGCGGCCCCGAGCGGTGCCGCCGTGCTGCGCGATATCCTGGTCGGCGACGTGTTCCTGTGCTCGGGCCAGAGCAACATGGAACTGCGCGTTGAGCAGGGACAGGGCCTGTTTCCCGACGCGCACCCGGAGGTCGACGACAAGCTGCGCCTGCTGACGATCGCCAAGGTCTCCGCCGCCGCGCCGCTGGCGCGATTTGCCCAACAGCCGGCGTGGACGGTGTCCGGCCCGACCACTGCGCTAAGCTTCTCGGCCGCTTGCTTCTATATGGTCCAGGCGCTGCGCCGTACGTCGGGCGTACCGATCGGCGCGGTGCATTCGAGTTGGGGCGGATCGCGGATCAGCGCTTGGATGAGCGATACTGCGCTGCGTCAGGCCGGGCTCGGCGACCCCGCCGACCTGCTCGCGCTCTATGCCCGCGACCCCGCGGCGGCCAACCGGCAGGCATCGACGATCTGGGAAAGCTGGTGGCGCGCAGGCTCGGGCGATGCCGTTGGCCGCGAGCCCTGGCAGCCGGATGCCGCGCTCGACTGGCACCCCGTGCCCGCGATGACCAATTTCGAGACCTGGGGCGTCCCCGCACTCGCCGACTATAACGGCATGATCTGGTATCAGCACGAGATCCAGCTGACCGCCGAGCAGGCGCGCGGCCCGGCGACCTTGGTGCTGGGCATGGTCGACGACGCGGACCGCACATGGGTCAACGGCGTCGGCGTGGGTGGCAGCAGCCTCGCGTCGCAATCGCGCGTGTACGCCCTGCCCGCCGGCAGCCTGAAGGCCGGACGCAACATGATCACCGTCAACGACGACGACGTCTATGCCTATGGCGGGATGACCGGCCCCGCGGACGCGATGCGGCTGTCGTTCGCCGACGGGAGCAGCGTGCCGCTCGGTACCGGCTGGCGCTATGCGATCGCCAAGCGGCTCGCCGGTGCCGCACCGCGCGTGCCGTGGGACGACATCAACGGCGCCGGCACGCTCTACAACGCGATGATCGCGCCGCTTGGTGCTACGAAGTTCGCCGGGATGGCCTGGTACCAGGGCGAGTCCGACACCGGCATTCCCGGGTACGATCGCCGGATGACCGCGTTGATCGCCGACTGGCGCCACCGCTTCGGCACGCCGGAGACCGGGTTCGGCATCGTCCAGCTCGCCAATTACGGCAGCCCGGCGATCACGCCGAGCGAAAGCGGCTGGGGCGACGTCCGCGATGCACAGCGACGCGTCGGGGCGGCGGACCCGCATGCCGGCATCGCCGTAGCGCTCGATCTCGGCGATGCGCTCGATATCCATCCCGGCGAGAAGCACGAGGTCGGGCAGCGGCTCGCCCGCGTGATGCGCGCCGCGGTGTACGGCGAGAAGATCGCGCCGTCCGGCCCCGCCGTCGCCGATGCAAGGCGCACGGCGGATGGCGGCGTCACGGTCCGGTTCAGCGGGGTGACGGGCGCGTTGCATGCCCGCAGTTCCGCGCAGGCGATCGGCTTCGAACTGTGCGGCGCTGCGGTCGGCACCTGCCGCTACGCTTCGGGCAAGGTCGCGCAGTCGGAAGTTGTGCTGCCCGGCGATGGCCAACCCGTCACACGCGTTCGCTATGCCTGGGCCGACGCGCCCGCGACCAACCTTGCCGACGACGCACCGCTGCCCGTCGGCACGTTCGAGGTGCCGGTCCTGCCGGCGCGATAAGCCCCGAACGGGCACGAAGAACAAGAACGGCCGCTTGAGCGCGCCGCAACGGGAGAGACTGACGATGCGCACGACCATGAAGGCGAAAGCCCTGGCGACGGCCGGGCTCGCGCTCGCATTCTCCCCTGCGATCTCGCGCGAGCCGGCCGCTGCACCGACCCAGCGTACGGCGACCGACCCCGCCGAGCAGATGGCGCGGACGATGGTGTCACGCATGACGCTCGACGAGAAGCTGCCGCAGTTGCTCAACGTCGCGCCTGCCATCCCGCGGCTCGGCGTGCCCGCGTATAACTGGTGGACCGAGTCGCTACACGGCGCGCTAGGCCCGCTCGCGACCACCAATTTTCCCGAGCCGATCGGCCTCGCCGCCAGCTTCGACGCCCCGATCGTTCACGACGTCGCGGGCGCGATCAGCGAGGAGGTGCGCGGGCTCCACACGCTCGGCCGCGAGACCGGCAGGAACGGGCATATCGGCACCGGACTCGACACATGGTCGCCCAACATCAACATCTTCCGCGATCCGCGCTGGGGCCGCGGGCAGGAGACGTATGGCGAGGATCCGTTCCTGACCGCGACGATGGGCGTCGCGTTCGTGACCGGGATGCAGGGCCCCAATCCCGATCGCCCGCAGGTGATCGCCACGCCCAAGCACTTCGCGGTGCACAGCGGCCCCGAGGGCACGCGCCACCAGGCCAACGTCTACATCTCCGCGCACGATCTGGAAGACACCTACCTCCCCGCCTTCCGCGCCGCCTTGGTCGACGGACGCGCAGGCTCGATAATGTGCGCGTACAACCGCATCGACGGCCAGCCGGCCTGCGCCAGCGACCTGTTGCTCAAGGAGCATTTGCGCGGGGCCTGGGGCTTCAAGGGCTATGTGGTGTCCGATTGCGACGCGGTGAAGGACATCGCCGACAACCATAAATACGCCCCCGACAGCGCCGCCGCGGTCGCCGCCGCGATGCGCGCGGGCGTCGACAACGAGTGCAACGGCGAGACCTTGGGCGACACCGCGGGCCTGGAGACCCGGTACCGCGAGGCGCTCAGGCGCGACCTGATCACCGAGGCGGACGTCGACCAGAGCCTCGTCCGCCTGTTCACCGCACGGTACCGCAACGGCGATCTCCCCGGACTTGCCGGCGCCCCGAAGGCGTTGCCGACCAGCGTGGTCGGGGCGCCCGAGCATCGGAAATTGGCGCTGGCCGCGGCCGAGCGATCGATGGTGCTGCTGAAGAACGACGGCATCCTGCCGCTCAAGCCCGGCGTGAAGCTCGCCGTGATCGGCCCGCTCGGCGATGCGACGCGCGTGCTGCGCGGCAATTACTCGTCGCCGCTGTCGGGCCCGCCGGTATCGATGCTAGAGGGTCTGAAGACCGCACTCGGTGCGAGCCAGGTCATCATCGTGCCGTTCGGCGAGTCCGTTACGGACGGCGACCGCGTACCGACGTCCGCGCTGCTCACGCCCGACGGCAAGCCCGGCCTGCTCGCGCGGTATTTCAATCCGACGACGCCGATGCCCGCACAATATGCGCCGGGCACGCGCGAGAAACTGGTCGCTGCGGCCAAGTATCAGACCCAGCCGGTGGTCACGCGCATCGAGCCCGATGTCGGCGACCGCAACCTCGACCTCGCGCGCGTCACCGACGTTCATCGCACCGAATGGACCGGCTTCCTGGTGCCCCCCGAAAGCGGCACTTACCGCGTCGGCCTGTCGGGGTCGGGTGGCACGCTGACGCTCGACGGCGAGATGATCTCCGACCGGCGCAAGACGCGCTGGAACGATCTGCCCGGCATGACGACGCTGAAACTCGAAGGCGGCAGGCGTTATGCGATCCGCGCCGAGGGCAGCGGGATCGACCTGGTGTGGAAGCGCGTGTCGGATGCGCCGTCCGCCGAACTTCGTCGCGCCGCCGCTGCCGCCGACGTGCTGGTCGCGGTAGTCGGCCTCACCTCCGACCTGGAAGCCGAGGAGACCGGCGTGACGGTGCCGGGCTTCTCGGGCGGCGACAAGACGACGCTCGACCTCCCCGCGGACCAGATCGCGATGCTCGAACAGGCCAAGGCCACCGGCAAACCGATCGTGCTCGTCACGATGAACGGCAGCCCGATCAACCTCGCCTGGGCGAAGGGCAACGCCGCCGCCGTGCTGGAGGCTTGGTATCCGGGCGAGACCGGCGGGACGGCTGCGGCCAACATCCTGACTGGACGCACCAACCCGTCGGGTCGCCTGCCGCTCACCTTCTATCGCAGCGTCGACGACCTGCCGCCGTTCGGCGACTATGCGATGAAGGGCCGCACCTATCGCTACTTCGCAGGCACGCCGGTCTATCCGTTCGGCCACGGGCTCAGCTACACGACGTTCGGTTATGCACCGCTGACCGTCACGCCCGCACGCGGCGGGGCCGAGAATGGCCTGCGCGTCACCACGCGACTGACCAACCAAGGCGATCAGCCGGGCGAAGAGGTCGCGCAGCTCTATCTCGATTTCCCCGATCGGCCCGGCACGCCGCGGATTGCGTTGCGCGGGTTCCAGCGCGTCGCACTCCGCCCCGGCGAAGCACGCAGTTTGACGTTCGACCTGTCACCGCGCGATCTGAGTTCGGTCGCGCTGGACGGCGCGCGCTCGGTCGCCGCCGGCACCTACCGCGTGACGGTCGGCGCCGGACAGCCCGGTACGGGGGTCGCAGGACAGACCGCGAGCTTCACCGCGCGCCAGTCGGCGGAGCTGCCGAAGTGAACCGCATCCGGACACTCGCGACGCTCGGCACTGCGCTGGCCGCGCTCTGCACGCCGATCGCGGCACTGGCGGATCCGCTGACCCCGACCGGCAAGTGGAGCGCGAACACCGATGGCGCCGCAGCCGTGCCGCCGATGGGCTGGAGCTCGTGGAACGCGTTCAACAGCGACGTCGACGAGGAGAAGGTGCTCGCCTCTGCGCAGGCGCTGATCGACACCAAATTGCGCGACATCGGCTATCGCTACGTCAATATCGACGATGGCTGGTGGCTGAAGCGTCGCCAGCCCGACGGCCGTCTGCTGATCCGCACCAGCCACTTCCCGTCCGCCGCGACCGGCGCGGACACGAGCTTCCGCCCGTTTACCGACCGGCTCCACGCAATGGGCCTCAAGGTCGGCATCTATTCGGACATCGGCCGCAACAGCTGCGGCCAGATCTACACCCCCGATTTCAAGAACCAGCCCGAGGGCAGCGTCGCCGAGCGCGAGGTCGGGCTGTACGGCCATGTCGACCAGGATATCCGGCTGTTCTTCGCCGAATGGAACTTCGATTTCCTGAAGGTCGACGGTTGCGGCGCGCGCGGCCTGCCAGTGGACGCACCGCGCGTGAAGTCCGGCCTGTACCGCGCCCTCACGCCGCTCGTCGACATGCAGTCGCTGGGCGGATCGGACATCGCCGGAATCCGCCGCCTCTACGAACAGGTCCACACCGCGCTGCACACGCACGCGGGCGACCGGCCCTACGTCTATTCACTGTGCCTGTGGGGCGCGGGCGACGTGCGCGCGTGGGGCAAGGATGTCGGCAACACCTCGCGCACCAGCGACGACATCCAGCCGGTCTGGCCGCGGATGCTGACCAACCTCGACACCGTCACGCACCGCGCGCTCTACGCGCATCCGGGATCATGGAACGACCCCGACATGCTGTTCGTCGGCACCGGCGATTTCGACGCGGCGCACGGCGTGGAGGCACGGTCGCACTTCGCCTTATGGGCGATGCTCAACGCACCGCTGATCATCGGCTATGATCTCCGAAAACTGACACCGGACCTGCTCGCGATCTTCGGCAACGCGGATATCGTTGCGCTGAACCAGGATTCGGCGGGCAACCAGGCGGTGCTCGCCTATTACTCGTCGGAGGTGCAGACCTTCGTCAAGACGCTCGCGGACGGCAGCAAGGGCGTCGCATTGTTCAACCGTACCGCCTCGCCTGCCAAGGCGGTGCTGACCGCCGAACAACTCAAGATGCTGCCGACCGCCGACGTGCGCCTGAAAGACCTCTGGACGAAGAAGGAGCAGAGTTTCCGCAAGGAGATCGCGGTGACGCTCGCGCCGCACGAGACGCTGATCTTCCGCGCGACCGGCACGCGGCGCTTGCCCGGCGGGCTATACCTCTCGGAGCAGACCGGCCGCGTCAATCCAGCAACCGATGGCGTGGTCGTGCCGCAGCCGGACCCGACGATCTACCAGTCGATCACGCCGTGGACGGGCACGCGAGGCCCCGGCGAACACCCGCAATATGGCGGCTGGGGCGGCGCCGAAGCCGACCGCGCGCCGTACGGCAAATTGCTGCGGGTTGCCGGCACCGACTTCGACACGGGGATCGGCGTGCTCGCGAACGCCCGCCTCGAAGTCCGCAACCAGGGTTACGCTCGGTTCGCGGCCAGGGTCGGCATCAACGATTCCGGCCGGCCGCGGTCGGGCACGACGGTGTTCGAGGTCTGGGGCGACGGTCGCCTGCTCGCCAAGTCCCGCCCGATGGGGTTCGGCGAGGCTGCGGTACCGCTGGAGGCGAAGGTGACGGGGGTGCGGATCGTCGAGCTGGTGGCGCGGGGGAGTGATGCGGCGGCGAATGCCGGGACGCCGCAACCTGCGACTTGGGCGGACGCTGCGTTACTGAAATAGGCGACCGGTTTCGGGTTCGGGTCTCAAGCCCGAACCAAACCCCACTCGTCATCCTGACGAAAGTCAGGATCCAGAGCCAAGAGTTCGCCGTCCGTTACTCTGGATCCTGACTTTCGTCAGGATGACGGAGGGTTGGGCGTGGTCGCTACGTTAGTCACTTAGTCCTAACGCACCCGCTCCGGCTGGCCCGGCGGCAACGCCGACAGCGTGAACCGGTCGACATCCAGCCACCCCCGGCTCGCCGTCGGCGTGTAGCAGAACAGCGCAAGCTGCTCCCCCTGGAACGTCCCCGTCCGCCACGCGAACGCTAGCGGGAAGTCGCCACCCAGACCGGTCCAGCGCCGCCCGTCCACGCTATACGCCACGCGCGCACGATCGGTCGTAAAGTCCATGTCGGTCCGCAACCACAGCGCCTCGGTCCGCGGCAAAGGCGCGGTAGCGCGAACCTCGGTCCGGGCTCCGGCGACCGTGTCCTCGGTCACCTCCATCGCCAGTGTCGCCTTGCCACCCGCGGCGCCCTGCACCGAAATATTCCCACTGAACTGCCCGAACGTCCCAAACCCGCAGCGATCCCCCGCTGCCAGATGGCGGATGTCGAGCTTCACCTCGCCCCGGCTCGCAGGCCCCTGCCCCTTCTGCACCAGCGTATTGCGCGCGCTCCAGAACCCGGTCGCGACCATCGGTTTCAGCCGCAACCAGCCTGGCCGCTCGGTCAGCGACCAGCGCGAAGGCTCGGGATTGTGGTTCCACTGCCACTGCAATCCGAGCGTCGGCTTCCCGAAATCGTCCGACGTCGCCGGTTCCGCGAACGCCCCACCCAAGATCGGCTTCACCGCACGCCGCGGCACGCGACCGGGTGCCTCGCGCGTGCCCCATACCGGCCAGTCGTCCTGCCAGAACACCGGGCTGAGGTTTGTCATCCGTCCGATCGCACCGCTATCCTCCATCACGAAGCCGAACCAGCGGCCATCGGGCAGGTCGACCAGCGCACCCTGATGCCCGCCGGTCTTGTCGTCGATCTGGTCGTGCGTTTCCCACGGCCCGAACAGGCTGCGCGACCGCGACACGGTCAGCCCCAGCCGCGGCGGCAGCGCGTTGAACAGGTAGTAATACGCGCCGCGCCGGATGATCTTCGACCCCTCCGCGCCCTTGATGTAGTGAACCTTATGCGACGCGGTGACGTGCGCCAGGTCCTTGTCGAGCGTCAGCAGCGTGATCGTGCCGTCCGCGGTACTCGCGGTCGCCAGATACGCGCGCCCGTCCGGCTCGATGAACAGCCCCGGATCGAACGCCTCGCGCTCCAGATCGTGATAGCGCCACGGCCCGCGCACGCCCTTCGCGTACCAGATCCGCGTCTTCTGCCCGACCGGCGTGTTGGCGAGATAATAGGTGCCGGCGTGGTAGCGCAAGGACGAGGCGTAGAGCCCGTGCCGGTACGCGTTACCACCCTTCAGGTCGTATTCGGGCTTGCCCTCCAACCGATCGACGAGGTGCGAGGCGAGCGTCCAGTTGACCAGATCGCGGCTGTGCAGGATCGTGATGCCGGGCGTGTTCGCGAACGTCGTCGTCGCGAAATAATAGTCTTTGCCGACGCGAATAATGTCGGGATCGGGATAATCCGCGAACAGCACCGGGTTGCGGAAGTTCCCGTCGCCCTGATCCGATCGCCACACCTGCGCCGACGCGGCGGTGGTTATCAGCCCCAGCGCGACCGCCACCGCCGCCCTCATTTACCGAACGCCAGCGCGCGCGAGAAGAACGGCAGCATCTTGTCCTGCACGCGGCCCGCGACGCCGCTGGTATGATCGCCCGGATACACCTCGAAGCTGTTCGCGATCCCGTAGCTGTCCAGCGCCGCATGGAGCTTGCCGGCATCGTCCTTAAGTCCGTCGCGGTCGCCGACGTCGATCCCGATCGCCGCATAGCGCCGCAGATTGCCGACATATTGGTCGAGCATAGCCAGCGGCGCATTGGCCGCCCAGCGCGCCAGTACGTCGGGCTGCGGCACGCCGTCCTTGACCGGGAGATCGAGATACAGTGGCGGCGCCTTCGGGTTGGGCGACCATGCCGCTGCGGTCGCGAGTTGCGCGCGCTGCCCCCATGACAAGGTCGCACTGTCCGCCGGCGACCGCAGCGCGCGGATCGCGGTCTCGGTCGCCGCATCGGGCGTCCCGAGCGCCCGCGTCGACAGGCAGCACGGGCTCATCATGTAGAGCGCACCGAACGTTTCGGAATGCTTCATGCCGATCCGCGCGGTGCCGTAGCCGCCCATCGAATGCCCCGCGAGACCGCGGCTGCGACGGTCCGCGATCGTCCGGTAGTGACCATCGACATAGCCGACCAGGTCGTGCGCGACGAACGTCTCGAAATCGCCGACCGTCACCGAACTCGAATAGAATGACCCGTTATGCGCGGTCTTGCTGTCGGGAATCACGACGATCATCTCGCGCGCACCCTTCGCGAACGCGCCCTCGATCGTCTGCGGCACATGGATTTCGCCGATCCATTGCTCCGCGCCGATCGAATAGCCGTGTAGGGCGTAGACTACCGGATAGCGCCGCTTCGGATTGGCACGATAGCTCGGCGGCAGGACCACCAGCACCGCGCGGTCGGGGCTCTCGCCTTCGAGATTGCCCTCGATCGCGGGCGAATGGACGGTGATCCGCTCGATCGTCACCGGCTTCGCACCGGCAACCGGCGGCGGTCCGGACGTCTTGACCTGCGCCGAAGCGAAGCCGGTCGACAGCATCAGCGCAGTGCCGAGTGCGACTAGAAACTTGTTCACGAACATCCCCTTTTGCTTGTTCACGCGCGCGCGAGGCCGTTGCCGCGAAGCCTGACCGCCTTGCCCGGCGTCATCGTCACCTCGACCCGCCGCGTGCCGAGCCGGATCACACGGCGCCCCGACAGATCGCCGCGGATCACCGCCTCGACCAGTTCGCCTCCCTGCCAGCGCAGATCGACCGAACACCGCCCCCGTGCGCGCAGCCCGGTAACCGACCCCGCAGGCCATGCGCTCGGCAGTGCCGGCAACAACAGGATCTCGTCGCCCCGGCTCTGCATCAGCATTTCCGCAATCGCCCGCGTACCGCCGAAATTGCCGTCGATCTGGAAGGGCGGATGCGCGTCGAACAGATTGGGATAGGTCCGCTCAGGGCCCAACAGGAAGGCTAGGATACGGTGCGCGTGATCGCCGTCGCGCAGCCGCGCCCATAGGTTCGCGCGCCACGCGGTCGCCCAGCCGGTCGACTCGTCGCCGCGCAGTTCGAGCGACCGCCGCGCCGCCTGTGCCAGCGCCGGCGTCCGGTCGAGATCGATTTGGTCGCTCGGGAACAGGCCATAAAGGTGCGATACGTGGCGGTGATGCGGTTCTGGCGCAGCGGCGTCCCAGTCGCGTTGCCACTCCAGTAGCTGCCCCTCTGCGCCGACCTGATCGGGCGCGAGCCGCGCGCGCGCCGCCCCCACTTCCGCCGCAAACAGTGCGTCGATCCCGAGCAGCGCCGCCGCCTGCCCGACCTGATCGAAAAGGTCGCGGAGGATCTGCATGTCCATCGCCGGCCCCGCGCAGATCGACGCGCCCGCCGGATGGATGTTCTCGGGCGACAGCGAAGGATTGGTCACCAGCGCGCCGGTCGCCGGATCGGTCTGGAGCGTGTCGAGGAAGAACAACGCCGCCCCGCGCATCAGCGGATAGACCGAGCGCAGATAAGCGAGGTCCCGCCCGTAATCGTAGCGATCCCACAGATGCGTGCACAGCCACGCCCCACCGGTCGGCCACAACCCCCATTGCGCACCGTCGATCGGCGCCGTCGCGCGCCACAGGTCGGTGTTGTGATGACATACCCAGCCGCGCGCACCGTACATGTCGCGCGCCGTCCTCGCGCCGGTCTCGGCGAGATCACGGACCATCTGGATCAGCGGCGCGACGCATTCGGGCAGCGCGGTGACCTCCGCCGGCCAGTAGTTCATCTCGGTGTTGATGTTGACGGTGTATTTGGACTCCCACGGCGGCTTAAGGCCGTCGTTCCAGATGCCTTGGAGATTGGCGGGCTGGCTGCCGGCACGCGACGATGCGATCAGCAGATAACGGCCATAGTCGAAATACAGCGCGGCGAGCGCCGGGTCGGCGACAGCATCGTTCGCGCGCACGCGGTCGTCGGTCGGAAGGTCTGCGGTCGCCGTCCGCCCAAGATCCAGCGTCACGCGCCGGAACAGCACCCGATGCGCGGCGATCGTTTCTGCGCGGATACGGTCGATGCCACGGGTGTGAGCATGATCGAGCGTGGCCAATGTCGCGGTCTCGGGGTTGCCGCTCACATCGTCGAAGCGGCGATAGCTTGTGGCCATCGCGATCGAGACGGTAACAGATCGCGCATCGCGGACGAGCAGACGCTCGCCATCGACAGCGATCGCCCCACCGGTCGTCGACACCTGCGCACGCGCCGCGAACCGCAATTGCCCCGCAATGCCCGCGCGCGCGCCGTTACGCCCGGTAAGCGTCAGCATCGTCTCGCTCGCCGAAACGACCGCGCCGGGGTGCGGCGACTTCAGGCCGATGCGGACATCGAAGGGGCGATCCGCGGCAATGTGAACGACGATCACCTGATCGCCCGGGGCGGCGAATATTTCGCGGTGGAACCGCGCGCCGCCTGCGGTGAAGCTGGTCGTGGCGATCGCCGTGTCGAGATCGAGCGCGCGCCGATATGCCTCGACGTCGCCGATCCCCGGCATGTCGAGCAGCAGGTCGCCGATCGGCTGGTACGCCATCTGCGTCTTCGGTACGCCCATGACCTGCGCATTGGCGAGCACCTGCGCCTCGGCGAACTTGCCCGCGTCGATAAGCCGCCGCACCTCGGGAAGCGCGCCCCGCGCCGCCGGGTTCACCGGATCATAGGGCCCGCCGGTCCACAGCGTGTCCTCGTTCAGCTGCAACCGTTCGGTGGCCGTACCGCCGAACACCATCGCCCCGAGCCGCCCGTTGCCCACCGGCAACGCCTCGGTCCAGGCGACGGCCGGCTGGCGATACCATAGCCGCGTATCCTTCCCAGGCGCCGCAGCCCATGCAGGCATGGGCAAGGCAAGGGCTGCGACGCTCGCCGCCGCTCCTTCCAGCAGATCGCGCCGTGACGGATCACTAGGCATCGGTCAGGCCCGATCGAGCACGAGGACGACCTTGGCGCACAGCGCTCCAGCCCACCGATCCGCCGTCACCCGTAGGAGAGTACGAAGCCGCATCATCGGCGGAAGGAGGTGCAGCGCGCGGACACGATGCCGACTGAGCGGTCGATATGGCTTTGTGGCGCGGTGGTTCATCAAGGTCATGCTCTCGCTTCCGGCTAGGTCTTCGCGCAACTCTGGGTCTCGGTCACTGCGAGTTTGATCAGGTGAGATCCGTCTCGGCGAAGGCGCTACGGCTGCCGAAACGTCCATCGACCGGCGGGACTGACCGGATCGAACGGCGCGAGCGTCGGCGTGCTCGCACCGATCGCCACCAGTGCGAGGCCCGGTTTTCTCCCCGGTGCCGCTTTCGGCGCGATCCGATAGGTGCCGTCGGTCAGTTGATCGATCTGCCACAATTGCTCGGCAGCACCCGTGAAGGCCGCCACGGTCTCGACTTCGCCCGCGGCATTGGCGGCGAGCGCGCGATCGGTACCGGCGATGACGATCTTGTAGAACGGCGCGCCGAAATAGCCGCCGGCACCGGGTACGGGGGCAATCGTCCAGCGCTGGCGCGGCCGGTTCATGTAATCGCCAAGATCGACCCGGCTCGCCCCTTGCGGCCAGCCAACGGATTCTTCGGCGAGCGTCTGGTCCGCGATCGGTGCCACCGGATCGCTCGGCTTCGCCATGAAGCTGTGGCGTGCGTCGAACGCTATGCGGACGACGTCCGTCGCGAGTTGCAGCGCATAGCCGCTCCGCTCCGACGCGATCTCGTACGTACCGGGCGCGACATTCTCGCCGGCGATCGGCCAGCCGTCGGTCCACCGCAGCGGCGCGATCCCCAAGACGCTGCGCCCGCTGCGATCCATGTCCGCCTCGTAATGCATCGAGAATTTCTCGACTCCGCCGTCGAGTTCGATGAGGCCGAAATGACCTGGTCCCATGTTTCGCCCGCGCGCGCTGACCACCAGCTTGCCGCCGCCACGCAGCAGCGGCGTGCCCATATGATCGACATACGGACCGAGCGGGCTGCGCGATCGGCCGACGCGGATATGATAGGTGGAATTGGGACCGTCACAGCAGGTCCCGTGCGTCCCGAGCAAATAATAATAGCCGTCGCGATGCATCATCGCGGTCGCCTCCATGTCGATCGCGACATCGACCGGCTGATTACCCGCCACCCGCAGTCCGGTCTTGGGATCGAGTTCGATGATCCGGATCGGCCCGAAATAGGTACCGTAGGTCAACCACAGGTGACCCTCGGCATACAGGAACGCCGGGTCGATCGCGTCGGCGGTCTCGACTCCGTCACTCGACGCGACCACGCCGACGTCGTGATATTTGAACTTCGGCGATTTCGGATCGAGCGAATAGGTCCACATCATCTTGACCTGACTGGCATGGCCGCCACCCATACCGCCACCGCCCACGGCGTAGGCCATGTAATAGCGGTCGCCGATCTTGATGACGTCGGGGGCGACGCCGCCGCCGGGGCGCTCCGGTCCGCCGCGCCATGTCCAGCCGTCTTCGGAGGCGAGCCCGCCGCCGCGCGTGCCGAACGTGTAGTATCTGCCGTCCGACAGGGTCACCGTCGAGGGATCGTGAATGAAGGTCTCGCCCTGCAACTGCGCGGCGGCGGGCGACGCGCCGGCGGCCAGAATGACGGACACCCCAAAAGCAGCGGCGGCAAGACGCGTCACGAGGGTCTCCATGCTAGCGGACATCGGTCTTGAGGTCGGTGATCGGTCGGCCGGCTTCGTCGACGAAGCGCACGCAGAAGTCGCTGAGGCCGGGGCCGTTGATCACCGCACCGCGGATCACGTTGCGGCCCTTGCGGAGCGTCACCCGGTCCGACAGCACGTCGTCCATCACCATGCGGCGATCGTTGAACAGCCCGACCGTCTCCTTCCCGTTCAGCCACCAGATCGAAGCCGAGTTCGACCCGACCGCCAGCCGCACGTCCCGCATCTCGCGCGGGCTGTCGACGATCGTTACCGCCCAGAAGATCACGCCGTAGGTCGGCTTGCCAAGGCCCTTGGCGAAACTGAACAGCTTGACGTCGAACGCCCCGGAATCGAGCGCGTGCCAGCGTAGCGGTTGTGCCGCTTTCACGATCTGGCCGTCGCGCGGGATCGCGGTGAACTGGCCGGGAAAATACTGCGTCGTCAGCGCCTGCCGGACATAGGTCCCGGTGAAACCCGCGTTGCTGCGGTTGGGCTTGTCGATCGGCTCAAGCAACAACCAGCGGCGCAGGAAACCGTCGCGGTCTGGCGCGGTGGCCCCTTGCGTAACCGGCTGGAAATACGGTGCGAGACCCGTCGCCGGCGCCAGCGTCGCATCCTTTCCGTTCGCCCCTGACGATATCCCGGCCAGCGCACCAAGCACCAGCAGCGGCGCGGCGTGCAGCCCGATCGCCCTAACCTTCGCGAAGCGCGTCATACCCATCTCCCCTGTCTTGTCGTCATCGCCTTACGCGCATGCCGCTGGCGTCGAGCCAGTGCATGAAATCCTCGAACCATCCGGTGCTGGTCGTACCCTTCTTGCCCAACCCAAAGCCGTGGCCGCCTGCCTGGTACAGGTGGAACTCGACCGGCCTGCCCGCCTTCTGCCAGGACTCGATCAGCCCGAATCCCTTTTTCGCGAACAGCGGATCGTCGGCAGCCAGCACCGCGAACAGCGGCGGCGCGTCTGCTGGCACCTTCACTGCTTCCATCGATCCATAGATCGGCGCGATGAAGGCCAGTTGCGTATCGGGTGCGGCCAGCGCGGTGGCCATCGTCGTCATCGCGCCGGCCGAGAAACCGATCATCCCGACGCGCGCCGGGTCGATCTTCCACCCCGCAGCCCGCGCCCGCACCATGCCGACCGCCGCCCGGGCGTCGGCGATCTGGTCGCCGAGACCAGCGATCGCCTCATCCGGGCTCATCCGCCGCTGCGGTCGACCGGCGCCCGCGAACATCGCCGTGACCGATCGCTCGAACCCGCCAATGTCGGCGGGAGTCGGCTTCAACCGGTATTTCAGCACGAACGCCGCGATGCCCCGGTCGGCGAGCGCCTTTGCCACGCGCCAGCCCTCATTCTCCATCGACAGCATCAGGAAGCCGCCGCCCGGCGCGACGATCACCGCGGCGCCGGTCGCCTTGGCAGGATCGGGCAGGAACGGCGTCAGCGTCGCGGTCGTCACGTTGCGGGTCATGGCGACGCCATATTGGTGGAACCACGCCTCGGGCGCGGTCTGGTTCTCGACCGAGCCGGTCCCGAGCGGGATCGCAGTCGGCTCGGCCGGCGCCGCCATCGCGGTCATTCGTGCGTCCTGCGCCATCACCGGCGCGGTCAGCGCGAGCATGGCCGCTGCCGCCACTTCAAATCGTCCCGTCCAGCGCATGGTCGTTTCCCCCTTCAAGAGCCGCGATCAGCCGAGCAGGATGCGCCGCGAAGCGCCTTCCGGATCGTCGACCATGCGGGAGTTGGTATCGAACACCATCGTCTGGCAGCGCTGCGGATCGCTCGGCGTCCAGGACAGGCCGGGCTGGCTCGGATTGCCGGTTCGCGCGAAATTCGCCCAGGCCGTCGCCATCGTACGCGCGAGGCGTCGTGCGTCGGGGGTGTTGCCGGTCCCCTGGTCGCACAGCGTCGTATTGTCGAAGCAGAAGGCGAGATCGGCCGTATGCTACGCTCCCGCAACGCCGCCGAGCTGCGGCGACTGCCACTGGAACAGGTATTGATAGACCTGCGCGGCGCGCTGACCGTGTTTCAGCCGCACCATGTCCTGCACGCGGTTACGGTTCTGCAGTCCCTGGACCCCGTACGCGAGCGTACGCACCGCTTTTTCAGGATGCGCCTGCTGCATCACCGCGATCAGCCGCCCCGCCTTGTCGCCACCGATCTGCGTGGTGAGATCGGTGCGCCACTGCGCTTCGGACGGCGCATAACCCCAGCGCATCCCCTCCTCGCTGGTATTGCCGATCATCATCGGCACGTCGCGCGACACGTCCGGCGCGACGTCCGAGAACGAACGCACGTCGATCACCCTGCCGTCGAGCGTCGGGTTCCAGCCGACTCGTGGCGTGAGCGACGGCCCCATCGGACCACGCGGGCCGTTGATGTCGTTCGCGACATTGTTGCCTGCCTCGAACAAAGGCTTCCATGCGATCCGCTGAAGCGCGCCGATATCCTTCGCACCGATGTTCAGTTCGCGCAGGACCCGCCGCGAGAAATCGCGCGACTGCTCGGCGGTCGGCAGCGCGCCGCCGCCGCCCGATTGTACGGCCGCACGGTGGATCAGGCCCTTGCCGCTCGCCATGCCGAGCAATGTCGTGACCTTGGATCCGCCGCCCGACTGTCCGTAGATCATCACGGTGTCGGGATCGCCGCCGAACTGCGCGATATTCTCGTGCACCCAGCGCAGGGCGGCGACGCAATCGGTCATGCTGACGTTGACCGACTCCTCGTAGGCCGCCCCGCCGACCTCGGTCAGGTCGAGGAAGCCGAGCACATTGAGCCGGTGGTTGATCGACACCTGCACCACGTCGTGATGCCGCGCCATCTGCGCGCCGTCGTGTGAGGCAAGTTCGTACGACGATCCGAACGCGAAACCGCCGCCATGAAAATAGACCATCACCGGTCGCTTGCCCGACAGCGACGGCGTCCAAATATTCAGCCTCAGCATGTCCTCGCCGACGAAACCGTCCGTCCATTGCTGGAGGAACGTGTGCTCTACTGCGCTGAAGTCGTGGAGCGTCTGCGGGCAGTTCGCGCCATAGGACAGCGTATTGCGCGGTTCGGTCCATCGCGCCGGCGGTTGGGTGGGCAACCAGCGGTTTTCCCCGCCGGTATCCGCCCCGTAGGGAATGCCCTTGAAGGTATAGACATCGTCCTGAACATACCCGCGCACGGGACCATATTGCGTCCGGGCGACCGCCGAGTGGGGCGTGGAACAGGTTCCGGTGTGCGATCTGGCGGGCGGTGGCGCAGCGTCCGCCATGCCGGCTACGGGCAGCATCAGACCCGCACCGGTAGCGATCGATGCACGCATCGCACCACGACGATCGACGATCAGCCCGGTCATCCTCTTCTCCCAGGGACTACTGCGGGGTCGTTGTTCGGCCTTGCCGACGATCGGCGCTGCCGGACCACTCTCGCGTCCTTGTCGGAGTGATATGGTGATACCGCTATCGAGTCCAGTGATTACCCAAGCAACCAGGTTATCGGCCAATGAAGCATACGGCGGCTAGCGCAGTCCGTTGTTAGCGCTATAGTTCGTGAAAACGTGACGCGGATACACCGCGCGCGAAGACTTCGGAGAGGATCTGACTATGGCGGCAAGACCCGTATTCTGCGTATTGGCGACGTTGTTGGCCACCGCGTCACCCGTGATCGCTCAGACAAAGTCACCGAGCAAGGCACCCGAACTGACGCTGAACGCGTCCGGCTATTACGAAGCTCCCGCCGCCAACGTACTCGTCTTTTCCAACTGGTATGACGGCCTGTTCGCGGACTCGAAGATCAGCGGCGTCGAAATCGTTCAGCAGGGCGAGCGGATCGCGACCAATGGCGACGTCCGCCTGTCCGCCACCCCCGGCCAATGGGATGCGATCGGTCGCCTCGTGGACCGTAAAATCGACGCGGCGACCGGTGCGATCACGGTGACGCTCGAATATCCCGACTATAAATGGCAGTACCGGGTGCGGTCGGAAAAGCGCGGCGGGGCGGTCGCCGTCTCGGTGATCCTCGACCAGCCGGTGCCCGCCGCGCTTGCCGGCAAGGCCGGGTTCAACCTGGAATTTCTCCCTACTGCCTATTTCCATCACAGCTATATGGCGGACGACGCCACCGGCACCTTCCCGATCTATCCCGCCGATACGATGATCGCGACGCCCGAGCGCAACGCCGCAAGCGGCCGTGCCGAAGGGCCCGGCGCCGAACCGACCGCGATCGCCAAGGGCACCCACTTTGTGCTCGCGCCGGAGGATTCTGCCCGGCGCGTGACGATACGGTCCACCGCCGAAGTGCAGTTGTTCGACGGTCGCAACCAGGCGCAGAACGGCTGGTTCGTGCTCAGGTCGCTGCTGCCCGCTGGACGCACCGGCACGGTCCTCGAATGGACGATCCAGCCGAACAGCGTACCCGGTTGGCTGCGTCTTCCGGTGATCGCGCATTCGCAGCTCGGCTACACGCCCGATGCGCGGAAGGTCGCGACGATCGAACTCGACCGCAACGATCGCCGTGCATTCCCCGCACGCCTGCTCCGCGTCGGTGCGGACGGCAGCATGACGCCGATCCGCACCGCGCCGGCCAAGCGCTGGGGCGAATATTTGCGTTATACCTATCTGCAGCTCGATTTCAGCGCGGTCCGGCAGCCCGGCACCTATGTGCTCGACTATGGCGCGACCCGCACCGCACCGTTCCGGATCGCCGCCGACGCCTATGCGGGCGCGTGGCATCCGACGCTCGACGTCTACTTCCCGGTCGCGATGGACCATATGTTCGTCAACGAAGGCTACCGCGTCTGGCACGGCGACGCGCACCGCGACGATGCGCGCCAGGCACCCGTGAACCACGAGCATATCGATCTCTACGCGCAGGGGCCGACCACCGACACGAAGTTTAAGCCGGGCGAACATATCCCGGGCCTCGCGGTCGGCGGATGGTTCGACGCGGGCGACTACGACATCCGCACCCAGTCGCAATATCAGGTGATCCGCTCGCTGGTCGACAGCTGGGAGCGCTGGCATCCGACGCGCGACACTACCGCGATCGACTGGACGCGGCGCAAGACCGAGATGCACGTGCCCGACGGCACGCCCGATCTCGTCCAGCAGATCCGCCACGGCACGTTGCAGCTCGTCGCGCAGTTCGACGCGGTCGGCCATGCGATCCACGGCATCGTCGAGCCCGACGTCGCGCAATATACCCATCTCGGCGACGCATCGACGAAGACCGACGGGCTGGTCTACGATCCGACGCTGAAGCTCGGCCAGGAAAAGGGCGGACGCAGCGGTACGCCCGACGATCGCTGGGCCTTCACGACCAAGGCGTCCGCGCTCAACTACGGCTCGATCGCGGGGCTCGCCGCGGCCTCGCGCGCGCTAGCCGACGTCGACCCTGCCCTGTCGAAAAAGGCGCTCGATATCGCGACGCGGACCTGGGCCGAAGAACAGTCGCACGCGCCCGATCTGTATCAGCACGGCAACACGACCGGTGGGCCGCTGGAGGCCGAGCAATTCTCCGCCGCCGTCGAACTGCTGCGGTCCACCCGCGACCCGCGCTATGCCGCCGCCGTCCAGTCGCTATGGCCCGCAATGGAGAAGCGCTTCGCCTTCACGCTGCGTGATGCGGTCGCCGCGATCCCGTACATGCCTCCGGCCTACCGCGAGGGCATGATCCCCGCGGTCGGCGCCTATGCGGCCGCGACGGCTGCGGCGGCGAAGGCCAACCCGTTCGGCGTGCCGATCACTACCGGCGGCTGGGCGGGCAGCGGCACCGTGCTGGGAACCGCGCTCAACGCCTATGCGCTGCACACGGCGTTTCCGGAGATCATGCCCGCCGACGCTGTGTTCCGCGGTCTGGAATTCCTCGTCGGGCATCACCCCGCCTCCGACATATCGTTCGTATCGGGCGTCGGTACGGTCTCGAAGGAGGTCGCCTACGGCAACAACCGCGCGGACTTCTCGTTCATCGCCGGCGGCGTCGTGCCGGGCGTGCTGATCGTCAAGCCGGACCTGCCCGAGAACCACGAGGATTGGCCGTTCTTCTGGGGTGAGAACGAATACGTCATTCCCGAAGGCGCGATGTGGATCGAACTCGCGCTCGCCGCGCAGGATCTCGCCAATCGCTCCGCCGGCGCCAAGCCGACCGCAACCGTGCGCGCGGGCGCCGTTCGATGAGGACCATCATGAAACTCCATACGCTTACCCTGTTGCTCTCGGGCGCCGCCTTCGCCTCGCCCGCCGCTGCCAGCGATGCGCCCCGGTTCAGCCGCTTCAGCTATGACGGCCACACGCAGGAGAAGGTCACCGTCGGCCCCAATCAATATCGCAACCCGATCCTGTCGGGCTACTACCCAGACCCATCGGTGACGCGGGTCGGCGACGACTATTACCTCGTCCTGTCGTCGTTCGCGCATTACCCGGGCCTGCCGATCTTCCGGTCGAAGGACCTGGTGAACTGGACGCAGATCGGCAATGCGATCGACCGGCCCGAACAGCTCGACTTCACCGGCATGCGGACGTCGCAGGCGGTGTTCGCGCCCGACATCTCGTATCACGACGGCGTGTTCTACATCGTCAACACCTGCGTCGAGTGCAAAGGCAATTTCGTCATCACCGCGAAGAACCCCGCGGGGCCGTGGTCGAACCCGACATGGCTGCCGTTCGAAGGCATCGACCCGTCGATCTACTGGGAAGGCGACAAGGCCTATATCGTCAACAACCGCGCCCCCGCCGAGCCACCACGCTACGACGGCCACCGCGCGATCTGGATCCAAGAATACGACTGGCGCGCGGGGAAAATGGTCGGCGACAGCACGCAGCTGATCAACGGCGGCGTCGACATTTCCAAGAAGCCGGTCTGGATCGAGGGTCCCCACATCTTCCGCAAGGATGGCTATTATTACCTGACCGCGGCCGAGGGAGGCACGAGCGTCAACCATTCGCAGGTCGTGCTGCGTGCGAAGTCTCTGCGCGGACCGTTCGTCCCCTTTGCAGGCAACCCAATCCTGACTCAGCGCGATCTCGACCCTGCCCGCCCGAATCCGATCACCTCGGCGGGCCACGCCACGCTGGTGCAGACGCAGCATGGCGACTGGTATGCGACCTTCCTGGGGACGCGTCCGTACGATGGCGACTATTACAATATCGGCCGCGAGACGTTTCTGCTGCCGGTCACGTGGCAAGACGGATGGCCGATCATCCTCCCCAAGGGACAGCCGATACCGTTCGTCGGAACGAAGCCGCGGCTCCCTGCGGGGACACCAGTCCCGATGCCGACCAGCGGCGACTTCGGCTATGTCGACGACTTCGACGGCAGCAGGCTGGCGATGCAGTGGGTCGGCGTACGGACGCCGAAGACACCGTTCTACCGGATCGAGCGCAGTGACCTCGTGCTCGGTCATGGCACGCCGCTCGGTGACCTGAAGGGTGTCCCGGCGTTCGTGGGCCGGCGCCAGCAGCATCATATCGCCACCATCTCGACGACGCTGCGATTCTCGCCCGACACGGACGGCGACCGCGCTGGCCTGGTCGCGATGCAGAGCGACCTCAACTACCTCTTTTTCGGCACGACGCGGATCGCGGGCAAACCGGTGGTGGCTCTCTACACCAGCGACAAGGGAGCGGAGCGGATGATCGCCTCTGCGCCTGCGAGCGCAGGGCCTGTCACGCTGACGATCCGCGCCGACAAGGATCGCATGGCGTTCGACTACCAGACTGCAGCCGGAAAAAGCACGCTGGTCGGGAACGTCGACGTCCGGTTCCTGAGTACGAAGTCGGCGGGTGGGTTCGTCGGCACGGTCGTCGGCCCCTATGCCTGGTATCGATAGGGCGCGTCGTCAGCCCCATTTCACATGATGGAGGTATCTGAATCCGGCCGCCTATGCGGTGCCGGCCAGCGTCGTTTCATCGGACCTCGGGCTGGCGTCGACGTGTCGGGCAGCCGCGTCCACGGCATTGCCGTCGGGCAGAGGCTGTCCGCACAGCTACACCCGCCTCTACCCGATCGCCGTGGTCGGCCCGCTGCACGTCGGGTGTGTCGCGTGCGGTGAGAACTGTACCGTCAAGATACGCGTCACAGGACCCATTGGGGTCCGCGGGCGCGCCGGACGACCGAAGTCCACGCCCTTTGCGTCCCTCATCGCTGGCTAGTGATACCGCCGTCGCGCTTGTGCGGATGCACCTCTTAGGCGGCGCACTCGACACACATATAGTCGAGCAAGAACAGTCGCCGCAGATAGATCGATTTTGGTCGCAATATAAAGGGTTCTTAACGAAGTTCCGCTCTTTGGAGCCAAGCCGGCGATCGCGCTGGCTACGGGAGGAATACATGAAGATCGTTGCGTTAGGAGCGGCCGCGGTGGCGGCTTTTGTTTCCACGTCTGCCTATGCTCAGGATATCGTACCGTCGTTCGACGGGCCACGGATCGAGTTGCGGGCGGGCTGGGATCACCCGGACGTTCGCGTGACGCTCTCCGATGGCGTCGACAGCATCAGCCGCAGCGCAGGCAAGAGCGGCGTGACCTATGGCGGCGAGATCGGCTATGATTACAGGACGAGCGGCAATCTGGTGATCGGCGCCTATGCCGGGATCGATGGGTCCACGACCAAGTCCTGCGGCGAATTATATGGCCAGGATCGCCTTTGCGTTCGAGCCGGTCGCAACATCACGGCGGGCGCCCGCATCGGTGCCGTCGTAGGCCAATCGTTTCTGGTCTACGGCAAGGGCGGCTATTCGAATGGCCGCGCTTCGGTCGATTATCAGGACTATGAGCTGATCCTGGCCGATCAGAACGAACACGGCAATTTCGACGGGTTCCACGTCGGTGGCGGTGTTGAGGCAGCCATCAGCGGCGGCCTGTACGGACGTCTGGAGTATATCTATACCAAATACGGTAGCGTATCGGCGACGCTCGACGGTGCGACCGCGAGCCTGAAGCCGACGCGGCATCAGGTCGCCTATGCGATGGGCGTTCGTTTCTGAACCGACGCCGATGCTGCTCCGCCTGGCCGATGTGCCGGCGGAGCAGTCTGGCCACCGTCTAACCGTCGGAAGGTGTAGCGTGCGCGCGCACCGTGTTCGATCGCCAGGCAGGACCACCCTGATGCGCGGGGACGGTTCGGACTTGCCATCCGCGTCTCGGAATCAGGCCTGGCCCTGCCCGTACGCCAAACCCAGTTCCAATCCGCGCAATTCGGCAAGACCGCGCAAACGCCCGATCAGCGAATATCCCGGATTGGTCCGCTTGGTCAGATCGTCCGCCATCTGGTGACCGTGATCCGGGCGCATCGGCAGCGCCCGGCCGGTCCGCGCCTGCACCGCCGCCAGTTCGGTCAGTATTGCGGGCATGTTCGCATCACCTTGCAGATGCGCGGCCTCATGAAACGCGCCATCGGGTTCGCGCTGTACCGAGCGCAGGTGAACGAAGCCGATCCTGTCGCCAAGCCGCCGGACCATGCCGGGTAGATCATTGTCGGCGCGCGCGCCGAACGAGCCGCTGCAAAAGCACAGGCCATTGGCGACCGACGGGACTGCCGCGAACAGCGCCTCGACATCGGCTTCGGTGCTGACCACGCGGGGCAGCCCGAAGATCGGGAACGGCGGATCGTCGGGATGCACGACCAGCCGAATACCTTCGGCCTCCGCGACTGGGCATACCGCTTCGAGGAACGCGACGTGGTTGGCATGCAATCGTGCGGCGTCGATATCGGCGTAGGTCTGGATCTGCCCGAGCAACTGCGGCGAACTGAAACTCTCTTCGCTACCGGGCAAGCCCGCGATGATCGTGCGCTCGAGCGTGGCGCGTGCCGCATCGTCCATCGCCGCGAACCGGTCGGCCGCGATCGCGACGACGTGCGGCGTATAATCCCGCTCGGCATCGGGCCGGCAGAGGATATGGATGTCGTAGACGGCCAGCGCGTGAAGCTCGAAGCGGAGCGCGCGTGCACCGTCCGGCAATGCCCACGCCAGGTCGGTTCGCGTCCAGTCGAGCAACGGCATAAAATTATACGTCACGACCTCGATACCTTGCGCCGCCAGGTTCCGCAGGCTCGTGACATAGGCCTCGATCAGTTGCGCCCAGTCGCCCGCGCGCGTCTTCAATGCCTCGGCGACGGGCAGGCTCTCGACCACTTTCCATTCCAGCCCCGCCGCCTCGATCAGGGTGCGTCGCGCGGCGATCAGATCTGTAGTCCAGACTTCGCCATTGGCGACTTCGTGCAGCGCCGTGACGATCCCGTTCGCGCCGGCTTGGCGGATGGCATGGAGCGGCACCGGGTCGTTCGGGCCAAACCAGCGCATGGTCTGGGTCATCATCATCCGTAGGGTCCTCATGTCGGCAGGCGCCAAACGCCAAGCGCAATCCGTCCGTGTCGATAGCAGCCGGAAAATTGGTCTGACAACCTCCCACGACCAGCGGAACGCATCGCGTCAGGTGTTTGCGGTGCCACCATATCGTTGACGGGTCGTCGCGACCGCACGCCGTGCCTCTTCCAACGCCATCTCTTCGGTCCGGAACAGGAGATGATCCATCACCGACGTCAGATGCGCGCGCATCGCCGCCCGCGCTCCGGTCGCATCGCGTGCGCGCAAGGCGTCAACGATTGCAGCGTGTTCGGCCACCACGGGCCTGACCTTGGCGTTCCGCGCCTTGGCATGGAGCAGCGCGCATTCGGGGGAGGTAGATCGCAGATGCCACAAATCCTCGATCGTCCGAACGACGCCTGCGTTCCGTGTCGCCTTGGCAATCGCCATGTGAAAATTGCGATCGGCGATTTCGGTGACCTCGACGAGCAAGTTCTCGGTCGTCATGGCCTCGACCAGCGCGTCGAGCTGCTCGACTTCGACATCGGTGATCTGCACCGCAGCCAGCGCCGCGGCTTCGCCCTCGAACATGATACGCGCCTCGGTGAGTTCGAACGCGGTGATCGCAAACCCCGGCTCCTCTCCCTGCCCCGGCAACCGACAGACATAGGCACCAGAGCCGACTCGCACTTCGATAAAGCCTTGCACTTCCAAGGCGATAAGAGCTTCGCGCACAGCCGGACGGCTGGCGCCATAGTCGATCGCCAGCTCACGTTCCGCCGGCAACCGATCGCCGATCGCATAGGTGCCTGCCGCCAGTTCCTCGAACAGCCGCCGCGCCAGCCGCTGATACAAGCGATCGTTGGCGGGCGCATCGTATCGTCCAACACTGAACAACGCGTTGTGGGGTTCGGACTTTACCACTGAGCTTACCAATCTTTTGCCTGACGCCGATGCTACAACGCCACGATGTCGAGTGGAACGGGCACCATCAACAATTGGATGCCACAGACCGACAGCCCCCGGCAAACCGACCGCCTGGATTGCGCCGCGCGCACGTCGATCGTCCGCATCGACGACCGCGGGTACGCCAGCGTAGCGCAGCCGCGGTCGCCCCAGTCGGACCGCACCGTGTAACGGGCGATGGCTAGGCCATCAGCGCTGTGACCACCCCAGCGCCCGTGATGCCCGCCTTCCGACTAGAAGGTGCCGCGCAGACCGATCAGGAACTGGCGACCCGGCTTGTACTGCGTGAAGGTCGCGTTCTCGAACTGGAAGTACGATCGCAGCGTGGCGTCGGTGAAGTTGGCGACGTTGACAGTCAGCTGCGGCGCGTTTTTCAAGCCAAAGATCTTGTCCAGATCGAACGAAGACGAGAAGTCGTAGGTCGTATAGTCCGTCCCGAACAACGCAGCGGCCGGAATACCGTTCTGTGCCGCCCCGCTGTTCTGCGACCCTTCGCGCGAGGTCGTCGACACCCGCAACATCACACCGTGCTTTTCGTAATAGGCAGTGATGTTGTAGGTGAATGGCGCCACGCCGAACGCCTGTGCCGGTCCATCGCTACGCTGGTCGACCACCGTCGCGTTGGCGTTGAAGCCGAACCCGGTCACGCCGATGTGCTTGGTCAGGAAGTCGAGCGGCTGGACCCACTGGAATTCGAGGCCGTTGATCGTCAGCTTGTTGGGCACGTTGACCTGCGACGTGACCTGAACCTGCGCCGCGCCGGGACCGCCCCGTGCGTTGATCGCGATCTGCTGCGTGGGGTTCAGCGTGTCGTAGGTGATTCCGTACTGCGCCAGGTTCGAGAACGGCACGGTGCTGATGAAGGTGTTGGTAAAGCCCTCGATCGACTTGCGGAACGCGTTGAAGCTGACGACGCCTTCGCGGCCGGTATAATATTCGAACCCGAGGTCGAGGTTGGTCGACAGATAGGGCTTGAGGGCAGGATTGCCGATGTTGGCCTGATCGGCCGAGGGTGCGCCGAAGCTGACGCCCGGCAGCTGCGCGGACGGATCGGGACGCGTCATCGTGCGTGATCCGGCGACGCGGACGACGGCGTGCTCGCTGACGTCGTAGGCGAACGTCGCGGCCGGCAGCCATTCCGCATATTCGTTGCGCGTCTGGACGATGTTGACGATGTTTTGATAGCGGCTGCCATCTGGCAGGGATGCTCCGGTGCTCGTGGTATTGCGGGGATCCGGCAGCGAGACCCGGCCCGTGATCGTCTGGATCGTGTTGACGTAGCGCAGACCGACGTTGAAGCGCAGCATGTTGCCGCCAAGCTCCTGTTCGCCGTTCACCGTCGCGAACGCCGACTTGACGACCTCGCGGATCGTGCCGCCGCTGGCACCGGTGTTCGCGCCCCCGCTCTCGGGTGCGTTGTCGTGGTACAGCTTGTAGTTGCTCGCGGCGGCAAAGGCTGGCCAGTCTACGGTCACGAACCCGGCCGGGCCCGGCTTCAGATAGGTCGGCGCCGCCGAATTCGGGATCAGCGAGCCACCATAGGTCACCGGACCAGCCATGCCGGCGGTCGATCCGGTGCCGTAGCCCGGATAGGAGGGATAACCCGCCGGGATAACCCCGGGCGCATTCAATCCAGCGCAGGGCGGCTGCGAATTAGGCGAGGGAACGAAGATGCTGGGATTGTTGCCGCAGACCGCGTTCTGCCACGCCTGACTGTTGTCGAAGCCCTGGATACGACGCGACACGTCGTCGAACGCTCCGCCCACCTTGAGATTGAGCGCCTTGCCACCCCAGGTCAGGTCACCGCGGGCACCCTTGCTCGTGTTGAGCCGGCGCTCGTCCTGGATGTTGACGCGGCTGCCGGCATTCCAACCGAAATTCGCCGGATCGTTGAGGTCCAGCCCGCTCTGGATCGTCGGGATGCCACCCGTGTTGGTGTAAGTCACCGTGTTGCCGACACCGAGCGGCGTCGTGAGGCCGACCGAAGGGCTTTCGCGATGGAAGGTCGAGCGTGCGTAATTGCCCTGCAGATTGAGCTTCAGCGTGTCCGATATTTCCCAATCGCCACCGGGGTTGATGCTGAAGAGCTTCGTGGTTTCGGTATAGGGGCGGAATTCGTTGAAGAACTGCGCGTTCGCGAAGGTGCCGCCGGTGACGACGCAGCCGATCGTGCAATCCGCCTTGTCGAACGTCAGGTTGGTCGGGATCACTGCGCTGTTCCGCACGATCCACGCCACGTTTTCACGGATCAGATCGTTCTTCTTGTAGCCGTACAAACCATCTACATACAGGTGCAGCGTGTCGGTCGGCTGCCACTCCGCACTGACGATCGCGTTGATGCGGTCGCGCGGACCGCGGATACTGGTCGAGCGCCCGAGCCGCGGCAGCAGCGCGTTGTCGATCTGCTGGAGCGTCGCACCGGGGTTGTTGGCGAGCAGGAAATCCTGATTAATCACCGTGCCGGCGACCAACCCGGCGCCAGCGCCGGCCGGGACCAACCCGGGGATGGTCCAGTTGCCGCCGCTGGTGCTATTGCAGCTAGAATTGTTGGCACGACACTGGGCGGCAAGCGTTTGTGCAGCGGTTGGTGTGTTTTGGACGCCGTTGGTACTACCGGCGATGCCGTTGGGCGTCGAAAGCGCCGGATTGGTATAACCAATCGTCTCGAACCCGCGTGTGTCCGTGAACAGCCGCTGCGCCGAGACACCCGCCAGGACACCGAACTTGTCGTTCCGCCAGCTGCCGATCAGCGAGCCACGCGCACCGATCCGGTCCTCGGGCGATTGCTTGGTACCCTGCACGTTATAGGCGAGGAACGAGGTCGCGCGATCGAACGGCCGCGCCGACCGCAGATCGATATTGCCCGCCGCACCACCTTCGAGCAGGTCCGCCGTATAGCTCTTGTTGACCGTCAGCTTGGTGAACAGGTCGGTCGGGAAGAAGCTCAGATCGACCGAACGATCCGTACCCTGCGCGTCGGTCGCGCCCGAAGAGGCCACCGCGATCGTCGCACCGTTCAGCGTCACGTTGGTAAAGTTCGAACCCAGCCCACGGATCGCGACATTCGTCCCCTCACCGGTCACATCGCGCGTGATCGTGATACCGGGAATGCGGTTGAACGATTCGGCGATGTTCGTATCGGGAAACTTGCCGATATCCTCGGCGAAGATCGAATCCGTGAAGCCGGTCGCCGCACGCTTCGCATTCGTCGACTTGGCGAGGCTGGATCGATACCCCGTGACGACGATGTCGGCATCGTTGGTTCCCGGCGTAGCATCGGCCTGAAGCGATGCGTCAGTCGGTGCAGCGGCGGGTACCGAGGCATCACGACCGTCCGGGGGAGCTTGTCCGACCGGCGCCTGGACCGCGGGACCCTGCTCCTGTGGCGGCGGCGCCGTCTGGGCGGCAACGGCAGTCGCGCACAATGCGCTCATCGTCGTCGCGCACAGCAAGGCGGCGCGCGTCAAACGAGGTACCGTTTTATAAGGTGTCATGATCAGGATCCTCTCTGGAACCTCGTCGACGTTGCAACGAGACGCGGTATGTTTTTTGTTATCGAAATGCTTGGACGTGCAGGCGCGCGGGGAATGCGACGCATGATCCGGTGTCTCAGGAAAAATTTGATTGCGCTCGCTCACCCACTCCCATCACGTCTGTCTGCAGCAGCTCGTTGATAGCGGTACCTTACGCGCGTTGGTCAGTGAGTCAAGATGGTTCGGTTTGGCCAATATGCCCAGCAATTGGCCGAATTTCGCAACAAATTTGATCGCGATAGCGATATCTTGATGGTTGATCTATATTACCAGTTTCCGCAGGATCATATCTACCGCGCGATGATGGCAGGCGCGATCATGCAGGACGCCCCCGCAGCGTCTCGTGCAGTTGATCGGCATCGACGCCGGTCAGGATGGTCGCGGTCGGCTGCGCCACGACGCTGCCCGCAAGCACGTCCTCCAGCAACCAGACATTGCCACCGATCGTGGCACCCCGTCCGATCGTCACGCGGCCGAGGATGGTCGCACCCGCATAGATCACGACGTCGTCCTCGACGATCGGATGTCGTGCGAGCCGCTCCCGCGGCGAAACGTCGGTCACGCCCAGCGGACTGCGCGCGCCGAGCGTGACGTGTTGGTAGATCTGGACGCGATCGCCGATGATCGCGGTCTCGCCGATCACCACGCCCGTGCCGTGGTCGATAAAGAAGCGTCGGCCGATGACCGCGCCGGGATGGATGTCGATACCGGTTCGATTGTTCGCGAGTTCGGACACGATCCGTGCGACGATCGGCGCCCCCAGATTATACAGTGCGTGGGCGATCCGGTGATACAGGATCGCAACGATACCGGGATAACATACCAGGATCTCGTCGGCGCTGCGGGCGGCAGGGTCGCCGAGGAACGCCGCCCGAACATCGTCGTCGACCAATTCGCGGATCGGCGCCAGTTCGGCCGCGAACAGCCCGACGATCATCGCCGCCTGGCTCACATCGAACGCGAGCAGTGCCTCGCCCTGCCAATAGTCGAACTCGCGTTCGATCTGCCCATGCAGACCGGTCAGGGCAGATCGCAACCGTGCTTCCACGAACGCATCCTCCATCTCGCACGCCCCGCTGAACGCACCCAACCGTCCGGGAAACAACGACGCGACCAGATCCTCGATCGCCTTTGCGGTCTCGTCGCGCGACGGGAACCGCGCGACATTGTGACGGCCGCCAGTATCCTCCCGCCACGCCGTCCGCGCCGCGCGCAATTCTTCGATGGTCGACGCAAGGTCGAGCGAGGCGATCGGCGACATGTCTGAATCCTTCGACGGGTCAGTGGAGGTGCGGATAGCCGACACGGACGGCGTAATCTTCGAGAGCCGCAATCGACGCCAAGCGGGGTTCGGCGGCAGCGGCGATGCCCGTCAGGAACACGCTCGCGCAGGCATCCGCCAGGCTGACATCGGCAATAGCGTGGTCGAGCGCGGCGGTCAGCAAGTCGACCGTCGCCCGATCGGTCGACGCGGCGGTCACGAACGGCAGGGTGGGCGACGCCGGACTGCGCGCGACGATCCTCAGTCGCGCCGTCAGTTCGGGTTCGAACCGGTCGATCGCGGCATAGCTGAGGCAGTCGATCGCCGCGATGTCCGCATTGCCCGTACCCACCGCGATCACGCTGGCGCGATGCGAGCCCGTTTCGATCACCTCGCCGAAGAACCGGCCCCGACCTGGCGTCGCCACGGCCACCGGCGCGATCGTCGCCCGAAACAGGTTCATGCCGGTGTTCGACTTTGGATCGTTGATCGCCGCACGGCGCCCGCGAAAATCGGCCAGCGACGCGTGATCGTCCTGACGCCGTGCGACCAGGACGCTGCGATGCGTCGCACCGACACATCCCGGCGCAGCGTAGACCGGGAACGCAACGATGCGCAGAGCGAGTGTCGGGTCGACCGTCAGGGGATAGCCACAGGCCTGTCCAAGCAGCAGGTCGGGGTTACGCCAGTGCGCCACCACGTCCTGCGTCCGGGTGAGTTGGTGCGGGACATGCTCCACGCCGCTCTCACGCAGGGCCTGCGCTATCGCCGCCCAGAGTCGGTCGTTCGCCGACCGCTGCGCGGGGTGATCGTACATCCCGAGCGACGCTATGCGTTCGGTCATGATGCCGGACTCCGATAGGCTGGGTGGATCACTTGGTCATGCGGCCTGAATGCGAACCGCCGGACCACGTCGCGATATCCCGCATAGGTCAAGTGCGCCCTGCGTCGCGAACCGATCCCGATGGCGTCGATGATACGCCGGCAAGGCATACCAGGCGAGCGCGGGACGGTCGTGATGCGCGGCATGCAGATTGTTGTTGAGGAACACCAGCGCCAGCATTCCACCACGCTCGACGCTCGCCGCTCGATGGGGGCTATCGAGATCGGCACGATGCTCGGCGTACGAGCGCAACATCGTCAGGGCCGTTCCCGGATACACGAACATCAAGATATACCGGTCCAGGCTCAGCCCGGCATGGTCCAGCCACCAAAGCACCGCGGCCACCGCAGCGAGGTGCGGCACCCAGTCGCGAACGACCTCCAGCGCGTCGCGCCGCACACGCCGCACCTCGCTGATCAGAAATCCCGCAATCGCGATCGGCGGTCCGAAGATCATCTGTCCAGCCAAGGTCGATCGCAGCCGATCCATGACGTCCGTCACGCCATCGGCCGTCGCCCGGTATCGCGATTCCGGATCATGATGCGGGTCGGTGATGACCTCTGCGTGGTGATGCGCGCGGTGGCTACGCCGATATTGCGCGTACGGTAGCCACAGTGCCAAGGGCATGAATCCGATCGCATCGTTGACCGCACGATAGCGCGTCGGATGACCGTGGATGGTCTCGTGCTGCAACGATCCATGCCACGCGAGCAGCCAGCCCCCTGCCAAAACCAGTACGGGCCAGGGAAGGATCATATGCCAGGCGGTGACCGCCAGCCAACCGCCATATACCGCAAGCCCAACCAGCATCGTCGGCCATTCGATCGCGCCTCGTCCCGTACGCTGCCCCATCGCCACCTCCATCCAGGCGATCAATATCCATCGGATCGATGGGATTTGACAGGCGATAGAGCTTTCAGGGGGCAAATCTGTAGTTGTTCAGGCCCAAACCGCCGGGGCAGCAATCGAGACCCAGCCTAGC
The DNA here is from genome assembly GCA_040388215.1 of Pseudomonadota bacterium. Taxonomy (GTDB): domain Bacteria; phylum Pseudomonadota; class Alphaproteobacteria; order Sphingomonadales; family Sphingomonadaceae; genus Sphingomonas. Next base: position 127,220 of record JAZKCH010000001.1, on the reverse strand, counting down.
AGGACGTCTCCGGCGGGCCCTAGAGCGACCCGGTTAACAGCAGCGCTTCGACATCGGGTGCAATCTGGTTGGCGGCCCCCAGGCGGTCGATCAACTGCGCCGGGCGGCTACCACGCAAACCGGCGGTCGTCAGCGTCTTGTCGCGGACATAGGTATACACGCCGCTGACCGCGAACGCTGCGACATGGCCAATATGCGTCCTTTGATCCGCGACCGTGTTCCGAAACAGGTCGGACGCAAAGAATTGCCGCCGCGTCATCGGTGATTCGAACGCCAGTTCGAGGATGGCCACCCGCGAACGCTCGGCGGCGACCTCATGTCCGACATTGGGCGCGGGCGGCGCGGGGTTGGCATTATCGTAGCGATCGGGCTGGTGGAGACGGACCTTCAGCACCGCCGGATCGTCGGCCAGCCTCGCGGCAAATCCGCGCATGAAGGTTGCGAACTCGGCCGGGTCGGTAGCGCCTGCACCGAAATGGACATGGATGCGATCGAGCCCGTCATCCGCGTTCGGGACCGGGTCCGCGACCCGGTCGACCAGGGTGGTCGAGCCGTTGGGCAAGGCATAGGCGATCGTCGCCGCGAACATGTTCTGCTCGTCGGCGAACAGGATCGGGCATGCGTCGTTGAACGCCCGCTGGTCTGCCGCCGTCGCGAAGCCGATCTCCACGCCGCCATCGAGGACATAGTTGTCGAACGGCGCAATGCCGTCGATCGCTGGCCAGAGATGTGAATCCTGCTCGCGGTCGAAATGGTTCTGGACGTACCAGCCAAGGCCCGGAATGCGCGCGCAGAGCGGGCCGTGAACATCGCGCCAATAGGTTGCGAACACCTCGTGAGGCACACTCGGGCGGCGAAGGACGGTGGTGTAGGAATTGATCGCGATGCTTGCGTCGCGCTCCGCATAGTCATTGGTCGTGGAAATCTTGGTCATGATGAAATTCCGCGTGAGAGGGTCGGATGGTAACCAGGGCCTGGACGATCGTCAGCGTTCGGTGCGCAACGGATCGATCGCCGCCGGGGATCATGCCTCCCTGTTCGAAGTTTTCAGCCGGGCGATGAACGGGATCATCGCCGCGCCGACCAGCGCGATCACGGCGGCGACATAGCCGATCGTGGCGAGCCCCCAATGCTGGATCACCGCGCCGCCGATTACCGCGCCGAGGCCGATCCCCGCATTCGCCATGGAGACGTTGAGCGTCCCGGCGAGCGCCTGCGCATGCGTCGCCGACTGCATCACGCGCACCTGGCAAATCGGATACAGCGCGGTGTTGGCCAGACCCCAGACCGCCAGCGCGACGATCAACCAGCCGTGATGCAGCGCCAGCGGCGTGGTCGCGGCGATGCCGAATGCCAGCACCAGCAGCGCGATCAGCGTCACGTTCAGCGGATTGCGCGCGACGAAATACCCACCGAGCCAATTGCCCGCGAGACCGACGACGCCGAAGCCCATCAGCCACCAGCCGACCTGCCCAACCGGGATCAGCGCGATGTGCTCCAGCGTATCGGCGAGATAGGTGTAGGCGGTGAACATCGCGGTGAACACGACCACCGACAGCACCACGTTGCCGAGGAAGAACGGATCCTTGAGGATGCGGGCCTGGTCCGCGAGACGGACGCGTTTGGGTCGTGCGAGCGTCGGCATGACCGCGAGCAGCAGCACCGCCATCACCAGCGACAGACCGGACAGCCCCCAGAACGTCCCGCGCCAGCCGAACGCGTTCGAGGCAAGCGTGCCGAGCGGAATGCCGAACACCATCGCTCCCGAAATCCCGAGATAGACGTTGGCGACCGCCTTGCCGGCCTTTTCAGGTCCGGCCAGCTCGCCCGCAGTCTCGCTCGCGGTGCCCCAGAACACCGGCAACGCGAGCGCGGGCAGGAAGCGCCCGAGCCCCAGCACCCAGATATCGGGCGCGGCGGCGGCAAGCGCGTTGGAGCCAGCGAAGATCAGCAGGATGACGACGAACAACCGCTTGCGCTCGAAATGCGAGAGCATCGCGGTCAGCACCGGGCCGAACAGCATCACCGTGAAGGCGAACAGCGTCACCAGCTGCCCCGCGGCGGAGATCGAGATCCCGAGATCGCGCGAAAGGCTCGGCAACAGGCCGACGATGATGAACTCGGTCGTGACGATCACGAACGCGGAGACTGCCAGCAGGAGAACAGCCAGGCCATTGCCCGACGCGACGGCACCGCTCGATCGGGTGGGCGGGTGCTGGACGGAAACGGGCATCGGCGGAACTCCTGTTGAAGCTCGCCTACATAAGAGCGATCGAAATTCACGCTTGCGGCATTAATTCCGCATTGTCGTGACGGATATTCCGCAATAGGCCAGCCCAATGATCCCATCCGAACGTTTGAAGGGCATCGAGGCGTTTGTCGTCTCCGCCGATACCGGCAGCTTCACCGCCGCCGCGGAGCGCCTGAACCTGACCAGTTCGGCGATCAGCAAGGGCGTCGCCCGGCTCGAGGCGCGGTTGGGCAGCCGCCTGTTCGAACGGACCACCCGCCGGCTTGCGCTGACCGACCAGGGCGCCGCCTTTTATTCCACCTGCGTGCGCGTACTGGCCGAACTGGGCGACGCGGAGGCGGTGCTCGCCGCGCACAAGACCGAACCCGTCGGCCGGTTGAAGATCAACGTGCCGGTCGCGTTCGGGCGGATTCAGGTGATGCCGGTGCTACTGGACTTCTGCCGCCGCCACCCGAATCTACGCCCCGAGATCAGTTTCACCGACCGGTTCGTCGACGTTATCGAGGAAGGCGTCGACGTCGCCGTCCGGATCAGCGCGTCGGACGTCGGCGCGAGCGGGCTCGGACGCCGGGCGCTGGGGCACGAGCAGCTCGTCTTCTGCGCGTCGCCCGATTATCTCGCGCGCTGCGGTACGCCGGTCTCGGTCGAAGCGCTCGCCGACCATGACTGCATCCTGTACGGTCGCGGCGACGGCAGCACCATCGTCTGGCGCTTCGGTTATGACGGCGGCACCGTCGAGCAACGGACGATGACCGGCCGCATGACGCTGGGCAGCGCCGAGGCGCAGGTCGGTGCGGTCCGGGCCGGGTTCGGTATCGCGCAGCTCGCGACATGGCTGATCCGCGACGAACTCCGCCGCGGCGAACTGGTCGAGATCTTGCCCGGGCACGCGACCGCAGGGCTGCCACTGCACCTCGTCTGGCCACGCAGTCGCCAGCTGAACCCGAAGGTCGATGCGTTCGTCGAGGCGCTCGCGGAGGGTCTGCGTATCGACTGAAGCAGCCCTCCGCCGCAATCACTAAGTCGAAGCGACGATTCGCAACAACAGACCGCCTAAACCAAGGGGGAACGGTCACCGCAGCGGGCATCTGCACGCGGCAATCGCTCGCGTATAGTTTACCCAAGTCGCCTTGCCCGCGAACATGGTCTTATGCGCGGTGTCGGAAACCATGCTATTCGCTTCCCCAAGGGGCGCAGGCCTGCGATCAGGTACCGGGGGGGCGGTGCAAGATGACAATCGATTCCATAATGGCCGATTCCATAGTGGCGGATGCGGATGCCGCCGCGGCCAATGCCAGATCAATCGACATCGATGGCGCCGACACAAGGTCGAACCAGCGGCTCGTGCGGCTCGTCACCGATAGTCCGATCCCGTCCGTCATCAGCGACCCCCGCCTGCCCGACAATCCAATCGTGGCGTGCAACCAGCCGTTCTGCGACCTTACCGGCTATCCCGCGGATGAGGTGATCGGACGCAATTGCCGGTTCCTGTCGGGGCCGGCGACCGAGCCCTGGTTGTCCGAGGAGATTCGCCGCGGCGTGCGCGAGCACAAGCCGGTGCTGGTCGAGATCCTCAACTACAAACGCAACGGCCAGCCCTTCCGCAACGCCGTGCTGGTCGCGCCGCTGTACGACGAGGAAGATCGCTTACTCTATTTCCTCGGCTCGCAGGTCGAGATCGATACCAACGCCGCGCCGCCGACCAGCATGCGACGCATCCGCGCGGCGGAGATGGTCAAGGCGCTGTCCCCGCGGCAGGGCCAGGTGCTCAAGTTCGTCGCGCAGGGCCTGCTCAACAAGCAGATCGCCGCCGAACTTGGGCTGGCGGAGAAGACGGTGAAGATGCACCGCGCGATCCTGATGGATCGGCTCGGCCTGACCACCACCGCGGACCTGATCCGGCTCGCGGTCGAGGCCGGGCTTTAGGCCAACCGCACGCTGCATATGGGCCAAGGTCCGTATCGCACCCTGCCCCACCCAGGCGTATCCGGTCCTTGGTCGTCACAGCGGCTGGGTCGCGGACCGTATTAGCCATCGGTACCGCGGCTTGGGTGGAACTCCCTCCGTTGCCCTTTGAAGTCGCTGTGGCGCCATCCCCGGGTGGACCGAAACCGATCTCTCCGTCGGCGCTCGCTCTCCCGCAACAAGGCCGGTTCGCCAGCGTAGCGGGCGCGGCACAGCAAGGTGATGGAGACCTTAATGGACAGCATAACCCCGTTCCAGTTCTCGCTGGTATATAACGCGTTCTCGTTCACGTTCGCGACGATGGCCGCGGCGACCGCCTTCCTGTGGCTGTGCCGATCGCAGGTCGCGCCGGCATACCGCACCGCGGTGACCATCTCGGGGCTGGTGACCGCGATCGCCGCCTATCACTATCTGCGGATCTTCGAGAGCTGGAACGCGGCCTACACGTTCAAGGATGGGATCATCACCGCCACCGGCTTCGCGTTCAACGACGCCTATCGGTATGTCGACTGGCTGCTGACCGTGCCACTGCTGCTGGTCGAACTCGTGCTGGTGATGCGACTGTCGCCCGAGCAGACCTCGTCGAAGACGGTGCGGCTCGGCTCGGCCGCCGCGCTCATGATCGTGCTGGGTTATCCCGGCGAGATCGCGACCGATATCCCGACCCGCGCGCTGTGGGGCACATTGTCGGCAATCCCGTTCATCTACATCGTCTGGGAATTGTTCCGCGGGCTCGGCGGGTCGATCGAGCAGCAGCCTGCCGCCGCGCGTGACCTCGTACGGAAGGCACGTCTGCTGACGTTCGCATCGTGGGGCTTCTACCCGATCGTCTACATGGCGCCCTATGCCGGCATCAGCGGCGCGACCGCGACGACCGTCATCCAGCTCGGCTATACGATCGCAGACATCGTCGCGAAGGCCGGCGTCGGCGTGCTGATCTACATGATCTCCGTCCGCAAGTCGCAGGTCGAGGCGCATGGCGTCGCTATCCACGCGCATTGATGCAGACGCTTCCGTTCGGGCCGCGGCACCTGCTGTCGTGACCAGCCGAGACCGCCGCGTTCCCTTGGAACGCGGCGGCTTCGTGCATCCCGGCTTCTGGCTGGCGGCCGTCTACCTCGCGACCGCACTGGCAGCGGGGTTATCGCTCGATGGACCGATCGCGACGCTGATCGCAACGATCGTCTTCATCGGCGGGGGTATGCCGCATGGGGCCTATGATATCGCCTTGCTTGCGCGCACAGGTCGCCTCGGACGCCATCGCCTCGGGCTTGCAGTCGGGGGCTATGTCGGGATTGCGGGCGTGATGGCCGTGATGTGGGTGACGAGCCCGCTGCTGGCGCTGGTCCTGTTCGTCGCGGTCGCCTCGGTCCATTTCGGCGAGGACTGGACGATGCTCGACGAGCCGTTGCTGAAGGTCGCGGCCGGGACCGCGATCATCGCCGCGCCCGCGATCGGCCACCCTGCCGAGGTCGCTCGGCTGTTCGTCGCGATGGTCGGCGGGCCGGATGGCGAAACGGTCGCGCGGTCGCTGATCGCGATCGCGCCGGTCGCGCTGCTGGTCACGATCGTCGGCATCGGCGACGCATGGCGGAGCGGCGCGCGCGAATGGGCTGCTGCAACGGCGGTTGCGATCCTGAGCTTGATCATTGCGCCACCGGTGGCCGGGTTCGCGCTCTTCTTCGTTTTCCTGCACTCGCCGCGACATCTCGCCGACGCGCGGATGACGCTGGGCGGCATTTCGCAGCGTTGGTGGCTGGCGACGGGGGCGGCCTTGTCAGTGGCTGCGATCGGCGGCTGGGTCGTGTTCGCCACGAGCCTTGGGCGGTTGCTGCCCGACGACCTGACCGCGCAGGCATTCCAGTTGCTCGCGACCGTCGCGGTGCCGCATCTGGCATTTTCGAAATGGATCGAGCGGCGGCTGGCGCGGGGCGATCATCAGATCAGCGCGCCGTCAGGCGTGGGCGAGGATCTGCTCGGCAAGGTGTCGGCCGGATAGCCAGGCGCTCTCGATCCGGGGGGCCAGCAACCAATCGCCAGCCGCGCCGATTCGCTCGCCGACGTTCCAGAGAGACCCGAGATCGAGCCCCGCCGCCTTTGCGTAGCGCCAGCGATGACCGGTGCGAAATATCGGGCTGGGGAGTCCTCCCACAGCGTGCTCGGCCAGCGCCGCCTGCAACCGGTCGACCACCGTATCGACGGGCTGCTCCAGATGATCGCCCGACCAGTCCGGCGTCGCCTGGACCACCCAGGATTCCGGGCCGTTGCGTCCCGGCTTCGCGCTGTTGCGGGCGGCCCAGCCGATGATCCCGGCATTCTTGAGCACATCGTGTGGGATATTCAGGGCGGTGTCGAAGGCGAACATCGCGGTCCAGCAGGGTGCCGACCGACAGCCAAGCGCCTCGCTCGCCATCGCCGGGTCGTGCGGCGCCAGTAGCGGCGCGGCCTGTTCCGCGGGCGTCGCTATGACGACGGTGTCGAACACTGTGCCCGTCGTATCCGGATCGACCACCCAGCCCTTAGCCGTCCTGCGAACATCGGTGACGCGAAAATTCCAGCGTATGTCGGCTTGTGCTGCGAGGTGCTTGACGATGGCGTTCATGCCGGGCGTGCCGACCCATGCATCGGGACCCGCTGCAGGCCAGGGCGCGACGACGCCGGCCGACTTCCATGCGTGCATCGCCGCCACGAAGTCCGGGTCGCGCATCGTCAGATATTGCGCACCGTGATCGAACGCGACTTCGCCCGCAGGGGTGTCGGTACGTCGCGTCGCCATGCGGCCACCGGCGCCACGGCCCTTGTCGAACAGCGTTACCGCACAGCCGTCCTGCTGGAGACGCACCGCGCAGGACAGCCCCGCGATACCCGCACCCACGATCGCAACCTTCACGCACGTCTCCGAACACCGATACCGGGACGGTCACGTCCCGGTATCGTTTATACATGGCAATCAACCGGTTGGTAGCAGGACCGTGTCGATCACGTGGATCACGCCGTTGGTGCAGGCGATATCGGCAGTGACCACGCGCGCGCCGTTGACGGTGACGCCGTCGGTACCGTCGACATGCACGGTCGAGCCGCCGGCAGTGGCGGGATCGAGAACCTTGCCGCTCACATCGCCGGCCATGACCGCGCCCGGCAGCACGTGAAGGAGCAGGATCGCGGTGAGCTTGTCCTTGTTCTCGGGCTTGACGAGGTCGTCGACGGTCCCTGCCGGCAGCGCCGCGAACGCATCATCCGTGGGGGCGAAGACGGTGAACGGTCCGTCGCCCTTCAGGGTGTCGGCAAGGCCTGCCGCGCCGACGGCGGCGACCAGCGTCGTGAACGACCCTGCGGCAACCGCGGTGTCGACGATGTCATGCTTGATATCGGTCATGGTCTATCCTGGAAATGAGGCTGATGCCGGTGTCCGGCGCGCCTCCTTCCCATCAAGCCAATGCCGGTGCGATATGACCTTTGGGTCGTATCGTATGCCCAAGCGTGCGCCCTTACCGCCAGAGCGTCAGCCGCGATCGTAGAGCGGCGCGTGCGTCATCCGGGGCAGCACGTGCCGCGCGAACAGGTCCGCCTCCGCAGCATGGGGATAGCCCGAGAGGATGAACGCCTCGATCCCCATCTCCTGGTACATGGCGAGCTTGGCGAGCACCTGGTCGGGATCGCCGACGATCGCTGCGCCACAGCCCGAGCGCGCGCGGCCGATGCCGGTCCATAGATTGTCCTCGGCATAGCCATCGGCCGACGCGCCTTCACGCAGAGCCGCCTGCGCTGCGACTCCGGCAGACCCCGAATCGAGCGACTTGGCACGGATCGCCGCGCCCTGTTCGGCATCCAGCTTCGAAAGCAGACGATCGGCGTACACCCGCGCCTCGTCCTCGGTCTCGCGGACGATGACGTGCGCGCGGTAGCCGAAGCGTAGCGTGCGACCGTGGCGGGCAGCGCGCGCGGTCATGTCGGCGATGATGTCGGCGACCTTCTCGCGCGTGTCGGGCCACATCAGGTAGACGTCGCATTCCTTCGCTGCCGCCTCGCGCGCGTCCGGCGACAGTCCACCGAAATACAGCAACGGCGCCTTGCCCGACACGGTGCCGATCCGCGGCGGATCGAGCTTCAGCTTCCAGAACTCGCCGTCATGATCGAGCGCCTCGCCGTTCAGCAGCGTCTTGAGAATCCGCATCAGTTCGACCGTGCGGGCATAGCGCGGGCCGGACGCCAGCGTCTCGCCGGGCAGGTCGGACGAAATGATGTTGATGTTGAGCCGCCCGCCGAGCATCCGATCGATCGTCGCGATCTGGCGCGCGAGTTGCGGCGGCCAGCTTTCGCCGACGCGCACCGCCATCAACAGCGCCAGCCGACGGAGCATCGGCGCGATCGCCGCGGCGAACGCGGTCGTATCTAGGCCGAGCGCATAGCCCGAGGGGAGCAGGATGTTGTCGTAGCCACCGGTCTCCGCCTGGAGGACGATGTCGCGGCAATGCTCCCAGGTCGATTGCAGCCGGGGATCGGGCACGCCGAGAAACTCGTAATCGTCGTCGCAGAGCGCCGAGAACCAGCTGACTTCGCAGGATTTGGTCAAGGCAGCGCCTCGCCACGCGCCGCGATCAGGACATCGTACCAGTCCTGCCGAGTCCAGGTGATCGCGAACGCCTGCGCGAGTTCGGCGATTCGCGCCGGGTTCTGCGTGCCGACGATCGGGATCGCCCGCACCGGATGCGCCATGATCCAGCTATAGGCGGCAGCGGCCCGGCTCGCGCCCGTCTCGGCGGCCTTGCGATCGAGCGCCGCCGCCACCGCTGCGCTGCGCGCGTCGGCGGGCACACCGAGCCGGCCACCGCCGAGCGGCGACCAGGCGAGCACCGCCATGTCGCGCTCCATCGCCTGATCGAACAGCCCGTTTTCGAGCGGTTCGAGGTGGAGTGGCGAGAACTCCGGCTGATGGCTGACGAGCGGGATGGTCAGGAACGACGCCAGCGCCTGCGCCTGCGCGGGCGTGTAGTTCGACACGCCGACCGCACGCACCTTGCCCGCCGTGACCATATCCTCCAGCGCACGCGCCGCTTCCTGCGGATGCGTGAGAATGTCGGGGCGATGGATCTGGTAGAGGTCGACCTGCTCGACACCGAGCCGGGTCAGCGAGGCATCCAGCGCCTTCGCCAGATAGGCCGGACTGGAATCATACGGGAGCGGCGGGAGGATGCCGCCCTTGGTGGACAGGACCATCCGCTCGCGCAGGCCGGGCGAACCTGCGAAGATGCGGCCGAGCAGCACTTCCGCATCGCCGAACCCGCCGGCGCCATCGAAACCATAGATGTCGGCGGTGTCGAACAGCGTGACGCCCGCCTCGAACGCCGCCTCGATCAGCGCGCGTCCGTCGGCGACGCCGACTCCGGCGAACCGCCACATGCCCCAGGCTATCGGGCTGACAAGGATTCCGCTCTTGCCGAGGGGAATGGCTTTGGGTGTAGGATCAAGCTGCGACATCGCTGTCACGAATAGGGGTAATAGGCTTGGTCGAGCAAGTACGTTATGGTTTGGTCGGAACCGGCATGATGGGGGTCGAGCATCTCCAGAACCTGGCGGTCACCCCCGGCGCGGTGGTGACCGCGATCGCCGATCCGGTGAGCGCGTCGCTCGGCTGGGCGCGCGATGCGCTGGGTATGCGCGGCGACGGCGTGCAGGAATTTGCCGATGCGGCAGCGCTCGCGCGCAGCGGGCTGGTCGATGCGGTGATCGTCGCGAGCCCGAATTACACGCACCGCGCCGTGCTCGAGCCACTGTTCGATGCGAACGTGGCGATCCTGTGCGAAAAGCCGCTGGCGACGACGCTGGACGATGCGCGCTGGGTCGTCGAACGTGCCGCGCAGATGACGCGGCCGTTCTGGACCGCGATGGAATATCGCTACATGCCGCCCGCCGCGGCATTTATCGAGCAAGTGCATGGCGGGCGGATCGGGCGCTTGCGGATGCTGTCGATCCGCGAACATCGCTTTCCGTTCCTGCCCAAGGTCGGCGACTGGAACCGCTTCAGCCGCAACACCGGCGGGACGATGGTCGAGAAATGCTGCCATTTCTTCGACCTGATGCGGCTGATCGTCCGATCGGAACCGGTCCGGGTCTATTGCTCGGGCGCGATGGACGTGAACCATGTCGACGAACGCTATGACGGCGAGCGGCCCGACATCATCGACAACAGCTACACGACCGTGGATTTCGCCAACGGCGTCCGCGCGATGCTCGACCTGTCGATGTTCGCGGACGGCGCCGAGAACCAGGAGGAGATCACCGCGGTCGGCGATGCCGCCCGGCTCGACGTGCTGATCCCCGAGGGCGCGCTGGTGTTCAGCCCGCGCACCGGCTTCCTCAATCCAAAACAGGTCGAGCGTCAGGTGATCGCGGTGGACCAGACCGCGCTCGATGCCGGCAGCCATCACGGCTCGACCTTCTATCAGCACCAGAAGTTCATCGCCGCGGTGCGCGGCGAGATCGACGTCGAGGTTACCGCACGCGACGGGCTCATGGCGGTAGCCATCGGTACCGCAGCGGAGCTCAGCGCCCGCACGAAGCGCGTGGTGGAGATGGCCGAACTGGGGTTTTGAATGAAGCGGTACTTTGCACCCCCCAAGGCGAATTCGTGTATGACAGCGTGAGACACTGTATAACCTACCATTGAAGTAGGAATTGTGGAGGGGACGCGCATGAAAACGCATTGGTTGCTGACGGGGGTGGCCTTGGCCGCAGGGCTGAGCGCACCGGCTTGGGCACAGGATGCGCAAGCGATCCAGGCCGCACCGGACGCATCGAACGACCAAGCCGCCGCCAGCCCGCCCGACGCGTCCGTGCCGGGCGAGATCGTCGTGACCGCGCAGAAGCGGTCGGAGCGTCTGCAGGATGTGCCGGTCGCGGTGTCGGTGATTTCGGGCGCGCAGATCGCCGCGCAGGGTGCGGTGAACCTCGAAGGTGCGCAGTATCTCGTGCCGACGCTCAACTTCCGCAAATCGGGCACGACGATCAACCAGTCGCTGTTCCTGCGCGGGGTCGGCACCTCGACCTTCTCGGTCGCGGGCGAACCATCGATCTCCACGGTCGTCGACGGCGTCGTCTACAGCCGCGCAGGCGAAGCGTTCAGCGACCTGATCGACATCGATCGGATCGAAGTCCTGCGCGGTCCACAGGGCACTCTGTTCGGCAAGAACACGAGCGCCGGCGTCATCAACATCGTCACCCAGCGTCCCGGCAATGTCCTCGCCGGCTCGGTCGAAGGCTCGTTCTTCACCGGCAACGGCAACGAGTATCGCACCCGCGCCGCGCTCGACATTCCGGTGAGCGAGACGATCAAGAGCCGCTTCACCGGCTTCTATGGCAATTACGCGGGCAACATCCGCAACGTCGCGCACGATAACCGGCGCGTGAACGGGTACGAGCATTACGGCTTTCGCGGTATGGTCGTCGCCGACGCTACGCCCGACCTGACCCTCACGCTGATCGGCGACTATCGGCGGAGCAACGACGATTGCTGCGCCGAGGTCATCGGCACCACGCCGACCGCAGGCCTGACCGCCAGCGTCCTGCCCGATCGCAACGGCAACAAGTCGCGTACCGTCAACCAGGACCTGATCACGCATACCGACGAGAAGAGCTGGGGCGTTTCGCTGCAAGCCGACGCGACGCTCGGCACGCAGACGGTGACGTACATCGGTTCCTACCGCGAATACGACAATACCGAGATCCGCGACGGCGACTGGCTGCCGACCGCCTATGTGGGCGCCAACCAGCTTCACGATTTCGGGCCGCAGACGAGCAACACCTTCACACAGGAAGTCCGGATCGCGTCGCCGTCGAACCAGTTCTTCAGCTACGTGGTCGGCGCATTCTACTCGCGCGCGGAAACCGAACGGACGTTCCGCCGCGACGACGTCGTCTGCACCGCCACGCCGACGCCGACCGTGCTCACCCCCTGCTCGACCGCGGGCACGACGGTCACCCGGCCGACCGGCACCGCGGTGTTCGGCTCGACCTTCAAGAACCTCGCATTCTTCGGCCAAGGCGTCTTCAACCTGACCGATCGGTTCCGCGCGATCGCCGGCGTCCGCTACACGAGCGACCAGCTCGACGTCTTCCACAGCCGCGTCACCACGCTTACGGGGCCGGGCATCAACCCGAGCTTCGGGCCGTTCGCGGGCAAGACAACCAACACCAACTGGTCGGGCAAGGGCGGGCTGCAATTCGACCTGGCACCGCAATCGACCGCCTACGCGACCTATTCGCGCGGCTATAAGGGGCCGGCGTTCAACATCTTCTACAATCTCGGCGCGACCGGCACCAACGTGATCGATCCGGAGACCGCCGACAGCTACGAGGTCGGCCTGAAGAACACGCTGTTCGGCGGCAAGCTGGTGGTCAACCTCGCCGCCTATTACGCCAAATATCACAATTTCCAGGCCAACAACCCGGACGTGGTCGCCGGCGTACTCGTCACCCGCTTCACCAACGCGGGCGACATCTCGACTCGTGGCGGCGAGCTCGACCTGCTCTACCGCCCGGTCCGCGATCTCAACATCTCGGGCGGGCTCGCCTATACCGATGCGCATGTCGACCAATTCAAGATCCCGACCAACGGCTCGACCACCGGCGTCGTACCCGCGGGCACGCAACTCGGCTATGCGCCGCGGTGGAAGGGGTCGCTCGGCGGCGACTACCGGATCCGCACCGGCAGCAGCATCGATTTCACGCTCGGCGCACAAGGCTCCTACCAGTCCAGCCAGATCTCGCAGTTCGACGCGAGCGCCGCGATCCGCGACGCGACGACGATCAAGGCGTACGGCCTGCTCGATCTTTCGGCCGGCATCGTCGATGCGAAGGACGCGTTCCGGATCGTGCTGCAGGTGAAGAACGTGCTCGACACCAGCTTTGCCTCGGCGATCACCAGCGGCGGGCCCGGTGGCGCCTTTCGTTACATCATCCCGCGCGAGGCGGATCGCTACGGCGGCATCACCGCAAGGCTGAACTTTTGACGGAAACCGTACAGAGCCCCTCCCTGGCCCCCTCGCCCGCCCCCGCGCCCGCGCAATCCAAGGCGCGCTGGGTGGTCGTGGCGCTCGTGTTCTTCGCGATCATGCTGAATTACGTCGATCGGCAGATCCTGGCGTTGCTGAAGCCGACGCTCGAGCAGGAGTTTGCGTGGTCCGACCAGGATTACGGCAACATGGCGTCGGCGTTCCAGTTCGCCGCTGCGGTCGCGTTTCTGGGGACCGGTTGGTTCATCGACCGGGTCGGCCTGAGGATCGGCTTTGCGGCGGGCGTATTCGTCTGGAGCCTCGCCGGCATGGCGCACGCGTTCGTGTCGGGCGTAAGCGGATTCATTGGCGCGCGCGTGGTGCTCGGCGCGGCGGAGTCGATCGGCACGCCCGCCGCGGTCAAGTCCGCCGCGACCTATTTCGGGCCCAAGGACCGTTCAATCGCGCTCGGGATCGGCAACACCGCGCCCAATGTCGGTGCGGTGATAACCCCGCTCGTCATCCCGGCGCTGGCGATCGCGTTCGGCTGGCGCGCGGCGTTCCTCGTCGCCGGCGGCCTCGGGCTGGTCTGGGTCGTCGCGTGGTTCGCGTTCAAGATGCCCGCCGCGATCGCCGAGACCGGTGGCCCCGCGCCGATCCGCTGGATCGACCTGTTCAAGGATCGCCGGACGCTCGCCATCGCAGTCGCCAAAGTGCTGTCGGATCAGGTGTGGTTCTTCATGCTGTCGTGGCTGCCCGATCTGTTCCACCGGCTGTTCGGACTACCGCAAGGGCAGGTCGGACTCCCGGTCGCGCTCGTCTATGCGCTAGCCGCCTGTGGCGCTCTCTCCGGTGGCTGGTTGCCGACCCGGTTGATGGCGCGCGGCTGGAGCCTCGACCGGGCGCGGAAATCCACGTTGCTCCTGTATGCGCTGCTGATCCTGCCGGTGCCGATCGTGCTGTCGCTGCAAAGCCCGTGGACCGCGGCGCTGGTGCTCGGCCTCGGGCTATTCGCGCATCAGGGGTTTTCGACCAACGTCTTTGCACTGACCACCGACGTCATGCCCGCGCGGTCGGTCGGGTCGACGATCGGGATCGCGGCGTTCTGTGGCAACATGGGATCGATCGGCATGATCCAGCTGTCCGCCTGGTCGCTCGGCCACGGCTTCGGCTATGCGCCGATGCTGGCGATCTGCGCGGTCAGCTATCTGCTGGCGCTGGGGTTCATCCAGCTGCTCATCCCGCGGATCGAACCGGCCCGGTAGAGTCGCGGCGGATCAGTTCGAACGGGACTTCGATCCGCTTCACCGCGAACTCCGCGGCGAGCAGGAGGTCCGCCGCCATGTAGCCCAGCGTCCGCGTCGGCTGGCGGATCGTCGTCAGCGCGGGCCACACGAAACGCGAGATCGCGTCGTCGCCAAAGCCTGCGATCGACAGGTCGGTCGGCACCGACAGCCCGCGGCGGTGCGCGACGCTGAGCACGCCGGCGGCCATGTCGTCGTTCGAGGCGAAGATCGCGGTGGGCGGCAGGCGAAGCGCCAGCAGCGCCTCGGTCGCGTCGGCGCCCGATGCGAAGTCATAGTCGCCGGGGCGGACCAAGACGGGATCGAACGCGATCTCGGCTTCGTCGAGCGCGGCGCGATAGCCGGCAAGTCGCTGCCCGCTGGTCGCATAGCTCGCATGCCCCGAGACGAAGCCGATGCGGCGGTGGCCGAGCGCCAGCAGATGCCGCGTCATCACGGTCGCCGCGCCGATATTGTCGATGAACACCGATGCGGTGAGATCAAGATCGGTTCCCGGCGAGACGCGGACGAACCGGACGTTGCGACGCGCCATGAGCGCCAGCACTTCGGGATAGTCGGTCGCGGGCGGCGTCAGGATCAGTCCGTCGACACCCGACCCGTCGATCAAACTCTCGATATCGTCGATCAGCCGGTCGGAATCATGGTCGTAGGGCTGCGCGATCATCCGCACGCCATCGAGCAGGCAGCGGTCGCGGATGCCGGACTGCATCTCGTACACGTAATAGGGGCTGGGATTGTCGCAGGCGAGCGCGATCTGGAAGCTGCGATGCCCCGCCAAGGTCCTGGCGGCCATGTTGGGCCGATATTTCAGCGTCGCAAACGCCGCGGTCACGCGTGCCCGCGTCGCGTCCGACACGCGAGGCTCGTTGTTGAGAACACGCGAGACCGTCTTGATGGACACGCCGGCAAGCCGGGAAACGTCATTGATCGTCGGCCGCACGCCTGTCTCTCCCATGCCCCGACGATGGGCACATTCGGCAACAGCGTCAAAGAAAAGCGGATCGGAAAACATACCCCGTACCGCCGACAGCCCGGCTTTGCTCATTGACGCAGTGCAGCATAAAACCTACCAGCGCGCGCTCTCAATACGCTTAGCCCTACCAGGCGCGGCCTAGCTCAGCGCTGGAGGCGCCGCGTTACAATGACCATGACTTTCTCCGATCTCGCGCTCGCGCCGTTCTTGCTGCAGGCGCTCGCTGAGGAAGGTTATGTCCGCCCGACGCCGATCCAGGCTCAATCGATCCCGATGCTGCTGGACGGCCGTGACATGCTCGGCATGGCGCAGACCGGTACGGGCAAGACCGCGGCGTTCGCGCTGCCGCTGTTGCACCGTCTCGCCGCCAATCCCCGCCCGGCGCCAAAGGGCGGTGCGCGCATCCTCGTGCTCGCCCCCACGCGCGAACTCGTGTCGCAGATCGCCGCCGGGTTCGAGAGCTTCGGCCGCCATCTGAAGCCGAGCGTGATGACGATATTCGGCGGCGTCAGCCAGTTTCATCAGGTCAAGGCGCTCGAGGCCGGCGTCGACATCATCGTCGCCGCGCCGGGACGCTTGCTGGATCTGGTCGAGCAGGGCCATTGCGACCTTTCGCAGCTTGAGGCGCTGGTGCTCGACGAAGCCGACCAGATGCTCGACATGGGCTTTGCCAAGCCGATCGAGCGCCTCGTCGCAACGCTCCCCGAGGACCGGCATACGCTGCTGTTCTCGGCGACGATGCCGAAATCCATCGCCCTGTTGGCAGAAAGCCTGCTGCGCGATCCGGCGAAGGTCGAGATAGCGCCGCCGTCGACCACCGTTGATCGGATCGACCAGTCGGTGATGTTCCTCGACGCTGCCGACAAGAAGGCCGCGTTGCTGGCCTTGTTGAAAACGCCGGATATGGGCCAGGCGGTCGTCTTCACGCTGCAGAAGAACATCGCGAACGACGTCTGCGATTTCATCGGCCAGGCCGGCATCACCGTCGAAGCACTCCACGGCAACAAGTCGCAAGGCCAGCGCGAGCGCGCGCTGGACGCGTTCCGAGCCGGGACCGTGAAGGTGCTCGTCGCGACGGATATCGCCGCACGCGGCATCGACGTCGACACCGTGACCCACGTCTTCAATCACGATCTGCCGAGCCTGCCGGAAAGCTATGTCCACCGGATCGGTCGCACCGGACGCGCCGGGCGCGACGGGTTCGCCATCACGCTGTGCGATGCCGAGCAGCGGGCATGGCTGCATGACGTGGAACGCGTCATCGGTCGCACGCTGACCGTCCAGGACGATCACGAATGGCACTGCGAAGTGGCCCGCCACTCGACCAAGCGTGCGCCGGTGCTCGGCGGCGGCCCCGTCAAGCAGGTCAAGCCTCCGAAAGCCCCGCGTGAGCGCAAGGTCTGGACCGAGGAAGAGAAGCTCGCGGCGCGTATGGCCGCAGCCGCCGCCTGAGCGCCGGTCGAAGCGGACGTCTGCGACACGCGGTCGCAGACGTCCGCTTCGAAAGGGTCGTGCGACGGGGCTATCGATCATGTCGCCCCCTAATCGACGGGCATCGTGCGCTCGCCGACAATGGCGTATCGTTCGCCATCGACCAGGACCTGGGGGCTGATCGGTCGACAATTATACGTCGATGCCATCGCAGCCCCATACGCGCCGGTGGTATGCAGCACGACCAGATCGCCGCGCTCGACCTCGTCGATTTCGCGGTCACGGGCAAACGTATCGCCGGTCTCGCAGACGGGACCAGCGATATTGGCCAGCATCCGCCCGGTGCGCGGCGATACCGACTCGAACCGGTGATACGCATCGTACATCGCTGGACGGGCGAGATCGTTCATCGCCGCATCGACGATGACATACGGGATCGTGACGCCCGGCTTGACCCAGATCACGCGGGTGAGCAGCACGCCGGCAGCGCCGACGAGGACGCGGCCGGGCTCGAAGGTCAGACCGACGTTCCAGCCAGCCGTTACCCGGCCAACCATATCGGCATAGTCTCCGGGCGTCGGTGCGATATCGTCGGTGGCGTAGGCAATCCCGAGCCCCCCTCCAAGGTCGACTTGGGTGATCCGGTGCCCGGCATTGCGGAGGATGCGTATCAGTTCGCCAATCCGGGCAAAGGCGCGCTCGAGCGGCTCGATGTCCCTGATCTGGCTGCCGATATGCAACGCCAGCCCGCGAAGATCGAGACCCTCGAGACGTGCCAGACGGTCATACATTGCGGGAACGTCGTCGATCGACACCCCGAACTTGCTGGCGTGGGTAGCAGTCTTGATTTTAGGATGCGTTGCCACGTCGACGTGCGGGTTGACGCGCAGTACCGCCGGCGCGCGGACCCCGCGGGCTTTGGCGAGCGCCGACAGCACCTGCCCCTCCTCCTCCAGTTCGAGGTTGAACTGACCGATCCCGACGTCGAGCGCCGCGACCATCTCGTCATCGGTCTTGCCGACCCCCGAAAAGACGATGTCGCACGGCTTCATGCCGGCAGCCACTGCCCGACGCAATTCGCCGCCCGACACGATGTCCGCGCCATAGCCACATTCGGCGAGCAGCGTCAGCACCGCCGTGTTCGGATTCGCCTTCATCGCGAACGCCAACCGCGTGACCGGCAAAGCGGCCAGCGCCCGAGCAAATGCGTTTGCGGCCGCGCGGATCGCATCGGCCGAATAGACATGGACCGGGGTTCCGACTTCGTCGGCGATCCGTGCGAGCGACACCTGCTCGGCATGGAGAACACCGTCCCGATATGCGAAAAATGACATGATGACGATCGTTCCTGCATTCAGCGACGGTAGATGGGCGGGTAGTCGGCACGTCGGCGATGCCGTCGCACACGCTCGGCGTGGATCACCGCAGCGGTGTGGCAATGGCCTCGGCGTTCGGCACGCAACGCCGTCGCGACCTTCTTGCCGTTTACCATCAGCACGATGCCGAGCAGCGTGACGGGGAAGAGGATAAGGGCGAGCACGGCGCCATCCAGCACCAGCGTCGCTGCGCAGGCGCCGCCGCTGAGGACGGCACCGGCGCCCCGCCAACAGGCGTCGCGCCGGGTCATGCCGCCGCCCCGGTGATGACCCGCGTGGCGGCATGCGCCAGCGCCGCATCGACAGGGCCGTCGTGCGGCCCCGCCCACAACACGATATCGGCGGGCATGTCCGCTTCGTCGCGGAGCGCCGCCATCAGGTCGACCAAGGCGAATTCGAGGCCGATCGCGCGATCGGACGCGCGCGCGGCCGCCGCGCGGGCACGCCCGATCAGCGCCGGCGAGCCATCGATGCCGAGTCCCTCGATAGCCGTGAAGCCCAGTGCGCGGGCATGGTGCGCCGTCATGATCAACAACGCGCCAGCACCGCAATCGGCATCGACGATCCGGACGGCATGACGCCCGCGCTCCCGTAGATCGAGCAACGCAGCCTGGATGGCAGGCCATCGTGGATCGTGCAGTGCGGACCTGCTTCCCGGCAGCATCGACGCCTTGCGGCGCGACGCGTGGGGATAGACGGATGGCTCAGGATCGAGGCGTATCATCGACGACCTCCCCATCACGCTGCTTGCCGCCCGGCGCGTTCAGACGGACCTGCCGGCATGAAGGAGACGAGCGGGCGCAGCGGCTCGGCGGCGATCGCGACGGTCGCATGATAGGCGTGACGCTCGGACTTCGCGTAGTGCATGGCCGCGGCAAAGGAGATGAACCGCCCCTCCAGTCGCTTGCCGCTATCCTGGACAAGCCAATGGCCTGCGGTATCTTGCCCGACGTAGAATACGGGGCTGGGTTGGTCAGGCTCCTGCGGGGATGCCGACTGCATGGCGATGGTCCTTCTGATCGCTACGGATCGACCGCGATCCGCGTTTCAGGAGGTACGAGGCAGCCAATAGCGTTTCGAGATCGAAACCCGAGAATGACATAGTGCTCGCATAGTCATCCTTCCGTCTGTCGCATCCGTAGGACGCACAGCCCGTTCTTGCACCTACGGCAGCGCTCGCGAGGGAAAGCACAATGCGGGAAGCGCTGGCTGAGACGTCCGAGTGTCGGTGCCCATTGATCCGCAGTGGCCGGCTCGGATCGAGCAGGACCAGATCCTGCGGGCCGTCACGACAACCCCGCGGGTTTGATCGCTTGCCACGAGAACCCGATTTATCATACCACGGGACAGAACGATTGCACGCCCGTACCGGAGCATGCAGCTCAGGGAGCGGGATATGCGGACGCAACGGTTACTCCTCGCATCGGGGATATTGGCATCGGTCTTTGCAACGGCGGCGCAGTCGAAGGTCACGGCGCCCGCGGGTGCGAAGATCTTTCGGTTGGATGGGGCCGGCGTCACCTATGCGATGGGGGTCGACGACAAGGGCTATCTCCAGCCACTCTACTGGGGGGCGCCGCTCGCAGCGGGCGACCCGCTCGTCTCGACCGATCCGGTCAAGACCGGCGACCCCGTGCTGGTCAAGGCGCCGGGCGAACTGTCGGGCTTCGATCCCGCGGGTTCGGTCACGCTGCAGGAATATCCGGGCCAGGGCGAGGGCCTCGTCAACGATCCGGGGATCAAGACGATCTTCGCCGACGGCAACCGCGACCTCGTCCTCAAATACCGTTCGCATTCGGTGCAGGGCGAGACGTTGATCGTCGAACTCGCGGACATCCGGCGCCCACTGACGGTCACCCTGCGCTATACGATCGATCCCGAGACGGGCGTGCTCGCGCGCTCGGCCTCGGTGCGCAACGGCGACAGTCGCCCGGTGCGCGTCGACCAGATCGCGTCGGCGGTGTTCACGCTGCCGGTCGGCGACGACTACCGCCTGCATTACCTGACCGGCCGCCATGCCGCGGAATGGCAGAAGAAGGACGTCGCGATCACCCCGGCGCTGACCGTGCTGGAAAGCCGCCGCGGGTCGACCGGCCATGGCAACAATCCGTATTTCGCGATCGGCAAGCAGGGCGCCACGAGCGAGGAGCACGGCCCGGTCTGGTTCGGCGCGCTCGCCTGGTCAGGGTCGTTCCGGATCAGCGTCGGCCAGGACAATCTCGGCCGAATCCGCGTGATGGGCGGGTATAACCCCTACGACTTCTCGTGGTCGCTGAAGCCCGGCGAGACGCTCGACACGCCGATCTTCTACGCCGGCTATTCGGACGCCGGCATGGGCGGTGCCTCACGGACCTTCCACAAGTTCGAGGTCGCGCACATCATGCCCGGCGGCGAGAAAGCGAAGCTCCGCCCGGTGCTCTACAACAGCTGGGAAGCGACCGCGTTCGACGTGACAGAGGCGGGCCAGGAAGCGCTCGCCGAGAAGGCCGCGAAGATCGGCGTCGAGCGGTTCGTGGTCGACGATGGCTGGTTCGGCGCGCGCAACAGCGACAAGGCCGGGCTCGGCGACTGGACCGTCAACCGGACCAAATTCCCGAACGGGATGAAGCCGCTGATCGACAAAGTCCATAGTCTCGGCATGGACTTCGGGCTGTGGGTCGAGCCCGAGATGGTCAATGTCGACAGCGACCTCTACCGCGCGCATCCCGACTGGGTGCTGAACTACACCGGCCGTCCCCGGACCGAGGGGCGCAACCAGCTGGTCCTCAACCTCGCGCGGAAAGACGTCCGCGACCACCTGCTCGGCGTGCTCGACAAGCTCGTCAGCGAGAACGACATCGCGTTCCTCAAATGGGATTATAACCGCAACTGGACCGAGCCCGGCTGGCCCGACATGCCGGTACAGGACCAGCAGCGCGTCTATGTCGACTATGTCCGAAACGTCTATCACATCCTGACCGAGTTACGGCGGCGGCATCCCAAGCTCGAGATCGAGGGCTGCTCGGGTGGCGGCGGGCGCGTCGATCTCGGCATCCTCGGGCTCACCGACGAAGTGTGGCCGTCGGACAATACCGATCCCGCCGACCGGCTGATGATCCAGGACGGCTTTACCCAGGCGTATCCGACATCGGTGATGATGGCGTGGGTGACCGACAGCCCGAACTGGGCGAACACCCGCACGACCTCGCTCGATTACCGCTTCCTGTCGTCGATGCAGGGCGGCCTCGGGATCGGCGCGAACCTCGACAAATGGCAGCAGGAGGACTTCGCGACCGCGTCGAAATGGGTCGCGGCGTACAAGACGATCCGCCAGACGGTCCAGCGCGGCCAGCTCTACCGGATCGATCCGCCATCGACCGACAATGCGACGTCGGCGACGATGTACGTGGCGCAGGATCGCCGCCAGGGCGTGATGTTCCAGATGCTCCATTCGTCGATGTGGCGCGACAATCCTGCGCCCAACCACCCACAAGGTCTCGATCCGAGTGCCGTCTATCGCGTGTCGATCCTCGGCGGCGGCGTGCTGCCCGAGGGCGTGCCGGCGCGCGCGAGCGGCGCGTATTGGATGGAACGCGGTCTTCGTGCGCCGCTCAAGGGCGATTTCGTCGGGACGGCGTTCGTGTTCGACGCGGCGCGCTAGGCTGTAACCTGGCAGTCGGCGATCACCCTCTCGGTGATCGCCGGCCGTCGTTTCAGAATCCGCTCAGACCGTCGTCATGCGCCAGGCGCGTGATGTGCAGTCGTTGCCCGCCGCGGGCAGCGTGGAGCTGGCAGAGCCGCTCGACCTGCGCGAGCGACGCGGTCAGCAGCGTCGCCGATGCGAGCGCGCCTGAACGGTGCAGGCGCAGGACCGCCTCGTCGGCCAATTGCGCCAGCGTCTCGGTACCGATCGTGTATAGCCCGTCGATCACATGATCGTGGCCGTCCTCGGTCTGGAGTACGAGATGCAGCGGGCGGATCAGGCGCTGCGCCGCATAGCCATCGACCAGGTCGCGCGCGGCACCGATATCGGCGACCAGATGCTCCAGCGCCGCGGCGATGCCGGCCGCGAGCGGCGTCGGCTGGCCGTCCTCGAACAGCGGATCGCCTGCAGCGCCGATCGCGGGATCGCTCGGGTCGATCGCCAGCCCCGCGACACCGCCGGTATCGAGCCGAAACGCCGTCAGCTGCAACGCACGCGGGCAATAGGTCGCGTGAAAGCGCCGGTCATGGACGAACAGATTGACCGGATCGACGAGCCCGACCAGCGCGACGAGATTGAACCTGCCGGTCGTCGCATCCTTGGCGAGGCAGACCGGCATGTCGGCCGCCACCAGCGGAATTTCGGACAGCCCGATCTGGACGATGCGCTGGCCCGGACCGACGACCGTGCGGTCGAACCGCAGCGATCCGTGGTCGGTGGG
The DNA here is from genome assembly GCA_040388215.1 of Pseudomonadota bacterium. Classification (GTDB taxonomy): domain Bacteria; phylum Pseudomonadota; class Alphaproteobacteria; order Sphingomonadales; family Sphingomonadaceae; genus Sphingomonas. The sequence goes on along the minus strand of JAZKCH010000001.1, from coordinate 104,527 downwards.
ATTGAGCAGCTCGACGCGGCTCATACGCGCTGCAGCCCGTGTTCGCGTACCGCTCGCAACAGATCGCGGTGGCGCGGCATCTTGCGTACCAGTTCGTCGCGAATGCGGTCGTTGCGCGCCACGAGCGAGGCGACGAGGCCGGCGTCGGCCGTGGCTGGCTGGCCGCGATAGCGACTGCCGAAGCGCATGCCGTGCAGCACGTACTGATAGCTCGGCCAGGAGAAAACCTCGCGCGCATGTGCGAAGTCCTGCGCCGCGGGAGAATGGTGTGTCCACAGATCGAGCCGCTCCTGCAAACCCGCGGGCATCGATGCGGCGGCGGCATTGTCCCGCCAGAACGCGGTGTCGCGCCGCTGCGTGATGACGTAATGGAGTTTCAGGAACTCGATGATCCGCTGCCAGTGATGGTCGAAGGTTTCGTTGAACTGTCGAGCGATCGCATCCATCGTCGATCGCGTCTGCGGCAGGCGATCGACCAGCGCATCGAGCGAGGTTTCGATCAGCATCAACGCCGACGCCTCGAGCGGCTCGAGGAATCCCGCCGACAGCCCGATGGCGACGCAGTTGTTCTGCCAGAACCGCTCGCGATGCCCGGCCTCGAAGGCGATTTTGCGTACCGGCAAAGCGTCGGACGCGGGGCCGACGTAGCGACGCAACGCAGCCTCGGCCTCGTCGTCGCTGATGTATGCGCTGCTATAGACATGACCGACGCCGCGCCGCGTCCACAGCCCGATATCCCAGATCCAGCCCGCATCCTGCGCCGTCGAAATGGTGTGGCAGGCGATCGGGTCGTCCTCGCCCTGATACGGAACCTGCATCGCCAGCGCGCGGTCGGCAAACAGGATGTCGCGGCAGCTGCGGAACGGGACCTTGTACACCCCCCCGATCAGCAACGCGGCAAAGCCCGAGCAGTCGACGAACAGATCGCCTGCGAGAATGCGGCCATCCGCCAGCGCGACGCTCCGGATGTCGCCATTATCGGCCTGATTGACGCTAACGACATCGCCGACGACATGCTCGACGCCGAGCGACGCAACCGCATGCTCGCGCAGCAGCGTTGCGAACTTGCCCGCATCGAGATGATAGGCGTAATTCGCCTGACCGCCATATTCGGGCGCGGTGATCGTCTTCGGCGCAAGCCCCGCATCGCATAACGCTGCCTGATAATCGACCCAATCGGCAAAGCTGGAGTCGCCGGCGGCGCCCGCCTGCGCCTCTGCCGCCGCCAAACCGAGCCAATAGGGAGCGAGGTCGACCTCCCCTGCCCCCGCCGGCGGATTGAGCGGATGATAATAAGCGTCGCCAGCGCTACCGTCGGTCCACCCGACGAAGCGCGCGCCCTGCTTCAGCGCAGCATCGCAGGAGCGGATGAACGTCGTCTCGTCGATCCCGATCTTGCGCAGCGTATTGCGCATCGTCGGCCAGGTTCCTTCGCCGACGCCGACGCTCGGCACCGTGGCGGATTCGACGAGCAGGACTTTGATCTTACTCCCATTTCGCACCGAACGGGCCGCCAGCCGGCAGGCCGCAAGCCACCCTGCGGAGCCACCTCCGACGACGATTACGGTCTCAACCGCCCCTTGCGGACCTTCAGCGTTCGACATCACGGCTCCTGTTTTTCCAATGGCCATCACTGCCATTTTTCCCATTTGTATTTATAGGATAATACTGTAGCAAACGATTTAAATTCGCTCGATCGAAGCGGGTCAAGAATTGTATACAAAGGGAGAGCGGTGATGACCAAGCAAGGGCGTCTGAAATCTAAGAAGCTTTACGCCGCATACGGGCTCGCAAGCGCGATCGGCGCACTGATCGCGGCAGTCCCGGCGATTGCCCAGGTCGCACCTGCGACCGGGGAGCAGACCGGCAGCACCGAGGCCGCGACGTTGCCGGATCAGGCCAACGCAGACGCCACGCAGGCCGACATCGTCGTCACCGGCATCCGTCGCAGCATCGAATCGGCCGCCGCGCAGAAGCGCGATGCCGCCGGTATTCTCGATGCGATCTCGTCCGAGGATCTCGGCAAGTTCCCCGACGCCAACGTCGCCGAATCGCTCCAGCGCATTCCGGGTGTCGCGATCGATCGCAGCAACGGCGAAGGCCAGTCGGTCACCGTCCGCGGCCTCGGCCCCAACTTCAACACCGTGTTGTTCAACGGCCGCAGCTTCGCGTCCGACAATTACAACCGGTCGTTCTCGTTCGATCTTCTCCCCGCCGAACTGATCAGCGGCGCGCAGGTCTACAAGAGCTCGCAGGCCCCGCTCCAGAGCGGCGGCATCGGCGCGACGATCAACCTGCAGACCCCCAAGCCACTCGCGCTGAAGGGCTTCAAGGGCGTCTTCACCGGCAAGGCGAACTACGAGAAGAACAGCGACAAGTTCACGCCGCAGCTGTTCGGCCTGCTCAGCGACACGTTCGCCGATGGCAAGCTCGGCCTGCTCGGCTCAGTCTCGTACCAGCGTCGCAAGGCGGCGGTGACGTCGATCACCACCGACGGCTACATCCCGAACACGACGGTCGGACCGACCAATGCGCCGCTGTTCACCAACGTCTACGCGCCGCGCAACCAGAATGTCGGCACCACGACCGACGACCGCACCCGCCTCGGCGCGACGTTGGTGGCGCAGTACGCACCTACCGACGAGCTGACCTTCACCGTCGACGGCCTGTTCAATCGCTTCAAGAGCGACAGCCAGACCCACGCGCTCGGCAGCTGGTTCGAGCCATCGAGCTACACCGCCGCGACGATCGACGGCAATCGCTCGATCACGTCGCTGACGACCAACGGCAACGCCGATTTCATCTCGTCCGGCGCGATCCGCGAGACCAAGACCTACGAAGCCGGGTTCAACGCCGAATGGCGACCCAATGATCAGGTCCATATGGTGTTCGACGCCACCTGGTCGCGCGCGAAGAACGCGGGCGGCGGCAAGACCTATTTCGCAGTGATCGGCACCCCGACCAGCTATTCATTCACCGCCGCTGGCGACGACGATATCCCGTCGACCTTCGGCTATAACGCCGGCGCACTGACCGATCCGTCGCGCGGCAAGACGCACATCGCCGGGATCAGCGGCAACGACGTCACCGAGAAGGTGACCGAATATCGCTGGAACACCGACTGGAAGCCCGGCTGGGGGATCATCGATACCATCCGCTTCGGCCTGAACCGTACGTCGCGCGACAAGAGCAACGTACCGATCACCTCGGACCCGAACGTCGGCTGCGTCTATTGCGGCTATGCGACCTCCGCCGACCCCACGTTGCTGAGCGCCTATTCGCCGAATTCGCTCGGCGCGAGCAGTGGTTCGGCACCGACTCAGTTCCTGCAGTTCGATGCCAACAAGTATTTCACGTTCTTGACCAGCGCATCGGCGGCCGCCGCTCTTGATCGTGCACGCAACCAGCCGGTCGGCACCACTGCGGCACTGTATGCCGCCAGCAACGGCTATGCGGTGTCACGCCAGCCGTCCAACCGCGTCAAGGAAATCGTGTACGCGAGCTATGCGGACATGGACCTCGACGGCGACGTCGCCGGTCTGCCGTGGTTCATCAACGTCGGTGCGCGCTACGAATATACCGAGCTGGTATCGGGCGGTCAGCAGCTGTTGCTGACCGATCTTCTGCCGGTGCCGGGTGATCCGACCATCTACAACGGCGTGTACGCCAACAACCGCGTCGGCGTGTCGGTCAACAGCCGGTCGACCTACAACAACTTCCTGCCAAATCTGAACGCTAAGCTGAGCTTCACGCCGAAGCTCCAGCTGCGTCTGGCGGCGTACAAGACGCTGACCCGTCCGGCGATCGGCGATCTCGCGCCGAGCCTCAGCTACGACACGCTACGTCCCGCCACGCTGACCGCGAGCGGTGGCAATCCGGAACTGAAACCATACCGCGCGACGAACTACGACGCATCGCTCGAATGGTATCCAACTAGGACGACGACTCTGTCGGCGGCGGTCTTCCACAAGACAATCGACGACTTCATCGTCCAGAGCTTCGGCGAGGAACTGTTCCCGATCGCCAATGCCGGCAACATTCCGGTCGGTGGCCTGATCGTCGGCCCGAACACCGCGAAGTTCAGCGTCCGCCGGCCGCGCAACGCACAGTCGCTCAAGGTGAAGGGGTTGGAGCTCAACCTGGTCCACACGTTCGACTGGCTGCCCGGCGTCCTCAGCGGCTTCGGCGTCCAGGCGAACGCGACCTTCGTGAAGACCAACCGCGAATTCGACATCACGCAGGTCGGCACGTCGTTCGCCGCCGAGGGGATCGGCAATTCGCAGAACGCCACGGTGTTCTACGAGAAATACGGCATCTCGGCGCGGATCGCCTATAACCGTCGCGAGCGCTTCCTGCAGACGCTGGCAGGCGGGCCCGGCAACGAGCCGGTATTCGTCCGCGATTACGGTCAGTTCGATGGCAGCGTCGCCGTCAACGTAACGCCGTCCGCGCAGGTCTTCCTCGAGGGGACCAACCTGTTCAACGCGAAGTATATCACGACTGGCCGGTTCGATAATCAGGTCCTCACGTACCAGAATTTCGGGCCACGCTACGACGCGGGCGTACGCTTCTCCTTCTGATACGAGAGGCGCGGGCGGGATCCGGTAACGATCCCGCCCGCGCCATTTACGCTCGGCGCAAGAGCGGCTGATAAGGACCAGATCTCGGCATGAAAAAATTCGGTTTCCTAGGTGCGGTCGCGATCGTCGCGATCGGTGACTTCGCCGCCATCGGTGCCGCCCGCGCCCAGCTCCCTACCGGGGCTCCCGCCGAGCTTCCCGGCGCGCAGCCGCCGCGGGTCCAGCCGGTCCAGATCGATCCCACCCGGCCCGATTGGGAAAACCCCGCGGTATTCGCACGCAACAAGATGCCCGCCCGCGCCACCGGTTTTCCGTTCGAGACACGCGCTGCCGCGGTCGCCGGGGATCGCACGAAGTCGGCGCGGTTCCAGTCGCTCAATGGCCAATGGCAGTTCCAGTTCTCGCCGAGTTCGGACGCGCTGCCGACCGGGTTCGAGCGACCCGATTACGACGCTTCCGCCTGGAAGAGCATCAAGGTTCCCGCAGACTGGCAGACCGAAGGCTATGACCAGCCGCGCTACAACAACATCGTCTATCCCTTCCCCGCCAACCGCCCGCTGATCCCCCACGCGACCAATCCGGTCGGTTCGTACCGCCGCGACGTCGTGATCGCGCCGGACTGGCAGGGGCAGGACGTCATTCTCCACATCGGCGCGGCGGGCTCCGCCTATCAGGTCTGGGTCAACGGCCAGAACGTCGGCTATTCCGAGGATTCGAAGCTGCCGAGCGAGTTCGACGTCACCCGCTATCTGAAGCCGGGCAAGAACACGATTGCGATCCAGATCCATCGCTGGTCCGACGGCAGCTACCTCGAGGATCAGGATTTCTGGCGCGTCTCGGGAATCGAGCGCGAGGTCTTCCTGATGGCCGCGCCGCGCACCCGCGTGCGCGACACGTTCGTCCATGCCGGGCTGTCCGACGACTATCGCGACGGCGTGCTCGGTCTCGATCTCGCGGTGACGCCGGGTCTCGCGAGCACTGCGCGCTATGTGCTGATGGACGGTGAGCGTCAGGTTCTGGAAGGCCGCGTTGCCGTTGCCGCCGGCAAGGACGAGCGGACCGTCACGCTGGCCGGACGTGTGCCGGGCGTGAAGCCGTGGACCGCGGAAACGCCCAATCTCTACCGGCTGGTGGTCGAACTGACCGATGCCAAGGGCCGGCTGATCCAGTCGACCGCGCAGTCGATCGGCTTCCGCACCGTGGCTATCAAGAACGGGCTGGTCAGCGTCAACGGCAAGCCGATCACGATCCGCGGCGTCAACCGCCACGAGCATGACCCAGAGACCTTCCACGTCGTCAGCCGCGAATCGATGGAGCGCGACATCCAGCTGATGAAGGGCGCAAACATCAACGCGCTCCGCACTTCGCACTATCCGAACGATCCGTACATCTACGAGCTCGCCGACCGCTACGGCCTCTATGTGATGGACGAGGCGGATATCGAGAGCCACGCGTATATGGAGCAGGGCAACAATCACCCTGAATCGCGTGCCAAGTTCCAGGTCGGCTTCGATCCGGCGTGGAAGGACGCGCATGTCAGCCGCGTCGTCAACATGGTCGAGCGCGACAAGAACCACCCGTCGATCATCTTCTGGTCGCTCGGCAACGAGGCGGGCATCGGTCCCAATTTCGAGGCTGCCGCAGCGGCTGCGAAGGCGCGCGATCCTAACCGGCTGATCAGCTATCTCGGCTGGGGCACGTTCGATGGCGTCACCGATCATCGCCCCAATTATTATGCCGACATCTATGCGCCGATGTACGATCCGGTCGTCAAGCTCGAGGATTACGCGACCAACTGGAACTTCAAACAGCCGATGATCCAGTGCGAATATGCGCACATGATGGGCAATTCGGGTGGCAATCTGAAGGAATATTGGGACACGATCTACGCGCATCCCAACAAGCTGCAAGGCGGGTTCGTCTGGGACTGGGTCGACCAGTCGATGTATCGCTACGCCAAGGACGGCAAGCGCTACTGGGGCGATGGCGGCGAGTATGGCCCCAATCCGGGGGGCGACATCGAGTTCGGCGATGGCCTGCTCCAGTCCGATCGCACGCCCAACCCCGCCTTCTACGAACTGCGCAAAGTCTATGCGCCGGTCCAGTTCGACGGCTTCGATGCAGCGACCGGCAAGGTGACGGTCCGCAACCGGCATGACTTCCGCGACTTGTCCGGCTTCGACTTCGACTGGACCGTCGAAGAGAACGGCATCGCGGTCGCGTCGGGCAAGCTGGCCGGGCTGACCACCGCGGCGCGGACCGCGGAGACGATCACGCTGCCGCTTGGGGCGATGGCGCGGCGGCCGGGGGCAGAGTATTTCGTCACCGTGAAGGTGCACGCCAAGGACGGCACGGTGCCACTGGTGCCGGGTGGTACGGTGCTCGGGTTCGAACAGTTCGCGCTCTCGCCCGCGCCCGCATCGGTGCCAGCCTCCGCTACAAACGGGGTTGCAGTTCGCCAGACGGGCGGCGGCCTGACGCTGGCCGCCAACGGCGCGTCCCTCGAGATCGATCGCAAGACCGGGCTCGTCAAAGGCTACACCAAGGACGGTCGCACGCTGGCGAGCGGCGGCCAGCCGCATTTCTGGCGCGCGGTGACCGACAACGACATCGGCATCGGCACCGCCAAGCAACTGGCGATGTGGAAGACGATGAGCGACACCCGCACCGTCCGCTCGGTCGTCGCCGATCGCGGTGCCAACGCGATCGTCACGACCTTCGATCTCGGCGATGGCGCGGCGGCATTCGAGACGCGCTACACGATGGCGGCGGACGGCTCGGTCGGGGTCGCGGGTCGCTTCACGCCGATCAAGCAGGACCTGCCCGGGCCGTTCCGCATCGGCATGGCGTTTGCGATGCCGACCGAGATGACGACCGCCGAATGGTACGGCCGTGGCCCGCACGAGAGCTATGTCGATCGGAAGACCTCGGCGCCGATCGGCCTGTGGCGCGGCGCGATCGCGGCGCAGAACCACGACTATATCCGCCCGCAGGAGACCGGCAACAAGGTCGACGTGCGCTGGATGGAGCTGTCGGGCCCCTCTGGCGGCGTCCGCGTCCAGGGCGACCGCCCGCTGATGATGAACGCGCTGGCGTTCCCCTATGCCGATCTCGATCGCAAGACGCCGGGCAGCTGGAAGTCGAGCGACGTCGTGCCGCACGGCCAGGTCACGTTGCTGGTCGACGCCGCGCAATGGGGTGTCGGCGGCGATACCGAGTGGAGCGAAGTCGGCAAACCCCTCCCCGCCTACCGGATCCCGCTCGCGCCCACCGCGGTGACGTTCCGCCTGACCCCGTTCGCGGGAGACGGTACGAGTCCCGAATTGGCCAGGGCTGCCACCGCCGTCACCGGGGAATGACCCCGTAGCCGCCAGCGCGCGTCCCATGGTGTGGCGCGCGCTGGCGGCACGCGGACCGGGTCGCCGCGGAGAAAGCCCGCGGCGTTGACCAACCGCTGCGGGCGCCGGGGCGGTTGGTCGACCGAACCGGTCGCGGGTTTCGGCACCCGCCCGGCGGGTTCGACCTCAGCCGATCGTCCATCGCACTGTGGCGATCGGCAAGCGGCCTATTTCCCCGACCCTTTTCCGGTCAATTTGTTCAGGAGCGCCTGCGCGGCTTCCGCCGCCTTCTGCGCGGCGGATTTGGCAGCGTCCGCCGCGGCCTTGGCCGCATCTTCGGCGGTCTTGGCGGCATCCTTTGCAGCCTTTTCCGCGGCCTTGGCAGCGTCGTCGGCGGCCTTGTCGGCAGCTTTCTGGGCGTCCTTTGCGGCCTTCTCCGCATCCTTTGCCGCCTTGTCGGATGCCGCCTTGCTCGCCTCCTCGGCCGCATTCGCCGCCTCTTGCGCGGCCTTTGCCGCGGCCTGCTGCGAGGCGAGGTTGGCGGCTTCGCGTGCGGCCTGTTCGGTATCCGCCCTTGCCGCATCGGTGGCGGCACGTTCCGCGGCGGCGGCGGCATCCGCCGCAGTCTGCGCGGCCTTTGCGGCATCGAGGGCCGCCTTTGCCCCAGCCTGGTCGGCCGCGTCGCGAGCGGCCTTTTCGGCGTCCGCGCTGGCCCTTGCCGCAAAATCGGCCGCCGCTTTTGCGGCGTCCTTGACGGCGTGGTCGGCGGTCGCGTTGGCGGCATTCGTCGCGGCCTGCGACGCAGCGCTTGCGGCGTCGGCAGCCGCCTTCGCCGCCGCCGCTGCTGCCGCTATGGTAGCCGTATCGGCGGTCGGCTCGGCGGCGGCGGCGGCAGCATCGGCGGCGACGCGGGCGGCCGCATCGGCGGCCGCGTCGGCAGCCGCCTGCTGAGCGCTCAGCACCGCCAGCATGGTGGCGGCATCCTGCGCCGCCTTGGTCGCGGCAGTCGCCTCTGCAGTATTCTTCGCGGTTGCCGCGGCGGCAGCCTCTGCGCCCATCCGAGCCGCCTGATCGGCCGCGGCGGTGCGCGCCGCCTCCGCCGCCTGCGCCGCCGCGGCAGCAGCGGTAGCGGCCCTGGCACTCGCAGCCGCCATCGCCGCACGGTCGGCCTCCGCCTTGGCCGACGCTTCCGCGGCAGCCGCAGCAACCCTAGCCGCCTCGGCCGATGCAGCGGCGCTGGCGGTCCGTTCCGCATCGCTACGCGTTTGATCCGCCTTGGCCTTGTCGGCGGCATCGGCAGCGCGTTGTGCCGCCTGCGCCGACTCGCCCGCCGCCTTGTCCGCCGCAACCTTGGCCGCAGCGGCAGCAGCGGCACTCGCTTCCGCATCGACCTTGGCGGTCAACGCATTCGCCTGTTCCTGCGCCGCGGCCTTCTCGATCGAGAGAGTCGCCACTTCGACGACCTTGACCGCCGAGATCGACGCCTCGGTTGCAACGCGCGTCGCCAGCGCGACACTCGCAAGTTCGCCACCGAGATCGCCGCCGATATTGCCGACGATCAGCCCGCCAGTGGCGTCGGCCAACGAGATCGCCGGCGCCTGGATCGCCGCGGCGACCATGTCCGGCGCAATCGTGTCGGGCATGATCGCATCTGGCGCAAGCGTCGTTGCCGGCGCCGCCCCGGCGGTCGGCGCCGTGCCTGGGACAGGCGCCGCCGGATCGGGCGTGGCTGGCGCCGCACGCGACTCGACGACGCGCGTCTTACCCTTGCTCTGGATCTCCATCCGAAAGCGGTTCGCGGCGCCGACGATCGCGACCGCCCCCGGAGTCAGCAGGTCGTGTGCGCCGCCGTCCGCCGTTGCGACATCGACCGCGCCCTCGAGCACCTTCACCGCGGCCCCCGCCTCTGTAACGCCGACGCTGAACGTCGTCCCCTTCACCACGGCGGCGAGATACGGCGTCTTGACCTCGAAATGCGGGGTCATCTTCTTCTTGATCATGAAGACGATGTTACCGAAATCCTCGATGACCCGCGTGAAGCCGTCAGCCTGTTGTGCGTCGGGCAGGCGCATCTGCGTCGCGGGCGCAACCATCATGTACTCGGTGCCTCGCACCAGCACCGCGCGGCTGCCCTTTCCCGTGGTCACGGTATCGCCTGCCCCGACTGTCGTGCCTCGCGTGGCGATCTTCTGGACGCCGTTCCGCGAAATCTGGACCTGTCCTGCCGATTCGCTGATGCGCCAGTCGAGCGGACCGGCAAGGGCAGCGGACGAGCAACCGAGGGCCAGCAGGAGTAGGGATTTGCGCATGAACGTCTCCGAGGGGAGGCACGAGCCACCCGATAATATTAGACCCGTTTTGGCCTGTAATCGTTTGACGACGCGTTGCGCGACGTGGTGAATTTCATCTTAGCCACACGCTAAACTAACGAATTCAAAAGATTTATCGAACTAAGCCCGCCCCAGTCCTTGGGGTTTGTCGATGCCGAATATCTACCATTTTCGTTTTGTCCTGGCGGGAGCACTCACCCTCGCGTCCACTACAGCGACCGCGCAGGTGCGCCTCGATCGCGCGGATCCGACCATCACCGAACAAGCGTTGCCGCTCCCGAAACCGGTCACGCGGCCGGATGTCGTCACCTCTCGGGCGTCTCTCCCCGCCAAACCCATCACAGCGACAGCGAGCACCGCTCGCACCGTTACCGCGATCGAGATCGTCGGCCGCACCGCATTGTCCCCGGCGCTGTTCTCGGCGACCTACGCGCCCTACCTCGATCGGCCCCTCTCACGCGACCAACTGGCAGAACTGGCCGGCAAGATAGCGGCCACCGCACGCGCGCAGGGCTATCCTCTCGCCACCGCATCGATCGAGCCGAGCGACAGCAAGGACGGCGTACTCAAGGTCGCGCTCGACGACGGCCGGGTCGACGCGGTGCGGGTCATCGGTGCGACCAGCCCCGCCGCCGATGCGATTCTCACCAATGCGCTCGTGACGGATCATGCGGTCCGCCGATCGGATCTCGAACGCGCGATCGGACTCGTCAGCGACCTGCCGGGTGTCATCGTCACCGAAAGCAGACTGTTGCAGGAGAATGGCTTCAACATCCTGCTCGTCACGATCGGTTTCGATCGCGTGTCGGCCTACGCCCAGTTCGATAATCGTGGCAGCGACGAGGTCGGCCCGGTTCGGTCGACGATGATCGCCAATGTGCGCGGTCTGGCACAGTCGGGGGACGAGCTGACGCTGATCGCGGCACAGACACCGCTCCAGCCCTCCGAATTCTTTTTCCTGCGTGGCCGCTATAGCGCCCCCGTCGGTCATGCCGGCGGCGTCCTGTCGGCATCCGCCTCGTATGGACGGTCGAAACCCGGCGCTTCGCTGAAGCCGCTCGACGTGATCGGCCGAAGCGTCGACGTCGCCGTCAGTTACAGCAATCCCATCCTGCGCAGCCGCACGCGCAGCCTTTGGGGTGCACTGGAAGTTCGCGCGATCAAGGTCGATCAGGATCTGGCAGGCGCGCGACTGCGCGACGATCGGCTCGCGACGCTCACCGGATCGCTGAACGGTACGTCGGTCGTACCGCTCGGAACGTTGCGCGGCGAACTCGGCCTCGTCGCAGGCCTCCCACTCGACGGGGTCAGCCATGAGAACGATCCTCGCACGTCTCGCAGTGACGGCGATGCGCGGTTCGTGGCGGCGACCTATGCCGTCGACTGGACCGCGCATCTTGCCAAGCGGCTCAACCTGGTCCTGGCTTCCGCGGGACAGATCGCCTCGCGTCCGTTGCTCGCGACGATGGAGATCGGTGCGGGGGGCCCCGCGTTCGGACGCGGCTATGATTATGCCGAGCGTACCGGTGACAATGGCGTGCTCGGGTCCGCCGAAGTCCGCGCGGACGCCGGCCGGATCGTGCCGGGCTGGATCGACAGGCTGCAAGTCTACGGATTTTTCGACGGCGGCTATGTCGACAATCTCCGCAACGGGTTCGGCGGCGGTTCGCTCTTGTCGACGGGTGGCGGCGCGCGACTGGGGACCGGACGGCTGGACGGGATGGTCGAGATAGCCCTGCCGATGAACGCGGATCGGTTCGACACCGGCGACCGGAGCCCCCGCATATCGCTGCGGATCGCCCGGAGCTTCTGAAACGTGCCGGCCAGGACACCGACGAAACGCGGCTGGCGCCTTCGGGGCCGGCGGTCGTCATGGGCGATCACGCTTCTCGCCGCTGCGTGCGGCATCGCTGCGCTCAACAGCGGGCTCGGCGAGGCGATCGACCGCGCCTTCGATCCACTACGCTTCGCGGTGATCGAGCGTAGCGCGAGCCGCAGCGTTGCGATCGTCGAGATGGATGCCGCCAGTGTCGCCGCGATCCGAACATGGCCCTGGTCGCGCGCGCATCACGCACGTGTCGTCGATGCGCTGCGCCGCGCGGGGGCTGCCTCGATCGTCTTCGACGTCGATTTCTCGTCGCCCTCGGATGCTGCCGGCGACCGCGCCTTCGCCGACGCGCTCGCGCGCACGGATGGGATGGTCGCGCTTCCGACCTTCGCGCAGCGTGCCAGCGCCGCGGAGGGCCACGACATCGACATGCTGCCATTACCGGCATTCGGCGCCCACGCCGCCAGTGCCTCGGTCAGCATCATGCCCGATCCCGACGGCAATGTTCGCGCGATGCCGTTTGCGACGATAACGGCTGGCACGCCACGCCCGTCGCTGTCCGCGTTCATCGCGGCGCGCTCCGGGACCGCCGACACGACCTTTCCGATCGACATGGCGATCAACCCCGCGTCGATTCCGCGGCTCAGCTTCGTCGATGTCGATACGGGGCGCTTCGATCCTGCGGTCGTCCGCGGTCGCAACGTGTTGATCGGCGCGACGGCGATCGAACTGGGCGACCGCTACAGCACGCCGCGCTGGGGGATCATACCCGGCGTCGTCGTTCAGGCACTGGCCGCCGAGACGCTGATCCACGGCGTACCCCATCGCGGTGCGGCGATCGTGGCGATCCTGTTGGCGCTGCTGATGACGTCGGCGATAACCGCCATGCGATCGACCGGACGGATCGTCGCGATGTCGGCTGCGATGACCATCGTGCTCGCGACGACCATTCTCGTCGCGCAATACGGGTTCCTGCTGATCTACCCGGCGGCGGCTGCCGCGATCATGTTGTCGGTCGGCACCGCGGCGTGCCTGATCCGCGCGGTGCTCGACCAGTTCACGACGCAGCGGATGCGCGACGAGGCGACAAAGCTCCCCAACCGCCGCGCCTTGCAGGCTGCGATCGCCCGCGCCCCCATGCCAATGCTCGCCGTGACGCAGATCACCAATCTCGACCGCATCGTCGCGGTGCTGGGGAACGCCGTCTCGGATCAGGCGGTGTTGCGCGTATCCGAACGGCTCGCCCTGTGTTGCGCCGATGGCGTGATCTACCGCATCGCCGACCACCAGCTGGCGTTCGCCGTGCCGCTCGACCAGTCGATCGACGAGGTCATGGACACGGTGCGTACGCTGTTGCTCCAGCCGGTCGAGGTCAATGGCCGGCGGGTCGATATCGGGGCGGCCATCGGGATCGCGGCCGAGCATGGCGAGGGTGACCGGATCATCGTCGACGCCACGCTCGCGGCCGATCAGGCGTCGCGCGATGGCCTGTTCTGGCGGCAGTCGGCGACCGATGTCTCGACCCTCGACCGCGAGATTTCGCTGATGGGCGAACTCGACGACGCGATCGCGAACCGCATGCTCGAGGTGCATTATCAGCCCAAGCTGTCGCTGCTCGACGATCGGATCACCAGCGTCGAGGCGCTGGTGCGGTGGCGGCACCCGGAGCGCGGTTTTATCGGGCCGGATATCTTCGTCCCGCTCGCCGAACGCAGCGACCGTATCGCACCGATGACGTTGTACGTGATCGAACGCGTGCTGGACGACGTCGCGCAGTGGCGGGCCGAGGGGCTTGTCGCGACCGCGGCGATCAACATCTCCGCCAAGCTGTTGTCGGAGCCCGTCTTCAACCGTCACGTCGTGCGCATGCTCGAGCGGACCTCGGTACCGACCGCTGCGCTGATCTTCGAAGTGACCGAGTCCGCGGCGATGCTCGATCCGGACGCGGCGATCGCTGCGCTCCGGCATTACCGAGATTTGGGGATCGCGGTATCGATGGATGATTACGGTACCGGCCAGTCGACGCTGACCTATCTGCGCCAGTTGCCGCTGGCCGAACTCAAGATCGATCGCAGCTTCGTCCAGCATGCGCACATCCGTCCGAACGACGGGGTGCTCGTCCGATCGACGATCGATCTTGCGCATGATCTTGGTCTGAAGGTCGTCGCCGAAGGCGTAGAAAATCAAGCCTGCCTGGAATTCCTGAAACGTATTGGATGCGACATGATCCAAGGCTATCTTATCAGCAAGCCGCTTCCCTTCAGCCAACTATTGAACTTCATGCATATGAATGATCTCGCGCCGAACCCATCATGGAGCCATAGTCGTCAGTATCCTCAATGATCTGAGACAGGCCTGCGACATCAGTCATCTCTGCAGGCATGGTCACCGTTTCAGGCACACCCCGTATCGCCTTGGCCGCCATTTCGACCACCGAACAGATCTGATCGGCAATGCAATAAGGCGCCACTGAAGCCGCATGGCCGCATGAGCGCCGGCTAGGTCACCCGGCTTCTACTACGCGGCCGATCGCTTTTTTAGCGCCGTATTAGGAAGCCTGCTCGTGCGCCGTTCCAATCGAGCGACACGATGACCACCGGAGTGACCACCGAAAATTGTCGCGAGCTGGATCGAGGAAGCCGCCGAAATTACCCTGCCGGCGTAGTTGATAGACGTGCTCGAACACTTGATCGATTCGCCATCTACCGGCCTTACCCAAAAGCTTGCGATACCTGCGCCATCGACCGCCTCTATCCGCGGCACAATTGCCGTATTCGAAGCGGCCATACCGATGCTTCCTCGCTGTCCTTCAGTGACGGCAGGCTGTTATTTGAAGTAATCCTGATGACTGTCAGCCGCGACTGAAAGATTCTGGAAAATTAAAGCTGATATTCGTCAACGGCTGAGAGTAGAGCCGTTGGGACGGAGCCCGGACAACGGGAGCGTTTCGGGGAGAAAATGATGAAAACGAAACTATCCGTCGCCAGCATCATCGCGATGCTCGGTGCCGCCGCAATCGGCCAGACCATCCCCGCGCCCCTCTCCGCCGTAACGCATCCCGAGAATTGGCCGAAGACCGTCACGAAGCCTGCGCTCGATCCGGCGATCGAGGCCAAGGTCGGCAAGATCCTCAGCGAGATGTCGGTCGAGGACAAGGTCGGGCAGATCATTCAAGCCGATATCGCGACCGTCACCCCGCAGGACCTGAAGACCTACAAGCTCGGCTCGGTGCTCAACGGCGGCAACTCCGCGCCGAACAACGACGAATTGGCGCCGCCGGCCGAGTGGCTGAAACTGGCCGATGCCTTTTACGACGCATCGATGCAGCGTAGCGATGGTCGCCCGAAGATTCCCGTCATCTGGGGCACCGACGCGGTCCACGGCAACAACAACATCGTCGGCGCCACGCTATTCCCGCACAATATCGGCCTGGGCGCCGCACGCGATCCGGCGTTGATGGAAAAGATCGGTCGGATCACCGCGATGGAGACGGCCGCAGCCGGGCTCGACTGGAGCTTCGCGCCGACGCTTGCCGTCGTGCAGGACGATCGCTGGGGCCGCACCTACGAAAGCTATTCCGAAGATCCCATGGTCGTTGCAAGCTATGCCGGTCCAGTCGTCAGCGGTATCCAGGGAAAGGTCGACACAGTCGACTTCATGACACCGGGCCATGTCATCGCCACCACCAAACATTTCGTGGGCGATGGCGGCACCGGCGGCCGCGACCAAGGCGACACGAAGGTGTCCGAGGCGGTGCTGCGCGACGTTCATGCCGCAGGCTACCCCAAGGCGATCGAGGCGGGCACGCTGACCGTCATGGCCAGCTTCTCGAGCTGGAACGGCGAGAAGATGCACGGCAACAAAGGCCTGCTGACCGATGTGTTGAAGGGCCGAATGGGTTTCAACGGCTTCGTCGTCGGCGATTGGAACGCGCACGGACAGATTTCCGGCTGCACCAACGAGAGCTGTGCCGCGGCGATCAATGCCGGGCTCGACATGTTCATGATGTCGGGCGACTGGAAAGCTCTGTATCGCAACACGCTCGCGCAGGCGAAGTCGGGTAAAATCACCCCAGCGCGGCTCGACGACGCCGTCCGCCGTATTCTACGCGTCAAGATGCTTGCCGGTACCTTCGCTGCGGGCAAGCCATCGACGCGGACGTTCGCCGGCAAGTTCGATTTGATCGGGTCGCCGGAAGGTCACGCGATCGGACGCGAGGCCGTGCGTGAATCGCTCGTATTGCTCAAGAATAACGGGAGCGTGCTGCCGCTGAAGCCATCGGCGAACGTCCTTGTCGCGGGCAAGGCGGCGGATGATATCGCTCAGCAATCCGGCGGCTGGTCGATTACATGGCAGGGCACCGACGTCCCCCGGCGGGGCTTTCCCAACGCCACGTCTATCTGGAGCGGGATCGAACAGACCGTTCGCGCGAACGGTGGCTCGGCAACCTATTCGCCGTCCGGCAGCTTCACGAAGAAGCCCGATGCCGCCATCGTCGTGTTCGGCGAGACGCCCTATGCCGAATTCATGGGTGATCGTCCGACGCTCGAATATTCACCGGGCGACAAAACCGACCTCGAACTGCTGCGCAAGCTGAAGGCGGCAGGTATCCCGGTCGTGGCCGTGTTCCTGTCGGGGCGCCCGATGTGGGTGAACGCCGAACTCAACGCATCGGACGCCTTTGTCGCAGCGTTCCTGCCGGGCAGCGAGGGCGCTGGCGTCGCCGACGTGCTGTTCGCTGGCAAGGCGTCCCATGACTTCCGCGGCAAACTGTCGTTCTCGTGGCCAAAACTGCCGAACCAGTATGTGCTGAACAAGCGCGATCCGAACTATGCGCCGCTGTTTCCGTTCGGCTACGGGCTGACCTACGCCGACCGAACGCGTGTCGCCAAACTGGACGAGACGCGGCCCGCTGGCATGGTGGTGGACTCAGGCGGCGTGTTCTTTGCGAAGGGCCGCGTGCCCGATGCTTGGAGCCTGTCGCTGGGCGAAGGCATCGGCGGGTCGACCCGTATCGTCGGTACCGTGGGCCGCAGCCCAGCCGGTACGCTGACGCTCGCCGGCGTCGACCGCAACGCGCAGGAAGATGCACGCCGTTTCACCTGGTCCGGAACACGCGAGGCCGATATCCGGATCGAGCCCAACCATGCGCTCGATATCGGACGCGAGGCGAACGGCGAACTCAGCCTCGTCATGCAGTATCGGATCGATGCGAAACCCACGAGCGATGTGGCACTATCGATGGGCAATGCTGCCAAGATCGTGTCGGTGCCTGTGACCGGGGTGCTGCGCGCGGCGCCGATCGGCCAGTGGCAGACGCTGGCCATGCCGCTGAAATGCTTCGTCGTCGCTGGTGTCGATCCCCACACGGTGAGCGAGCCGTTTTCGCTGTCAACGACCGGTAAGCTCATACTGTCGATCTCGGACATCCGCATTACGCGTGCGGACGTGCCAATGACGCAGTGCGCGCGGCCGTGATCCCGCTCGTCATCCGGGTCCGGCCTGGATGACGGCAAACGGGCATCACCGCCGCACGGCCGCCAGTATCGCCGGGTATGGCCAGTATAACCGGCATGGCCGATCGACGCCCCTTACGGCGCCCTACATCCGACGTCGCTCCAAATGATCAGGTCGCCCACGCCTGCAAGATGGATGCGACATCGGTACTCTGCCTAGGTAGCGTCGCCGCGGGTGTCGCGGAAAAGCGCGGAGCCGGCATCGGCTGCACCGCGCCCGCGGGTGCGGCGAAGGTCGCGCGGGCGCGGTTGTGTGGATGGTCCGGCGCTTCGGCCAGCGACAGCACCGGCGTTACGCAAGCGTCGGTACCGGCGAACAGGGTTGCCCAATCGTCGCGCGATCGTGCTGCGAACCTTCGGGCAAAACGCGCCGCGAGGTCCGGCCACATCGATCGGTCGCCCTGATCGATCCCGGCTGCATCGACGTCGAGCCCCCGGAGCAAGGCGGCGAAGAATGCCGGTTCGATCGCACCGACGGCGACATGGCCACCATCGGCGCAGACATAGGTGCGATAGAATGGCGCTCCGCCGTCGAGCAGGTTGGCCTCGCGCGCATCGCGCCAATGACCGGCGGCATGCATCGCGTAGAACATGCTCATGAGCAGCGCGCTGCCGTCGGTCATCGCCGCATCGACCACCTGACCCCGCCCCGTCGTCCGCGCCGAGACCAGCGCCGCGACGACGCCGAGCGCGAGCAGCATCGTCCCGCCACCGTAATCGCCGACCAGGTTCAGCGGTGGTACCGGACGCTCCGCACCGCCGATCGCGTGCAGTGCGCCGGTGAGCGCGATATAGTTGATGTCGTGGCCGGCGGTCTGCGCGAGGGGGCCGGTCTGGCCCCACCCCGTCATCCGTCCGTAGACGAGCGACGGCTTGGCGGCGAGGCAGGCGTCGGGGCCGAGCCCGAGCCGCTCCATCACCCCCGGCCGGTTGCCCTCCAGCAGCGCGTCGGCGCGAGCGATGATCGCCAGCGCGGTGTCGCGATCCGCCGCAATCTTCAGGTCGAGTGTGATGCAGCGGCGTCCCCGGCCGAGGATCGGGCCGTCCGCGCTGGGACTCGGGGGCCGCCCTGCCCGACCGATTCTCACCACGTCGGCGCCGAAATCGGCGAGGATCATCGCTGCCAGCGGCACCGGGCCGATCGCGTCGAACTCGACGATCCGGATGCCTGCGAGCGGCCCGCCGGTCACTTCGCGGGGTCCGCGGGCAGGTTGCGCTTTGCCCAGTTCGCTTCGCCGATGACGTAATAGCGCACCGACTCCGCCTGGTTCGGTGTCATCACCCGCGCGAAGCTGACCATGCCCTGGTCCTTCAGGACACCGTCGATCAGGACCGCTTTCCAGGCCTCCGCATTCGCCAGCGTTGCCGAGCGTTGCAGGTCGGGAGTCACGCCCCCACCCGCGGCGTTGGCGCCATGGCAGACCTGGCAATTGCGGCCGAACAGTGCCTTGCCTTCGGCGATCTGCTGCGGCGTTCCAGCAGGCGGCGGCGGCGTGAAGTCGGCCGATATGGTCCCAGGCAGCGCCGGCAGTTTGGCGGTGCCGCCCAGCGTGAACACCAGCACGCGCGGGATGTTCGGCACGGTCCGCGCGGCACCGCCCGCATAGCCGGCGGCGAGCGGGAACGACCCGCCCCGCCCCGTGGTCACCGCGATATACTGTACGCCGTTCACCGCGAAACTGCTCGCGCCCGCCATGATCCCAGACTGCACCGGATAGGCGAACACGGGCTTGCCACTGTCGGCGGCATAAGCGCGGAACTCGCCCAGCGCGGTACCCTGGAACACCAGATTCCCTGCGGTGGCCATCGTGCCGCCATTCCACGGCACCGGGTAATCGACCCGCCAGCGCTCCTTGCCCGCGACCGGATCGAACGCAACCAGCGCGCCGACGGTCGCCCGGGCGGCAGCGGCGACGACTTTCGGATCGTGCGGCAACATGCCTTCGGAAAAGTTCAACCCGACGTTGAACCCCAATGGCTGGCGCGCCGCGTCCTGCGGCGTCAACGGCGGGATATACGCCAGCCCGACCTCCTGCGCGGGGATGTAGACGAGCCCGGTCTTCGGACTGAAGCTCATCGGCTGCCAATTGTGCGCGGCCAGCGCGGACGGCACGCCGATGAACGGCTTCTGCGTCCGGTAATAACGCGCCGCCGCCGTCTCGACCGGACGTCCATCGGGGCCGTAACGGTCCGCCCAGTTCACCGACTTGATGAACTTGTTCGCGGCGATCGGCTTGCCGTTGGTCCGGTCGACGACGAAGAAGAAACCGTTCTTGGGCGCCTGCATCAGCACTTTACGAGGCGTACCCCCGATCGGGATCGTCGCGAGAATGATCGGCTGCGTCGCGGTGAAGTCCCAGCTTTCCGCAGGCGTCTCCTGATAATGCCAGAGATACGCGCCCGTCTCGGGTTTCAGCGCCACCACCGACGAGAGAAAAAGATTGTCGCCCTTTCCTTCGCTTCTCAAGCCGTGGTTCCAGGGATTGCCGTTACCGACACCGATATACAGCTGGTCAAGTTCGGCATCGTAGACGATCGCGTCCCACACCGTGCCACCACCGCCGGACTGCTTCCACTGCCCGCCAGCCGACCAGGTCGATCCCGCCTTCGCCTTCAAGACCGCGTCGGACGCCTCACCGTCCGCCGCGCCGGTCGCGTTTGGCACCGTGTAGAACCGCCACTTCTTCGCGCCGGTCGCGGCGTCGTACGCCGTGACATAGCCACGTACGCCGAATTCTGCGCCACCATTGCCGATCAACACCATGTCCTTCACGACGCGCGGCGCACCGGTGATCGTGTAGGGCTTCGCATTGTCGGTGGTCTGGACCGACCATTCAGGCTTGCCGGTGTCGGCGTCGAGCGCGATCAGCCGGCCGTCGAGCGTGCCGAGATACAGCTTACCCTTCCACGCCGCGACTCCGCGATTGACGACATCGCAGCACGCCTCGACGCCCTTGGATTTGTCGATGCCAGGATCGTAGGTCCACAACGCCTTACCCGTCACCGCGTCGTAGGCGAAAACCTTCGACCAGGGTCCGGTCACGAACAGCTTGCCGTCGATGATGATCGGCGTCGCCTCCTGACCGCGCGCGTCCGGCAGGTCGGCGGACCAGGCAAGGCCAAGCTTACCGACGTTCGATGCGTTGATCTGCGTCAGCGGACTGAACCGCTGTTCCTGGTAATTATACCCGGTGGCCGCCCAGTCGCTGCCATTGCCACCGGTCGTCAGAAAGGCGCCATCGACCTTTCCAACCCCGTTTGGCGGCGATGCCGCGGTGTTGTCCTGCGATACCGTACAGCCCGCCAGCAACACCGAGCCGAGCGCTCCCAACCAAATCCGCATCCTGTCTCCTTCCCGTCCGCTCATGCGGATCAGGCGCCGAGTGTTGCACGTCGATCGCACCCAGCATAGTCGTTGGCGATCACGATCTCGCAGATCGATAGACCGCGACGACGCGCCAGGACCGCCGTACCGTCTATGCTCATCTGGGGCAGGATAGGGTCGGTCATGCCGGCCGGCGAACCGCGTCATGCGTGAACGCCAACGTTCATGGCCCCCCACGCTGCCATCGTACGCAAGCGTGGGGAATGCGATCGAGCGAAGTCTCCGGCCAAGATCCTCATCGATTGCCCCGAACAGGGCACCCTCGCCCACCACATCGCGAAGGCAGTCGAGCAACGGCTGGGCCAAGTACACGCGGTAGCCCGTACCTCAGGCGAGCGCCTCATCGGACGGTTCGCTAGGCGGCCCGAAAGGCCAGCGCACCACGAATGAGGAACGGATGCCGCGTTGCCAGACAGATCAGCACGCGAGCCCGATGTTTCCCTTTGCCATCCGGAAAGCAGCCCGTAGACGCGCTTTTAGCCCGCGCTTCCTCAATCCTGCACGCTGCGTCGCTCACCGCGCGGCACCAGTCCCGACCGGAAAATCATGAACTCTCCCAACATCGACTCTCGGCTCGCAACCCGGATATCCTTCCTTGTTTCCGGCTTTGGGCTCGCATGTTGGGCGCCGTTGGTCCCGCTGGCCAAGGCGCGGCTCGAAATCGATGATGGAACGCTTGGTCTCCTACTTCTCTGTCTCGGCCTGGGATCGGTAGGCGCGATGCAGTTCGCTGGCCCGCTGACCTCCAAGCTGGGGGCGAAACCGGCGATCGTCGTCGGTGGTATCGGCCAGGCTATCCTGCTGCCATTCCTTGCCATGGCTCCAACCGTACCGACGATGGCCGTAGCGCTTCTGGTGTTCGGTGGTTTCCTGGGGGCGATCGAGGTCGGCATGAACGTGCATGCCGTCGAAGTCGAAAAACGAGCGGCCAGGCCGTTGATGTCAGGCTTCCACGGATTGTTCAGCATTGGTGGGTTCGCCGGCTCGACGCTGCTGACCGCCGTCCTGTCCGCAAAGGTAAACCCCGTGATCGGCGCGGGCGCTGCGGCCGCGTTGATGATCGCGGCAGTCGTGTTGCTGGCACCAAAACTGATCGACACGCCGCAGGCCGAGGACACGCCGTTGTTCGTCGTTCCGCGCGGCATCGTGTCCCTGTTGGCGATACTCGCCGCCATCACCTTCCTGACCGAAGGCGCGATGCTCGATTGGGGCGCCTTGCTGCTCAGCGACAAGGGATTACTGCCGGTTGCGCAGGCGGGGTTGGGCTATAGCGTTTTTGCAATCGCCATGACCGCCGGCCGCGTTACCGGCGATGCCGTGGTTGCACGCCTAGGCGATCGTCGCACGATGCTATGGGGCGGGGTGCTCGCAATCGTCGGCTACATCGTTCTCCTGCTCGCACCCGTAGCACCCGTGGCGTTGCTAGGATTTCTACTGATCGGCCTGGGGGCGTCGAACACGGTGCCGGTGTTGTTTCGCAAGGCGGGATCGCAGACCGCCATGCCTGCTGGTCTCGCCATCGCTGCGGTTACGACGCTGGGCTATGCCGGGATCCTCGTCGGTCCTGCCGGAATAGGCATCGTCGCGCAAAGAGTCGGACTTCCTGCCGCCTTCTGGTTGCTCGCCGTGCTGCTCTGCGTCGTGCCCTTGTGCGCCAAGGCAGCCACATCGCGCACGCGCTGAGAACGATGTAAGCGACAGGCGCGCGCTGCCGCGTGATGCGCGCGTCGACCCGGACAGGGTGCGGTTGAAAGCCTAGACCCCTTGCCTGCTGGGGACGAATGGATCGCTGCACGTGGCCCGGCCGGGAGCATCGACACGTCCAGATACCCGGCGTAAAAAATTTGGGGTCGTCGCTGCGACGATGGCAATGTCGTACCATCCAAAACTGTCGCGCAGACTCCAGCGGTGCTGGACGTCCGTCAGTGGCGTCAGCGACGCGGTCGCGCCTATGCGTTCGGCGCGGGCGGCCAGACCGTGGGTCTGGTACCCGGCAGGAAGCAGCAGCAGCAACTCGGCCTCGGTTGCGCGCCAGACCAGACCGGATAACGCCAGCGGGTCGTCGCGATGACCTACGAAATGACGGTGAAACCCGTTTGGGCCGAGTACCCAGAGATCGTATCGCCCCCCGCGGTCGAACGTCCAGCGCCCTTCCAAAGCGCCGCCCGACCCGACCGTGTATCGGCGTGGTGGTTGCGTGAGATCGGTTCGATTGTAGACGTGGAACACCGCAGCCTGGCCGCCCTCGACTGCAAAGCGAAGCGCGACCGCGTCCTCGGCGATCGTCTCGCCGACGGTCAAAACATAGGGTAGCGCGCGCGAACGGCGGATGCCGGGCTCCTGCCAGGGAAGCGCCGACGCGGCCGGGGCGTGTGGGCTCACCTGCGTGGGAATCGCCGCAGCGCGCGCTGCATCGGGTCGCGGATCGGGCATGTCGGCGAACGGCGCGTGCCTGGCCGTGGTGAAGTCGAACGCCGACGTCAGGTCGCCGCAGACCGCACGGCGCCAAGGTGCGATATTGGGTTCGTGGAAATCGAACCGCCGTTCGAGAAAGCGGATCACCGAGGTGTGATCGAACACCTGCGAATTGACCCATCCGCCGCGACTCCACGGCGAGACGACATACATCGGTACGCGCGGACCAAGACCGTAAGCGCGGCCGCGATATTCGGAGAGATCGAGCGTCGCGTCGCCCTTGCTCTGCTGTCGGTGATAGCTGCCCTCGAGATCGACCGTCGAGCCGCCGAGCACCGTGCCGTCGGCAGCATGCGACGGCGGCGCAGGCGGCGGGACGTGATCGAAGAACCCGTCATTCTCGTCGAACATGACGAGCAACGCGGTCCGCGCCCAGACTTTCGGATCCGCGGTCAGCGCGTCTAACACCGCAGCAGTATAAGCCGCGCCCTGTGCAGGGCTCGACGGGCCGGGATGCTCCGAGCCCTTGGCTGTTGCGATCACGTACGACACCTGCGGCAATCGCCCGGCGAGCACGTCGCCACGCAGCATGTCGAGCCCACGCGTCGTCAGCGCACGATGCCGTAGCGCCGGATCACCGCCACCCTTGTGCGCGTCGCGGAATGCGGCGAACCCGACCAGGGGATTGTCAGTGAAATTGTCAGCCATGTCCTGATAAATGCGCCAGTCAACGCCTCTCGCCTGCAACCGTTCGACCACCGTCGTCCAGCGGTAGGGATCGGCATTGCCGCCGTCCTCGGGAAAGCTGTCGTGCGAATTCCCGATCGCCGGACCGCCCAGCGTGCCGCCGGGATCGTTGGTGCCGCTCCACAGGAATAACCGGTTGGTGTTGGTACCGGTCTGGACCGAGCAGTGATACGCATCGCAGACCGTGAAGGCCTCGGCGAGCGCGAACTGGAACGGGATGTCCTCGCGCCGGTAATATCCCATCGCGCGCTGGCTCTTCGCCTCGGGCCAATGCGCCATCCGCCCGTCGTCCCAGCCACGCTGCGCATCGGGCCAGCTGTGCGGCGTGCCCTCCATCCGCATCAGATCGAAATTCGTCCGCGTGGCCAAGTGGAACGGCACAACTGTGCGCGCGCCACCGGGCGCGGTCCGATCGCGCTGATACCAGATCGGCGCTGATGTCGTCGCACTGGACTCTGCGGGCACGGGGATCGGCAACCGGTCGGCAAAGCCACGCACGCCGCGCAACGACCCGAAATAATGATCGAAGCCGCGGTTTTCCTGCATCAGGATGACGACGTGCTCGACATCCATGATCGAGCCCGTCCTGAGGTCGGGTGCGATCGCCGCCGCCTTCGCGATGGCGGTGGGGAACGCGGACAATGCGGCACCACTCAGGCTGGCACCAAGCAGCGTACGACGAGAGACATCGGTCATCGGGGCACCTCACGGGAAAGAGCATGGTCCGCAGACGCCGGCGGACCATGCCCATTTCGGATCAGAAGTCGAGCGACAGCGACGTGGTCGCGGTCCGCGGCGTGTCTCGGCGAAACATCGTTTAGCGGCTCGCTCATCGCACCGAGATCGCCGCGGCCATAGCCGCCGACAAAGGTGAACTGGCCGCGCTTCAGCGAGGAGGCGTGGTTCCAAACCGTAACTCGGCGAACACCGGAAAGTGATCCGAGCCGTAAATCTTTCCGCTATGGTCGGTTCGCACCTCCGCCTGCAAAGACGTGAAACCGTGCATGAAAATATAGTCGATACGACGATCTGGAACACCGGTGAAATCGTGAAAAGTACGCTCTGGGCCTTTGCGGATCGGTGCGGATACCCATGCATCGGTCAGTCGCGCGGCAAGCTTTCGATATGCTTGGCTATCCGGCGTCGCATTCATGTCGCCGGTCAGCACGATCGGCAAGTCGCCCGCAATCGGGCGCAGTTTTTCAAGCAGCAGGGCGGCGGAGCGTACCCGTGCGAGGTCGTCCTCGTCCCGGTGGGCGAGATGGGTATCGAACAGCACGAACTGCCGCTTGGTCTTGCCACGGGTCTCGAAAACTCCCCAGTTGACCATCCGTGGCAACGTTGCGCCCCATGCCATGCTGCCGGGCACCGACGGCGTGTCCGACAGCCAGTAATCGCCATGGCGGATCAGAGTCAGGCGATCGCGTCGATAAAAGATGCCCATATGTTCATCGGCATGATCGCCGCGGCGGTCGCGACCGAACCAGGCATAGCCCGGCAACGCACGGACGATATCGACGCCTTGTGACGCGAACAGTTCCTGCGTGCCGATCACATCCGGATCTGCTGCGGCGATCGTCTGCAGGAAGACGGCGCGGCGTTTGGCCCAGACGTTGGGGCCGTCGTCCGGGTTGGGATAGCGGACGTTGAAAGACATCACCCGGAGAGATGTGGCATCAGGCACTCGCGCGGCGACCGGCCCCGCGAACACGAGGGCGAGCAGCACGACAAGGCGAAGGACGATCGGTGGCATCATAGGATCTCGGAAAAGGAATGACATGCGAACGCCGCAGCGTCGCGGTCGTGTCATATCCAGCGATCATGGCGCGGCGATGACGGATTCCATGACCGCCGCGCCCGTGCTCGATCGGCGCTTCTACCATCTCGCCTGCACCGAGACTTGGGAGCGATTCTCGCTGCACGGCGTCAAGGCGTTACTGACGCTGTACTTGATCAACGACGTTCTGGTCGGCGATACCGGTACGATTCTCGGCCTAGCGACGTTGCGGCCGATGCTGGAAGCGCTGTCCGGGCCGCTGACGCCGCTGGCATTCGCCTCGCAGGTATACGGCCTTTACGCGGCGCTGTCGTATCTCGTGCTGCCGATCGGTGGCGTAATCGGCGACCGTCTGCTGGGCCGGCACGCGACGATCATCCTCGGCGCGCTGCTGATCGCGGTCGGCCATCTCTGTCTCATCGACAAGGCCCTGCTGATCCCCGCACTCGGCCTGTTGATCGCCGGAACCGGGTGCCTGAAGGTGAACCTGTCGGCGCAGGTCGGCGCATTGTTTCCGGCAGGCGTCGCAGGTCGCAATCACGCGTTCGCGGTGTATCTCGCGTTCCTGAACATCGGCGTGATGCTTGGTCCACTGCTGTGCGGCCTGCTCGCGCAGCAGCTTGGCTGGGCCTATGGGTTCGGCGTCGCCGCGGTGGGCATGGTCGTGGCGCTCGTGATCTATCTGAGTGCCCCGCCCGCCCCGCCCGCCCCGATCGTCCCACGAACGGCAGCCGCGTCGCGGTCAGGCGTCTCGGGCGACGCCATCGCAACGATCGCCATCGTCGTCGTCGCGTTCTGCGCCTATGAACAGGTGTCGAACATCTTTCTCGTCTGGATCGCACAGCACATCCGCCTCGATATCGGCGGCTTCCGCGTACCGCCGGCATGGTTCGCTGCCGCCGACGGGCTGTTCACGATTCTGCTGGTCGCGCTGTTCGCGGCGATCGGCAGGCTCCGTGCCAGATATCGAAGTGCGGCAATGTCCTCGGCGGCGTTGCTTGCCATAGGCTGTGCGGCGATCGGTGCGGGGTTTCTCGTTCTCGCGACCGCCGCCGCAATCGGTGCCTCCAATGCCCTTCTGCCGCTCGCCGCGCTTGTCCTGCTCGATGCCGGCGTCGTGCTGGTCTGGCCGGCCGGGCTAGCGCTCGTCACTGCGACTGCGCCAACAGGATCTTCCGGCACGATGGTCGGGCTGTTCTACCTGCACGGGTTCATCGCCAACCTCTTCGTCGGGTGGCTCGGTGGCTTCTACGAACGACTGTCCACCGCGACCTTCTGGGTGTGCCACGCAGCAATCGCGGGGATCGCGTTGTTGATGGCGCTCGCGCTACATCGCGCACTCAGCACACGATCCACTCGACCGCATCCGCTAGCGCCGAATACGCCTGCCCTGGATCGCCGTCCGTGACGACGATGTCGATCTCCGCGAAGCTCGCAACCGCTGCAACGCTGCATCGGCCGAATTTCGAGGCATCGACCGCGATGAGCACCCGCTCCGACTGTCCGATCATCTGGCGGCAGAGATCGGCCTCGCGGACATGATAGTTGGTGAAGCCTGCGGCCGGATCGACCGATTCAGTCGATATGATCGCCAGGCTTGGCCGGAACCGTGCAAGATAGGCGCGCGCATCGCTGTCGAAATAGGCGCGGTAGCGGTCGTCGAGCTCGCCGCCCGCCGTGAACACCCGGTTGCCGTTGCGCCCGCCAAGCTCCTGAATGACGCCGAGCGCATTGGTGACGATCGTCAGATCGCGCTTCGATCGTAGCGCCTGAGCGACGTAATAGCTGGTCGAACTGGCATCGATATACAGCGACTGGCCGTCCTCGACGCGCAGCGCGACCGCCGCGGCAATACGCTGTTTGGCGACGGCGTTACGGCCGAGGCGGACCTCGAACGCGCCCTCTTCCGCGGTCTTGGCCAGCCGCGCGCCGCCATGGCTGCGCTCGATCAGGCCTTCGGTCTCCATCTGCCGCAGTTCGCGGCGGATCGTCTCGTCGGAGACCGCGAGCGCCTCGGCCATCTCGACGATCGCATGCGCATCGCCATTGCGAAGCAGACCGAGGATATCCTGACGACGATCGCTGCGCTTCATCATGCGCGGTGCTTATCGGCTGGCGATGGCGCTTCCAAGCGCGATTCCTGATTGATGTTGTCTTTATCGACAATTCCATCAGTTTTTGTCGAATATGATCAGATTTCTCACAGCCTTTTACCGTTTTGTCACAAAATCGTATCGAACCGGCCCTAACGCACCCTCGAACGGGCAGTTCAGCCCATGACCATCCCAGGGGGGACCCATGATTTCGACCTACACGATGCCGGTACGCCGGCAGCGATCGCTCGCGCTTGCCTTGCTGACCCACGCCGCCCGCGGCGCGCTCGCCGTAGCGATCCTAGGCGTATCCGGCACCGCCGCGATCGCCCAAACCACGCCCGAGAACCAGGCTGCCCCCGCCCCGACCGAAACCGTCAGCGAGGCGCTGACAGGCGATATCGTCGTCAACGGTCGTCGCCAGCAGACCGCGCTCGCCGAAGAACATGATGCCGTCGGCGTGATCGACATCGTCACCACCGGCGACGTCGCGATCCATTCGCAGACCGGGATCGCCGATCTCGCCAAGACGCTGCCGGGGATCTCGGTCAGCCGCGACCAGGGGCGCAACCAGAGCGCGACCGGCGAGGCGCAATATGTCTCGATCCGCGGGTTCGATACCAGCTACAACGCGTACACGCTCGACGGCTTGCGCCTGCCGCAGGTCGCGGGCAGCTCGCGCGCGATCTCGCTCAACCTGTTCTCGCCGTTCGCAGTCGGTGCGATCGCGGTCGACAAGACGCCGGGCGCCAACAAGGATTCGGACTCGATCGCGGGCATCGTCGATCTGCGCACGCCGACCGCGTTCGACTTCTCGACCGATTTCACCCGCGCCCGCGTCCTCGCCCAGGGCGCGCAACTCGCGCTCGACCGCAAGCAGAAGGGCTTTGGCGGCGCGGTCGGGATCGATGCGGCACGCCGGTTCGGCAGCGACCGCCAGTTCGGCGTCTATGTCGCAGGCTATTACGAGGAGCGCGCCAACGCCGCCGAATCGACCGCGGTCCAGAACGATTACAAGACCACCAACTTCAACGTCGGCACCGCGCGCGCCAACGGGAATGCGCTGTCGGCCGACGGCGTGCAGTGGAACTTCTATAACAACGAGATCAAGCGCTATGGCGCGACCGGTTCGCTCGATTTCCACAGCGATCCGGTCGAGTTGTTCGCACGCGTCAACTACGCGACCTATCTCAACACCAACACGATGAACCAGACCGGGCTGCGCAACGAGCTCACGCGCGGCCAGACCAACGCGAACCCGGTCCGTACGTTGACCGGCGGCGGAACCACCCAGGCGTATAATGCCGCCGGGATCTACACCCCGCTCGGGATCAACCCCGCCAGCTATTTCCGCACCGAGGACGTCGAGCAGGAGCTGTTCTCAGGCCAGATTGGCGGCAAGGCGCACTGGAACGGCTTCACCGCGTCGCTTGAAGGCAGCTATGCGGACGGCCGGTTCGACCAGCCGCAGCGCATCGAGGCAGCGTTCCGCGGCGTCGCCTATAACGGCGCGGCAAGCAACACCGGCGCGGCCAGCGAAAGCGTGAACGTCGACCTGTCCGACCCGCGCTCGCCGCGCCCGGTGCTGTCATCGGGTGCCGCCGCCTATGTCGGCTCGCTCGATCGGCCAAGCCAGCTCTACGTACAGCAGGGCTATGATTACCTGTCGGAGGTCAAGAAGACCGTGAAGGGCAGCCTCGGCTGGGAGGGCACGGGCTTCCTCGCCAGCGTCTCGGTCGGCGGGCTGTACGAGGATTCGGATCGCGACGGTCGCTCGCTGTCGCCCGACGTCACGCGCTACCGGTTCCTGACGCCGTTGCAGGCGGGTAGTGTCCAGGGACCGACGATCAACCAGTATCTCGGCTACGTCCTCAAGGACTTCCTCGATTACTACCCGGCGCGCGGGATCAAGGTGCTCGACCGCAGCCAGCTCGATTCGCAGGTCAGCCAATATGTGAATCTGGCGACCGTCTCGCCGCAGGTGATCAACCAGGGGCTGCTCAAGGCGAACGAGAAACGCAAGGCTGTGTATGGCACCGCAACGCTGAAGCTGGGGACGCTCGAAATCGTGCCGGGGCTTCGGTACGAGGACAACAGCTTCAAAGCACAGTATTTCTCGACCAACGCGAACGGCGTCGGCGGCAGCTTCGTCAACGCCGGGCGCAACTACGACCATCTCGATCCGAGCGTGCTGGCGGCGTGGAAGCCCGACGACCGGTTCGTCGTGCGCGGTGCGATCCGTTCGAGCTATGCGCGACCGGGGTTCGACCAGATCGCCGGGCCGACCCGGCGCAGCGACGCGGATTCGAACGGCGTGATCACCGTCACCCGGCCGAACCCCGACCTCAAGCCGGTCGAGGCATGGAGCTATGACGCGGGCGTCGAATATTATGGCGGCGTCGGGCGGTATCTCCAGATCGCAGCCTATTACAAGGACATGAAGAATATCCTCGTGCCGACCGGTACGCGGTCGCTCAGCGAGGCCGTGGGCAGCGTCATCACGATCCAGCCCGCCAATGGTCGCGGCGGCAATGCCAAGGGCGTCGAGGCATCGGGTCGCTTCACGATCGGCGACATGGTCGGCTCAAGCTTCCTCGGCAATTTCGGCGTCGGCGGCAACATCACCTACCAGAAGACCGAGGCGAACTATCAGATTTCGGCAACCGACATCCGCCGGTCGAGCCTGCCGCAGGCACCCGACCTGATCTACAATGCCGAGGTCTTCTATGCCGATGGCCAGTTCCGCACCAACCTGTCGTACAACTACACCGGCCGGTTCCTCGCGACCGTCCAGGACAGCCAGCCCGACATCTATGTCCAGCCGGTCGGCGAACTGAACTTCGGCCTGGCCTTCGCCGCGACCGACAATCTCGAAGTCGGCGTGGCGGCGCGCAACCTGCTCGACCAGCACACCTATTGGGCGACCGTCGGCAAGTCCGAGCGGTATATCTCGAACGATCGCAACGGCGGGTACATGAACACCGGCCGCGTATTCCAATTCAGCCTGACGATGAAGATGTAGGTCGACTGCCGCCGGCACGAAACAGTGCCGGCGGCATCCTGTGACAGATCATTACGCCCTATCCTGAAGCGGACGCTTGCCGCGCCTTGTACTGGATCCGAGTGCCGACGCTCAGCCCGGGGCAACGCGCGTGGCAGCGATCCACGCATCGGCCTGGTCGGCGAGAACACCGAGTGGCAGCGCGCCATGCGCCAGCACGACTTCGTGAAAATCGCGAATATCGAACCGCGCGCCGAGTGCGGCCTCCGCCTTACGCCGCAAGGCCGATATACGCTGCTGCCCGACCATGTAGCTCGTCGCCTGACCCGGATTGTTGATGTAGCGATCGACCTCCTTGCCCACGTCGCGCGTCGAAAGCGGCGCGTTCTGCGTGAAATACGCGACCGCCCGATCGCGGCTCCAGCGCTTCGCGTGCATGCCCGTGTCGAGCACCAGTCGGCACGCACGCCACACCTGTAACGCCAGCATCCCCAGCTCCGAATAGGGATCGCGGTATGCCCCCATCTCCTTGGCAAGCCGCTCCGAATACAGCCCCCAGCCCTCCGTGTAGGCGCCGTAATAGCCAAAGCGACGGAACTTCGGCACGCCGGTCATCTCCTGCGCACGGGCGATCTGGAAGTGGTGGCCCGGCGCGCCCTCGTGATGGGCGATGCCCTCGACCTGAGTTTTCTGCACCTGCGCCATGTCTGCGAGATTGACGTAGAAGATGCCCGGCCGCGATCCGTCCGGTGCCGGCTGATCGTAGAATGCGACGGCCGCGGTCTCCTGCCGCCACGTCTCGACCGCGCGCACCTCGAGCGGTGCTCTGGGCAGCCGGCGGAAGAATCGCGGGGCCGCCGTCATCGTCTGCGCGATCGCAGCGCGCGCATCGGCAAGGTAAAGCTGACGGCCGGCGTCGGTGTTGGGATATTTGAACTTCGGATCGGTGCGCAGTGCCGCAAACAAATCCTGCAACGATCCGGCAAAACCCGCCCGCGCCATCACCGCCTTCATCTCGGCGTGGATCGACTGCACCTGATCGAGCCCCAGTTGGTGGATCTGATCGGCGGTCATGTCGGTGGTCGTGTAATAAGCGAGCCGCGCCTGGTAATAGGCGTCGCCGTTCGGCAGACTCCATGCGCCGTCGTTACCCTTGGCGCGCGGCTCGATCTCATCGAGCGCCGCGAACAGCACTTCGAAGCCCTCGCGGAACGGCCCCTTCAGCGCTGCGACCGCATCGGCGATCAGCGCCGCTCTGGTGGCCTCGGGCACGGACAGCTTGCCGACCTTGGTCTTGAAATCGGCCAGCAGGCTGCTGTCCGCGCCACCATCGAACGGCGCGCCGGTAATGACCTGCCGGGCATCGCCGCGCGCAGGCGCGAACACCATCTTGGGTGGTACGATGCCCATCGCCGCCTGTTTGCGCATGGCGGCGGCAACCTCGCGCATCACGCGCAAGGAATCACGCAGCCGGGCGACGTAGGCATGCGCATCCGACAGATTGTCGATGCGGTGCTGGTTGATGAGGAACACCGGGATGTTGCCTGCCGGACTGCCGTTGGTCGAAACCGGGAAGGCGTAATCGCGGAACGCGAGCTGGCGACGGTCGGTAGCCACCTGCGCCTCGAACAAACGGTAACTCAGTCGTGCGTCGGGGCTGAGCCGGTCGAGCGTGAAACTGCGCTTCAGATCGGCGAGTTGCGCGTCCTCCACCGCCTGCGCGCGCTGGGCGGCGGCGTCGGTATAATCGTCGAGTTTATCGTAGTTGGTCTTGAGGCCGAGGCTGGTTTGCGTCTCGGGGCTGAGCGCGACACTTGCATCGAACGCGGCATCGAGAAAACGCAGCAGTCGGGCGTCTTCGTCCGCGGTGCCGTTACGGGCATGTGCGACTACGGGTTCGATCAGCGATAGCGTCGTCCCCGCCATCAAAATCCCTACGAACGCGCGCTTGGTGAGCATTCCAGCCTCTCCCTATCGGTTATATCCAACGCGCTACCCGCGTGTGCGCGTTGCTGCAATGATCGACGCTCGAGGCTAGCACCGGCTGTGTTCACCTGTCGTTGCCCCCTCTGTCGCGACACTATCGAGAGCATAAACCCTGCGCACCATCGCCAGTGGCGACACCGCCGCCGCCGGCCCGGTCGACCATGTTACCGGCCGGGTCCGTCCGGCCGGGTCCGTATCGATGCGCCGTCAAAGGGAGCAGCACGCTCAGCGGCGCGATCGCTCGAGCCCGGTGCGTGTACCGACTGTACACGCACCGGGCTCGGTCAGACGAGCATAGTCACTACCGGACTTGGGCTCGCACAGCGTCGAGGCGGCGCAATCGCGCCGAGCGGTTCCCGCAGCGCCAGTTACCGGCGGGAGCGACATCTCCGTGGACGGCGGCGTGACAGCGAGCTTCTGCGACGGCGAGCTTGCGCCGAGATAGTCCGCCCCCCCCGTGCGTGCGCCATGCCGGTCGCTCGACGCCGGTTCGTGGTTCGCGGACAGCGTTCGCCACGCGTCGCTCCTGAGCTTCCTCCAGGCTGAACGGAGCCTTCACAACGCGCGCCTGTCGCCAGCGCGTAACCAAACGCTAAGCTCTTCACGGTAACCATTCCGCGATGTTCGTCTCGTTAACAGCGCGTATCGCCGCGATCGGGCTCGTCGTCGTCCTGGCGTTAGGGTCGCTGGCGGGACTTCTCGCCGACGCTTCGTATGAGGCAAGCCAGAGTTTCCATGCAGCCGCGCATTCCGCCGGAGTCATCGAGACGACCGAGGCGGCACTGGGTGATCTGCGCGAGGCTGAGTCCGGACAGCGCGGCTTCGTCATCTCCCGCAATCCGGCCTATGCGCGCTCGTTTGCCGAACGCGTCGATAGCGCCGCCCGGACGATCGCGAAGGTTGTCGACCAGACCAGCGACAACCCGCTTCAGCACGCCCGCGCACGAGAAATCGCGTTGCTGATGAAGGAGCGCTCCACGTTTCTGCTGCAACCGCTCGATCTTGCCCGCCATGGAAATTTTACGGGGGCCGTTGCGGTCATCACCAGTGGCCGGGGACGAGAATTGATGGATGCCATCACCGTACGCGCCCAGGGCTTTCTCGATGAGGAACGCGACCTTCAGACCAGCCGGCAGGACGCCGCAGTGCTGCGCCTGCGCAGCGGTAAACGACTGGCCATCATCGGCGCGATTGCGGTCGCGCTTCTCGTCATGGGCAGTTTTGCCTTGCTGGTACGCGGCATCCGTCGCCCGCTTGACACCATGATGCAGGCGATGACCACGCTCGGCAGCGGAGATCAGAAGGCGCGGATCGACACCGCGATGGGGTCGCGCGAGTTTACCCGGCTGGCGATGGGCTATAATGCCATGGCCGACCGCCTGGAGGGCGCCGTCGCCGATCAGGGCAACAGCGAACGCCAGCTACAGATCGTCAACGCCGAACTCGAGCGCAATACCAAGACGTTGCGCGAACGCGGCGACGTGATCGAGCTGCTGGGCGGAATGGCGCATCGCATGCAGGCGGCGCGTACCGACGACGAACTGGCACAGATCATCCGGGTGTTCGTCCCGCAGGTGCTGCCCGACATTCCCGGCGCCTTGTACGCGCATAACAATTCGCGCAATTGTCTCGTACCCGTCGCCAGCTGGGGTGGCATCAGCGTGCCGCTCGACGGCTTTGCCCCGGAGCGATGCTGGGCGCTCCGGCGCGGGCAGAGCCACTCGGTCACCGACCCGGGACGCGACATCGTCTGCGGGCACGTCGTCGAGGACGAGGTCTATCACTGCGAGCCGCTGCTCGCTGGGGGCGAAGTGATCGGCGTGCTGTATCTACGTGGTCGGATAGAAGCCGAGAACGGCTTTCGGATGAGCGTGTTGACCGAGAATATCGCCTCGGCGCTCGTCAACCACCGGTTGCAGCGATCGCTGCGCGAACAAACGATCCGCGATCCGCTGACTGGACTGTTCAATCGTCGCTACATGGAGGAAGCCTTGACGCTGGAGATTGCGCGGGCGTCCCGATCGGGAAGCCCGCTCAGCCTCGTCATGTGCGACATCGATCATTTCAAGCGGTTCAACGACGAGTTCGGGCACGACGCGGGTGACGCCGTCCTGAAAATCGTCGCTGCGGAAATGCGCAGCCGATTTCGCGACGGCGATGTCGTCTGTCGCTTTGGCGGCGAGGAGTTCACGATCATCGCGCCCGGTACGACGGCGGAGGCGCTTGCCGGTCGCGTCGAGATCGTGCGGCAGGCGATTTGCGAATTGACCGTCCGACACGGCAACCGAACGCTGGGATCGACCAGCATGTCGTTCGGCATCGCGACATGGACCGACGCCATGACGCGGGATGGCTCGACGCTCATCCAGACCGCGGACATCGCGCTGTACCAATCGAAACGTGACGGCCGCAACCGCGCCACGATCAGCCTGCTCGCGGCGTAATCGCACCTCCCCTCCGGCGCGCGTTCGCCGACCGGTCGGGCAGGTCCGCTGTCGGAGCCAACAGCCAGCGGCGGTCCTGCCTTGCAGCGCTTGACAATCCCTGACGAGGCATGTGCGAACACCGTCCATTTTTGCGCCCAAGCTTTCGACAGTCTCGCTCGGCACCGGGTCGAGGCCCCCGGCGATTATCCCGGAACGAACGATACGAACGGTGCGTGCCGCCCGGCAATTTTCGTCGCGGCGAGCGGCTTGACGGGCTAAACTCCTAGCGGGCCTGGCGGCAAACCCTCGCTATCGAACGCGGTGGCGGATAAGGCTCGGTCATGCGGATCGCGATCATCGACACGAGCAACACGCGGGCGGCGATCATCTCGGACGGCCTGCGCGAGGCGGGGCTCAAGGATATCGTCGTGATCGACGGCACTCCGGGGATGGTCGCGGCGCTCGAGAAGGCGGCCCCCGAAGTCGTGCTGATCAACCTCGAAAACCCCAGTCGCGACGTGCTCGAGGAGTTTTTCGCGGTGTCGCGCGCGTTGGCGCGGCCGATCGCGATGTTCGTCGACCAGAGCGATGCCGAGTCCACGAACGCCGCGGTCGATGCGGGGGTCTCGGCCTATATCGTCGACGGGCTCGCCAAGCAGCGGATCAAGCCCGTCATCGACCTCGCGATCCGCCGGTTTCAGGCGTTTGCGCGGTTGCAGGCCGAGTTGCATGAGGCCCGAAGCGCGCTGGCCGATCGCACCACTGTCGACAAAGCCAAGGCGATCCTGATGAAACGCCGCGGGATCGACGAGCCGACCGCTTATGGCCTGCTCCGCGCGCAGGCGATGCGATCCAACCGCCGGATCGCCGAGATCGCCGACGCGATCATCACCAGCGATGCGCTCATGGGAGATTTGTGATGGCGCTCGACCGGGTCCGCATCGGTTTCCTGCCGCTGGTCGATGCGGCGTTGCCGATCCTCGCGCGCGAACGCGGGTTCGCCGAGGCCGAGGGGCTTGAGATCGAACTCGTCCGCGACATGACCTGGGCGACGGTGCGCGATCGGTTGCTGTACGGCCATACCGACGCTGCGCACATGGTCGCGCCGCTGGCGATCGCGACGGCGCTGGGGCGTGGGAGGCCGGCGGTGGCGATGGCGGTGCCGTTCGTGCTGGGGCTCAACGGCAACGCGATCACACTGTCGCTGCCGCTCGCCGCGCAGGTGATGGATGGGGATGCGCTTGGCGATCCCGTCGTGCTGGGTGCTCGGCTGAAGGCGGTCGCGGCCGAGCGCGCTGCGGTGGGGCGGCGGCTGCGGTTCGGGGTGGTGCATCGCTATTCGAGCCATAACTACATGCTGCGCTACTGGCTGGCAGCGGTCGGCATCCGGCCCGATACCGATGTCGAGATCGTCACGACCAGCCCGACCTTCGCCGCCGATGCGTTGGCGGCGGGCGAGGTCGACGGCATCTGCGTCGGCGAGCCCTGGAACGGTGTCGCGGTCGATCGCGGGGTCGGGCGCATCGCGCTTGTGACGGCGCAGGTCTGGCAGCGTGGGGTCGAAAAGGTTTTGGCGATGCGCGAGGCTACGCTGGTCGAGCGCAGCGACGTCGTCCACCGGTTGATCCGCGCGCTGCACGCCGCCGCCGCGCAGTTCGTCGATCCAGGCACGCTTGAAGCGAATGCGGCGATACTTGCTCGCGCGGACTATCTCGATGCGCCGGTCGATGCAGTGTCGCGGGCGATCGGCGACCGGGTGCGGCTGGTGAAGGATGCCGTGCCGATCCACGTGCCGGACTTCATGTTCCAGTACCGCGAGGCGGCGAACTTCCCGTGGCGCAGCCAGGCGGCGTGGCTGTATTCGCAGATGGTGCGGTGGGACGGCACGCCGTTCTCGGCAGAGGAGGCGGATGTCGCGCAAGGCGTGTTCCGTCCGGACGTGTACCGCGCCGCGCTGGCTGGCTCGAGCGCGCCGTTGCCGAATGCGAGTTCGAAACTGGAGGGGGCGATCGGCGCGGACAGCATCGGTGCGGGGTCTACGCAGGGTCGACTGATCCTGGGGCGCGATGCGTTCTTCGATCGACGCGCGTTCGATCCCGATGATGTCGAGGGATATCTGGCCGGGCTGCCCTGAACGCGAACGGTCCCCGCTCCTCCTTGTTCTCCCGCGAAGGCGGGAGCCCAGTCTCAGTCTCCGCCTTCGCGAGGAAACAATCTGCGTTTGGGTAGTGGCGATGCCGCCAAACCCAAATCTGCCGCATCTGCGAAATGACGCTTGCGCGATACGGCCGCTTCGGTCATCTTCACATCGTCCGGCAAGGGAGTCGGACACGAAATCATCGCGAGACCGGTTCCAACGACGGGACCTGACCGCGTAGGACGATCCACCGATCGTCCATAGGCAACGAAGCCGCTCCGATGCGCCCGCAAGGTCGCCGTCGGGGCGGCTTTTTCTTTGTCCGCCGCAGATGGGGGAAATCATGCTGTTCGCATCACCGGGTATCGACACCGCCGCTTCGAAAGCCACGCGGATCGACCTGTTCAGTGCCACAACGCCGCAGATGCGCGCGTTCCATGTCACCTGGGCCGCGTTCTTCGTGTGCTTCTTCGCGTGGTTCGCCGCCGCGCCGTTGATGCCGCTGATCAAGGCCGAGTTCGGCTTGAGCAAGGATCAGATCGCCAACATCAACATCGCCGCGGTCGCGGTGACGATCCTGGTGCGGCTGGTGGTCGGACCGCTCTGCGACCGGTTCGGCCCGCGGCGTACGTACACGTGGCTGCTGCTGCTCGGCGCGGTCCCGGTGTTCGGGTTGGCCTTCGCGCAGACCTATGAGACGTTCCTGTTCTTCCGTCTCGCGATCGGGGCGATCGGCGCGTCGTTCGTCATCACGCAATATCACACCAGCGTGATGTTCGCGCCCAACGTCGTCGGCACCGCCAACGCGACCGTCGGTGGTTGGGGCAACGCGGGCGGCGGCGCAGCGCAAAGCCTGATGCCGCTGGTCGTCGCGGCGCTGGTCGGTATAGGTGTCGAGCACGCATGGGGCTGGCGCGCGGCGATGTTCGTGCCGGGCGTGGCGATGGTCGCGATGGCGTTCGTCTATGCGCGCTACACGCAGGACACGCCGCAGGGCGACATCGTCGACCTCCGCGCGGCGGGGATCGAACTCGACGGCGGCAAGGCTACGGGCATGGCAATCTTCCGACGCGCCGCCGCCAATTACCGCACCTGGATGCTCGCCGCGACGTACGGCGCGTGCTTCGGCGTCGAGATCTTCATCCACAACATCGCCGCGAGCTATTATGTCGACCGGTTCGGACTGTCCCTGACGAACGCCGGCCTCGCCGCAGGGATCTTCGGTGGCCTCGCGCTGTTCGCCCGTGCGCTCGGCGGGATCGCCAGCGACCGGATCGCGCTGGTCAAGGGCCTCGAAGGCCGCGCGCTGCTGCTGTTCGCGCTGATGCTCGGCGAAGGCGTCGGACTAGTGTTGTTCGGGCATGCCGGCAGCGTCACGCTCGCGATTCTCGCGATGACGATGTTCGGGCTGTTCACGCACATGGCGTGCGGCGCGACCTATGCGCTGGTGCCGTTCGTCGACCGCAAGGCACTCGGCGGCGTCGCCGGGCTGATCGGTGCGGGCGGCAATATCGGCGCGGTCGCGGCCGGCTTCCTCAACAAGGCGTCCGCAACCCCGCAGCAATGCCTGATCATACTCGGCTACATCGTCGCTGGCACCGCGGTCTGCGCGCTCGCGGTTCGCTTCTCCGCCACGCACAAATCCGACGAGCGCGCGCTGCTCGAAGCGGCCCTCGACGCGCGGCGCAACAGCGACCGCTCCGTGAACGGCGCGCTTCCCGCGTGACCCTCCCTTCCCCGGCTCCAACCCGACTGGATGATCTGATGGAACACCAAACCCCCTTCCCCGACACCCCCTTTTCCAAGGCGCGCGAGCACCTAGTCGTGATCGGCAACGGCATGGCCGGCTGTCGCGCGGTCGAGGAGCTGATCGCGCGTGATCCGACCCGGTACCGCGTGACGATCTTCGGCGCCGAGCCGCACGTGAACTACAACCGCATCATGTTGTCGCCAGTGCTCGCGGGCGAGAAGACGTTCGAGCAGATCGTCATCAACGACCACGCCTGGTACGTGACCAACACGATCGAACTGGTGACGAGCGACCCGGTGCAGGCGATCGACCGCGCCGCCAAGACCGTCACCGCGCGGTCGGGGCTGACGGTGTCGTACGACCGGCTGCTGATCGCGACCGGCTCCGATCCGTTCATCATCCCTGTCCCTGGGAAAGACCTGCCCGGCGTCATCTCGTTCCGCGACATGGCGGACGTCGATCACATGCTGGAGGCGGCCGGAAAAGGGGGCGCGGCAGTAGTCATCGGTGGCGGGCTGCTCGGGCTGGAAGCGGCACACGGCCTGACGTTGCGCGGCATGAAGGTGACGGTGATCCATCTGATGCCGACGCTGATGGAACGGCAACTCGACGAGGCAGCGGGCTGGTTGCTGAAGTCGGCGCTGGAGGCCCGCGGGCAAGTGATCCTCACCGAGGCCAACACCGCGGAGATCGTCGGCGATACCCACGTCGAGGGCGTGCTGCTGAAAGACGGCACGCTGATCCCCGCCAGCCTCGTCGTGATGGCGGTCGGCATCCGCCCCTCCGTCGCCCTCGCGCGCGACGCCGGGCTGGAGATCGGCCGCGGGATCAAGGTCGACGACCATATGGTCACCAGCGATCCGTCGATCCTCGCGGTCGGCGAATGCGTCGAGCATGACGGCAACGTCTACGGCCTCGTCGCGCCGCTGTGGGACATGTGCCGTGCGCTGGCCGATGGGCTGACCGAAAGCCACAGCGGCTATCGCGGATCGGTGACCTCGACCAAGCTGAAGGTCGCCGGGCTCGACGTGTTCTCGGCGGGCGATTTCTCGGGCGGTGCCGGCGCAGAGGACATCGTCCTGCGCGATGCGTCGCGCGGCATCTACAAGCGCGTGGTGGTCAAAGACGACCGGATCGTCGGCGCGGTGCTGTACGGCGACACGACCGATGGCGGCTGGTATTTCGACCTGCTCAAGCGCGGCGAGGACATCTCGGCCGTCCGCGACATGCTGATCTTCGGCCAGTCCTTCGCCTCGGGAGGAGGCGCGGCGGACCCTAAGGCGGCCGTTGCGGCACTCTCCGACGATGCGGAGATCTGCGGCTGCAACGGCGTCACCAAGGGCAAGGTCGTGGCGTGCATCGGCGCGGGCAACGCGACGCTCGACGCGGTCCGCGCGACCTGCAAGGCGTCGGCGTCGTGTGGATCGTGTACCTGGCTGGTCGAGACGCTGCTCGCGGTCACGCTGGGCGACGAGTATTCGGGCGAACGTTCGGTGAAGACGGTGTGCAAATGCACCAGCTTCGGCCACGACGACGTCCGCCGCGAGATCGTCGCGCAGGGCATGCGATCGATCCCCGAAGTGATGCAGAAGATGAGCTGGTCGACCCCGGACGGGTGTTCGTCGTGCCGACCGGCGCTCAATTACTACCTGCTCTGCGCGCTGCCCGGCGACTACAAGGACGACCAGCAGAGTCGCTACGTGAACGAGCGCGTGCATGCGAACATCCAGAAGGACGGCACCTATTCGGTCGTGCCGCGGATGTGGGGTGGCCTCACCAACCCGCGCGAGCTGCGCGCGATCGCCGATGTCGTCGAGAAATACGACGCGCCGATGGTCAAGGTGACGGGCGGCCAGCGGCTCGACATCTTCGGGATCAAGAAGGAGGATCTGCCCGCGGTCTGGGCCGATCTCAACGCCGCGGGGATGGTCAGCGGCCATGCGTACGGCAAGTCGCTGCGCACCGTGAAGACGTGCGTCGGGTCGGACTGGTGCCGGTTCGGAACGCAGGATTCGACCGGGCTCGGCGTGAAGGTCGAGCGGATGACCTGGGGCTCGTGGATGCCGCACAAGTTCAAGATCGCGGTCAGCGGCTGCCCGAGGAATTGCGCCGAGGCGACGATCAAGGACTTCGGCGTGGTCTGCGTCGACAGCGGCTACGAGCTGTCGGTCGGCGGCAATGGCGGGATCAAGGTCCGCGCTACCGACTTCCTGTGCAAGGTCGCGACCGAGGAAGAGGCGATGCATTACTGCGCCGCGTTCATCCAATTGTACCGCGAGGAAGCGCGCTATCTGGAGCGCACCGCGCCGTGGATCGAGCGGATCGGCGTGGAGTATATCCGTGAGCGGGTCGCCGACGATGCCGAGGGCCGCGATGCGCTGGCGGCACGGTTCCTGTTCTCGCAGCAGTTCACGCAGGACGATC
This sequence comes from Pseudomonadota bacterium, assembly GCA_040388215.1. Taxonomy (GTDB): domain Bacteria; phylum Pseudomonadota; class Alphaproteobacteria; order Sphingomonadales; family Sphingomonadaceae; genus Sphingomonas. The sequence continues at coordinate 62,794 of JAZKCH010000001.1, read as the reverse complement.
CTTGGGCGGCGCGCGCGGCGGGGGAGCATCGCGAACAGCATGCGCCGATGGCGCGCTTCACGCCCATCGACAGCACGAGGGAAATGGCATGATCGGCGAATGGCTCGATATCGGCTGGGTCGAAGAGATCCCGGTCCGCGGCAGCCGCACCGTGCAGGTTACCGGCGGCGACGACATCGCGGTGTTCCGTACCGGCGACGGCAAGGTCTTCGCGCTTGCGGATCGGTGCCCACACAAGGGGGGACGGCTGTCGCAGGGGATCGTCCATGGCGGCGCGGTGGCGTGTCCGCTGCATAACTGGCGGATCGCGCTGGATACGGGCGAGGCGCTCGGCGAGGATAAGGGGTGTACACCGGTGATCCCGGTGAAGGTGTCGGGTGGACGGGTGCTGCTGTGCCGCACCTCGACGATGAAAGCTGCCGCATGATCCTCCCCGGCACGGGGAGGGGGACCGCCGCAGGCGGTGGAGGGGGGCCTCCACGAAAGGAGACGCCTGCGGGAGGAACTCCTCGAAGGGAGACGCCTGCGGAAGCCCCCCTCCACCATCCTTCGGATGGTCCCCCTCCCCGTGCCGGGGAGGATATCCGCACGACCTGCGCGTATTGCGGTGTCGGCTGCGGCATTCTTGCGACTCCTACCGGCGAGCGCAGCGTCACGATCAAGGGCGACCCTGACCACCCCGCCAACACCGGCAAGCTCTGCTCGAAGGGCACCCATCTCGGCGAGACGATCGGGCTCGAAGGCCGCCTGCTTACCCCGATGATCGGCCAGCGCCGCGCATCGTGGGACAAGGCGCTCGACCTCGTCGCCAAACGCTTCCGCGACACGATCGCACAGCACGGCCCCAACAGCGTCGCGTTCTACGTCTCCGGGCAATTGCTCACCGAGGATTATTACGTCGCCAACAAGCTGATGAAGGGCTTCATCGGCTCGGCGAATATCGACACCAATTCGCGGCTCTGCATGGCGAGCGCGGTCGCCGGGCACATGCGCGCATTCGGCGAGGACGTCGTGCCCGCTACTTACGACGATCTCGACGCCGCAGACCTGATCGTGCTGGTCGGATCGAACACCGCCTGGTGCCACCCGATCGTCTATCAACGCATCCGCGCACGCTGCGACGCCGGCGCGAAGCTTGTCGTGATCGACCCCCGCCGCACCGAGACCGCGGACGAGGCTGACCTTCATCTCGCGATCCGGCCCGGCACCGACGTTTCACTGATGAATGGCTTGCTCGCGTGGTGTCGCGACGCGGGCGTGGTCGACTACGACTATCTCGCAGCGCATGTCGCGACGCCCGATGCGTTCTGGGACCAGCTCGGCGAGGGCGGCGACCTGTGGTCGGTAGCGCGCACCTGCGACGTACCGCCGCAGGACCTCCGGCGCTTCTTCGAACTGTTCGCCGCGACGCCGAAGACCGTCACCATGTTCAGCCAAGGCGTGAACCAGTCGCTGTCGGGCACCGATCAGGTCAACGCGATAACCAACCTCCACCTCGCGACCGGCCGCATCGGCAAGCCCGGCGCCGCCCCCTTCTCGATCACCGGCCAGCCCAATGCCATGGGTGGGCGCGAGGTCGGCGGGCTCGCGTCTTCACTCGCCGCGCACATGGATTTCGCGCCCGAGAACGTCGCGCGTGTCGGCCGGTTCTGGGCTGCGCCGAACATGGCGACCAAGCCTGGACTGAAGGCGGTCGACCTGTTCCGCGAACTCGGCAACGGCCGGATCAAGGCGCTGTGGGTGATGGCGACCAACCCCGCGGTGTCGATGCCCGACGCGGGCCGCGTGCGCGAGGCGCTTGCCGGTTGCCCGTTCGTCGTCGTGTCCGACGTGATCGAGACGACCGACACATCGGTCCATGCGCATGTCCGCCTGCCCGCCGCCGCGTGGGGCGAGAAGGACGGCACCGTCACCAATTCCGACCGCACGATCAGCCGCCAGCGCGCGTTCCTGGCCGCGCCCGGCGAGGCGAAACCCGACTGGTGGATCGTCTCCGAAGTCGGCAGGCGGATGGGCTGGAAGACCGCGTTTTCCTACGATCGTCCAGCCGAGATCTGGCGCGAGCATTGCCGGTTGTCCGGGTATGAGAACGACGGCACACGGCTGTTCGCCCTGCCCGGTCACGCAGCCAAGGGCAATGCGGACTATGACGCGATGGCCCCGTTCCGCTGGGGCGGCACGCCGTTCGCTGACGGTCGTTTCTCGACGCCCGACGGGCGCGCGCGGCTCGTTCCGGTGGTGCAGAAGCCGGTCGCCGCACCGCTCGTGAAATGGCCGATGACGCTCAACACCGGGCGTTATCGCGACCAGTGGCACACCATGACGCGCACCGGCCTGTCGCCCAGGCTGGCGCGCCACCGCGAGGAGCCGCTGGTCGAAGCCCACCCCGACGATGCGGCGCGTCTCGGGATCGTCGATGGTGGCCTGGCGCGTGTGACGACGCCGCAGGGCGACACGCTGTTCCGCGCAAGCGTCGTCTCGACGCAGCGGGTCGGCGAGTTGTTCGTGCCGATCCACTGGACCGACCGCACCGCGACCGGCGGCCGTGCCGGGCTGCTCCCTCGCCCGCTTGCCGATCCGATCTCGGGCCAGCCGGGCTTCAAGTCGAACCCCGTGCGGATCGAGCCGGTCGCGACCGAGTGGCGCGGCTTCGTCGTCGTCCGCGGCGAACTGGCGACGCGCCCGGATTGCCTGTGGGCCACGCGCGTTGCGGTGCCGTGCGGGAGCGCATGGGACATGGCCGGCACCGGCGACGCCGCCGCGCTCGATGCACTGCTGCCTAAGGGCCAAAGGATCGAGGCGATCGATGCCGCGAGAGGCAGCCGCCGGATCGCGATCCTCGATAACGGCAGGCTGGCGGCGGTGCTGTTCGTCACCCGCGACGGCGGATTGCCGCCCCGCGACTGGCTCGTCGCGCAACTGAGCGAAGCGGTCGCGGCGCCCACCCTGCTCGCCGGCCGCGCGCCGGGCGTGCAGGTCGACCGCGGGCCGATCGTTTGCGCGTGCTTCGACATCGGGCTGAAGACGATCCTCACCGCGATCGCCGACCAGCATCTCGCCGACGTTCCCGCGATCGGTGCGGCACTGAAAGCCGGCACCAATTGCGGATCGTGCCGCCCTGCCCTCGCCAAACTCCTCGTCACGCAAGGATCCGCAAATGTCGCATGATATCCCGGCCGGTTCGGTCTGGCTGGTCGGTGCCGGCCCCGGCGATCCCGACCTTCTCACGCGCAAGGCCGAGCGGCTGCTCGCGGCGGCGGATGTCGTGTTCTACGACGCGCTGGTCGGCGCGGACGTCCTTGCGATGATCCCCACCACCACCGAGATGGTATGTGTCGGCAAGCGATCGGGGCGGCATTCGAGGGACCAGCGCTCGATCAATGTCCTGCTCGCCGATGCAGCGCTCGCAGGCAACCGCGTCGTCCGCTTGAAGGGCGGCGATCCGTCAATCTTCGGCCGCTCGACCGAGGAGCTCGATCACCTCGCCGCGCAGGGCATCACGGTCCGCATCTGCCCCGGCATCACCGCTGCCAGCGCCGCCGCAGCGTCGGGCGGCGCCTCGCTGACACTACGCGGCCTCGCGCGAAAACTCACCTTCGTCACCGCCCATGCACGCGCGGGCGAAGCACTCGACCTCGACTGGACCGCCCTCGCCGCACCCGACGCGACGCTCGCAGTCTATATGAGCCGCGCCGCCGCGGCAGAAGTATCCCGCAACCTCATCGCCGCCGGCCGCGCACCGGACACGCCGGTCATGGTTGCGGTCAACGTCTCATTGCCAACCGAACGCATCCTGCGTGGCCGGCTTTCGGCGCTGGCTTTCCTGGTCGAGACGGTCAGCGAGCACGACCCGTCGCTATTGCTGATCGGTGAGGCGATCGGCGTTACACGCGGAGCAGACGATGCCGTGTCCCTGCCGTCGAAAATCCGACCGTCGACGGTCTCCGGAGAATTGATACGCTTGAGCAGTCCAGTTGACGCCGGATAGTGACAGGACCGAAATCGGGCGACGACCCAAATGGGGTGGGTGAAACACCAAGCCTCGCGTCTCGGTATCGGCATTCGCTCATCTACCAATCCTTCGGCTTTCGGTGAGCCACCGACGTAACGGCGATGCCGAACGAACAGGCCGCCGACAGACATCCACGCCCGCCCATCGATACGAAGCGCGGCTCCCGCGTGGGGCGATATTATTACGCATCGCTACACCCGGCTATCGGGAACGCGCGTTGCATCTTTAGCGTCCGATCGTAGGCTTTGCAGGATAGGGTCACGCCACTAGGCATTGATCGCGATAATGTTCGAAGGGATTTCGATCAATGAGACGTCATCGCTGGGTGCCACTGATTTGCCGGGTCCTTTTAATCACTACCGTGGCGGCGGCGGCTGGCTGTACCCATCATAGGGACGAAATTCGCTCGCCGGGTATGCCGCCCATCTGCGGTCATGTACCTGAAGTCGATCCCGACTGCCCCGTTTCGACATCCCAAAAGTCACCTCCAGCGCCATTGGCCAAGCCGTCGGAATGACCGAAGCACGCGCGTGAACGGATCGGCCTTTCTGCGCGTCTGCTCGATCGCTGCTGACTGCCGCGTCACAGCATGCCGATGTCGTGCAGCCATTGCCTGACCTGTCCTGGCCATTCCCTCGTGATCGGATCGGCTGTCGGTCGCATCCCGAACGCATGGCCACCCTTTGCGTAGAGCCGCATGTCCACCGGCACGCCGGCATCGTTCAATGCCAGAGCATACGCCATCGGCTGCCGGATATCGTCGACGGAGTCGTTCATGGCATGAACGATAAGCGTGGGCGGTGCCTTGGCGCTGATCGTCACCCATGGCTGTAGTTCCAGGCTGTTCCGGCCCTTGCTGTTGTCGAGCATGCGCGCCGGATACGCCATGACCGCGAAGTCGGGTCGTGGGGATTGTCGGTCGGCCGCGTCGGTGGGCAGATAGGTTCGCTCTTCGGTGTTACTCATATTCGCCACGAGATAGGCGCCCGCCGAGAACCCGATCACGCCGACCCGGTGCGCGTCGATCCCGTAAGCAGCAGCACGTTGCCGAAGCAATCCGATCGCGCGCTGGGCATCTTGCAGACCCAGCAGCACCTTGGGCCGCTTCTGCTTTCCGTTCTCCTTGGGCCACACTTGCGGCGTCCGGTACTTCAGCATGACGCAGGTCATTCCCTGCCGAACGACCCAGTCGCAGACCTCGGTCCCCTCCAGGTCGGTCGCCACGGCGTAGAATCCACCACCCGGCAAGACCAGCATCGCCGCGCCTGTGTTAGGCCCTTTGGGCTTGTAAATCGTCATGGTCGGCCGAGTGACATAGCTTGCCCAGTGCCATTTCCTTCCCCCGACGAGAGGCGAACCGTTGCCGGTGGCCTCGGGATGATCGCCCGTATCGGGTTTCGCGAGTGGCATGTTCGCAGGCCATAGCAGCACCTGAGTGCCGCCAGCGGTCGGATGCCACACGCCTTCCCGTTCAACCTTGGGGACCTCGATCTTAGAGGCACGACTGTCGCTCTTGCTGGCCTGACCATAGGCGGCTCCCGCAAGGCCGATTGCCAGAAGCGAAGGCACGACAAACGTGAACCGCGACAAACCGTATCTCCTGCTTCGAGGATGCAACTCATGCTTCAGGCTAAGCCTGGCTATGCGGGCACACGCTAGCGGGGGTAACACGGGACGCCAACTGGCACCGTTCCGATCGAGAGTCGAAAAGTGGGATTGGAATTCGCCGATATTTCATGGCGCTGATACGCCAGACGTATAGTGACACTCCGCAATGGAGAATAAGATCGTCTCGACTGCGCCGTCCAGCGCTCCAGGCGACACGGCCTATCAACCGACGGGTCGATTTGAATCGATTAGCAGAATAGTGCTTTGGTCGGTGGCTGTCGCTGGATGCACGTCGCGTTCGAGCGTGGGAGAACCTCACGACCCGTCTTACGGCCAAGTATTTATCGCCATGGCCGGCTTAGCCATAATCGTGTGCACGACTCTGAAGGGGTATAAGACCGGCTCCATCGAGTTGCTGATTTTCAAAAATTTTCCCGGATGGACATTGTCACGCGACGACAGCCCGCATCTATTCTGGGCTACGATATGGTGGAATATATTCTTAATAGTTGCGTTTATCCGATATGGAATTTCGGTTTTGTAACAGCACGTCTACTTCCGTATGTTACTCTCATGTTGGTTTAATAGAACCGGTTAACGCGGCAAGTTTCGCTATTGGAATAGCCGTTTAAACCGGCATCTTGGACGCCAGGAATCGGCACCAGACAGCGCCCATGGGCGACGAAGTACCCGAACCTCAGGCTGTCCTTCATCATCCCCGTTGCGCCACGCAATCACGTGGATGCCAGTTGCGCAGTTCCGAGAATGCACCGAGGAAAGGCCGGCTGCCTGTCCTCCATGGACCACCATCGCGCCAGTCTTGGGGCGCCGCAAAGCATCTCGACCCTTGCGTAACGATACATCGTCTCATATCGACGCTTGAGCGGTGCATGATGACAATAGGGTGACGGGATAATGACGAATGATGCGGACTGCGCCCGGCCAATCGAGGTGCGTCAGCTGCGACATAGCTATGGCACCCGCGAGGTATTGCGCGGTCTGGACCTCGTCGTGGCCCAAGGCGAGATCTACGCTCTTCTGGGGGGCAACGGCGCCGGCAAGTCGACGACGCTGTCTGCGCTTCTCGGCTTTATCGCACCATTGTCGGGAAACGTTCGTATCGCTGGCATCGACCCGGTTGCCGATCCGGCAAAGGCCCGCGCGCAGTTGGCCTATGTGCCTGAAAGCGTGGCCCTGTACGATCATCTGACCGCGCGGGAAAATCTCGACTATTTTCTCGCCTTGGCACGAGCGGAGAAGACCCAAAGGACCGTTATCGAGCCTGCGCTCGATGCCGTCGGCCTGCCTCACCACGCCTGGAACCAGCGTGTCAGCGGTTTCTCGAAGGGCATGCGTCAGAAGGTCGCCATCGCGCTCGCTCTCGCGCGACACGTCCCGGTGCTCCTCCTCGATGAGCCGACCTCGGGCCTCGATCCCCGCGCGACCATGGAGTTCAACCGCCTCATCGAAACGACACGCGACCGGAAGGTTGCCATCCTGATGGTGACGCACGATTTGCTGAGCGCCGTCGACGTTGCGGATCGCATCGGCTTTCTTGCCGACGGACGGATCGAAGAGGAGCTTGTCGCCCAAGATGGTGCAACCCGTTTCGACCTCAACATGCTGCACGCCCGCTACACCGGCACGCAGGCGGCGGCGTGAATTCGCGGGTAATCCGCATCGCTGCCGAGGAATGGCGCAGCCTGGCAAGGAACCGTGCAGGTCTCATCGCTACCCTCCTGCTCGTCGCGCTGATCGTCGTGTCTGCCATGGTCAGCTTCGAACGCCGCGCCGGTATCGAAACCGAACGGGCACGCTATCAGGCAGCGGTAGACGATGGCTTCGACCATCAGCCCGCTCGTCATCCCCACAGGATGGTCCACTATGGCCAGTTCGTATTCCGCCCGCTCAGTCCGCTGGCGTTCGTCGACTTCGGCGTCGACAGCTTCACCGGCAATACCATCTTCCTCGAAGGCCACCGGCAGAACAGTGCGAATTTTTCGGAGGCGCGACAATCATCGTTGCTGCTCCGCTTCGGCCAATTGACGCCTGCGTTCGTCTTGCAGGTGCTGGCGCCGCTGTTGCTCGTCTTCCTGGCCTTCGCGAGCGTGGCACGGGAGCGCGAGCGTGGCATCTTGCGGCTGCTGCTGGCGCAGGGTGTCAGCGGTGGGCAACTGCTCAGGGGGAAGCTACTCGGCCATGGCAGCATCGCAATCGCGATCGGCACGCCGGCGTTTCTGCTCCTCGCCTGGCTGGCGGCGAGCGCCGTCGCCCCTTGGGGGGCGGTAGCATTGCTCATCATCGGCTATGCCGTCTGGTTGGTGCTTTGGGCGATGATAGCGGTGCTGACGTCCGCGCTGGTCACCCGCTCGCGGGACGCTCTGGTAGTGCTGATCGGCCTCTGGATGGTTGGCGTCATCCTCTTGCCGCGCGCCTTGCCCGAGCTGGCGGCAACCCGCGCCGTGCTGCCGAGCAGGATCGAAACCGAGATCGCGCTCCACCGCGATCTCAAGCAGACCGGCGACGCACATGACCCGGGCGATCCTTATTTCGCCGCCTTCAAGGCACGCACGCTGGCACGGTACGGCGTGTCTCGTATCGAGGACCTGCCCGTCCAATATGCGGGCCTCGTGGCTGTGGAAGGGGAACGGCTGACGACCGCCCTCCATGCACGATCGGCGAACGACATCGAGGCGCGTGAGTCAGCGCAGAACGACTTTGTCCGCGCCTTCGGCATGGTCAGCCCGCTCATCGCAGTGCGGCAGCTGTCGATGACGCTGACCGGCACCGGCCTTGCCGCCCATCAGGACTTCCTCAACCAATCCGAGGCGTTCCGCTATCGGTTCGTTCAGGCGCTCAACTGGATGCAGGCGGAGAAAATCCCAAGCGTCAACGCCGGTGAGGATCCCCGCGTGTCTGCTGACAATTGGAAGACGATTCCGCGATTCCGCTATCGGCCGTTCGTGCCGCCTGCCACGCTGATCTGGCCGAACCTGCTGGTGCTCGGCGGTTGGCTGGCGGGCCTGCTCATAGCGTCCGTACCGATCGCACGACGACTTGGGAGGACATCGCGATGAGCTTGCTCCGCGCAGAACTGCGTCTGATCCTGCGGTCGCGACTGGCCGCCGCATCACTCGCGTTGTTGTTCGTGCTATCGGCGTTGTCGATCTGGTCCGGGTTGTCGGCGGTCGGCCGACAGGAGGCGACGATCGCCCGTGTAGCCGCGGACCAGGCCCGTGACCTGGCGGCGGTCGCGAAGGAGTATGGCAAGCCTGACGGTCAAGCAGGCTATGCCGCCTATTATACCTTCCTCCTGACGCACGATCACCCCTCCCCGATCGCTTTCCTCGCGCTGGGGCAGCGCGACGTGCAACCTGCCGTTCTGCGGGTGCGGGCGCTAAGCCTGCAGCAACAGCTGTACGAGTCCGAAACCCTGAACGCCGAACAGGCCTTGCCGGGAGCCTTCGATTTCGCGTTCGTCGTCATCTATCTCGCCCCCCTTATCGTGATCGCGTTGACCCACGACCTGATCACGGGCGAACGGGAGAGCGGGCGGCTGCGCTTGCTCCTTTCGATGCCGGGGTCCGGATTATGGCGTAGACGGATCGGCCTTCGCTATCTGCTGGTGGCGCTTGCCCTCCTCATCCCGGCAGGCACGGCGCTGGTCGCTACTGCCGCCCCCACGCTCATCGGAGTTGGCATCGTGACCGTGACCGCGGTGTATATTGCCTTCTGGTTTGGCCTCAGTCTGCTCGTCGCCAGCCGGGTACGTGCATCCACGACCGCCGCCGCAGCCGCTTTAGGGTGCTGGATCGCGTTGACACTGCTGCTGCCTACTCTCGCGAATGCCGGGATCGCACGCGCGATCCCAGTCGGTAAGGGCATCGACCTGACGCTTGCCCAGCGCGAAATAGTCCATCACGGCTGGGATATCCCCAAGTCGGACACGTTCGACCGTTTCCTCGCGACCCATCCCGAATGGCGTGGTCACGAGACGTTCGAAGGCCGTTTCCACTGGAAATGGCTGTTCGCGATGCATCAGGTCGGGGACGAAGCCGTTGCGCCGCAGGTCGCGGCCTATCGTGCAAGCCTGCTCGAGCGCGAGCGCAGGACGACGAACCTCGGCTGGTTGCTTCCCAACGTCGCCGCGCAGGGCATCCTGCACCGGCTCGCCGATACCGACCTCGTGGCCCAGCATGATTATCAGGACAGCATCGGCACGTTTCACAAGGAGTTGCGCGTGTTCTTCTACCCGTACCTCTTCCTCGATCGGCCCTTCACGCATGCCGACTTCGATCTGTTGCCGCGCTATCGCGCACGCACCGGTACGGCATCCTGGCCAGCCTCCCCCATGATCCTGTTGCTGGCGGTGACCGCTCTCGTCCTCACGGCAGGCGCGCTTCAGATGCAGCGGATCGCCCGCGACGCGGCGCGCCAAGGCTAATCTCACCTTCTATCCGAAAGTCGATCCTTGTCCCTTCGTGCAACTGTAATCCTGAGTTCCCTCATACTGACGACCGCTGCCCCCCTCGCGGCGCAAGGACCCGCACCCTTGCCCCCGATCCTGCCGTGGTCCGGCAGAAGCGAAGCGCTGATCGCGAAGGCTGACGATCCATGGATCACGCCAGCGGAAGCATCCGGCTTCAGGACGTCACCGCGCTATGCGGAGGTACGAGCGTGGCTCGATCGGCTGGCCGCCGCCTCGCCGCTGATTACCGTGCGCAGCTTTGGACGTACCGGCGAGGGGCGTGACCTGATCTACGTCCGCGCCAGCAAGGGCGGTGCAAAGAAGCCCGTGGTGCTGGTACAGGCCGGTATTCATTCCGGCGAGATCGACGGCAAGGATGCGGGGCTGATGCTGCTGCGGGACATTGCGTTGCGCGGAAAGGAGGATTTGCTCGACAAGGTCGATCTGGTCTTCGTCCCGATCTACAACATCGATGGCCATGAGCAGATGAGCGCCTACAATTTCGTCCATATCCGCGGCCCCGCGGAAAAGGGTCGCGAAGCAAATGCGCGCAACATCGATCTCAACCGTGACTATGCCAAGGCGGACGCGCCGGAAACCCGTGCGATGATCGCATTGCTGCGCGCGGTCGACCCCATCCTCTACGTCGATTGCCATGTCAGCGAAGGCTTCGACATGCAGTACGACGTGACCTTCACCTATGCAGGCTGGGGCAAATACGCACGCCATCGTGCGACGGCGGACTGGCTGGACGAACGCTTCGGCCCGGCCGCCACTGCAGCGCTGACGAACGCCGGCCATATCCCCAGCCTCTATCCGAGCCCGATCGACACCCGCGAGCCGAGCAAGGGCATTCGCTTCAGCCCCGAAGGCCCACGCTACTCGACGGGCTATGGCGACTTCATCAGCGTGCCGACGGTTCTGGTCGAGAACCATATGCTCAAGCCCTATCGGCAGCGGGTGTTGGGTACGTATGTGCTGCTCGAAGCGGCATTGACGATCGCCAGCGATGATGCACAAAGGATCGCTGCGGCGAAGGCTCGGGATCGCGCCAGCCGCCCGACCAAGCTTCTCACGCGCTGGAAGCGCGCGGACCAGCCGATTGGCTGGATCGACGGTTTCAAGGGCGTGGCGTTCGACACGTATTTCTCGCCAGCATCGGGACGCCGGGAGCAGCGGTGGCTGGGTGCCCCCATTACCTTCCGCATGCCGATCATTGGCCAGCAACCCACCGAGGCAGTGCAAATTCCCAAAGCGTGGTGGATACCCGCTGCGCAAACTGAGGTCATCGATCGGCTGCGTCTGCATGGCATCGCGGTCGAGACGACCACTGCACCACGCACGTTGACCATCGATCAGGTACGGCTCCTCGATCCGAAGCTGTTGCAGCCGAGCGAGGGGCGCGTTCCGATCACCGCGACCTTCTCGCACGAACAGCGCAAGCAGGTGATGCCCGCCGGGAGCGTCCGTGTGGCAGCCGACCAACCGCTAGGCCTCCTGGCCGCCGCGCTGCTGGAGCCGGAAAGCCAGGATTCCTTCCTGGCCTGGGGATTTTTTCCGGAAATCATGTCGCCGCCCCCCAGTACGGATGCGTTCGTACTGGCCGCGCTGGGCGATCGCATGTTGGCGACCGACGCCGCCATCAGGCATGCGTTCGAGACGAAGCTGAGCGCCGATCCCGCCTTCGCGGCCAATCCCGATGCGCGACTGGCTTGGCTCTACGCCCGTGCCGGACCCGGACACCCCTACGCGCTACGCTATCCCATCGCGCGTGAGGTCAACTGAGCGCGGGTTCAGGCGCCGGATCCTACCGTACAAAGACCCGCGGACTGGGGCTGCGCGCCGAACGGGATACGCCGCTAAAAATGGATCGGCGCACGGTCCCGCGCAGCGAAAGACACACGGCCGATCTAAAAGGTCAACCGTACCGCGCCCAACAGCGAACGCGGATCCGCGGGTGCATGCAGTCGTTGCGTGCCGTCGTACCAGACATATTCGTAGTGATCGTTCGCGAGGTTCTTGATCTGTGCGGACACCTCGATCTGCGGCCTCACCTTGTATGCGACCTCCATGTTCAGGACGGCATAATCGCCATAGCGCCCTTGCGTGTTGGCTGGGTTCAATTCGTAGCGCGACTGGCCGTTGCCCCAGAACGATACCCGCAGCTTCGGGTCGGGGGTGATGTCGAGGCCGCCCGAAAACACGTTCTGCGGAACATGATCGATAGCGTTGCCCGCCTGCGACGGCGTCGCCGGGTCGGGTGTCACGATCCGTGCAGTCTGGTGCGACCAGCTACCCCATAGCGCGACGCCGCGCACCGGCTTCACGTCGACCTGAAGATCGACGCCGCGTCGTCGCGTCTTGCCGAGATTGTCGAAATCACCCGACGGATCGTTCAGGCGCCGCTTCAATTCGCCACTCGCGGTCTGCTGCCAAAAGGCGATGCGCGCTTCCAGCCAGCGATTGCGCGACAGCTTCACGCCACCCTCGAACCCCTCGTTGATCGACGGCGCGACATCGGTGACGCGGGGTGGCACCAGATACGCGCCCGAGCCCGCGCCGATCTGGAAGGTTCGACCATAGTTGCCGTACACCGTGACGCCGCGGGTTGGGGTGATCGCGACGCTCAGCTTGGGCTGGCTGATCGTACCGTAATCGTTGATCGGCGCCGTGACACCGGAGAGCCGGTTGGTAAAATCGCCTTCGACCCGGTCGAGCCGCCACGCGGGCGTGACTTTCAGCCAGCTGGTCGGCTCGATCACGGCTTGCAGATACCCGCCATAGACGGTGAGATCGAATTTCTGGTCGCGCGTCTGGCTGGTGATGGTGCGGCGGTTGGTAAGCCAGCGCAGGCTCTTATTGTCCTGTATCTGCACGTCGCCGCCCGCCTCGATCATCAGCGCATCGCTGGCATGATAATGAAGTGCGACCGTACCGCCATATTGCCATTCGTCGGATAGGCGGCGCTGTTGCGCGACGTTGGCCGAAAAGCGGACATAGCGATCGTCGTGGAGGCTGGCGGCATAGCCCTTCACGCTCAGCGCGAGGTGTTCGGCAAGATCGGAATCGAGGTGGAGGCTATATTGGCCGAGCCGCCGTTTGCCGCCGTCGGTTTCCGATACCGCATAAGACCGGCGGCGGTTCGTGTAGGCGTCGGCATCCGTCAGATATCCCGGCTCCTGGGCGGTTGCGGTCGAGTAGCGGACGATCGCGCCCAACCGTGTCGATCCGAAATCGTAGAACCACTTGCCCGCGACGTTGAGCCGTTCGAGGTCGGCATGGTCGCGGAATCCATCGGTCCGGCGATAGCTGACCATATAATTCTGGCTGAATGGCCCGCGCTCCAGCCCCGCCGACACCTGTCCATCGATCGTCCCGAACGCGCCGGCGATCGCGCGCGCGTCGAGATAGCTGCCGCCGATCCGGGTCAGGATATTGGCATTGCCTGCAATGTTGTTGAGCCCCCAACGCGGATCGGAGGTACCGCGCACGAGCTCGATCCCGGCAATGTCGAGCGGTGCGATCATATCGATCCCGGTCATGCCCCCGGCATTGTCGTTGGTCGGGATGCCATCGATCAGCAGCTTGACCGCGTTGATCTCGCCCTCGCCGTTGAAGCCGCGAATTGAGAAACGGCCCGAGGTGGTGCCCTGGTTGAAGTCGGTCAGCACGACCCCCGGCAGCCGTGCAAAAAGCTCCCATGCATTATCGACCGACTGGCGCTGCGCGAGGTTGCCACCGAGCACATCGACCGAGGTCAGAACATTCTCGGTAGAGCGCGCCATGCTGGGTGCGGTCACGACGATGTCACCGATAGTGAAGCGCGGATTATCCTCGACCGTCTCCGGGGTGGTGGTCTGCGCGGCTACCGGACATGCGAGCATCAGGCCCAGCATGAGGTTGGGCATGGCGAGCGACTTGATCTTCACGGTAGAGTTCCCCTTTGATATCTTTTGATTTGTCTGCGGGCTGTGTCTTCGGTCGTCAGCGCCTCGACCCGCCCGCTGAAGTCGGCATCGACCCGCCCATTGGCGCGATGACCTCCGGGCACGCCGTCGTCAGCAAGCTGATGTGGACGGGTGACTAAAGGGCGTATCCGCGCATCAGCGGCACGCGTTCGGGATGGGTCCGTCTGCGCAATTCGACGGCCATCATCACGCCGAAATCGAGCTTCGACGTAAAGCCTACGCCCGTGTTGCGGCTCGTACGGACGACATGAACAGCGATGAACACGATCGTCGCGGGATCGCTGGGCACCGTTATCGTCCCGCCGGACTCACCCGCCGCAAACGCGCCGTCCAACATGCCGCAGACCCTGGCTTCTGTCCGCTCGTCGAAGGCATCGCCGATCGTGCGGACAGCGTATCGCGCACGACGTGCCGCCGGCTCCGATCAAGGCTATCGATCGGCGTGACGAATTGGCTAGCTCCACCCGACGGCGATCGGGGTCACGACGATACCACGCGCGACTAAGGCCAGATCGGACAGCGGGCTTTCGTCACTTCAGCGCTAGGGGTGGCCCCCGCAGCGGAGGCCGTAGAAAAGGAGCGGGCCGGAACGTCGGGCGGGGCGTCGCCAGCAGGGCCCGCGCGACGACGATAGCGAGCGCATCCACCAGCATGACGGGATCGACCGCGCCAAGACTCTGTGCCGAAAGGCCGGCATAGGCGCACGGCATCTCGACCTTGCCGTGATCCTTCGGCGAACCATGATCGGCCATCGATGCCATGCTGCCGTCTTCCATTCCGGGCATCGTCGTCTGCGACGCAAACCCGGAACAGATCGACAGGGTGATTGCACCGCGATCGTCGGAAATCATATATCCGGTCGGTACGAGCAGCTTGCACAGCAGTGCCACCGTACAGAGCAATACGGCAAAATGGCGTTGCGCGAGAAGGTGCCGGATCGCTTGCACCGTGGCGGGGTAACGCGCGCGGCTGCCAGTGTCACTCGGGCATTGTGTCCCAGCCCTCGCGCAGCCCCCGCGTTGAAGATATCATCGGTTGGCAAAGTTCTCACGCAACGCACGGCAGTTTCGAGGCCGCCAGCCGGCGCAGTCGCTGCGCGCCACGTCGGTCAGCAGCAGACCTGCCCAAAATGGAGACGATGATCATCGTAAGTCCGGTTTGTAAAAGGCGGCGGGGCGACTAGCATTGGCCATGGCCCGGATCGTTCTCGCTACCGTCGGCTCTTTAGGCGACCTGCATCCCTTCATCGCGATCGGCAAATCCCTTGCCGCACGCGGTGATCATGTACTGCTCGCGGTTCCGGAAGATGGCGTGGCGAAGGTGCGAGCGGCCGGGCTCGACGCAGCGCCGATATTGCCGAGTTATGCAACCATCTGCGATCTGCTGGGCATGAGCCAGACGCAAGTCGCTGCCCGGATCCTTGCCGACACGCAGTTCGTGATCGACAACATCCTGCTTCCGACGTTGCAGACGAGCACCGCCGCATTGGACGAACTGGCAGCCGGGGCGGATGTTCTGGTCGGCTCGATTTTCGCCTTCGCCGCGGAAATCGTCGCGGAAAAGCGGCGCTTACCATTGGCGACCGTGGTTCTTCAGCCGATGACCCTGTTTTCCGCCTGGCAACCGCCATCGGCGCCGCAGTTCGAGATGATGCGGCATAATCCGCGAACCGGCCTCGGCCGAGGCTGGAACCGGCTGTTCTTCTCGCTGGCGCGTGCGGCGCTGCGTCGACGCTATGCGAAGCGGATCGACGCCATTCGCGCCGAACACGGGCTTGGCCCGAATAGCGGCGCGCCGATGCTCGATCATGGCCCCGCGACGACAGCCATCCTATGCTGCTGGTCTACGGTTCTAGGTGGGCTGCCGCCCGATGCACCAAAGAGCGCGTCACTTGTCGGCTTCCCGTTCTACGACAGCGAACGCGGACCCGAGGAACCGCTTGCACCTGCGCTGAACGCCTTCCTGCGCGGAGGCGATCCACCGCTCATATTCACGTTGGGTTCCTTCGCGGTCGCCGCGCCTGGATACTTCTACGAGGAAGCCGCTGCCGCTAGCCGCGCGCTGGGTCGCCGAGCGCTCATGCTGACCGGCCAACCGGAATCGCCGCGTATCGACGGCGACTGCATGTTCATGACCTATGCGCCGCACTCCGCAGTTTTTCCCCATGCGGCCGCGGTCATTCATCATGGCGGTGCCGGCACGACAGGCCAAGCCATTCGCGCCGGTCGCCCGCAGATCGTCGTCCCTCACTTCGGAGATCAGTTCGATAACGCGGCACGTCTTAAGTCGGCCGGCATGAGTCAGACCGTGAGGCGGGAAGATTTTGCGTGCGAACGTGCTGCGCGCACCATCGCGCAACTATTATCCGACCCGGGGAAAACGAGCGCGGCAAAGCGCGCGGCGCTGATTATCGCCGGTGAGGATGGAGCAGCAGAAGCAGCATGCCAGATTGCGCGCATCGCTATAGCCGCCCGGCCCTAACGCCTGCCAATCAAGGCCTGACAGCTGGTTAACAGCATGGCTGCCGAACTCGTGCCTTGCAAAGTCAATCTCAGGAGGGATGCGCGCGTGTCCTGTGCGCTTTGATCAAACCAAGCCTTGCCGAAATTATCGAAATAAGATTATTAACTTGCCTTATTGGAAATATCGCCGGACTATTGTTCATGGTCCGGAACCGCTCGATATTCAGAATTAATCTCCGCAATCTTATACCGAATATTTTATCATCATATTCGGTATACCCGAGGAAAACACATAAGATATCTGCGGCCATTTTACTTTTGTTCATCGCTCTACATATGGCGAACCACTTGGCCGGAATGATTGGGCAAGCTGCCCACATCGAGGTCATGAAATTCATTCGACCCGTCTATCGCAATCCATTTGTAGAACCGGTTCTTTTGATCCTACTCGTCAACCAAGTCCTTAGCGGACTGACGATGGTTGTCTCCGGCTGGCGGGAGCGGGCTGGCGTGGTGGCTTGGCTTCAGGCCGGCTCCGGACTGTGTATTGCGGCATTTTTGCTACTTCATGTCAGCTCGGTTCTGTACGGGCGGCTTGTGCTCGGACTTGATACAGATTTCCGTTTCGCCGCGGCCGGCTTCCATGTGGCGGGATATCCTCTGTTTTTTGCGCCATATTATTGGCTGGCGATCGCTGCGGCCTTCACGCATATCGGCTGCGCTGTCCATTGGTCGTTGCGTGCTCGCAGTCGCTCTATGGCCAATGCCGTGTTGACGATTTTCTGTAGTGTAGGCGTCATCTTCGGCGCGTTCGTGATCGCAGCGTTAGCAGGACTGCTCTACACTGTTGATATCCCCGCGAGTTACCTCCGTACGTATCAGTAGTGCGCTCGTCGCGTCGTAAAGCCCGTCTGGCTACTTGCAGCGAGGACCGCGGACTATCGAATTCATGCGTCAAGATGGTAGAGACGCCGGCATGCAGGCGATCGGAGTCAGGAGAGGATGGGGATGGCTGCTGCTGGCCACGCTCGCCATTTCAACCATTGGCGACGAAATTTCGCTGATAACGCTGATGTTTCGAACGGCTGGCAGTCGAACCCGCTTCGCCGTGCCGATACTGCTCGTCGCGCAATTGCTGCCGGGGTTGCTTGCGACGCCTTTCATCGGACGACTGGTCGATGCTCGCGATGCCGGCAAACTGCTGATGGCAGCGGCGGCGATCAACGCCATCGTCATAGCTTGGATGGCCTGGCACCCCGATCTGGTGACGACGATCCTTGGTGCGAGTGTTCTCAGCGTGTCGTTCGCAATCGGCGGTACGGCGAGTTTCGTTCTTATCCCCGTGCTCGCCGAAGGTATCGGCATGACGCTGCCACGAGCAAACGCGGTCTTGGAGTTTGTCCGCAGCGCCGGGATGTTGGCGGGCCCCGTGGTAGGCGGCGCACTGGTGGCATGGGGTGGTACTGGGAAGGCACTGCTCATCGATGCGGCGAGTTTCGCGCTGCTGGCCGTGGTACTTCTGGGAAGCGGGCTGCGCCGGCCGGTCGAGCCGGGGGATGGCAGGACACGGACGCTCTTTTCGGAATACCTGCCAGTGCTGCGAGATGGTCGGATCACGACCATGATCGGAGCACTGATGCTGGAAGTCTATGCGATCTCGATCGCGGACGTGGCCTTCGTCTTCCTCATCACCGTATCGCTTGCGGCAGGCCCGACTGCGTTCGGTCTGCTGACGGCGTGCTGGGCTGGTGGGATGATGGTAGGCGCTGCCGCCTCCGGCACGTTGGCAATGTCGCGACCGGCCCCGATCGCATTCGTTGCCGCGGTGGTGATGGGAGCGACGATGCTGGCGATCGGTATCGCCACGCTGACAGTGACGGGTGGACTCATCTTCATAGGTGCCGCCTTTGCGGTCGGCGGGTCGGCCAACAGCATACAGAACGTCGCGGTTCGCACGACGCTGCAACGGGAAGCACCAACAGAATCGCGTGGCAAGGTCGCAGCGATGTATAGCGCCGGAACCAGCGCGGCCTGCCTCCTCGGCTATATGACTGGGGGCCTGTTCACGCCAAACAACGCCGTCAGCGCGTATGTCGTCGGCGGTGCCCTAGGCGTTCTTGCCGGCGTAGGTGGCTGGCTGCTCCTCAGCCTGTCCCGATCACGCGACGCTTGAACCGCGCCGATTGGTTAAATCCCGTTGACGGGCCGCCCCTAACGTCGCCGATACCGCGCAACCTTCTGTATCGCTCGCGACAGCGCATCGATCGAATAGGGTTTGTGCAGCAGTTCGAAACCATGCGTCCCGCTCTGCGCGAGCACTTCGCTGTACCCGCTGGTGAGCATGACTGGCAGCGTAGGATAAAGACGGGCAATTTCCTGACCGAGTTCCACGCCGGACATGCCCGGCATCATAACGTCCGAGAACACGACGTCGAACCGTTCCACACCGGTCGCCAGTTCCGCCAACGCCTTGGCCCCGTCCATCGCCAATACGGTGTTGTAGCCCAGCTCCGCCAAGGCCTGCGTCGCGAACATCCCGACCTCGGCATTGTCCTCGACCACCAGAATGCACGCGCCCTCGCCCAGTTGCAGCGCCGTGTCGCCCGCTTCGATCGCGACGTCGCCGAGGCCCTCCACGCGCGGCAGATACATGGTGAAGGTGGCGCCTTCCCCTTCCGTGCTTTCGACGAAGATGTCTCCTCCCGATTGCTTGGTGAAGCCGAACACCTGGCTGAGACCGAGGCCGGTCCCCTCGCCCACGCCCTTGGTCGTGAAGAACGGTTCGAAGATCTGGTCGATCCTGTCCACCGGGATGCCCGGCCCGCTGTCGGTGAGGGAGACTGCGACGAACGCGCCGGATATCGCCGGATGCGAGCGAATGGCGGGCATCCGGGACGCTTCCGCAACCGTGATGGTCAGGTCGCCCTCGCCTCTCATGGCATCGCGCGCGTTGACCGCCATGTTGACGATCGCCGTATCGAACTGGCTGCGATCCGCGTCGATATGGCAAGGCTCGGACGGGAGCCGAACCGCAACCCTGATGCGCGATCCGGTCAGCGTCCGGACCATGTCGCTGACCGTGCGGACGCTAGCGGCGGCATCGAACACTTCGGGCGTCAGCGACTGACGCCGAGCGAAGGCGAGCAATTGCCCGGTCAGCTTCGTGGCGCGATCCGCCGTATCGGAGATCGCATCGATATAGCGTTGTCGCCGGTCGTCGGACACGCCGGGACGACGAAGCAGGTCGACCGAGCCGCGGATCACCGTCAGCAGATTGTTGAAGTCGTGCGCGACGCCACCGGTGAGCTGACCGATCGCCTCCACCTTCTGCGACTGGCGCAGCGCATCCTTTGCCTTCATCAGCTCGCTGGTGCGCTCGGCAACACGCTGCTCTAGGTTTTCGTTGAGCGAGCGCAGCGCCGCAATCGCGTTGTCACGTTGGGCTTCGACGGCGCGCCGCTCCTGCACGTCGATGAGGACGCCGGGGAAGCTCGACGGCGTTCCGTCCGGCGCGTGATCAACACGCCCGTTCGCTTCGATCCAGTAGTACTTCCCGTCGACGCGGCGGACCCGGTACTGGTGTGCATAGGCCCCGCCACGCGCAATCACCTCGCTGATCGCCTCCGCCAGTCCTTCCTGGTCGTCGGGATGAACGGTCGCCACGATCTGGGCGAGCGGAATGCCACTCCTGCCAAGCGCCGGATCCAGACCGAAGGCGCGCGCGAACGCCTCGTCGATCGTGAACTGATCGCTGGGCAGGTCCCAATGCCATGTCCCGACGATCGCACCGGCGGCCAGCGCGAGTTGCACGCGCTCGACATTCTCGCGGGCCAGCGCTTCGCTGGCACGGAGCCGATCTTCCGCCTCACGGCGCTCGGTGACGTCGTTGAACAGGATCGCGACCTGCCGCTCGTCAGGATCGCCCACCGGGACGGCGCGCACGTCGAACCAGCGCGCAAAGCCCTCGGCATAGCTTTCGAAATTGGCCGGCTCGCGCGTCCTGGCAACCCGCCCGTACGTCTCGAACCAGAACCGCTCGAGATCGGGCGCGTGCTCCGTCACCCATTTGCCCCGCAGGTCGGCACCCGACTGACGCGCGAAGGCGGGGTTCGCTTCGATGAAACGATAGTCGACCGGCCGATCATCGGCGTCGAACTTCAACTGTATGATCGCGAACGCAGAATCGACGGTTTCCAGGATGGTCTGGAAACGCTCCTTGGCCTGTTTGAGCGCGACGCCGGCGACATGCTCATCGGTGCGGTCACGCAGGATTTTGACGAAGCCCAGATGCGCGTCGCCGTCATCGTGAAGCGGCATCATCTCGCCCGAAGCCCAGAAGCGTTCACCGGTCTTGCGCAGATGCCAGCGCTCGTCCGCGGCGCGACCTTCGTCCAGCGCCTGCTGCATTTCGTGATCGAGACGCCCGCTCGCGACGTCGTCGGGCAGGAAGAACCGCCTGGCATCATTGCCGATCATCTCGGCCGCGGCCCAGCCCATCACATGCTCTGCGCCGGGGTTCCAGTCGGTGATGATCCCGTTAGGGTCGGTGACGACCATCGCGAAATCGGTCGAGCTTTCGAAGATCGCGCGCTGCCGCGCCGCGCTGGCGACAAGGGCATCCCGGCCGGTTTCCAGCGTCGCGACCTGCACGCGCAACCGCGAATTTTCCGCTTCAAGGTCTTCTCTGGTCATCGAAATCAGGGCCACGCACTCACGGATATCTGTCAATCGCCAAGAGCCAGGCGTTACAGTCTAACACTCTCTGCGGAAAGCCTAATTGGCACGTCGAACTCCCGCTGGCGTTCGCCAGCATACAGGCCCGCTGGGACGCAGCCACGCCAAGTCGTTGAGGGCAGTAGCGCGAGGATCCGGTACTGGTCATTGTCCTGTCCGGATGTTGACACACGAAGCTCCTCCGGAGTTTCTGTACGATTCGATGCCGAGGCGATCGATCAGTCGAGTGTGGGGAGCATGCGCGGTTCGTGCATCGGGCAGCCGTTCAACTGGCTGCGCAGATCCTGGATGACCGGATAGACCGCACGACGCGCGCGCATGACCGGGGGCTGGCCCTTCCTCGCGACCGGTGACCGACATATCGGAGGCATTGAGCAGTAAAGACACGCGGCAATAGCCGCCGACCAGGTAGAAAAGTTCCGCGTTCCGATCTTCGCCGAACGGGCGCACGGCGCGCTTATAGGTCGAGGCCGACAGCAGCCGCCCGCTCGCCAACGTCGTAGGCGGTCTGCTCCTCGCGATCAGGTCGGCGCGACGCTGGTCGGCGGAGATCTTCGCGATGCAGGTGGATCTGCCGGTGCGACGTAACCTGTCGCAGCCGAGCATTGCCCGGTTGATGAACGGCTTTGTAGGAGACGGAGTGGTGACGGCTTCCACCCGCAGCATGCTCGGACGGGGCAACCCCCGCGGCACGCTTCGGCTCGCACGGAATGTCGCGTACGGTTTGGGTGTCGGTATCGTCGGCGGCGCGCTGTCGATGGCGATCGTCGATGTGGCAGGACAGGTTCGGGGGGAACGCTCCGCATTCCCTGGGAAAATCGCGATCGAGCCACTACGCGCATCGATCGAGCGCGCCTTTGGTTTGGACCCGCACGGTCGCGCAACCTACCAATATCCTCGACATGGCCGCGACACGATGGCGGACCAGACGATCGAGGGGATGCACGTTATGACGACCATGAGCCCGACCGAGATGGCGCAGCGCCTTGGTGGCGGACTGCTGTCGTTTCCCGTCACGCATTTCGATGCGGACGGTGCATTCGTCGAGGACGCGTATCGCAAGCATTGCGCCTGGATGCTCGAGCACGAGTTGTCCGGCCTGTTCGCGGCCGGCGGCACCGGCGAGTTCTTCTCGCTGACGCCCGCCGAAGTGGCGCAGGTCGTCGGCGCCGCAGTAGCGGAAGCCGGTGGCCGCCTGCCGGTGATCTCTGGCTGTGGTTACGGCACCGCGATCGCGACCGGGATCGCACGCGATGCGGAGAAGGCGGGCGCCGACGGCCTGTTGCTGCTGCCCCCCTATCTGATCGGATCGAAGCAGGAAGGGCTTGCCGCGCATGTCGAGGCGGTCTGCAAGGCGACCGGGCTCGGCGTGATCGTCTACAACCGCGACAATGCGATCCTCGACGACGATACGCTGGCCGGGCTGTGCGACCGCAATCCCAATCTGGTCGGCTTCAAGGATGGCGTCGGCGATATCGAGCTGATGACGCGCGTCTATGCGCGGATGGGCGATCGACTGACCTATATCGGCGGCCTGCCGACCGCGGAGACGTTCGCGACGCCGTATCTGACGATGGGCGTGACGACCTATTCGTCGGCGATCTTCAACTTCCTGCCGGAATGGGCGCTAGCGTTCTACAAGGCGGTGCGGGCCGACGACCGGGTCGAGGTGCTGAACCAGCTCCGCGATTTCGTGCTGCCCTACATCACGCTGCGCAACCAGGGCCGCGGCTATGCGGTGTCGATCGTCAAGGCGGGCATGCGCGTCGTCGGGCGCGATGCCGGGCCGGTGCGCTCGCCGCTGACCGATCTGTCGGCGGCCGAGGACGAGCGGCTCCGCGTGCTGATCGAGAAGGTCGCCCCCACCGCTCTTGCCAAGGCGGCGTGACAGGAAGCGAAAACCAACGGATAGTGCGGCGATGATGTTCGAACTGAGCCAGCTTCGCTGCTTCGTCGCCGCCGCCGAAGAACTCCATTTCGGGCGCGCGGCACAGCGCCTGAACATGACGCAGTCGCCGCTCAGCCGGCAGATCCAGCTGCTCGAGCGGATCCTGGATGTGACGCTGCTCGAGCGCACCAGCCGGCAGGTAAGCCTGACCCCCGCCGGCCGCGTGTTCCTGATCGAGGCGCGGCGGATCGTCCGGCTTTCGGAGAGCGCGGCGCTCTCGGCGCGGCGGGTGGCGAAGGGTGATGCCGGACGCGTCGCGATCGGCTTCACCGCGGTGTCGGGGTATAATCTGGTGCCGCAGATCGTCGCGCAGGCGAGAGCGAGCCTGCCCAATATCGATCTCGAACTACGCGAGATGGTTACGACCGATCAGGTCGATGCGCTGCTGACCGGGTTGATCGACATCGGCTTCGTCCGGCCGCCGCTCGATCGCCACGAGTTCGATACCGTTTGCGTACAGGTCGAGCCGCTCGTGGTCGCGCTGCCCGCAGGCGATCCGCGACAGGCGAAGGCGGTCCTCGAACTCAGCGATTTCGATGGCCTGCCGCTGATCATGTATGCGCGGCAGGGCGCGGGGTATTTCCACCAGATGCTTATCGGACTGTTCGACGGTGCCGGCGTCTCGCCGCATTATGTCCAGCACGTGACGCAGATCCATTCGATGCTGGGGCTCGTCCATGCGGGACTGGCGGCTGCGATTGTGCCGGAATCCGCATCGGGGCTGCACATGATCGACGTACAGTTTCGCCGCCTTGCGACCGAGCCCGAAAAGCCCGTCGAGCTGCACATGGCGTGGCGGCGCGACAACAGTAACCCGGCGCTGGAGCCGATGCGGCGGCTGTGCGCCGAAACCGCGGCGTGATCGATCGGCGCGCGGTGCTCGCCGGTATCGCGGCGACGCCGGCGCTCGTTGCGGCGCGCGCACCGGGCGATCCGGTGGCAAAGACGCGATACGGCCGGGTGCGCGGGACGCTCGACCGCGACGTGCTGGTGTTTCGTGGCGTGCGCTACGGGGCGGATACGCGCGCGCGCCGGTTTGCGCGTGCGGTGCCGCCGACGCCGTGGACCGAGATCGCGGATGCCACGCGCTACGGCGCTGCCTCGCCGCAGACCAAGGCGACCGAGCCGACCAGCGAGGATTGCCTGTTCCTCAACGTCTGGACGCCCGCCCTCGACGCGGCGCGGCGGCCGGTCATGGTCTATATCCACGGTGGCGCCCATGCGCACGGATCGGGATCCGACCCGCTATATGATGGCGGCAATCTGGTGCGGCGCGGCGACGTGGTGGTCGTTACCTTGAACCACCGGCTGGCGGCACTCGGCTATGCGTATCTCGCGCAGCTTGGCGGGCCGGCGGAGTCGGGCAATGTCGGCAATCTCGACATCATTCTCGCGCTGCAATGGGTGCGCGACAACATCGCTGCGTTCGGTGGCGATCCGGGGCGGGTGATGCTGTTCGGCCAGTCGGGCGGCGGCGCCAAGATCGTCACGCTGATGGCGATGGCGGAGGCGCGCCCGTTGTTCCACGCCGCCGCGACGATGAGCGGCCAGCACGTCACGGCTGCCGGGCCGAACCACGCGACGATCCGGTCGCGGACGTTCATGGCGAAGGCGGGCGCGAACGACTTTGCGGCATTGAAGGCGCTGCCGGTCGAGCGGCTGGTCGAGGCGATGGCGATAACCGATCCGATCGAGGACAAGGGCGAGATCAGCTTTACCTCGACGCTCGATCATCAGGTGCTGACGCGGCATCCCTTCTATCCCGATGCCCCGCGCGAGGCGGTGCACATCCCGCTGATCGTCGGCAACACGCGTGACGAGACGGGCTTGTGGATCGGCGAGATCCTGAAACGCGGCGACACGACCTGGGAGAATCTACCAGCGCGGTTGGTGCGGGAGACGACCAAAGATTTGGCCCCCAACCACGTCATCGCGCGCTACCGCGACCTCTATCCCAACCGGACGCCGGGGCAGATCCTGCTGGCGGCATCGACTGCGGGTCGGTCGTGGCCCGGGCACCTGATCCAGGCCGAGGAACGCGCGAAGATCGGTGCGCCGACCTGGATGTATCAGCTCGACTTCCCCTCGCCGGAAGCGGGCGGCGTGCTTGGTGCGTTCCATACGCTCGATATCGGACTGGTGTTCGACAATACGCGCGAGCCGAGTGCGCGGACGGGTGACGGGCCGGAGGCGAGACGGCTAGCCGGGCGGATGGCGGATGCGTTCATCGCGCTGGCGCGGACCGGCGATCCAAACTGTGCGAGCGTGCCGACCTGGCGTCACTATGACCTGGCGCGGCGCTCGACGATGATCTTCGATCGGACGGTGCGGATCGAGGACGATCCCCGGCGCGAGGAGCGGCTGTTGTTCGCGGTTGCGCCGTATATCAAGCCGGGCGGGTGATCCCGACCTTTTCGATCCTCACCCGCAAGGGGGAGGTGGCACCGAAGGTGACGGAGGGGGCGGACACGGAACGGCGGTTACCCCTTTCCTCCCCCTCCGTCTGGCAAGGGCCAGACACCTCCCCCTGGCCGGGGAGGATTGTAGAATGCGGTGAATTTACCGATCCCACGGAAACGCGAGCGTCGGGCGGTTGGCATACCGTCGCATGCGCAACGCGAGCCGCGCGCCACAACCGGGTTCGAGCCTCACCATGAACGCCGCGCCGGCGATGTCGACCGTGCGGCCGTCGATCGCCACCGCTTCGATCCGATGCTCGGCATAGGCACCTCCCTGGACCACGACGGTCCGTGGCTGGGTGGCGCTCAAGTTCACCAGCGTCACCTCTGTCGTCGTGTCGCCCAGCGTATGCACCAGCGCCGCGACGTCATCCGGCACACCCGCGCGTTTGCGGTCCGCGTCGAAATAGCGGAGCCGACAGTGGAGCGGGACGCCGCCCTGCGACGGCGAGGTCTTCGACCAGGGCGGGCGGGCGATGTGCAAGCCGCCGGTCATCAACTGGACGAGGCTGGTGACGTTGGCCGGGTTGATGTCGATCGGCCAGTCGGCGAGCCGGGTTTCGGGTGTCGTCGGGTCGGCAATGCGCGCGGCCACGCGGTCGGCAACCGCCTTCAGGTCGGCGCGCAACGCGGTCACGGCATAACTCGGGTTCGAACCCTCCACGAAGCTGACCCACGGGTGATCACCGGCTGCGGCGCGATCGGCCGGCGCTTGCGACACGTACCAGATCTCGAAGCCATTGGTCTTGAACGGACCGGGCTGCCAGCCATACCAGCCATCCGCACCGTGCATCGTCGGTGTCGACAGCAAGCCATTGATCATCTTGCCTTGAGCATTGATCCGCGCGGTCTGGCGGCGCCAGACATCGATATAGCCCTGATCGCCGGACAGCAGCGTGCCGGTCATGAACGCGGTGATCGAACGCGGCACACGGTTGCGGTTCTCGCGCTTGCCGGTCTGCGGCACGATCGGCGAAAAGCCCCAGCCATACACGCCGCTCCACCAGTCGCGCGGCACGACACCGTCGAGACCGACGCGGCTGGGGATGATGTCGCCGTTCGCTTTCGCCCGGCCGACCCAGGCGTCGAGATAATCGAGTGCCCAGGTCCGGTATCGCTCCCCTGCCCCCAGCGCA
Source organism: Pseudomonadota bacterium (assembly GCA_040388215.1). Classification (GTDB taxonomy): domain Bacteria; phylum Pseudomonadota; class Alphaproteobacteria; order Sphingomonadales; family Sphingomonadaceae; genus Sphingomonas. The sequence goes on along the minus strand of JAZKCH010000001.1, from coordinate 35,999 downwards.
TAGGCGTTGAGCCCAAGCGTCGTCGCCTGCAGGTTGAGCGGGTTGTCGCCGACGACGTCGCCATATTCGGCATAATGCGCGAGAGTCTCCGCGTAGGTCGTCTCGCCGTGCTCCATGTGGAAGCGTTCGCCGGCCGCAAACGGATCGCCCGCCCAGTCGAGCTCGGTCGCGCGGCGCAGCATCGGGCCCCGGCTGCCGTTCATCAGGCTGCGCATGATCCGCAGCTTCGGATCGTAGTTCCGCGTCGTGGAATCGCGACCGGTGTAGAAATCGGCATAGCGTCGCGTCCGCTCGATCAGCTTCAGGTCGCGCGGGCCGGAAAGCCCCATCACGTTGAAGGTCGTCAGCCCCTCCGCATTGTGCTGCCAGTCCATCTGGACGGGAAACTCGCGGAAATACATACCCGCGCGGGCGATCGGCACGTCGACCGTGCGCGCGGCGGCGAACTGCTTGAGGTGGCCTTCCCAAGCTCGCGCATAGAGATCGCGGATACGATCGGGGCCGCCGAGCGCGTGGAGGATCGCCCAGTCGTTCGTCGCTTCCGCCGCATCGTCGGGGCCGTCGTTCGCACCCCAGCGCTCGAACACGCGCAGCCAGCCGCGACTGTCGACATACTTCGCGTAGAACGCCTCGCACGCCTCGGCATTGGCGGCGAGCAATCGGCGTTGCAGGACCGCCCATTCCGGCGCAGCCATCGGCGTCGTGACCCGCAACGTCGCAGGCGCTGCTCGGGCGACGGCGGGCAAGGTCGCCAGCGCGGCCGCGGCACCACCGAGCAGCGTACGGCGATCGACGGTCATGCCGCCAGCTCGACACGGCGGATCGGGCCGACGATGACCAGGAACGAGAAGATCGTCAGCAGGCAGTGCGCGCCGACGAACACCAGCGCCCAGTCGAACGATCCCGTCGCGCCGACGATGAAGCCGATCACGATCGGCGTGACGATCCCGGCGACGTTGCCGAACATGTTGAACACACCGCTGGTCAGCCCGGCGAGCTGCTTCGGTGCGACGTCCGACATCACCGCCCAGCCGAGCGACGCGACGCCCTTGCCAAAGAACGCGACCGCCATCAGCGTGACGACCAGCCATTCCGCCTCGACGAACACGCACGCGATGATCAGCGTCGCCAGCAGCATCCCGAACACCAGCGGCACTTTCCGCGCGATGTCGATCGAGCCGGTGCGCTTGAGCAGCAGGTCGGACGTGTAGCCGCCGACCAGTCCGCCGACGAACCCGCACAGCGCCGGTGCAGCGGCAGCGAAGCCGGCCTCCATGATGTTCAGCCCGCGTTCCTTCACGAGGTAGATCGGGAACCAGGTGACGAAGAAATAGGTCAGCACGTTGATGCAATACTGGCCGAGATAGATGCCGAGCAGCATCCGGTTCGCGAGCAACTGGCGCAGGTTCGTCCACGAGAAGGCCTGCGGACGATTGGCGGCGTCCTCCATCCGGATCAGCCCGCCGCCCGCCTCGATATGCGCGAGCTCGGCAGCGTTGATCTTCGGGTGGCGGACCGGGCTGTGGATGTAGCGGACGAACAGCGCGGTCGCGGCGAGCCCGATCGCGCCCATCACCCAGAACACCGTGCGCCAGCCATAGCTATGCACCAGCCAGCCCATCAGCGGAGCGAACGCGACGAGCGAGAAATACTGCGCCGAATTGAAGATCGCCGAGGCCGTGCCGCGCTCGGCACCGGGGAACCAGGCGGCGACGAGACGGGCATTGCCGGGGAACGAGGGCGCTTCGGCGAGACCGACCAGGAAGCGCAGCGCGAACAGCATCGCGACCGCGGACACACCCGCGATCAAGCCGGTCAGGCCCTGTGTAGCGGTGAAGATCGACCATGCGAGGATCGCGCCGGCATAGACACGCTTCGTACCGAACTTGTCGAGCAACAGCCCACCGGGGATCTGCGCGAGGACATAGGCCCAGGCGAAGGCTGACAGGATGAAGCCGGTCTGCACCGACGACAGCCCGAGTTCGGTCGATGCCGCAGAGCCCGCGATCGAGAAGGTCGCACGGTCGGCGTAATTGATCGACGTGATGAGGAAGATCAGCGCGATCACGCGGTAGCGCACCGCGGTCGGGCGCCCGGCCACGCCTCCTGCAACCGCATCGTCGGCGGGGGCTGCTGTGGCGATCGTCATGCTTCGCTCTCCTGTCCGGCACTCGATCTACGCGAGTATTCCGGCCCGGTGTATCGAGCAGAACGGGGTCGGTCCAAGTCCGAAAACGGGTCGATCCAGCCAAGTCACGACTTGATCGGATGATTGAGCAAGATGCCGGTGCCCGATCAGTGCATCGTTCGCATCGATCGATGTCGGAATGAGATTGGCTTAGGCGGCCGCACCCGGCCTAACACAGATTGCGACAGACCGGCTCCAACGAAGCCGGCAGCAGGCACATCGTGCCGGAGTTAGGGGAGTGAGTATGACCGGGATCCGCAGCTTCAAATCCGTGCTGGCCGTGTCGAGCGCGATCGTCGCCTGCTCGCTGGCAACGATGGCCCATGCCCAGAGCGTACCGGAAACGACCGCACAAAAGGACGCGCGCGCCGCCGGCAACACCACCGATACCGACGCGCCGCCCGCCTCCCCTGCGCTGCCGCCCGAGCAGACCGTGACCGATGCTCCGCTGGCCGCAGATACACCGGATATCGTCGTCACCGGATTCCGTGCGAGCCTGAACAGCGCGATCAATATCAAGCGCACGCAGACCGCAACCATCGACGTCATCAAGGCCGAGGACATCGCCGAATTTCCCGATTTGAACCTCGCGGAATCGTTGCAGCGCATCCCCGGTGTCTCGATCAGCCGCGTCAACGGCGAAGGGCGCAACATCTCGGTGCGTGGTCTCGGGCCCGATTACACGCGCGTCCGGATCAACGGCATGGAGGCGATCGGCACCACCGGCGGAACTGATAATTCGGGCGGCGTGAACCGTGGCCGCGGGTTCGATTTCAACATCTTCTCGTCCGACCTGTTCAACAGCATCGCGGTCCGCAAGACCGCCACCGCCGACGTCGAGGAGGGCTCGCTGGGCGGCACCGTCGATCTGCAATCCTCGCGGCCGTTCGACTATAAGAAGGCCACCGCGGTCATCTCGGCGAGCGCGAGCTACAACGACCTGCGCGAGAAGGTGACGCCGAAGATCTCGGGACTGATCACCAAGACCACGGACGATGGCCGGTTCGGCGTGCTGCTGTCGGTCGCGTACGAAGAGCGTGCGATCAAGGAAGAGGGCGCGAACATCACGCGCTGGACTTACGGTGGGTTCAACGCCGGGTTCAACGCAGCGTCGCGGTTGCCGGGCAAGACGCTTGCTCAGATCAACGATCCGAACCCTGAAACCGGACTATACCATCCGCGCATCCCCGGGCTCGTCAGCTACGACATCTTCCAGAAGCGGCTGGGTGCGGCAGGCTCGGTCCAGTTCCAGCCGACGCCCAAGACCTTGATCTCGCTCGACGCGCTGTATTCGCGGCTCGACGGCACGCGCAAGGAATCGCAGCTGCAGGCGATCAGCTTCAGCCGCTCCGGCACGGGCAAGCCCCAGACGATCATCCGCGACGGCGTAGTCGACGGCGATAACAACATCATCAGCGGCACGTTCGACAATGTCGATCTGCGCACCCAGTCGCGCTACGACAAGCTGGTCACCGATTTCTACCAGGTGACCGGTACGCTCGACCAGAAGTTCGGCGAGAACTTCAAGATCGGTGCGGTCGTCGGTTACGCGGACTCGGCGTTCAGCAATCCGATCCAGTCGACCGTCACGATCGATGCCGCCAACACGCCCAATTTCTTCTACGATTTCCGCACGCGGTTTCCGACGATCAAGCCGGGCGTCGACCTGACCAACCCGAACAGCTTCGCCTTCACCAGCGGTACATCGGAAGTCCGCATCCGCCCGCAGACCGTCAACAACAGCTTCACCAACGCGAAGACGTTCGCGGAATGGACGGTCAATCCGTTGCTGAAGCTGAAGGTCGGCGTCGACTGGCGCCGGTTCGATTACAGCTCGACCGAGCAGCGGCGCCTGTCCGGTGAGTCGGTCGTACAGACCCTGACACCCGCGCAGCTCGCTGCCGCGACAACGCTCTTCTCGGGCTTCGGCAAGGGGCTCGACACGCCGGCCGGTACGCCGACGGCGTGGGTCGTCCCCGATCTCGCGAAGTTCGCCGAACTCTACGGCATCTATTCGAACCCGCTTTACGCGACCGGTGGCGTGACCAACGCGAGTGCGCGCGGATCGTACATCACCGTGCGTGAGGACGATATCGGCGGCTGGGGCATGGCGGAGTTCAACTTCGCCGATCGCGGCCTGCCGATCCGCGGCGATGTCGGCGTGCGCTACGCCAACACCGACCAGCGCTCGACCGGCTATGCGGGACAAGGCGTTGCAACGAACTTGGTCGTCGCAGACCGCAGCTATCACCGCTGGCTGCCGTCGGGGAACCTGGTGATGGACGTCACCGATACGCTGCTGGTCCGTTTCGCCGCCGCCAAGACGCTCGCCCGCGCCGGCATCTCGGCGATCGCGCCGGGCGGCAATCTCAGCGTCTCGGGCGGCAACCGCACCTTCAGCAGCGGCAACCCCGATCTGAAGCCGACGGAATCGGACAATCTCGACGTCTCGGTCGAATGGTATCCGACGCGCGGCGCGATCTATGCGGTGTCGGCGTTCCAGAAGGACATCGGCACGTTCGTCCAGTCGCTTAGCACCACCGTGCCGTTCAGCAGCCTGGGCCTGCCGGACTCGCTCCTCGCCGGCACCAGCGCATCGCCGACCGACCTGTTCATCGTCAGCCAGCCCGTCAATTCGAGCGGCGGCCGGCTCAAGGGCTTCGAGGTCAACGTGCAACAGCCCTTCAGCTTCCTGCCGGGCTTCCTCTCGAATTTCGGCGTGCTGGCGAACTACACGCACGTGACGTCGAACATCCAGTATCTGACGTCCGCGACCGGTGGTGCGTCGGTGACCGCGCCGCTGATCGGGCTGTCGAAGCACGCCGCCAACGGCACGCTGTATTTCGAAACGGCCAAGTTCCAGATCCGCGGGTCGATCGCCTATCGTTCGCGCTATCTCACCGCCGTACCCGGCACCGAGGGAAATTCGTATAACGGCACGAGCGGCACGACCAACGTCGATGCGCAGATGTCGTATAACCTGACCGACAATCTGAAGTTCAGCATCGAGGCGATCAACCTGACCGATCAGGTCAACGACCAGTTCGTCGACGAGTCCAACCGCCTGAACGTGCTGACGCACAGCGGTCGTCAGTTCACGGCGGGAATGCGGTTCTCGTTCTGACGGTTCGGCGATCTCCGCTGCACCTCGGCAATCATCGACCTGGGGTGCAGCGTGCTGGTACGAAGGTCTCGACATTCCGGTCACGACGCCAAATCAGAACAGGACATGCGCATGACCTATAATCGCCGCGAGACCTTCGGACTGGCATTGGCGGGCGGTGCGGTCGCACTCGTGCCGCCTACCCCCGCGGTTGCGGAGCCTGCAAAGCCTGAGGCGTGCGTGCCGCGGTTCGAGGACGACTGGCGGCGTGGCTTCGACGGACAGCGGGTGGCCGATCTTGGCGACGGTCGCTTCCTCAATCCGCTGATCGCGGGCGACCATCCCGATCCCGCCATCCTGAAGGACGGCGCGGATTATTACATGACCTTCTCCAGCTTCGATTCCTATCCGGGGCTGACGATCTGGCACAGCCGCGACTTGGTGAACTGGCAACCACGCAAGGCCGCGCTGACGAAGAACATCGGCTCGGTCTGGGCGGTCAGCCTCGAAAAGCATGACGGCCGCTACTTCCTGTATATCCCGGTCAAGGCCAGGCCGAACGCGATCCACGTCATCTGGGCCGATCATATCGACGGCCCGTGGTCCGATCCGATCGACCTTGGGCTGCCCGACCATATCGATCCCTGCCACGCGGTCGGCGAGGACGGATCGCGCTGGCTGTTCCTGTCGGGCGGCGACCGGATCCGGCTCGCCGCCGACGGCCTGTCGACGGTCGGCAAGGTCGAGCATGTCTACGATCCGTGGCGCTATCCGGACACCTGGGACGTCGAGGGCTTCAGTCCCGAGGGGCCGAAGATCGTCCGTCACAGCGGCTGGTTCTACATGATCACCGCGGTCGGCGGCACCGCCGGGCCACCGACCGGGCACATGGTGATCGTTGCCCGCTCGCGCTCGATCCATGGCCCCTGGACCAACGACCCCGCCAACCCGGTAGTGCGGACCGTGAGCACCGACGAAAAATGGTGGTCGCGCGGTCATGCCAGCCTCGTCGAGGCGCCCGACGGTAGCTGGTGGTCGATCTATCACGGGTTCGAGAACGGCTATTGGACGCTCGGACGGCAAGCGCTGCTCGATCCGATCCGCTGGACCGCCGATGGCTGGTTCGCGATGACCGGTGGCGATCTGTCGAAGCCTCTCGCCAAGCCAAAAGGCGGCGCCGCGCTCCCCCACGGCCAACCGCTCTCCGACGATTTCCGCACGCTACAACTCGGCAGCAAATGGAATTTCTTCCGGCCTGGCCCTGCCGAACGCTACCGGGCCCGGACCGACAAGGGCGCGCTAATCCTGAAAGCCAGTGGCACCGCGCCGGTGGATTCGTCACCGCTGATGCTGATCGCCGGCGACCAGGCCTACCGGTTCGAATGCGACGTCGAGATCGCCCCCGGCGGCACCGCGGGGCTCGTGCTGTTCTACGACGACAAGCTGTATTGCGGGCTCGGCTTCGACGAACACCGGTTCGTCACGCATCAATATGGCAACGAGCGTGGGCGACCGGCCAATCCGCACGGACGCCGCATGCGGATCCGGATCACGAACACGCGTCACATCGTCGCGATCCATATCAGCGGCGATGCAGGCAAGACCTGGCACCGCTTCGATCGCGGCATGGAGGTGTCGGGCTATCACCACAATGTCCGCGGCGGTTTCCTGATGCTGCGCCCCGGCCTGTATTCGGCCGGCAGCGGCGAGGCCCGCTTTCGCGACTTCCGGTACGAGGCGCTCTGACCGCGCGCGCTTGGCTCACCCAAGGCCTTGCACGCGCGCCCATTCCTCAAACAGCGTCGGCCATGACGCTGCCGGCTTGCCGACCGCCCTGCTCAGGCCGAAGCCATGTCCCCCGGTCGCGAACAGATGCGTTTCCACCGCAACGCCGGCCTTGATCGCCGCCGCCCGGAACGCCAGCGTATTGTCGACGATGACACTCCGGTCGTCTTCGGCGTGGACGAGGAAGCAGGGTGGCGTCGCAGACGTGACGTTAGAGGCCGTCGAATGTGCGCGCTCCAAGGCCGGTGTCGGCGACGGCCCGAGCAGCAGCGCGCGCGATCCGGGATGCGCGAGCGGCAACGCCATCGATTGCACCGCATACATCAGCGCCGCGACGTCGGGCCGTGCGCTACCTCGATCCGCGGTATCGATCGGCGTGTAGGTTGACTGCGCGAACCTCGTCGCCAGGTCACCGCAGACATGGCCGCCGGCGGAAAACCCCATCGCCGCGATCCGGTCTGGCTTGATCCCGTATGTGCCCGCGCGTGCGCGGATCAGCCGCATCGCCCGTTGCGCATCGGACAAGGCAACGTCCGGCCCGGCCGCCCAGCCGTCGCCGGGCAACCGATAGAACAGCACGAACACCGTCCAGCCACGATCCGCCAGCCGACGTGCGATCTCATACCCCTCGCGGTCGACGACGATCCGGACATAACCGCCGCCCGGCATCACCAGTACCGCCGATCCGTTAGGCTTGGCGGGTCGGAACACGACCATGCGCGGACGAGCGATACCGTGGACGGCGCGGTCGGTAACCTGTGTGCCGGTCGCCCGGTCCTCGACGATCTCGACCGGCAATCTCTGTGGCGCACCCGGCGCTCCGGCTGGCCATAAGTCGATCGTTTCGGTCGGGGCCGGCTGCTTCGGCCCCCGCCCCCCGACCTGCGCGGGCGGTGGAGTCTGCGCATGGACGCCGGCCGACAGACCGACAGCCAGCGTCCCCAGGATTGCACTCCGACGATCGATCATATGCTTCGGCCCATCAAAAAAAATGGGCGCACTCCGTGAGGAATGCGCCCGAGGAGAGGAGAGACTGTGCTCGGCGCGCCTACATCTTGAAGCGTGCACCGACGAGGAAGGTGCGGCCGAAGTGGTTGTTCTCGTAGTTCCGATTGGCGTCGAGATCGGTGTACCGGCTGCGATAATTGTCGGTCAGGTTGGTCCCTTCGAGCGACACCTCCACAGCCGGCGTCAGCTTGTAGCGCATCGACGCATCGACGTTGGTCGTCGCGCCATAGCCCTCGAACAGATTGCCGGTCGCCGACGCGCCGTCGATATACGGGCTGCGATAGCTGATCGATCCGCGCGCGCTGAACTTCGCATCCTCGTAATACAGCGTGCCGTTATACGCGCGCTTCGACAGGCCGTAGAGCGTCGCCGAGCGGGTCGTGTTCGGCAACGCGCCGAGCGTACCCGCCGGCGTGACGATCGTCGTCGCCGGTCCGCCTTGCGAATAACCGGCGCTGGAGTCGACGAAGGTCGCGTTGGCCAAGGCGCCGAAGTTGCGCAGGAAGCCGGGCAGGAAGCGGAACGTCGTCTGGAGCGAGATTTCAGCCCCCTTCAACGAGGCGCCCGTGCCGTTGATCGGCGAAGTGATCTGCCACAACTGGCCTTCCGGAGCACCGGCCGCCGGCGAGCTTGCCGGGATCACCGACAGCGGCAGACCGGTCGACGCGAACGTCCCGCTCCGCGTTGCCGAGACCGGGAAGCTCTCGACGTTCTTCTTGAACAGTGCGACCGAGAAGATCGACTGCGGCGCGAAATACCATTCGGCCGAGATATCGAACGCGGTTGCGCGGAACGGATCGAGCTGCGGGTTGCCGAAGGTCACGCGGTAGTTGAAGCCATCGACCGAACCGCCAGGCGTCAGGCTGCCCAGGCTCGGCCGCGTCAGCACCTTGGCGATCGCGCCGCGGATGATGACGTCTTCTGCCGGGAACAGCGCGACGTTGATCGCGGGCAACCAGTCGTCATAGCTGCGGCCGACCGTCGCCGGCGTGTTGACGGTAACGCCGCCCACCACCGCGGACGACAGCCCGGTCGAACGCTGCTTGGTATGGACGTAGCGGATGCCGGCATTGGCGGCATAACGCAGCCCGAGGATGTCGCCCTTCACGTCGAACTCGGTGTACCCACCGGTGACCTGCTCGGAGACGCTGCGGGTATCGCCGACCAGCACCGTGGCGGTGCGGTTATAGAGCCCGGTATAGGCCGCCGACGCATCGATGTTCGGGATCAGGAAGCTGGTCGTCGTTCCCGATGGCTGGCCCGCCTTGCCGAGATTGAAGATCTCGCCGAGGTTGCCGGCCGGGAAGCCGTACACCGCGGTCGGCCCGAACAGCGTGTTCGGCGAACAGGTCAGCGTCCCCAGCACGACATCCTTGCCGCCGGCGTTGGGACAGACGACCGCATCGCGCGAGAAGCCCTGCGTGTCGAAGGTGAACTTGCGGTACAGCCCGCCCGCCTTGATCTGGAACCCCTCGGCGACGTCCCACTCGGTCCGCAACTGCGCGGTGCGGAACTTGTTGACCGTTTCTGACGGCCGGTCGCGGATTTCCGCGAGCTGGAAGTTCGCGGGATCGGTGACGCTGGTGCCGAAGGTCAGCGTCGGCCGCTTCATGTCGGTGTAGTCGTAGCTATAGCCCTGCGCGTCGCGATCATCGAACACGAAGGTCGTCTCGACCGGGATCGTCGCGTCGGACTTCGAGATGCCGCCCATCAGCGTAAAGCGCAGCTTGTCGGTGACGTCCTGATCCCAGCTGCCGCCGAGCTGGTAGAATTCGGTCTGCGACTTGCGCAGATAATGCTCGGTCCGTACCCAGGCGTCGTTGAGCGTCGCCTTGATCAGATTGTTGTTCGCATCGATCGTGTAGTTGCTGAGATCGATCGACCGCTCGTTGGAGCGCAGTAGGACTTCGCCCCATTTCTCCTCGCGGGTTTCCTTGAAGCGCGAATACAGCCCGTCGATCGAGATCTTGGTCGCCTCGCTCGGCGACCATTGCAAGCTGCCGGTGATCCCCAGCCGCTCGCGCTCGTGCCGGACCGAGCCGTAGCGCGGGATGCGCGGATGGAAGGCGAGCGCGGCCGCGGTGCATGCCGTGCTCGGCACATAGACGCCGCCGCGGTTCTGCGTGGTGTAGCAGCGCGTGCCATCGACCGAGTCGAACGGCCCCTGTGCCCAGCGCACCGTGTTGTTGCCGAGTTCGAAGTTGTTCGTCTTCGAATAAGCGGCGGACGCGGCGACGCCGAAGCTACCGTCGGCCGACTTCCACGACAGCAGTCCAGCGAGGCGAGGCCCGGTATTCTTGCTCAGATCATTGTAGCTGGCCTGCGCCGACCCGACTGCGGTGAAGCCAATCTTGCCGCCGAGCGGGTTGCCCGTGTTGAGATCGACCACCGCGCCGAGCGAACCTTCGTCGAGCGAGGCCTCCGCGGTCTTGTGGACGACGATCGAGTTGAACAGCTCGGACGCGAAGACGTTGAAATCGAACGCACGATCGCGGTTCGAACTGGCGCCATCGGTCGAGGTCGCCACCGTTTCCATGCCGTTGACGCGGACGCGGGTAAACTGCGCCCCAAGACCGCGGACGGTAATCGCACGCCCTTCGCCGGCGTCGCGCTGGATCGAGATGCCGGGAATACGCTGGAGCGACTCGGCGAGGTTCTGGTCGGGGAACTTCGCGATATCCTCGGCGACGATCGCGTCGACCGCGGCAACCGACTGCCGCTTGACGTTGAGCGCGGCATCAAGCGATTTGCGGAAGCCGGTGACGATGATCTCGGCAGTCTCGCCTTCCGCCTGCACCGTCTCGGGTGCGGTCTGCGGTGCGGTGGTCGCAGCCTGATCTACGGTCTGGCCCTGCGGCACGACGGCAGTCTGTGCAGGCGACGGATCGACCTGAGCCGGCGTTCCCGGCGACACGCTGTTGGGGATCTGTGCCGCCTGCGCCGCTGCGATCGAAGGCATTGCGAGCGCGAGAACCAGACTGCCTGCAGACACGCCGCCCAGCCAGCCCATCCGTCGAACCGCAACCGTTGCTTGAACTTCCATTGCATCCACTCCCCGTTCGGCGATCGCCGATGACACCGGTTGCGCTATCGACGGCCCGCCGTTGCGCTTCCAACCTGACTATCTTGGAGAGTTCGACCCGTTACTGACCACGGTGGCGCCCGATCCTCTCCCGAAAAGCCAGCTCTTGCTGGTCTCCCCACCCGTCCCTTGTCTGCCTAGGTAACCGGTGTCAGAACAATGTCGCAGGATCTTTGGCGTGTCAACATGCCGCGTCACACATCGTATCAAGCAGGAGATGCATCGATGAAATTGTTGCGAACTACCGCTCTGTCCGTAGTGCTCATGCTGTCCGCCTCCGGGTTTGCACGGCAGTCCGCATCGCGACCGATGGTCATCGTCGACGAGGCTGACACGATCCGTAACGAACCGTCCCCGCATGGCGCGATCGGCTCCAGCACCGCCTATCGAATCAGCGACCGCGTGCCCGGCCGGACGATGGAGTTCCGCAAGCGCATCCTGCACCCCGGCAGCGCGATCGGCCTCCACCGCATCGCGCACGACGAAGTGTATTACGTGATTTCGGGCACCGGCGCAGTCTCGTCCGGCAGCGTGACGCGACCGGTACGCACGGGCATCGCGGCCTATCTGTTCGACGGCGAGACGGTGGGCATCCGCCAGACCGGCAGCGACCCGCTCGTGCTGATCATCGCCTATCCGATCCCGCGCTAGGTTCCGGGCTGGATATACGGGACGCGCGCGAACAGTTCGCGCTCCCACCTGCGCGGATCGTCCTCGACCCTGGACCGCGCGTCGAAGATCATCGTTGCTCGCCTCGCCCGATCGTACCGCGGCCAGTGCGGTGCGCTGGCATGACCGGGATCGCCGGTCATCGCGAACGCGACGAAGCTGTCCTGCATCGCCTTGGACGCAGCCTGCGCATCCGCCGCCATGCCGGTCTGCGATCCGGTCGCACCCAGCGTGCCGAACACCAGCGGGATATCCATCGTATGGAACGCACCGCGCCGCGGCTCCGTCCGCGAGGCGAAATCGACCTGGTAGACCCAGGTCGGCGTTCCCGCATCGGCGCGCGCCTCGGCCTCGATCACCTGCCCGCGCCAGCTCCGCCCCGCCGTCGTTGCGCCGTAGAAGACGTCGGTCGGCGACCAGTCCGGATAGCGCGCGCGGTACTGCGCCACGACCCATTCGGGCAGGATGTCGATCTTCAATTCGGGCGCCATCCGCGCGGCGACGTTGCTCCAGTCGAGCCCACGCACCTTGGGCGAATCCAGCCCGATGAACGCCCGCGTCTCGTCATGCGTGTTGCCGAGCATCATCCGGATGGGGTTGCCGAGCGGGTTCGCGTCCGGCCAGAACGGGTGCCGCGTGAGCCATGTCATGTCGAGCACCGGCCCGAAATACACACCGCCCCCCATGATCGGATCCGTCGCCGACAGCGCCGCGACGAGTTTCTCGACCGGCGTCGTCAGCAGCGGCGACAGGTCGCTTTCAGCGACACCCAGCTTCGCCAGATAGGCGCGCGCCCGGGCTGTCGCGTTGAGAGGCCCCGATGCGGTCACCTGCTGCCCGCTCATCGTCGTCGCCCGGTGGAACAGGCCGGCGGCGGCGGGCATTCCCATCATCGTCGCGATCTTCGCGCCGCCGCCCGACTGGCCGAACACCATGACGCGGGTGGGATCACCGCCGAACGCCGCGATGTTGTCGCGCACCCATTGCAGCGCGAGGATCAGGTCGAGTTGCCCCGCATTGCCACTATCGGGAAAGCGTGGGTCGAGCCGCGCCAGATACAGATACCCGAGCGCGTTAAGCCGGTGGTTCACGGTCACGACCACGACATCGCCGCGCGCCGCCAGCGCCTGCCCATCGTTCTGCGGATCGGTGACGCTGCCGTTCGAATAGGCGCCGCCGTGGATGTAGACCATCACCGGCTTCTTCGCGCCGCGGTCGGCGTCTGCGGTCCAGACGTTCAGGAACAGGCAGTCTTCGGATTGCGGAGCGTAAGGGCCCGACTGCGGACAGACCGGCCCGAAATCGCGTGCCGGTCGGGCCTGTCCGGGCATTGCCACGGCTACCGGCGCTCGAAACCGTTCGGCACGACCGTAGCGTATCCCCTTGAACGCGAGAATTTTCCGGTCCGAGGATCCGACGAAATTGCCAGCTGGAGCACGAACTGTGAGCGACGTCGCCGCGCCAGCGCCGGACGCCAGGATCAGCGCAGCGGCCCCGCCCAGGGTACCGCGGCGCGTCCAGCCGTCAGCGGCGGACATCGAGCCCACCCGCCAGATAGGCATCGATATCGGCCTGTCGGAACAGGCTGGCGTCACCCGGCAGCGAATGCTTGAGCGCGGCGAGCGCTAAACCGATCCGCGCAACGTCGGCGATATCCTCGCCCGAGCGCAACCCGTGCAGCACGCCCGCCGCAAATGCATCGCCGCCGCCGATCCGGTCGACGATCCCGGCCAGCACGACCTCCTCGGTCTGGACATGCGTCGCGCGCGTATCGATCCGCGCGGACAGGCGGTGGAGATCGACATGCTCGACGTGCCGCGCGGTCGAGGCGATCGTCTGCAACCGCGGGAATGCCGCGAACGCCGCTTCCGCTGCCTCGCGCCGCCGGTCTTCCGCATCGCCGGAAAAATCGCGGCCCAGCAGGAGGGCGATATCGCGGTGGTTGCCGAACATCAGGTCGGCATGCGCGACGAGGTCGGTCAGGATCGCACGCGGGTTCGAATCCCAGCGCTCCCACAGCTTGCCGCGCCAATTGCCGTCGAACGAGACGGGAATGCCGCGACCGGTGGCCGCCTCGACAGCGGCAAGCGCGGCTTCCGCCGGGACCGGCCCGAGCGCCGGGGTGATGCCGGACAGATGGAACCGATCGATGCCTGCCAGCAGCGTATCCCAGTCCCACGCGCTCACTGGCGCCTCGGCGAACGAGGACCAGGCGCGATCGTAGACCACTTCGGTCGCGCGCAGGCCCGCGCCCGAGGTGACGAAATACAGCCCCATCCGCTCGCCGCCGAACGCCATGGTCGATGTGTCGACGCCGTGCCCGCGCAACGTCGTGATCGCCGCGCGGCCTAGGTCGTTGTCGGGCACCATCGTCGCCATACCGACATCGTGGCCAAGCCTTGCAAGCTGCGTAACGACGTTCGCCTCCGCGCCGGCGACCCACACGTCGAGCTTGGGCGTCTGCAACAGCAACTCGCGCCCCGGTGGCGAAAGCCGCAGCATGATCTCACCGAACGCCAGGAATTTGCTCATATCGCCCTCTCTAGTTCCTCCCCGGCACGGGGAGGGGGACCGCCGCCGAAGGCGGGGGTGGAGGGGTTTTCCACGACCGACACGCCCGTGGAAGCCCCCCTTCTGTCAGCCTGTAGCTGCCACCGCTCCGTGCCGGAGAGGATTTATCGCGCCAGCCAGCCGCCATCGACGGCCAGGATGTGCCCCTGGACATACTTCGCCGCCGACGACGACAGGAACACCGCCGCGCCGCCAAGATCGCTCGGATCGCCCCATGCGCCAGCCGGTATGCGGTCCATGATCGACTTGTTACGCGCCGCGTCGGCCTGCAACGCCGCGGTGTTGTTGGTCGCGATATAGCCCGGCGCAATCGCATTGACGTTGATGCCCTTGCTCGCCCACTCGTTCGCCAGCAGCTTGGTCAGCCCGCCGATCCCCGACTTGGACGCGGTGTAGCTCGGCACGCGGATGCCGCCCTGGAAGGTCAGCATCGACGCGATGTTGACGATCTTGCCGCCGCCATTTGCGATCATGTGCCGCCCTGCCGCCTGGCACAGGAAGAACACCGATTTCAGGTTGGTGTCGACCACCGCATCCCAGTCGGCCTCGGTGAAGTCGACCGCATCGGCGCGGCGAATGATGCCGGCGTTGTTGATCAGGATATCGAGCCCGCCGAGCTTGGCGACCGTCTCGTCGACGACGCGCTGAACCGGTTCGATCGTCGACAGGTCGGCGGAGACGATCTCCGCGTTCCGCCCGAGCGCGCGGATCCGTGCGACGGTATCTTCGGCAGGCGTGCGCCCGACGCACGCGACGTCGGCCCCGGCCGCAGCGAGCGCAACCGCGATGGCCTGGCCGATGCCGGTGTTCGCACCGGTGACGATGGCGACCTTGCCGGTGAGGTCGAAGGGATTTGTCATTCAGCAACTCCTCCGCTCCCGCATGCGGGAGGGGCCGGGGGTGGGCTCGCGCTTTCCTCAAGCGGATCGGTGGTGGTGAGCGCGCGCCCACCCCCTGCCCCCTCCCGCATGCGGGAGGGGGAAAAGTTCGTTACGCCAGCTGGCAGATATCGAGCACGTTCATGTCGGTATAATCCTGGTTCTCGCCGGCCATCGCCCAGATGAACGCGTACGCCTTGGTGCCCGAGCCCATGTGGATCGACCAGGGCGGGCTGATCACCGCTTCCTCGTTCGCCATGACGATGTGGCGGGTCGCCTCGCCCTCGCCCATGTAGTGGAACACGCGGTCCTTCTCGATGTCGTCGAGTTCGAAGTAGAAATAGATCTCGCTGCGACGCTCGTGGATATGTGGCGGCATCGTGTTCCACACCGAACCGGGCTTCAGGACGGTAAGCCCCATGACCAGCTGTGCGCTGTCGCAGATGCCCGGAATAACCATCTGGTAGATCGTCCGCTCGTTCGATTCTTCGAGCGAACCGCGCTCAAGCGTGGTCGCATCGCCGACCGAGATCACGCGCGTCGTGAACGCCTTGTGCGCCGGGCACGACGCCAGATAGAAGCGCGCGCCGTCGCCGGAGAACTGCACGTCCTTCGCGCCCATCGTCACGTACAGGCAATCCTTGTTGCCGAGCGTGAACGTCTCGCCGTCGACCGTGACGGTGCCGTCCACCTTGCCGACGTTGACGACCGCGAGCTCGCGACGCTCCAGGAATGGATGCCCAGCAGCCGAGGCCGGCTCGGTCTGGTCGGGCAGCTTGACGCTACCGCTGGCGACCGCGACGCCGCCGATCACGAAGCGCTCGGCGTGGGTGTAGTTGAGCACGCACTCGCCGTCGCGGAACAGGTCCTGGATCAGATACCGGTCGCGCAGTTCGTCGTTGGAGACGCATTCCATCATGTCGGGGTGCGTGGCGTAGTAGGTGCGGTCGTACATAATAAGCTCCGGTCAGGCCGCTTGCGCAGCGAAATGGGGTTCGTCGATACGGTAGGCGCGGCGGACGAGGCCGCTCGTCAACTCGTGGGCAAGGTCGGCCGCTTCCCAATCGGCAAGCCGATGTTCCGCCACCAGTCGCGCGAGGAAGCCGCAGTCGATCCGCCGCGCGACATCGTGCCGCGCCGGGATCGATAGGAAGGCGCGTGTATCGTCGTTGAAGCCGACCGTGTTGTAGAACCCGGCCGTCTCGGTCGTCATCTCGCGGAACCGGCGCATTCCCTCGGGACTGTCGTGGAACCACCAGGACGGCCCGAGCTTAAGGCACGGATAATGCCCGGCCAGCGGCGCCAGCTCTCGCGCGTAACTACTTTCGTCGAGCGTGAAGAGGATGATCGACAGCCGCGTGCTGGTGCCGAACCGGTCGAGCAGCGGCTTCAGCGCATGCACGTAATCGGTCCGTGTCGGGATATCGGCGCCCTTGTCGCGGCCATGGCTCGCGAACAGCCCGGCATTGTGATTGCGCGACGAGCCGGGGTGGATCTGCATCACCATCCCGTCGTCGACCGACATCGCCGCCATCTCGGTCAGCATCTGCGCACGGAAAAGTTCGGCGTCGGCCGGCGTCCAGTCGCCGCGCGTCACCTTGGCGAACAGCGCCTCGGCCTCGACGCTCGACAGGTTCGCGGTCGCGGCGGTCGGATGCCCGTGATCGGTCGCGGTCGCGCCTGCCGCACGGAAGTCCGCGCGGCGCTTGCGGTGCGCGGCGAGATAGCCCTTCCAGTCGTACACATCCTCGCCGGTCAGTTCGGCGAAGCGCACCATTGCCGGCTTGAACGCCTCATGCTCGACGTCGATCACGCCGTCCGGGCGGTAGGTTGTCACCACACGCCCGTTCCAGCCCGACTGGCGGATGCGACGATGCGCGGCGAGATCGTCGTGCGCGCCTTCCGTGGTCGCCAGGAACTCGATCCCGAACCGGTCGAACAGCGCGCGAGGACGGAACGCGTCAGAGGCTAGCTTGTCGCCGATGAGGTCGAAATACCGGTCCGCAGTCGATGCTTCGAGCGCGACGTCGATCCCGAACACGTCGCTAAACACATGATCGAGCCACAGCCGCGACGGCGTGCCGCGGAACAGCGTGTAATGCTCGGCGAACAGCTTCCACGCCGCGCGCGGATCGGTCGCCGGCACGCCATCGAGGCGCGGGATCGCCAGTGCGTCCAGGTCGACACCCTGACTATAGAGCATCCGGTAGAGATAATGGTCGGGCGCGAGCAGCAGCGACGTCGCGTCGGTCCAGTTGGCGTTGTCCGCGAACCAGGTCGGATCGGTATGCCCGTGCGGGCTGACGATCGGCAACGCCGCCACCTCGGCATAGAGCGCCCGCGCAATCGCACGCGTCGCCGGTTCCGCCGGGAAAAGGCGGTCCGGATGCAGTTCCAGAGCCCTTGCCATCGTCCATCCTCCTTGCCGCTTCGCGCGATCCTCTGACGATCTGGTAACCGGTGTCACAGCCTCGCGCAACCGCGAATTCGGCGCCTGACGCTACGTCTCGATGTCGATCGGCGGCGAAACCGACGCGCGCCGGATCAGCGTCGACAGGAACAGCGACGGCTCCTCCACCAGATCGCTGCCATCATCGACACCCGCGATCAACTTCAACGCGGCCGAGCGCGCCATCGATGCGATCGGCCAGCGCACCGTGGTCAGCGGCGGCCAGACATGCGCGGCGATCGGCGTATCGTCGAACCCGATGATCGACAGGTCGCGCGGAATATCGAGGCCTCGTTGCCGCGCGGCGTGGATGATCCCCGCCGCCATCTCGTCGTTGGACGAGAAGATCGCGGTCGGTCGCGGCATCACGTCGAGCAACCGCTCGGCAGCGACCAGTCCCGACTCGAACGTGTAATTGCCGTCCGCGATCATGCTCCGCGGCAAGGCAATCCCCGCTGCGGCCAAGGCGTCCTCGAACCCCAGACGCCGCTCGCGTGCCGAGCGGAACCCGTGCGGGCCGGCGACCAGTCCGATCCGGCGATGCCCCTGCTCGATCAGATACTCGGTCGCGGTCCGCACCGCCTCGCGGTCGTTCGACGCGACCATGTGCTCGGTATCGTCGATCACCGCCGAGCCCATCCGGACATAGCGGCAGCCGATCGAATCGCACAATTTGGCGACCGAATCATTCTCGCTGACCGGCGGCATTAGCAGCACGCCGAACAGTCGCTGTCGTTCGAGGAAGTGCCGGAGATCGTCGAGCATCGTCGCCGAACCGCGATCGAGCGGGCGCACCACCATCTCGAATTCGGTCCCCTGTAACGCCTCCAACATACCCTGCTGCACGTTCAGCACGGTCTGCGCATTGGGGTTGTCGTGGACCAGCCCAATCAGGAAATTGCGCCGGAGCGCCAGCGCGCGCGCCTGCGGGTTGGGAATATAGCCGAGCTCGCCGATCACGTCCTCGACCCGCTTTCGGGTATCGTCGTTGAGCAACGGCGACCGGTTGATCACCCGGCTCACCGTCTTCTTGGAGACCCCGGCGATCCGGGCAACGTCGTTGATCGTCGGCTGACCGGTCTTCTGCATTACAACGACATAGCCCGACCCGACCAAGCCGTCTTGCGGAAAAGCCATCGCCGCCGCATAATGTTGACACCGGTTACCGATATAAGAGGATGCGATGGTCAAGGCTCTGAGGGTCGATCCGCGCGACGGCGTGGCGACGCTGCTGCACGATGCACTGGCGGGCGAAGTCGTGACGGTCGGCGAAGACGCGTTGGTCCTGAGCGCCGATATCGGGCGCGGTCACAAGGTCGCGCTGGCCCCGATCGCGGCGGGTGAGCCCGTGCTGAAATACGGCTTCCCGATCGGCACCGCGACGCAGCCGATCGCCCCCGGCACGCACGTCCATTCGCACAATCTCAAGACCGGCCTCGAAGGCACGCTCGCCTATCGGTTCGACCCGGTCGATACCGCGGCTGCCCCCGGCGTATCGGCCGCGACCTTCGAAGGCTATGTCCGCGCCAATGGCAGCGTTGGCACGCGCAACGAGATCTGGATCCTGTCGACCGTCGGCTGCGTCGCGCGCACCGCCGAACGGATCGCCGCCAAGGCTGCGGCGCTGGTCGGCGATAGCGTCGACGGCGTCCACGCCTTCACGCATCCACATGGTTGCTCGCAGCTCGGCCAGGATCTGGAGGGCACGCGCACGATCATGACGAGCCTCGCCTGCCATCCCAATGCCGGCGGCGTACTGATCGTCGGGCTGGGTTGCGAGGAGAACCAGATCAAAGCGTTGCTCGCCACGATCCCGGCGTCGCGCCACGCGATGATCCGCACCTTGACGACGCAGGTCAGCGGCGACGAGATCGCGGAGGGCTGCGCACTGGTCGCCGAACTCGCCGCGCTGGCGAAGGCATCGCGCCAGACGGTCGGCCTCGACAAGCTCGTCCTCGGCGTCAAATGCGGGGGGTCGGATGGCCTGTCGGGCCTCACCGCCAACCCATTGGTCGGCCGGATGAGCGACCGCGTCACCGCGGCGGGCGGCCGCGTCCTCGTGACCGAAATCCCCGAGATCTTCGGCGCCGAACAGATGCTGATGAACCGCGCGGCGAGCGAGCCCGTGTTCGACCGGATCGTCGCAGTCGTGAACGATTTCAAACGCTACTTCCTCGATCACGGCGAGACGGTGTCGGAGAACCCCTCGCCCGGCAACGTCGTCGGCGGCATCACCACGCTCGAGGAAAAGTCGCTCGGCGCCGTCCAGAAGGCAGGCCGTGCCGCGGTAGCCGACGTTATCGAGTACGGCGCGCGTGTCCGGATCGACGGCCTCACGTTGCTGGAGGCGCCCGGCAACGACGCGGTCTCGTCGACCGCGCTGGCGGCGGCGGGCGCGACCGCGATCCTGTTCACCACCGGACGCGGCACGCCACTCGGCTTCCCCGTGCCGACGATCAAGATCGCGTCCAACACCGATCTCGCCACGCGCAAGCCCGGCTGGATCGATTTCGACGCAGGCGCCGTGCTGGAAGACGGTTTCCTGGCAACCGAAGGGGCGCTGGTTTCGCGCATCATGCAGGTCGCGTCGGGTGCCGAGACCGCCGCCGAGCGCAACGGCGAACGCGAGATCGCGATCTGGAAACGAGGCGTAACGCTGTGAACCGACTGTCTCTCGCAAACCTGTCCGCCCTGCCCGACTCCGTACAAAGCCCGAAAGGGCGCCCAGTCGGCGGCGTCGGCATCGTCCATTTCGGCCCCGGCGCATTTCACCGCGCGCATCAGGCAGCCTATATCGACGACCTGCTCACGCACGATCCTCGCTGGGGCATCGCCGCGGTTTCGATGCGGACGCGCGGTACGATCGACGCGCTGGCGGAGCAGGACGGGCTTTATACGCTTGCGATCCGCGACGCCGATCCGTCGCTGCGCGTGATCGGTGCCCACCGCCGCTTCCTGGAGCCTGAGGACGCGGCAGAGACCCACGCGCTGCTTGCCGACCCGGCAGTTGCGCTGGTGACGACCACCGTGACCGAGAAGGGCTATTGTCTCGCGGGCGACGGCACGCTCGACCTGGGCCATCCCGATATCGTCCACGACCTTGCCGGAACGACGGTTCCGCGCAGCGTCGTCGGCTGGATTGTCGCCGGCCTCGCTGCGCGCCGGGCTGCCGGGACCGCCCCGTTCGTGCCGATGCCGTGCGACAATCTCGCGAGCAACGGCGCCAAGTTGCATGCCGCACTGGTCGCCTTTGCTGGACGGACCGATGCATCACTGGCGGACTGGATCGCGGGCGAGGTCCGCGTGCCCTCGACGATGGTCGATTCGATCACCCCGGCAAGCGACGCCGCGCTCTACGCCGATGTCGCCGCAACGCTGAGCGTCGAGGATCGCGCTGCGGTCCAGCGGGAGTCGTTCAGACAATGGGTCATCGAGGACATCGGGCGCCCGCTCGGCCCCGACCTCGCCAGCGTCGGCGCGACCGTCACCACCGACGTCGGCGGTTATGAAAAGGCCAAGCTGCGGATCCTCAACGGCGCGCATTCCACGCTTGCCTATGCCGGCCTGTTGCGCGGATCGAGCAGCGTCGCCGACGCGATGCGCGACCCGGAACTGGCCGCGTTCGTCGACGCGATGATCGCCCGCGACATCATCCCGATGCTGCCCCCCGTCCACGGGCTCGACATCCAGCAGTATCGCGCCGCCGTCCTGCAACGCTTCCGCAACCCGGTGATCGTCCACCGGCTCGACCAGATCGCGCAGGACGGTTCGCAGAAGCTCCCCTACCGCCTCGGCGACACGCTGATCGCCAATCGCCGCGCGGGACGCATGCCGACGCACGTCGTCGCGGCGTTCGGTGCCTGGACCGCGTTCCTGATCCGCCGATCGCGCGGTGGACAGCCGATCGTCGACCCCGCCGGCGACAGGCTGGCCATACTCGCATCCGAGGGCAGCCCGGCCGATATCGTCACGCGCTTGACGGACGAAGGCCTCGGCATTCCTCGCGAAGTGCTTGAGGACGCTGCGCTAATGGCCGCACTCGGCCGCGCCGCGACCGATGCTCATGACGAAAACTGGGGCTCCTTGTTCGCGGGTTGAGCAAGTCGGCTTGTCAATGACACCGGTTTCCCATACGCTTCGAAAAAATAGAACGACATCACAGGAGGGGTTCTTGGCGGCACAGCCGAACACGACCAACACGACACGGATCGCCCAGACCTTCGTGGACGCGCGCCGCAACGGTGGCGTCGTTCCCGAATTTCCCGGCGACGTGCCGGTCACGCTCGACGAAGGCTATGCCGTGCAGGACGCGGCGCTGCTGCTCGCGGACGGCGTCGTCGCGGGCTGGAAGGTCGGACGGATCAACCCGCCGCTCGACGGGATCGACCGCCTGACCGGGCCGATCTTCGCCGATCAAATCGTCATGGCCAGCGCCGATCCGGTCGCTATGCCAGTGTTTGCGCAAGGGTTTGCCGCGGCAGAGGCCGAATTCCTGCTCAGGATCGGCACCGCGCCCTACCCTGCCAAGTCAAGCTATACGATCGACGAAGCCCGCGCGATGATCGACGCGGTGCATGTCGGGATCGAGATCGCGAGTTCGCCCTTCCCGGGGATCAACGCGCTCGGGCCAACCGTCACCGTGTCCGATTTCGGCAACAACAACGGACTGGTCGTCGGCGCCGATGCGGAGGGGTGGCGCGAAGGCGACGTCAATGACTGGCCGGTCGAACTGTGGATCAACGACGCGTTGATCGGCGCGGCGACGAGCGCGACGATGCTCGACGGGCCGTTCGGCGCGGTCCGCTATCTGCTCGAACATTTGGCTGCACGCGGGATCGCATTGTCGCCGGGACAATGGGTCTCGACCGGCGCGGTCACCGGCGTCCATCCGGTTGCGATCGGCGACCGGGTCGAGGCGCGCTTCGACGGACGGTTCGCCGTCCACTGCACCATCAAGGCCCGCTAGAGGCTGTCTTTAGGAGAGAAAGCCAATGGCGAGCGTGAACATGCCGGAGGTGGGCGCGGCCAACGCGAACGGCGCGATCGGTGACGCAGGGGTAGGTGGCAGGATCGGCCGCTATCGCTGGCTGATCTGCAGCCTGTTGTTTGCCGCGACCGCGATCAATTACGTCGACCGGCAGATGATCGGCGTGCTGAAACCGACCATCTCCGCCGAACTCGGCTGGAACGAGACGACCTATGCCGACGTCATCTTCTGGTTCCAGGCGGCCTATGCGATCGGCTATCTGAGCTTCGGCCGGATCGTCGACGTGCTGGGTGCGCGGATCGGCTATTCGGTCGCGTTCGTGATCTGGACGCTCGGGCATACGCTGTGCGGGTTCGCGGGTAACGCTTTCCAGTTCTCCGCCGCCCGCGTCGTGCTCGGCCTCGGCGAGGCGGGCAATTTCCCGGCTGGCATCAAGGCGGTTTCGGAGTGGTTTCCGGCCAAGGAGCGCGCGTTTGCGACCGGGGTGTTCAACGCAGGCGCGAACATTGGCGCGGTGATCACGCCGCTGATCGTGCCGATCATCACGATCGCGTTCGGATGGCGGATGGCGTTCATCATCACCGGTGCGATCAGCTTGATCTGGCTGGTCGCGTGGATCGCGATCTATCGCCGCCCGCGCGAAGTGGCGAAACTGTCGCCCGCCGAGCTTGCGCATATCGAAAGCGATCCGGCCGATCCTGCGAAGAAGATCGGCTGGCTCAAGCTGCTCGGCTACCGCGAGACCTGGGCGTACGCGCTGGGTAAGTTCCTGATCGACCCGATCTGGTGGCTGTTCCTGTTCTGGACGCCGGACTTTCTCGCCAAGACCTATCATCTCGATCTCAAGAGCTTCGGCCCGCCGCTCGTCGCGATCTACCTGCTGTCCGATCTCGGCAGCGTCGCCGGCGGCTGGTCGTCATCGAAGCTGATGAAGCGCGGTTATTCCGCCAATTTCGCGCGGAAGATCACGATGCTGGCCTGCGCGTTCCTAGTGATGCCGATCTTCTTCGCGCAATATGTCGACAATCTCTGGCTCGCGGTCGGCATCGTGGGCTTGGCGACGGCGGCGCACCAGGCGTTCTCGGCGAACCTGTACACGATCCCGTCGGACATGTTCCCGCGCGGCGCGGTGGGGTCGGTGGTCGGGATCGGCGGCACGGTCGGTGCGATCGGCGGCATGATGATGGCCAAGTTCACCGGCTATGTCCTGCAGACCACGGGCAGCTACACGCTGATCTTCGCGGTCGCCGGCAGCACGTACCTGATCGCGATCACCGTCGTGCATCTGCTGTCGCCGCGCTTGGCGAGAGTGGACGCGGGCTAGGTCTGCCCTTCCTTGTTCTCCCGCGAAGTCGGGAGCCCAGCCTGGACTCCCGCCTTCGCGGGAGAACAAGCTTTGGACGACGAACACTTCGCCAAATCGCTTAATGCCGATTGGCCCCTAGGAGAGAGCAGTGAAGCGTTTCACCACGGCGTCCGTCCTGGCACTAGCCGCTGCGAGCATCGCACCCGGTCACGCACAAGACGCGACCGGGCTCCTCTTCCGCGCGTCGGCCGACAAGAGCCTCAACGCCGACTACGCGACCGGCGACCCCGTCCCCAATTTCCGCAGCGGCGTCGAGATCACCCCGGATGGCGCGATCGGGGGCGCCGCGCGCTCGGCCAATGACGGCTATGTCGCGTGGAAGGCCCCCGGCAACATCCGCGCCGACCGTGGTACGCTCGCCTTTTTCTGGCGCGCCCGCACGTCCCTTGGCGAAGCCCCCTTCGTGATCTTCCGCACCGGGTTCGCCGACCATACCAGTTGGGACATGGCGTTCCTGCGGATCGACTGGAACGGCCACGGCTTCGACGCCTTCGTGACCGACGCCAATCTCTCGCGCATCCGTGTCTCCTGGACGATTCCGCAAGCTCCCACCGCGGAAGCCTGGTCGCACATCGCCTTCGCCTGGGACGAGACGGTCGGCGTGCAGCTCTACGTCGACGGAAAGCTGGTCGCGCGCAAGGATCAGAAGGCCGACCTCGACAGCGGCCTCGACCAATTTGGGCTAGCCGGCCGAGTCATGTCCCCGCACCAGGTCCAGAGCCGCTACAATTTCATGCGCGGCTCCGACCTCGACGAGATCCGCGTCTACGACCGCATGCTCCCGGCCATCGACGTTGCGGCGCTCGCCGAAAAGCGCGAACCGTCCCCCGCTCCCGCGACCGACCCCACCGCAAAGCGCACCGCGTGGCTCCACCGCTACGGCTGGGACAAGACCGCGCCACCCGTGCTCGACGCCCCCGTCACCCGCGTCCGGAAAGTCGAATTCGCCGACGCGAAGGACCTGAAGGAATGGATGTGGAAGGGCGTCGACGGCATCGCCGAGACGACCTGGCCGGGGGTCTACAACCGCTCGCGGCTGCCCGGTCGCGACGATTATTTCGAGCTGCCCGACTGGAACACCTATGTCGAAGGCGGCAAGCGCTATGACCTGACCATCCCCGCCGGCGAACGCGTCAACCGCGTGGAGATCCGCGGCGCGGCATACGGCCGGCTCGACTGGAGCGACGGCACCAAGACCGCCCAGGTCGCCACCCGCCCGCAAGGCACGGTCCGGAGCGTCGACCAGTTCGCCCCCCGCACCGGCGGCACGCTTAGCTTCACCAACACGATGCAGGAGCAGCCGATCCAGGAGCTCTGGGCCTACGACATCGGCGCGGGCGCTGAACCCGCTGGCAGCTTCAAGCTTTCCTACACCATCGACGCCGCCGCCTCCCCCAACCTCGCCGCCCTCGCGCCCCTCAACGCGTACATCGCCGGCCGCTTCGCCCCGGACGAGCGCAGCATTGTCGTAGCGATGCCCTCCGCCGGCCTGAAAGCCGCGGTCGGCGCAGGTACCGGCGGCGCGTCCGGCGCGCCCATCCGCCCCGACAATGCCGCCCCGATCGTCCACATCCTGATCCCGGCAAGCTTCGGCGACGCACTCCCCGACCGCCCGCTCGCCCGCGCGTTCGATTATGGCTGGCAGAACCTCAACGACGGCCTCGACGGTATCGCGGTTGACATCCCCGCGCTGCGATCCAAACCCGACGCCGCCGGTCTGATCGCGCTCAACATCCGCGTGAAGGACCCGATCTGGCCCGGCCGCGACATGATCGACCTCTCCGTCTCGGTCCGTCCGAACGCAGCGCGCACGCTGTGGCTGGACCTGCGCGACCGTATCCTCCCAAACGATAGCCTCTATCTGACGATCGCCAGCGCCGCCCCCGACTTCGACGCCACCGCGCTCAACGGCACCAAGATCCGCCTCGTCTTCAAGCCCCGCGCCGCCGCGCTGCCCGAGCACATCGCCGACCGCATGGCGCAGGTGAAGGACAATTGGGGCTTCCTCGTCGAGGAACACACCGCGTCGAAGCGCGCCGGCCTCTACCAGCGCCTGTTCGCCGATATCTCCGACCTGCTCCGCGTCGACCCCGACAACGCGCGCGCGCGCGCCTATTGGGCCGACATCAACTATCGCCCCGAAAACCTGCCCGCCTTCGTCCAGCCGGTCGCGCCCGCCGGCGTGCCCCTATGGGCCTTCCGCCAACTCGAAGACCTGAAGCGCGTCCGGCAGTTCGTCACCTGGTGGATCGACGAACGGCAAGTCCCCTACGGCGATTTCGGAGGTGGCATTTCCGACGACACCGACCTGACGCAACAATGGCCTGGCTTGGCGCTGATGGGAGTCGAGCCCGACAAGATCAACGCCTCGCTCCGCGCGCTGTCGGACGCGGTCTACAAGAACGGCATGATCGTGAACGGGCTCGGCTATATCACCGCCGACGAACTCCACGCGTACGAGGAGGGACTGAACAGCAACGCCGAACGCCTGTATCTCAACTGGGGCGAGCCCAAGGCAGTCGAGCGCCTGATGGACAACACGCGCGCCCTCCAGACCGTGATCCTGAAGAACCCCGCCGGCCACATGCACTTCGCCAGCAACTGGTATGGCGGGCGGAAGATGTACCGCGAGGGCGCGTGGGAATGGCAGAAGCCCTATGCCTTCACCGTCATGCACGGCCCGATGCTGGTCGGCCTCTACAACGCCAACCCGCTCGCGCGCGGGCTGGTCACCGGCGTGATCGACGGCTGGATGGCACACGGCAAGCAAGCGCCGGACGGCAGCTGGATCTATCCCAACGAGATCAACTGGCGGACCGATGCCGAGCGCGTCGGCGACGGCGGCGGCATCACCACCTCGCTACAGGCGACCTGGGCCGCATGGCGCTATACCGGCGATGCGAAATACCTCCGCCCGATCGAAGCCCGCCTCGCCAAGGCCGGCCCGGGTGCGCTGTCGGAGTTCAACGAGAACGCCTTCGACGTACTCCCCGGCGGCCCGGCAGCGCGCAAAAAACTGGCGGAGAAGAAGTCCGACGACCCGTTCGCGCGCTACACCGCCTGGGCCGCGACCGGCGACACCGCCCCCCTGGAAGCACTCCATGCCGACGCGATCGCCGACAAGTCGCAGCACATGGACATGTACACCGAAGGCCATTGGTGGAGCGACCGCGTCGACCAGCCGAGCGAGATCCTGCAACGCGAACGCCTCGGCGGTATCGCGCTGCGCCGCAACCAGAGCTGGCCTGGCAACACCGTAAGCTGGCGCTTCGCCGAGCCGGGCGCGGCGACACGCGTCGCGCTCCTGCTGCCCGGCGCGACGCCGACCAAGTTCCGCGTGATCGCCTACAACACCACCGACCACGCCCAGCGCGCGACGATGTCGACCTGGACCGTCACCGCCGGCCGCTGGTCGATGCAGCCGTCGAGCAGCACCGACGGCGGCAAGACGCTCGCACCGATCGGGACTGCGCAGACTATGACGCTCGAACGCAGCGCCGCCACTGATGTGACGTTCGCCCCAGGCACCACGGTCTTGGACTTCGCGCTGATCGAGCCGGGCACCCCGGTAGACGAGCGCGCAGACCTCGGCATCGGTACCGACGACGTGGTGGTGAAGGGGCAGAGCGTTGCGGTCACCGTACACAGCCTCGGCGCGAAGGACGCAAAAGGCGGCCGCGCGGAATTGATCGACGCGGAGGGCAAGGTCGTCGCCACCACGCGCATCCCCCCGCTATCCGCCCCGCTCGATCTGCGGCCGAGGGCCACGACCGTGAAGCTGGCAATCCCGGCCCGCATCAATCCCGCGACGCTGGCCGTCCACGTAGCGCTCACCGGAGACGAGCCCGAGATCACGCAGGCCAACAACCGCGTCTCGCTGCAACGATGACGCGCCCCCGATGACGGTTCCCGAATTCTGCAACGCCTGCTTCGCCCAGAGCCAGAGTAAGAGCGCCCCCAACCTGTTCGTGCTGAGCGAAGTCGAAGCACACGGCTCCCAGGATTCACCGTTCGCTCAAGACGCACGGAGGGGCACAGAATGACGCCAACCCGCAGAAGCATACTCGCCGGACTGGCTTCAACAGCCTTCGTCCCCGCAAACGCCCGCGCCCAATCCGTCCCGCTCCTACGCCAAGCCCTGGACAATGCCGCCACAACCAACCCGGACGAAGCGATCCGCCTGCTGACGCCGTTCGACGCAAGCTCCCTGCAACCGAGCGACCGCCTCGACCTGATCACCGCCCGCGCCGGTCTGGCGATCGACGCCGCCATCGCACGATCCACGTTCGGCCGCACCGGACGCAGCCCCTACCGCGTCACCCCTACGACCGGCGCCTGGAAGGCCACCCATCCGGATCAAGCCAAAATCGACGCAGACACCACCGCGATCCTCGTCGACGCCGAAGCCGGCATCGTCCTTCCTCGCCTGTCGCTCGATCGCACGGTCGACGCTCTCCGGACGACGCTCGCAGATCCCGCGATCGATCGACAGATCGCCGCGCTCGAAAGTATACGCGACACCGCGCCTTCCGCACCCGGGGTCGGACGGTTCAAGGGCGGCGCGGACTGGTACGCGCTACAACTTCAACGCTCGCTCGGCACCATAACGCCGGCCTATGCCGAACGCCGACTCTTCGTCGAACTGAACCGCCTTCACGCCCACGCCATGCACCTGTTCGACCGGATCGGCGCATCCAAGGGGACCGTCGCAGCACGCTACGCCAAACTCTGGCAGGACGAGCGCTTTCTCTATCCGGACACCGACGTCGGTCGCGCCGAGGCAATCGGCGACATGAACCGCATGCTCGCCACCGCGCGAGTTAAAATCCCGGCGGCGTTCGGCGCGCTCCCTCCCTGGTGCCTGAACGCCAGCGCCCGCGCGTTGTCCGCGCAAGAGATCGCCGCCGGCCGCGGCGGCTATCGAGAGGTCCCGACTCCGACCCGCGCCGGCGCCTATGTCGTCGACCTCAAGGACATCCGCCGCCGCCCGCGCTGGACCCTTCCCAGTGTCGTCGCGCACGAACTCCTCCCCGGCCACATGATCCAGCTGGGTCTGGAGGGTGCCGCCGAACCCCACCCGCTCCGCATGGAATACGCGTCGGCCTTCGTCGAAGGCTGGGGCATCTACGCCGAGCAACTCGCCGAAAAAGCCGGCGCCTACGCCGACCCCCACGATGCACTAGGCCACATCCACTGGCTCCTCTTCCGCGTCGCCCGCGCGCTCGTCGATCTCGGCATCCACCTGCATGGCTGGTCGATCGAGCAAGCCCGCGACCGCTTGATCGAATGGCAGGGTGAACCCGCCTATTTCGCGCCGTTTGACATCGAACTCGCGCGGATCCCGCTTGAGCCTGGCGCTCGCGTTGCCGAAGCAATGGCTTGGCTGGCAATTGCCGACAACAGTTGCCATAAATCATTTTCCGAATTTAATAACAAAATGATATCACTCGGGCGAAGACGGATTTCCGATTAGATTACTGAAATCGTATAAGGTTTTTGGAGGTCCGATCGAGTCCAACGACATCCTGGACAACCTTTGCTATGTCGGCCGCCTAATCTGGGCATGTCGTCAGTGCCGACGCAATTCGGATGGCGAGAGCGCTATCGTCGCTATCGTCTGCGCACGCGATCGGAATGGATTCGAGGTCGCGGGATTCCTTTTGCGCATTGTGAACTAGGACACCCGCCTAAATGTGTTCCTCCGCATGCGGCTCCGCCAGCGTCTCGCCAGTTCGCGTACGGAATACGACGCGGTAATCCACCTATGACCCGACAGGCCCGCCTCCTCTAGTACCGCGGTCATCGCGGTATTCCATTCGGGGTCGCCGAGCCCGCGCTCGGCGGATGATGAAATGCACGATTGCGTTCTTGCGACCGCTCTTTGTCGCTAGCCGATCCAGGACGGTTGCCGCATTTTCGACGTTGTGGATGCCCTGCTTCGCGAAGACGCGAACGCCGGCCTGCTCGTCCGGGGTTCCCTTCAGGCGACGCTGGTATTCCAGAAGGCCTTCAGCAGAATCTCCCTGCTTGGCCTTGATATCATTGCCCATCGATCCGCACATGCATGAAGTCGATAACGGCATCAGCCTTCGGGGAGGATGTCATGCAGTCGGTCGGCGCCTGCGAAACGCAAGGTTCCCGTCACAAGGCGGTCCACCAGCAGGTGAATATCGGCCAGTTCATTCGCCAGCCCGTCAATGACGGCAATTGCATCGGCCCACGGATTGGCGGCTGGTAGAGCGGGGGCGTAGGTCGGACAATGACGCCGGGCAGATTGCTGCGGAGCCAGTCGCCGCGCGCATGAGGCCCGTATCAATGCTGGAATACCTTGATTAAGTCTGCGGGCCAACACGCGCGGATGCAGAAGGCCTGATGCTGTAGACACCCCGTCGGTCCCTGCGGCTCAACGCGGACTATTCTTCGTCGTACCCGCCGTAGATTGACGAGACGCGATCCACTGAAGGCGGTCGGACGTCATGTTCATGGAGCACACAAAGGAACCGAGCATCACGTACGTCAGTCCGTCCTGCACGTTGCAGTCCTTGTTGCGCTGAATCATCCAGCGACGTTCGGCGACGACAACGCTTTTACGCTCGGCCGGCCCGAGCGATCGCAATAGAGCCGCGTAAGACTTGTTCAGCGTGGCGTTTATCCTCGAGAGCTGCTCTTTTAAGCAGTGGGTCGCGACGTACCCATAGGGGAGTCCATAGATATCCTCGATCCAAAAGCGGCCTTGCGTCACGTACGTATCCAGCGCCGGCTGCGACCAGCAACGCCCCTCCAGATCATCCGACTCCACCCCCTTGGGAAGCGCTATGTCAAATTCAGGTGCCCAATGCCGTTGCAGGTTCGGATCACCCGTCGCCTTGACCGAACCACCCTGCGCACTCGCACCGTTCGCAATCAGCAGGGCAAGGCCAACACGGCCAACCCATTTCGATATGCTGTTTACGACGGTCTTCATCGCGATATTCCGATCAGACACCGCAATATCAAAATCGTTGATCGCCTTGTAACCATTTCACAACGGACTCATCCAAGGCCCCAGGTGCCTTTTTACTAATGACTTGCAATACATCGCGAAGATCTTCGTCGACGAGTTGCCCGCCAACCAGCGCGAAAACCTCGTCCTCATTACCATCGCGACGGTATACTCGTGCATACTCGAATGGCGTGAAACGGTTACCGTAACTAACGGATCTGGCTCCGCGTTCGCCAACGACTTGAGCAATTTCCTCGAATGGTATTCGGATATCTGCATACCGCCTTAGTCTCCAGTTTAATCCAGGAGGACGCATATATAGTGCATCATCATCATATGAAATCAGATATCCGCGCTCAAGGTACTCCAGGAGCAGAGGGCATGCGATAAATATAAAGCAGCATCCTAGAAAAAAAGAGAGATTCCCTGACTTGTATAGAACGACCAGTGATACCGCCGACATTATCGTTCCGAACCACCGGATTAACGAAGTGGAAAAGCTGCGACGCCATCGCAAAACGACTCGGTCCGTGGCATACATCAGCATTTCTTCCTGTCAGCCTGGCATTCAACTGATTTATTTTTATACGCATTGAGATATGACTGCGTCGCGTTGCCGCCGATGAAACCAGGAAGCGAATTGGTCGTTCTGCCAATCGATCCGCGAATAGACACTTCCGGCGATATGTTGCCGATATACCCATTGTTCTGCGCAGTAAGCCGGCCCCGATAGATCGATTCCCAGTTGTTACGACCTGCCGTAATCCCATCGACCCGAAAAGGACCCGTCCGGTTCAGAATGGCACCACCAGTTGCGTTACCAATGCCTCCGATCACACCACTTTCGAGTGCATCGGTGATACTCAATGAATTCGAGCCTCCAGACATAAATTCGAAAGCTTGGCCCGTCGCATTGCCACCGCTTTCGGCAATAAACCCTACCAACGCGTCGCCGACTACTGGCGAGGCTTTGGGGAAACTCAACACGCCCGGCGCGCCGACCGATCCGGCAACAAAGGATCCGATACGACCACCCCACGTAAGGGGCGCATTGGTCAGTCGATTCTGTCCCTCTCCCCAAAGGCCATTGAGCAAGCCCCCAGTGACTGCCGTCAAGCCGCCTTCGATGATCGTTCCTTCCACGCCTAGGCCGACTGCCGTACCCGCGCCGATCAACGGGGCGCTGACGCCGATCCCTGCAACAGCAGGGCCGGTCAGGACAAATGCCAACATATCCTTGTCAAATTGAGACTGTGCCGTTGCGACCCGCGCCGCTGTGGCAGCGCGGACCGCATCTGCTCGGGCCATGTCGCGAACATAACTGCCGGCGCCATTCTGCGATTCGTAATAGGCGCGCACGCCATCGAGAAGCGCGGGAACATTGACGCTCCGCGGCAGGCTGACCGTCACGTTCGCGGTCGGGTTGATGGCGACTGTCTGCAGCGCAAGCAACCGCTCCTGGCCTGATTTACATGCGCCAGAAGCGACGTCCCCCGCGCATTCCCGGACCAGCCTCTGGCTACCGTAAGCTGCCACCGCTCTGGCCCCATCGAGAGTATGAAAATAGGCTGTCCATTGTTTTTCGGCTTCTGCGGCGGCGATCGGCTTGCCCAGCAGCAGGCACGTGCCAACGATCTGGCAGACCGA
Source organism: Pseudomonadota bacterium (assembly GCA_040388215.1). Lineage (GTDB taxonomy): Bacteria > Pseudomonadota > Alphaproteobacteria > Sphingomonadales > Sphingomonadaceae > Sphingomonas. The sequence continues at coordinate 3,284 of JAZKCH010000001.1, read as the reverse complement.
ATTGTTTTCGGTTTCGATGACGGCGCCCGTCACCATTGCCGCCGGATCGAGCCCGGCAGTCGCCGCGATCGCCGAAGATACCGTCGCCACCAGATTGGTGCGCGCCTGTTGATCTTCGATACTGCGCTGCTCGCCGGCCGGTGTGGTCGGGCGGGCGAAATCGGTGAGGATGTAGTTGAGAACTACCGCCGCCGCCGCGCCCGTGGCACTCCCCCCGCAGTTGCCGCCGCCCGCCGTCGCGCCGGCACATCCGACCACGGCCTGCAACGCCGCGCGGACGACCTCGCTCTGCCCCGTTGGCTGCCCCGGTACCGGCCGCAGGCTATCGGCGATGTGTTTGACCTGCGTCGCGGCGAGGCTCTGCAACGTATTCGCCGCAGCAGCCTGGACCAGTCCGCCGAGACTGCCGGTGACGTTGCTGCCTGCTGCGCCGTTCAGTGCGGTCGCAAGGATACGCGCCGGGCTGCCGCCGCCGAACGTATCGCGCAGGCGCTGCGCGCGGTCGGAGTCCTCCGTATAGGTCTGGACCAGCTGCGCACGCGCACTCTCGGTAAGTGGGTTGCCTTGCGCGTCGACGCCGCGCGCCAGCTGCTCGGAGGCTGCGTCTGCGCGGTTGCGGGCGACCTGTTCCTCCGCCGCTCGGTTGGCGAAGAACGTACCGGTCTGGTTGGCGAGCTGTGTCGCAGCCGCAAAGCCCAGCGCGATCTCCTCGCGTTTGTTCGCGTCGTATTGCTGGGTCAGTGCACCGGCATTGGCGCCTGCCGTGTCACGCCCGATCGTCGCTGCCACGGCGCGGCTGGCGGTGTCGCCGGAGGTGATATCGATCGTGCCCGGCGCTATCGCCGAATAGGTTGTGCCGGACTGCTTGCCCGATGCCCCCAACGCGACTGGTGGCGTCGCGCTGATCGTGCCGATGCCCGTACGGATGCCCGGCAAGGCGCTTCCCGGCGTGCCGGGCGCCTTCGCCTCGCCGTTCGCGTTCTTGCCGACTCCGCCGATGCCGCCCCCGATGGTGAGCGAGCTCGCCTTGTATTGTTCGCGGTTGGCGAGATCGCTGGCGGTCAGCGCGCCCGTCGTCAGTCGATTCTGCGCCGCCGCCGCCTCGCTCGCGATCATGCCACCAACGAGGTTGGAGTTCCCCGCCACAGTGATGCCGTAGCCACCTTGCCCGGCGTAGATGCCCGATTGCTCGCGCACGCTGGCGAAGTCGCCTGCTTGGCGGCCAGAGTTGAGGTTGCCGGCGACGGTCCCAGGACTGACGGACAGCCCCAGGTTGCGCTGGCGCTCGGCGTAGGTCGCGCGGTCCTGTTCGCTGACAATCGCGAGCGAACCAGCGTTCACATCGACGCGGTTGCCGATCACCTGCGCACCGCGCAGCGTCAGCGCGTCGGGTGTCGCGATCGAGACCGCGTTTCCGGCGCTGAGGACGCTTTCGACGTGGCGCAGGTCGGTGCCGCTTGCGCTCCCCTTGCCCGCATTGAACGACGCGTTCGGGGTGACGCCACCGGACAGGCCGAGCTGGACGCCGACCGAGAAACCGGAGGACTTGTTCTGTTGCTCCAGCGTGTCGGTCTCCGTGCCCGACGTGAGCGTGATCGCACCAGGCGCGGTCAGCGACAGGTTGCCCGCCGCGGTGACCTCACTGCCCTGCACCGCGATCGTCGAGGCCGCGCCTGCGCCGCGTGCCGCGATCGCCACGTCGTTGCCGGCGATACGACTGGCGACATTGGTTTCGTCGCGCGTGTTCGAGGTCGCCTTGCTGCTCGACACGCCGAAGCTGACGCCGACCGCCGCGAGATTGGTGACGCCGCCCTTGAGCGCATCCGAGGCGTTGTAGGCGGCCAACCCGCCTGCGAGTCCGGCCACCGCGCTGGTCCGCGCGTTCGTATTGGCGTTGCCGAGGATGCGGCCGGAATCGCGCACGCCCTGCAACCCGCTGAGCACGGGGCTCTGCGCGCCAACGCTGATGCCGATGCTCGACGATTTGTTGAGCGTGTCGGTGGTCGTCACGTCGGTCGCATTGCGGATCGCGACGCTCTCGCCCGTCAGTCGGGTCAGACCGGTGCCGGTGACTTGGCTTCCGGTCACGGTCAAAGCGCGGCCCGCGTCGAGCGTCACGTCGCCCGCAGTCGATCCGATCAGAGAGCCCGCGTTGGTAATGCTGGTAGTATTCACGTCGTTGCGATTCTTGGCGACGCCGAGGAACAGCCCGCCGCCACCGATCGACAGTCCGCTCTTCTTGACCCGCGTCGACTGTTGTTCGGTGTCGGTCGCGGTCAGCGTGCCGACGTCGATCGCGCCACCTGCCGCGATCGATACGCCGTTGTCCGCGACCACGTTCGATCCGGCGATCCGCGTGTCGCCCGTGCTGCGTGACGCGACCGTGTCGCCAGACAGCGTCGAGGCGACGACGCTCTGATCGGTGCCGTTATAGGCCGTGGTGGTCTTGGTCGAGGACAGGAAGCCGCCCGACTTTTTCAGCGTGTCGCGTTGAAGCTGCGTGCTGTCGATCACGCCGGTCACGCCGATGCTGCCCGCGTCCACCGCAAGTGCACGGCCGGCCGTGATCGTGCCGCCGTTCACTGCCAGCGCACCCGGCGTCGCCAGCGTGACGTTGCCGCCCGCTTGCAGATCCGACAGGACATTGCTGCGTTCGGCCTGGGTCTGCTTGAACTGCGTCTTGCCTTCACGACCGATCGCGAACGCCGTGCCACTGTCGGTCGCGCCGCCGATCGCGATGTTCTGGCCGGCGGAGGCGACCAGATTGCCGCCTGCCGCCGCGCTCGCGCCGGTGACGGACAACGTACGCCCAGCCAGCAGATCGAGGTTCCCGGTCGCGGCGATGTCGCTACCGCGGTTGGTGGTCGTAGTCGTCAGCGAGACCTGCTGATCCGAACGCCCGGCATAATAGCGCGTCGCGACGGTCCGCGTCGTCGCGACCGGGGCCAGCGTCAGGTCGCGGCCCGCCGCCAGCGTGAGATCGCCGCCGGTGATCGCACCGCCCCGGTCGATCAGGTCGCCGACCGCGGAGACGATGCCGCGGCTGCCCAGATCGAGCCGACCGCTGTTGACGATCGTGCCGCCGACCAGCGTGCCGCTGGCGCTTGCACGGATGACGCCCGCATTGGTCAGCGAGTCCGATGCGCGCAGCTGGATATCGCGCCCGGCGATGATCGCGCCGCCGCTGGTGAGATCGCCGGCCGCCGCCTTTGTCAGGTAGACGCGCGGCGCGAGCACCGTCTGCGGTCCCGACGGGGTCTGGACAGTGGTCTCCACGAGCAGCA